>DATEHV010000031.1:0-319282 GCA_035279445.1 Candidatus Acidiferrales bacterium | reverse complement strand
GCGGACGGTGCGAGCGATCTTCCAGCGTGCGGAGGTTGTGTGGGTCATAGCGGCGCCACCAACGATAGAAGGTCTGCCGGCTGATGCCGAAATGACGGCAGGTGAAAGCGGCGTTCCGCCCGTAGCGCAAGTAGTGAGTGACCCAGAGCAAGTGGAGCTGGCCGGCGCGGCTCAACTCGCACCCAAAGCGCGAGAGCTCTCGCGCTTTGGGTATCTTCCCCCTTCGTATTTGCATGGCGACACTCTACCGAGTGTCACCAATCATTCTGAACGAGAACAACGACCCGCTCGTACGATCGCGGGTCGCCGTCCGATTCGCGCGCTCGCCGAGGGTCAGCAGGGGAACCAGAATCAGACAGGACGTTTTCTCAAGCGACAGGGAGTGATGAGGGCTACCATACTTTCTTTCCCCAATCCACGTTCTCGCGAAGCTGCTTCTTAAGGATCTTGCCACCGGGATTGCGCGGCAGCGCCTCCTTGCGGAAGACGATGAATTGAGGGACTTTGAAGTCCGCGAGCCGCGTTCGCGCAAACGCCACGATGTCTGCGGCCTCAGGATTCTGCCCCGGCTTCGGAACGATCACCGCGCCGACCTTTTCGCCCATCATTTTGTCCGGAACGCTCGTGACGGCCACCTCGAAAACGGCCGGATGCGCCGCCAGCGCATTCTCCACTTCCACGCAATAAACGTTTTCGCCGCCGCGATTCACCATGTCCTTTTTGCGATCGACGATCTGCACGAAACCCACTCCGTCGATCCGCGCCATGTCGCCCGTGCGGAGCCAGTGGTCCACAAACGTCTCCGCGGTGGCTTCCGGCTTCTTCCAGTAGCCCAGGCTTACATTGGGTCCGCGGATCAGCAGCTCGCCCGCGCCGGTTTGCGGATCGACGTCCGCCAGTTTCACATCGACCACGGGTGCAGCGAAGCCCACCGTCTCCGGCCGCAATTTCGAGTACTCGTGCGGCAGGTACGTGGCGACCGAACAACATTCGGTGAGTCCGAAGCCGTTGCCGAGCCGCGCGTTGGGAAACGATTCCATGATCTTGCCGACGAGGTCGGGGGGCGTGGGCGCTCCGCCGTAAGTGCACCATTTGATGCCCGACGTATCGATCTCGTGGAAGTTCGGCTGGTTGATCGCCAGCCAAAAAATCGCGGGCACCGTCGTGAGAATGTTCAGCCGCTCTTCCCCGATGGTCCGGAGAAATACTTTCACGTCGAAAGTCGGCATGATCACCGTCGTATTTCCTCCTTCACACGACGGCAACAACTGGCTATTGCACCCGGTCACGTGGAACAGCGGCACCGAGACCAAGCTGCGAACGCTGCCATCGAATGGCAGGTTGCTGATGCGGCGGCAGGTCTCCACATTCGAAAGAAAGGCCTCGTGCGTGGTCGTGGCGCCCTTCGGAAATCCCGTGGTGCCGCTGGTGTAGAAGATGGCGGAGAGATCGCGCGGCTTGAGGTCTTCCACCGCGAAAGGCGGGCCGTCCGGCAGCGGCTCTCCGGGCATGATGACCAATTTGCTGCCCGAATCGGTGACCACGTGCTCGACTTCGGCTTCGGCGAAGCGCGTGTTCACAGGTACCCCCACTGCGCCCGTCATCTGAATACCGAAAAAAACGATGCACCAATTCAGACTGTTGCCCAGCCGGATTGCCACGCGGTCGCCGCGCTGGATTCCCATCGCGCGCAGGCCGCCCGCCACCCGGGCAGAGCGATCCCACAGCTGTTGGTAGTTGATTCGCTCGCCACCCAGCTCGACGAGAGCTTCATGGTTCGGGGATTTCTCGACCGTGGCCCGCAGCATGTGCAGGAGCGATTGGGGCCGGTCGAGGTATCGGGCGATTCCGTCGGCGCCCCGCTCTATGGCGGAGTAGTCGAACGGGCGGATCACGGTCATCAATCGGCTCCCTTGTTATCAAGACGCCTGCTCAAAATCTCGATCAGCGTCTAGCGCGCCGGGTTATCCGCGATGCAACGATTGCCGCCGGAGCCACCACACTATTATGGAAAACGAGAGAGCTGTCCAGAGTGTTCCTTCCAAGCCCCGAGACCGGCGAAGAGCAACAGCCGATTCAGCTGCTCTTCTGACTTCCCGGAGCCGCCGCCCTCGGCCGGACGATGAGCCGGGCAACCGGACAGGGGCGCGCCGGCGTCCGCGCTAGAACTCTTCGTCCTCTGGTTTCTTCAGGCGCGTGATTTTCAACGCGACTCGAAAATCGCGCGAACGCGCGCCGGCGAGGATGGCGCGGCGCGTTTCCGCGGGCAGCGCTTCGGGGCCGATCACGCCGGGGGAATCGCGCGGAAAATGCTTGATGAATATCGCCGCGAGGTGCGCCGTCGCGTAGGCGATGGGAGTGGAGATCAAGCCGCGCCGGCGAATTTGGTACAGGGTGGGAAAGCTCGCATCCCAGCGCACAAGGAGCGGCTGATCCCCCTTGCTGCCGCGCACCAGCACGGCGGCGGCGAAGCGTGCATTTTCGAGCGCGCCCTTGCGAATCAGCTTGGCCACGCGCCGCGGTGTGAAAGTCTCCGGAAAACGCTTGCGTACGATTCCCGCAGAGCGATTCAGCCTCCCCTGGCGGTACCACCGCCGCAAGCGGTCGAAGTCGTTGCCGCCGATTTTGGCATCCACGTCGCGGACTTGCATGACGTACGGCAACATGCAGACTTCGTCTTGCGCGGCGAGGTACACGGACGTCTCGCCGATCGGAGACGGAAAGCGAAATTTTTCCCGCTCGTCGAATAGCTTCGCGAGCGAGAATCGCCCGTGGCGATAGACGCGCGGCCGCGAAATGGCCTCGTCGTAGGCCACATCGGCTGACCAGGTGGAGATCGGGTCCTTGCTCTCCGTGCTTTCGAACAGGCGAATGTGCACGGCCTCGACCGAATCGAGCATCTCCGACGCACGCCGGGCGAGCAGGTTCGTGAGGCCGGGAGCCGCGCCGATGCAGATCAGGGCCGCGCGATTCTTTGCCAGGAACTGCTTGTGAAAGCGAAACTGTTCGGGCCGGAACGGGTTGTGCGTGAGGTGGGAGTTCAAGTCCATGTAGTGCGCGCGCAATCGCAGAGCCGCGCGGAGAACGATTTTGTTGTAAACGGCAGGCGACGCGTTGACCACCAGGTTCGCCCCGCGACCCGCGCGGACGATGGACCACAGATTTCGGGCGTTCGCTTCCACGACCCTGATTTTGCTTTTCTTACCCAGGAATCGCTGCGCGCGTTCCACGTCGCGGTCGGCGCACCACACGGTGTGTCCCTGCCGGTCGAGCAGTTGTGCCAGCAATCCGCCCGTGCCGCCCGCTCCCAAAACGAAGATCCGCATTGGCCCGCAACTCTACCATATTCGCCGCGATGCACAACGCCGCCCCAATCCGATGTACTTCACGATGCAACGCGCACACGCGCGCCGAAGACTCTCTCTTCATCGGGTCGCCGCCCTGTCACCTCCAAAAATTCGCCTTCTCAAGAGGCAGATTGCGGTAGGATGCCCTCCGAGGAGGGAGGCAACCATGGATCGAAGGAAAATGTTGAAGTATTTGGGGCTCGGTCCCACGTTTCTTGCCGGGTTCCCTGCTCGCGCGGACAAGGCTCGGCTGGACGTGTCGGGGGTAGGCGGAAACGGCGGCGGCCTGATTACGGTCATGAATCCGGCGATCCCCGGCAAGCTGGTAGCGCGGGTCCCTCTTGCGCCGCCGCTCGATAGCCTTCAAGGCAAGAAAATCTACATGGTCAACCTGTCATGGGAGGGTCCGGATGCCGCGAACTACTTCTATGGGGCGATGACGGATTGGTTTGACAAGCACTATCCCGGGGTCAAAACGGTTGTGAAAGTCACAGCCGAGGGCATGTTTGGCAACGATCCCTCGATCTTGAAGGACATCATCGCCAGCGAGGCCGACGCAGCCATTGTCGGTGTCGCGGGTTGAAACGGCTGCTGCGCGGCCGTGAGCCGCTGGGCGAAACAGATTCAGATGCAATGCAAAATCCCTGCGATTGGTGTCGCCTCTTCGAATATCGTGCATTACGCCACGGGCTACGATTTCAAGTACAACAACGGCATGCCAATCCGGTATGTGTCTGTCCCCTTCCCTTTCACAGGTCAACCGCGCGCCGTTGACGTTGGCTATGTCTCCGGCAAGGATATGTTGAGCGGTCAGCCGCTGATGACCGCCGTGGTAAACGCTCTAACGAATCCTCTAACTGCCGAGGAAAAGATATCCGGAGCGCCTCCGGAGGTGGCGTCCGAATCGAGGCTCTTACCGCCCGATTCCGAGGAGAACCTGCGGCAACTGTTTGACGACAAGGAATGGACCGACTTCAACTCGATCATTCTTCCCACCGAAAAGCGCGTGACGGCGATGCTCAAGGGCACGAGCCACAAGCCCGACGAGGTGATTAAGACCATCAACATCACCGGCGGTGCGCGACGACTTACGGTGGAAAAAGTAGCCATTAACGCAGTGATGGCCGGGGCTTCGCCCGAGCACTTGCCCGTGATTCTGGCTCTCGCAACGCAAGCACCATTCGGCAACTCCACCAGTTCCATGGCGAACATGGTCGTGATCAGCGGGCCGATCCGCAACCGCCTGAAGTTCAACTGCGGTACGAACGCGATGGGTCCATACAACAGGTCGAATGCCGTCGTCGGCCGCGCCTTCACGCTGATGTCAAAGACGGCGGGCGATCTGCGTAACAATGTCAACGCCTGGGAAACCCTCGGCAACACGATGCAATACAACAATATGTGCTACGGCGAAAACGAGGAGGCCTTGCCGGAGGGTTGGGATCCCCTGCACGTTCAAATGGGCTTCAAAGCCGCCGAAAATGTTCTGACCGTGGGGACGGGCTGGAGCAGCGTTGCCAGCGTGGGCGCCAGCCAGAGCATCTATCCGACCCACTTCCTGATGCGCGACTATATGAGTTCGTTTTGTGCTTCAGGCTCGGCCGCCACCATCGTGATGGATCCAACCGTGGCCGGGCTCCTCAAAGACGTGCATGGATTCAAGACCAAAGCCCAGCTGAGCGAGTGGTTCTCTCAAAATGTAACCAAGATGAACGCGTCCTATTGGGGGAACGGCGTCATTCAAAGCACCGCCGTTCCGTTCGCTCTGCAGGGTCTTGAGCCATACGCAACTTGGAGAAAGCTGCCCGATGACGCGCTCATCAAGCCGTTCACCAACCCCAAGGCAATTCACGTGGTCGTAGCGGGAGGAAAAGTCCAGACCATGTGGTTCGTCACAGACTTCGGCATCCGCCGGGGCGTGTCGATCGACGAATGGATGTAAAATGAAGTTGCTCCGCGGTGGCGCGGGGCGAGAACCCCGCGCCGTCCGCACAAGGAACTGGATATGAAGTCTCGTTTTGTTGCCTGCCTAATGCTGGGAACGCTCATCGCACTGGCGGCGTCGCTCTCCTTCCGCGCCCGGCCAACGTATCCGCAGCAGGCGGGTTCCGCGAAATCGGGCCAGGGCGGTTCCGCGTCGGCGAAAGACTCAGTTCCGTTTCCTGAAGTTCCGCGCATCACCGCAGAAGAGGTGGAGCGCCTGGCGAAGAACAAGGGCCGCGTGGTGCTGGTGGATAATGATGATTCCGAGGCTTACGTCGCCGAGCACATCAAAGGCGCAGTGAATATCGTTTACGATCCCACAGTCGATGCCCGCGATCAGGATCCGTTGCTCAGTGCGCTGCCCGGCGATAAATTGATCGTCTTCTACTGCAATTGTCCCCACGAAGAGGACAGTGCGCCGATGGTTTTGGAGATGTGGCAACTCGGTTACGACCACGACAAGGTGAAGGCTCTCGAGGGCGGGCTAGCTCGCTGGGAGCGGTTGAGCTATCCCCTTGCCGGCACTGATGTGGGCGGCACTCACGAAAAAGTAAACTGAGACTCCTCTTTCGTCCCCCAAAATCTCATACTTTTCCCGCTGGCGGCTCTGTCGCGCCGTTTTGTTGACAACGCGCAAAGCGGGCGCGTATGATTTCCTCGATACGGCGTCGAGCGTGGGCGCTCTATCCCCTTCTTCGCTCTAGACCCCAGTAGGGTGGAGTAACCGAGTTCGAGCCCTCGGCAAACAGGGCAGGAATCCGTACGGAGGCCGCTCTTCATGTCACCCGAGCACGACAACAACCCACAACCGTCTGCCATCGAAACGACCCCGGCCGGAGCCACGAGCGAGAGTCTGGCGGCCACAACCGCTACAGTAAGCACGCCGCCGCACCACAGTTCAACGGGCGCAGCCACCGCGGTCGCCCGTGCACAAGAAGTAATCGATTCGGGTCAAGAGGAAGCTGGCCCCGCGTCAGTCGAAGTGTCGTCCGCACCCATCGCGAGCGAGCCTGGCGAGAGCGCGCCTGCGGAGAAGGCGAGCGCGGACGCTGCGCCGCCGGCGGAGCCTGCCGAGCCGGATGCCGCCGAGCCTACTGAAACGATGGACCAGCTCCTCGACCAGTTCTCCGCGCCGCAGGGGGCGGCCGAGGGAGAGATTTTCGACGGGCACGTGCTGGCGGTGACGGACGCGGGCGTGGTTGTGGATGTGGGAGGCAAGTTCGAAGGACTCGTCCCCGCGCAGGAGTTCCTCGATTCCGGCGGCGCGATTCAGTTCGGGGCAGGCCAAACGATCGAAGTCGAGCGGCTGCACGAACGCAGGGATGGCTACGTCCTGCTCTCCTACGTGCGGGCACACCGGCGCCGCGTGTGGGAGCGCATCGAGAAATCCTACCGCGACCACACCAACATCACGGGAAAGATCACCGAGCGAATCAAGGGCGGACTCGTCGTCGACGTGGGCGTGCGCGCGTTTTTGCCCGCGTCGCAGATCGAACTCCGGCCGGTGCACGATTTGGAAGCGTGGAAGGACCGCGAAATTGAAGTGCGGGTGCTGAAGTTGAACCGCAAGCGCGGCAATGTCGTCGTCAGCCGGCGCGCAATTCTGGAAGATGAGCAGAAGGCCAAGCGCGACGCTCTGGCGGAGACGCTCTCGGAGGGCGCCGTCGTGACCGGCCGCGTCAAGAACGTGACCGACTACGGAGTCTTCGTGGATCTGGGCGGGATGGACGGACTGCTGCACGTCAGCGATCTGGTCTGGGGACGCGCGCCGCATCCTTCCTCGATTGTCCAGCCGGGCGATGAGATTCAGGTTCAAATCCTGAAATTCGACAAGGACAAACAGCGCATTTCCCTCGGACGGAAACAGCTGCTGCCCGATCCGTGGGCCGCGGTGCCGGAGCGGTTTCCGACGGGAACGCGCGTGCGCGGAAAAGTGGTTGGCGTGACGGACTACGGCGCCTTCGTGCAGATCGAGCCGGGCGTGGAAGGCCTGGTGCACGTGAGCGAAATGAGCTGGTCCAAGCACGTGAAGCACCCCTCGAAGATCGTGAAGACCGGCGACGAGGTGGAAGTCGTGGTGCTCGAGGTCAAAACGGACCAGCGGCGCATTTCACTAGGCCTAAAACAGACACTGCCCGATCCGTGGGAAGCTGCGGCGCAGAAATACCCGGTGGGGGTGATTGTGACGGGCCGCATCCGCAACCTCGCGGATTTCGGCGCCTTTGTGGAACTGGAAGAGGGCATGGAAGGCCTGATCCACATAAGCGATGTGAGCTGGACCGAGCGCATCAAGCATCCTAGCGAGAAATTCAAGAAGGGCGAAGCCGTCGAGGCCAAAGTGCTGAAAGTGGACTCGCAGAACCGGCGGCTCTCGCTCGGCGTCAAACAAGTCCACGACATCTGGGCCGACTGGTTCGCGGCGCACAAGATCGGCGAAGTCCTGAAAGGAAAGGTCGCGCGGACGACGGACTTCGGGGCGTTTGTCGAGCTCGCCGAGGGAATCGAAGGGCTCTGCCACGTCTCTGAAATCGAGGAGCGGCGTCCGAAGGGCGAGCGCGAGAAGGCTAAAATTCCCCGCGACGCGCGCGTCACCTCCGTCCTCTCGGCGGGCCGGGAATACGATTTCAAAATACTCCGGCTGGAGCCGGAACAGCGCAAGATCAGCCTGAGCTTCCGCGCCGCGCAGAAACAGGTCGAACGGGAGGAGATGCAGTCGTTCCGTTCGGCGAAGTCTTCGCCCACCGCCACGATTGGAGATGCGATCCTGGCCAAGCGGCAGTCGTCGTAGCCCGATTTCCGCCGGCGGGAAAGCGGCGTTTGCCTTGCGGCGGCGTGGATGATGTGCAAAGATCGTGCATCGCCCGGCCCTGGCGTGCAGACGGTCCACGAATTCAAAAGAGCGCGAGAGGAGGCTCTCAACCGATGGCAGAGGCTGTGGTGGAGCGCGAAAACAAAGACCACACGATGACGAAGGCCGACCTCGTCGAAGAAGTCGAGCGGGCGACCGAACTTTCACGGAAGGAATCCGAGGCGGTCGTCGAGACGATCTTCGAGAGCATCATCTCCGCACTTCAGTCCGACGACAAAATCGAAATCCGCGGTTTCGGCAGCTTCCGCACGCGGCAGCGCCGAGGGCGCACGGGGCGGAATCCGAAGACCGGCGCGAAAGTGGAAGTCCCGCCGAAGAAAATCCCCTTTTTCAAGCCCAGCAAAGAGCTGAAGGACTACGTCAACAGCCCGCATGCCGCTGGCGCAGCAGGGTCCGGGTCCGGCGCGCAGGACTGAGCGGGATGGACTATCTGTGGACTCCGTGGCGGTATCGCTACGTCGCGGATGCCTCGAAGGACGACCGCTGCATCTTCTGCGATGCCCTCGCCGCGCACGATGACGCCGCCAAGCTGATCGTCTTCCGCAGCCAGAAAAACTTCGTGATCCTGAACCGCTATCCCTACACGAGCGGCCATGTGATGGTGGTCCCCTACGCGCACGTGGCGAATCTGGACGCCGCCGAGCCGGACACGCTCTCGGAAATGATGCAAATCGCCCAGCGCGTACAGACGGCGCTTGCCAAGGCGTACCATCCGGAAGGATTCAACCTGGGCATGAATCTGGGCCGCGCCGCGGGCGCAGGCGTTACGGGCCACCTGCATCTCCACGTCCTTCCGCGCTGGGCCGGCGACGCGAATTTCATGACCGTGACGGGCGAGACCCGCGTGGAGCCGGAAGAGCTTTTCACCACATTTGAGCGGCTGCGCAAAGCCCTCACGGCTTGATGCTCGTCTGCAGGGCAGGCATAATGTGACGCGTTTCCGGGAGTCTCGCATCGCAGCCAATCCGTCCGGCTCCTCGGCGTCATCGATGAAGTCGTTGATCGTCAGGCCCTACCGGCGGTTTCCGCTCAAGTCCCAGCCGCCGTATCTGTATCCGCCCTATGGCGTGACTCGAACCCGCTCGCCGCGCAAGCCTCTCATCGTTTTGCCGCATACGCTCTCGGAAATCACGGGTCCCGTTTACGGCCACGGGAACATCCAGGAAGCGGACAACGATCTAACGCGCCAGCACGCCGGCGAACCGCTCGGCGAACGCATCACCGTGAGCGGGAGAGTGCTCGACGGCAACGGCCGCCCCGTGCCGAATACGCTGATCGAAATCTGGCAGTGCAACGCCGCCGGGCGCTACAACCATAGCGTCGACCAGCATCGAGCGCCGCTCGATCCGAACTTCAGCGGCGCAGGCCGCACGCTCACCGACGCATACGGAAACTATCGCTTCGTGACCATTAAGCCGGGGCCCTATCCGTGGAACAATCATCCCAATGCGTGGCGGCCGGCGCATATTCATTTTTCTCTTTTCGGAACCGCATTCGCAACGCGCCTGGTCACGCAGATGTATTTCCCGGGCGACCCGCTCTTCCCCTTCGATCCGATACTCAACTCGATTCCGGACGAGAAAGCGCGCCAACGCCTGATTTCGCGTTTCGACATGGAATCGACCCAGCCGGACTGGTCGCTGGGATTCCGGTTTGACATCGTGCTGCGCGGGTGGGATGAAACTCCCTTTGAAAACAAGGAATAAAGAAAAACTCGATCTCGTTCCGACTCCGTCGCAGACCGTCGGGCCGTACTTTCGCATCACTTTGATGGGCCGTTGCGCGCAAAAGCAAATCGCTGGACTCGGCGCGAGGGGCGAACGCGTAAGGCTGATTTGCAAAGTCTTCGACGGCGAAGGGCGGCCGATTCCCGACGGCCTGATCGAAATCTGGCAGGCCAGCGCCGACGGAAAGTATAACCACCCGAACGACCGGCAGGCCAAGCCTGTCGACCCCGGCTTTATCGGCTTTGGCCGCCAAGGCACGGATGCCGACGGCAACTGCGAATTCGAAACGATCAAGCCGGGCCGTGTCCCGGGCAGAGGAAAGACTCTACAGGCGCCCCACTTCGAGGTCTCCGTTTTCGCCCGCGGCGTCTTGAAACGACTCGCCACGCGGATATACTTTGCCGGAGATCCGGCGAACAGCGAGGACCCGGCCCTGAGTCTGGTTCCGAAAACTCGGCGCGCAACCCTGCTGGCACAACCGGTTCCCGGCGAGGCCGGAACATGGGGCATCGACATCCATCTAAGTGGCGCGAAGGAAACCGTATTTTTCGACGTCTAGGCGCGCAGCGGACGCTTCCACAATTTCACGGCCGGTGGCGGCGCGCGAATCCTCCGCGCCGCGAGGGGAACTAGGGCATGGCGGCGCGGCTGATCGATAGTCTGGGAACGACCGGGCCGCTCGACGATCTCTTCTCCGACGAGTCCATTCTGCAGGCCATGCTGGACTTCGAGGTCGCGCTCGCCCGCGCCGAGGCGCGCCTCCTCATCGTGCCGAAAACGGCGGCGGACGCAATTCAAGCCGCAGCGAAGGCGGGCGACTTCGACGTCGCCGCGCTCGCGCACGAAGCGCTTCGCGCCGGCACGCCTGGAATCCCGTTGGTCAAGGCTCTGGCAGCGAGAGTGCGCGCCACGAATCACGATGCGGCGCGATTCGTCCACTGGGGCCCGACCAGTCAGGACGTTACGGACACGGCCTTGATCCTGCTGCTGAAACGCTCGCAGCCATTGCTGGCCGCCGATCTCGCGCGGCTGGATGCAGGACTGGAAAGACTCTCCAACGAACACGCGCAGACGGCGATGCTGGGGCGCACGCTCCTACAAGCGGCGCCGCCGGTCACGTTTGGCCTGACGGCCGCGGGTTGGCTTGCGGCGATCCGGCGCGGCCGCGCGCGTCTTGAAGCTGCGTTTTCCGAGGCGCTCGTTTTGCAATTCGGCGGCGCGAGCGGCACTCTGGCGGCACTGGGAGACCGTGGACTCGACGTGGGCCGCGCCGTGGCGGATGAGCTTAGCCTCGATTTTCCGGATGCACCCTGGCACACGCATCGCGATCGCCTCGCAGCGCTGCTCGCGGCTTGCGGCGTGCTGACCGGCAGTCTGGGGAAAATGGCGCGTGACATCAGCCTGCTGATGCAGTCCGAAGTCGCCGAGGCTGCCGAACCGGGCGGCGACGGACGCGGCGGATCATCAACCATGCCGCAGAAGCGCAATCCGATTGCGTCGGCGGTGACGCTCGCCGCGGCAGATCGCGTGCCCGGATTGGTGGCTGCATTTCTTTCGGGTATGGTGCAGGAGCACGAGAGAAGCGTCGGCGGCTGGCAAGCCGAATGGCCCGTGGTGGCGGGAGTGATTCAGGCGACCGGGTTGGCCGCGGCATCAATGGCCGAGGCTGCGGAGGGGCTCGAGGTAGATACCTCGCGGATGCGCCAGAACATCGAAGCCACGCGCGGAGCGGCGTTCGCGGAGCGCGCCGCGGTTTTGCTGGCTCCAAAGCTGGGACGCGAAGACGCGCAAGACGTTGTGAAGCAAGCGGTGCAGCGCGCCGAAAAGCAGGGCCGCCGCCTTTACGAAGTGCTGGCCGAAATGCCCGAGGTCGGCAAGATGCTCGATCGCGAGGCGCTTCGCGATCTCGAGAACCCCGAGGGATACCTCGGCGTGGCGAATGGGCTTCGCAAGAGACTGCTCGAGCCACCGGGGAAAAAGAGCTAGAGAAGCGCGCCAATCGAGGAAAAAAGGCTATGGCTACCGCCACCCCCCGTGCCACGCCGGAACGGCGCCGCCGCACAACGAGGTGGTACAAAAATCTCTGGATGCAGGTCCTCGTGGCCATGCTGCTGGGGATCGCTCTCGGACAGCTCGATCCCGGCCTGGGCGTGCGCATGCAGCCGCTTGGCGATGCCTTCATCAAGGTGATCCGCATGCTGATCGCGCCGATCATTTTCTGCACTGTAGTTCACGGCATCGCGCGGATGGCCGATATCGCGCGCGTCGGGCGGGTGGCGCTCAAGGCGATCGTATATTTCGAGGTCCTGACCACGATCGCACTGGTCATCGGGCTCTTCGCGGTCAATCTCTGGAAACCAGGGCGGGGGATGAATGTGGACCTCGCGCACGTGGATACGTCCGCCGTGCAAGCGTACGTGGCGCACCCGCAGAGCGGCGGCGCGATACAGTTTCTGATGAACATCATTCCCGGGACCTTCGTCGGCGCGTTCACCGAGGGAAACATCCTTCAGGTTCTGCTCATCTCTGTGCTGTGCGCCTTTGCGCTCACCCAGGTCGGAGACCGCGGCAAAGCGATCGTCGACTTCATCGAAGCGGCAACGAAGATGCTGTTCTCCGTGGTCGAGATCGTGATGTGGGTGGCGCCGCTCGGCGCCTTTGGAGCGATCGCTTTCACAGTCGGTAAGTTTGGCGCAGGCTCACTCGTCTCGCTCGGCAAGCTGCTGGGAGGCTTCTATGTAACCTGCCTGGTTTTCGTGTTCGGCGTGCTATGGCCGGTCGCTCGCTGGTGCGGATTCAGCATATTCAAGCTGATCCGCTACATCCGCGAGGAGCTCTTGATCGCTTTCGCGACGACGTCGTCCGAAACGGTCCTGCCGCAATTGATGACGAAGCTCGAGGATTTGGGCTGCGAAGAAAGCGTGGTCGGCCTGGTGATCCCGACAGGTTATTCCTTCAACCTCGATGGGACCTGCCTGTATCTGGCCACGACGACAGTGTTCCTGGCTCAGGCGACGAACACGCGACTCGATCTCTGGCAGCAGTTGGGGCTTCTGGCCGTGTTGCTGCTCTCGTCGAAAGGGGCGGCCGGCGTCGCCGGCGCGGCCTTCGTTGTGCTGGCGGCCACGATTGCTTCGACTGGAACCATCCCGGTCGCAAGCGTTGCGCTCGTGCTGGGGATTCACCGGCTCATGTCCGAAGGACTGACGCCGACCAACATCGTCGGCAACGCGGTCGCTACGATCGTGGTTTCAAAGTGGGAGCGCGCGCTGGACGAAGGGCGGCTCAATTCCGTTCTCGATGGCAAGCTGGAGGCCGCGCTTCAGGATTAGACTGCAACTCGAGGGTGCGCCTCTTTGCGCCGCTAGCGAGCGGAAGCCCTGGCCGACGAATTGAGTATCTGTTCGAGACGGTCCAATACCTGCATGGCGGTGAAGCACTGAGCGACGCTGGCGTTCGGCTCGCGCTTTTCCTTCATCGCGGAGAAAAACTCCCGGTCCTGAAGCTCGATGCCGTTCATCGAAACGTCCACGTGTGACAAGTCGATCTTCTTGTCCTCTCCATCAACGAGGTCGTCGTAATAAGCCTGGAACGTGCCGTTGTCGCAGATGTAGCGGAAGCGCGTACCCAGCGGGCCCTTATTGTTGAAAGAGAGCGACAGAGTGCAGATCGCTCCCGACGGCACCTTCATCACGATCCCCATATCCATGGCAATCTTGAGCTCCGGATGCATCGGCCCCTGCACCGCGTAACAGTCGGACACCAGGTCGCCGGTTTGATACTGGAACAGATCGACCGTGTGACACGCATGGTGCCAAAGCAGGTGATCCGTCCAGCTTCGCGGCTTCCCGGCCGCGTTCATATTCGTGCGCCGGAAAAAGTACGTCTGCACGTTCATTTGCTGGAGCTTCAGCTCGCCGGCTTTGATCTTTTTGTGGACATACTGGTGACTGGGATTAAAGCGGCGGGTGTGACCGCCCATGCAGACCACGCCGGTTTCCTTCTGCACCTTCACCAGACGCTCGGAATCCGCCAGCGAATCCGCGATCGGAATCTCGATGTGCACGTGCTTGCCGGCGCGCATGCACTGCTCTCCCTGCTTCGCGTGCATTCCCGTGGGAGTCGCGAGGATCATCGCTTCGAGGCCGGGCTGCTTCAGGCTTTCGGCGAGATCGCCCGTCCAGTGTGGAATCTTGAATTTCTTCGCAACTTCTTCGGTGGCCACCTGGTTTCCGCCCGTCAGGGTGATGACCTCGATGCCGGGAATGTTCGCCATGGCCTCTAGATGCTTCACGCCGAAAGCGCCTTGTCCAGCAAGACCGACTTTCATGTTGTTTCCCTCGCTTTGAATACTTGGAGGTCTGAACGTATGCGGAATCCGAAGATTGCTCGCCGCCGGACGTCCCGAATCGCGTGGTTGCGTCTGGGAGCGTCAACAGCTGTGCGCGGTGCAAAGGCTAGGCGGCGCCCGCCTTTTCGACCTCTGCCTTTGCTGCACGAAGCTTGCGCAATTCGGCGTGCATCCGAATCACAGCCATCCACATGCCCAGCGGATGCGCACCCGCTTCCACGAGCGGATGGATCTGTCCGTCCCGGAACTTCTCGATGTCGTCGTCTTGCAGCGTCTCGAGGACCTTGGCTTCCTCCGGTGTCATGCCGTACTCCTTCGCGACGGAGGGAAGATCGTGCACCAGCCGGAGCCGAAGCTCGCGCCTGAACCGGCTGTCATAGAGCACCTTGTTCAGCTTGTAGGCGGCCGGGGAGGGATGTTTGTAGAATTCGTAGCCGCCCTTGAACTCGTACTTGGCGGCGGCCTGGGCGCCTTCCTTGGACTGGCCGATTCCCTTGTGGGGGAGGAACCGGATGACGGCGTGACCGTGGTGCCAGGTGGGCTGGTAGGTGATGAGTTCGCCGGGCTGATTTCCGATCGCTCCGAACATGATCATCCAGGAGAGCATCTCCGTGTTTCCCACCTCATCCAGCTGTTCGTTGGTCAGTTTGATAAGCGCTTCGTGATTTCCCTTCTCCATCTGCGCGATGGCCCAGTGATCGAAATCGAAGTCCGGCTTCGGGTATTTCCACGTTCCGGGAAAGTGCGACATTCCTCCGCTCGCGAGGATCGCCACGTTCTCGGGCCGGCTCGCGATTACTCTTGCAATCGCCTTTCCGAGGTCCGCGCAGCGCCGCGCGGTTGGCAGCGGCGGGAGATACGCGTTGACGAAAATGGGCACGACCGGAATGGGGCGCTTCTCGATCACCCATTCGTACATCGCCGCGAAAGCATGTCCCAGTACGGCGTCCTGGGAATAGCCCAGGTCAAAACCCGCCTTCATGAGCTTGTCCAGCAAGTCTTCCGTCAATCCCTGGTGGATCGGCAGCTCATACTTCCTGCCGGCAAACTCGGCGTGCGAATATTCCCCCGAAAGGATCGCAAAGGTCGGAACGGAGCTGAGGAAGAACGTTTCGAGGTGGTCGCTGCCGATCACGATCACCGCATCGGGCTTGGCCTCCTCGATATCTTTGCCCACCAAGCGCATCGCCGCGATATCGGCGTCGAGCTGCGCGGGGTCTTCGCTGGGCGGCCGGTCGAAAAGCTGGGGCGCATGAACCGATGCGACTGCTGCCACGATTTTACCCATATTCGGTTACCTCGCTTCTACTCACTTAGAACGCGCCTCAGTCGTTCTACGTTGCCCAAATTCTATATGCAGACCACGCCATCTGAGCGCAAAAAAAACCGATGCAGCGATTGTTGCGGAAACCGCGGGAGTTCGTCAAGCGAAACTGTCCTCCGCCGCAAGCGGCGCGCTTTCGCGGCGCTCGCGAATCTCGATCGTGTTTCCCGAACAAACGACGGTAACATTCGCCCGCCCGCGCCGGTGCTACAAGGGCTCGCCGGCAAGCCAGGAAGCTCCGCGAACATACAGCGCTTCAACCTCGGGCCCGGTCAAGATGGGCATGTCGAGTTTGATTTTGTAACCAATCTGCGTTTGCAGATAAGCGAGGTGGCGGTAGCCTTCGCGAAACTTCGAAAGAAGCTGGGGATCGAGCCGGAGCTGGGCGGCCGGGTCCACCGGGTCCATGCGATCTTTCTCGTAGATCGGCTGACGGAGCACGAAGCCCCAGCGCCCCTTACGCTTCTCCAAAAAATCGTAAAAGCGGCCCGTGCAGACCACGTCGCACATGACGTCGTGAACCGGGGCGCGCTGAGAGATGCTCATCTTGGTTTGCGCGACGGCGCGATCGCCGCGCACTTCGATCGAGCTGCCGCCCAGAAAATGTAGAATCCGCACGCCCTTTGCAAAACCCTGCCTGCTCATCTCGATGAATTCATCGGCGGTGCCCTGCGTCCAGGTGGCCATCATGCGGCCGTCGTCGTGCCAAAGGGAGCGGAACTTGTCCCAAATGCCCGCATCGCGCCACACCACCCAGTTCTCTACCATCTCGCGAATCGTCAGGCGTTCCTGCATCTCGTCGGTCATGGTGCGCTCCTCGATCGAATCCGGAATGGTGGTGCGCCCGAAGGTTGCATCTGAGAATTCCGAACTACGTCGTGACCGGGTTTGGCTTGTCGGCGTGGATCCCGAGCTCGGCGATGGCCTTGTCGACGACGCCGCGCTCGATCTTGCCTTCGCGCAGCAGCTCGTGGAGCGCCGCCAGAGCAATGAAGCGCGCGTCATTCTCGAAAAACTCCCGGAGCGACGCGCGGCCCTCGCTGCGGCCAAAACCGTCGGTGCCGAGCGAAGTGAGCGGGCGCGGCATCCATTTGCTGATCATGTTCGGCAAGGTTTTCAGATAGTCCGAAGCGGCGATGAGAACTCCCGGCGCGTCAACCAGGCATTCGGTTACATAGGGCACGCGGGGCTTCTGGCCCGGATGCAATCGGTTCCAGCGCTCCGTTTCGATGCCGTCCAGATACAGCGCCTTATAGCTGGTGACGCTCCAGACATCGGCGGCAACGCCGAATTTCTGTTCGAGGATTTCTTGCGCGCGCAGCGCCTCGTTCAGGATGGCGCCGCTGCCGAAGAGTTGCGCCCGCAGAATCGATTTCTTGTTCGCGGAGGGACGTATCCGGTACATGCCCCGGAGGATTCCGTCCTTCACGCCTTCGGGCATCGGTGGATGAACGTAGTTTTCGTTCATCACGGTGACGTAATAGAAGATGCCCTCGCCGTCCTTGTACATCCGCCGGATGCCGTCCTGCACGATGATTGCAATTTCGTAGGCAAAGGCCGGATCGTATGCGCGGAGATTCGGAACGGGCAGCGCCAGCACGTGGCTGTTCCCATCCTGATGTTGGAGACCCTCGCCGGCAAGAGTCGTGCGGCCGGCCGTCCCCCCGACCAAAAAGCCCCGCGTGCGCATGTCTGCGGCGGCCCAGATGAAGTCGGCCACCCTTTGAAATCCGAACATGGAGTAGTAGATAAAAAATGGAATTGTGTTGACACCGTGCGTCGCGTAGGCCGAGCCGGCGGCGATGAACGAAGCGGTCGAACCCGCCTCGGTGATGCCTTCCTCCAGAATCTGGCCGTTCTTGGCTTCGTTGTAGTAGAGAAGCATCTCGCTGTCGACGGGCACATATTTTTGGCCTGCGCTCGAATAGATTCCCGCCGTGCGAAACAGCGATTCCATGCCGAACGTGCGCGCCTCGTCCGGAACGATTGGCACGATCAAATGACCGATCTCGGGATCCTTTAGCATCTTACGCAGGATTCCGACGAAGGCCATCGTGGTCGAGTATTCCCTTTCTCCGCTGCCCTGCAGAAATTCGAGGAAAAGCCCGTCGTTGTCGAGCGTGAGGGGCTTCGAACGAACTCGGCGCTGCGGAACGTAGCCGCCGAGCGCCGCGCGCCGCGCGCGAAGATAGTGGATTTCCTGACTGTCCTCGGGAGGCCGGTAGAACGCCACGTCGATGCACTCTTCGTCGTTGAGGGGTATCTCAAACCGCGAGCGGAATTCGCGCAGTTCGTCTTCGTTGAGTTTCTTCTGCTGATGAGTGACGTTCTTGCCTTCGCCGGCTTCTCCCAGCCCGTAACCCTTGATTGTCCGGGCCAGAATCACCGTCGGCGAACCGCGGTGGTCCACCGCCGCTTTGTAAGCCGCATAGACCTTCCGCGGATCGTGACCTCCCAGGCGCAGACGGCGCAGTTGTTCATCGGAAAGCGGTTTTACAAGCTCGAGGAGCCGCGGATCGGATCCAAAGAAATGCTCGCGGGCGTAGGCGCCCGAAGAAACCGTAAGTTTCTGGTATTCGCCGTCGACGGTTTCGCCCATGCGCTTCACCAACAGGCCCTCGGTGTCCCGCTGGAGAATCGGGTCCCACTCGCTGCCCCACAGCACCTTGATCACGTTCCAGCCGGCGCCGCGGAACGCCGATTCCAGCTCCTGAATGATCTGGCCGTTGCCCCGAACGGGACCGTCCAGCCGCTGCAGATTGCAATTGATGACGAAAATAAGATTGTCCAGCTTTTCGCGCGAGGCGAGCGTGATGGCGCCCAGAGATTCCGGCTCATCGGTCTCGCCGTCGCCCAAAAATGCCCACACCTTCGCGTCGGAGGCCGGTTTGAGGCCCCGGTCTTCGAGATAGCGGTTGAAGCGCGCCTGATAAATGGCCATCAGCGGGCTGAGCCCCATTGACACGCTCGGAAATTCCCAGAAATTGGGCATGAGCCACGGATGGGGATAGGACGAGAGACCCCCGCCGGGTTTCAGTTCGCGGCGGAAATTTTCCAGTTGTTGCGCGGAAAGGCGTCCCTCGAGAAACGCGCGGGCGTAGACGCCCGGGGAGGCGTGCCCCTGGAAATAGACAGTGTCTCCTTCAAACTCTTCCGTGCGGGCGCGAAAGAAATGGTTGAAGCCGACTTCAAAGAGCGTAGCAGCCGAAGCGTAGGTGGAGATGTGGCCGCCGATGCCGTTCTCATGCTTGTTGGCGCGGACGACCATGGCCAGCGCATTCCAGCGAACCAGGCTCTTGATGCGCCGCTCGAGATCCTGATCGCCCGGGAAGGGCGGCTGAAGCTCAACTGGAATCGTGTTGGCGTAAGGCGTATTCGCGGAGAAAGGCAGACTCACGCCGATGACGGCGGCGTGGGACCGGAGTCGCTCGAGTATCTCCATGGCGACTTCGCGCCCGCTGGAGTGGAGCACGGAGTCGAGCGACTCAAACCATTCCTGTATTTCGGCGTCATCCAAGCCCTGCAATCGGGTAACGGTTTCGTTGTCCATAGCCCACTACCCCTCATCCCGCTCAATGCAATTATACGACCATGGGTGAAGGGTGTGCTCAAAAACGAAGCGCGAACGACGCCCATGCCGCGCCGGCGGTGATAGTAACTATCGTGAAGAACGCTAGGAGATGAGGGCGGCGGGATTCGTGACCGTCATGCGGCGCACGTCGGCTGCTTGGAATCCCGCGTCGAGCATCTTCTGCGCAAACATCGCGAAACCTTCCGCCACGGGAGGATTGATGGTTTGCCCCAAATCCGTTGAAAGGACGACCCGTTCGGGACCTACCTTGCGAACGCTCTCGAAGTAGACGTCCCACGGAGCCTTCCTTGTGTGCATGGTCGTGAAGCAGTGCTCGATCATCGCGCCCAGATTCGCAAGCTCCAACTGCTCGTCCGGAGTGAGATTCTGCGACGGAAATTCGGCGTGGGTGACGAGCACGCGCTTCAGTCCCATCTCTTTGCCTGACTTGACCAGCGCGTGAATCTCTTTCTTCCCCAGATGGCCGGTGGCCAGGATCATGTCGTGCTTGCCGATCAGCTCCAGGCACCGCCGCGCCGCGGCGTTCAGCTTGCCGTCGTCGCCGAGCACGGTCAGCGGCGGGGGCGAGATGCCTGTCGCTGAGAGCTCGCGCTGAATCTTCGCCCAGAAGGGCAGTTTGTCGGTCGGGCCATCGGAGCGGCCGGCCGTCTCGTTCGCCGCGTCGACGGTGGGCATCCAAACAACCTTGTTGCCGGAACGCCCCGCGATTTCCAGTGCCACCGGGTTCAGGCCGCCCACGCTATGGTTCAGCGTAATCGCGCCGAAGGCTGTGACGCCGGGGCTGGCCTTCGTGACCACCTTCGCGCGCTCGTAGGTGGGAGCGTAATGCGACTTCAGCACGAACCCTTTGAGTCTGTGCGCGAGAAACTCCTTCGCCAGATCGAGATCGTCGATGCGGCGCGAAATCACGTCCGGCGCAACGTGGACCTGCAAGTCGTAGCCGCCTTCAATGGCCGCCCACGCGGCGTCGGTGACTCGAATCGGTGCAACAGCAGCTTCACTGGCCATGGTCGTTTTTACCTGCGGTTTCCTTTTTTCGCTCGCTTAGATCAGGACACTTTTTATACACCGGAGGACCATCCGAGTGAACCAAATTGTTCTTCGCGCAGACGAGGCTTGAGCTGTGCGTTTCATCCATAATTCGGCGGATTCACCGACTGATCCATTCCCATCGTCTTCTGGCCGCCCTCCTGGACATTCACGCTGATCAGACATGGTTCCTTGGAAGCAAACGCGCACTTCAGCGCCGGCTCGAGGTCTTCGGGGCGGTCAACCTCCCGCGCCGTCATGCCGTATCCCTGCGCGATCTTGACGGCGTCGATTCCCGGGATGTCGATTCCCGGCACGTTCTTGCCTACTCGAGTGAAGTCGCGAAATCCCTTGAGCGCGGAATAGTTCCCGTTGCAGATCACGAGAAAGATCACCGGCGCTTTCGATTGCACCGCGGACCACAGCGCCTGAATCGAATACTGCGCCGAGCCGTCGCCCACCGCGCAGACCACGCGGCGATTGGGGTGCGCGATTTGAAGCCCAACCGCGGCGGGCAAGCCGAAACCGAGTATTCCCGTTCGCACCGAGTAAAAAGATCCCGGCTCATCGAGCAGGATGTACCTGTCAAGATCGCCTTTCGACGAAGGACACTCTTCCGAAATGATGGCGTTGTGCGGCAGGTGTTTGTTCAGCGTGCTGAAGACGTACGCGCACGTCAGGGGGTGCTCGGGCTGGGGCTCCGCCGGCTTGGTTTGCGCGGGCGCGCTGTGTTCCACGCGCTTCACTCGCGTGGAGATGTACGCCGCCGCCGCCGCGACGTTGCCTACCACGCTTGTTCCCGCGAGCGCCGCCGACGCGTCCTGCGGCGAATTCGTAATTTGGAAAAGATTCGTCCCAGGTGCGATGGCGTTGCCCGGTACATACGCGTAGTAGAGAAAAACCGGCGCGCCAAGAACCACGACCGCGTCGTAGATGGCCAGTTGATCGGCGAGCGGTTTCTGCGCCGGCAGCAATCCGCCGCGAAACAGGCGATGGCTGCGGGGAAATGCCCACCGCGACGCTATGGGTTCGGCATACACGTCCGCGTTCACACGCTCGGCAAGCGCGATCACCTCGTGCCACGCGCCGTCTTCTTCGATCTGGGAACCCGTGACGAGCGCAAGCTTGCGGCATGCGTCGATCCCCCGGACCACTTCGTCGAGGGCTTGGGGATCCGGCGTGACCGACTGGCTCACCTTGCGCGCGGCCACCGTTTGGCACGGCTTGTTCCAATCGTCCATGGGGACGGAAATGAATACCGGCCCGCGCGGAGGCTGCATCGCGAGATGGTAACCGCGCGCGATGGCCGTGGGCACGTCTTCGGGCCGGAGCGGCTCGCAGGCCCATTTCACATAGGGCTTCACCACCTCGACCGCGCGGCTCACCAGAAACGGCTCGGAAAGAATTTGCCTCCGGTCCTGCTGCCCGGTGGTGATCACCAGCGGCACGTGGGACTGATAAGCGTCGATGATGGCGGAAAGGCCGTTTCCGGCGCTGGCGATGGAGTGCAGATTCACGAACGCCGCTTCCCCGATACCCATGGCGTAGCCCAGCGCCATTCCCGCCGCCGTTCGTTCATGAAGGCCGAGGATGTACTGGAAGCCGGCGGGCATATCCTTCAAAAATGGCAGCTCGCTCGAGCCGGGATTGCCGAAAATCCGGGTCATTCCCAGGTCGCGCAGCACACCGTAGGTCGCTTCTCGCACTGTGCTCACCGTATCAAGCCTCCTGTCGGCTCATGCCTCGCCCGATTTCGCGCGTAACCTTAGCTCCGCGCCTTACGTTATAACCATTTGCCCGCGTAGTTACATACATCGTATCCTGTGTCGCCGCGTCTTGGCGGGACGGCGCATTCCGGAAATCGGAAAGGCAATGATGGGCGACATGATCGTAGTCCAGGACCTCGTCAAGAACTACGGAGATTTTTGCGCCGTAAACCACGTATCGTTCACCGTCCCGGAAGGCAAGATTTTCGGCTTTCTCGGCCCCAACGGGGCGGGAAAAACCACGACCATCAAGATGTTGACCACGGTGCTCGACCCCACAAGCGGATCGATTCGCGTCAACGGTCACGATCCCGTGCACGAGCAGAAGCAGGTGCGCCGGTCGTTTGGAATCGTGTTCCAGGATCCAAGCCTCGACGACGAATTGACGGCCTTTGAAAACATGGACCTGCACGGCGCGCTCTACGGCATTTCGCGCGGCGAACGCGCGAAGCGATCCCGCACGCTGCTCGAACTCGTTGGATTGCTGGACCGGCAGAAGGATTTCGTGAAACAGTATTCCGGCGGGATGAAACGGCGGCTCGAGGTGGCGCGCGCGCTGCTTCACCAGCCGCGCATTCTCTTTCTCGACGAGCCGACCATCGGCCTCGATCCGCAGACTCGCAATCACATCTGGGGTTATATCCAGGCGCTCAGCAAGGAACACAATGTCACCGTATTCTTCACGACGCACTACATGGACGAAGCCGACCGCGTGGCCGCCGAGGTCGCGGTGATCGACCACGGCAAGATCGTAGCGCAGGGCACGTCGGCGTCGCTCAAGGAGCAGACCAAGAGCGCGACTCTCGAGGATGCGTTCATCGCGCTCACCGGACACGCCATTCGCGATCAGGAGGCGTCCTCGACCGACCGAATGCGGATGATGGGAAGAGCCTGGAGAGGAACGAGGCGCCGATGAGAGCCATTTACATTCTGTGCTTGCGTCAACTCAAGCGCTACGTGCGTTCGCCCGCCCGAATTGTCGGGTCGCTCGGCCAGCCCGTGGTTTTCCTGCTCGCGCTGGGCTTTGGCCTGGGGTCGACCTTTGCGAGGGCCGGCGACGGAAACTATTTCTATTTCGTGACTCCCGGAATCGTCGCCATGGGAATCATGTTCACGGCGGTCTTTTCCGGCATCGAGATCATCTGGGACCGCCAGTTCGGGTTCCTCAAAGAAACGCTGGTGGCTCCGGTTTCGCGCCTGCAGATCGTTCTCGGGCGCGTGCTGGGCGGGGCGATCGTCGCATTGCTTCAGGGATTCGCCGTGTTCCTCGTCTGTCTTCTGTTCGGCTTTCGGTTTGGGAGTTGGCTGCTGCTGCCCGTGGCGTTGGTTTTCATGTTCCTGATTTCGCTGCTGTTCACGTCGATTGGGACCGCGATCGGATCGGTGCTGCAGGACATGCAAGGATTCCCGCTCGTTATGAATTTCCTGGTCATGCCGCTTTTCTTCTTTTCCGACGCGCTTTTCCCAATGAAGGGGCTGCCGAAAGCCCTGGCGGCCGCCCTGTTCTTGAATCCGGTCACTTACGGCGTCGACGGTTTGCGCGGCGCGCTCAGCCACTCCTTCGCCTTCAACGTCGCCACCGATCTCGGCGTTCTCGTCGTTCTGTCGTCGATTCTGCTGGCAGTCGGAAGCTACTTGTTTTCGAGGATTCAGCTGTAGCTGCGGAAACTGCGGGAAACTCAGCCTGCCATCTGCGCCGCCTGCGTCGATGAATTCGTCTCGGTTCGTGGTCGCGGCATCGTCGCGAATGCAATGGCAATGATGCCGACCGCGGCCAGCACGCAATCGAGTTCGAAGGCCCGCGTATAACCCCCGTAGAGATCGGCAATCTTTCCACCGACCGCAGCCGCAGGCGAAGCGCACACTGACGTCAACAGAGTCATCGTTCCATAGAGCTTGGGGAACGCCTTGGGACCGTAGTAGTGCGCCGTCATCGTACCTACACAGGAAAACGCCCAACCATACGCCGTGCCGTTCAGCAGCGCGGCCAGGTAGGCGACGGACACGGAATCCGGTTGGACGATTATCGCGAGATACGATCCGAGGAAGTAGAGGCACAAGCCGGTGACAAACGCCACGCGGGCGTTCATCAGGTCCATCAGCCAGCCGCCGATCCAGCGGCCCACCAGCGTGCCGATGGTTAACAGACTCAATGCCCACTCCGCCTGGGAGGGACTGATTCCCACCGCCGTCAGCCGCCGGGTCCAGTGCGCCACGAAAAGGAAGAATGGAAACGTCGCGGTGACCGATCCGATGGCGATCAGCCAGTACGCGGAAGTGGCGTAGGCCTTCGAGGAAGACCAATCGTGCTTCGTAACCAGAGAATCCGTGCGCGAGGGTTGCTGCTGGTCACCTTCCGGCAGGCCGTCTACAAGCTGGCCGAGGGATTCCGGACTCTCGCGGACGAGAAGTAGGGCGATCAGCGCCGAAAATACCACCGCCCCCGCAACGATGTACCAGCCCAGACGCCAATTGCCCCCATGCGCACGAAGCACTTTGCCGAGCAGGGGCGCGGCCAGACCCGCAAAGCCCGACGCCGAGAGGGCAAGTCCCATGGCTCGGCCGCGATAGCGCCGGAACCATCGGGAGACGGCGGTGGACGCCGGCACCAAGGTCGCAAAGCTGATGCCGGTCCCAATCACAACGCCGAAGGCGATCAAGTAGTCCCATGACGTCGAGGCGTAGGTAGCCAGGTAAAGCGACCCGGCGCAGAGCACCGCCGAACCCGTAACAAACGTCGCGCGCAGCCCGTACTTCACCACCGACTTCGCCACGACCCACGCCGCAAGCCCCACGAATAAATTCACCAACGTAAATCCGGCGCCACGCCTGCTCCCGCTCATCGCAATGTCATGGCTCATGTAACCATTTACGATCACGCTGCCGCCGTAATACGGGAATCCCATGTTGATGAAATCGAGGGAAAAGAGAACGGCGACCAGCTTCCAGCCGTAAAATCCGGGCTTGTTCGTCACTCCGGGTCTCCTCTGCGCATCCTTCGCCGCTTACGCGGCCTTGGCCACTGCGAAACTCTCCCCTCGCGGACGCGGAAGCGCCGCGAACGCCATCGCGATGATTCCGATCACGGTGATCACGATGTTCAGCTCAAACGCCCGCGTATAACTGCCATAGAGATCGAAAATCTTTCCGCCAATCAGGCCCGCGGGTGAAGCGAGGCCCGACGTCAGCAGGAGCGTCATTCCGGCGAGCTTCGGAAAGGCAGCAGGGCCGTAGAAGTGAGCCACGCATGTGGTCAAGCACGTGAAAGTCCAGCCGATCGCAAGCCCGTAGAGAATCGCCGCCGCGTACCCGATGAGCAGCGAAGAGGGCGTCACTTTCAGCGCCGCGACCGATCCCACCAGGTAGCAGCAGAGTCCAATCATGAACGCGTAGCGCGCCGTCATCGTGTCCATCAACCACCCCCCGATTAGTCGTCCGGCAATCAGGGAGATCGTGAACAGCCCCATCGCGAAGGCGGCATCGCTCGACGAGACGCCCTTGCCCTGCAGGTGGAGAATCCAGTGAGCCGTGAAAAAGAAAAACGGAAACTGCGAGGCGATGCCGCCGATCATGATCAGCCAGAAGGCCGTCGTCCGGTAGGCCTCACCCGGCGTCCATTCATACTTCGTGATCAGCCCGCCTGCGTGCGGCCTCGTTTGCCGCGCCGACGCCTCGCTGGCCTGCGTTCCATCCATCACCTGCCCCAAGTCTTCCGGGCGCTCCTTGATGAATAGGACCGCAATGATGCCGCCCGCCACGGCGAGTCCGGCAATTATTCCCCACCCAACGCGCCAATTGCCGCCGTTGGCGCGAAGCAGCTTGTCCAGAAGCGGCGAGATCAGGAATCCGGCAACGCCCGACCCGCTCAGCACCAGCCCCGACGCCCTTCCGCGATAGCGCTCGAACCATCGGGTCACTGTCGTGGTCGCCGGAACGATGTCGCCGAAACAAACCCCCGTGCCGATGATCACGCCGAACGCGACCAGGTAGTGCCACGACCGCGAAGCAAAGAAAGCTAAGAATAGACAACCGAGCACAATCAGCCCCGACCCGATCGCGTACGTCGCGCGCACTCCCCGCTTCAGAATCGAAAGCGCCACGATCGTCGAAGGCAGCCCGACAAACAGGTTCAGTAGCGTGAACCCGAGGCCCAGCGCCGTGCGGCTCATCGGAATTTGGCGAAGCATGTAGCTGTTGATGACCGCTCCGCCGTAGACGGTGCATCCCAGGTTCAGGAAATCGAGCGATGAAAGGACCCCAACGAGTTTCCAGCCATAGAATCCGCGTTCCGTCGACACTCGGCCCCCCTCCCCATTCCGCCATCGCGTCACGTCGCCGAACCGGCACCGCTGAATTCAACTGCCTGTCCAAAACGTTTTTCAGGGCCCGAACGTCCCTGCATTCTAGATTGATCTCCCGCCTTTGCAAGATGAATATAAAATGGATCTGTCGTTGGAGCCCGGCGCATTCCCGGGCGGCTCGGTTGCCGCGAAATTCGCCGCAACCGCGCGAGAGCGAGAAACGGTGCGCACCCAAGTTGGAATCGTTGGAGCGGGACCCGCGGGGCTGGTGCTGTCACATCTTCTGCACCTCCGCGGGATCGACTCGGTTGTCGTCGAGACGCGCAGCCGCCAGCACGTCGAGGAGCGCGTGCGGGCGGGCCTGCTCGAACAGGGCACTGCCGACCTGCTGGTAGAGACGGGCGTGGGCGCGCGGTTGAAACGCGAGGGGCTTTTTCATTACGGCGTGCAGCTGCGCTTCGCCGGGCGCACGCATCGCATCGATTTCAACGATCTTGCGGGCGGCCGCGCGGTCGTGATCTATCCTCAAAACAAAGTCGTCGCCGACCTATTCGACGCGCGCCACGCCGCGGGCGGGCGCGTCATTGTCGAGGCTGAAAGTGTGAGCGTGCACGACTTCGACGGCGCAACCTCCGCAGCAAAGCCGAAGATCCGCTTCCTCGCCGGCGGCGAGCCGGAAGAAGTTATTTGCGACTTTATCGCCGGGTGCGATGGCTTCCACGGCGTTTGCCGCCCTTCGATTCCGCCGGGCGCGCTGACGTTTTATGATCGCGTCTATCCCTTCGGCTGGCTGGGAATTCTCGCCGAGGCGCCTCCCTCGTCCGAGGAGCTCATCTACGCCTACCACGAGCGCGGTTTTGCTCTTCTGAGCATGCGTTCGCCCGAGATCAGCCGCCTTTACATCCAATGCGCCCCCGATGAAGACATCCACCAGTGGCCCGACGATCGCATCTGGCAGGAACTGCACGCCCGGCTCGGCACAGCCGACGGCAAATGGAAGCTCACCGAGGGCCCCGTATTGCAGAAGGGCGTGACCGGCATGCGCAGCTTTGTCGCGGAGCCGATGCAATACGGAAAGCTCTTCCTCGCGGGCGACGCGGCGCATATCGTTCCGCCCACGGGCGCGAAAGGCCTCAACCTGGCCGTCGCCGATGTCCGCGTGCTCGCGAGCGCCCTTGCGGAATTTTATGCGTCGGGTAGGCGGGACTTGCTGGAGGACTATTCGAAGACCTGCCTGCGCCGCGTCTGGAAAGTGCAGCGCTTTTCCTGGTGGATGACTGCTATGCTCCACCTTTTCGACACGGACAATGCGTTTGACAGGCGCCGCCAGTTCGCCGAACTCGACTACGTCACCGCCTCACGAGCGGCTTCGCAGACGCTTGCCGAAAACTACGTCGGCTTGCCCATGGAATGAGGCTCGCCCGCGATTTCGCTACTGCGTCACGGTCTTGACGGCATCGCCCACTTTGAAGCCCGTGCCCGAAACCGGCGTGGCCACCGAGGATACGTCGTCTACGTCCGTTACCTTGACGACGCCGATCGGCGAGGTCAGCTGGCGAAGCACCACGGTCGGGTTGCTGGGGTCCATGATCTTTCTCGTGATGCGCTCCACGGAAAGCTGATCGCCCACCTTCACGCCCGCCTTTGCCCCCACATTCAAAATGACCTGTCCGCCGTCCACCGCCGCGACCAAACCCGAAACGATAACGGTACGCGTCTGCAGCTTCGTATTGTCCGCAATCAGTCCCGCGCTCATCTGCTCGACGGAATTCTTGACGGCCTCGCCAAGAATCGTCTGCTGAAAATCGCTGCTGCCGAAGTCCACCGCGCCGCCGCCCCAGCCATGCCAGTTTCCGCCGCCGCCGAGCAAGCCCGTGCTCGAGCGCGACGACTCGCCGTGGCCCTCGGCTACTCCGAGGATCTCCGCCGTATCGATGTCCACGATCCGCGCGTCAATATTGACGATTGCCTTCGTCTTGCTGTGGGAGAAACCCCCGATCCCGAAGCCGCCGAACCCGCCTCCCCCGCCGCCGACGTTTGTTTTCTTCGTGTCGTTTCCGAATTGCGTGACGCTGCCCACGATAATCGCGTCCACTCCCAGCAATTTTCCAAGCTTCGCGGCCGAGGTGGGATTGGCGCGGTCGCTATTTGAAAAATTCTGCTCGGCAAGGATTTTGTCCAGCGCCTTGCGCTCGATCACCGAGTAAGTGCCGTCCTGAACCAGATACTTCACGAGCAGGTCCGAAATACCCTTGCCGACGTCGATGTTCTGGCCAAAAGCGGCGGCCGAAGCCGTCTGCACAGTAGCGTAGTCGAAATCGAAGACGGCGACGCGCTTCTTGCGCCCCGCCGGAACCGCGGGCGCGGTCCCTGGCGCAGCCGCGGATGCTGCGGGCGCCGGCGATGCGGCAGGAGCCTGCGCATGCGCGCCGGACGCTCCGATGGCCACAAGGCCTCCGAAAATCAGGGTGGTCCAAACTCTCTTCTTCATGGTCTGTTCTCCCGCTCGAATGCTCTCGAAAGGATACGCAATTAGCCGCCGCTTGGGCCGGAATCTTACTGGTCTATAGTTCTACGTGTCAATATCGCGCTGACGACCGGCCGAAGCGCGTCCTCGCTTCGGACGCAATCGAGTTCTTGACATGGTTCCAATCCGTCCGCTAGCGTCTGCCTGACTTCGCGCAGAATCTGATTGCGCGCAAAGGCGCGAATGTAATGAAGGACGATCGCTTATGGCTCCTCTCTATCGCGCTGAAAATGTCGGAAGCTTTCTGCGTCCTCCCGAACTGCTGCAGGCCCGCGCGGCCCACTCGCAGCGAAAGCTCACGCAGGATGAGCTGCGATCCGTTGAAGACCGCGCCATTCTCCAGACCCTCGAAGGCCAGCGCAAGGCCGGGCTACCGATCTTCACGGACGGCGAGCTGCGCCGCGGCTCCTGGCTGACCGACATGGCGGACGCCGTCGAAGGATTCGTCTCCGACAAAGTGATGCTCGAATGGAAAGGGCCCGGCGGCGGCGCCGAAGGGAGCACGGCGCAGGTCGTCGGCGCCAGGCTGCGCAGAGTTCGAAAGTTGACCGGCCACGAAATTCCGTTTCTGAAGAAATCCTCACCGGGCCCCTTCAAAATCACGCTCCCCTCGCCCTCTAATTTCATGGTCGCGAGCTACAAGCGCGGCGTCACCGACAGGTTTTATCCAACGCATGCGGACCTCCTCGCGGAGATCGCGGATTTCATGCGCGACGAAGTCGAATGGCTGGTGAAGGAAGGGGTCACCTACATCCAGCTCGACGCTCCCTACTACTCCCACTACCTCGACCCGAAACAGCGCGAGCACATGCGCGCCGCCGGCCTCGATCCGGACGCCGAGTTCGACAAATCCATCGCTGGAGACAACGCCGCGCTGAAGGGCGTCCCGCGGAAAAGTGTCACCGTGGCGCTCCACGTCTGCCGCGGAAACAGCCGCAGCCGCTGGTACACCGAGGGCGGCTACGACGCGATCGCTGAAAAACTATTTGGAGCCCTCGACGTGGACAATTTCCTGCTGGAATACGATAGCGAGCGCGCCGGCGGATTCGAGCCGTTGCGCCTGGTGCCTCGCGGCAAGACAGTCGTGCTCGGACTCATCACCACCAAACATCCCCGCCTCGAATCGCAGGACGATTTGCGCCGGCGCATCGACGAGGCGGCGCGTTACGTTCCGCTCGATAACCTCGCGCTCAGCACCCAGTGCGGGTTCGCATCCGTCGCCGCCGGAAATCTCCTGTCCATCGACGACCAGTGGCGCAAGCTCGAACTCGTCGTCAACACAGCCCGCAAAGTGTGGGGCTAGACGGTGCAGGTCAGCGCTTTCGGGTTCACTGTGGGTCGCTGAATCCTCTACGTGGCCTTCGTGGCTGCGCGCCCGGCTCTTTCCGACTCTTATCGGATTCTGGCGGAGAGGGGGGGATTCGAACCCCCGGTACCGGTTTTAGCCAGTACAACGGTTTAGCAAACCGCCGCCTTAAGCCTCTCGGCCACCTCTCCGCGGCAATGCGAGTGAGCAAGAAACGGCTGCCCGGTAGTATAGCGGAAACCGCGCCCCGCTGGCATACAACCCCAGTGCCCGGTTCGGCTATCATCCAGAGCATGGCACCCCGGCCTGCCCGTTCGCTCGCTGCGCAAGACTCGGCGGACGCCGGGACCGCTTCGCCCGGGCCGGCTCCTTCGCTGCGATTCCCTCCATCGCTCGCCGCCGCAGTGGAACGCTGCTGGCGCAAAGCGGCCGCACCCGCGGAATGGAATCTCTCCGGCGGACAGTTTCAAGCCGCGCTGGAACGTAGCGTCGCGCAACGGTTCCCGGGCGCTTCTCCGAATCAAAAGGCGATTGAGGCCTATCTCGAATCGCTGTACTCCGGCGATCTCGCGCTCGCTTGCGCCTGCGCCGCCGGCAGCCCAGCCGCGTGGGAATTCTTCGTAGCGCAATTCCGCCCGGAACTCTATCGGGCCGCGAGGGCGATTGCGGGCGATGCCAACGCGCGCGAGCTGGCCGATTCGCTCTACGCCGATCTGTACGGACTTCGGGAGTCCGAAGGTTCCCGAAAATCCCTGTTCGACTATTTCCACGGGCGCAGCAAACTCACCACCTGGCTGCGCGCCGTGCTCGCGCAGCGCCACGTGGACGAAGTTCGCTGCGCGCGAAGGACTGAACCGCTCGAGGACGATGCCGGCGAAGAGCGCGCGGAAATCGCGGCGCGCACGGCCACCGGCGTCCCGGCTGATCCCGAGCGCGCGAACTATCTCGCGATCCTGCAGGCCACTCTCGCCGCGGCGCTCGCCGGCCTCGATTCGCGCGACCGCCTGCGTCTCGCGTATTACTATGCCGACGATCGCACTCTCGCGGAAATCGGGCGGCTGCTCGGCGAACATGAGGCCACCGTCTCGCGCAAACTGGACCGCGCGCGCACTACCATCCGCCGGCGCGTCGAAGCCGCTCTGCGCGAGGGCCGGAAATGGAACGAAGAACAGGTGCGCCAGTGCTGCGAATACGCGCGCGGCGAGTGGCCTTTCGATCTGACGTCTCATTTGCATCCCGTGGATTCGGGGCCGGCGAAACAGGCCGGTGCGAAATGGAGCGCGGGCGCGCGCAAGATTTGATGCTTCGAGCGTTCTAAGAAAGGGAGGAGAATCGTTTTATGGCGCCGCAGGGAGCGGACAAACCGTCGGCCGATTTGCTCCGGCGAAGCCTTGCTTCCGGTTCGACGCCGGCAGAGGCTTGTCCGGATCCGGAAATCCTCGCGGCCTATTTCGAGCGCTCGCTCGATCCGGACGAGACCGCGGCCTGCGAGCTGCATCTCTCCCGGTGCGCGCGCTGCCGCGAAAGCCTCGCCGCAATGGCCCGCGCCGGAGAATTCGCCCCGGCGGCGAAAGAACCGCGACGGCTGCGGCTATGGGATTGGCGATGGCTCGCGCCCGTGGCGGCCGCGCTGATCCTCGCGGCGTTTTGGATCGTGCGGCGGCCAGCGTCAGTTCGGCTCGCGGAGCAGCAAAAACCGTCGCTGGTGGCCATGTCCGAGCCGTCCGCGCCGGCGATGGCCCCTGTAACGCGAGAGTCTTCGCCCAGTGCAGCCGGCCGCAGCGCGGAACATCCTGCCGCCGCGAAATCCGCCCCGGGCCCTGCGAAGAAGTTGGAAACTGAAGAACTGGAAAGTCCGACAGCCGCAAAGTCGTCGGCGCTCGCGAGGAGCCAAGAATCCTCCGCCAACTTGCCACTCAACGCCCGCGAGTATTCGCAGTCGGATACAGTGGACAAAGCGAATACCAAGGATCGCGCCGCCCCAAACCAAGTCGCGAATCCTGCTGCCGCCGCTCCCGCCGCCGCGGGAGCTATCGCGGCCGCCGCGCCGCCCGCTGAGCGCGCGCGAGTTGCGCCAGTTCCGCCGGAGATCAACGCCGGAACAAACACCGTCGTGGTTTCTGGTTCTGCCGCCCCCTTGCAGGAAAGCTCCACGAATAAGCAGGCACCCGCGGTTGCAATCACGAGCGAATTCAGGGCGCAGAACGAAACGGTTGTAGTCCAGCCGGCCGACGAACGATTTGCTGAAACGCTGGTTCGGACGCCTGATCCTCGGATTGTGTGGCGGCTTTCAGGCGGGCGCTTCGTCGAGCGGTCCGACAATGCGGGCGTAGGCTGGATAACACAGTGGACGAACCCCAGCGCTCACCTTGTCGCGGGTGTCGCGCCATCTATCGAGACCTGCTGGCTTGTGGGCCGCAACGGAATGATTCTGCTGACAACCAACGGAAAGAAATGGACCACGATTCGGCCGCCGGTGAAGGCCGATTTCGTTGCCGTCGCGGCAACGGACGCCTCGTCCGCAACGCTTACCGCCGCCGACGGGCGCAAATTCAGCACCACGGACGGCGGCCGGCACTGGAACACAATTCCCTAGCCGCCCCGCCCACTTAAAATTCAGCCGCAAGAATTCCCGCTCTCGCCGTTCTAACCTATGCAGAGATTCTCATACTAAGGAGACATTTTATGTCATCACGTACAACACGAATCCACGGCTCGGCCGTCCTCGCCGCGATTCTTCTTCTGCTGCCGCTCACAGGAAAACTCAGGGAGGCGCGCGCCGCCGGATCGGTCGACGAAAAATCCGGCACAGACGTTCCCGCCACGACTACTCAGAAGGATCAGACGGATATTTCCGTCACCGTCTACAACTCGAATCTCGCGCTCGTCCGCGACGTTCGCCAGATTCATCTGCAATCCGGCATGTACCCTTTGCGGTTTGAGGATGTCGCGGCGTCGATTATGCCGGCAACTGTGCATTTTCGTTCGCTCACGGATCCCGCGAGGCTGAGCGTTGTCGAGCAGAATTACGAGTACGACCTGCTGGACCCCCAGAAGCTGCTGGAAAAATACGTGGGGCGCGAAGTGACGGTAACGCACACCGAGGTCGCAGGAGACATGAAGAAGCTCGTGGCGGCGAAAGCGCTGCTGCTTGCGGACAACAACGGCGGCACGGTGTGGAAGATCGGCGATGAGATCGTGACGAATGCTCAGCCCTACAGTTTTCCCGATCTCCCCGGAAATCTTTACAGCCGGCCGACGCTCGTTTGGACCCTCGACAATCGTGGAGCGGGCGCGCAGCGCGTCGAGGCTTCGTATCTCACGAACAACATGAATTGGAACGCGGACTATGTCCTCAACGTCTCGCGCAATGAAAAAACCGCGGACCTCGATGGTTGGGTCACGCTCGTGAACAATAGCGGCGCCGCGTACGCGAACGCGAAGCTCCAGCTCGTGGCTGGCGAAGTCCATCGCACCGAACTCCCGTCCAACGCCGGGGTTTTCTCCCGAGAGATGGTTGCAGCGGCCGCTCCGGCAGTAAAACAGTTTCAGCAGGAAGGTTTCTCGGAGTATCACCTCTACACACTCGAGCGGCGCACGTCGATTCAGAACAACGAGTCGAAACAGATCAGCCTGCTCGCGGCGACAAATATTTCCGTGGAGAAATATCTGTCCGTAGAAGGGCAATCCTACTACTACCGAAACCCTCAGGGCATCGGGAACGCCATCCCGCAGCCGGTGAAGGTCTACTATCGCTTCAGGAACGACGAAAAAAGCAGTCTCGGAATGCCGCTGCCCGCCGGGACCGTCCGCGTCTACCAGGCGGATTCAAAGGGCGGCACGCAGTTCGCCGGTGAAGACACGATTTCTCACACGCCCAAGGATGAGGCCGTGCGCATCTACGTCGGCAACGCGTTTGACGTGGTCTGCGAGCGCAAACAGACGGACTACAAAAAGCTCGCGGCCAACCTGTACGAGATGGAGTATCAAATTACGCTGCGCAACCACAAAGACGGCCCCGTGACCGTCGAAGTGCGCGAGCCGGTCGGCGGCGATTGGGAAGTGGTGAATTCCAATTACAAATATACGAAGCTGGACGCCACCACGATCGGATTCGAGATTCCGGTGGAGAAGGACGGCGCGGCGGCGCTCGACTATCGCGTCCGCGTCAAATGGTAGCCGGCGCCGCAAGGCGCGGGCTCACCTCCGCGCCGAACGACGGTCGAGCGAGGCAAGCTCTCGGGCAAAAAGCGGGTTAGCGGGAAACTCGCTGGACAGTTCGGCGAAAAGCGCGCGCGCCCGGCCCAACTGATGTTCGCGCTCGCAAGCGAGCGCGAGCCAGGCCTTCGCGAACGGCCGCAGGTAGTGTCCCCGGTCGGCGGCGCGCTGCAGCTGTTCCATTCCGCGCGCGCGATCGCCGTGAATCCCGCCGAACCACAGGAACGCGCGCTTGTAGACCGGCAGCGAACCGATAACGTAGTTCGCCGCGCCCAGCGCCAGATACGCGTCCTCCGCCGAAGGATCCAGCGCCAGCAATCTGCCAGCTTCGCTCTCTGCCTGTCGCGTCATGCCCAGGCCCGCCATCTGTTTCTTCACGATCAGCGCGTCGTAATCCGCCTCCATCCCATCGGCCATGGTCAGGGCCAGCAGGGCGCGCGCGTCCGTCGGCTTCGATTTCAATTGTTCTCGGGCCATGTTTTGGGCGCGGCCGTTGGCCCGCAGGAAGGGTTCGTTGTGATTCTGCGCCGGACTCCCGTCGGCGCCGCGAAGGAATCTCGCGTCGTTCAGGAAAAACTCGGACGTGAAGATACCTTTGACATGAAATTGCTCGTAGAGGTAGCTCGCCGCTTCGGCCGCCGTCCCGAGCGGATCCTGGGGCTGTGCCTTTTGGTAGGAGAGAAACTCAGCGCGCGCCGCCTCGAAATTAAGTTCGTAGAGATCGTTGAATCCCGTGTCGAGCAGCCGCGCCGGCGGAGTTGCATCCATGCGCGGCGATTCGACCGCGCCGCCGTCTGCGGCGCGCGCCGGAGCGCCAAGCGGCAGAAGAGAGGCGAACGCGGAAACGAGGCACGCCGCGATCGCAAGCCGCTTCGATCGCCCCGTGCGGCGCGTGTGCGAAGACACTGCGCTTCTCGTGAATGAGTTCCTGGACGCCACCGTTTGACCGCCGGTACTTCGACTATTCTATTGGAGAATGTTCCGAGCCGGGGGGTTGCATGAGAGCCAGTTGCCCTAGAGATTATTCAGCAGGAAATCGGTGATTCCGCGGTAGAGCTCGATGCGTGCCGGCAAATCGGCAATCGAATGGCCGCGGCCGGGAAAAATCTGCAGGCTGGAAGGATACTTTCCGGCAAGGATCAGCTCGTTGATCAGCTCCGATGTGTTTGCGAAATGGACGTTGTCGTCCCCGGTGGCGTGGACCACCATCAGCTTGCCGCGGAGCCTGGCGGCTTGATTCACAGGCGACGAGTTTTCATAACCCCGCGGATTGTCCTGCGGGCGGCCCATGTAGCGTTCGGTGTAGATCGTATCGTAGAGGCGCCAATCGCTCACCGGCGCGACTGAAACGCCCGCCTTGAAAACGTCCGGGGCATTGAACATCGCTTCGAGAGTCATCGTGCCGCCGTAGCTCCAACCGAAGATGCCGATGCGCGCTGCATCGACATAGGCAAGCGACTTCAGATACTTCACACCCGCGAGCTGGTCTTCGAGCTCAACTTTGCCCAGCTGGTGGTAGATCGGCGTCTCAAACGCGTGGCCGCGCTCAAAGGAGCCGCGATTATCGAGCGTGAAAATGATGTAGCCTTTCTCGGCCATCATCTCGAGCCACAGGAAATCGCTCGATTCCCATTCGTTCCGCACGTTCTGAACATGCGGACCTCCATAGACATGGACGAGTACGGGATATTTTCGCGACGCTTCGAAATCCGGCGGCCGGATTATCGAGGCGCAGAGTCTCGTGCCGTCGCTCGCCGCCAGGTCCAGGAATTCGACCGGCGAAAGACGATATTCGGAAAGGTCGCGCACTCTGTTTTCGTCGATGGCGGCGACGCGCGTAGCGTCCATGCGAAAAAGCTCCTGCCGGGGCGGCGTCATGGCGTTCGAGTAGGTATCCACGAAGGCAGAAGCGTCGGGCGCGATCAGGACCTCGTGTGCGCCGTCCTCCCGCGTGAGTCGCGTGATGCTCTTGTCCCCGACTGCCAGGCGGTAGAGCTCGGTTCCGCGAATGTCGTCCTTGTTCGAGAGGAAGTAGATGAATCCGCGGGCCTCATCAACCGCCGGCTGGCTCGCGGAGCCGGGGCCGAAGCCGCCATTGCCGGTGATTCCCCATTCGCCGGACGTCAACTGCGCGAGCTGCCGGCCGGACAAATCGTAGAGATAGTAATGGCGAAAGCCGGTGCGCTCGCTCGACCAGAGGAAGCGTTTGCCGTCGGAGAAGAAATACAGGTCATCGGCGAGATTGATCCAGTATTTGTCCGTTTCGGTGAGGATTGTTTCGGAAGCGCCGGTCGCGGCATCACAGAAAAGCAGGTCGAGGCGGTTCTGCGCGCGGTTCAGGCGCTCGATTGCGATGCGGCGGCTATCCCTCAGCCAGACCACGCGCGCGAGATAGACGTCCGTATCCGCGCCTGCGTCCATCCATTTCGATTCTCCGCCATCCACGGAGACGACTCCGAGGCGAACGATCGGATTCGCCTCGCCCGCTTGCGGAAAGCGCGTGTACTCCACAGCGCCAACAGGCGAGCTCATATCCATAATGGGATAGCGCGTCACGGGCCGCTCGTCCATTTCGTAGTAGGCGATCTTCGAGGAGTCGGGCGACCACCAATAGGCCGTGGTTGCGTCGAGTTCCTCGGGATAAACCCAATCGAGTTGTCCCTTGAGGATTTCCTCGCTGCCGCCCGCGGTGAGGGCTCGTGTTTCGCCGGTCGCGACTTCCGCGAGCCAAAGATTTGAGCCGCGCACGAAGCTGACCCATTTGCCGTCGGGCGAAAATTTTGGATCTGCGATCTCCGCGTCGCTGCGAACCAGTGGCTTCGGCGCCATCGTCTTCAAGTCGAGGAGCACGAGATTGTTGCTGCCGACAAAGAGCAGGGCATCTCCGGACGGCGACCAAAGATAGTTCTCCGCTTGCACGCGGCCGAGACCCGTTGACTGAATCGCGCTCGTTTTTTCGGGCTGCATTACTTCCTCGAGCACGCCGGCTTTCACGAGAACCTTGCGCTGGCCGGTCGTCGCGTCCATGGTCCACATTTCGGTGCTGGAGCCTTTGCGCTCGAGATACGAGATGCGCCTTCCGTCCGGGCTCCATTCGATTCCCTTCGTGAGGTAGCCGCTCAGGCTCGGCTCGCTGTAGATGCGCTCGACGGTCAGCGTCTTGGAAGGCTTGGGCTTCGCAAAAGCGGGTGTCGCGCCAGGTGCCAGAAGGAGCCCAATGACGAGAGCGGATCGCAAAACGCTTGGGCACAGGTCTCCGGGCGACCGCCGAGCTTCGGTGAAGGGGCCCCCGATAAGTTTGCGATTAGAACGACGCCCGCTCGTTTGTTTCCAATGACTTAGAGTGGATTCTAATTCTGGAATTTTGCGATTAGAAATTGGAAGCGCGGCGCAAGATTGGGGGTTCGACACTCGCTTCGACTGCCCGTCGCCTCGCATCCAAATTCGAAAACTCATCAAACCTCCAAGAAACTCACGCTTACATGATGCATGAGGGCGGCTGCATTTCAAGGAGGTTGTGGTGTGGGCTGTTGGTACGGGTTTAGTGCCCGCTTGTTGACAAGCAGGCAGACGTGTCGGAAGATGCGCGGATCCCGATGATCCAACTTGACAACTTGACAAAACAGTATGACCTGCCTTCCGGTAAGGCTGGTGAAATCGTAGCGGCCGACCGCGTAAATCTGGATGTTGCCGACGGAGAGATTTTCGGTCTGATAGGGCCGAACGGCGCCGGCAAGACCACGACCCTGAAGATGATTTGCGGCTTGCGCGAACCGACGGCGGGGCGCGTGACCGTGAACGGAGTGGACGTGCAGCGCCACCCGGAAGAAGCGCAGCGGCACATCGGCTATCTCTCCGATTTCTTCTCGCTTTACGATGATCTCAAGGTCTGGGAATACCTGGACTACTTTGCGCACGCCTACAAGATGGAAGAAGGGGCGATTCCGGGACGCGTGAACGAAGTGATCCGGCTAATGAACCTCGAAATCAAACGTGATGAACTGGTCGGCGGGCTTTCGCGCGGAATGAAGCAGCGGCTCGGGATTGGACGCGCAATCATTCACGATCCGCCTTTGCTGGTGTTGGACGAACCCGCTGCGGGGCTTGATCCTAAGGCGCGGGTGGAGCTGAAGGCACTGCTGAGGGATCTACATGCGAAAGGCAAGACGATCTTCATCACGTCGCACATCCTAGCGGACTTGGAAGAAATCTGCACGTCGATCGCGATTATGGAAAAGGGACGCCTGCTTCGGATGGGCCGCTTGGAAGACGTAATGCAAGAGGGAAAGAGCGTGCGGCGATTCCGAATCAAGCTTGCCGCCGCAGGCTTCGCGCTTGTGGAATGGCTCGGCGCGCGGCCGGGCGTGAGCGGTAGTTCCTCGGAAAACGCGGGCGCGCAGTTCGCTTTCGTGGGGAGCGACGCGGAGCTTGCGGCCCTTGTGCGGGAACTTGTCGGCACGGGCGCACCCGTTTACGCAGTTGAGGAGGTGAGTGAGACACTCGAACGACTCTACTCGAGAGTTTCAAGCGGGGAGGTCATGTGAACCTGCCTTTCTCCAACCCCGAGCTGATCCGCAATGCGCGCATCCAGCTGCGGCCAGGTCGGACGATCGCTGCGGCGGTGATTTGCGCGGCAGTCTCCATTACGACGTGGGCGTCCATCGTGCACACGGACATTGATTACAGTGTCAGTGGTCTGCACGGAGGAGGCGCCGTATTCGGCTTCATCCTGTACGTCCAGATTGCAGTGCTTTTGATCGGCGGTGGCATTTTCTGTCTCCAGGCCGTGCATCGCGAGAAAGACCTCAACACGTTCGACTATCAGCGGGTGACGCGACTCACGTCGTTTGAACTGGGAATCGGGAAGTTATTCGGCGCTCCGATACTGCCGTACTTCGTAACGCTTTGCCTAGTGCCCGTGGCTCTCGTCGGGGCGATTCGTGGGCACGTCCCACTATTCATCATCCTTGAAGCATATTTCCTACTGCTGTTGGGCTCGATCGCCTACCATGCTCTGGCCCTCATGGTTTCCGTTTTTCTGGCGCGGGGTGGAGTGGCTGTTTCAATTTTTCTGTACCTCGCGTTGGTAGGGATAAGTTCCGTTAATACCTTTGATGATTCGGCCCCGTGGAGCGTCCCCTTCCTGAAGCTCCACTCCGTAAGCCCGTTCGGCCTTGGAGACCTGATCGCCATACCTGCGTCTGTGATTGAACGTGCTCCAATGGGGGTTGAGCCAAGGTATCTGTGGTCGGACGTGTTTCTCGGGATCACGATTCCCCATTCGCTCGTTCTGACGGGACTTTACATCGTTTTCATTTGCTGGTTCTTCCTGGCAATCACGCGAAACTTGAAGCGCGATCCATCGGTTTACGAGATCTATTCCCCTAACCAAACATTCCTTTTCGTGCTGTACGTAGATATCCTCGTCCTTGGATTCTTCAATTGGTCGGAACAGTTCAGCGAAAAGGGTTTCACTATCGGCAACAAGTTGTACCACCGCCGCGCCGCGCTACCGTCCGATGTCGAGCATGATCTTTTTGCAGCGAGTTTGTGGCTGTTTGCGATCCTCGCGTTGATCCTACTACGCAATCGAGAGCGGGTGCGCAGGCGCGTGCGCGAATTCGGAAGCCGGGCTGCGAGTTGGTGGTCGGCGTTGTGGCCCGCGCCATACCTAGTCGGAGGAGTCGCCCTACTCGGAGGCTCAGTCATCGGGTTGATATCACACTATCGGAATTCGGGCGATTGGAACTTGCGGCTCGCGGTCTACGACGCTGCATTTCTGGCCGCTTGGCTCGCGCGAGATGCCTTGTACTTTCAATGGATGAATCTGCGGCGGACGAAACACCCCCTTGCTTCCGCTGCGCTGTATCTAATAATCTTTTATGTCTGTACCGGCTTCTTATTCGGTGCGCTGAACTTATTCCAGAGCGCCCGCGGCACCGCGCTTTCAGCGATTATTCTCCCGTGGCCAGCATTCTTCTTGAATTCGTCGATGTGGAACTTAGAGACCAACCTGTTCGTTGGAGCGCTTCTGTTACAGGTTGCACAAGCGCTGGTGTTTGCGTGGCTGCATCGCGCGAGGCTAGGGGAATTCATGACCACATCGGCCTCAAACGCAGCCGCCGTCTGAGGGTTAGCCCAAACGGCTTGAGTTTGGCCTGCACGGGTCCTGCTCAGAACCTGCCGGCTCGGCACCCCCTGCTAGCAAAGCAACGCAGATCGCGACGGCGCAAAGCGGGATTGCCGAACCCCACTATAATTCGAGTGCTTCGCGGCAAGGACCGTGGGGCACGCGCGATGAAGCCGATCATCGAGAAATTCATCCAGTACCTGCGCTACGAGCGCAACGCCTCGCCGGACACGATTCGCGAATACCGGCGCGACATCCAGCAGTTCGCGGCGTTTCTCACACCGCCCGGCGAAAAGACCCTGCCGCTTGCGGAGGTGGACCACCGCGTGGTCCGCGAATACGTCGCGTCGATGTACGACCGGAAGCTTGAACGAGCGTCGGTGGCGCGAAGGCTGGCGTCGCTGCGGACGTTTTTCAAATTCTGCGTGCGCGAAAAACTCGCGACGCAGAATCCGGCGCGCCTGGTGGCCACGCCGAAACTGCCCAAGCGCGTGCCGCGGGTGTTGACCGCGGAAGAGCTGAACGGATTCCTCGACAGTTTCGGGAGCGGCGCGACGGCCTCCGGCGCGCGGCGCGATCGCCGCCCCACGGCTCATTCCGAGGAAGAAGCGAAGGCCATCCTGAAGCGCGACCGCGCCATCCTCGAACTGCTTTACGCTTCGGGCCTGCGCGTAAGCGAGCTGGTGGGTCTCGACCTGGGCGAGGTGGATCGCCGCGGACAGATGCTGCGCGTGCTTGGCAAGGGACGAAAGGAGCGCGTGGTGCCCTACGGCGAAAAGGCGCAGACGGCGCTCGAGGCTTACTGGCCCGTGCGCGACGAAATCCTGGCGCATCCGCAGACCAAGACCGCTCCCGAAGCTGTGTTCCTGAATCACCTGGGCGGGAGGCTGACGGACCGGTCCGTGCACGCGCTGGTGAAGAAATATGCGCGGCTGGCGAACGTCAATTGGGACTTGCACCCGCACTCGCTGCGGCACGCCTTTGCCACGCACCTGCTCGCCGACGGCGCCGATCTGCGCGCGATCCAGGAGCTACTCGGGCACGTCTCGCTCTCGACCACGCAGCGCTACACGCAGGCGAGCATCCGGCAGTTGATGGAAGTCTACGACAAGGCCCATCCGCACGCGTGACGAACGGCCCGGGCTAGTTGAGGTCGCGCGAGAGCATCAGTTTCAGAGTTACCTTGTCCGAGGCCGGAGTCACGCCAAATCCCACTCCGGCTTCGATATTCGCAAACTTCGTGCTGCGATCGAAGACACCCCAAACCTCATGCGACTCCTGCCAGGTGGGAAGGAAAGCGCGAAGCAGGCCGACATCGGAGTACTCCTCGGTGGCCAAGGCAAACCGGGGGGAAAAATTGTAGGCGATGCGCGCGGCCGGCGCGAAGTCCAGACTCTTGAAACCGCCGCGGTAGGAGTTGTCGAGGATGGGATTCACGATGAGATCCACGGGATGCAGGTGTACGCCGAAGATCGGGCGAATTTCGGAAGTGAACCGTCTCGTGTCCCAGTACGCGGCGTTGTAACTGAATTCGAAATTCACGGCGTAGAAAAACGTGCGATCCGCGGCGTGCGGCGCCGTAAAGAGAAGGCGCAGCTTCGTGCCGTTGACAGTGGCGCCGTGGCCCTCCGAGATGCTGTAGAGCGGCAGATAGAGCCCAGCCTCGAACCAGTCGGTGACGCCGTAGGCCCACTCCGTCACGCCGTTGAACGACCTGTCGGGAATGATCCCTCCCGGGAAGGCCGGCGCCTTCAGGCCATCGGGCGTGAAATTGTTGTGCCAGGTGAGATTGAATTCTCCGGGCGGGGCGATCGAGCCGTCGTATACCTGGATTTCGTCGGTTTGCCCGAAGGTTGGCAGAGGCGCCGCAGCCAGAATCGCGAGAGCGACGAACGCGGACAGGCGCACATTCTTGAAATTCCTCATTTTGACGGAGAATCGCCGGCCCGATGCCCGGCAAAGCAGGAGTCCCCGAACCGCTCGGCGGCGGACTCGCGCCGCTATTGTAGCGTTCCCGCCCGTTCCCTCTGCACAGAATTCCGGAGCGGTCTTGACCGGCGCGACGGGCCAACGGAACCGTGGGCCAGCGGTCCTTTTCTGGCCGCTGGTACAGCTTGTGCCCTAATTCCCGCCACCATAACCTAGTCGTCATCTTTTCCCCCAGCCGACACAGGAGAATCCTCGCGATGACGCGCTCGATAAGGGCGAGATGGCTGCCGGCTTTGGTGACGACGTCCACGCTGCTGTTGATGTCTGCTTGCAGCGGATATGCGCCCGGCGGCTCGAACGGAGGGGGTGGCGCGACCGCGACGGTGCCTACCGCGCCCGCAGGATTGGCGGCAACGGCGGGAAACGCGCAGGTGAGCCTGACGTGGAACACCAGCGCGTACGCGACAAGCTACAAGGTGAAGCGGGCCACAGCGAGCGGCGGTCCTTACACCGTGATTGCGTCGCCGATGGCGACGGGCTTCAACGACTCAGGCGTGACAAACGGAACGAAGTATTTCTACGTCGTTTCGGCGGTCAATTCAGCGGGCGAAAGCGCAAATTCGCCGGAAGTGAACGCTACGCCAGTGGCACCAGTCGTGCCGCCCGCAGCGCCAACTGGATTGGCCGCTGCGGCGGGAAACGCGCAGGTGAGCCTGACGTGGAATGCCAGCGCGGGGGCGACGAGCTACAACGCCAAACGCGCGACCATGACCGGCGGTCCTTACACCGTGATCTCCTCGCCGACGACGACGAGTTTCACCGACACGGGCGTGACGAATGGCACGACCTATTTCTACGTCGTTTCGGCGGTTAACTCATCAGGCGAAAGCGCGAATTCGAGCGAAGTGAGCGCGATGCCCACGAACGTCGTCTCGGCTGCAATCCAGGTGACGGTCGACGCGCTCAGCGACCGCCATGCGATCAGCCCGTACGTCTATGGCGTGAATTTTCCGGCGAATGCGGCGTACGTCACCGACAGCGGGGCGACGCTGATCCGCTGGGGCGGCAACGCAGCCACGCGCTACAACTGGAGAAACTTTGATACGAGCGCGGCGAACGATTTCTATTACGTGAACCGTCCCATGGGAAGCGCGCCCCTCTACGCCGATTCCACCCAGTTCGTCAGCAACATTGCCGCCGCCGGGGGCTACCCCATCGTGACAATCGGAATGCTGCCCTGGGCCGCGAAGGACGCGACCAGCTACAGCTTCTCGGTGAACAAATACGGTGCGCAGTGCGCGACCGACCCGTTCCTCGCCGACGCCGGAAACGGCGTGAAATCGGACTGCTCGACGAACGTGACGGGCAACGATCCCCACGACGCGAACATCGCGCTGCTCGATGGTCCTCCCGCGAGCGGCGATCCGGCGGGCAGCGTGTATCGCAACCAGTGGGTCGCGGCGCTCGCGACCGCCTACGGCAGCGGCCGCCCCCATTTTTACGACATGGACAACGAAATCGACATATGGAGCGGCACGCACCGCGACGTCCATCCCAATCCCTCGGGCTATGACGAGATGCGCGACGTATTCCTGCGCGTGGCCCGCGGCGTGAAGACGTGGGACCCGCAAGCGGTCCGCTTCGGGCCGGTGAGCTGCTGCTGGTGGTTCTACTGGAATGGGGCGAACAACAACGACAAGAACGCGCACGGGGGAGTGGATTTCCTGCCGTGGTGGCTGAACGAAGTCTATTGGTCGGACCAGATCGCGGGCGCTAGGTCGCTCGACGTGCTCGATATCCATGCCTACCCGGATTCCCCGGACAACCTCGGCAGCGAAACCACGGCGCAGAAGCAAGCCGCCGCGCTGCGGATTTTCCGCGACTATTGGGATCCGGCGTACGTCAGCGAGTCCGGCGCGGTCAACCAGCAATTCGTGACGCAAATTCAGCCGCTGCGGACCATTCCATTCCGGATTCCGCGTTTGCGCGCCATGCTCAATATGATCTATCCCGGCACGCCGCTCAGCATCACGGAATGGAACGCGGCGTTCGCAGGCGAGGCGGATTTCTCGACGGCGCTCGCCGACGCAGACGCCTTCGGAATCCTCGGGCGCGAGCGCGTGACCTACGCCTCGCGCTGGGTGGCCGCCGACGCGACAGCTCCTGCGTATCAGGCGTTGAAGCTTTACCGCAATTACGACGGAAATCACGGCACGTTCGGAAGCACGTCGATCCTCGCGACGCACAACGCCGACCCGAATCTGTTCAGCGTCTACGCGGCGCTTCCGCCGGCGGGCACCTCGCTCACGCTGCTGGTGATCAACAAAGATCCGGCCAACGCCGCGCAGGTCGGATTCATGCTGAGCAACTTCACTCCCGCGAACTTCACGGCGTACACGCTCTCGCAGGCTTCGTCGACGGCCATTGTCGCGTCGACAAGCCAGGCGTGGACGGCGACGCAATCGTTCCCGCCGTATTCGGCGACGCTCCTGGTGGTCTCCGGGACGCTTGCGAAAACGCCGGCAGCGGAATGGGACCTGAACCCGGACACGATTCAAGCGGCGGCGAACAGCACGATCACGCTCGCTCCGAAAATCGTTTCCTCGGCAGGAAGCGTGAGCGTCACGCTTCAATCCGCGCAATTCGATTCCGGATCGACCAACGGAGGCGCGATATCGATTCCCGCAGCCGTCATGACAACCTCTGCGAACGGCGCGATCACGATTGCGACGGGAAGCAGCCCGGGCTTCTACCACTTCACCGTGACCGGCCAGGACAGCGCCGGCGTAACGCAGACTCAGGGCGGCTGGGCGCTGGTCGGCAACCCCGCGGCAACGCTGGCGAAGACAGGGGACAACCAGACAGGCGGAGTGAGCACGACTCTCGCACTGAGCGTCGCTCTGAACGCAGGCTCGTCGGGCGGGACAAACTCGGGCGCGAGCGTGCTGTTCACGACCGATTCCGGCAGCTTTGGGGGAGTTTCGAGAAGAATCGTGACGACGAACGGCTCTGGAGTCGCTGCCGTCACGCTCACACTTCCCGCGAGCGCCGGAACCGTTCACGTCACGGCCCAGGGGCCGTACGGGCTGGGCCATCCGGTCGCGACGTTCAGCGAAACCGCGCAGTAACGACAACTCGGACTTCCAAATAAAGAGGGATTCTTTGACTGCGTGCGTCGGCCATTCGCCCCCAGAAAAGCAGGGCGTATGAAAAGACAAAAACCGCCGTATTCCGCTAGGAATGACCGCCCGTGTGTTTTTTCGGACTCTAGACGGTGAGCGAGGACACGGGGATGAAGCCATTGGTGGGACGCGCGGGTGCGGGCGGAGTTGGCGGCATCGCCGAGCGGTCCACGCGATTGTAGAGCGTGTCGCGTTCCACGGGGACGCGCCCGGCGGCGCGGATCAGGCGTTCGAGTTCGGCGCGGGTGAGGTGTTCGGGAGTAGTCGCGCCGGCGTCATGGTAAATCTTCTCTTCCACCACCGTGCCGTCGAGGTCGTTTGCGCCAAATCCTAGCGCGATCTGCGCAATCCGCGGCGTGAGCATGATCCAGTAAGCCTTGATGTGGTCGAAATTATCGAGCATCAGGCGCGAGACGGCGATCGTCTTCAGCGCGTCGATGCCGGTGGGCTTGGGCACGTGCGCGAGGCCCGTGTTTGCCGGGTGGAATTCGAGCGGGATGAAGGTCTGAAAGCCGTGCGTCGTGTCCTGCAATTCGCGCAGGCGCACGAGATGGTCCACGCGTTCTTCGAGGGTTTCGACGTGGCCGAAGAGCATTGTGGCATTGGAGCGCAGGCCGATCTCATGAGCGGTGCGGGCGATGGAGAGCCACATGGTTCCCGAAACCTTGTGATCGCAGATAATCTTGCGCACGCGCGGATGGAATATTTCCGCGCCGCCGCCGGGCAGCGAATCCACGCCCGCTTCCTTCATTTTCACGAGCGTGTCGCGGATCGAGACCTTCGATATGCGGGCGTAGTAGTGGACTTCGACGGCCGTGAACGCCTTCAAGTGCACTTGCGGGAAGCGCTGCTTCAATCCGCGGATCAGGTCGAGGTAATAGTCGAAGGGAAGATCGGGATGCAGCCCGCCGACGATGTGAAATTCCGTGGCGCCTTCGGCCACGCCTTGCGCGCCGCGGGCAAAGACCTCTTCGAGCGCCATCGTGTACGCGCCCGGGACATCGGGCGAGCGCCCGAAGGCGCACAGCTTGCAGTGCGCGACGCAGACATTGGTGGGATTGATGTGCCGGTTGACATTGAAGTAGCAGATATCGCCGTGGCGCTGTTCGCGGACGTGGTTCGCGAGCCAGCCGACGGCGAGCAGGTCGTGCGACCGAAAAAGCGCGAGGCCGTCGTCGGAGTCGAGGCGAGCGCTCGAGAGAACTTTTTGCGCGATGGGATTGAGCCGCGCGTCCGAGATGCGAAGTTCTGCCACGTGCCAGCTTTGTCCTAACGGCGCCCGCCCGAAGGCGGCCGCTACATAATCAGGCGATTCGCGCTACGGCCGCGCGACGACTACGGCAACGCCCCAAAACAGCAGGAACAACAAACTAATATAGCCATTCACGGTGAAAAAGGCAGCATTCATTTTGCTGAGGTCGTTCGGCTTAACCAAAGAGTGTTCGTAGGCCAGAAGCGCCGCGACCACGCCGATTCCCGCCCACGCGGGCAAGGCAAGGCGAAAACTCCACGCGATCCAGATTAGCAGCGCGACCATCAATATGTGCATCGCGCGCGCGATTCTGAGGGCCCGCGGAATTCCAAATCTTTTCGGAATCGAGTGCAGACCCGCCGCTCTGTCGAAGTCCACGTCCTGGCAGGAGTAAAGAACGTCGAAGCCGCCGACCCAGAGGGTGACCGCAGCGCAGAGGATCAGCATGCGCCAGTCGAGCGAGCCGCGGATCGCGATCCAGGCCGCAGCGGGCGAAATCCCCAGGCAAGACCCGAGGACGAAGTGCGACCACGACGTGAACCGCTTGGTATAGGAATAGAAGAACAGAATCAGCAGCGCGACGGGCGCGAGTTTCAGCGCAAGCTCATTCAGCTGCCACGCGGCAACAACGAGCACCGCCGATGCGAGAAGTGTGAACGCCCAGGCAAAGCTCACCGAGAGCTCACCCGACGGAAGTGCGCGATTCGCGGTGCGCGGATTGCGGCGGTCGTATTCCACGTCGGCGATGCGGTTCATGGCCATCGCCGCCGAGCGCGCCCCTACCATCGCGACGATAATCCATAGAATCTGGCGCCAGGCGGGCAGTCCGCCGGCGGCGCGCGCGGCAAGCAAGGCTCCCACGAGCGCAAACGGAAGCGCAAAGACGGAGTGCTCGAACTTGATCATCTCGAGCACGATGCGGAAGCGGCTCTTCGTCATCCCTGGCTTCTCGCGCCACCCTTCCAGCGGTACTGCTTTCGATGGGGTAACCCGAGCTGCACGAGGACGCGATAGCAGAATTGCTCGACAACGTCCGCGATGGATTTCGGCCGGAAGTAGAAGGCGGGCATCGCGGGCACTACGGTCGCGCCCGCATCGTGGACGCGCAGCATATTTTCCAGATGAATGCGGTTGAGCGGAGTTTCGCGCAGGCACAGCAGGAGCGGGCGGCGCTCCTTCAGGCAAACGTCCGCGGCGCGCGTCAGCAGATCGCTCGCGATTCCCGCCGCGATCGAACCCAGCGCGCCCGCCGAGCAGGGGATGACGGCCATCGCGTCCACGGCGGCGCTGCCGGAGGCGATGCTGGCTCCGATGTCCTTGTTCGGCAGATACTCGATTTTATTCGCGGAAGTGCCGGTCAGGAGCGAAGGCAGTTTCTTCGGCTCCGCCGCCACGAGGCCAAGCTCCGTAGCGAGCAATCGCAGGCCGGCATCGGTGGCAATCAGGAAAACGCGCGCCACGCGGCGGTCGGCGTCGAGCAGCCGCAGGAGCGCTTGCGCGTAGATTGCGCCGCTCGCGCCGGTCACTCCAACCGTGATGATACGGCCCTCTATTTTCGCCATGGGAATCAGCGGAAACTTCGAGTCTAGTCAGCGGGTTTCGGCAAAGTCAAGGCGAGCAGCGGACGAACGGGCCATTACGCCGTATCTTCCACGGGGAGCCGCGCCACAGGCCGCTTCGCTCCCGTCGTTGTAATTACGACTACGCTGGTCAGAACGCAAAGCGCGCCCACGATCGTTCGCAGACCAAGCGTTTCACCCGCCAGGAAATATCCCAGCAGCACGGCCACAACCGGATTCACATACGCGTAGGTTCCAACTCTTGTCGGCGATTCATAATGAATCAGCCACACGTAGGCAGTAAACGCGATAATGGACCCGGCAACAATCAGGTAGAGTAACGCGAGCCACGCGGCGCGCGAGACCGCCCCGGGGTGGAAATTGCGAAATTCTCCGAGTCCGGTCGAAACGATCCCCAGCAATACGCCTCCCGCGAGCATCTGCGCCCCGGAGCTGACCGCCTTGGATTCCGGCAGGGGCAGCTTGCGCGTAAGGACCGACCCGACGGACCACCCTAGCGCCGCAGCAATCAGCGCAACGCCGCCTACCCTATCGATCGGCGCGCCTCCGAGATTGAGCGAGCGGCTCACGAGCACAGCCACTCCTCCAAATCCGATCAAAAGGGCCATGCCCAAACGGGCCGTGAGCCTTTGCGTCCGCAGAAGAATGATTTCCGAGAGCGCCATGAACGCCGGGATGGTGGCCATCATCACCGCGGTAACGCCCGAGGGCACACGCTGCTCGGCCCAGAACACGAGGCCGTAGTCCACCACGAAGAGCGGGACGGCGACCAATAACGCCGAGAACCACTGGCGCCCGGTTGGTGAGCGCTCACCCCGCGCAATCATCCAGCCGTAAAGAACGAGCCCGGCAACCACAAAGCGCATTGCGGCAAGAAGAAACGGCGGCACTTCGCGCACTCCGATGCGAATCGCGAGAAACGTGGATCCCCAGACGAAATAGATGATCGCAAAAGCCAGCAGAGTCTTCCACGCCGGGCGATGGGCATCGGCTTCCATGGCAGGTTCCTGAAAATACTCTACCAATTCCACCTCTGGGGCGCTCGTGGCCCGCGGATGGAGGCGCGCTCGCGGACAGGCCACATTGGACGGGCCGCAGGACGATCGGAGAATACCTCTCCGCGCTGGGCGCGGCCCGCACAGCGAGCGCTCGAAGAGGGCGGCGCGGGCCGGCGCTAGGCGCGCTTGAGGACGCGAACCAGGAGCAGTAGGATCACGGCTCCCACCACGGACATCACGAGCCGGCCGAGCAGGCCGTATGCGGCAAGTCCCAGAAGGCCGAAAACGAATCCCCCCAGGATCGACCCGAGGATGCCGACGATCAGGTCCACGGCGATGCCCATGCCGCGCCCTTTCACAATTTGACCCGCAAGCCAGCCCGCGAGAATACCGATGAGGATGGTCCAGATCAGCCACATATTTTCGCCTCCGGAAGGACTTGGACTTTGAGCCGCCACGATGCTGGGGCGCGCGCCCAACCGGGCGAACTCTAGCACGAACCCGCAGCGGTCAGGAATGCGTTGCAAGCAGCGGGCGCGACCCTCGGGCTTTCCCTTTGCGACAAGCCCGCCCACGCCCCGGTTGACGCCACCGGCCACCGCCCTTAGTCTGGAATCTCGCCGGTTCCGACACCCTTATGCCCACAGTCGACGACGATCTCAGCCAAATCGAACGCGACATCCGCACGCTGAAAATCGAGTACGAGCAGTTTTTCGGCGGCGGCCGCCCGCGCCCTCCCGCGGACACGCAATGGCGCGTCGATACGACCATGCGCCGCTGTAACGAGCGGGTAGGCGATCTGAACTTCGCCCAGCGCTTCCGGCTGAACAATCTGGCGCAAACCTATGCGAAGTATCAGGACATGTGGCGCAAAAAGCTGATGCAAAAGGAGACCGGGATACAGCAGCATCATTTCGGCGCCGCGGCCAAAGCCGTCGAGGCCGAGCGGGCCCGCAAAGCAGCGCTCCTGCAGCCCGCCGAGCCCCCCAAACCCGTCACGCAGGTGCCGCTGGATCTCCGCGCTGCCGAAGCCGCCGGGCGCGCGGCCGCCGTGCAGCAAGTCTCCGCTTCTTTCGCCCTTTCCCTGAGCGACCCGGACCACGAAAAGGAAAAAGTGTACACGCTCTACGAGAAGCTGATCGAAGCCCGCACCGAAACGGGCGAGCGCGACGGAGCGCCGAACCTGAAGGCCTTCGAAAAATTCGTCAGGCAGAAGACGAAGGAACTAAAAGACAAAGGCGGCCGCCAGGTGGAATACACGGTCAACATCGAAAACGGCCGCGTCAAATTGAAGGCCCGCATCTCGATGTAGATTCCCGAGGCAGACCCTTCTTCACCGCGCCTCTTCCGAAATTCCGCGCAAACGCTTAAACTAACCCGCTCCATTTCTTCGCCCTCATCCAGGAGGCACGCGGTGGCCATCGAGCGGGCGCTGATCAGCGTTTACGACAAGACCGGCATCACGGAATTCGCGCGAGAGCTCGCCTCGCTGGGAATCGAGATCGTCTCGACGGGCGGCACGGCGAACTTGCTGCGCGACGCGGGCGTCGCCGTGCGCGACGTGGCCGAGCTGACCGGGTGGCCGGAAATGCTCGGCGGGCGCGTGAAGACGCTGCATCCGAAGGTGCACGGTGGAATCTTATTCCAGCGCGGGAAGGCGGAAGACCGCAAGCAGGCGGCGGAGCACGGCATCGGTCCCATCGACCTCGTGGTCGTCAACTTGTATCCGTTCCCAGCGACGGCGGCCAAGCCCGGCGTCACGCCCGAGGAAATGATCGAGAATATCGATATCGGCGGCCCGGCGATGATTCGATCCGCAGCGAAGAATTTTCAGAGCGTGGGAGTGGTGACCGAACCGCGGGACTATGCCGCGGTCGCCGCAGAACTGCGCGAAAAGCGCGAGCTGAGCCTTTCCACGCGCCTCGCGCTCGCGCGCAAGGCGTATGCACGCACGGCGCGGTACGACGGCGAAATCGCAACGGAACTCGAACGCATGGCGGCGAACGGCAGCGTCACGCTGGGTCCGCTCGAAAAACTGCCGGAAAGAATCCACGTTGCGCTGGAACGCCGCCAGGTCATGCGCTACGGTGAAAACCCGCACCAGGCTGCGGCGCTCTATGCTCCCGCGGGTCGGCCGGCGGCGGGCCTCGCGGGCGCGAAACAGCTTCAGGGCAAGGAGCTTTCCTACAACAATCTCGTGGATCTCGACGCAGCGTGGGCGCTGGCCGCGGAGTTTCGCCGCCCGGCGGTCGCGATTATCAAGCACAACAATCCATGCGGCGCCGCCGAGCAGGAAACGCTTTGCGAAGCGTACGGGAAAGCGCTCGCGTGCGATCCGGTCTCCGCTTTCGGCGGAGTGCTGGCGTTCAACCGCTCGATCGACGCGGCGACGGCCGAAAACGTTGCGAAACTGTTCGTCGAATGCATCGTTGCGCCCGGCTACGAGGCCGCGGCGCTTGAAAAATTCGCCACCAAGAAAAATCTCCGCCTGCTCGAGATGCCGTGCGAGGCGGCGCCGATCGAACTCGAGCTGAAGCGCATTTCGGGCGGCGTGCTGGTGCAGGAACCGGACCGCGGCGAACTCTCCGAGGGCAATCTCAAAGTGGCGACCGAACGCGCGCCCACCGACGCCGAGCGGCGCGCGCTGCTTTTCGCCTGGAAAGTGGCGAAGCACGTGAAGTCAAACGCGATTTTGTTTGCGCGCGACGGGCAAACCGTCGGCGTGGGCGCCGGGCAAATGAGCCGCGTTGACTCCGTGAAAATCGCAGTGATCAAGGCTGCGACGTCGGGCCTGTCTCTCGCGGGCAGCGTGGTCGCGTCCGACGCGTTTTTCCCGTTCGCGGACGGCGTCGAAGAGGCCGGCAAGGCCGGCGCCACCGCCGTGATCCAGCCGGGCGGCTCGGTGCGCGACGCAGACGTGATCGCCGCAGCCAATCACCTGGGCATGGCGATGGTGTTTACCGGCGTCCGGCATTTCCGGCACTAGCAGCATCGACCAAAGTGGAAGAGCGAGCCAAGTCGGCCGGCCTGCGCGGACTGCGCGTGCTTTCGCTTGAGAGCCGTCGCGCGCCGGAGATGGCGAAGCTGATCGAGAACCACAGTGGGCGCGCGATTGTGGCGCCGTCGATGCGCGAAGTTCCCCTGGAATCCAATACGGAGGCCATCGCGTTCGCCCGCGCGCTTGCCGCAGGCGGATTCGATGTAGTGATTTTTCTGACCGGCGTGGGAACGCGCGCTCTCGCGCGCGTCGTCCAGACAATCTATCCCGTCGAGCAGTTCGCAGCAGCGCTGCGGCGAGTCCCGGTGGTGGCGCGCGGGCCGAAGCCTGCGGCCGCTCTCAAGGAACTCGGCGTGCCGGTCACGCTGGCGGTGCCGGAGCCCAACACCTGGCGGGACCTTCTGCGGGCGCTGGACGAAAATCGCGACTCGCTCGCGCTCCAGGGGCGGCGCGTCGCCGTGCAGGAATACGGCGCGTCCAATTCCGACCTGCTTGCGGGGCTTGCCGATCGCGGCGCAAAGGTAACGCGCGTCCCGGTTTATCAATGGGCGCTGCCCGAAGACACGCGGCCGCTTCGTGAGGCCGTCGAACGAATCGCGCACGGCGAAATCGACATCGCATTGTTCACGACGTCCATACAGGTGACTCACCTGCTGCTGATCGCGCGGGAAATGAAGATGGAGCAGGAGATGCGCAGAGGATTCTCGCGAATCCTGATTGGCTCGATCGGGCCGATCACGTCTGAGGAGCTCCGCGAACACGGTTTTTCGGCGGATTTCGAGCCTGCACATCCGAAGATGGGTTTCCTGGTGAATGAAGCGGCGCAACGCGGCGCGGAATTGCTCGAGCGGAAGCGCCGGAGTGTTTCGGGTTGAAGCGCTGCTAGACCGGGGAAGTTACGCCGAGCGGACGGGCCTCGGAAGGTTTGGGTAGGGGGAATGCCGCGACCCGGCCGCATCGGCGAATGCGGAAATCCTAACAGGCATCGCGCGTCGTGGGTTCGTCGAAATATGAATGGGAGCCATCCGACTTCCGAATCGAATCGTTCACGCGCGAGCAACATTATCGTGCTTCAGCGCGAGCGTACCGAACATCTGTGTTAGCGCCGGGCGGGAGCGCGCTCGGCAACCGCTTGCGGAGTTTATGAATCTCGCGTCCGCTTCCAGCGGCGCAGGAAACCCTCAAAGGAAGCCTCGCTCGCGAGGCGGTGGAGCAGCGCACGGCGCCGCGCGGGCGACATGAATTTGGCGAAGAGTTTCTTCCGCGCCCTTCCCAACTCGCGAATCCACTTAGCGTATTCCGAGCCGAACTCCCGCTCGATCTGTTTCCGTAGCCGCTGCGCAAGGGCGGGGCTGTGCCCGCCGGTCGAAATCGCGATCTGGAGTTCGCCGCGACGCACAACAGCGCCGTAATAGAAATCGCAGTGCCTGGGGTCGTCCACCACGTTGCACAAGACCGCGAGGCGGCGGGCCCGCCGGTAGATTTGCGCGTGCAACGGCGGAGAGGATGTCGCGGCAACGGCGAGAAACGCGCCTTTCAAATCACCGCCGCGGAATTTGCGCGCCTCCCACCGGATTTTACCCGCGCGCGCCCAGGCGCGGATGCGGCGCGTGGCACGCGGCGCAACCACCCGCACCCGTGCGCCCGCCCGCAGCAGGCCTTGGATTTTTTCTTCCGCCACCGAGCCCGCTCCGATGACGAGGCAGCGGCGCCCGGCGAGTTTCAGGAAAGCGGGGAAGACAAGCATGGCTTAAACACTCACAGCGGCTCGCCGCGAACGAGGTCGGCGTAGTTCTCTCGCCGGCGAGCGACGCGAAAGCGGCGGCCTTCGACGAGAACCTCGGCGGCACGCCGGCGCGCGTTGTAGTTCGACGATTGCACGAAACCGTAGGCTCCCGCCGTCCACACGACCAGCAGGTCGCCAGCCTTCACCGGCGCGAGCGGCCAATCGCGCGCAAGAAAATCTCCCGATTCGCACACGGGTCCGACCACGTCGACAGTTATTCTCTTCAAGCGAGATGCCGACTCTCGAAGCGCCGGCGTAATCGGGTGGGTCGCACTGTAAAGAACCGGGCGAATCAGGTCGTTCATCGCGGCATCGACCACCACAAAAGTTTTGCCCCGGTTGGCCTTGAGGTAAAGCACGCGCGTCAGGAGAACGCCGGCGGAGCCCACAAGCGTTCGCCCGGGTTCGATCAGCAAGCGGCAGCGGAGCGGCCGAACGATTTCCGCGAGGACGTGCGCGTAGTCGGCGGGGGCCAGCGCCTCTTCGTTCGTGTAACGGATGCCCAGCCCTCCGCCGATGTCGATGTGGTCGAGGCGAATTCCGCTCCGCGCGAGTTCGCGGACGTACGACGCGAGCCTCGCCAGCGCCTGGCGATAGGGATTCATGCTAAAGATTTGAGACCCGAGGTGAGCCGTAATCCCGCGCCATGCGATCCAGCGCGAGTCTGCATGCGCCAGATACAGCCGGCGCGCCTCTGGCCAATCCACGCCGAATTTGTGGTGATGAGCGCCGGTCGCGATGTGCGGATGCCCCCCCGCCAGCACGTCGGGGTTCACGCGAATCGCGATGGACGGCCGGGCACAGCCCGCTTTCACATGCCGCGCTGCTTCGCCAAGCAAGACCTCCAGCTCGGCTCCCGATTCGGCATTGAACATCAGTATGCCGCTGCGCCTCTGGCGCTTTCCGGGATAGCGGAGCGCCTCGCGAATCTCTTCGCGCGTTTTGCCGACACCCGAGAAGACGATGCGGTGGCCCGAAACTCCGACGCGTCGCAGACGGTCGAGCTCGCCTCCGGAAACGATGTCGAAGCAGCTCCCGAGCCGCGCGAGAACGCGCAGTACGGAGAGATTCGAGTTCGCTTTCATCGCGTAGCACACCGCGTGGGGAAGCGATCCGAATGCGCGGTCGAGCCGGCGGTAGGCGGCCTCAATGCTCGCACGGCTGTACACATACGCGGGCGTGCCGACGGCGTCCGCGACGCGACTGAGCGCCACATCCTCGCAGTAGAGTGCCTGCTGCCCCGGCCCGCCGCGCGCGGAATGGTACGCGAAACACGGCGTGTATTGCGTGGGATCGGCGCCGCCCCGGGCACGGCGTCCGCGCGGCGAATTCGGCGGGCGCGTCATCGTGGCTCGCAAAGACCGTCGATGCAATAGCCTGCAAGAATCATGGCGCTACATCATACAAATTCTGCGATGAAAAGCCACGGCCCGCAGGCGCCGGGCTCAAGGGTTCGAGGCCGGGCGCGTTTCCCCGGTCCGGACCCGTTCGCACAAATCGCGAAAGGAGCGAAATCCAAAAATGCGCAAATGACGTACTAGAGGCGTTGGTTCCATCTCACAAACAAGGAAAAAACGAAATGAAATCACGATTTCTGATTGCTCTTTGCGCGCTGTTCTTCGCGGGAATTTCATCCGTGGCCGCCCAGCAGGATCCGATGGTCGGCGGGGCATCCATGTTTCCTACGAAGGACATCATCGAGAACGCCGTCAATTCAGCCGACCACACGACCTTGGTGGCCGCCGTGAAAGCCGCCGGACTGGTCGATACGCTGAAGGGTCCCGGCCCGTTTACCGTCTTTGCCCCGACGAACGAAGCTTTTGCGAAGCTGCCGATGGGCACCGTGGATACATTGCTGAAGCCGGAGAACAAGGACATGCTGACAAAAGTCCTCACCTACCACGTCGTCCCCGGGAAGTTGAGCACGGGCGATCTCAAGCGAATGATCAAGGCCGGGCGAGGCAGGGCGGAGCTGAAAACCGTAAGTGGCGGAACGCTCTGGGCTATGGAAAAAGCCGGCAAGATTGTCCTCGAGGATGAAAAGGGCGGGATGTCCACAGTTACGGTTCCGAACGTTTATCAATCGAACGGCGTGATTCAGGTGGTCGATACCGTCGTACTTCCAAACTGATTCTCCCTCCAACCTTCGATGGCCGGGCGAGGCGGAACGGAATCACCGCCCGGCCATCGAATGCTCGAATTCCAGACATGTGTTGGGCGTGAGCCCCGACGGCCGCGCAAATTCTTTAGTGGTCGATGTGGCTGCTGTAATCCCCGTCGTGGACGTGGAAGTTCAGGTGGAAGATATGGCCGGGAAACTTGAGGGGGACGGCGTACGCCACGTCGATATCCACGTCGGCTGTTTCGTGGGTCGGAGCGGATTCGTTCATGAGCGAATTCACCGTACCAATGGGGGCGTGGGTGACCAGTGAATTCACTTTGATTCGGTTCATGTCCACAGGCAAACCAAGGTCGGCGGCTTTCTGGTAGAGGTCGTTTCGGATCTTGTTGTTGGAATCCAGGTTTGTGGCGGCAAGCTGCGTCTCTTTGTGCGTGGCTTCCTCAAATTCGTAGGCTTTCAGATAGATTGGAACGATCACGATCGCTGTGTACATCACCGCACCCACGGCCACGCCCACTAGTAGGCTCTGCAACGGCAGCGCAACGGGCTCCATGGCACGTCGGACGGCCTTCATGGCGCGGCGCGCGGGCTCGACATACGATACTTGAAAGGCAGCTAACCGAAGGCGCATCATGCCGACGAAACTAGCATCCGGAAATGGCAGTGTCGAGGAGATCCGAAGCCGCGCGTTCGAACGAGTTACGCGCAAACCAATCGCGGTGGCGCCGGTCATGACGCTGCGTGGAGCTTACAGCTAACTGCAGTGGCGCTGACGCGCGATCGTCCTCAATGCCACCAGGTTCGCCCCAATCGAGATGCCGAACAACATTCCGCGCACGCCGTCGATCAATTCCGGACCGAATTTTGCCGTGGGATGAAGAAAGACTATCGAACTCAACGCGATCACCAGGCATCCGTTGCCGACGACCATCATGGTTCGGGGATTCTTGATCCGATTTCGAAAAATCATCTTTGAGTCTCCTTTGACATTTAGTCGGTAAACAGAAACCAAGCCATCACGGCCAGCTTGACCGCCACAATCGTGACCGCGACGCTAAAAAGGTCCCAACTCCAGATGTGGTTGACGAAAAAGCGGTACTCGAACAGGGCGACGGCTACGAGGCAGCCGGCGATCCCGCCGAGGCTTGTGGACCGGAGGCGATGGTTCAGAAATCTTTCGTCGACCACGGTGCCAAGGATTGGAATTTTCATTTCTCGCTCTCCAGTGTGAAAATCTGGTCCGTCGAACAGCCGAACACTCGGGCGAAGGTAAGCGCCAGCAGCAGGCTCGGCACGTAGCGGTCGCGCTCGATGGAATTGATGCTCTGCCGCGAAACCCCTACGGCCTTGGCCAATTGCTCCTGCGTCCATCCACGGGCGCTGCGAAGCTCCTTAACGCGATTGTGTATAGCCGAATTCATGTAAAGCAAACTTTCCATCCGATTGTAGAGGTAGCGCGGCCGAATGTCAAGTCAACTTGTCATTTTCGTCTGTCGTGTCGTCGGACGGGGCCGTGTTCTGCCTGCGGGGATTCCTTGACTTGGCCTGCCACCGCCGCTAAACTCAATTCGTTCTTGGTAGAGGTGCGGAGGCCATAAGTAGCCGGGTCAGACGTTCCGAGCAGCTTCGGAGGCCGGGCAAAAGGGGCTCTCAAGGCAGTTTCCTCCGCCGAAATCGTTCCGGCAGCTGAGCCGGGGCGGTTGGGGGATAGGCCCAAAGGCTTATCCACTGTCATCCGTTGCAAAGCGGATGGAGCGCTATCGAGGAGTGAAGACACGAGCCGCGCCTCTCGCGATTCCTTCCCTTCTCTTTCCGTTCCATTCCAAAAGCAGGCAAAACCGATGAATGTGTACGAGCTGACGCGCGCGCTTGTGGACCTCGAGTCGGTCACCGGCAACGAAGCCGGGGTTGCCACGTATCTCGAGAACTACCTTGCGAGGATCGCGGAGCGTTCCGGCGGGCACGTCGAACGGATGGAAGTCGAGCCGGGCCGGTGCAACGTGCTGGCGTGCTGGGGCGAGCCCGTGGTTACGCTCTCGACGCACATGGACACCGTGCCGCCCTTTTTCGCGCCCCGGGAGGATTCGGAGTTCATCTGGGGGCGCGGGGCGTGCGACGCGAAGGGAATCATCGCGTCCATGGTCGCGGCGGCGGAAACGCTGCTCGGCGAGGGCGTGAAGAATTTCGGCCTGCTGTTTGTGGTTGGTGAGGAGCGCAACAGCGCCGGAGCGGCGGTGGCGGCGCGAGCGCCGCGCGGCTCGAAGTATCTCGTGAACGGTGAGCCGACGGAGAACAAGCTGGCGCTTGCGTCAAAAGGCGCGCTGCGTTTAGAACTCGCGGCGCGCGGGCGGATGGCGCACTCGGCGTATCCCGAGCTGGGCGAATCGGCGATCGAAGCGCTGCTCGACGCGCTGGAAGCTATTCGCCGCGTGCCGTTGCCGCGCGACGCGCTGCTCGGTCCCTGTACGGTGAACATCGGAACGATTTCGGGCGGCCGCGCGCCCAACGTTGTCGCCGACGCGGCGAAAGCGGAAATCCTGGTGCGGCTGGTGGGCGATCCCGCGCCCATTCGCGAGGCGTTTCAGCGCGCGGCGGGCGCGCGCGCGAAATTGACGGAGATTCTTTGCATTCCGCCGCTTGAGTTCCAGCGCGTCGATGGGATGCCGACAACGGTTGTATCTTTCACGACGGACATCCCGGTATTCGGGCGGAGCTGGGGCGAGCCGCTGCTGCTCGGGCCCGGCAGCATCCATGTGGCGCATACCTCGGAAGAGAGAGTATCGAAGCGCGAGCTCGCGGACGCCGTGGGGCTTTACGCGCGATTGGTCAGGAAGTTGCAGGCCAAGGCATAGCACAGGAGCGGCTGGGCCATGATCGTGATGAAATTCGGCGGTACGTCCGTGGAATCGGCTGCGGCGATCGAGCGCGTAGCGATGATTGTGCAATCGCGGCTTGCGCGGCGGCCCGTCGTCGTGGTGTCCGCCATGGGTAAGACGACGAACGCTTTGCTCGCAGCCGCTCAGGACGCGGCACTCGGGAACCGGGCTGAGGCCATCGCGCGACTGCAGGCGCTCGAAGAGTTCCACAGGCGGGAAGCGCTGCCGCTCGCTTCGGCGGCCGGCCGCGAGGAAATGGAAGCGGTGCTTCAAGAGCACTTCGGCGAACTTCGCGGAATCGTCGAAGGGCCGTGTTCAGCGAAAGAGGTAGCGCCACGGATGCTGGACGCCGTGGCAAGCTTCGGCGAGCGGCTGTCGAGCCATGTCGTCGCTCTCGCGCTGCAAGGAAAGGGCATTCCCAGCAATCACTTCGATTCGCGGAAACTGATCGTTACCGACGTCCGCTTCACGCAGGCGGCGCCAATGATTTCCGAAACGTACGCGAGAATCGCCGCGAGCGTGGGACGAATCGCGGGGCAATGCGTGCCGGTGATGGGCGGCTTCATCGGCGCGACGCGCGAGGGCGTGACCACCACCATCGGACGCGGCGGCTCCGATTACACCGCGGCGCTCGTGGGCGCGGCGATCGGGGCCGATGAAATCGAGATCTGGACCGACGTGGATGGCGTGCTGACCTGCGACCCGGCCCTGGTGCCCGATGCGCATCCGGTCCGGACAATTTCATTCGACGAAGCCGCTGAGCTCGCGTATTTTGGCGCCAAGGTGTTGCACCCGGCGACCGTGCTGCCCGCCAAGGAGAAAAACATCCCCGTGCGGATCCTTAACTCGCGCCGGCCCGACGCACCCGGAACGAAAATCGTCGCTGAGCCGGTGGCCTGCGCAAATATCTTGAAATCGATCGCCTGCAAGCGCGGCATCACGGTAGTAAGCCTTCGTTCCACGCGCATGCTCGGCGCGCACGGATTTTTGCGGCGAATCTTCGAGGTGTTCGACCGGTACGAGACCGCCGTCGACATGGTGGCGACTTCGGAAGTCAGCGTATCGCTGACGGTGGACAACGACGCGCGGCTTGCCGAAATCTGCGCGGACCTGGAGCCTTTCACCGAAGTGACCGTGGAGCGGGATCAGGCCATTCTCTGTGCGGTCGGCGACAACCTCCGGCACACGCCGGGTGTTGCGGCGCGCGTCTTCGACGCGGTGAAGGGCGTGAACGTGCGGATGATTTCGCAGGGCGCCTCGCTGCGGAATCTGAGCCTGGTCGTGGATTCGGAGGATTTAAGCGGAGCGGCTGCGGCGCTACACAAAGAATTTTTCACCCAGCGCGATCCGGCGGTTTTCGGATGATGCGCTCGGCGAAAATAGCGGACGGCGGGCGGCGATGAACCTCGCGATCGTCGGATACGGAAAAATGGGGCGCCTGATCGAACACCTCGCCCCGGAATACGGATTCGGCGTAAAGCTGCGCCTCGACATTGACAACAACTCGAATTACGAGGGTCTGACGAAAGAAAATTTCCACGGCGTCGATGCGGCGGTCGAGTTCTCCACACCGGCTTCGGCGATCGAAAATATCGAGCGGCTGGCGCGACTGGGCGTGAACGTGGTCATCGGGACCACCGGCTGGTTCGACGCACTTTCCCGCGCGCGAGCGGCGGTAGAGCGCGGCGGTACGGGCCTGGTCTGGAGTCCGAACTTTTCGGTCGGCGTCAGCATGTTCTCGCAGATCGTTGCGGAGGCCGCGCGAATGTTCGCGCGCCAGCCCGAATACGGCGCGTGGGCCTGGGAAATCCATCACGCCACGAAAAAGGACGCGCCCTCGGGAACCCTGCTCGCGCTCGTCGAGAAAATGAAACAGAGCGGTTACGCCAGGCCGATCGATTCCAGCAGCAGCCGCGCAGGCGCGCACATGGGAACGCACGAAATCGGCTTCGATTCCGCCGCCGATACCATCACGATCCGGCACACCGCCCGCAGCCGCGAGGGTTTTGCGCGCGGGGCCTTGCGCGCGGCGCGCTGGGTGGCCGGCAAGAAAGGCTTCTTTGATTTTCGCGAGATTGTGAACGAGCTGGAGTAACGTCTCCGGCCAGGAGGATAAAAATGTTTACGGGATGCGGCACGGCGCTGGTGACTCCATTTCGAAAGGATTTGTCGCTCGATGAAGAAGCTCTGCGGCGGCTCGTGCGGCGGCAGGTGGAAGCCGGAATCAATTTTCTGGTGCCCTGCGGCACAACCGGCGAGAGCCCCACGCTGAGCCGCGCCGAACAGCGGCGCGTGGTCGAGATCACGATCGAGGAGGGACGGCGCGGCAAAGTGCCCGTCGTCGCCGGGGCAGGCGGGAACGACACCGTGCACGTGATCGAGACGGCGCGCGAGTTTCAATCTTTGGGCGCGGATGGGATTCTTTCCGTCAGCCCTTATTACAACAAGCCCACGCAGGAAGGACTCTATCAGCACTTCAAAGCGATTGCCGCCGCGGTCCCGCTGCCCATCATCCTCTACAACATTCCCGGGCGCACGGGCGTGAATATCGAGCCCGCCACGCTCGTGCGGCTCGCGGAAATCGACAACATCGTGGGCGTCAAGGAAGCGTCGGGAAACATCTCTCAGATGGCGGTGGTGTTGGAAAGCGTGCCGGACCGGTTCCTGGTGCTTTCCGGTGACGACGCGATCACGTTGCCGCTGATGGCCCTGGGCGGGCGCGGCGTGATTTCGGTTTCGTCGAACGAAATCCCCGCCGAGATGACGCGCTTGACGAAGCTCGCGCTCGCGAACGATTTTGCCGCGGCGCGCGAAATTCACCGCCGCTACGCGAGGCTGCTGGACGTGAACTTCATCGAAACGAACCCCATTCCCGTCAAGGCCGCGATGGCGCTGATGGGCTTGCTCGAACCGGTATTCCGGCTTCCCCTGGTGCCGCCCAAGCCGGAAAACCTGGCGAAAATCCGCAACGCGCTCGAATCCGTCGGTCTGGTTCAGCAGGCCTATGCTACACGCTGAAATCGAGCGGCTGTTCGACGAAAACCCCGGCCGGTACACCGGCGAACACCTTCAGCTGTTTCAGCGGTTCAAGGATGCGCTGAACGCGGGCGAAATCCGCGCGGCCGAGCCGGATCCGGCGCGCGCCAGCGGTTGGCGCGTCAACGCCTGGGTGAAGAAGGGCATACTTCTGGGATTCCGCATGGGTGCGATCGTGGATATGTCCGTCGACGCCACCCGCCAGCCGTTCTTCGACAAGGGCACCTACCCGGTGAAAAGTTTTTCCGCCGATTCAGGCGTGCGAATCGTCCCCGGCGGATCGAGCATTCGCGACGGCTGCTACGTCGGCAAGGGCGTCACTTGCATGCCGCCGATGTATATCAACGCGGGCGCCTACGTGGACGACGGAACGATGGTCGATTCGCACGCGCTCATCGGGAGTTGCGCGCAGATCGGGCGAAAATGCCACATCTCCGCCGGCTCGCAGATTGGCGGCGTGCTGGAGCCGGTCGGAGCGCTGCCGGTAATCGTGGAAGATGAAGTCTTGATCGGCGGCAATTGCGGCGTATACGAAGGGACGGTGGTGAAGCGGCGCGCTGTGCTTGGCACCGGCACGATCGTCAATCGCTCGACTCCCGTGTACGACCTCGTGACCGGCGCCGTGCACAGCGCGACGGCCGACGAGCCGCTCGTGATACCGGAGAATGCCGTCGTCGTAGCCGGCGCGAGGGCCATCGCCCAGGGCCGCGGCAGGGATTGGAATCTTTCGCTCTATACGCCCGTTATCGTGAAATACCGCGACGCGAAGACCGACGTGAAGGTGCAGCTCGAAGACCTGCTGCGATGAACTCTCAACGCACACCGGCTCGCTCGCAACCGTTGCGAGTGAGGCTTGCGCCTACGATTTGCGATGCTTCTTGGGAATGAACGCCAGGAAGCGGCGCGGATTATCCACCAGGATGCCGTGCAGCGTCTCTTCTTTTACACCCGCCTCGCGCAGCTTCGGCACCCAGACAGTCAGCGTCTTGCCGTATCCGGGACCGCCGTTCTTCTTCAACTGGCCGGCCCCTGAGAAATCCGAAGAAAACATCAAATTGTCCGCATAGCCTGCCTCGAGGAGAGCCAGGACCATCGGCACTTGCTGAGCGTCGCCGGGTCCGCCCTGCCGATCGAAGCCGATAAACGCGCCGCGCTTGCAGATGGCCTTCTGCACTTCGACCTTCGGATCAACCAGGTTGCCGAGGTGGCCAATGACGATGTGCTGCGGCTTGACCCCCGCCTTTTCCAGTATGTCGAGCTGCTCCATCGCCGACCTGCCGGGGATCCCGGTGTGGGTGAAGATCGGCAAGTTGGTCGCAAGATGAGCCTTGCCGACGGCGCGGAATACCTTGCGCTCGTCGTCGGTGATGTCGTCCCAGCTACCGATCTCGCCGAACGCGCCGACAGGCTGCGTGTCGGCCTGGTGGATTAATTCGCGGGCGATTTGATCGTCGCTCCATCGGGCGATCTCGGGCGGATAAAAAGGCTGCGTGTAGTATCCGCACCCGGCCACGATCGGAAGGCCGGACTTAATGCTGAGCTGTTTCAAAAACCCCAGGTCGCGGCCCATATCCGAATGGCCGCCGTCCACGATGCAAGCCACCCCGTCCTTGGCGGCCGCGCGCATTTCGTCGGTCATGAGATCAAGGTCTTGCATGAAGAAAGGCTGCGCTGCCGGAGGGGCGGCGGAAGCGGGCGGTGCTGGCGGAGGCGGCGCGGCGGGACGCCCGCTCTGATTTCCGCGGGCGGCGTTGGTCGCTCTCGCGAACGCGATCCACCGGGGCAGGAAGTCCGCCGCGAGGGACATGTGTTCGTGGAACAGCGTGGCGCCGCCAGCCACGTCTTCGGGAGGCAGATCTTTCAAGATCGTTCGGATGATTGCGCCCTTGGGGAACTGGGGCGCTTCCGCTGCCGCCGCCGAGCCTGGCAGTATTGCGGCAGCCGCGCCCGCGCCCAGAAGACCCAGTGCTTCGCGGCGAGTCAATCGCGTGGATCGAGAATCTGACGGCATAGGTCCGCTCCTTGGTGCGCCATAAGATACCTTATCGCGCGTCATCCCGAGTCACGTTTTCTTCAGCCGCACTGTTTTCGGAACGAATGAGCGGAAATGCGGCCTCGCGCCACGGCCGGTTGCGCCGCCGCGCCGCTTGACAGGCTTTTTTGAATTGTATATTGTATGTGTACAATAGGCAATGGCGAGCCCCCGCACCCTGCGTATTGATCTCGCGTCACCGCGGCCTGTCTACGACCAGATCGTCAGCGGCTTGCGAGCCGTTCTGGTGGCCCGCGAGTTCGCCCCGGGCGACCGGCTTCCCACGGTCCGCCGGCTGGCGACGGATCTCGGAGTCCACCACAACACGGTCGCCGAGTCCTATCGCGTGCTCGCCGAAGAAGGCTGGCTCGACCTGCGCCGGGGACGCGGCGCGGTCGTCCTCGGGCGGCGCGAACCGCGGCCGACCCCTCGGGCGAAGCAGGGTTTCGGGCAGCGCCTCGAAGAGCTGGTTGCGAAGGCGATTACGGACGGTGTTCCGCGTTCGGCGATTGCCGGATTCATGGCGGCTCTCGCAAAAAAAATCGGCAAGCGTAGGAGCGGAGGAAAGTGATGATCGAGCATCCGCAAATTCTCTTCAGCGCGGTTCTGCTATCCGTCGCCGCGTTCGTCGCGTGCCTTTTCTGGATGCTGCCGGATTGGTCTCGGCCCGGAATCTTTTTTGCTGTCACCATTGTTCCGGAATTCCGAAACTCGCCGGAGGCCCGGCGGGTGCTGCGGAGCTACCGTCTGCAGACGCTCTTGCACACGGGGATCGGCTTCGCGGTGATGCTGGAAGGAGCGCTGCAGCAGCATTTTGTTTTCTTGATCGCGGGCGCGCTGTGGCTCGCCGTTGGCCCGCTGATCGCCATCGCGAAAGCGCACGCAAAGACGCTGCCCCACGCCGTGGCCGTCTCGACGGTTCGCGAGGCGCCGCTCTCGCCCCGGCGGACGCAACTTCCCGGCGGATGGATTCTGCAGCTCGGCCCGTTCGGAATCCTTTTGGTCACTGCCGGCTATTTGCGGATGCATTGGGACGAAATACCCGCTCGCTTTCCCGTTCACTGGGGCATTGACGGCATGCCGAATGGATGGGCCCTAAGAACTCCCGCCGGTGTGTACGGCCCTTTGGTATTGGGCGCGTTTGTGGTCGCCGGCATTTCCCTGCTTGCGTATGGAATTTCACACATGGCGAGGCGGGTGATTCCCACCGGATGGGCAGCGGGGAGCATGGACCCTGCGCAACGAATTGCCCTCATCCTGATGGCGATCGAATTCTTTATCGCCGCGATTTCGTCTCTCGTCGCTCTGCTGCCCTTCACGGGAAATCCCGGCGTGGTGCCAATTGTGATTCTGGCGCTGGTCATCCTCCTTTCGGCCATTCTTCTGCGCGGATGGCTCCGCCGCGCACCGGCTTCATTGGAAGAAACCGCGGGAGACGGCATGCCCGACGCGTGCTGGAAGCTCGGGCTTTTCTACTACAACCCGGACGATTCCGCGCTTTTCGTCGAAAAACGCGTCGGCATCGGCTACACGGTGAATTTCGGCCACGCCTCCGCATGGATCATCACGGCGTTGATCTTGCTGCTGCCGCTCAGTCTGGCCGCCTTGGCAATCCTGAACCGCTGACCGCCCGGCGCACAGCCGGGTGACGCATCAAAGTTCCATACGACTCCGCGCTTGACTTGTCAGGCTCGATATCATAATTTTGAAGACGTTATGAAACTGCTGCGGGTGCATCATAGCCATCACCATCACGTGAAACCGTGCCCGCGGCGGTGTGGCTAGATCGCACGACATAGCTGCACTCATCAGCCCGCTGGCGCGGCAAGCGTCAGCGGGCTTTTTGTTTTTAGGCGCGGGCTTTTAGGGGGTCGGAGCTTCAGCTCCGACATTCAGGGCCCCCAAGCCGCGGGGCTTTAGCCCCAGAGGAAAAATGAACCGTTCGCACCAAGAATCAGGAGAAGAAATGGAACTCGACTTCGAAAAGGAAAACGGACTCATCCCTGCCATTGTGCAGGACCACTCGAACGGCGAAGTCCTGATGCTGGGGTTTATGAACCGCGAGGCGTTGGCCAAGACGCAGGAGACGGGCTTCGTCACCTTCTACAGCCGCTCGCGCAAGAAGCTCTGGATGAAGGGCGAGAGCAGCGGCCAAAAGCTGCTGCTGCGCGAATTGCGCGTGGACTGCGATCGGGACGCGCTGCTGGTGCGCGCCGAGCTGGCGGGCGGCGCGGTGTGCCACGAGGGCTACCGCAGCTGCTTCTTCCGCCAAATCGGCCGCGACGGCGAAGCGCGGGTGGTCGCCGAGCGGATTCTTTCGCCCGAGGAACTTTACGGAAAGGGTAAAAAACAATGAGCCGCTTGAAACTCGGAATCCCCAAGGGAAGCTTGCAGGATTCGACCGTCGAGCTTTTCGCCAAGGCCGGCTGGCGGATTTCGGTCAGCTCGCGCAGCTACTATCCGGGAATCGACGACCCCGAGATCGAATGCATGATGGTTCGCGCGCAGGAAATGGCCCGCTACGTCGAGAGCGGCGCGCTCGACGCCGGCCTCACCGGCAAGGACTGGATTCTCGAGACCGGCGCGGAAGTGGAGGAGGTCGCTGAGCTGGTCTATTCGAAGACGCGCCTCGGGCGCGTGCGATGGGTGCTGGCCGTGGCGGAGGACTCTCCGATGCAGAGTGTGCGCGACCTCGAAGGAAAAGTGATCGCGACCGAGGCCGTGAAGATGACAGAAAAATACCTTGCGAAGCACGGGGTGAAGGCGCGCGTCGAGTTTTCCTGGGGCGCGACGGAGGTGAAAGTCCCAGAGCTCGCCGACGCCATCGTGGAGATCACCGAGACAGGCTCGTCGCTCCGCGCCAACCATCTGCGCGCCGTGGATACGCTGCTGGAATCCGCCACCTGGCTGATCGCCAACCGCGCCGCCTGGAAAGACTCCTGGAAGCGCGAAAAAATCGGAAATATGGCCATGCTGCTCGAAGGCGCCATCAAGGCGTACAGCCGCGTGGGGCTGATGCTCAATGTGCGCCGCGCGGATCTCGCAAAAGTGCTGACCGCGCTGCCCTCCCTGCGAAATCCCACCGTCGCGCAACTGAGCGACCCCGAATGGGTGGCCATCAATACGATCGTGGAAGAAAGCACCGTCCGTCAATTGATCCCGAAGCTGAAATCCGCGCGCGCGGAAGGAATCGTCGAGTATCCGCTCAACAAGGTCGTATATTGATGCGCATTCTTCCGCTCACAGACGCCGCCGAAAAAAGAGTGCTGGCCTCGCGCCGCGCGAGTAGCCGCGAAGCCGAGCGGATTGCTGCGCGCATCGTCGCCGATGTGCGGCGGCGCGGAGACGCGGCGCTGTTTTCCTGGACGAAGAGGCTCGACCGGCTCGCGCTCGGCCCGCGCAACGTGTGGGTCTCGCGCGCCGAATTCTCGGGCGCGGCCAAGCGCGTTTCGCGCGAATTCCTCGCCGCGATCGATCACGCGGCGCGCAATATTCGCGCCGTGGCGCGGCGGCAGCGGCCGCAGGAATGGTGGATCGAAGCCGAGCCGGGGGTTCGCGCGGGGCAGCGCGTGCGCCCGATCGAATCGGTCGGCTGCTATCTGCCGGGAGGGCGATTCTCGCTGGTCTCGACCCTGCTGATGACGCTGATCCCCGCGCAGGAAGCGGGCGTGCGCGAGATTACCGTGGTTAGTCCGCAACCCGGCGCCGCCCTGCTGGCCGCGGCCGAAAGGCTCGGCGTGCGGCGCGTCGCGCGAGTAGGCGGGGCGCAGGCCATCGCCGCACTCGGCTACGGGACGCGCTCGATTCCGCGCGTGGACAAAATATTCGGCCCCGGCAATCGCTTCGTCGCCGCGGCCAAGAAGCTGGTGAGCAATGACTGCGCGATTGATCTGCTCGCGGGGCCCACGGAAGCGATTGTTCTCGCCTCGCGCGGAAACGCGCGATTCATCGCCGCGGATCTGATTGCGCAGGCCGAGCACGACCCCGACGCCATATCTCTGTGCGTCACCACGTCGCCGGCGCTCGCCCGTGCCGTCGCCGCCGAGATCGAACGCCAGTTGGCGGAGCTGCCGGGCGCGAATCTCGCGCGGCGCTCGCTTGCGAAAAACGGCGCCGTGCTGCTGGCGCGGAATCTCGCGGCGGCCGCGCGCTTCGTGAATCGTTTCGCGCCCGAACATCTGAGCCTTCCGGGCGGAGAGAAAGGCCTGCTCGACCGCATCGATTCCGCCGGCAGCGTTTTCCTGGGCAATTGGAGCGCGCAATCCTTCGGTGACTACGCGAGCGGCACCAATCACGTCCTGCCCACCGGCGGCGCGGCGCGCACGCGCGGCGGCCTCTCCGTTTCCGATTTCGTGAAATGCATCAGCGTGCAGGAAGTGTCGCGCGCCGGCGTCCGCCGGCTCGCGCCGGTTGTCGAGGAGTTCGCGCGCGCCGAAGGCCTCGCCGCCCACGCGCGGTCGGTCGAGGTGCGCAAGTGACGCCGTCCATCGAGGTTCGGCGCGCAGTCGGGCGAATGCGTCCCTACAACCCGCCGCTCGAGGGCCGCACCGACAAGCTGCGCCTCGATTTCAACGAGAATCCGATCGGGTGTTCGCCGGCGGTGCGCCGCGCCCTCGCAAGGCTCAGTTCCGCGTCGATTTCCGCATATCCCGAGCAGGAAACCGTGCGCCGCCGGGCGGCCCGCCATTTCGGCGTCCGCGCGGACGAGCTTCTTCTGACGAACGGCACCGATGAAGCGCTGAGCCTCGTCGTCAACGCGTTTGTCGAGTCGCGGGACACCGTTCTGCTGGTCGAGCCGACGTACGCCATGTACCGCTTCTATACGGAACTGGCGGGGGCGCGGATCGTCGCGCCGCGCTACGATGCCGCGATGTGTTTCCCGTGGAACACTGTGCTCAATGAGCTGCGGAAAGGGCCGCGCGTCTTTTTCTTGCCCAATCCGAATAGCCCGACCGGCAACCTCCTCTCGGCCAGGGAGTTGGGGCGAATCTTGAATGCCGCCCGGCGGACCATGGTCGTGATCGACGAAGCCTATTTCGAATTCTCGGGCGTCACGGTGATCCCGTGGATCCGGCGGCACAGGAACCTTATCGTCACGCGCACATTTTCGAAGACCGCGGGGCTGGCGGGCTTGCGCCTCGGCTGCATATTCGTTGATCGAGAGCTCGCCGCGACAATGCGGAAGGCGCAATCCCCCTACCCGGTGAATGCCGCTGCGCTCGCCGCTGCCGGGGCGGCTATGCGCGATCGAGCATTCATCGCGCGCACGGTGCGCGAAGTGCGCCGGAGCCGGCAGGAAATCGCGCGCGGCCTTGGGCGCCTGGGCGTGCGGTGTTTTCCCAGCGGGGGAAATTTCGTGCTGGTGCATTTGGGCGCGCGGGCGAAAGGCGTGGTGGCCGCGCTCGCGCGGCGAGGAACGCTGGTCCGCGACCGCTCGAGCGACTTCGGCGGCGAAGGCTACGTCCGCATCACGCTCGGAACTCTCGCGCAGACGCGGCGCCTGCTGCGCGAATTGAAAGAGATTCTATGAGAAAAGCAAATCTGCGAAGAGCGACGAACGAGACGGACATCCGGCTGCGGCTGAATCTCGACGGGCGCGGTAAGTCGAACATTGAGACGGGAATCCGTTTTTTCGATCACATGCTCGAACAGGTCGCCCGCCATGGAGGGCTCGATCTCGCGCTCGCGGCGCGCGGCGATCTGGATGTGGATCAGCACCACACCGTGGAGGACGTGGGCATCGCGCTCGGAGAGGCCGTGAAAAAAGCCTTGGGCTCGAAGCGCGGAATTCTGCGCGCGGGATATTTTCTGATGCCGATGGATGATTGCCTGGCCGCCGCCGCGATCGATTTTTCCGGGCGCGCATACTGCGTCTGCAATTTCAGGATTTCAGCGGCGCGCGTGGGCGACTTTCAGACGGAGTTGATGGAGGATTTTTTCCGCGCGTTTGCGCACGCCGCCGCGGCCAACGTGCATCTCCGGCTGGTGTACGGCCGGTCGTCGCACCATCAGGTGGAATCCATTTTCAAGGCGTTTGCGAAAGCTTTGCGCTTCGCCGTCACGCGCGATAAGCAGCTTCGGCGCGTGCTGCCTTCAACCAAGGGGCGGCTATGAAGATCGCAATCGTCGATTACGGCGCGGGAAATCTGCCGTCGGTCGAGCGCGCGCTGCGCGGGCTCGGCGCGGAAACCGTGCGAGCCGTCGAGCCCGGACAGCTGAAGGATGCGAACGCGATTGTGCTTCCGGGCGTGGGACACTTCGCGGCGTTCGTCACCGGGCTGCGCGAGCGGAATCTTACGGCGTCGCTGCGCGCGGCCTTTGACGCGGGCATTCCGATTCTCGGCATATGCCTCGGACTTCAAGCGATGTTCGCTTCCAGCGAAGAGGCCCCGGGCGAGGCTGGCCTCGGCTTTTTCCCCGAGGAAGTTCGCGCCCTGCCGACGAACGTGAAGTCCCCGCACATCGGCTGGAATCAATTGCGGCGCACGCGGAAAAGCGCGCTGCTGCGCGGCATTCCCGACGACGCATACTTCTATTTTGCGCACTCCTACGCCGCACCTGCATCGGCTGCGCCCACAGTTGCGGCTTGCGACCACGGCTTTCCGTTTGCGGCCGTCATCGAGCAAGGCAGCCTGCGGGCCGTCCAGTTTCATCCTGAAAAATCGGGTGAAACGGGCGCGCAGGTGCTGCGCAATTTTGTGGAGTCTTTGGGATGACCCTCGCGCGCCGCATTATTCCGTGCCTTGACGTGGACGCGGGCCGCGTGGTCAAGGGGATCGAGTTCGAGGGCCTGCGCGACATGGGCGATCCGGCGGAATTGGGTGCGCGCTACAACCGCGAGGGCGCGGACGAACTCGTCGTACTTGACATCAGCGCATCGTTTCAGGGCCGCGCCACGTTTCTCGAAACGATTCGCCGCGTCGCCGAGCGTTTGAACATTCCGCTGACTGCAGGCGGCGGCATTCGCAAAATGGAGGACGGCCGTGCCGTGCTGCTCGCCGGTGCGGAGAAGGTCACAGTGAACACCGCTGCGGTCGAGCGGCCGGAATTGATTTCCGAGCTGTCGCAGCAATTCGGCGCGCAGGCCGTGGTGCTCTCGCTCGATGTGAAGCGCAAAGGTAACTCGTGGGAGGCCTACACCCGCGGCGGGCGCGACGCAACCGGGCTCGACGCGGCCGAGTGGGCGGCCGAGGCCGTCGCGCGCGGCGCGGGCGAAATTCTGCTGACTTCGATCGACCGCGACGGCACGTGCAGCGGATTCGATTGCGAGCTCACGGCGAAGATTGCGTCCACTGTGCCGGTGCCCGTGATCGCGTCGGGTGGCGCCAGTACATTTGACGACTTTCTGGCCGTGTTTACGGAGGGCCATGCCGATGCCGCCCTGGCTGCGTCGATCTTTCATCAAGAGACGCGCTCCATTTCTGCGATGAAGCAATTTTTGGCCGAGCGCGGCGTGCCTGTCCGCCTGAGCCGGTGACTCAATTCCATGATGATTCCCTGCATCGATCTCCAGGATGGAAAGGCGGTGCAACTGGTGCGCGGGCGGCGGCGGGCGCTCGCCGTGGATGACGTTCTCGGCCTGCTCGGGCGATTTCGCGGCTATCCGATTCTGCACGTCATCGACCTTGATGCCGCCATGCGCAGGGGCTCGAACGCGCGCTGGATCAAGCGGCTGTGCAGCCGAGCGAAAATGAAGGTTCGCGTCGGCGGCGGCATTCAAACGATCGCGCGCGCCGAGAAAATTCTTTCGTGGGGCGCCGATAAAATCATTGTCGGCAGCGCCGCCTTCCGCAACGGAAAAGTGGCGCGCGGTTTTCTGAAGAAATTGGCTGCGCGCGTGGGCCGCAAGCGCGTGATTGTCGCCATCGACACGGAGGGCGGGCGCATCGTGGTGCGCGGCTGGCGCGAGCGCCTGAAGCTTCGCCCCGCCGACGTGATCCCGCAGCTCGAACCTTTCTGCTCCGGTTTCCTATCCACATTTGTGGACAACGAAGGAACGATGAAGGGGACGGACCTCGCCTGGTTTCGTGAGCTGCGGCGCTTCACCTCGCTTCCGATCACCGCCGCTGGCGGAATCCGCAGCATGCGGGAGGTAAAGGCGCTCGAACGGGCCGGCATGCACGCCGCCGTCGGCATGGCAATCTACACGGGCAAGCTCGCCGGGGATATAACCGGCCTTCGCCGCCGCTGACAACCCCTCACTCGCACGGCTCAATGTCCTCACCGTAACATACTGAACAGAAGTCACTTATCATAATCCACTGGCCAAACTATCAGGTCCGCCGCCTGAACTTCCGTACCAGCGATTTGAGAATCCTGTCCTATAGGGCATACCCGGACCGGGACGGTACTCTCATCCCCGTTGCAAGAGTGAGTCGCACAGCCCCGGCCGCAACGGGGCTCACCGAACGGGGGAAATGGCAATGCAAACTGAGGGAATCCGCAAATCTGCACGCAGCCTGATACTTCTGGGGGCTACGCTCGTCCTCTCCCAGCCAATCTTCGCGCAGCACGAGTTCACAATGCTGCCGCGCACGCCCGAAAGCGGCGAAAATCCAGTCAGCTTCATGCGCCCGCACTATTCGATTCAAATGGACGCGGCGAGCAGCCCGACCGCCCCACCGTCGTCCGCATTCGCCCCCGCGCAGGTGCGCCACGCCTACGGGTTCGACCAGGTCGCCAACCAGGGCGCCGGGCAGACGATCGGGATCGTGGACGCGTATGACGATCCCAGTGTTGAGACCGATCTCGGAATATTCGATACTCAGTTTGGTTTGCCCGCATGCACCAGCAGCAACGGCTGCTTCCGCAAAGTCTATTCGAACGGGCGAACACCGGCGACCAACGCCAACTGGTCCCTGGAGATCGCGCTCGATGTGGAATGGGCGCACGCCATCGCGCCCAAGGCCACGATTCTTCTCGTCGAGACTCCTTCTAACAGTCTGAGCGACCTCGTGCACGGCGCGACCGTGGCCGTGAGCAACGGCGCCTCGGTCGTTTCCATGAGCTGGACGACCGGAGAATTTTCAGGCGAGACGGGCATGGACGGGAATTTCGTCTCCAACGGCGTTACATTTCTTGCGGCTTCGGGCGACACCGGGACCGGCGTCGTGTATCCGGCCGCTTCTCCCGATGTGATCGGTGTCGGCGGAACGTCCTTGTATCTTGACGCCAACGGGAACTACCAGAGCGAAACCGCATGGAGCGGCAGTGGCGGCGGCCTGAGCGCGTTCGAGCGCGAGCCTTCCTTTCAGGCGCAGCTCGGGATTCCCTACGACGCGCGCGGGTATCGCGGCATTCCCGACGTTTCCTTCAACGGAGACCCCAGCACCGGCGTCGCCGTCTATGACGCCGTCGCGGTCAATGGATACTCCGGATGGTTTCAAGTGGGCGGGACGAGCGCGGGCACGCCGCAGTGGGCCGCGCTGATTGCCATCGCCAACTCCATGCGAGCCGCCGCTCGGAAAACCAATCTGTCGAGCACAAACACGGCGCTCTATTCGTTCGCGAAGCCGATGATCGCGTTCCGGTTCCAGACCAGACCGACCACGCCAATGTTCTGGTTCGCCAGGCCGGCTACGATCTCCGACTTCAATCCCGTGAACCAGGGCAGCAACGGCAATTGCGGGTCGATGTGTACGGCCGCCTCCGGCTACGACTACGTCACGGGCCTCGGCACGCCGCAGGCCAGCGCCTTGATCGCGGCCCTCGTGGCCCAGCGCTAGTTCGTCTTCCATCGGGGAACGCTTGTCCCGCCCAGCCCGGCTCGCGGATCCGGGAAAGCAGGACGACGTAAAAAGATGTCCCACTGGAACAATTTCCCCGTTTGTTTTCCGCAATCACGCCGCGCAAGAGCCATCGCGCGATTTTGGCGCGATAGTGTATAGTTTTTGAAGGCGCGGCCGTCCTGAACGCCGGGTCGCTTTTCGTTCCGAGCCACTTCAAATCGCTCTGCGCCGGATCCTCCTAAAAATGAAGAAGTCATTGCGAGTGATGAAATTCGGCGGCACGTCTGTTGGCGACGCGTCCTGTATTGCGCGCGTCGCGCAGATCGTGAAGCAGGCAGCGGGCGAAGGGCCCGTCGCGATCGTGGTTTCGGCGATGAGCGGCGTGACGAACCGTCTGATCGAAGCCGCCACGTGCTCCGAGTCCGGCGACCGCGAGCAGGCCGAAGGCATTTTTGCCGCCCTGCGAAAACAGCACGAGGCGGCGCTCGCTGCGCTGATTCGCGACCCGAAGATACGCGCACCGATCGCGCGCTGCCTCGACGGGCTCTTTGGCGATGGTGAGGCGTTATGCAAAGGCACGGCGTTGCTGCACGAATTGACGCCGCGCACGCTCGATTCAGTTTCGAGCCTCGGCGAGCGGCTCGCCGCACCAATGGTGGCGGGCGCGCTCCTCGAACTCGGCGTGCGCAGCGAGTCCGTGGAAGCCACCGAACTCATCATCACCGATTCCTACCATGGCGGCGCCGATCCCTTGATGGACCTCACGCGCGAACGCTCGGAAGCGCGGCTGCGGGCTCTGCTTGAGCAAGGAGTAGTTCCGGTCGTCACGGGCTTCATAGGCGCTACACGAGAAGGTGTCCTGACGACGCTCGGACGAGGCGGATCGGACTATTCGGCAACCATTCTGGGCGCCGCGCTGAATGCCGACGAGATCATCATCTGGACCGACGTGGACGGCGTTTTGACGGCCGACCCGCGGCTCGTGCCGGACGCGCGCACGATCCCCGAAATTTCCTACCGGGAGGCGACGGAGCTAGCCTATTTCGGCGCGAAGGTTCTCCATCCCAAGACGCTGCGCGCCGTGGCGCAACAGGGAATTCCCGTTTGGATCCGGAACAGTTTCGCGCCCGAGCGCGCAGGAACGAAAATCACTCCGAAGGGCCGCAGCAATGGCGGCGGCGTGAAGGCGCTCACGGCGATTTCCGACGTGGCGCTCATCACCGTGGGCGGACCCGGAATCGTGGGCGTTCCGGACGTGGTAGGCCGGACGTTTTCCACGACGGCGGAAGTGCATGCGAGCGTGCTGATGATTTCGCAATCGTCTTCGCAGAACGACATCTGCTTCATCGTCGCTGCCTCTGATGCGAAGCGCACCGTCGAGGCCCTGCGCAAGGAATTCGCCCAGGATGTGGCGCACGAAAAAGTCGAGCACATTACGGTCGATCCGAGCATCGCCATCGTGGCCGTGGTCGGAGAAAACATGCGCGGCACTCCGGGCGTCGCAGGGCGCACGTTCAACGCATTGGGCCGGGAAGGCGTGAACATCATCGCCATTGCCCAGGGATCGTCGGAGAGCAATATCTCCTTCGTCGTTTTTGAAAAAGACATGAAAGCGGCGCTCGCCGCGACGCACCGTGAGTTCGGCCTGGCCGATCGGCGCGACGGTGGCGCGAAAGCCAAAGGCTCCTGAATGACCCAGAAGACCGCCAGAGCGGCAGAAAAAGCGGCCGAGAAGGCCGTGCAGCGCTGCATCGAGCCCTCGTGCGGCGCCACCTACGGCCTGCGCGAACGCGTCTACGTGTGCCCGCGCTGCGGCGGCACGCTGGAGATCGATTGCCGGCTCGTGCTCCACGGCGAGCCGGCGACGGTGCGCAAACGGTGGGCGGCGAGGGCTGCTTCGAGGGATCCGCGCGACGCGAGCGGCGTGTGGCGCTATCGCGAGATGCTTCCGTTCGATGAAGCCGCGCCGTTCGTAACGCTCTTCGAGGGCAATACGCCGCTTTACCACGGACCCCGCTCGGCGCGCTATTGCGGCTTGCACGATCTGCGCCTCAAGCACCAGGGCTGCAACCCCACCGGCTCGTTCAAGGATACCGGCATGACCACGGCCATCACGCAGGCGGTGGTGCTCGGCGCGCGCACGGCCGTGTGCGCCAGCACGGGAAATACGTCGGCGAGTCTCGCCGCATACGCGGGGCGCGCGGGACTGCAGTCCGCCGTGATTCTTCCGCGCGGGCAGACTTCAGCGGAAAAGCTGGCGCAGAGCCTGGACTATGGCGCGCTGGTCTGCGAGATTGACGGAAATTTCGATGATTGCATGAGGCTGGTTCAGGAGTTGGGCGACGATCCCTCGATCTACGTGGCGAACTCGATCAACCCGTTCCGCATCGAGGGCCAAAAGACGGTGGCCTTCGAGATGATGGAGCAGTGCGCGTGGCAGGTGCCGGATCACGTCGTGGTGCCCGGCGGAAACATGGGCAACAGCACGGCGCTGGCCAAGGGTTTTCAAGAGTTGCTTGATCTCGGCCTGATCCGCCGGTTGCCGAAACTGAGCGTGATCCAGGCCGAGGATGCGGCGCCGGTGGCGCGTCTATTCGCGAGCCTCGATGCGCGCGAGCCGGCAGACGCGGCGAGCCTTCCGAAGACGATGGCGCCGGTAAAAAATCCGCGCACCCTGGCCACGGCGATTAAGATTGGAGCGCCTGTTTCATGGAAGAAGGCGCTGCGAGCGGTCCTGCGCTCCGGCGGCCGGGTCATCTCTGTTAGCGAGCAGGAAATTGCCGATGCGAAGGCGATGATCGGTCGCGACGGAATTGGCTGCGAGCCGGGATCGGCCACCACGGTAGCGGGGATCAAGAAATTGGTCGCCGCGGGCCACATCCGCCAACATGATAACGTGGTCGCCGTGCTCACCGGCCACATGCTCAAGGATCCCGGCTACGTGAGCCAGTATCATCGCGGGACGCTCACGCTCGATTCCGATGGCTCCGCGCCGCCGCTGCATATTGAAGGCAAGTTCCAGAATGCCCCCGTGCACGTCCCGGCGAGCAAAGCGGCGATTCTGGCCACCCTGGAACAACGACGTTGAGGAGCCTCCGGCGCCCGGAGCCGCGCGCATGAGGGCTGCTAGGGCCGTTTCGCGAATCTACCAAGCCCAATGACCGCCTCGCGGCAAAGTTCGTTTGAAGTGCGCGTCCCCGCTTCCACTGCAAACATGGGAGCCGGCTTCGACTGCCTGGGTCTGGCTGTCGAGATGTACCTGAGCGTGCGCGCCACGGTGCTCGCCAAGCCGGAGGGGCGAGCTCTCGCGCGGAGCAGGGGCGTTCGAGGCACCTCGGAGCTGCCGAAGGATCCCGATCAGAATCTGATTTTCCGCGCGATGCGCCACACGGCCGAGCGCGAAGGGTTTGATTTGCCGCGTGTGCGCCTCGCCGTTCAGAATGAAATCCCCGTGGCGGGCGGGCTGGGCAGCAGCGCGGCAGCCACCGTGGCGGGCATCGCCTTGAGCTTTGCCGTCACCGGCCGGGCGATTTCCAAGGACGCCACGCTTCGCTACGCCACTGAGATGGAGGGCCACCCCGACAATGTCGCCGCGGCGCTGCTGGGCGGGCTGGTGGTGACGTTTACCCGCAGCGACGGCACCGTCGCTGCCGTGCGGAAACACTGGCCGAAGGTGATTCGCCTCGTCGTGGTGACGCCAAGTGTGAAGCTCGAGACCAAGAAATCGCGGGCCGTGCTGCCCGCCACCGTTTCTCGCGCTGACGCGGTGCACAATCTGCAGCGATCCGCACTTTTCGTGGCCGCGCTGGAAGACCGCCGCTACGACCTCCTTTGGGACGCCATGCAGGACCGCCTCCATCAGAACGCCCGCCAGACTCTCATTCCGGGACTCGCCGAAGTGTTCGCGCTGCCGCGCATGCCGGGCCTTTTGGGAATCGCATTGAGCGGCGCCGGGCCGAGCGTGGTTGCGCTGGCGACCGGCCGGTATGACGAAATTGGAAAAGCCATCGCCCGCTGCTTCGAACGCCACGACCTGGCCCCGACGATTCGAAATCTGGAAGCCGCGCAGGAAGGCCTCACGTCCACCCAGAAGTACGTCTCACAGAAGTAGTCCCGGAGATCGGTAAACGGCCGTTTCTCAATCCGCGGGCCTCGCGTCGATCGCCCCGAGGATTTCGATTTCGAATCCCGCGTGCGATAATGGCGCAGTGCGGAAACTCGCGGAACCCCCGCGAGCGGGATACGCGTCCCATAGAGGGACCTCCGGAGCAGCGAATAGATGTGGATCGTCCGACTTGCGATACGCCGTCCCTACACGTTCATCGTCGCCGCCATCCTGATCGTGTTTGTGGGCGCGGTCGCAATCCTCCGCACCCCCACCGACATTTTCCCCAATATCGATATCCCGGTGATCAGCGCGCTGTGGGGTTATTCGGGCCTTTCGCCCGAGGAAATGTCGGACCGCATTGTCTACAACTTCGAGCGCTCCCTGACAACCACAGTAAACGACATCGAGCACATCGAATCGCAGTCGCTGAGTGGCCGGGCGATTGTGAAGGTCTTCTTCCAGCCGGGCGTCCAGGTGGCGAGCGCGGTCGCGCAAGTCACCGCCATCTCCCAGTCGTCGGTACACTCGATGCCTCCCGGAACGAATCCGCCGTTCATCGTCCAGTACAACGCATCCACGGTTCCCGTTTTGCAGCTCGGCCTATCGGGGGAAGGGCTATCCGAACAGCAGCTGGGCGATCTCGCACAGAATTTTCTCCGCGTGGGACTCATCACCGTTCCCGGTGCTTCCATTCCCTATCCGTATGGCGGAAAGCAGCGCCAGATTCAGGTGGACCTCAACACCGAAGCCTTGCAGGCAAAGGGGCTTTCCCCGCTCGATGTCGTGGACGCAATCGACTCACAGAACCTGATTCTTCCCGCGGGTACCGCCAAGATCGGCTCCTACGAGTACCAGGTGGACATGAATGGGGCTCCGCAAACTCTTCAAGGCTTGAACGACCTGCCGATCAAGCAGGTAGGGAATTCGACCATTTACATTCACGATGTCGCGAATGTCCGCGACGGCTACCCTCCGCAGACGAACATCGTGCGCGTGGACGGAAAGCGCGCCGCCTTGCTGTCGATTCTGAAATCCGGCGACGCTTCGACGCTCGATATCATTTCGAATGTAAAGAAGCTGCTGCCTACGATTGAAGCCGGACTCCCGCCCCAATTCCGGGCGCAGGCTCTTTCGGACCAATCCATCTTTGTTCGGGCGTCGATCAACGGCGTCATTCGCGAGGGAGCGATCGCCGCTTGCCTGACGGGATTGATGATTCTCCTGTTCCTGGGAAGCTGGCGCAGCACGCTGATTATCGCGGTGTCCATACCGCTTTCCGTGCTGGTGTCGATCATCGTGCTGGGCGCGCTCGGCCAGACCATCAATATCATGACGCTCGGGGGACTCGCGCTCGCTGTCGGCATTTTGGTTGACGACGCGACCGTGGCCATCGAAAACATCAATCGCAATATCGACCAGGGCAAGGAAATCGTGCAATCCATCCTGGACGGCTCGGAAGACATCGCCATGCCGGCGCTGGTTTCCACGCTCTCGATCTGCATCGTGTTTGTGCCCATGTTTTTCCTTTCGGGCGTAGCCAAGTATCTTTTCGTACCCTTCGCGGAGGCGGTGGTGTTCGCGATGCTGGCGTCGTATGTGCTGTCGCGCACCCTCGTGCCCACCATGGCGCGCTTCATGCTGGTCGAGCAGACCGAAGACAAGCGCCGGGAGGGCACGCTGGGATCATCCAACCCGCTCGTGCGCCTGCAGGGCAAATTTGAAATTGGCTTCGAGCGCTTCCGGGAGGGGTACCATCGCTTGCTCGCGGCGTCCATCCGGCGACGCAAGCTCTTCGCGATCTGTTTTCTGGCGGCTTGCGTCTTCTCGTTCGCGATCCTGCCTTTCGTTGGCGAGGATTTCTTTCCCAACGTTGACAGCGGCGAATTCAACCTGCACCTGCGCGCCCCCACCGGGACGCGCATCGAGGATACGTCCGCGCTCTGTGATCGCGTAGAGAGCGACATCCGCTCGCAAATCCCTTCCTCGGAGCTGACCTCCATCATCGACAACATCGGCCTGCCGTACAGCAGCATCAATCTTTCGTACAGCAACTCGGCGCCGATCGGGGCGGGCGATGCGGACATTCTCGTGGAGCTGGCTCGCAATCATGCGCCCACCAAGCAGTACGTCCGCCAGTTGCGCACGAAGCTCGGCAGCGATTTCCCCGGAGTCGAGTTTTACGACCTCCCGGCGGACATGGTCAGCAAAATCCTGAATTTCGGGCTGCCGGCTCCGATTGACGTTCAAATCGTGGGCAGAAACCTGCTCGCCAACCGCCAATTTGCCGACAATCTCTTGAATCGGCTGAAATTCGTGCCGGGAACGGTGGATCTCCGCATCCAGCAGAGGTTCAACGAGCCAAGATTGCATATCGAAGTGGATCGCACCAAGGCGCAGGAAGTCGGATATAGCGCCAAGGACATCGCTCAAAATCTCCTGATTTCGCTCAGTGGAAGTTTTCAAACGTCCCCGACGTTCTGGCTCGATCCGCGGAACGGCGTGAGCTACAGCATTGCGACCCAGACGCCCGAATACCGCACGGATTCGCTGCAAAAACTGGAAAATATTCCGGTCACCGGCGCGGGCACGAAACAGTCGGAGATTTTGAGCAGCCTGGCCTCCTTCAGCCGCAGCTCCGAAATGGCGGTCGTCTCGCACTACAACGTCCAGCCAGCCATCGATATCTACGGCTCGGTGGACGGGCGCGATCTCGGCGGCGTGGCGCGAGACATCCTCCCGATCGTCAATCAGAGCAGGAAGGAATTGCCTCGCGGATCCGAGATCAATGTTCTTGGCCAGATCCAGACGATGAACTCGTCATTCAGCGGCCTTCTGGCGGGGTTGGCGTTCTCGATTGTCCTTGTCTATCTGCTGATCGTCGTGAATTTCCAGTCCTGGCTCGATCCGTTTATCATCCTGATGGCGCTGCCCGCGGCGCTCGCCGGAATCGTGTGGTTCCTGTTCGCCACTCACACCACGCTCAGCGTGCCGGCTCTCACCGGGGCGATCATGTGCATGGGCGTGGGCACGGCCAATAGCATTCTCGTCGTGAGCTTTTCAAGAGACCGCATGGCGGCGGGCAAAACGCCCGCGGAAGCGGCGCTCGAGGCGGGATTCACGCGCTTCCGGCCCGTGCTGATGACGGCGCTTGCGATGATCATGGGCATGCTTCCGATGGCGCTGGGGCTAGGCGAAGGCGGCGAACAGAACGCTCCGCTCGGCCGCGCGGTAATCGGCGGCCTGCTGTTTGCCACGGTGGCGACTCTGTTCTTTGTGCCCGTGGTTTTCAGCGTCGTGCACGGCTGGCGGCGGGGACAGCCGGCGGGAGCGGCTTCTTCGTGAAACGAATGGGAGCCGAAAGCCGTCTATTGATGACCGATGCGATTTCGAAGAGGAACGCATGACTGACCGGGTACCGACAGGATCGCCGTCGCGGGAGGGCCAGCCGGGCCCCGCGCAGCCGCCGGGGTCGAAGAGCGGCGTGCTGGCGGCCGTCGTCGCCCTCCTGATCGTCGCGGCGATCGTGATCGTAGGCATCGTGCCGCGGTGGAAGACCCGCGCGGCGCTGAAAAACGAAACGTACGATCTGGCGATTCCGACGGTCTCCGTGATTCACCCGAAGCTCGGCGCTCCGCAGACCGAGATCGTTCTTCCCGGAAACGTTCAGGCTTTCACGGACTCGGCGATTTACGCCCGCACGAATGGATACCTGAAGAAGTGGTACGTGGATATCGGTACGCGCGTGACGGCCGGCCAGTTGCTCGCGGATATCGAGACGCCGGAAATGGATCAGCAGCTCGACCAGGCGCGCGCCGATCTGAGTACCGCTCAGGCCAACTACCGTTTGGCCGAGGTTACCGCCGCGCGGTATCAGGAGCTTCTCAAAACCGATTCCGTGTCCAAGCAGGACGTTGACAACGCCAACGGCGATTTCGAGGCCAAGAAGGCCATGGTCGCGTCGGCCGAATACAACGTCAAGCGCCTCGAACAGCTCCAGTCTTTCGAGAAGATTTACGCGCCCTTTGACGGCGTCATCACCGCGCGCAATACCGATATCGGCCACTTGATCAATTCCGGCGCGGGCGGCCCGGCGACGGAACTGTTTCACATCGCGGCGATCCGCAAGATGCGCGTGTATGTCAACCTGCCGCAGCAGGATTCGCAGGCAGCCAAGCCGGGAATGAGCGCCGATTTGACGTTTTTGGAGTTCCCCGGACGCCGTTTCCCGGGCACTCTGGTTCGGACGGCGGACTCGATTGACGTCGCTTCGCGGACGCTTCTGGTCGAAGTGGACGTCGACAATCCCCACGGTGAAATTCTTCCGGGCGCCTACACCGAGGTCCATCTCAAGGTGACGGCGGGAACGCCGGCTCTGATCCTGCCGGTCAGCGCGCTGATTTTCCACGCAGAGGGACTTCAAGTCGCTACCGTGCAGAACGGCAACCGCGCGGAGCTCCGGAAGATCATCCTCGGCCGCGATCTCGGAACCGAGGTCGAAGTGGTTTCCGGGCTGGCCGCCGGCGATTCTGTAATCGCAGATCCTCCCGACTCGCTCGTCCCCGGCGAAATCGTCCGGGTTGTCGCGGCTAGCGAGAACGGACCGGGAAGCGCGACGCCAGACAACTCCCAATGACCCCGGAGCAGCTGCGCGGTCGAATAACGATCGAGTCCGAGGCAAATCTGCCCGCAAAGTTTCACCTGGTGCGTTCAGCTACCGGGCATCCTCTCGCGTGGATGGCGCGCACTCTCGGCCTCTCTGCGCTTTTCGTTTGCGGCTGCGCAGTGGGGCCGAAATACGTGCGTCCCACCGCCGAAGTCCCGCCAAGCTACAAGGAAGCGGGCGCCTGGAAGCCGGCGCAACCGAGCGACGAAGCCACCAAGGGAAAATGGTGGGAGATCTACGGCGACACGCAGCTCGATGCGCTCGAGGAGCATGTCAGCGTCTCGAATCAAACGCTGAAGGCCGCCCAAGCTCAATTCCTAGAGGCGCGCGCCGCGCTCCGTACTGCCCGTGCGGGATTCTTCCCGGATGTTACGGCGGGCTTCTCGCTCTCCCGCAACGGCCAATCGCAGAATCGCGCGCTCTTTGGAAACAGCTCGAAGGTCACTTATAGCGATTTTCAGCTGCCGGTTGACGTTTCTTACGAACCCGATGTCTGGGGTCGTGTGCGCCGCACCGTGGAGGCGGCACGTTCCGAGGCGCAGGCCAGCGCTGCCGACCTGGCGAGCCTGGACCTCAGCCTGCACGCGGAGCTGGCGCTCGACTACTTCCAGTTGCGCGGGCTCGATTCGCAGAAGCGCCTGCTGGACTCCACCGTCGCGGCATACGAGCGCGCGCTCGAACTGACCAGCAGCCGCTATCAGGGTGGCGTCGCATCCGGTGTGGACGTGGCTCAGGCGCAAACGCAGCTTGAGACCACACGCGCGCAGGCGGCCGACGTCGACGTCCAGCGCGCGGCCTTCGAGCACGCCATCGCCGTGCTGACCGGAAAGCCGCCCGCGGAATTCGGCCAGCAGCCGACACCTCTTGAGAGCCCTCCGCCGGCGATTCCTCCGGGCGTGCCCTCCGACCTGCTCGAGCGCCGACCGGACATCGCGGCTGCCGAACGCCGCGTTCAGGAGGCCAATGCGCAGATCGGCCTCGCCCGCTCGGCGTATTTTCCACTCATCACGCTTACCGGTGCGGGAGGTTTCGAAAGCTCCAAAATCGACACGCTCTTGCAGGGAGCCAGCGGCTTCTGGTCCCTCGCCGGATCGGCCGCTGAACTCATCTTTGACGGAGGCCAGCGCCGCGGCATCTCGGATCAGGCGCGCGCCGCCTACGACAAATCCGTGGACATCTATCGGCAAACTACGCTCACCGCCTTTCAGGAGGTGGAAGACAATCTCGCCGCCCTGCGCATTCTGCAGGATGAGGCGAAGCAGCAGGACGCCGCCGTTGCGGCGGCGGAACACTTTTTGGATCTTTCGACCAGCCGCTACAAGGGCGGCGTCGCGAACTATCTCGAGGTCACCACGGCGCAGAGCGCCGCGCTGGGCAACGAGCGCGCCGCTGTGGATGTCCTCACGCGCCGCATGGCGGCCAGCGTGCTCCTGATCAAGGCGCTCGGCGGCGGTTGGAACGTCTCCCAGATTGCCCGCTCTTCGATGTAGGATGCTCCCGTGCCGAATCCCTTCGGCGCGCGATGATACCCTGGACGAAAAGTACCGCCCGCCTCTTCGCTACGCCGGGCTTCGCCCTCGCGCTTCTCGCTTTCACTCCGCGAGCCCCGGCGGATTCACCCGCGCAGTCGAATGAAAAAATCCCTCTTCGCGACGGATGGATGCTTCAGTCTTCCTGCAAAATTGCCGCGAAGGGCGCGCAGATTTCCGTCCGGGGCTTCCCTACGGATGGCTGGCACGCGACGGCCGTTCCTTCGACTGTCGTCGCGGCGCTGGTGGCGGACAAAACCTTTCCCGATCCTTACTTCGGCGACAATCTGCGCTCGATTCCAGGGACCTCCTATCCCATCGGAAAGATGTTTTCCGTGCTGCCGATGCCCAAGGATAGCCCGTTCCGTTGTTCGTGGTGGTACCGCACCGAGTTCCGCCCGCCGCAGATGTCCGACTGGCAGCACGTCTGGCTGCATTTTGACGGCATCAACAATCGCGCGAACATCTGGCTGAATGGGCACGAAGTCGCGGGCGCAAACGAAGTCGCAGGAGCTTATCGCACCTACGACTTCGATATCACGCCGCTGCTCGCTCCAGAAGGAATGTCCAATGCCCTCGCCGTTGAGGTCTTCTCCCAAACCGAAAAAGACCTCGGCATCAACTGGGTCGACTGGAACCCCACGCCGCCCGACAAGGATATGGGCCTCTGGCGCGGAGTATGGATGCACGCAACCGGCCCGGTCGAAATCCGCTCGCCCTTCGTCGCCACGCATCTCCAGAGCGCCGCACTCGACCAGGCCGATCTCACCATCATCACCGGACTGCGCAACGCGAGCGCCTCGCAGATTGCCGGCACACTCGAAGCCGACATCGAAGGTGCGACGCTGAAGAAGAACTTCGCGCTCGGCCCCGGAGAAGCGCGCACGGTCCGCCTGACGCCGGAAGATTTCCCGGAGCTTCGCGTTCGCAACCCGCAAATCTGGTGGCCCCGTCAGATGGGCGCGCCGGTCATGCGCCCGCTCGCGCTGCGAGTCTTGACCGGCGATCGCGTTTCCGATTCGGCGTCGATCCGATTCGGCATCCGCGAAATCAGCTCCGAAATCGACCCGCAGGGCCATCTGCTGTTCCACGTCAATGGCAAGCGCATCCTGATCCGCGGCGGCGGATGGGCGCCGGACATGCTGCTGCGCGAGTCGCTCGAGCGTCTGCGAACGCAATTCGACTACGTCCGAGATTTGAATCTCAACGCCATCCGCCTCGAAGGTCCCATGGAATCGGACGAGTTCTTCAATCAGGCGGACGAACAGGGAATATTGATCCTGGCGGGCTGGACCTGCTGCGACTACTGGCAGAAATGGACGGCGTGGAAACAGAGAGACATCGAGATCGCCGTCGCCTCCGAGCGTTCCGAAATCGAGCGGCTGCGCAGCCATCCGAGCATGCTCGCCTGGCTCAACGGCAGCGACCGGCCGCCGCCCGCAGCGGTCGAGCGCCCCTTTCTCGCGGCGCTCAAAGACCTCGACTGGCCGAATCCTGTGCTTTCGTCCGCCTCGGAAAACATCACGCCCATCACCGGGCCCACGGGCGTGAAAATGCGCGGGCCGTACGACTACACGCCGCCGGATTACTGGCTCACTGACAAGGACAAGCTCGGCGGCGCATTCGGTTTCGCCACAGAAATCGGCACGGGCGCGGCGATCCCCGTGCAAAGCAGCCTGCAAAGAATGCTGCCCGCCGATCACATCAAGCCCGGCGATCTCATGTGGAACTATCACGCCGGATCCGAACGCTTCAGCAATCTCAAACATTTTGAGGACGCCATGAACGCGATCTACGGCGCGCCGCGCGATTTCGACGATTACGAGCGCAAATCGCAAGCGATGGCTTACGATTCCCAGCGCGCCATGTTCGAGGCCTATTCGCGGAACAAATACGATTCCACCGGCGTGATCGACTGGATGCTGAACAACGCCTGGCCGTCGCTGATCTGGCATCTCTGGGACTACTATTTGCAGCCTGCCGGCGGATATTACGGCGTGAAAAAAGCGTGCGAGCTGCTCCACGTCATGTATTCCTACGACGACCGCAGCGTCGAAGTCGTGAACAGCACGTATCAGAACGTCGCCGGACTCAAGGTTACGGCGAAACTCTACGACTCCAACTTGCATGAAAGATTTTCCGTCACCGTGCCTGCGGATGTCGTCGCGGACGGCGTGGCAAAAGCCGGGGCGTTTCCCGAGAGAGCTTTCGATCCTCCGTCGCCGATCTATTTCGTGGACCTGAGGCTCGCCGATGCTTTCGGAAAAGTCCTCAGCACGAACTTCTATTGGCTCTCGGCAAAGAAGAACGCTTACGACAAGCCGGACCCGAACAGCGACGCGTTCACGCCCGTGAAATCCTACGAAGATCTCACCGCGCTCAATTCCTTGCCGAGCACCGGGAAACTGGACGCGACCTTTGGAGTCCGAAAGGAGGCCGACGGCTGGCGCGTTCGCGTCAAGATTCACAATTCGAGCGATCGGCTCGCATTCCGGCTGCATGTCGAAATCACGAACAATACGGAAAGCGCGGATATTCTTCCCCTGATGTGGGGCGATAACTACATTTCCCTCCTCCCCGGCGAAACGCGTGAGATCGCTGCTCCACTGCCCTCTGCCGACGTCGTGGCCCACCATAAGGAAATCAGGATCAGCGGCTGGAACGTGGAGCCAGAGACACTCGCTCTTCCGGAAATACAGATGGGCGCCGTCAGGCCGGGCGCGTCGCATTGATGTCCGCGAATTCCCCTCCTCCAATCTCCCGTTCATCGCCCGTCTCCCTTAAACGTTCGCTCAGCCTCTGGAACCTGATCATCATCGGGATCGTAATCATCCAGCCGATCGCGCCGATGGGCATCTATGGCGTGGTCAGCAACGAGGCTCGCGGCCATGTGGTGACCACAATCCTGATCGCCATGGTTGCGATGCTGTTCACGGCTGTGAGCTACGGCAAAATGGCGCGCGCGTATCCGAGCGCGGGGTCCGCGTACACCTACGTGGGAAAAGAAATCCATCCTGCGCTCGGCTACGTGACGGGATGGGCGATGGTGATGGACTACATCCTGAACCCGCTCATCTGCACCGTGCTTTGCAGCAAGCTCACACAGAATATTTTGCCGAGCGTGCCGTACTGGGTCCTGGCCATCGCGTTTGCGGGAATTTTCACGGCGCTGAACCTGCGCGCGATTCAGACATCGGCGCGAATCAACGAAGTGCTGGCGGCGGGCATGACGATCGTCGTCGTGATCTTTTTCGCGTTTGTGATCCGCTCGCTCTGGGGCCTTCACGAATTCGGAACTGGTTTCTTCACGCAGCCTTTCTACAATCCCGAGACGTTCAGTTTTCACGGCGTCTTCCGCGGGACTTCGATCGCCGTGCTCACCTACATCGGATTCGACGGCATCTCGACTTTTTCGGAAGAAGCGGAAAATCCGCGGAGAAATATTTTGCTCGCGACGGTGCAGGTCTGCGTGATCACGGGAGTGCTGTCGTCGCTCGAGGTCTATGCCGCGCAGCTTGTGTGGGGAGGGCATCCGTTTCCCCAGGAGATGGTGGAATCGGCGTTTCCGCTGGTGGCGCGGCAGGCCGGCGGGTTTTTTCTCTTTCATCTCGTGAATTTCACCATTCTCATTGCGAATGTCGGCTCGGGCATGGGCGCGCAGCTGGCCGCCGCGCGGCTGCTCTACGGAATGGGGCGCAGCGATGCGTTGCCGAAAGGCTTTTTCGGAGCGATCGAGCCGAAGCGGCGGATTCCGATGAACAACGTGCTGCTGATCGGAGCGATCGCGCTGACGGGAGCATTTTTCATCAGTTACGAACGCGGAGTGGAGCTGCTGAATTTCGGCGCGTTTATCGCGTTCATGGGCGTGAACGCAGCGGCGTTCGTGCGGTATTTTTGGCGCGCGAGCGAGAAGCGCTGGGCGAATTTCCTTTTCCCGCTGCTGGGATTTTCCATTTGCTTCTTCATCTGGCTGAATCTGAGCCGGCCCGCCAAAATCGCCGGCGCCATTTGGATACTTTTTGGCATTGCGTATGGCGCGGTGAAAACGCGCGGCTTTCAGGCCAGCCTCGTGCGATTCGAGATTCCAGCGAACGAAACCTAGAGAGATTCCCGCGCAAATCGTGCACGAGAGGCCCCGAAAAGTGTGACACTTCGCGGGGGCCTCCGCTGTTTGTTTTGAACGAGTTACGTGCGCAACTACATGGCACCATGTGACACTTTGTTTGGCGTGATTCGCCTGCCTGCCGAAGCCCGAAGGACGTAGGTGGGTGATTCGTGACCGGTGATTTGTGGGCGTGATACGGCGCGCAGGGGCACCCTTGTAATACTTGCGATTAGGACGAGTCGCGCTCGTTTGTTTGCAACAATTTACCTGAGATTCTAATAATTGGAGTTTGCGATTAGAAAATGGGAGATAGGGGCCGAAGTCTCCTACATTGGTGAGGTCTGGACGGCCGACACCAGTCCCCGCTCTTGCAAGAGCTCCCAGCCGCGCCACACATTCGGTCTCATGGACCATGCGTCCATGGTTCTAGGCGGGAGAGGGCGTGTCAAGGGTGCGTCCCTGTGGACTTTTTCTCGAGGCGAAAAGCCCCACCCTCGGAAACCGAGGATGGGGCACCCGAAAGACCAAAGCTACATTTAGACCTGAACCCGAAACAGCGCCCGCCTGAAAGGCGGCCGCTACACAACCATTGCCAATAGCCGAAATATCTCCAAGGTCTTGCGCCGGGCAGGACGTGGATTCGTCTACGCTCACCGCAGGTATCGCGCCCTGCGGATACCGGTGGCCGGCGAGACGCCGGCGCTACGAAAGCAGAAGGCGCGCAGACACGAGCAACGGCGCCCGCCTGAAAGGCGGCCGCTACACAACCATTGCCAATAGCCCAAAAAATCTCCAAGGTCTTGCGCCGGGCAGGATGTCGATTCGGCTACGCTCACCACAGGTATCGCGCCCCTGCGGAGACCGGTGGCCGGCGAGACGCCGGCGCTACGAAGGCAAAAAACGCACAGACACGATTGTCTGTGCCACAAAGGCCAAAAACGAAAACAGGAGTCAGTCAGGCTCTTGGGTGACGATGTGGACATCTACGGCGGGGGCGTCGCGAAGGAAGCGGTTGATGGCGTTCAGATAGCGCAACTTTTGCCAGCCTTCGGTCGCGGTGCGGCCGAAAATCATTTGGGTGACGTGTTTTTCGCGCACGAATTTGGCGGCGGCATCCGGAACGCTCGTGCCCTTCAAGCGCACGGCCTTCGCGCCCAGGCTTTCGGCGAACTGAAGGTTGGCCGCGAGCGCCTTCTCATCGCGCGCGTTCGCGTGGTCGCCGAGATCGACGTGCACGGCGTACAATTCCGCATCCATGCGCCGCGCCATGCGGGCGGCGCGCGCGAGCAGGTATTGCGCGCGGGGATTTGCGCTGATGCACACGGCGATGCGCTCGCGGACGGCCCAGTTCTCCTGGATTTCCTTTTCGTCCATGTAGGACGAAAGGCTGCGGTCCACCTGCTCGGCCACCTGCCGCAGCGCGAGCTCGCGCAGGGCAATCAGATTCCCGCGCCGAAAGAAGTTTCTCAGCGACTGCTCGACTTTCTCCTTGCCGTAAACGTCGCCGCGCTTCATGCGGTTGTGGAGGGCTTCCGGCGTCAGATCGACCATTACGGTTTCGTCAGAGAGCTGGAGCACCCAGTCCGGGACGGTTTCGCGGACGACGACGCCGGTGATGTTGTTGACCGTGGGAGCGATGCTCTCGATATGCTGAATGTTGACGGTGGAGAGGACGTCGATCTTGGCTTCGAGGATTTCCAGGACGTCCTCGTAGCGCTTGCGGTGCTTGCTGCCGGGGATATTGGTGTGCGCGAGCTCGTCCACAAGGGCTACCTGCGGATGGCGCGCGATAATCGCGTCAACGTCCATCTCCTCGAACGGCGTGCCCTTGTACTCGATCTTCCGGCGCGGCACAACTTCCAACTGGGGCAGGAGTTCAGCGATGCCTTTGCGCCCGTGGGTTTCGACCACGCCGACGACGACATCCTCCCCGCGACTGTGGCGGCGGATCGCCTCGGTCAGCATGCCGTACGTCTTGCCGACGCCGGGGGCGTAACCCAGAAACAGCTTCAGGGCGCCTTTGGTTTTTTCCGGCGGCGTGGTGACCGCCAGCCACTCTTCAGGGGTCTTCGGCACGCGTGTATTCTCTTTGAGCGGCCCTCGGAAAGCTACGATAGAATGGCGCCGTGCGCGCGTCCATCCTAAACCGCGTGCTGCAGTTTGCGGCCGCTCTCGGCGTCGTCGTCGCGATCACGGTTCTGTACCGCAAAATGCTGCCGGTGAATCAAACCACGGTCGCGCTCACGTTTCTCCTCGCTATTTTAGCCGTTTCTACAGTCTGGGGCAGGGCGGTCTCCGTAACGATGTCCGTGGCCGCCGTGCTGGCGTTCAATTACTATTTTCTGCCGCCCATCGGGACGTTCACGATCGCCGACCCGCAAAACTGGGTGGCGCTGGCCGCATTTCTGATTACCGCACTGATCGCGAGCCAACTCGCGACACGCGCGCGGCAAAAGGCCGCGGAGGCCTCCGCTCGGCAGCGCGACATCGAAAGGCTGTATTCGTTCAGCCAGGGCTTGCTCGAATCCCGCAACGTGATGGAGCTGCTCAATCGGATCCCCGCGCAGATCGTGAAGGCGTTTGAAGTCGGCGCGGCGGCGCTTTTTCTGGCGGACAAGCAGAAGGTATATCGCTCCGGCCCGGTGACGCCCCAGCTGGACGTGGAGAGCCTGAAGGCCAGCCTCGCGCGGGAAGAAGCGGTGATCGACCTCCCGAACAGCGTCTGCATTTTGCCGGTGCGCATGGGAGTGCACCCGATCGGCAGCCTGGGGATTTCGGGCACGATGCTTTCGCGGCAGACGCTCGAGGCCATCGGAACGCTCGTGGCCATCGCCATGGAGCACGCCCGCGCGGTCGAACAGGTGGGCCAGACGGAGGCGGCGCGCGAGGCGGAGAAGCTGCGCACGGCGCTGCTCGACGCAGTGACGCACGCTCTGCGGACGCCGCTGACCTCCATCAAGGCTTCCGTGACGAACCTGCTTTCGAACCCCAATTTGGGGGGTGGCCAGCGGCACGAGCTACTGACGATCATCAACGAGGAGAGTGATCGCCTGAACCGGCTGGTCGGCGAGGCGGGAGAAATGGCGCGATTGGACGCGGGCGAGGTGGAATTGAACGTCGAACCGCAGCCGATCGACCATGTAATCACCGCCGCGCTCGAGCAATGCCGGAACTCGCTCGGGAATCGCACGGTTCGCGTCCACGTGGCTGAAGGGCTGCCGCGCGCCCGCGTGGATGTGGCTCGCGCGCGGGAGGTGTTGGTTCATTTGATCGAGAACGCCAATCAGTATTCGCCACCTGACCAGCCGATCACCATCACCGCCGAGGCGGACGGTAATTTCGTGGTCACCAGCGTAGCCGACCGGGGCAGCGGAATCGACGATCCGGAGCGGGCGCTCATCTTCGAAAAATTCTATCGCGGCAAGGACCAGCGCTATAGCGTCGAGGGAACAGGGATGGGCTTGCCGATCGCAAAGGCGATTGTCGAAGCGCACGGCGGTTCGATCAGCCTGACAAGCCAGCGAGGACATGGTTCCGTCTTTTCGTTCACGCTGCCCGCGGATCGCGGCCGCCCGTCGCAAGCCTCGGCAAACTCATGAGCTCCGCAAAAATCCTGATCGTGGACGACGAGCCGCAGATTCGTCGCGTCTTGCGCACGACCCTGACTTCCCAGGGCTATACGGTAGCCGAGGCGCGCAGCGGCGATGAAGCGCTCGAGCAGGTCCGCAGCGAGAGGCCGGACTTGATCTTGCTGGACGTCAACATGCCGGGGCGGTCGGGTCTCGAGACGTGCCGGGAAATGCGCAGCACGGGCGACATGCCCATCATCATGCTCACCGTGCGCAACACGGAGCGCGACAAAGTGCAGGCGCTGGATGCCGGCGCGGACGATTATGTGGTGAAGCCGTTCAGCTCGGAAGAACTGATGGCGCGCATCCGCGCAGCCCTGCGGCGCGCGGCACCCACGGAGTCTGTGGCGTCGTTCGTTTCGAGCGACCTGAAAATCGACTTTGAGAGGCGCTCGGTTCTCGTGAAGGGCCAGCCGGTGCGGCTCACGCCGAAAGAATTCGAACTGCTGCGGCACCTGGTGGCCAATCAGGGCAAGGCGCAGGGGCACCGCCGCCTCCTGCAAGCGGTATGGGGACCGGATTACGGCGAGGAAACCGAGTATCTGCGCGTGTTCATCAATCAGCTCCGCAAGAAAATTGAGCCCGATCCGGGGAAACCGCGCTACATCCACACCGAACCCTGGGTCGGCTACCGCTTCGAGCCCCCGGGCGAGAAGTCGCGCGCCGGCCGCCCGGAAAAATAGCTGCGCGGCGGATCGCTCAAGGAAAGGACTGATCCATGGCGGCACCGATCATCAGACCTCCGTTTACTCTGGAGACAGCGAAGGCCAAGGTGCAGGCGGCGCAGGACGCGTGGAACTCGCGCGATCCCGAGCGCGTGGCCCTGGCGTACACGGAGGACTCCGATTGGCGAAACCGGGACGAAATCTTCAAGGGCCGCGAAGCGATCAAGGCTTTCCTTCGGCGCAAGTGGGCGAAGGAACTGAACTACCGGCTGCGCAAGGAGCTGTGGTGCTGGACCGAGAACCGCATCGCGGTTACGTTTCAATACGAATGGCACGACCCGAGCGGCCACTGGTATCGCTCGTACGGAAACGAACTCTGGGAATTCGACGACGAAGGACTGATGCGCCGGCGAATCGCGAGTATCAACGACGTGCCGATCGCCGAAAACGAACGGAAGATCCGATGAGTGTCAGGGCGTCCGCCCGTGCATCGGGTGGACGGCGTCGAGATCGAGGTTCAGCTCGAGGACGTTGACGCGAGGCTCGCCGAGGAATCCGAACTGGCGGCCTTTCGAGTGCTTGGCGACGAGCGAGCGCAGATCCTGCTCGCTCATGCCGCGCTCGCGAGCTACGCGCGGAATCTGAAATTCCGCCGATGCGGGCGAGATATCGGGATCCAGGCCGGAGCCGGATGTGGTTACAAGATCCGCCGGGATCGGCGTGTTCGGATTGGTTGGCTGCAGGGCCTGGACGCTCGCCGCGACGCGGTCGGTCAAAGCCTTGCTCGTGGGGCCGAGGTTCGATCCGCTCGAAGCGGTCGGATCATAGCCCGCCGCGCCCGCCGCCGATGGACGGGAATAAAAATATCCCGGTGCGGTAAACGGCTGGCCGATCAAATACGAGCCGACGAGTTTTCCATTCTGGCGAATCAAGCTCCCGTTCGCCTGCTTCGGAAAAATGACCTGCGCGAGTCCTGTGACGACGAGCGGATAGACGATTCCGAAGAGCACCGTGGTTGCGAGCGTAAACCAGATCGAGATCAGAAGATTCTTTTTCATGTTCGCCTCTTGCTAACTCAACTGCGACCGGCGGCTCCCGTCGCGACCCACCAGCGCCGGACTGAAACCGCCGACCAAACGACCTCCACCAGGCCGAACGGCCATGCCCCCTGCAAGAATCCGTAGACAGACGCGAGCAAGCAGGACCCCGCAAACGCCAGGATGAACGCCGCGTGGCGTTTCTCGAAGGCGTAACAAACGACCATCACTGTGACTGCGAACAGGCCGAACAAGTTCAGAGCCGTCACGCGATCTCCTTTTCGTGCCCATGGCGATCCAACCGGTTCCGCTCACGCCCAGCCGATGTGGGTAATGATCAAGTCGACGAGCTTGATTCCAATGAACGGCGCGATGATCCCGCCTACGCCATAGACGAGCAGATTCCATCGCAGCAGGGCCGAGGCGCCCAGCGGCCGATAGCGCACGCCGCGCAGAGCCAGCGGCACGAGCGCGATGATGATCAAGGCGTTGAAAATCACGGCAGAAAGAATGGCGGATTCGGGCGTCTTGAGAGACATGATGTTCAGCAGGTTTAACACCGGAAAGGCGCCGGCGAACATCGCCGGAATGATGGCGAAATATTTCGCCACGTCGTTGGCCACCGAGAATGTGGTGAGCGCGCCGCGGGTGATCAGAAGTTGCTTGCCGATTTCCACGACTTCGATCAGCTTGGTCGGATTCGAGTCGAGGTCCACCATGTTGCCGGCTTCCTTGGCGGCCTGCGTCCCGGCGTTCATCGCGAGGCCGACGTCGGCCTGCGCGAGCGCGGGAGCGTCGTTCGTTCCGTCCCCGGTCATGGCCACGAGCTTGCCCTTGGCCTGTTCCTTGCGGATCAGGGCGAGCTTGTCTTCCGGCCTGGCCTGAGCGAGGAAATCGTCGAGGCCCGCCTCGCGCGCGATCGCGGCGGCGGTCAGCGGATTATCGCCGGTAATCATGACCGTGCGAATTCCCATGGCGCGCAACTGATCGAAGCGCTCGCGCATGCCTCCCTTTACGATGTCCTTCAAATGGATCGTGCCGAGCACGCGGCCATCCTCGGAGACGAGCAGGGGCGTGCCGCCGGAATTCGAAATCGTCTTCACGGACTCCTCAACCTCCGGCGGGACTGCATTGCCCTGCTGTGCGCAGTGCCGGGTGATGGCGTCGAACGCGCCTTTGCGGATGTGGCGGCCGTCGAGATCCACGCCCGACATTCGCGTCACCGCAGTGAAGGGAATGAACGTCGCCGCGTAGGCGGAAAGCTCGCGGCCGCGCAGGCCATATTTTTCCTTCGCGAGCACCACGATCGAACGCCCTTCCGGCGTTTCATCCGACAGCGAAGAAAGCTGCGCGGCGTCGGCGAGGTCCGCTTCGCTCACCCCAGGGGCGGGAATGAATTCCGTGGCCCGGCGGTTGCCGAGCGTGATCGTCCCGGTTTTGTCGAGCAGAAGCGTGTCCACGTCGCCTGCGGCCTCGACGGCGCGCCCGGACATCGCGAGCACGTTGCGCTGCACCACGCGGTCCATCCCCGCGATTCCGATCGCCGAGAGCAGGCCGCCGATCGTCGTGGGAATCAGACAAACAAGCAACGAGATGAGAACGAACACGGATTGCGGAGAGCCGGAATAGATCGCCATCGGCTGGAGCGTTACCACGGCCAGAAGAAAAATGATGGTCAAGCCGGAGAGGAGGATATTCAGCGCGATTTCGTTGGGCGTCTTCTGGCGCTCGGCACCCTCGACGAGCCTGATCATGCGGTCTAGAAACGTCTCCCCCGGATTCGACGTGATCTTTACGATTATCTGGTCGGAGAGGACGCGCGTCCCGCCGGTCACGGCCGAGCGGTCGCCCCCGGATTCGCGAATCACCGGCGCGGATTCGCCGGTAATGGCGGACTCATCCACGGATGCCACGCCTTCGACAACCTCGCCGTCTCCGGGGATGAATTCGCCGGCGACAACCCTGACCATGTCGCCCGCGCGCAGCTTTGACCCGGCCACGTCCTCGATACCGCCACTCGCGGTCATGCGGTGGGCCACAGATTCCGCACGCGCCTTGCGCAGCGTATCGGCTTGGGCCTTACCCCTGCCTTCGGCCATGGCTTCCGCAAAGTTCGCGAAAAGGACAGTGAACCAGAGCCAGAGCGTGATCTGAAGCTCGAACCCAAATCCAGGCAGATGCTGCAACCGGTCGCGCACCAGGTCGTACGTGGTGATGACGGCGCCCACTTCGACGACGAACATCACCGGGTTTTTCATCAGCGTGCGCGGATTCAATTTGAGGAACGAGTCGCGCAGCGCCCCGCCGACGATTCCGCCGGTCCAAAGCGATTTCTTGGAGTCTCTTGTATTCATCGTGACCTCAGAAAACCCTTCCGGCGTGCATCAGCAGATGCTCGAGGATCGGGCCCAGGCTAAGCGCCGGGAAAAAGGTAAGCGCGCTGACAATCAGAATGACGGAAATCAACAGGAAGGTGAAAAGGGGCGTCGTCACCGGGAAAGTCCCAGCCGACTCCGGCACGATTTTTTTCCGCGCCAGGTTTCCCGCCATGGCTAGCGGCGGAATGATCATGAAGAACCGCCCGAACAACATGTCAAATGCGCCGCTGATGTTCCACCAGGGCGTATTGCCGTTCAGCCCTGCGAACGCCGAACCATTGTTTCCGGCCTGCGAGGTGTAGGCGTACAGAACCTGCGAAAGCCCATGCGGGCCAGGATTCGAAATGGACGAAGTGCCGAACGACGAGGCAATAGCAATCCCGGTCAGGCCCAGAACCAGCAGGCAGAAAACCAGCACGGTCACCATCGCCATTTTCACGTCATACGCCTCGATCTTTTTCCCGAGGTATTCCGGCGTCCGGCCCACCATCAAACCGGCAATAAACACCGAAAGAACGATGAAAATGACGATGCCGTAGAGGCCCGCCCCAACTCCTCCAAAAATCACTTCGCCGATCATGATGTTGACGAGAGGCACCATGCCGCCGAGTGGGGTGAACGAGTCGTGCATGCCGTTAACCGCTCCGCAGCTCGCGTCCGTCGTTGTTGTGGCGAAAAGAGCTGTCGGTGCAATTCCGAAACGGACCTCTTTTCCCTCCATGTTCCCGCCGGGCTGCGTCGCGCTCGTGTGCTGGTCCACGCTGTGCAACAGCGGATTGCCGCGAGACTCCATCGAATACGCGACCGTGACGCCGGCGAGGCACAGGATTGCCATCGCCGCCCACACCGCCCAGCCGTGCCGCTGCGAGCCTGTCATCCGGCCCAGCGTGTATGTAAGACCGGCGCCGAGAGAAAGCATCATCACAATCTGCATAAAGTCGGTCAGCGGATTCGGATTCTCAAAGGGATGAGCGCTGTTGGCATTCAGGAAGCCGCCGCCGTTCGTTCCGAAAATCTTGATCGCTTCCTGCGAAGCGATCGGTCCTTGAGCGATCACCTGGTCGGTGATGGTTTGCGTTGCGGTTTTGCCGTCCGGCCCGGCCGTCTGCACGGTCTGCGGGTTCAGAAGCTTGGCCGTGTCATACGGCCTGAGGTTCTGAATCATGCCCTGCGATACGAAGACCAGGGCAATCACAAGACACGCAGGAAGCAATACCCACAACATGCATCGGGTGACGTCCACCCAGAAGTTGCCGATCGTTTTCGACTCCTTCCGGGCAATTCCCCGAATCACGGCAATGGCCAGCGCGATGCCCACTCCAGCCGAGACGAAGTTGTGGTAGGCGAGCCCGGCCATTTGCGTGAAATAACTCATCGTGGATTCGCCGCCGTAGTTCTGCCAGTTCGTGTTCGTCGTAAACGAGGCGGCGGTGTTGAAAGCGAGTGCGGGCGGCACGGCGGGCAGGTGCTGCGGATTCCAGGGCAGCCATTGCTGAGTGCGCTCGATCAGGTAGAGCAACGCCATGCTGACTGCGCTGAAGAGCAGCATGGCGATCGTATATTCCTTCCAGTCCATCTCGCGCCTATCGTCGATTCCGGTGCAGCGATAGAGCAGCCGTTCAACGGGGCGGAGCGCCGGATCCAGAAACGTCTTCTCGCCGGCGAACACTCGAGCCATAAACACGCCCAGCGGTTTCGTGACCGCCAAGAGCACCACGAAGAACATTCCAATTTGAAGCCAACCATTTGCCGTCATGGCTCAGAACCTCTCCGGCCAGAGCAGCGCCACCAGAAGATAGACGCCCATCAGAACGCTAATCGCCAAGAGAACGATATTGCCGAGCATGGATGCGGCTCCTCATTTCAGACGGTCGCAAGCCCACACGTACGCGACAGCCACGATGAAAAAACCAATCGTGCAAACCACGAAGACGATGTCTCGCATTCCCCTCGCTCCTAGGCCACGTCCCGCCGGGCCGGCCGCTTCTCCAGGGGACAAAGCACCACGACCCGCCGGCGCTTCGCAGCCGCCAGGTCTTTGGGCCGCTTGGCCGCGCGCAGCGACTCTTTTCCCGTGTCGCGGGCGTGCGGTGCGAGGAATCTCACAGCCGAATTCCCTCGCGGGTGGAAGTCATCGCGTGCCCGTTTCCTCTCACGCGAGAACCGGGTCAGGGCGTACACGTTGAAGAGCAGCGCCGGGCCCAGCACAAATACGACAAAGAGCGCCATCGCGAACCCCTTCCGCCCCTGCGTCCGGCCAGTTGTCAACGGGTCCCGAGCGGGAGTCGAGACACAGGCTACCGCTCGCTCGTCAGGAACGCATAAGCGAGTCGTAAGGATTTCATCAAGGGCGGCGGGAGTTCTCGCGGTGCGTCGCTCGAAGACCTTGGTGTACGATGAGAAAGGGGACAATCGAACGTGCCCGATTTGCATCGGGTGGTGATTATTGGAGGGGGGTTCGGCGGGCTGAGCGCGGCGCTCCATCTGAAGCGCGCGCCGGTACAGGTGACGATGGTTGACCGTTGCAATTACCACCTGTTTCAGCCGCTGCTCTACCAGGTAGCCACGGGCGCGCTCTCACCCGCAAACATCGCTTCGCCCCTTCGCAACATCCTCAAGCGCCAGAAGAATACGCGCGTGCTTTTGGCCGAGGCCGTGGGCGTGGATTCGCGCAGGCGCCGCCTGATCCTGAGCGACGGCGAGCTTGAATACGACACGCTCATCGTCTCCACCGGCTCCAGCCATCAGTATTTCGGCCATGACGAGTGGGAGCAATTCGCGCCCGGGCTCAAAACCGTCGAGGACGCCACGGACATGCGGCGGCGAATCTTGCTGGCTTTCGAGACGGCCGAACGGGAACGAGACCCGGAAAAGCTCCGGGCGTGGATGACCTTCGTGATTGTGGGCGGCGGACCTACGGGCGTGGAGCTTGCCGGAGCACTCGGCGAGATTGCCAACGACACGCTGCGCCGGGACTTCCGAAGCATCGATCCCTCGAAGGCGCGGATATATCTCGTCGAGGGTGCGGACCGCGTGTTGCCGGTCTATCCGCCCCAGCTTTCGGCGGCGGCTCGCAAAATGCTGGAACGCATCGGGGTCCGCGTTCGCACCGGCGCGCTGGTGACGGACATTCAGAAGGAATCGGTCACGATTCACGAAGGCGAGCGAACCGAAACGATCGTCACTCGCACGATTCTTTGGGCTGCGGGAGTGCTGGGGTCGCCGCTCGGGCGCATCTTGTCCGAAGAGGCCGAAGCTGTGCTCGACCGGGCCGGACGCGTGGTCGTCGAGCCGGATCTCACCGTGCCCGGCCATCCTGAGATTTTCGTCATCGGCGATCTCGCGAGCTTCAGCCACCAGACCGGCAAACCGCTTCCCGGCGTGGCCCAGCCCGCGATACAGGAGGGCCGGTACGTCGCCAACGCGCTCGTTCGCCGGTTGCGTGGAGAGAAGACTCCGCCGTTTCACTACGTCGACAAGGGGAATCTCGCGACCATCGGCCGGGCCGCGGCGGTTGCTGATCTCAACTGGCTGCGCCTCGCGGGCCTGCCAGCGTGGCTGATCTGGATCTTCGTCCACCTGCTTTACATCGTCGAATTCCAGAATCGCCTGCTGGTGATGGTGCAGTGGGGGTGGTTTTACTTCACGTACGACCGCTCGGCGCGGTTGATTACGGGAGAAAGTCCGCTGCCGCTCGATCTATAAAACCGCGCGGCATTCTTGCGACGATTTGTTCTCCGAGGCTTCAGGCGGCATATTACAATCGAGATACCCAGCCGACGGTCATGAGGATTCACGAAAAAGCGATTTGGATCGTAGTGCTCGCCCTGCTGGGGTTGTCGCTGGGCGCCGTAATTTTCACGCACAGCTGGGCCAACTACCGCGAGCGGCTGCAAGCGCTCCGGAGAGGCAGCCAGCGCTCGCAAGCGCTGGTGGACACGCGCCCGCTCGATACCGCCCAACAATTGGCCCCTCTCGCGGTCACTCGCACCGAACATGACTACTCCGATCAGACCCTGCGCCTCGCCGATCGCTCCGAGGATCTTGCTTTTGCGGAAGCCATATACGATGCAGCGCAGAATCCCGCGCCGCTGACCCCGAAAACCAGCCAGATGGCTGCTCGCATCAAGGCTGCAGAGGAGGCCGTGGCCGCCGATCAGGGCCGCGTCACCCAACTTACGCAAGCACTCGCAAAGGCGCCCGCGGCTTCCAAAGACAACGTTCAGGCCCTGGTCGTAACCGCGCAAGCCCAGCTGACTCTCGATCAGGATGACCTCGAAGCGGCGAAGCAAGAGCTCGTTCAAGCCGGCGGCGATAAGCAGGCTGAGATTCAGCAGCTGCTCGACCAACATGAAGCCTCCGACGTCCGCAGCGCCAGCGTCGCCGCCGCCGTGGCCGCTGCAAGTGCGGCGCCATCGATCGAACGGACGGATTCGAAAAGCATCGTTGCGCAGTTCCGGGCCTGGAGTTCGCTCCATTCGAAGGAGCTGCTTCTGATCCAGGCGCAACGGGACGCGCAAGCTCTGGCTGCCAGGCTTTCCGCTTCCCGTGCCGAGGCACAAACGAGAATGGAGCAGCAGCGGTCATCGCAGACCCCTTTGCATGCGGCTGCCGCGGCACCTCCGGCTGTCGGCACAACGGTCGCGGCAACGGCAACGCCGCAAAATAACGCGGCTCTGTCGCTGCTTCGTAGCTTGACGGAATCCCAGAAGAACGTCGCCAGCCTTGGAAATCACATCACGACCGAGCAACAGCTCGCGGCGGTGTACGGCGATTGGATCAGTTTCGTGAATGTCCGCGAGAAGGCATTCCTTCATGGAGCCTTCGTCTCGATTTTCTGGACACTTTTGATCGCGCTGTTCATTCTGATCGCAAACCTCGGGGTCCAGCGATTTTTCGCCGAGGTCACTCTCGAGCGTCGCCAGCTTCGCACGATGCAGACGCTGCTGCTCTTCCTCGTGCAGGCGCTCGGCGTGCTGCTGATTCTGCTGGTCGTGTTCGGCGTGCCAAGCAACCTCGCGACCGTGCTCGCGCTGGCCGGCGCGGGGCTCACAGTGGCGATGAAGGACTTCATCGTCGGATTCTTCGGATGGTTCGTATTGATGGGCAAGGATGGAATCCGCGCGGGCGATTGGGTGGAGATCAACGGCGTGGGCGGAGAGGTGCTCAAGGTGGGATTGCTTCACACCGTGATTCTCGAAACCGGGAACTGGACCGACCCGGGCCATCCGACGGGCCGCAAGGTGTCGTTCGTGAACAGCTTCGCGATCGAAGGGCACTATTTCAATTTCTCCACGTCGGGGCAGTGGTTGTGGGACGAAATCCAGGTCCAGGTTCCCGAGACCGCCGAACCCTACGCGACCGCCGAAGCGATTCAGAAGATCGCGACCGATGAGACGACCAAGAACGCTCAATTGGCCGAGTCCGAATGGCATCGCGCCGCGCCGTCGAATGCGAACCGGTCGTTCTCCGCAGCTCCTTCCTTGAGCGTGCGGCCGACGGGTGCGGGCGTAAATATCGTGCTTCGTTACATCACGCGCGCGAACGAACGCTATGAAGTCCGCGCGCGGCTCTTTCGCGCCGTCGTCGACCTTCTGCACAGGAAGAGAATTCCGGAATCCGCAGCGTCAACCCCCCCGCCGCAGCCCGCCTCCGGACGCGCCTGAGCCGGGCCTTCGGACGCTACAGGGCTGCGAAGATGTGAAAGCTCGCGAAACCGAGCGCAACGCCGATCGCCGAGCCCGCGAGGACATCGCTCAGAAAATGCATTCCCAGGATGACGCGCGAGGCCGCAATCAGGAACGCCACAGCCAGCAAGAACGAAAGCAGGTAGGGATAGAAGAGTCCGAGTGTAACCGCCACGGCGAACGCCGTGATGGAATGGCCGGAGGGAAACGAGTACTTGTCAGGCGGCAGAATCGAGGCCCAGCAGTGCGGTTCGATTTCGCACGGCCTTTTGCGGCGGCTGGTGCGCTTGAGCACGCGGAACAAAAAGATCGCCGCTGCGGCGCTGGAACCGCCCGCCGCGATGGCGGCGAAGCGCTGCCCGCCACCGAACAAGAGCAGAATGAGCCCGAGAGCGTACCAAAGCCATCCGTCGCCTCCGCGCGTCGCGACTACCATCAGAATGCGAAACCATCGCGGCGCGCGCCATCGATGCACGCGGCGCATTAAACGGTAATCGCTGGATTGAATCTGGTCCCAGACCGCTTTGGCCACGGTCATAGCGTTTCCTCCAGCGCCGGCTGTGGCGCGCTGATCCAGCGGAAACGCCCGCGCGATTCGGGATGATCGAGAACCTGCGCCGCCCAGCGGCGACTAAAGGCGTGTTCGTCGCGGTAATTCCACAAGGTCACGATCGGCACGAGCACAGCCAGCGGCGCGAGAAGTGTCGTCCACGACTTCTCGCGCATCATCTCGAAGGCGATCAGAAAAACGTCGCGCGTCAGTCGCGTGAAGCAGCCGGACTCACCCGCCACCCGGCCCATTCCATTTTTCAGCCCCGCGAGAAACTCTGCCTTATCGCGCGCTCCCGGAACCTCGGTATAGGCGGTTCCCACCGACGGCAGCGCGTGCGCGTCGCTGCCGCCGATCGAGATCTTTCCCCAGCGTCTGGCGAGGTTCGCCGCGTGCGCGTTGGCGCTTTCGAGCATGTGGCTGTTGTGCGTTTCGATCGCGGGGAAATACTGTTCAAACCACGCGAAGTCTTCACGCTCGCGCCGGCCCGTGACACTGGAGAAAACGTGATTGATGCTGAAGAAGAGCCGCCGCTCGGTGAGATACATCAACAGCGCCACCAGATCGTTCCGCCGCTGCTGAAGCTGGGCGTGCTGGCGCTCGTGAAAGTCGTACACGCCGATGTGGACTTCCGTGCCGCTGGGCATCCGGCAGGTCAGTTCCTCGCTCAGGAAGAAATCGGGATGCCGCAGCAGCCTTTCCGACCCCTCAATCGAATCGTGGTCCGTAAGCGTGAACAGATTCATGCCCCGGCCCCGCAGAACGGCATAGACCTCTTCGGGGTCGCTATAGCTTTCCCGGCAGAAGCTGCGGACCAAGGGCGTGGTGCACGCGCCGGAAAAGTACGAGTGGACATGCATGTCGCATCTCATGATTTCCACAATAAATTCACAGCGTTACGCACAGATGACATCCCGGCTAAGATTCTGAAAACATAGGTATTTAACTGATTCGACACGAGATTTCCATTTTTCACGATCCTGTAACAGACCGTGGCCCCTCAAGTGCGAAAATCCGGCCCCGATGGAGCCAACCTAGGTGGAGCGCATCGAGGTGGTGTACCACGACGGCGGTGGCGGCCATCGTGCCGCGGCCACAGCGCTGGAGATCGAGATTCAGGCCCAGCAACGACCCTGGGACGTTCGCCTTACCAATCTGCAGGAGCTACTCGACCCGCTCGACATCCTCAGGAAATACTTCGGGATACGCATCCAGGAGCTCTACAACGGCATGCTTCGCACCGGCTGGACGCTGGGCAGCGCACAGCTCCTGAAGGTGCTGCAGCTCGCGATTCGCGTGTACCACCGGCCGACCGTCCGGCTGCTCGAAACGCATTGGAAGGAAACCGAGCCGGACGTCGTCGTATCCGTCGTGCCGCATTTCAATCGCGCGCTGGGCGAGAGTTTTGCGCGCGCATTTCCGGGACGGCCATTCGTGACGGTCCTCACCGATATTGCCGACTACCCGCCGCACTTCTGGATTGAGCGCCAGCAGCAATACTTCATCTGCGGCTCAGAACGCGCCGCAGCACAGGCGCGCGCGATGGGCCACTCCGACGATCGAATACTTCGCGCCTCGGGAATGATCCTTCATCCGCGTTTTTACGAGGCGCCGGTGGAGAATCGCGTTGCCGAGCGAGCGCGCCTGGGACTTCGGCCCGGTCTGCCCACGGGACTCGTTCTGTTCGGAGGCCACGGTTCGGAGGCGATGCTCGATATCGCCGAGCGACTGGACCGCTCGCGGCTCGAGCTTCAACTGATTCTGATCTGCGGGAAGAACGAAAATCTCGCGAACGCTCTGCGGTCGCAGAAATCGTGCCTTCCGCGCTATGTGGAGGGATTTACGACGCGAGTGAACTACTACATGCAGCTCGCCGACTTCTTCATCGGCAAGCCGGGACCGGGAAGTGTGAGCGAAGCCCTGGCGATGCGGCTTCCCGTAATCGTGGAATGCAACGCTTGGACGCTGCCGCAGGAACGCTACAATGCCGAATGGATCCTCGAAAAGGAAGTCGGGCTGGTCTTGCGCAGTTTTCGTCGGATCGGCGATGCGGTCGCGCAGATGACTGAGCTTGCGGCTTTGGCTCGCTTTCGAGCCAGCGCCGCGGCGCTGCAAAATCGCGCCATTTTCGAAATTCCGGAAATGCTAAACAAAATGCTCAAGCAATCGCACCGATCAGAGACTGCAAATAGTGGCGAAGCGCTGCTAGCAGAAAAATCCCGCTGACGCAGGGCCTTGCCCAGCGTGAACCAGCGGCCCGCGAGCTCCTGCAACCGAACCCAGCCAGAGGTATCTAATCCATCCGGGGCGCGCTCGACCGCGCCGCTCGGCTGTGGCAACATACAGCAGGCCGACTCAACCGTATTCGGAGGGATTCTCAGCCATGGCTAAGGCTACTTTTGCAGCGGGATGCTTCTGGGGCGTCGAAGACGCTTTCCGACAGGTTAAGGGCGTCGGTTCTACGACCGTCGGCTATACCGGCGGCCACACGAAGAATCCAACGTACAAGGAAGTCTGCACGGACAGGACTGGCCACGCCGAGGCGGTCGAGGTCGAATTCAATCCAGGTGAAGTCTCCTATCGCGAGTTACTAGCCGTCTTCTTTCAAAGCCACGATCCCACGCAGTTGAATCGGCAGGGCCCCGACTACGGATCGCAGTACCGCTCGGCGATTTTTTTTCATGATTCCGGGCAAGAGGCGGAGGCGCTCGAATCCAAGGCGGCTCTGGAGAAGGCGGGAGTCTTTAAACGTCCGATTGTGACGCAGATTGTTTCGGCACCCGAGTTCTACCGCGCCGAGGAGTACCACCAGAAGTATTTTGAAAAACAGGGTATCCGGGCCTGCCATCTGCCGTAGCTAAAGTTCGGCGCTGTTGAGGCGCCTCGGAACGCGCGCGCCGGTGAATTCCAACCCACCCAGGCTGTGTCACTTAGGGCAACTCGTTGACGCTCTGTCGAAACGTATTGTACTATTGTAGGGTTTTGGGGGAAACGGGCTGCACCTGCGGCGCATCAAATACACGTGTATCCGCAAGGTGCGGGGCGAGTTGGGCGCGAACGGCATAGATCGGCAGCTGGTGCAGGGGAACGTCTTATTTATCCGTCCATACGTAGCTAACTTCAGCAAGCGCCGGGGTGTCTGCCCCGGCCTGTTGCATTGGGTAATCGTTATCGGCGCACCGACGGACCTCGTCAGGGAGAGACATTGTGACGCTGGCTCTTGAGGAAAAATACGACCAGGTACGGCAGCTCATCGCCATGGGCAAGGAGCGGGGTTACCTGCTCTACGATGAGGTGAACGACATCCTGCCGGCCGAGGTTCACTCCTCGGAAGAAATCGACGATCTGCTCTCGACGTTCGAGCGCTACGGGATTGATGTGTACGAAGACCTCTCGACCGCGAAGGCGGCGCTCGCGGCTGCCGATTCAGCCGACGCGGTGGAGTCGCCCAAAGAAGAGGCGGCGTCCGAGGACGGCGATCTCGATCTCACTCCGGGCACGCTTGAAAAAACCAACGATCCCGTGCGCATGTACCTGCGCGAAATGGGAACTGTGCCGCTGCTGACGCGCGAAGGCGAAGTGGCCATCGCGAAGCGCATCGAGCGCGGGCAGCTGCTCGTCCTGAAAACCATCACCCGGGCTCCGCTCATTCTGAAAGAGCTTTTGCAGGTCGGCGAGGATTTGCGCAACGGCTCGCGCTCGATCAAAGAAATCGTCCAGTTCGACGACGAGGAGCTGACCGAAGAAAAAATCGAGGCGAAGACGAAGGAGACGCTCAAGCAGATCGACAAGATCGCGAAGCTTTATCTGCTGGCAATGAAGCTAGCCGCGAAGCTGGATCGCGTGCCGCGTTCGAAGAAGCGTTCGTATCTGCGCGCCCGCTACGCGGTGGCGCGAACCCGCATCGAGATGTCGAATCTCGTCCGCGAGCTCGATTTCAACCCGCTCGAGAAGAAGCGGCTGATCGACAAGATTCACCAGACGGTCGAACGCGTGCACTTCCTCGAACGCGAGACCGTGAAGCTCGAGCGACGCGTGGATGCGTCGAAGGGGGACGTTCAGACCGAGGCCCGCAAGGACCTGCGCGCACGCCGGCAGGAGCTGGGCGAGATCGAGCTCGCCAGCGAAGTCAGCCCGCCGGAACTGAAGCGCGCGCTCCAGGTGATCCTGCGGGGCGAAGCGGAAGCGGAACAGGCCAAGAAAGAACTGATCGAAGCGAACCTCCGCCTCGTCGTCTCCATCGCGAAGAAATACACGAACCGCGGCTTGCAGTTCCTCGATTTGATTCAGGAGGGCAACATCGGCTTGATGAAGGCCGTGGACAAATTCGAATGGCGCCGCGGATACAAGTTTTCAACGTACGCCACGTGGTGGATTCGCCAAGCCATCACGCGCGCCATCGCCGACCAGGCGCGCACCATCCGCATCCCCGTGCACATGATCGAGACGATCAACAAACTCGTGCGCACCCAGCGCCAGCTCGTGCAGGAGCTCGGCCGCGAACCGACCTCCGAAGAAATCGCGAAGCGGATGGACATTCCGGTCGCCAAGGTGCGCAAGATTCTGAAGATTGCGCAGGAACCGATTTCGCTCGAGACCCCGATCGGCGAAGAGGAAGATTCGCATCTCGGGGATTTCATCGAGGACAAGGCAGTGGTCTCGCCCTCCGATGCCGTGATTAATCTGAGCCTCAAGGAACAGACGTCTTCGGTGCTGAAGACACTCACGCCGCGCGAAGAGAAAGTGATCAAGATGCGCTTCGGACTTGACGACGGTAGCGAGCACACGCTCGAGGAGGTCGGGCAGTCGTTCGCCGTCACGCGCGAGCGCATCCGCCAGATCGAAGCGAAGGCGCTGCGCAAGTTGCGCCATCCGTCGCGCTCGCGCAAGCTGCGCGCGTTCCTCGAAGGCTCCGCCAACGATTACTGATATTTGGATTCGCGCGGTTGCGGGAGCAGGTCCGAGACCTGCGTCAACGAAGCAGACAATTCATCCTTCCAGCATCGACTGCAGGCGATTCAGCGCACTAAACCAGTAAGATTTCATCTTCGCGGATTCGCGCGAGTTCGCGAGCTTCCCGTGGTCCACGGCCACCTGCGTCTTACCTGCCCCCTTGCTGTAGAAACCGACGTTCAGCCGCGAGCCGCCGTGCCATTTCGCGCGAACGTATTTTCCCGGCGTCGCCGTGGTGATTTCGATTTTCGCGCGCGGCAACCAGCGCCGCCGCAACTTCTCATTCGTCCAGGCTGCGTACGCTTTCGCCAGCGGCACCGCGAGAGTGCGGCTGCCCGAGGCGCTGAACTCGCCGTCGCACTTTTGAAATTTCTGGCGAATCCCGCGTTCGTGCTCGTATCCCACGGCGACCATTTGCGACCACCACCCCGAAACTTTGTGCTTGTCGAATAAAATACTCGCGATTTCCGCGTGCGGAAGCTTCTTCGCGCCAGCCTCATCCAGGATTTTGAACCACTCCGCCCAGACTTTTCCGGTCTTCGCCTTCACGGCTTCGTCGCTTGACCGCATTGTTTCTCTCGGTTTCTTCATCGCCCGGCACTCGCGAGCCACGATTGGAACGCGCTAGAAAAGTAATATAATCCGGGCACTTTCGGCAAGGAGCCGCCGGTGGTGCCGCGAAAGCCGCCGAGGAAACCCCGGGAGCCAGAGCGCGATTATTCCCATCGCTCGCTGCTCGACAAGCTCGGCGTCAAGCCGGGCCAGCGGATAGGCGTCCTGGGTGTGCAGGACGCGACATTCCTAGAAGATCTTCGAGAGCGCGTTCCGCATTTCGAGCGGGAAAAGCCGCCGACTGGGGCCGACCTGATTCTTTTGGGCGCCGAGAGCCTGCAATCACTGCCGCGGTTGAAATCCCTCACAGGCACGATCCAGAAGAATGGCGCGATCTGGGTTGTCTATCCTAAGGGCCAAAAGCACATCCGCGAAGTGGACGTCATCGCCGCCGGAAAATCCGCCGGCCTCACCGACAACAAGGTTTGCAGATTCTCCGACACGCACACCGCCCTGCGTTTCGTGATTCCATTGGCCCGGCGCTGACGGAGGAGCGCGAAATCACGCCGCTTGCTTGTTCTCGAGGCCCAGGAAATTCTCCGCTCGCCAGGCGGAAATGACGTTGTCGAGTCCCTCCCGATACGTCGGGTATTGCGGGGACCAGGCGAAGTCCCGCCGAAAGCGAGCGTTGGAAGTTCTTGTGGAAGCGGTCATGAAGTTCACTGTTTGCGAGCCTCCGACCATCCGCGCGAGCCAGGCGGGGACGCGCCGGGGCGGAGCCGCCTGCAGGCGGCGCGCAAATTCGCGCAGATACGCGCCGGATTCCACCGGCTCGTTGTCCACCACATGCCACAGGCCCGCTTTTCCCGCCTCCGCAGCGGCGACGAACGCACCCGCCGCGTCGTCCACGTGAATCCAGGACCAGATGGCGTCTCCCTTTCCGATAATCGGCAGCTTTCGGGCCGTGAGCTGGTGTCCGAAGAGGCGCGTGTGCGACGCGTCGGGAGAGTAGAACCATCCACAGCGGAGGATCGCGGCGCGGAATCCGTGTTTCTCTGCGGCCTCTCGAGCGATCGATTCCAAATCTGCGGTGGACTTGATGTTGGATTCCGCAGGATGCGGCGGCGAATCCTCGTCGAAAGAGGACTGATCGGCCGGGCGCGCCACCCACACGATGCTTTGCGCCAGGAAGAGTTTGGCGCCGGCCTTCGCTGCCGCCGCGGCGAGAGCGTGTGTGCCGTCGCGCCGAATTCGATCGTTCATCTCCCAATCCTGCGGCGCCTGCCTCGCGCCCGCGGGAATCGCCGTGGCGGCGTGAACGACGACATCGGCTCCCGCCGCGGCGCGAGCGAGCGAATCGGCTTCGAAGAGATCCGCGCGGCGCGCTTCCGCACCGAGCCGCCGAATCGTCTCTTCGTTCTTGCTGTTGCGCGCGAGGCCGATTACGACATGCCCACGCTCGGTAAGCTGCCGGACGAGCCTCCGGCCCAGCACTCCTGTGGCGCCCGCGACAAATACTTTCATGCCGGGTACCTCCTTAAACAGGGATCGGACGTGAATCTCACTCATATCAGATGCGGTGGTCGGCGATCCAGACACAATATGGACGCAAGCTTACTTTGTAAGCCCGCGCTCAAGATATGATCGTGGCATGGCGACGAGGCTGGAAGCACGCAGGCTGACGGTTGAGCTGCCGACTCCCACGGGCTGGGTGCGCCCGGTCAACGAAGTGTCGTTCGCGCTCGGCGAAGGTGAAACGCTCGGAATCGTCGGCGAATCCGGCTCGGGAAAGACGATGCTGGCGCTTGCGCTGATGGGGCTCGAGCCGGCCGGCGCCCGGCGCATGGGAGAAGCCTGGCTGCGCCACGCGGCGGCCAAAGGAAACGGCGCGATCGCGAACCACGGTTCAAGCGGGCGCTCGGAAACGGATCTGATCGCTGCCCCTCCCGCCGAGATGCGCGCCATGCGCGGCGGCGAAATCGCCATGATTTTTCAGGAACCGATGACGGCGCTCGATCCCGTCATGCGTGTCGGCGCGCAGCTTGAAGAAGCGATTCGCGTCCACGAATCCGGCCTCGAGAACTTGGAAATCCACCGCCGCGCGCTGGAGGCGCTCGAGCGCGCCGCCATTCCCGAGCCGGAATCGCGCGCTCGGCAGTATCCGCACCAGCTTTCCGGCGGCCTGCGCCAGCGCGTGATGATTGCGATGGCGCTCGCGGCGGGCCCCAGCGTGCTAATCGCGGACGAGCCCACCACGGCGCTCGATGTCACCATCCAAAAACAGATTCTCGAGCTGCTCGCCACGCTTCGCCGGAAGCTGCAACTCTCTCTATTCTTCATTACCCACGATTTCGGCGTCGTCGCGCAGGTCGCGGACCGAGTCGCCGTGATGTACGCGGGACGCATCGTCGAAGAGGGCCCCACGCCCGAAGTTCTGCGCCGTCCGAAACATCCGTACACAGTGGCCCTGCTGCGCGCGGCGCCGCGACTGGCGCGCGAAAAACTGGTCTCCATTCCGGGGACAGTTCCCTCGCTCGACTCGCTGCCTCCAGGCTGCGCCTTCGCGTCTCGCTGCCCGCACCACATTCCCGAGTGCGACTTGGCGGTGCCGGATCTCATCCCCGCCCGCGATGCGGCCGAAAATCATCTAGCCCGGTGTATTCTGGTGCGCTGACAGCGGCGGCCCGCGAACATGGAAAGCCCCCGACTTCAAAAAGAACTCGTGCGTGAACAGTTCACGCGCACCGCGCAGGTCTTCGGCGATTTCGCCGTCGCCAGCCGAGTGGCCGAGGCGGAACAGCTCGCGCGCATGGTAATGGCCTGCGCCGGCGACCGCGCGGTGGACCTCGCCTGCGGCCCCGGAACGCTCGCGCTCCGGTTCGCGCGACATGTGCGGTGGGTGTGCGGACTGGATTTGACGCCGGCAATCCTCGAGCGAGCGCGGGAAGCGGCGGCCGGGCAAGGCCTCGCCAACCTCGATTTCGCCATCGGGGACGCGCAGTCTCTGCCGTTCGCCGACGGCTCGCTCGATATCGCGGTGACGAGCTATAGCCTGCACCACCTGCCGGATGCCGCGCGCGCGATCGGCGAGATGGCCCGGGTGGTGCGGCGCGGTGGTCGCGTCGGCATTCTCGACATTTACGTGCCCAACGATCCGCAAACCTCTGCGTGGAACAATCGTATCGAACGGTTGCGCGACGTCTCGCACACGCGCACGATCATGCGCGAAGAGTTTGACTCCTATTTTGCGGCGCACGGCCTGCGCATCGTCGAAACTCGCGTCGAGGAAAATTCCCGCGACTTCGATCACTGGATGTTCGTGGCGGGAGCGAAGCCCGGCGACAAGGCCTACATCGAGGCGCGGCGTCTTATGGAGGCGTCGATTCCGAACGATGAGGCGTGGTTTCATCCGCGATTCGAGCCCGCCCCGGGCGACGGCAGGCCGCCGCTGGTTTTCACGAACACCTCGCTGTTTATCGCCGGCGAGAAAGTCTGACCATGCCCGCTGACATCGTTCTCGAAGTGCGCGATCTGCGGAAGTCCTTCGCGGTTTCAGCGGGCGTATTCGATCGAGCGAGAGCGGACTCTTCGGGCCGCGCGGCGGCCGTCGACGGGGTTAGTTTGTCGCTCGAGCGCGGCGAGACACTCGGCATCGTCGGCGAATCGGGCTGCGGCAAGACCACGCTGGCGCGGATGCTCCTGCGGCTCATCGAACCGGATTCCGGCGAAATGCGATTCCTCGGCCAGGATTGGCGCGGCGCGCGCGGTGCGGAATTGCGGGCGCTGCGCCGCCGCATCCAGATGGTGTTCCAGGACCCGATCGCGTCGCTCAACGCTCGCTTGCGCGTAGGCGCGATTGTCGGCGAGCCGCTCGCAATCCATGAGCCGCGGCTATCGCGCGAGGAGCGCCGCGCACGCGTGGCCGTCATGCTGGAGTCCGTGGGACTCGGCGGCGAGGCGCTCGCCCGCTATCCCCACGAATTTTCGGGCGGGCAGCGCCAGCGCATCGGAATCGCGCGCGCGCTGATTTTGCGGCCTGAGCTGGTGATTGCGGACGAACCCGTCTCGGCGCTCGACGTGTCTGTCGGCGCGCAGATCCTCGAGCTGCTCGACCGCTTGCGGCGCGAGTTCTCGCTCACGCTGGTCCTGATTTCGCACAGCCTTCCGGTGGTGGCGCAGCTTGCCACGCGCGTTGCCGTGATGCAGGCCGGCCGCTTCGTCGAATCCGGATCGGCGGAACAAGTGCTTCAAGCGCCACAGCATCCGTATACGCGGGCGCTGATTGCCGCCGTGCCTCAAATCCCGGCGTGACTCGCGCTCCGTCTCGGCTTGATCGCAACAACCCCGGCGACGCCTTCGGGAAAGCGAAATCTGCCGTATCCGCGAACGACGCGCACCTGAAAGCCGCACCGCGCAAGGTTTTCAGCGACCTCTTCGACGCGAGGTCGTCCCGATAGCCTTGCACGGTGACGTCAGATGCGCCGCTCGATACTGGGGAAATCGAGCCACACTTTTACGCCGCAAAAGTGCGAGCCTTCGGTGCAGATGGGAGTGGAAATTCCCGCGCGAAGATGGCACGGCGGGCCGATGTAGCGCCCGAGAGCGGGAAACTCGGCGCGCACCTGCTCCACTTCCTCGATCGAGGCCTGATAGATTTCCTCCTGCGCATTGAAGCAGGTTCGCATCGTCCATTTGTGCAGCAGGTGAAGCAGCGAGCCGGATTCAATCAAGCGAATCGACTTCGCGTTCGGCAGCAGGTAGAGTGCAGACTCGCGCGGCACGCCGCGGTCGAGCAACTCATTCTTCGCCGCCCAGGCGTCTTCCATCGCCTGCTGATAGATTTCCAGCGCTCGCGCATTTTCGCGAATCAGCATCGGCGTGATGTAGTCGAGCGAGCGCGTGTCGGCGAGCGTCAGCAGGGGCCGCGAGCCGGGCACCATGCGATGTCGCTGGTCCTGGCTGTCGGCGGTGTGGCTGATTTTCTTCGCGAACGTGAAATTCGCGTGCTCCAGCGGGCGCATCATCGGGGCGTGCACGCCGATGTTCAGCGTTTCTCGGCGATACGGATTTCGCGCCGGATTCAGCATGCGGTCGAGCGCTTCCCCGTCGGTACACTCCGCCGCGGCAAGGCCCATCACGGCGCGGTAGGCTTCGGCGATGGCTCCGATCGCGCGCGGCGAGAAATCGATCAGCCGCGAAGTGAGTTCCGCGAGCCTCGCGTCGAACTCCCGGGCAAAGGCTTCGCCGTCGCCCGGCGGCGCCTGCCGTTCAGGCACGTCGTCCATCGGCTCATTCTCGAAGCGGTCGAAAAACTGCGGATCGGCCTCGCGAACTCGCGCGGCCATCTCGCCGATCACAAGACGGGCTTCGGAGGGCGTATCGTTCGCCGCGCACATCCGCCAGAGGCGGTAGAGCACGATGCCGGAAAGCGTATGCACCATGGTCGTGAACGCCGCCACCGGAAGGACGTAGCGCGCCACTTCGATCGCGCGCTTGCCCGATTGCCGCTCCACCTTCTGCATGCGCCGCGGATGCGACATCGGACCGACGTGCCAAATGTCGTTCAGAATCGCGCGAGCCGCCGGCTCGAGCACGTGCGTCAGCTCGCGATAGTGGTCCCACGCCCGCGCGACGGCCTTTTCGTAAATGGCTCGCTCGACGGGGCCAAACTGCGCGCTCTCGGCGGGAACGTACGCCTGCGCGCGGTCCAGCCGCACGTAGCGCTGGCTTTGCTGCTCGGAGTTGTAGAACGGATGCGCGTGGAGGAACGACCATACGAATTGCCGGCTCACATTTTCGAGACCGAATTCAAAGTGCGCGTGCTGATAAACGGTGTGATGCCCGCCGAAATAGGTTCCCGAGCCGATGGTCACGCGTTGCTTCTCGGTGACCTCCTCAGGCTCGACCAAGTGCGGCGAGTAGCAGGTGCGAGCCGCCGCGATCGCTGAATCGAAGGGATGTGCAAAACTGTTGCGAAGCGTGACCCGCGGAGCCGCAGTCTCCACCTGGGAGCCGAGAGAATCGGGCGACGAATCGGGCGAGGGAGACAATCGCGTGGCCATCTTCACGGCATTCTACACCACGCAAGCTGCGATTTTGAACGGGATCGGGTGCACGCTAGAGAGACTCGTCTCCGGACTGATGGCGGCGATCCATCTCTATCCGGTCTAAGAAGCCTTTGACAGTTTCTCTCGCTCGCTTCGGATTGGAATGGAACTCTGCGAGCGCAAATTCGAAGCGTGCCAAATCGTATGCCGTAACCTGGATACAACTCGTGATGTGCCGGCCAATTTCCCCGATTGTCAGAGGCTGGGAGCACCCAAAGCACTTGGGGCGAATCCTTGGGAACTGCGACGGCTCCAAAAGACCGGAAGTAGTGTATTTGGGCGGTGGCCCGAAGCGGTCACCGGAAGGCTGAGGTTCGGGTTCCTCGTCGAATGCTTGCCACGAAATCAACTCGATTCCCCCCGGGACATTCCGCAAGAATGATCGCCCTCGAGGGTCGCTCCCTTCCAACGGGAGCAAAAGAAGCGCTACTTTTTCGCCGTCGAAGCGGCCTTGTCCGCGTACTTCTTCTGAAAGCGCTCGACGCGGCCGGCGGTGTCAATCAGTTTCTGCTTGCCGGTGAAGAAGGGATGGCAACTCGAGCAAATTTCAACGCGGATCATCTGGCCCTTGATCGTGGAGCGCGTCTGGAATGTGCTGCCGCAGGCGCAATGTACCGTCACGGCGTGGTAATCGGGATGGATACCTTCCTTCATGAAATGCTCCTGTCTGCCGGCCGGTCTGCGCAACCGCCAAAAGATGCGGCACGGTTGCGTCGCTAGGCCCGCAGGGAAGCAGCAATTATACTCGAAAAGCGTGTTCGCGCCTATGCGCGTCACCTAGGCGCAATTGGATGAAATCGAGGGAGCCCGCGATTCGACCGGCCGAAAAAAGGGATGCCAATTTCCTCGCCTGGGCGATTCTGGCGGCGGCCCGCTCTCATCTTCCCCGGGGATGGTTCGACATTGTCCTGAACCGGCCCGAGGATGCTTGCCTGGATTTCTTGCGGCGGCTGACCCTCACGCACGCCCGGTCCTGGTGGCACTATTCGAGATTTCACGTCGGGGAAATGGATGGAACGCCCGCCGCGGCTCTTTGCGCGTTTCGCGCCGCCGACGCATATCCTCAATCGCAACACGCAATGGCTGAAGTCGCGCACGAGCTCGGCTGGGGCGAGGCCGAACAACAGGAAATGTGGCGCCGCGGCGCGTACATCTTCACGTGTACGCTTGAGACGGATGACAACGTCTGGGCGATCGAGAATGTCGCCACACTGCCGGAGTATCGCGGGAGAGGGCTCGTGCATCATTTGCTCGAACGGGCGGTCCTGGATGGAAAGCGTGACGGCGCGCGACAATCCCAGATCACGTTTCTCATTGGAAACGACGCTGCGGAACGCGCGTATCTCAAGGCGGGATTCGAGTTCAAAGACGAAAAGCGCCACCCGGACTTCGAGGCTGCCGCCGGCGCGCCCGGCCTTCGCCGCTACGTGCGAGAACTCTGAAGCGCGAGCCTCAGGACCTGCCGAAGAGAAGCGGAGCGTCGAGCTTGGATCTGTAGTTGGGACGGTAACGCTCGGTGTTGTAGAGTTTCGCCACGTTGACTTTGCGCGCGCCGAGAGACACGTCGGGCAACGGCATGTGGGAGTAGCAGCCATTCTGGATCCCGACCATCCGCCCGCTGACGCCGTTGCGAATCAGATCCACGGCGATATTGGCAAAGGTGATGCTCACCAGTTGATCGATGGAATCGGGCTCGCCGCTGCGCAGGTCGTACGTCAAGTCGCTGACCATGGTCTCTTGCCCCGTGCGCCGCCGCACTTCTTCGGAAAGTGCGTGACCGATGTCGGCCTTTTTGCGATGACCGTATGCGTCGGCCTCGCCCAGCTCCTTCACTTCTCCGTCCGTCCAGATGGCTCCTTCGGAAACAATGATCACCGCATAGTTGCTCGGATTGTTCGCCTTGTCCTCCATCAAGAGGCGGCAGAGACGATCCACATCGAATGGATATTCGGGAATCAGGCAGCGCTCTGAGGTTACGTACGCCGTGTATAGCGCCGTGAAGCCGGCGTCGCGGCCGAAGATTCGAAAGATGCCGATGCGTTCGTGAGAGCCGATAGTGGTGCGCTGCCGCGAGATGGATTGCTTGGCTCGCGTGACCGCAGTGGAAAATCCGATGCAATACTCGGTTCCCTGCACATCGTTATCCATCGTCTTCGGTATGGCAATCACGGGAAACCCCGCCTCCGAAAGGACCGATGCGAAGCCGAGCGTGTCGTCGCCGCCGATGGCGACCAGACAGCCGATTCCCAGCTGTTCGAGATTCTCGATGACGATCGGGGTGAAATCGTAGAACTTGCCGTCAAAAGCAAGCTCTTTCAGTTTCTCCGCCGGAATGTGCGGGGGCACCTTCGCGGCATCCACGCGGCGGGGATTGGTGCGCGACGTATGGAGCACGGTTCCGCCGGACCGGTCGATGGTCCGCGTGTTCTCGCGGTTGAGTTCGCGGATGTAGGTCGGATCCTCCGGGCCGGACATGTGGGTGAGGCCTTCCCAGCCCCTACGAATTCCGATCACCTGCCGCTGAAATTCGCTGCTGCCGTACACAACGGACTTGATCACAGGATTCAAGCCGGGGACGTCTCCGCCACCCGTCAGAATCCCGATAAGATTCCTGCCCGCCACGGCCCCTTCTCCTTTTCAGCGCGATTGCACGCCCATACAATTGTGCGCGCGAATCGGAGCGCAACGCAAATCCACCGACATCCTAAGAACAGAACGGGTGTGCTGCGAGCGGACGCGAAACGGGTTGCCATTGCGCGATGAGCGGCGCCCACGGGAGAATTCAAAAGGAGGCTGGCTTCCTGGAGATGCCCGCTTCTCCGGCCTCAGCTTTCGAGCGATGCGAGTTCGTCGCGAAAATCGTCGTGCAGGCCGCGCGGTAGTATTTCCAGGCTCACGATGCGGCGCAGCAGCGGGAGATTGTCGCGAGCGTTGACGAACGCGCGATTCACGTCGGCGATGCTGATGCGGTTTTCGTCTTCCTGAATCCGCTCGATGGCGTCTCCGGTGTTCACGAGACCTTCCTCGACAACGTAGAAATAGATTCCGGAGCGGCGGCTGGCCAGGAATCTCTTCACGATTTCGGGGCGCCCGAATCGGATTCCAAGCTTGTAGCAAGGGATGCGCGGCTGGGTGATTTTCACGACGGCGCCGCCGATTCGAAAGTGATCCCCGATGCAGGCATTCTCTTCCAGCAGCCCTTCGGTCGTCAGATTCTCGCCGAAATTCCCCCAGACCAGTTCCACGCCGGGCAATTCCCTGCGCCAGAATTCGTAGTGTTCTGAAGGGTATGCGTACACGGCCTTGTTGCGCCCGCCGTGAACTTCGAGATCGGCCTGATGATCGCCATCGAGATTCAACCGGCGGAGAAGGAGGGGGCCGGCGACCGCCGACTTAAAAATACCCGTGGTCACGTCGCGGTCCGCGAAGCGAACTTTGCGGGGCGTGCCGACATTGAGCGAGATGATTTTCATCGCGTGCAATCCAAAACGGCGGCTCCGTTGATGCGGTCGCTTTTCAATTCGTTCAACGCGCGATTCGCTTCGCGCAACGGGAAGAGCGTGACTTGCGTGCGGACAGGCACTTCGGATGCGACACGCAAAAACTCCTCGCCGTCCTGCCGCGTGTTGTTGGCCACGCTGCGAATCACGCGCTCCTGATATAAGAGATTGTAGTCGAAAGTCGGAATCGGGCTCATGTGAATGCCGCCGAGCACGAGAACTCCTCCCTTTTTGAGCGCGGCGAGCCCCGGGGGGACGAGTTCTCCGGCGGGCGCAAAGATGATCGCCGCGTCAAGCTTTTCGGGCGGCTCCGCCGAGGCTTCGCCCGCCCATACAGCGCCAAGCTGCAGCGCAAGCTGTTGATGCCTGCTTCCGCGCGTGCAGGCGTATACCTCCACGCCCCAGTGCCGCGCCACCTGAATGGCGACGTGGGCCGCCGCGCCAAAACCATAGAGCGCGAGACGCCCTCCGCGTTTGATCCCCGTAAGCCGCAGCGAGCGAAAGCCGATGATCCCGGCGCACAAAAGCGGCGCGGCCTGGTCGTCCGGGAATTTCTCAGGAATCGGATAGACGAACGCCTCCGGCGCGACGGCGTATTCCGCGTACCCTCCGTTCACTGTGTAGCCCGTAAACGTCGGGTGGTCGCAGAGATTCTCCCTGCCGGAGCGGCAGTATTCGCAGGTCTGGTCCGTGCTGTGCAACCATGGAATCCCCACGCGAGCGCCGCCCTTGAATCGCCGCGCGCCCTCGCCAACGCCTTCGACGACGCCCACGATTTGATGCCCGGGAATCACCGGGGATTTGCGCGGCGGCAATTCTCCCTCGACCACGTGCAAGTCGGTCCGGCAAACGCCGCACATCTTCACGCGCACGAGCACCTCGCCTTTACCGGGCCGCGGGTCACGCGCATCGCCGAATTCGAGCGGATTCCGCTCCACCGGCGCAGGGGCGCGGAGTAGGCAAGCCTTCATCGCGCGAATTTCCCCGGTGATTTTGGGCTCGATTTTGTAGCGATTAGAACCGGCCTCGGTTGTTTGTTTTCAATGAGTTGAACCATAGTCTAATATTTGGATTTGGCGATTAGAATTCCCGCCTTGCCGCTGCCTCATCTCGAACTCAGGGTTTTCGATCCCCCGTTCGAACCTCCAGCTTTCCTCGTGAGGCTCGCAGCCAGAGAGCTCGATTCCACGCTACCACACGAGGTCGACAAGAATCCGTGGAATGAATCGAGCGTGGGGAGTGTCATCGCTGGAAGAGTCTCGGATGGAGAATGAAGACTGCAGTTTCGAATGACCACCCGGCGATGCGTTGCGGGAAGCGGATGCGGATGTTATAACCTCCGGGCGAGTGGGCGAAGACGATCTGTTCCCGGAGACATATCCGCGGATGAAAAACAAGTTCGATCCCGATTTCGGTTCAGCACTCGACGCGGCCGCCGCCATCCGGGCGAGGCAGATTTCTTCCGCAGAACTAACGGAACACACCCTGCGCCGGATCGATGCCTTCCAGCCCCAGCTCAACGCCTACGTCTATCAGCTCCGCGAGGAGGCGCTTGAGTCCGCCAGGAAAGCGGACGAGGCAATAGCCCGTGCCGGGGCGCTGGGCGCTCTCCACGGCGTGCCGATCAACGTAAAGGAAAGCTTCGGTGTCCAAGGCCGGCCTTGTACCTGGGGCGTTCCCGCGCTCGCGAATTCGAAGGCACCGCGGCACGCCGTCGCTGTGCGGCGCCTTCTGGATGCCGGGGCGATCTTGCTCGGCGCAACCAACGTGCCGTTGCACCTGATGGATTGCCAGAGTTTCAACGACATCTACGGCACGTCCAATAACCCGTGGGATCTCACCCGGACGCCGGGAGGGTCGTCGGGAGGGTCGGCTGCATCCCTCGCGGCCGGCATGGCGTTCTTCAGCGTCGGGTCCGATATCGGAGGCAGCATTCGGACGCCAGCGGCATTTTGTGGAATCTACGGGCACAAGCCTACTCTCGATATCGTGAATATGGCGGGGCACGCGCCGGGAGGCCTGTACGCGAGTCCTGGGTTTTCGACGCTGCTTTCGGTCGGAGGCCCGATGGCGCGGAGCGCTGAAGATCTGGAAGCAGGATTGCGGATTCTCGCCGGTCTGGAGGCCCCTGACGCGAAGGCGCTTCAGTGGACGCTCCCCAAGGCTCGCCACCAGAGTCTCCGCGAATTTCGAGTCGGATATGTTCTCGAAGATCCGGCCGTGCCCGTATCGAGCGAGATCAAGACGGTCCTCGAATCGGTGATTCGAGCTTGCGAGCGCGCCGGCGCGAAAGTGAAACCAGGGTGGCCCGATGCCAGCCGTTTTCGGGAGTTGCTCGACACATACTTGTTCCTTCTGGGAGCATTCGATTTCAGCATCAGGCCGCCTGAAATTCAGCAGCAGACGCGCGATCGTCTGGCGGCCCGCTCCGACGCCTTCGCCAAGGGCGCGATAAGCGATTTTGCGGCGTGGCAGCGGAGGAATCTAAAACGCCTGGCTTTCCGCGCGGTGTGGGAAGAGTATTTCAACTCGGTCGACGTATTTCTGCTTCCCACGGCGTTCACTACCGCGATACCCCACGATTACACGCCCCCCGATGCGCGCGTGATACCGACGCCCGAGGGAGACACGCGGGCATTCGTGGACATGGTTACCTACATATCTCCCGCCACCCTGACCGGCTGCCCCGCCACGACGGCACCGGCCGGTTTGAGCAGGAGTGGCCTGCCCGTCGGGCTTCAGATTGTCGGACCGTACCTCGAGGATGCAACACCGATCGCCTTCTCTCAGCTGCTTGCGCGCGAAATCGGCGGGTTCCAACCGCCCGGCGGCTACGGCAGCCTTTCGTAGTACTGCGGTTTATTCCTCGAATCGACCAGAAAATCGAGCCGGAGTTGGAGTCAGCGTCAAATGTGCTGAGCAAGCCAAACTCGATTTGGGAATCGGCAACTGTGATATAGACTCTCTCCTTCGCCGCATCACGATTGCCCGGCTAAATCGAAGTGGCCAGATTTTGGGCTGCGCCAAGACGCAGCGAATTACCCGAGTCCATCACGCAATGCTGCCACGCGCCGTGAGAAGCAACTTTTCGCCGCAGTCCCGAATGCTGCCACCGATTAAGCGAGGCGCAGGCGGATTATTTCCGAAAGCCTCCAGGCGGGGGCGGGACCGGCGGGCCGGAGCAGGGAGCGTCCGCGAGGATTCACTGGGCGGCGAGGCCCGTCCGACGGGCTCCGAATCGAGCGTGACAGGACTCATGGAAGCTCTCAAGGCTCCGGAAATTTGGCCGATCGTCGTCATCTCCACGACCGCGTGTCTTTCGCTTCTGATCATGGAATTCGCCGGCAGCTGGAACACGTACTCGCATTTTTTCCCGCCGTCCCGGTACGCAGTCGATTCCTACTGGGTCCTGAAGGTCAAAGCCTGGTGGGTGGCGTGGATTGGGGTGGGATTCGTCGCCATACCCGCGCCGTTGATGGCGCTCCTTCCCGGCAAGCGGCTGCGCGATTGCAATCTCTCCTTCCGAGGCTTCCGGGAACATTTTTGGATTTACGTCGGCCTGTACGGCGCGGTGCTTCCAGTGATTTGGCTGGTGGCGCAGACGCCCGCCTTCTACACGTTCTACCCGATGTACGGACAGGCAGGACGCTCCTGGTTTGATCTGCTGACGTGGGAGGGAATGTACGCCGTGCAATTCGTGGCTCTGGAATTCTTCTTCCGCGGATTCCTGGTGGGAGGGCTCTCGCGGCACATCGGAATTCTGGCTGTCCCTGTGTCCGTGATGCCTTACATGATGATCCATTTCAGCAAGCCGTGGCCCGAGGCAGCCGCGTCCGTGGTGGCGGGATTCGTTCTCGGATACCTGGCCTGGAAGACAAAGTCGATCTGGGGAGGCGTTTGCGTTCACTGCGCCGTGGCCGCCACGATGGATCTGCTGGCGCTCGTTCACAAGGGCCAATTGCCCTGGCTGCACCCATAGAACGCGTAGCCGGGAATTTCCTTACCGGGTGACGCCCAGCTCCTAGGCGAGTCTGAAGGCAAGCTCGTTAAAATCGTTAACGATCATGTCAAATGACACGGGGGGCTGCGCTCCCGCCTTCCCCGAAGGCGGAGCCGGATTCGCGGAAGTTGATATCACCCGCGTTTCCAGCGGCCGCAGCACGAGGGCTGTCTTCAGCCCGCAAGCGTGCGCGGCATTCAAGTCGCCGCGATGCGCCGCCACCATCATCACCTCGGCTGGCTTACAACCGAGCAAATCCACGGCGCCGAGATACACCTGGTGATCCGGTTTGAAGTGGCGAAACAGATCCGAGCCGAAGACGGTGTCCCAGGGCAGCCCGCCGAATTTCGCCATATCCACCAGCAGCGAAACATTGCCGTTCGAGAGCGTGGCGATAATGAAATTCTTCTTCAGGGTGGTGAGGCCCGCGACCGCATCGGGCCAGGGAGTCAAACGGTGCCAGACGCGGTTCCAATGATCCTTTTCCTCTTCGGTCAGTCCCGTGATGCTGTACTTCTTCAGGAGATCTTCCAGGATCCCGCGGTGCAGATCATCGAGCTTCGTCCAGGGCATAACGCCCCGCCGCACCTTGTCCATCGAGGGTGCGTAGCCGGCGCGCCAGTCGTCGGCGAACGCGGCCCAGTCCACCTGCAGGTTTTTGGCCTTGCCCCACTCGGCGCCTTCGCGAATGATCGAGCCGCGCCAATCCACCACGGTGCCGAACACATCGAAGACGAGCGCTTTGATGCCGAGTGAATTGGCAGGGGCGGGCAGCGGCGCTGCTCCGCTAGCTACCGAACTGGACATTGCGGCTAAGCCTCCGAGTGCCACGGGCACGGCTAGGAATTCGCGTCTGCGCATCGCTTTCCCCCCTCGCGCGGCCGCTCCATCGGTACGGCCGCCAAGACCTCCCACATTTTAAATCAAAACCCGGCTCGGTGGCAGAACATGAGGGTGCGGCGACCAACCCTCAACCGTGAGGAAGGGGCCAGCGGAGGTCGACCGCTCCCGATTCAGTTAGGCGTGCAGCACGCCGGGCCACAGCGGGCTTCCCCCTGAACATTCTCCTGAGGAAAATTGTCTTGCAGCACGACGAAGACCTCCCACTCATTGCCATCAGGGTCGCGAACCCAGGCCTTGTCCTGCAGGGCGTAGCAGCAATTTGTTTTCATCTCTTCGCGCGGGACCAGCCCCTGCGCAAGCCAGCGGTCGCGCGTGGCCAGCACCTCTTCGGTCGAGAGGACCTGAATGCCCAGGTGCGAAAGGGCGCCGCGTTCGCCAAACGGAACTTCGTTCAAGGTGAAGTTGAGCGGTGGATTGGCGATCTCAAACTTGGCGTAACCCTCCCGCACCTTCGATGGATCGACTCCGAGCATCTTGCGATAGAACTCGATACTCTGCGGGACATTCTTCACGTTAATCGCCACGTGGGCTTTGAAGGCGTGCACTTTCCCCGATGTCATAATCTGACCTCCTTGGATTCATATCTGCACTCGCGCATATGAAGACAGGCTACGCGCAAACAGAATATATGTCAAGACGCATATGATATATACTGGCCCCATGGCAAAACCCCGGGCGGCCTTCTCTCTCGATCTTCTTTTCCGCGCGCTCGCCGATGGGACGCGGCTGCGACTCCTGAACCTGATCGCGGACCGGGAAATCTGCGTCTGCTACTTCGTGGAAATCTTGAAATTGAGTCAGCCGAAGATCTCGCGCCACCTGGCGTATCTGCGCAGGGCCGGCATCGTGGCTTCCCGGCGCGAGGGGAAATGGATGCACTACCGGCTTTCAATGCCCGGCGACGACGTGGCGGCGAGGATTCTGCGCGAGACGCTCAGCCATTTGCGAAACAAGCCGGAGATGCAGCGCGACCTTTCGCGGCTCCGATCGGCGTGCTGCGCGCCGCAGAGATACGACCTGCTTCACGACGCGCCGCAGCCCTCGCTGATGCGGACAGCCACCTCCTAGACGGCGAGGGCCTTTCTGTTCAGCGCAAGCCGAGCAGCCGGAGTGCGCTGGTCCGTGCCGGAAGCGCTATTGCGAACGCGGAGGCGGGCTTAAGATAGGGCGCATGCAACTTTGGTTTGCGCACGGAACCGAAGTCACGCTCCGCGAGCAGCTCGTCACGCAAATCGTTTTGGGCATTCTTTGCGGAGATCTAGGCGCCGGGCAGCGCCTGCCGAGCACGCGGGAACTCGCGCGCCGGTTTCGCCTTCATCCCAACACCGTCAGCGCAGGCTACCGCCAACTCGAGGAGGAGTTGTGGGTCGAGTTCCGCCACGGAAGCGGAGTCTACGTTCGAGACAGCAAGCCGGAGACCGCCGCATCTTCCGCGCTGGCGCTGGATCAACTGATTGCGAACGTCTTTCGCGCCGCCCGCAAACTGGGCGCTCCCTTGCCTGCGGTCCGTTCGCGCCTGCGCCAATGGCTGGAGTTGCAGCCGCCCGATCATTTTCTGGTGATCGAGCCGGACGAGGAGCTGAGGAAAATCGTGGCGACGGAGGTGCAGAATGCCGTCACTCTGGCCGTCAAAAGCTCCGACTTGAAGGATGGCCGCCTCGCAGAAGTGCTGGAAGGCGGCGTTCCCGTCGCGCTCCCCAACAACACGAAAAACGTGAGGCAGGCTCTGCCTCATGGAGCCGATTTGCTCACGCTTCAGTTTCGTTCCGTACCCGAGTCGCTCGCCGGGTGGTTGCCGGCTCCTGAAGGAGCCCTGGTGGGAATCGCATCGCGCTGGCCGAGCTTTCTGAAATTCGCGCGCACGATGCTGGCCGCCGCCGGCTTCCATCCCGACAGCCTGATGTTTCGCGACGCCCGGAAACCGAATTGGCAGCGCGGCCTGAAACAGTCTGCGGCCGTGGTCTGTGACTCGGTGACCGCATCCGAATTGCCGAAAGGGCAGCGGGCGATTGTGTTTCCCTTGATTGCCGAAGCATCGCTCGCAGAGCTCCGCCGCTACGAGGAGTTCATTCGCAGTCCGCTCGACGCTCCCCTGTGACACTTCCAAAAGTGTCCTAAGCCGGCGACCGCCCCCACCGCGCTGCCGCTAGCATGGCGGCCATGAGATACCAACGAGCTGTTTGCTTCCTGCTTTTCTTCGTTATGCTCGCATCGAGCGCACAGGCACAGACCGGAGACTGGAAGACGGTCGAGAGTCTCCCGCTTGGCTCCCGCATCGCGGTGCGCGCTGAATTCCGGGTCATCTGCTTCCTCGAAAGCGTGACCCCGGACCAACTGGTCTGCGAGCTTCCTGACCACGATCAAACGCCGTTCCGCAGATCCGAGCTTGCGTTCGAACGCCGACAGATTCGCGAGGTGCGCCTTTTGCACTCCGAAGCGGCCGACGCACTCGTCGGGGCCGCGATCGGAGCCAGCGCGGGAGCGGCTATCGGAGCCAGCGCCGACAAGAACCATCGCGCCGGCGGAGCGCTTCTACTGGGTATCATCGGCGGAATTATAGGCGGGTACACGACGAAGGACTTTGTGCTTGTGCGCAGCCAACTCATTTATCGGAGATAGGGCGGCTCCGGCACGCGGCGAAGCGGTGAGCACCGTGTGATGCGCCGCGAGAAACCGTCAGATCTCGGCTGACTTGGCCCGGTCCGCAGAGGTTTGGTACAGCTTCGCGATTTCGTCGATCAGGAAAAGATCGGTCAGCAGCGCGCGGAGATGGATCGAGGCGTTCAGATTATCGATCAGCTGCGAACTGATGGCAGGCTGCGCCGAAACCAGCTCCAGGGCGGCTAGGGCGTCGCCGGCGTCGCGGCGGAGCACGGACAGAAACGCGCGAAGCTTTTCGGCGGGCTGGAGATCGGATTGGGCTATCGCCGCTTCATAAGTGGCCGGCAGTTTCGACAGTGCCTCCGCGGCCCGTCCCAGAAGCCTGCGGAGCTTTTCGCCGGAGGAGCTGCCCTCATCGGCGGGCAGCCCCTGCGCGGCATACGCGAGCATGAATTCGTAGCACTCTTCGACGGCGTCGCAGTGGTCCCTGAGGTTTTGGAGCATCTCCAGCCGATGGGTGTTGTCGGTCAATCGGCGCTGCTTCCCACCGGCGGCGCCGAGGAAGGATTCTTGGACACATCCCACCGCTGCGGGTCGTGCTCCGCGAGGAAATGTTCTCGGCTGATGGAACCGAAGATCATCGATTTCGTGATCGCGAACTTCTCGGGCCGCACCGCGAAGTAGATATGCGCCATGATCAGGGCGATCAACCCCACTCCGGCGAGGCCGTGCAAAACGTACATCATTCCCCAAGTCATGTCGCCGAACAGGTAGGGATTGCGCGTCAGGAAGGGAGTTCGCACACGGAAGAGCATGAATCCGCCGGTGATCGAAACCGCCAGACCGGCGATGACGATGACGAGGTGGTACATCTTATTTTCAAAGGGATATTTCGCAAATCGACGCGGACGAGGCGCTGTCCCCCCCATCATGAGCCGCGCGCGATTCTTTGCGTCCTCGATATCGATCTTGTCCGGCCAGATCGCCCAAAAGTCCTGGAAAAACGATGCGTGAACGATGTGGAAAATAATCGAGGCGATGAGCACCAGGCCCGCGATCCAGTGATACTCAACCCACGGGAACTGGTAGCCGACTTTGGGAGCGAAGGCCGTGAAAAGCAGCGCCAGCATGGCGACCGCCATGACCCAATGAAATAGCCGTGACGCGAGTGAATGCCTTTTGACCTTCGCGGGTATCCCGGCGATTACGGCGGGAGACGCCGTCGTCTCCTGAAACTCCTCGGGCTTGGCGAAAAAGCCCACCCAAATCGCGTGAACGATCAGGAAGGCAAGCCCCGCGATCGCACACACCCAGATGAGATACCAAGCGATATGGGTGGGGACGCGCTGCCCCCAGGGACTGATTGCCCATTGAATTGGGTTCACTTAAGCCTCCTGTGTCCCGCGGATCGCGCGCTTCACGAGGTTGCGCAGCAGGGGCAACTTGTAGCCGTTGTAGCGAAGGGGCTGGGCGCCTTCGATTGCCAATTCGCCCGCCATCTCCGCGGTTTTCTCGTTGGCCGGCTGGCCCGTGACGGCGTCTTCCACTTTCTTCAGCCGCCACGGATGAGCGGCTACGCCGTTCGCAACGATGCGAATACGGTCAATGTGGCCGCCGTTGACCACTTTCACCGATGCGATGTTGACCAGCGGGAAATCCCACACGGGGCGGTCGCGGACCTTTTCGAAGTAGTACTGCGTGTTCGCCCAGGTGGAGGGGATGCGAATGGCGGTGAGAAGATCGCCGTGTTTCAGGACGGTCATGCGTGTGATATCGATGCCCGGTCCGATGAAATAATCCTCAGCGTCGACCACACGCTCTCCCCGCGCGCTGCGAATCACCATCTTTGCGTCTAGTGCGATCAGCGCCGGCGCGGAATCCGATGGGCTCACCGCCACGCACCGATCGGCTCCCAGGATGGCGTGTTCACGATTGATGGCGCTGGGCGTGTCCGCGTAGCAGATGTTGCCGCCCGCGCGGTAGCAGGGGAAGCCGCTGCGGTAGTACCAGCAGCGCGTATCCTGCGAAACATTGCCGCCGATCGTGCCCTGATTGCGGATTTGGGGCGAGGCAGCCGCTTCGGCGGCTTCGCTGAGGATCTTGTACTTGCTCACGACGATCGGATGGCGCACCACTTCCGTCAGCGTGGTCATGGCGCCGATTTCGATGCCCCCACCGGTGTCGCGCACGCCGCGCATGTCTTGAAGTTGGCTCAGATCGACAACGACCTTCGGGCGCTTGATGCGGTCCTTGAGCCAATCGAAGCTGTCTAGCCCGCCGGCCATGACCCATGCGTCGCCGCCGTACCGCGATAGCAACGCGACTGCGTCATCCGAAGAGGCGGGTTGAAAGAGTTCGAAAGCCGGCATTACGTCGCGAATCACAGCCATGTTTCGCTCCCCTAATTTCTCTCTGCGCTAAATTTGAGCCGTCAGCGTCTCGGTTACGATCTTGTGGGCCTCGAGAGACGTCAGAATGATGTCCGAGGTCACCGGGGCGCGCCTGAAAATCTCGTCCCCGAGCGCGTCCGAAAGCGCGTTCAATACCGCGCAGCACCCGCCGCCGACCGGCGGCTCTCCCACGCCGCGCGCACCGACCGGAGTCTCCGGATCGGGAATATCGAGCGCAGCCCATTCCATGTTGTCCGGCGCATCCAGAATGGTCGGCGGTTTATTGTTGTAGAACCGCTTGGCCAAGGGCGCCCCGAGATGCTGGTCGAACACCCACTTCTGGCAAATCGCGTGGGAAATACCCAACATCGAGCGACCCATGACCTGACCGCCCAGAGCCTTCGGGTGAATCACCGTGCCCACATCGGCGACAGCCAGGAAGTCGAGAATCTTGTAGCTTCCTGTTTCGAGGTCGACTTCCACCTCCGCAAAAGACGCGACAAACGAAAATGCCTGCCCGTCCTGCGGATAATTGTCGCGCGCCACGCCCATCAGCCCCTGTCCGGCCAGCGCCTTTGCCGCCCCCACGGTCATCTTGTTGACGTCGGTCGGCGGCTCGCTCCCGTCGTACTTGCCTCCGAGCTTGATCGCCTGTTGCGCGGCCTGGGCCAGCGTCATGCTCGCGCCGCCGCCCCTGCGGTAGACGCGCTCGCCGCCCACTTCGTAGTTCTCCGGTTTGCCGCCGTGTGTTTTCGCGGCGATTTCCTGGAGCTTGGCCTTGGCGTCCATCCCGGCAGCATAGGCCGCCCGGGTCATCGCGTGCGTAGTCTGGCTTCCGCCGGACGCGCAGCTCCAGGGCAAATTTTTGGAAGTGTTACCCCAGGTGAGAACCACCTTTTCCCACGGTATGCCGACAATCTCAGCAGCCACGCGCTGCGCGTCGCTGAAATTCTCGGTGCCGAGGTTGCCGATGCCCGTCTGAATGTACATCCTGCCGTCGGGACGGATGACGAAGAGACCATCGTAGCCCTTGGATCCGCCGACGAAGGTGCTGCTGGAAACGCCCACTCCGCGCACTTTCGTTCCGACCCGCTTTCCGCTATTCGCAATTCGCTCGTTCCACTTGAATCTCTCGGCGCCCTTCGTGAGCGCTTGCTTGATGAAACAGCTGGTCGAGTAACCCCGCTTGCCGCTCGGTCCGGGAGGCCCCCACGGCGCCTTACCCTCGGGTGCGTTGATTTTGTGCAGTTCCACTTGATCGATCTTCAGCTGTCGCGCCGCCTTCGCCATCAGCGGCTCCATGATGGTGATGCCCTGCAAGCCGCCGGGTGAACTCTGCGCGGATCGCGGGGTCGTATTGGTCAGCACGGAAATGCCGCGCCAGCGCATGGCGGGCGGCTGATAGAGCAGCGAGACAATGCGCCCCGACATATTGCAGTCGCCAGCCTGATCGTACGGCCCGTTATCCAGCACCGAATACATATCAATCGCGGTGATGCGTCCGTCCCTGGTGAATCCGCATTTGATCCGTCCGGTTATGCTGGGGCGACCGCGGCCGATGAAGTGCTCCTCTTCGCGGGATATTCGCATCATGACCGGCGCGTTGCATTTCTTGGAGAGAAGCGCCGGAATAATCACGTGAATCGATGCGGTAATTTTGCTCCCAAACCCGCCCCCGGTATATTCGCTGATGAGGACCACATTATCGGGGCTCATGTTCATCCAGCGGGCGATGGCGGCAATCGTTTGCACCGTGCTCTGCGTGCCGGCGTGGACAAACAACTTGGGGCCTTGCCAGTAAGCCATCACCGTGCGCGTTTCCAGGCACTGGTGGCTCGTGTTCGGCGACATGAAGGTTTCATCCATCACCAATGCGGCATTCTTGAATCCCGCCTCAACGTCGCCGTAGCTCCATTGATCGGACGGCTTGCCCATCGGCATCTTGCCCTGGTCGTAATCCTTAAAGTCGTCCTCGCTCCATTTGATTTCGACCACGTCGAGCGGTGGCGGCGGACCGGGCTTGCCGTTGGAGGGAGGACGCATCCACGTGTTGCCGTCCGTGCGGGCGTTCGGTCCGCCCGGACGCAGGCTCACGAACGGGTCAACCACGAATGGCAGGGGCTCGTAGGTGATGTGGATTTTTTCGATCGCATCGGCGGCGGTGACCTCATCGACGGCCGCCAGCGCCAGCACCGGCTCGCCCATATACACGGGTTCCATCGCCAGGCCGCGCTCTCCGCGCTTGTTCGCTTTGATCACCACGCCCAGGTCCGTCACCGAGTCGGCCGGCGCCGGCAGATCGTCCATGGTGAGAACGGCTTTGACGCCGGGCATCGCCAGCGCCCTTCGCGCGTCAATGTGGGTGATGCGCGCGTGAGGGTAGGGACTCAGCAGGAGCTTCGTGAACAGCATGCCGTCCGCGCGATAGTCTTCCGCGTATTTCGATTTTCCGGTGACCTTGGCGATCATGTCCGGGGTGGTGTAGTTCTGGCCAACGAGTTTCCGTTTGTCTGGAGGCGTCTGCGCGGTCAGGAGCGGCTTGTCAGGAACCGGTTTGGCTGCCGGTTTCGCTGCAGTGGCGGCCGCGGCCGCAGCGCCGCCGGGAATTTGATGTCCCGCGCCGGGGCCTTCTTGTCGGTTTCCCGTCTTGCTGTCGTTTGGATTAAGCACTTTTCACCCTCCGCGAAAGCTCGGCGCCACGCATGAACGCGGTCAGGATCTTGTCATAGTCCTGGCATCGGCACAGGTTGCCGGAAATGCCGTGCGCCAGTTCCGCACGCGTGGGATTTGGATTCACCTTGAGGTATCCGACGGTCGCCATGATGAAGCCGGACGTGCAAAAGGCGCACTGAAATCCTTGCTCCTCCACCACGCCCTGCTGCACGGGATGGAGTGTGCCGTCGGCAGCGGCCAGGCCTTCGATGGTCACGATTTTCTTTCCGCGCGTCGCATGGGTGAGGATGGAACACGAATAGTGCGGCACATCATCGATGAGTACGGTGCACGCCCCGCATTCCGAGCGATCGCAGCCAATTTTTGTGCCCGTGAGGCCCAGTTTGTAACGCAACGTCATCGCCAGCGTCTCCTGCTTCATCACGTCGACGGGCCGCTGCTGGCCGTTCACGTTCAGAGTGATCAATCGCTCCACGGAACCGGTGGCCGACGCAAACACCTGTCGAATCGATCCGCGGAATAGATAGCTCGCCGAGGACACGGCGCCGGCCGCGATCACTCCCTTGATGACCTCCCGCCGCGTCAGACCGCCGGGCTTGACGTACGGTTCATGATTGTCGGACATAAGCGATCACCTCAATCTTGTAGGACGGTATCGAGAGGAAAAAAACACGCCTGTTCGCCCTTCTACAGCGCCCTTGTATACCATTCTTGCGCCTGTCGTCAATACCGCGGAGGTCAGCCCGATCTCGGCTTCACCGACAGCTTCTTTACCCCCTACCGGCCGTTATTCTTCGGCAACAACCCCCTCCTCGACGGTCACCCTCCAATCGACCTCGGTGGATTGAATTTCCAAGAAGAACTGTCGCGGGTCTTCGGACACGTACGCCAGGCCGCTGCCCGCACCCTGATGATCAACGGCTACCTCCACAAATCGCCCGCTCACCGTGCTATGAACGATCACTCGAAAGCGTCCCGCGCCCGAGGCCTGCGGTTCCGTCGTCTGCCAACGAATGCGCCACTGGCCGTTTTCCATGTAGAACGAGTCGGTCTGGGTATTCCCCCGACCCGACCACGACGCCACGGGACGCCAACCCATCGTGTACCGTTTCGCCGCCGGTTTGGACTGTGAGCCGCATCCGCACATCGCGAGAGCACAAAGGACCAGGAGAATCGCGATCTCTTTCGTCCGACACCGCACTGAGCGTCGCTTCAATAGGGATTCCCTGTATCGCGCCACCCTCGCGCAGCGGACCGCTCCCTCGAAAATGCCCATTTTCAGCTGGCGGACTGGGCCGTCAGATCGCGCCCTTGGACATCTGATCGGCGAGGTATTCGGATTGGCGGAGGGCCAGCGCGACGATCGTCAGCGTGGGATTCTCGCCGCCGCTGGAAACGAACTGACTTCCATCCGATACGAATAGATTTTTGACGTCGTGCGCCTGGCCGAAGCGGTTGACCACGCCGTCGCGCGGGTTTTCGGACATCCGATTCGTTCCCATATTGTGGGTGGACGGAAACGGCATGTGGTGAACGGTCCGCTTCGCGCCGATGGATTTGTACAGCGCGTCCGCCTGCTGAAAACCGTGGTTCTGCATCGCGAGATCGTTCGGATGGTCGTCGACATGGACATTGGGAATCGGCATGCCGAACTTATCTTTTCTTTCCGGGTGCAGCGTGATGCGATTGGTCTCGCGCGCCAAGTCCTCGCCGATAATCCACACTCCGGCGATGTTCACATAGCTGTCGATCACGGAGGCGCGATCGCGGCCCCATGTGCCGGGCATGAGGTTGGTCGCGAAGCTCGGCAGGCCCTGCGGAAGCAGTTCCAGATTGTATCCGCCGACGAAGCCGCGCTTGGTGTCGAGGCGAGCCTCGTCCATCACGATTCCCGACTGCGCCGTTCCCCGGTACATGTGCACGGGCTTGTCGAATATGGCAAACACGGTGGACGTGACGTGGCGCATGTAGTTCTTGCCGACCTGTCCGGAAGAATTTGCGAGGCCCTGGGGAAATTGGCTGGATGAGGAGTTGAGCAGAAGGCGCGGGCTTTCGATCGAATTCGCGGCAACCGCGACGATCCGGGCTCTCTGCCGCTGCAGTTTGCCCTCGCGATCGGCGTACACGACGCCGGTGACTTTCCCCGACGAGTCGTGCTCGATTCGGAGGACCTGCGATTCGGCGCGGACCTCGGCTTTTCCGGTGGCCTCCGCTTGGGGAATATCTACATAAAGCGTGGACCACTTCGCGCCAAACGTGCAGCCCTGCACACAGAAACCTGTCTGCTGGCAGGCGGCGCGGCCGTCGCGCGGGACCGGGTTGATGGCCATGTTGCCGGTCATGTACTTGGTGTAGCCGAGTTTTTTCGCTCCGGCGAAGAGCACTTTGCCGTGGTTGCTGACTGGCAGGCGCGGAATGCCGTGCGTTCCCGTCACGCCCATTCGAAATTCGGCGCGGTCGTAATAGGGCGCGAGCTCCTTGAGATCAAAAGGCCAGTCGAGCAAATTGGCGCCGGCAATCGCGCCGTAACGCGTGCGCGTCTTGAATTCGTGCTCCTGAAACCGCAAAGCGCAGGCGCCCCAATGGACGGTGGTCCCGCCCACGAGCTTGCAGGTCCACGCGGGCAAATCGGGAGACGATTTCGCGACGTACCATGAGCCCGAGGATGTCCGCGGATCGAGCCACGTGAACGCGCCAAACATCCCGATCTCATCATTTCGAAAATCGGTCATCTCCATGCGTTTCCCGGCTTCGAGGACGACGACGGAGATTCCCTTCTTGGAGAGTTCGTTCGCAAGTGTGCCGCCGCCGGCGCCGGAGCCGACGATCACGACGACCGAGGAATCGTTCAGGTCAAATCTTGCAGCCACTTTTCACCTCACAGCCAATCGATGTCGTTGAAGCCCCGGTGCAAGTAGCCGCCCAGGGCGGAGGATGGGCCCTCGTAGCCGAACCTCGGCCACAGCTCGGGCTGGTTGTAGAGCGGCGTCATCGTGCCGCCATAAACCTTCGAAAAGAATGCGCCACCTTCGACTTGCTTGATGGCGGCGACGCGCGCGCTTTCGTCGGGCGTCTCCGCATACGCCTTTCCGCCGGCCTTTATTGCGGCGGCGTTGAGCTGAGCAATGCCGTCGGCGAGCAACCTCCGCGTGGCTGAATCCTTCGCGGCCTCTTCCTGGAGCGGCGCAATGGCCTTGGCGTAGAACGAATCTTCCAGCCGATCGTGCGGGAAGAGATCGCGGGTAAATTTCAGAAGTGTGCGCGACTCCTCGGGACGCAAGCCCCCCGGCTCGGCGGCCGCCGGCGCTTGCGGATCGGCGAGCAAGCTGGTTCGGCTGACCGCAACGGCGGCAATGGTCGCCGCGCTCCCGGCCAGGAATCCGCGCCGCGAGAATTTTCGGGTCCAGTCGAGTAGCCTCATGGGATCGTCGCCTCCCTCGCGCGCACACTATAAAACGGCGCTCCGCAAATGGCCAGTCCGCGCTCACCCGGATCGCAATTGAAATTCCGGCCGGGAATCGCGAGGGCCCGCTCGAACGCGCTACGCTCGCCTTGTCCGTGGACTTCCGGCGAGCGTTTGCGTATAACCTGAACCGATGCCCCTCGGGGCAAATGCCGACAGGGAGGACGACAATGGCCAAGAAGGCAAAAGGCTCGAAGAAATCGGCCAAGGCAGGATCGAAGGCTCTCGCAAAATAAGACCGCAACCTTGCGGGTGTGCCTCCTCGAGGAGCGCACACCCCTCCCGAAGAAGACCGCCCAACCCGACATCCGGGGCTGCCGCGCAAAACGCCGCAGCCCCTTTTCTTTTTCTTTGGGTTGGGAAAACGAAGATTAGCAGGCCGGGCTGGTCACGCGACTGGAAGCGCCCACGGCGCCGGATTCGACGGTGGGCCGCGGTGCGCGGCGCATCGTACTGATGAAGACGCGGACAATCTCGGGATCGAACTGATTTGCCGCGCAGCGTTCGAGTTCGGCAAACGCGTCTTCCGGCGTGCGCGCTTTTTTGTACGTGCGCTCCGAAGTAATCGTGTCGTAGGCGTCCGCAATCGCAATCACGCGCGCACCATGCGGAATCTGTTCGCCTTCGAGGCGCTGAGGGTAGCCGGTGCCGTCGTAGAACTCGTGGTGATGGCGAACCATCTCGCGAATTCGGCCCATCGGCTTGAGCGGTTCGAGAATCCTCGCGCCAAGATCCGTGTGCGTCTTCATCGTTTCCCACTCGCAGGCGTCGAGCGGGCCGGACTTGTTGAGGATGGCTTCGGGAATTCCCACTTTGCCGATATCGTGGAGCAATCCAGCCAGGCGAATCTCCTCGACGTCCGCAGAGCTCAAGCCCAGCGCCTGCGCGATCATGACGGCGTAGGCGGAAACTTTCTGCGAATGTCCCTGGGTGTAGTGGTCCTTGGCGTCGATGGCAAACGCAAGCGACGTCACCGTCTCGACGACGGCCGGTGGGAGGGTCTCGCCCGATGCCTCACCGCCCTGCTCGCTCAGCGAGCGCGTAAATTGCTCGAGGCGGCGGTAGATTTCCTCGAATGCCTCGGGGCCGGTCGAAAACAGCCGCTTCAGCGTGACACCGAGGTAAGCCTCGAGCACATCCTTCTTCCATCGCTTCCGATCGTTCGGATCGCCCTGCTCGGCGCTCGAAACCGAGTTTCCTCCCTGGTGCTTGGAAAGGTACATGGAAGAGTCGGCGACCTGGATGAGTTCCTGCGGCGTCGAGCCGTGCACCGGAAACGCGGCAATGCCAAAGCTCGCGGTGATGTTTTTGTCCCGCAAGAGCGGATCCGAGGCGATCCAACCGCGGAGCTTGTTGGCAATCTGGCGCGCCTGCTCGACCGCCGTTTCCGGCATGAGGATCACGAATTCGTCTCCGCCGTAGCGCGCGACAACGTCCGATCGGCGGCAATTCTGTTCCAGGATGTGCCCGACCCGCTGCAATACCACGTCGCCCTCGAGGTGGCCGTAGAAGTCGTTCACGAACTTGAAGCGGTCGAGGTCCATGAGCACCAGGGCGAGCGGCCGGTTCGCGCGCGTGGAGCGTTTCCATTCCGAAGAGAGCGCCTCCATAAGGAAGCGGTGCGTTTTCACGCCGGTCAGTCCGTCGGTAATCGCCTGTTCCTGGGCCTTCTGGAACGACAGGGCGTTGTGCAGCGCCCCGGCGAAGAGATCGGCCAGCGTGCGCAGCAGCAGAACGTCCTGTTCGGGGAAATCGCAGGATTCCGAGGACTCCACATAGAGGACTCCGAGAAACTGTTCGCCGTACGTGACCGGCAAGGCAATGGATGACGCTGAGCCAGGCAACACCAGCCGCGGCGACGCAGCATTCAATTCGCGGACCATCGCCATCTGGCTGCTGCGCGCCACCTGCCCGACCAGCCCTTCGCCCAGCAAAATCCGGCGTCCCATGGCCTCGCGTCGCGCGCCGGCCTCGGCCCGCACGACCAACTCCTTTGCGGAATAGTCGAGAATGGCGATTCCGATATGGTCGTAGCTGAGGTGTTTTTCCATCTCCGCCGCGATCTTTGCGAGCATTTCTTCGGGATCGAGGGTCGTAATGGCGTGGCCCGAGACATTGTTGATCAGGGTGAGCTGGCGCGACTTCTTCTGCTCCTCGGCGAAGAGCCGCGCGTTTTCCATGGCGATGCCTGCTTCACTCGCCAGCACCAGCAGGAATTCCACGTGGCCTTCATCGAACATCCGCTCCTTCGGGCTGTGAACGGCCATCACGCCGACCGGGCGGTCGTAGAGGATCAAGGGCACGGCGCAGATTGAGCCCACCTTCCGCAGGGACTCGAAGCCGAGCCGTGCCGATTCCTCCCCAAAATGGTCGCGCACAAGCAGCGGCTGCGCAGAGCCCACGACATGTTCCACGAGGTGGTTCCCTGTCTTGCGCGTGCGTTTGGGAATCCGTTTTCCGTCGGTAACTTCGATCTCAAAACGTACCTCGCCGTGTCTCTGGTCGCAGAAGGCGATGAAAAAACTGCCGACGTCGAGCACGCGGCGCATCTCCGAATAAATCCGTTCGAGCAATGCGTCCAGTTCCAGCGTCGAGCTCAAGGCGCGGCCGATTTCGTTCAGGATGTGCAGCTCCTCGGTCCGCCGCGAAGTCTGCCGGACCAGGTATCTGTTCTCGACGGCCGTTCCAATTTGCTGGCCGAGCGAGAGAAGCAGGCGCCGCTCGGCCGGAGTGAAACTCCGGTTATCCGGCGTCCCGAGCATCAACACTCCGAACACCCGCTCTTTCGCCTGAAGACTGATGCCCGCTACCGTGCGCATCCCCTGCGCAAGCAGCGCCTGGCGCACATGGCGAAACGCGTCTTCCTTCTCGAGCGCCACCCAGCTCGCGTCGCGCGGCAAATCACGAAACACGACGAGCCCACCGAGCCGCGCCACCAGATTGATGAAGTATTCGTCGAGATCGGATTCCTGCATCGACGTGCAGAACGAATCGTGCAGCCCCGTCACAATCACGGATTTCTGCCCGTTGGCCTCGGCATGGAGCAGGCAGAGCGCACCGCTCGGAATCCGCACCACGTTCAAGACGCGCTCCAGCGCCTGGGCCAGCATGTTTTGTATCTCACCGCCGACGAAGCTGGACGTTGCGAGGTTGAGACTCGAGAGCGCCAGCATATTCCGCTCTACGCGGCGCCGCTCCTCTTCGTATACCGCCATCACCATCAGCATGCAGGTAAAAATCTCCGGCAGGAAAATCGGCGGCAGCAGGTCATATCCCTGCAGAGCGGAGAAACGAGACTGGAACACCACCACGATGCACAGCACGCCCCAGCCGATAAATGCGACTCCCAGCAAGGCGTCCGCATGAGATTCCTGCTTGCGCCCCTCCTGCCAGAACGTCTGCCCGGCGAAAAGATATGCCAGGCCCGCTCCCAGCAGCAGCGGAACGCTGACTGTGCCATACGCGTAGGCAACGGCCCAGATCGCCGCGAGCGAAGCGGCCGCAATTACCGCTCGGACCGGAATGGCAACCTGCGCGTAGAGTCTTGCGGAGCAATAGAATGCCAGCGCGGCCAGTGCCAGAAGCCATTCCTCTACTTCGCGGACCGAGGGGAGCCATGGACTGGATCGAATTCCGGTCTGGATCACGAGTACGATACGGTGCGCCAACAGCAGCAGCCAGGCCATCGCCCAAGCCAGGAGGTAGGGCTGCCGTTTCAGGCGGTAGAGGAAGACGAAGAATGCGGCAAGCAGGAGGGTGCTTGATAGCAACACAAACCCGACCGAGGTGATTTGAATCTTCAACCGAGCACTCCCTCGAATTGCCAGGACACTTGCGCCGAGAATAGCAGAAAACAGGGCGTTACCCCGCCGGGTGTATATGCAAGTTTCGTGCAGGTCAACGTCTCGCCATCTCGACGGGGAATTCCGGGCCGTGACCAGCGACCGTGTTTCGTCGATCGACGAACCGGACCGAATCTTAGCATCCACTATGCCGTGCCCGAAGCAACCAGTCAACAGTACCCGGGTACCAACTCTCACCGCATCATGGACTTGCGCCACTACGTCGCTCGATTTTGGCCTCTCGTTCCGCTAAGATGAATCGTTTCAAAAGACAAAGAGAAAAACCTCAGAATGAGTCCAACACAAAAGCCGCGCGTTCGCTTCGCGCCGTCTCCCACGGGCTATCTCCACGTCGGCGGCGCACGCACCGCCCTTTTCAATTGGCTTTTCGCGCGCCACGAGCGCGGGACGCTGTTGCTGCGGATCGAGGACACCGACGTGGAACGCAACCGCCCGGAACTCGTGGATGGGATTCTCCAGGGGCTAAAGTGGCTGGGGATCGAATGGGATGAGGGGCCGCTCTTTCAGTCGCAGAGGCTCGACCTATACCGCGCGGCGGCGGAGCGCCTGATGGCGAGCGGCTCCGCCTTCGGCTGCTACTGCAAACCGGCCGCGTATTCCGGTGGCGACACCGCTCCCGCCAGTGGCGAGGAGCAGGAGGGCGAAGGCGACGATGAGGGAGCCAAGGCGGAGAAGGGCCCCGCTTGCCCCTGCCGGGATCTTAGCGACGCGGAGCGCGCCGCCAAAGAGAAACTGGGCACACCCCGGGCGATCCGGTTTCGCACGGCCCGCACCGGCGTCACAAGATATGACGACGTTGTTTTCGGCCCGCGCGAGGTGCAAAACGCTGAAATCGAGGATTTCGTCCTGATCCGCTCAAATGGCCTGCCGACCTATCAGCTCAGCGTCGTGGTGGATGACGTCGATATGGGCATAACGCACGTCATCCGCGGCGCCGATCACCTCTCAAACACGCCGAAGCAGGCGATGATTTACGACGCGCTCGGCGCACCGCGGCCCGTCTTCGCGCACGTGCCGCTGATCCTGGGACCGGACCGCACCCGGCTTTCCAAGCGTCACGGAGCGACGAGTGTGGGCTCGTACGCCGAGGAGGGATTTCTTCCCGAAGCCTTCCGCAACTTTTTGGCGCTCCTGGGATGGTCTCCCGGAGACGACTCGGAATTCCTGCGCACGGGCGAACTCATCGAGCGATTCGCGCTTTCAGGGGTGAGCCGTACGAACGCGGTATTCGATCGCGCCAAGCTGGAATGGTTCAACACACAGTATCTGCAGAAAACTCCTGTAGGAGAGCTGCTGCCCTACGCGGAGGCGGAGCTCAAACGCGCCGGAATATGGGAAGGATCGCAGGCGAGCGGAGACCCAGCGTGGTTCGCGCAGGCAGTCGATCTGATCCGTCCGCGCACGCGCTTGCTCGGGGATTTCTCCACTTGGGCTCGGGCTTTCTTCAGCGACGATTTTGAGTACGACGCTGAGGCGCGCGGGAAATTCTGGAAGGACGACCGCCTTCCCGCCATGCTCAATAAACTCGCCGAGGCGCTCGCGGCCCTGCCGGACTGGAATCACGACGCCTGCGACGCGGCTTTGCGCGGCCTCGCGGTGGCGGAGGGCGTGAAGGCCGGCCTGCTGATCAACGCCACGCGCGTCGCCATTGTCGGCCGCGCTGTCGCGCCGCCCTTATTTGAAACCATGGTCGTCCTCGGCAAGGGTCGCGTCGTCGCGCGCCTTCGCCGCGCGCTGCCGGCGGTTTTATCCGCAAAGAGCGGAGCCTGATCGGCCGGGGCGGCACAAACCTCCGGCGTGATATTGCGATTCGCACCCAATGCAGGCCCGGTCAATTCGAGGCCCAGTTTCGGCCGAGGAATCCGGCTCCTTGTGACATGCGGTCAGCCGCCGATCGAAGTGGGAGCGACCGGACACAACGATCCGCGGTAGAGATTATCCAGCTGCGAAGACTCGACTTCTGCTCGGAGCTTACCTGTCCTTCGAGGAACCTGCGGAAAAAATTCCGGGATTCACGGCCTTGCTGTGCGCCCCGGCTGCGCCCACTTGCAGCTGCACGCTTACCGGAACCTTCACCGGCGGCAAACACGCCGAGTTGTTGCACGCCTGATAGCGAAGCGTCATCGGGATGGTCGTCGATCCGACCGGAGCGCTCTCTTGCGCGGTCAGTTTCAACCGCAGCGTCACGCTCCCGCTGTAAACATCCAGCGGCTTGTCGGAGAACGAGAATTTCTTGAGCTCGCCATTCGGATAAACCGTGTCGGCGAGGTGAATCCCGGCAGGGAGCTGCGGCGTCAATGTCGTGGGGATCAGGTAGCTGTCCGAAGGCTTGTGGGAGTTCATGTGGTAACCGTTCTCGATACTCACCACAACCCCGACTTGAAAATCCTTCCCGCGCGGCACGGGATCAAGCGAAACGTAGGCATGCGTCTTGACCACCGACGCGGCGCTCTTTAGGGGTACGGCTTCCTGCGCCAACGCAATGGCGCCGCCGGAAATCAGCAGGAGCGCGCACAACGTGCAGAGGTCCCGGTTTGGCCGCACGAGCTTCATAGTTGCGCCTGGACGTCCTTCAAAATCTGATCTGCGTTCAACGCTCCGATGTATTTTTTCGCGATCTTGCCGTCGCGCGAAATCAGGAAACTGGTGGGCATTCCGAAGAGGCCGCCGAATTTCGTGGCGATTTCGTCGCTTCCGAGAACGATGGGATAGTCCATCGTCACGGGCTTCCCGTCCACGTTGAACTGCGTGTTTTGCACGAAGGGATCGACGACCTTTTTTCCGTCCTCATCCATGGCGATTCCCAGCAGCGTAAAGCCCCTGCTGGCGAACTGCTTCTGCATGCCGATCAGGATCGGAATTTCGCCCCGGCAAGGCTCGCACCAGGTCGCCCAGAAATTCACCAGCACCACTTTGCCCTTCAGGCTCGCAAGCGACACGCTATTGCCCTGCAGGTCGTGAAACGTGAGGTTCGGTTCGTCCGGCAAACCCGACGACTTCGCGGAATTTCCCGATGGCGAGGCACCGCTCTTGCATCCGGAAAAATTCGCCGCGACGGCCGTCAGGATCACGGCCACAAACAGCGCGCTTGCTGCCTTCTTCATACCGAACTCTCCCACTACCGCGCAAACCTGTTCAGAAAGGATAGTTTACCGCTGAGCCAGGTCAGCCGGTTCACGAAAATCAATCCCCCGATCGCGAGAAGCAGCACCCCGCTGAAGACTTCCACTGTGTGCAGGTGCCTGCGGAACCGCTGATAGAACTTCAAGAATCTGCCGATGCCCAACGCCGTGACTAAAAACGGAATCGCCAGGCCTGCGGAATAACAGGCCAGCAGCAGCACTCCCTGGCCGACGGTGCCCTTGGTTGCCGCCACCGTCAAAACTCCTGCGAGGATCGGCCCGATGCAGGGCGTCCAGCCAAACGCAAACGCAAAGCCCATCAGAAATCCGCTGACCATTCCGGGTTGCTTCCCGCCGACATCGCGCAGATGAATGTCGCGATTCAACCAGCGCGTCAGCGTGGGGCCCAGCAGGAAGATCAGCGAGATCGCATAGAGCTGCACGGAAACAATCGGCTGGCCGGAGGCGGACCTTACGTTGAAAACGACACCCACGACGATGAGTACGGCCGCAATGATGAGCCCCACCCCTACACTGATCTTTACTAGCCAGCCCACCAGATGCAGCCCGAACAGCACGATCAACGCGCCCGCGATGGGCGCGAGCAAGGTCCGATTCGTCAGCAAAAACGATCCCACGGCGCTCGCGGAGGCGCCAAACGCGATGAAAACGATCGAAAACCCGACGACAAATGCGAATGCCGAGCTGAGCAAATGCCCGCTGGTCCCCTCGCCTTCCTTGAGTTGCTCCACGCCGATGCCGGAAAGCATCGAAACGTATCCGGGCACCAGCGGCAGAACGCAGGGAGAGAGAAACGATACCAGCCCCGCCAGGAATACCGCGAAAACGGAAACGTCCATCAGCATCCTCTTGAGATCCCGGCGCCCCGCTGCGTCTCGGGACGTGACGCCGGATGGCACACAATCCCAAATTTTCCCATAACCCTTAGACGTGCGTCATCTGTTTTCGGTTCTGGTTGCTCGCAGCAGTGAAAGATAATCCCACCATGTGAAACCAGAATCCGCCGCCAGGCCGAGCCCTTCGCCCGTCTGCAAACCACTAACCCGCTGAAAACGCTTCACGGTTTTCGCCCGTCACGATGGAAGTCCGGATGCCTTTCGTTTCCGTGCGGGCCCGCCGCTGGAACCGCAACCGGCGAGACGATTTGCCGATGGTGGTGGCGGGCTCGTAAAAATTTCGCCGGGAGAGCCGGATGACACCCAATCAAGTCACGCTGGCGCGCGTTGCCGCCGCATTCACGGCCGCGGCGCTCTTCACACTGGGGGCGGACGCGCCGGCTGCCGATCTCGCCGCCGTCTTTCTGACCATTGCGGCAATCGCGCTGGACGGCGTCGACGGTTACCTGGCGCGCACCCGCGGGCTCGCGACACCGCTCGGCGCGCAGATCGATATTCTCGGCGATCGCGTGGTCGAGAACCTTTTTTTCACGCTCTTTGCGGTCAGCGGCCTGATCTCGCTCTGGGTGCCGGTGCTATTTTTCGTGCGCGGCAGTCTGACGGATTTTCTGCGCGGCCTGGCGGCGCGAACCGGCCGCAGCGGATTCGGACAGCATGCGATGCTGGAGACATGGTGGGGCCGGAGTCTCGTCGCGTCCCGCGCCAGCCGCGCGGCTTATGCCGCACTCAAGTGCGTCTGCTTTTGCTGCCTCGGCGTGTTGCTCCCGCTGCAGCATCTCTCGACCGCCCAGGTTCACGCATGGTTCGGCGAAGTCGCTGCGTCATCGTTCGTGAACGGCGCCCGGGCGCTTACCGGGGCGACCGTGATCTTTTGTCTGGTCCGCACGATCCCGGTGATTTGGGAGGGCCGGCGCTATTTCGCGGCCGTGCAAAATACGCCGGCGCGAGTCGCCATTGAGGTGACCCGATGAACTCGCCCGAAAAAATCGCGGCGTTTTTCGATCTTGACGGCACGCTCGTGCCTCCTCCCTCGCTTGAATGGCGCTTCGTCGGCTACCTGCTCGCGCGCGACAAAATTGGCTGCGCCGACGTCGCTCGCTGGGCCGGCGGCTTTGCAAGATCGCTCTTGCGCGACCCGCGCGCTGCGACCATCGCCAACAAACTCTACCTCGCGGGGCTGCCGGAATCTCTTGCTGCCGATTGGGAGGACTCCTTGCTCCCCGACTCGCTCAAACTTCTTGCCGGCGGAGTTGAGCGCCTCGAGTGGCACCTCGCGCAGGGACATCGCACGTTTTTTGTGAGTGGAACCCTCGAATGCCTGGCGCATGCGGCAGCGCGCCGTCTTCCCTGGCCCGCGGAAGTCCGCGCGACCACTCTTGAAGTTCGCGACGGTCGGTGGACGGGCCGGCTCCGAGGCGATCACATGAGCGGCGAGGCCAAGGCCCGCACGATCCGCAATCTGGCAGCGCAGTTCGGTGTTTCGCTCTGGGACAGCTACGCCTACGGAAACTCCGTCTCCGACCTGCCGATGCTTGATTCCGTCGGCCATCCTGTCGCCGTAAATCCTTCTTCGAGGCTGCGCCGCATCGCGCGCAGCGAGGGTTTGCAGATTTGCGACTGGGCCGAGCCGGTCAACCCGATTCCCGCCGCGCCTCGCGGCACGCTCTCGCCCGGAGAAGCACGATGAAGAGCCGGCCCGGCGGCTTGGCACCCGAGCTGGTCAATGGGCGCGCGGTGGCGTGGGACGCAATCGGCGTTCACGTAGCGCAGTCCTGGTCGTGGCCGAGATCGCTCGACGAAGTCCGAAAGGCGTGCGGCGCGTTCGAGCGCGTCACGTTCGTTTATCTTACCTGGCTCGGCGCCGTCTTGATTTTCTTCCACCGCAATATTCCGCACGCCGCGCGCTTTTTCGCGCTGCACATCGCCCTTGCCGCAGGAATCGGGTTTCTCGCCACGATGGCCGCGCGCTCGCGCAACGCCATCGTGCTCTTCGCGCGCCACTGGTATCCTCTGCCCCTCTACACTCTCTTCTTCGAAGAGCTCGAAGGCCTCGTGCACGCGGTTTACCCGGGATGGTTCGACCGCTGGCTCATCGCATTCGATTATAACATTGCCGGCGTCCATCCCTCGGTTTGGCTCGCGCGCCTTGAATCCCCGGCGCTGAACGACTACATGCAATTCGCGTACATGACGTATTTTCTCTATCTCGTCCTCCTGCCTGCGCTTCTCTACGTGCAAAGAAATCGTCTGGCGTTTTGGACGGTGATGGTCTCAACCGCCGTGGCGCACTACTCCGTCTACGTCGTTGCGGTGCTGCTCCCCATCGAGAGCCCCTACTACTCTCTCGCCGCGCTCGGCTCCAATACCCTCCCCGGCGGCTATTGCACGGCGCTCATCGAATTCATCGAGCGCTTCGGCCGCGTTCACGGCGCTGCTTTCCCCTCGGCGCACGTTGCCGGCTCGATGGTGGCGATGCTCGCGTCGTGGCGCTACCGCCGCTGGCTGTTCTGGATCTGCCTGCCGTTCTTTGTGAGCATGTGCGTCGCGACCGTCTACGGCCGCTATCATTACGTCGCGGACGTCCTCGCCGGACTTGCCGTCGGCGCGATTGGATTTGTGGTGGGAACGCGGCTGATGAAAACGAGTGGCGCTCTGCCGGAATTGAATGAGGGTGTTTGCGAGTCAGTCTAAATTTGGATGCCGCCTGTGCCAGTCGGTAGCTTCTTCGTAGCCTTGTGCAATCGCAAGCAGCGAAGCTTCTCCCCATCGCCGCCCGATGAGCTGCATGCCTATGGGTAGACCCTCGCGAGTGAATCCGCAAGGAATCGAGATCGCGGGATGCCCCGACAAATTTGCCGGGCGGGTCAGGCGCAGCAACTCGGCCCGCACGGTTGTCTCCCTCTCGCCCGCCACGCGCACTTCTCCTTCGCCGATCCTCGGCGCCGGAATGGGCGACGTCGGCGCAAGGATGACGTCCACATGCTCGAACGCCTCATCGAAATCCTTTTCCACCTCGCGCCTCATCGCCAGGCCTCGAAGATAGTCCACGGCGCGCAACTCGTGACCCCAGGCGAGATGCCCACGCACGTCTTCGCCATACTCTGCGGCGCGCGCCGGATAGTAGCCTTGCGATTCGTGATAGTGGCTCGCCTCGGCGACGACCAGATTTGTGGCCCCGTCGATGGCGCCGGCCATCCTTGGCAGAGCCACCTCTTCCCTGCGCGCTCCCAGCGATTCGAATTTCTTCGCCGCCCTTTCAATCGCCTGCAACACTTCGCCATCGATGCGCTCAAAAAAGAACTGCTTCGGCCAGCCCAGCCGGAACCGTCGGGGACGATTCTTGCGCAGCTTGCGATAGTCGGGCCGCGCCGCACCTCTGGGATATTTCCCCGCGATGGATTCGAGCAGGATGCACGCGTCGGTGACGCACCGCGCGATCGGCCCCACGTGATCGGCGCTCAGGGCCAGCGGCACCACGCCCGCCACGCTGACGAGTCCGAAGGTCGGTTTCAGTCCGACAATCCCGCACAGCGCGGACGGAACGCGAATAGAGCCTCCCGTGTCCGTGCCCAAGGAAGCAAAGCCCATTCCCGTCGCGACAGCCACCGCCGATCCGCCGCTCGACCCTCCTGAAACCCGCTCGCGAGCCCAGGGATTGCGCGAGCTGCCGTAGTGTGGATTCTCACCCGTAATGCCGTAGGCAAACTCGTGCATGTTCGTCTTGCCGAGAAGAATCGACCGCGCGCGCTGCAGCTTGCCGGCCACGTTGCAGTCCTTGTCCGGCACAAAATCCGCAAGAATCTTCGATCCTGCGGTGGTGCGAATTCCGCGCGTCCAAAAATTATCCTTGACCGAAATCGGAATCCCGTGAAGCGGGCCGCGCGCCCGGCCACGCTGAAACTCCCGCTCGGCAGCCTTCGCCTGGCGGCGCGCCTGCTCGGCGAGCACCGTCAGAAATGAATGGAGCGTGGAGTTCCATCGTTCGATTCGCGCGAGCGAGGCGTCCACCAGATCGACGGGCGAAATCTCCTTCCGCCGCAGCAGCTTCGCCGCCTGCTCGATCGAGAGAAACGCAAGTTCGGATTCCGAATGCGAGGTCATGTGAGCCGCCTCAGAAAATCTTTTCCTGCCTTCGCAGGTTTCCGGCGGAGCCGAGGTTGGCGATGCGGAATACCACGCTGTACTGGTTCTCGTTGCGGATCGTGCCGAAGGAGAACCGCCGGTACTCGAGGCCGATCCCGCAGCACGAACCGTTGTACGCCGCCTCCACAATCTGGTTCTGAAATGCCTGCTGATTGAAATCGTAGCTGGCCCCCAGGGTGAGGTTCCATCCGCGGCGGTTCTGATCCCCGTAGCCAAAAAGCGTGCGCAGTTGATTCGAGCGCCGCTCGAAATTAGCCGGAGGCGGAGAAAGGTTCGGAGGGATATTCAGCACGGAGAAGTGCGCGAGCGTGAGGAACGACTCTTTGTAAGGCTTCAGTTTCAGCAACGTGCCGATCGCCGTCAGCCGATTGCGCTGCGGATCATAGTTGACGATGAATTGCGTGTCGAAATGCCGGCCCGGATCGATGCGGAGGTCGCTGACAATCGGAGAGAAACGCCGGGCCACATCGGCGAAGGCAAACGGCGTGAGCGCGTCCAGGGTCTGAAAGACGTTCGGCTGGCCCGGAACCAGCGCACCTCCAAACGTGGGATCGAAGAAATATTTCTGGACAAGCCGCCAGTTGATGAACTCCTCGGCGTCGCCCGAACCGCTCCGGCGATAGAGCCGCTGAGTGATTCCGTACTCAAACTCGTTCGTGTCGGTGAGAGTCTCATCTTCGTCGAAGCGCAGGAAGCGTCCGAAATCGTTCACGCCGTTCACATAGCGGTAGACAATGTCCGGCTCGATTACGTGTTTCCACTTCGTTTCGCCGCCGTCCCAGACGCGTTCGAACGCCGGAAGGCGGATGTCCACCGAAAACTCCTCGGTGTCGCGGAACAGCCCCTGATCGAAGAAGGCGCCGCTCCTGAGCTGCCCGCCGTAATACGTCGATCGAAACGTGAAGCTCGGCGTGAGGTTGAGCCATTCGCCGAAGTGAACCGGCATTGTCACGCTCGGCGCGAACTCGCTGCGCTCGACAAATCCCGGCGTTTCAAACGGCGTCACGCTTTCCGCGCGATGCTCGGCGCCCGTGAACGCGTCGAAGGAAAAGTAAAACGGGAGGTGGCTGAAAAAAGCCTGGTCCACCGAGCTGACGCGCAGTTCCGGGGCGGTTCGCAGCGTGATCGAGGTCTGCGGTGTGGCGCTCAAATAGTTCCGATAGCTCAGCGCCGCAAGATTCACGCTGAAGCCGCCGAAGTTGTTCGTCAGAAACGCGGTGTTGCGCACCTCGGAGTTCACCGCTTCCTTGAACGTATCCGACCACGCCAGACGGAACGTCAGCGACGTAAGCTGGTCAAGGTCCGCCACGGCGCGCCAGCCGCCCGGCAGCGCAGACGTGAACAGCAGTTTTGCCTCGTGGCCGCCTTGTTTTACCGGCGGCCCATTTTCCTGCTCCAGGCCCCGATCGATCACGCCGAAGTAGCTGGAGTCGAGCTGCGCGTTTTCCCACGGCCGCACGCGCAGCTCCCCTTTTTGGCTCCAGCCTCGCTTACTGAAGTAGGCTGCCCCCAGCGTCAAGTCCATCCAGTCGAGCGGCGCCCAGTAGACCGCATCGCCCATGACGTAGCCCTTCTGCGAGGTGTCTCCAAAGTCGGGAATCATGAATCCGGAATCCCGGCGTTGCTCGGCCGGGATCGTCGCGTAGGGAAGGTAGAGAACTGGAACGGAAAGCACGCGGAAATTGCCGTTTTCGATGTGCACTGACTTCTGCAGCCGCACGGTCGCAGCCGGCGCATAGAACTTCCACGTGGGGCGCCCCGGTTTGCAGACCGTCAGCCATGCCTTGTGAATTCGATAGGTGTTCTCGTCCAGCCGCTCGGCCTCGGCGGCGTCGAAATAGAGGGGATTGGGGCTGATCAGGAGCGTCGGCGTGGGGCGCCTCTGCACGGCGAAAGTGCCGTGGACGCGATGGAAGGTGCCGCGGCCGGTGCGGAGTTCGTAGCGGGCGTCGTCGGCCTCGACGTGCTGCGTCGTGTAATCGAGCTGCACGTGGCCGCGTGCGGCAACCACCTGCGCCTCGCTATCGTATTCGACGTGGTCGGCGCGAAGCCGCGCGTTCTGGTAGCGCACATCCACGTGACCGTCGGAATAGAAAATCTTTCCGACCTGGCTCTGCTGGTCCGCCTCGAGAGTCGCTTCGCCTCCTCCCGTGAACGGGCCGGGCTGTTTTTGCGCCCCTGCCTGGCCCCGCAAGGCGAGCGGCGCCGCCAAAAAAACGGGAAATAGCGCTGCAAACAGCGCGAGTCTGCGGACAGATTGCGCGAGGGTCGCGTTCGGCATTGCCTGAAAAGGCCCAAAAAGAGAACTGAGCCTAACACGCACACTCCGCCCAGCCAAGCCGTGTTGGCGGATCGGCCACAAGCGAAAGGAACGGATCGCTGCGGGCTGTGTCGGCGCCGTGCTATGATTCCTGCGTTCCACTGGAATCTCCGCAGCGCAAAACGGACCAGTGATACGCATCTGTTCGAAGTGTGGCGCCCTTCTGCTTGACGACACGGAAAGCTGTTCCTTCTGTGAAGTCCCCGCCGTCGAAAAAGGCGAGCTCCCGGAAACCGTAGCCGTCGGCACGGCCGGCTCCAACGAGCCTGTCGAACCCGAATGGCGCGTCGAGGTTTCCCGCCGCCTCGAGCAGTATCGCGCGCGCCGGGGCCGGCTGCGCCCGGACGACCCCCAATCGGGGCTGCCCTTCCATGAATCCTCTGCGGCATCCGAATTCGGTACGGAGCAGCGCGAACACCGCCGCTTTCGGCCGATCCAGCGCCAGCGACCGGCGGAGCGCCGGACCGAGCGTGTGGAAATCTGCATCCAACCCGAACTCGATTTTGCGACCGCCGCGGAAGAACGCGCCCGCCCGCAAACGGCGCTTGTGCCGGTCGCGACACTGGCCCGCCGCCGCTGGGCCGGCGCTCTGGATGCTCTTTTTCTGGGACTGACGCTTGCGGGGTTTCTCGGTCTGTTCCGGTCGCTCGGCGGCCAAATCACGCTCGCGAAGATGGATGCAATCGTCTATCTCGCCGTGGCTTACCTATTTTATGCCCTGTATTTCTTCATTTTCACGACCCTCGCCGGGGCGACTCCCGGAATGCAGCTCTGCGGGCTCAACGTTGTTCGCCTCGATGGCAGCCTTCCGGATACAAGGCAGCTTCTGTGGCGTAATTTCGGATACCTCCTGTCCGGCGCTACTCTCCTGCTCGGTTTCCTGTGGGCGATTTGGGATGAGGACCACTTCACATGGCAGGACCGCATCTCGCAAACGTACGTGACCGCTGCTGCGCCTCTTTCCGACATCGATTCGTTCGACCTTCCCCGGCGCCAGCACACCTTCGCGCACAAGTAATCCGTGGCCCTGTTTCACGATTTCAGCGCATCAATGTTGGGCCCATTCGATCGCGTGCCAGTTCCTCCGTTAATAAGCTTAGGAACCTAGCTTTCATCGAGTACAATCACGGCCTGTGCGCGAACAGCTCGTTCCTGAATACAGTTCTCATCGATTAACACCTATCCAGTTGCGCACTGGACACTTTTCTAAAAGCGGTCAATATTGACCATATCTGAAGCCGGAGCTCGACATACGCTTCACGCCTGGAAACGGTCGTTCCGACCAGCCGGAAAGCTGGCGAACTTCCCGATCGCGAAGTATTTTCTGATCTCGACGAAGAAAAGGAAATCATGAGAATCCTGCTGTATAACCCCGACAACGGTGTCACGCGCAATTTTATGCCGCATCTCTGGATGTTTTTGCTCCAGGCTCTGACGCCGCCCGGACACGAAGTGCTTCTCATGGATGGCAACGCGCAACCGATCGACGAAGAGGGTCTCGCGCGCTTCGTGCGCGAACAAAACATCGGTCTCGTCGGCATCGGCGCGATGACCAGAATGATCGCGAAGGCGTACCGCATGGCCGACGCCGTCCGCGCCACGGGAGTGCCGGTCGTTATGGGCGGACCTCACGTCACGGAGCTGGCCGACGAGGCGCTGGGGCGAGATGGCGGGCCGCGCCATGCCGACGCTGTCGCTCTCGGCGAGGCGGACGAAACTTGGCCCAAGATCGTCGAGGATGTCCTGCGCGGCGAGCTCAAGGATATCTACGCTCCGGTGGATGAATTGGGAAAGCAGCGCAAGCCCTCGCTTCAGTCGTACCCTGCAATTCCGTGGGAATCCATCGATCTCGATCAGTTCAATATTGTTCCGAAGGCCGCCGCTCCGATGCTGAAACGCCTCGGGGGTGGATGGGGGACCTTTCGCATCATCCCGGTCGAATCGGGCCGCGGTTGCCCCTACGGTTGCGAGTTCTGTACCGTAACCGGTTTTTTTGGCGATTCCATCCGGTTTCGATCCAATGAAAGTGTCGTAAACGAATTACTGAAACTGAAGCAGCGCGCCCAAAACGAGCGCGGTCAGATCGCCGTCTTTTTCATCGACGACAACTTCGCCATCAACGTCAAACGCACGAAGTCGCTTCTTCGGGATATTATCGCCGCCAACGCGCAGGTGCACTGGGTCGCCCAGATCAGCGCCAATCTGTTGCGCGATGAGGAGCTCGTTGACCTCATTGCCGCCGCGGGAGGAAAGTGGATTTTCATCGGCATGGAATCCATCGATCCGGCCAACCTGAAAGACGTCAATAAGGGATTCAACAAGCCGGGCGAGTATGCCGCCGTGCTCGAAAGGCTCGCCAAGCGGAACGTGTACGCCATCACGTCCTTCATTTTCGGCATGGACAACGACACGACCGGAGTGGCCGAGCGCACTCTCGAACAAGTCAGAACCTGGCCGCCCGGGCTGCCCATTTTCGGTCTACTGACGCCCCTGCCCGCGACGCCGCTCTACAAAAGACTCGAAGTCGCGGGCCGGCTCACGCGCCCCAGGCACTGGCAGGAGTTCATACCGTTTGCGATGGCCCACACGCCGCTGAAAATGACGATCGAGGAGGCTCACGCGGAGGTGAAGTACGGATGGGCCCAGTCCTATAGTCCCGAGGCAATCGCCAAGGCCGTGGATTCGATCAGCCACAAGGCGCTCGGGTACCGCATTAACGTACTCATCGCGCGCCTCTGTTTCCGCGGCATCTATTTCCCTCAAATGGGCAAGCTCGCGTGGGTGAAGACAATTCTGCAAAGCCGTAACGTCATCTGGAAGCTCGTCAAGGAAGGCTTCGCCAGTCGTTCCACCTCACTGCCCGCGCCCGGTGCTGCGGTATCGCCCAGCGTCGGCGACTAAAGTCCGCTCTCCGTACTGCAGGAGCCAACCACGCAATCGATGCTGCGGCAAACCCTGCGAAACCCTCTCGCCGATGCTATAATGAAAAATCGTCCGGCGCGGGGCGCGCTACGGGGAAAAGGAACCTGGCATGAGCTCTCTCACAAAGAAACTTGTCGTCGTCTTGTCGGTCATCGTCTTCGCTTTTGTGGCCGTCGGCTACGTCCGCGGCCGCTCTTCGGACGACAAGGCTTTCCGCGCGCTCGCCGTTTACGGCGAAGTGCTCGAGCACGTCCAGCGCGACTACGTGGACGAGCCCAACCTGCACAAGGTGACCAGCGGCGCCCTGCACGGCCTGCTCGACTCGCTCGATTCGCAGTCCAGCTACATGAGCCCTCTGGAATATAACGATTACAAGGAGCGCAGCGCGACCAATCCCAAGGCCGGCGCCGGATTGGCCCTCACGAAGCGTTTCGGATACATCAGCGTCATCGCCGCCCTGCCCGATAGCCCGGCGCAGAAGGCGGGCCTGCAGCTTGGCGACGTTCTCGAAAAGATCGCCGGCTTCACCACGGGCCAGATGGCTATCGAACAGGCACAGCTCCTGCTCAGCGGCGAACCGGGGACGACCGTTAAACTCTCCGTGATTCGTCGCGGCAAGACCGAACCCCAGGAGATGGAAATCGCGCTTGCGAAGCTGCCGGCCCCAAAGCTTGTCGAGGACAGACTCGAAGGCGACATCGCCTACCTTCGAGTTCCCGATTTACAAGCGGGCGCCTCAAAGCAGATTCGCGATGAGCTCGTCCAGTTCGACCGTCAAGGCGCCCATAAGCTGATTCTCGATTTGCGCGATTGCGCCTTTGGCGAGGACCAGGAGGGAATCTCCACGGCTCAGCTTTTTCTTTCCTCCGGAACCATCACGCTGTTGAAGGGCCAGACGATTGCGCCTGTAATTTCCTCGGCTGATCCGTCGAAGGTCGCCTGGACACAGCCCGTCACCGTGCTGATCGGCAACGGAACCTCCGGCCCGGCCGAAATCGTCGCCTCCGCGATTGCGGACAATCATCGCGGCGAGACCGTCGGCGACCGAACTTATGGCACTGCCTCCCTGCAGAAGCTGATCCAGCTCGACGACGGTTCGGCGCTGATTCTCACGCTTGCGAACTACTACACCCCGAACGGCAAGGAAATCCCTGTCGAAGGCGTGACTCCCACGCGCGAAGTCCGGCCTCTGCCGGAGGACGTCGCAGCGGCCACGGACGAGAATCTGCCCGCCCCATCGAGTTCAGCAAGCGACCCGGTGGTGAAAAAGGCAATCGAAATCCTGCAAGGCGTCGCCCCTGCCCGGAAAGCCGCCTGAGCGCCTCGTGTCGGAGGCGCGCGGGAGGGTCGCAGCGCTGCATTCCCGCCGACAAGAAATCCCACGCGACGCACCGGACCGGATCCGCGCGCTTTATCCTCCGTCGTGTACCCGATTCTTTGCCATAGGGATCGCGGCTCTGACTTTTTACCTCGCTGGTTGCGGGGAAAAGAGGCTTACCACCACCGAACTTCGAGCCGTGACCCGCGAAGTCGTCAGCGCTTCGCAGCGCCTTGCGGGGCGGAAATCTGAAATCACGATTCGCCCTGAGGTTCAGCCGTCCGCAACCGGCGCGCCCGGCCAGCTCGCTGCCGACGACATTTATATCTCGCTTCGAGACCCCTCACAGACGGGCGCGTTGAGACAGGCCCTCGCCGAAATTGCGCGGCGGCACAAGCTCACCGTCGCTGAGACCTCCACGAGCGGGATGGTGCGCTTTGATTTTTCCTCCGGCGGCAATCGCACGCATTCGATTCATGTGGTCACGCCTTTGGCCGCTGGCGCTCGTGCACCCTTGGCGCGCGCCCCGGGGAATCCGGAGCTTGCCATCATCATTGACGACATGGGCCACGACCGCTCGGCAGCCGATTCTCTCCTCGCGCTGTCTTTTCCGGTGACGATTTCCGTGCTGCCGCATCTGCCCCTCTCCACAGAGGTCGCCGAAGACGCTTTCCGCCGCGGCGACCAGATCTTGTTGCATCTCCCGATGGAGCCCGAGTCCGAGGGCGCGCTGGCGGAAGGCGCTCGGACCGAAGAAATCGAATTGCGGGTGGGGATGAACAGGGCCGATGTGGCTTCAATGCTCGAGGGAATGCTCGAAACGGTTCCGCACGCAGCGGGCGTCAACAATCATGAAGGTTCGCGCGCCACCGCCGATCCGGCGCTCATGCAGGAATTGATGCCCGCGCTGCGCGAGCGAGGCCTCTTCTTTATCGACAGCCGCACCACGGCCGCAACTGTCGCCTACGACGCCGCGGAGCGCGCCGGCGTGCGCGCCGCCTCGCGCAAGGTGTTTCTCGACGATCGTCCGGTGCGGGAAGCCGTTGCGGCGCAGCTTGAACTCGCGGCCCGCGACGCGCTTCGCGACGGCTCGGCCATCGCCATCGGCCATCCGCATCCCGAAACCATTGCGGCTCTCGCGGACGGCATACCCCGGCTCGAAGCCCGCGGCATACGCCTGGTCTTCGCCTCCGATCTCGCGCACTAATCGCCGGTTGAACCTGTCAATAGGTACAGGCGCGGGGACTGGAACGAAATCTGGTCTCTCGGTCTATTTCTATGCGCCATTGACTGCGCTAATTTTCCTTGCCGCCCTGTAGCCTCATCGGAAACGGGGGGCAAGGAAGGATCCTATGTCCCACTGGATTGGAACCACGTCTCCCGCCGACGCCGGCATGTCTGATTTCAAAGAATGTCTCAAGCAATTGCGCGATGGTCACCCGACCGATGCCCTCCTGCACGCACGCCGCGCCCTCGGTATTGCTCCCAAGAACCCGTTTTATCTCTCCTATACGGGCCTACTGGCCGCGGTTGCCGAAAAGCGCTATGCCGATGGGGAAGCGCTCTGCCAGGAAGCCCTGGGAATGAGGCACAACCACGCGCAGCTGTACCTGAATTTGGCCGAAATCTATCAGCAGTCCGGTAGGACGCAGGACGCTATCGCGACGCTCGAAAAGGGGCTGGTTTCCGCGGGGCGGGATTTCCGGATTCGCCGGGCGCTCCAAAGAATCGGCACGCGCCGCGAACCCATTCTGGCTTTCTTGCACCGCAGCCATCCGATCAATAGGACGCTGGGAAGATTGCGGCATCGTTTTACGGGCCCGTCCAAGGCAGCTTGAGCGGCGCGAGATTTTGCGAAGAAGAGTTTTCCCCGTGAAGTAATCCGGGACGGGCCCCGTGAATTCGCCGGCTTTGCCCGAAGCCGGCGAATGCGCCTGTCCCGGATTCCCCCTCTTCAGATCCACCGGTCGCACCTACCCTAAAAGTGCCGCTCATTGAGGCTTGTCGGCATCCGGATATCCCAGTCGAATCATTCCCTCCTTCTTTCCGTCCACTGAGCCTGCGGTCAGCCATTCGAGCGAAGCCCGAAACAACAGCAAGTGGTTCTTTTCCCACATGGCGTTGTGCGAAGAGCAGGCGAGATCGATGAAGACCTTCTGATGGGAAGGAAGGTCTGCGTATAGATCCCGAACCCGGTCCTGCGGAACTTGCTTATCGAATTGTCCGCTGACGAGAAGCGCCGGCATCTGCATCCGCGCCACCATCGCGGCGTTCCATCCCCAGACCGTCACCTGGGGAGCGCGCCGCACGCCCGTGCCCCATGTGGCGCCCACCGGGTCCGACTGGATCATCTCGGACCACACGCTGTCGCTGGCGGCTGGATCGTATTCTTCCGGGCATCCCACCTGCCGATCCCAGCCAGCCGCAAACGCCTCTTGCCCTTGCACGCTCATCGCTGCCCCTTCCGACGGCACCTGCGACGGCGCGTTTGCCGGCGATGCCCGATTGTACGCAGGGGCCAGCAAGACGAGCTTCTCCACCTTTTCCGGATGTTGGGCCGCATATCCTCCCGCTCGCGGCCCTCCCAGCGACCAGCCAATGAGGCTGACGCGGTCCACGTGTCTTAAGGCTCGAATGGAATCGACGGCGGTATCAATATCGTTCCAGTCCGATGAAATCGTTGTCATGCGGTGCGGATAGCTCGGCGTGCACGGTGCCGCAAGGAAACCCGGCACCAGCTGAGCTTGCTGCTCGGGTGCGAGGTTGCAGGGATCGTTCATCGCCGCCGGCCGGGTTGACCGCCCGTATCCGGTCATGTCCATCGCAAACACGTCAAAGCCCGCCTGAGCGAGATACGCCATCCAGCTATAGTCTTTGTAGGGGACATCGAACGCTACCTCCGCAGGCGTACCGGCTCCATGCACGAACAGGACGACGCGGTCGCTCAGCGATGCCGCCCGCAGGACGGTGCCCGCCCGTAGCCTCTCCCGCACATAGACCTCGGCGATTTGACCCGCGATCGCTGGGACCGTTGAATGCACCGGCACATAGTGATCGAGGGTCAACACACGCTCGCCGTCGTCGGCGGGAGTGGAAAGAGTAAAGGACAGGCTCAGAAGGATTGCGCTCGCTAGAAAAAACCCCAGCAGATGGCGGTATTTCATCGTGGTGCCTCCCCGGTTCAAATGTCTCGCCCGGCGCACTTGAGAATCCTCCGAATCAACACTGTCCGAGCGGAAGAAAGTACTGCGTGCCTTTCACCGGCTGGCGAAGCCGCCGCAAGAGTTCCTGCAAATCCTGATTGCGTTCGACGAAGTCGATTTCCGTGGTATCCACGACGAGCAGATTCGACGCGGAATATCGGAAAAAGAAATGCCCGTAGGCGCTCGCCACCGCATCGAGATACTCCGGGGAAATCTGCGTCTCCGCCGGATCACCCTTTTTCGACACGCGTTTTCGCAGGACTTCGGGCTTGGCGTGGAGGTAGATCACCAGGTCCGGTCTGGGAACCGACGGCGCGAGCATGTCGAAGTATTTTTCATAAAGCTTCAGTTCCTCGTTGTCGAGGTTGACGTACGCGAAAATCTTGTCCTTCTCGAACAGGAAATCGCTGACGATAGGAGCCGCGTTATCCTCCGGCCGCGTCTCGACCAGGCGCCGGTGCCGCTCGTGCAGAAAGTACATCTGCGCCCGGAAGGCCGCGCCGGGCTTTTCGTCGTAGAAGTCGGCGATGAAGGGGTTGTCCTCGCAATCGAAAACGCGCCGGGCATGAAGTTGCGCGGCCAGGAACTTGGCGAGCGTGGACTTGCCCACCCGGATCGGCCCCTCCACCACAATGTAGCGAGGCGCCTGAAATGCTGGCTCTTTCGAGGCGGGCTGCTTGCGTGATCGGCCGGGCATGCCGCGCGCAATTATAGCAAACCGAAGCGAGGCGCCGTCCCGCCGCACCCAGGGGCGAAGGTTCGATCGGGAGGAGAGCTACCAGCTCTTCGCGACGGCGGCGACGATGCGGGCGAGCGCGTCCAAGTCGCGCGTGTCGATCACTTCGGCGGGTGAATGCGAATACCGCAGCGGCCATCCGAGGGCAATATCCACGGCGCCGTAAGGGACAAAAGCCGAGCCGTCGTTGCCGCCGCCGGTGACGCCCAGCTGCACCGGAATCTGATTCGCGTGCGCGAGTCTTACCACCCTCTCCACCAATTCGCGCGGCACAATATTGGAACCATCCACGGCGCGCACCGCGAAACCCTTTCCGAGTTCCGCATCTGCGAAGCGCTTCGATTCGAGGGGTGAATCGGAGCTGACCAGCGTGTCCACAGCGAAAACGTATTCAGGCTCGCGCCGCTCGGCCGCAAGCCGCTTTGCCAGCGCCGCTGCCCCTACCAGGCCGATCTCCTCGCCCGTGGACCAGACGAACGTCACGTCGCGGTCCTTGAGCGGGCCGCCCAGCGCCCAGACAGCGGAGATCAGGGCCGCGCAGCCGACGCGGTCGTCGAAGCTGCGGGCATTTGCGCGCGTGCCCAGCAGCCGGCGATATTCCTTCGGAATCGTGAGCGAATCTCCTACTTTGATTCCGAGCTTAGCCACTTCCTCGGGGCTGCGCGCGCCGACATCGACGCGAGTGGCGCGCCCGGATTCGGGCGGCCGCTGAAAATTCTGCTCGTCCCAGCCGCGAGGCAACTCCATGATTGCGTCGCGGTCTCCAGCGGAGGAATGCACGAGTATCGGGTGGCCTTCGTAGAAACTCAAATCCATGCCGCCGAGAGTTTGGACCTCCAGGCGACCATCGCTGGAGATCGATTTCACGTGAAAACCAATTTCGTCCTGGTGCGCGACGATCAGGATCTTGGGAGCCTTTGCGCTCTCCGGCGCGGCGCCGAGATGCAGAATCAAATTCCCCGCGTCGTCGGTCTCCGGCTTCGCCCAACCCGGCAATGCTTGCTTCACCGCTCGCGCGACGGCCCCTTCGTGTTGACTGGCTCCGTGCACGCGTACGAGCTTGGCCAGGATCGCGGCGGGATCACCGGGCGGAGGTGCATGCCCTCCGCTGAGGGGTAATGAAGTTATGAAAGGAACGGTCAAGCGCGTGGAGCTGGTCGCCGGTGCGCCGATATAGGCTTTGAGAAACGAAGCGATCTTCAGCAAGTCGGCGGAATCGACCGTTTCGGCGGGGGTATCCGGCCACGCCGTCGCGATTCCGATGTGCACCGATCTCGCCGGCAGCTCAGCTGGTGGTGTGGAGCTTGCCGGAATGATGTCAGTCGAATAATCGGTTGCGAGTGGAGTCCCATTCGCGTCCGCCAATGGCTTTAACTCGGCGGCAAATCCAGACAGGCCGCCGCTCGAATTTGCAAGACCGACTAGAACGCCGCTGCCCGGCTCCCGGCGCGGCGCGCGATGCACGCCTTCCATCCCGGCGACAGCGCCTCCGGCGAGCATCCGGCCGACATAGATTATTTCGTCGTAGGAGCCGGTGGTCAAAATGCGCTGCAATCCGCGGGCGCCGATTCGCTGCTCCACGACGAACGCGAGGGTCAAAGTACCGTGAACTCGCGCCGCGTCGCTTTCCTGCAAGGCGTCGAGCAGGGCAGCGGCGCCAAACTTGTCGCCGATGGACGCGCCCGCCGCCGCAGTTTCAGCCAAAACGGCGAATTGACGGTTGATCGCGACAGGGCTGAGGATGTCTACGCCAGCTCTGCGGGCTTCGGCAGCGGAGCTTGCGCCGATATCCACGTACATGTTCTCGATATCGGCGGGTTTCGGCGAATTGGCTCGGCCATTTTGCAGATGAATTGAGAGCCCGGCAGCCACGCCGTCAATCCACTGTCCACCGGCGATTCCGACCCTTACGGGCTGCGCGGAATAGAGCTCATTGTAGATCGGAGGCAGGCCGGATTGAGGCAGGCGCTGCAAGCGCAGGTATCCGTCGTCGGTGATTCCGCTGACAACGAAGCCCGGCTCGTCGATCGGCGTCACGATCAAGCGATGCGGCACACCGCTGCCGATCGTGACGATGACATCGCCGAGATTATCCGTCACGGGATGAAACTGGGCGATCTGCCTGCGAATCTTGTCGGCGAGTTGATTTTCGTAGCCCGAGACGGCGGGCACCTCGCCGAAATCTCTGAGGTTGCTCGCGAGATCGTATGGTTCCCATGCAGGAGTTTTCGCCCCTTGCGCGGCGACCGGGCGGGCGCAGAAACTGGAGAACAAGAGAAAGAGAATAGCGGCGCCGCCGCCAAGGACGGATTTCACCGCAAATGCAGCCCTCGAAAAGTGTGACACTTCGTGAGGACACCCACCTTTTGTTTTCAACGAGTTAGCTCGAAATTCGTTCGACACCGTGTGTCGAGTCATTTTGCGCTGACGAGACGGAGAAATCGGTCCGCGCGATGGAACCAAGGCACGGTCGGCGCGGCCGCAACGCAGCCGTTCGGCTGGCGGGCGCAGCTCGGACGAGCCGCTCGGAGAACCTCCTTGTGCGCCGATATTGATCGCGCCTTTCACGCGACCATCTTAGTACACGGCAAGGGGAGCGCAAGCACCAACGCCTGTGGACTTTGTTCGAAAGGACCGCCACGTAGCGGTAGTTAGGTGTGTTTGACCGTGCGCGTTGGATTGGCGTGAGAAAGCGGCGGCCAGCCGCCTCATCCCAAAGTGGTATACTCCCGCGGAACGACGACAGACGGAGGCCAATGCAATGAGCGAAGCAGTCGCAGTAAAGAGCAACCCGTTCGATCCGGCGGTATTCAGACCCGCGGGGGCCTCGGCCGAGACGCTCGCGACGAATGAAGTGTTTCGGAAGGCAATGTCGGCTGGGCCCGACTGGTGGGACATCGGCGCACCAGCCTATCGAGCCGCGATGGTTAGCGGCCGAGGCGGCTTCCCGCCGCCGGAAAAATCCGCGCGCGCGCGCACGATCCAGATCGACGCCAAGGGCGGGCACAAAATTCCGCTGCGCGTGATCGCGCCCGAGCGCGCGAAGGGCGTTTATATCCATATTCACGGCGGGGGACTGGTCTTCGGCTCAGCCGAGGGGCAGGATCCGATGCTCGAACGCATCGCACAGGGCACAGGCATGGCATGCGCGAGCGTCGAGTACCGGCTGGCGCCCGAGAATCCCTACCCGGCTGCCTGGGATGATTGCGAATCGGCCGCGGCGTGGGTCGTGAAGAACGCGAAATCCGAATTCGGCACCGACGTCCTGACCATCGGTGGCGAATCGGCCGGCGCCCTGCTGACCGCGACCACGCTCCTTCGCATGCGAGACCGCCACGGTTACACGGGCTTCCGCTGCGCCAATCTCTCCTACGGCGTCTTCGATTCCTCGATGACCCCAAGCCAGCGAAACGCCCCCGACAAGGGAATTCTGGTGGGCAGGCTCAGCATCCAGAAGTTTTGCGAAGCATACCTGCCGAAAGGCACCGACGCGCGCGATCCGGACGTCTCTCCGCTCTACGCGGACCTCAAGAACCTTCCTCCGGCGATCTTCACCGTTGGGACCATCGATCCGCTTTTGGACGATTCCCTGTTCCTCTACGCTCGGTGGATTGCGGCGGGAAATGAAGCGGAGCTGGCGGTCTATCCGGGCGCGCCGCACGGGTTCAACATTTTCCCGCTGCCGCAAGGGCCGGCGGCCAACGCGCGCATCGACGCTTTCTTGAAGCGGGCGCTGGCCTGAATTCGATTTACGGCCTGCTATTTGACGCGAAGAGCGAGACCGCGGCCGCGCCAAAAATTCGGCGGCTTGCGCTCGCCTGAACGAACACCACTGCGCGCAGCTTCTCGCGTTTCCAGTTCCTTGCAAGTCTGAGGTCCGGCGCCGCTGAAAAGGAACCGCCCGGCCTCACCTGCCCCAGAATTTGAAGGCTGCGGACGACGGCTCGGTGACTCAACTGCGCTCCTGAATTCTCTCCGCGAGTCACGTTGGAAGCCAACCCGTCTTCGGTGATCGCGAGAAAAACGTCAGCGCCCTCCCCGCCGGTGCCGGCGAGGGGACCCACGCGAACGAGCAGGGGCGCCCTTCCGGGTTCGGCTCTCGTTTCATCGCTCTGCTCCAGCGCCACTCTTGCTTTCGGCGTACGCGCCGCTTTTGCAATGGCCGCGAGCGCCTCGCGTTCGCCGCTGCCGACGAATTGCGTGACGCCATCTACGATCATCTGTGGCGTGTAGGCCGAGTCTGCGTGAAGCGACCGCACGTAGCCAGCCTGCCGATCGCTGAATTGCGCGGAAGAAAAAGGATCCGTCCATCCGAGACGGTTCCAGTAATCCACGTGTTGCTCGAGCGCGATGATCTGAGCGCCGGGTACCGGCTGCGTTTGCTCCAGGCGGGCCAGCAGGCGATCCGCGGGAGGGCAATCCGAGCAGCCTTCCGATGTGAAGAGTTCCACCAGCACGGGCGTAACGGGCTGCTCGTTAGAAGGTTCGGATCGCGCAGCCTCAGCGGCGGCGCTCGGCGATGCGCCCGCGACTCCGCGTCCGGATGCTAAGGTCAGGCAGGCGACTCCCCACGTCCCGAAAATCGCCATCACCGCGACGACGGAAACTCTCATTCGAGGCCACATGAACATTACGCCGGACCTGCGCCCGTTGGATGTACGCAACGCACGATGCTTTCACCCGAGCCGGCATGCCTCCGAGCGATGCAATTCGGCGGAGGGGGTGGGATTCGAACCCACGAGACCCTTTCGGGCCTAACGGTTTTCAAGACCGCCGCCTTCAACCGCTCGGCCACCCCTCCAATCTTAACTTCCTGAAACATTGTAACTTGCAGCCCGATTTAGTGACAGTACTGCCCTTGATTGGTGCATTCGGCTTGCCTTTTACCACATGTTGGCGATAAAAGTAATGCTCGCAAATCGCGAATGCAGGTAGAGTGCGTCTGTTCTCGCACTTTCTCGAATTCACAACGAGACGCATGGACCCACTAACTGCCGTCGCCACGCTCGCTGGAACCGCCATAGGGCTTGGAACACTTGCGACCGGAGTGTGGCAGTACCGACGCAAAGTCCATTTGGAAATCTTTCGGGTTTACGCGGACAAATACAACGCGATCTTAACACCCGAGATTTACGAAATCTGGCTGGACGCGATCCGGGGTGAGCGAACGCATTGGGGAAATCTGACGCCAGCAATGATCATGTACTTGAATCTGATTTGGGAAGAACTCTTTCTCGCACGCGATGGAGCGATCCCCAGGCGACTTTGGGGAGTATGGCTTCCGGAGATCAAAAAGGTACTCTCGTCCGAATTTGCAAAGGTGGTTCTTGAAAGCTGCGAATTCCATTTTCCGCCCGAACTGACGTGCGGTTCAGCTTTGGAGCACGATGGCATTTTGGTTGAGCACTGAGCCAAGCCGATCACACCGAGAGATGAGCTCTTTTCTTATAACTTTCAAACCGGCTTCGGAGAGTCCCGAGCGGGGATGGCCTATCGAAGAACTTCAGAAACTCGTTCGCCGACGGCGAGCGGGCGAGCGTGTGATTGAGCCGTGGCGATTTAACAATCGCAAGGATGTATCAATTGGGGATCGCGTATTCACCCTTCTACAGGGGAAGAATGGACCCGCCATAATTGGCTATGGCGAAGTGGCGGGGAATCCACAAATCGTCGATGATTCCTGGTGTGTACCAGTTCAATTCGAATCGCTTACAGATCCGGGCTCTGAGGTGCTTCTGAACAAGCAAGATCTTCTTGCCATTAAACACGGCCAAAAATTCTGGCGCACGCAGGCGAGTGGCATTCAACTCGACGACGCTGTAGCCTCGGAACTCGAACATCGTGTGGTGGGTAATTCGCCAAAACCACGCGACGCCAATCCCACAGCGAATCCAGACTGGACGCGAGACGAACTGATCCTGGCGTTAGATTTCTATTTGGCACACCGTCCGGAACCCCCACGGAAAGAGAGCCCTGAGATCCAGGACCTCAGCGCCATCTTAAACCGTCTCGGAGAAAGACTGTTTTCAGTAGATGATCGAGCAAAGACGTTCCGCAATGAAAGCAGTGTGTATATGAAGCTTATGAACTTTCGACGCTTGGATCCGACATATACCGTTGGCGGCAAGAAAGGCTTGGTACGAGGCGCAAAAGCAGACGCGGAGGTTTGGACGGAATTCGGCGGGGACCCAATTCGCTGTCACCAAGTAGCCCAAGCAATCATAGCCAGCCTCGACGATCCAGAGACTGACTCAATCGCAGTTGCTGACTTTACTGACAGCATGCTAGAAGCCGCAGAAGGCCGACTACTGACTCGAAAGCACATCGCACGTGAGCGGAACCAACAACTGGTCGAGAGCAAACGTAAACAGGTCTTAAGGAAAGCCGGAAAACTAGCTTGCGACGTATGTGGCTTCAATTTCGGTGATGTTTACGGTGATCACGGCAAGGATTTCATCGAGTGCCACCATACAAAGCCAGTTTCCATGCTGGAGGAAGGACACAAGACACGCATAGACGATCTCGCTCTTGTCTGCGCGAACTGTCATCGAATGATTCATAGACGAAGACCATGGCTGTCGATCGCGGAACTTAAGGAGCTAGTTGCAAGAGCGTCTGTCGCAACTCATTGGCGAAATGATAAGGGCTTTAGTTGAGGTGGAATAGTGAAACGGCGACCAGAGAAATGGTATTACGAACCGATCCGCAAGTACCTAGAACGCCACATGGGTTGTGTTACTGAAAGCGTTAAGAAGAACGGTTCCACGCTCATATTCACCGGACGAGGCTGGGGGCGACAAATCGTCGACGTGTACGGCGTCAGAGGAACTACGGGAAGCCACTCAAGAAACCTTGAAGGGGTCGCCGTCGAAGTCAAACCAAGCCGCTCCAAGACCTCACTAAGAAATTTATTTCAGGCGAGCCAATATGCGCGTCTTGCTCACCGGTGTTACCTTGCGCAGCCGCGCGAATTCGACGCCAGGACTGTGGCTGAGGCAACTACCTTGGGATTGGGGCTCTTGCGGATAACAGAGAGAAAAATCATCCTTGTAACCCCATCCAAGCGGTTCGAACCGGACCGAGAAGCCTTCGAGATTTTCCTGAGCAAGCTGAGGATTGTTCGATGTGCTGTTTGTGACTGCCACATTCTTAGATATAAGAAAAGGAATCCCCACATTAACGCCAAAGGACATTGGGTCGTTGACCAGTTCTCGCCGCTGGCTAGCGGTCAAGGTGCTAACAAGAAAATGTATCTTTGCCCGAAATGTGAAAGGATCATTTCCGGGGTTGCGCAAGTGGGTTCTCTACGGGGTTCGATCCGCAAACTCGAAAAACGAATGAACAGTGTCGAGCGAAGTAAGAGGAAATAGTCTGAATCCAGGGCAAGAAGATCGCTGCCTGCACGGCTGCTACAGTATTTCTTACACTCCGAGGAAATATCGCAGAAGCAGCGACTTGGTCATGAGCTTGTTACACTCAAGTGCGCAAAGCGCGAGAAAGTTTCGACTGTCACCAAATTGTCACGAAAACCCGCGCAAAACGGCCAAAAATCACGCAAACCAGAAGAATTCGAAAACCCTCCAGCTGACGGCTGGCAAAGGGATTTAGTTGGATATTGTGTCAGATAGCAAAACGGCGATTTCATTTTTCAAGACCGCCGCCTTCAACCGCTCGGCCACCCCTCCTGTCGACTCAGTTTAACCGGCAAGCGCCGCGGTTCCAACACGGAAGGAGTCCGGCGCGCGTCCAGTGGGAAATGTCGTTACCCCACCGGCGCAACCGGGCGCGGCGTTGACACGGCGTGTTAACCTCTGGGCGGCGGCCCCGTCAGCGGTGGTGGCGCCCTGGCACGAATCCGGCGGGAGGCAAACAAATTGGCGAGCGAGATCAAGATACGAGTGAACGAGCGCGCGCACACCGTCGGCTCGGCGCCAGATACGCCACTGCTCTACGTCCTCTCCGATGAGCTGCAGTTGCAGGGCCCGAGATTCGGCTGCGGACTCGCGCAGTGCGGCTCGTGTTCGGTGCTGGTGAACGGCGAGGAAACGCGCTCGTGCGTGACGCCCGTGTCGGCAGTCCAAGGCAAATCGGTGACGACGCTCGAGGGTTTGCCGACGTGGTATGCGAGGCAGAAGAAACTCGCCAAGGTCCCCGCGCTTCATCCGGTGCAACAGGCCATCATCGACGAACAAGCGGTGCAATGCGGCTATTGTTTCAACGGCATGATCATCCAGGCTGCCGACCTCCTCTCGAAAACGCCCCAGCCGACCGAGGCGCAGATTCGCACGGCGATGAACGGTCACCTATGCAGGTGCGGCAGTTATCCGCGGGTTATCAAGGCCATCCATCGCGCGGCGGAGACGATATATGCATCGCGGACCGATGACGACGGCCGTTCGACAGCAACAAATGCGGCGATGAGCGGAGCGAGAACTAGAGCGGGGGTTGTGCGATGAGCCAATCGGTCCCCTCTCCGATTTTTCCCCGTCGCGATTTCCTGAAGGCCGGCGGCGCACTCATCATCGGCTTCAGCAGCGCCGGCCTGGGCAGCGACGCCCTGCTCGCGCAGGGAACCGCAACTCGCGCGCTCGGCACCTCTGCTGGCCCGCCCGACCCGAGGCAGATCGACACCTGGCTCGCCATCCACGCCGACAACACGGCGACCGTCTACGTCGGCTACGTCGAACTCGGGCAAGGCTCAACCACCTCGCTCCTGCAAATCTCCGCCGAAGAGCTCGATCTGGATATGAGCCAGGTCAGCACCATTCGGCTCGACACGAACATCACGCCGAATCAGGGTGGCACTTACTCCAGCTCGTCGATCGCCCGCGGCAGCCCGGCGATTCGCACTGCCGCCGCCGAGGCCCGCCGCGCGCTGCTCCAGCTTGCCTCCAAAAAGTTAAACACCCCCGTGGAACGCCTCACGGTATCCCGCGGCATTGTGACCGTGAAGGACTCGACGGACGGAGCCGTGATGGGCAGCGCTCGTTCCGTCACCTACGGCGAGCTTGTGGGCGACAAGCAGTTCAACCTGCCGTTCTCCGGGTCGGCGCCGCTGAAGCCCGTCGCGGAGTACAAGTTGGTGGGCAAAAGCCCCGCGCGGAACGACATTCCGGACAAGGTGAGCGGCAAATACGTTTATCTGCAGCACGTGCGCCTGCCGGGGATGGTGCATGGACGCGTGGTTCGCCCGCGGGGGCAGGGCGCCTATGGCGGGGGCGCGAAGATCGCGAGCCTCGATGAAGGCTCGATCGCGCACATTTCCGGAGCGCGCGTGCTGCGCAAGGGCGATTTCGTCGGCGTGGTCGCGGAGCGCGAATGGGACGCCGTGCGCGCGGCGCAACAATTGAAAATCACCTGGGACATGCCCGCCACGCTCCCCGGCAGCGGCGGCGTCTACGACGCGATGCGCGCCGAAAAAACCACGGATCGCGTGGTGCTCGAACGAGGCGACGTGGCTGAGGCGTTTGGGCGCGCTGCGCACGTTGCCTCAGGAAACTACCACGGGCCTTATCAGGCCCACGCGGGGTTCGGGCCCAATGGCGCGCTTGCGGACGTGAAGTCCGATTCCGCGCTGGTAATCTGCTCGACGCAGGATGTCTACGCGACGCGCACCACGCTCGCTGGCGTGCTAGGCATGCCCGCTCAAAAAGTTCGCGTGCAGTATTACGAAGGCTCGGGCACCTATGGCCACAGTTGCTATGACGATGCGGCGCAAGCCGCCGCAATTCTCTCCCAGCTCGCCGGAAAACCGGTGCGGCTGCAGTTCATGCGCTGGGACGAACACGGGTGGGACAACTACGGCCCGGCACACGTGGGAGAAGTCCGTGCCGCCGCCGATGCCGATGGCAGGATCGTCTCCTATCAGTACGACGGCTGGCACCACAACTGGAGCGCCATCGAAACCTCCGCGCAGCTCGCTCTCGGAATCTCCGCGGCCGAATGGAGATTGGGCGCCGCGCAGCAGGTGAACCCCTCCGATTGCGGCGGAATGTACGACATCCCCAACGTGCGGCTGGTGAATCATCAGGTTCCGGGTCTGGGATATTTGAAAGGCGCGTGGCTGCGCTCGCCGCTCGATCTCTCGTTCTCGTTTGCTTCGGAGCAAATCATCGACGAGCTCGCTCGGATGGCCGGAACCGATGCCTACCAGTTCCGCAAACGGAACATCACCAGCGAACGCTGGATGGGAGTTCTCGACGCGGTGGCGCAGGCGTGCAAATGGCAGCCGCGTGCGCCGGCCGCGAACGTCTCCACCGCAAAAATCGCCAAAGGCCGAGGCATCGCGCTTGGCACGCACCTCACGTCGTATGGAGGTGCCGTGGCCGAAATCGAAGTGAATCGGGAGACGGGCAAGGTCGCTGTGAAACACATGTACGGAGCCATCGACGCCGGGCTTGCCGTCAATCCGGCGTTCATCGAGAATCAGATCAGCGGTCAGCTGGTCCAGGCCACGAGCCGCCTGCTGCACGAGGAAGTCACGTTCAACGAGACCAACGTCACGAGCCTCGACTGGAACAGCTATCCCATTCTGCGGTTTGAGGAATGTCCCGAGGTCACCTCCATCGTGGTGCAGCGCCTGGACCAGAAATCCACCGGCGCCGGAGAAGAGGTGATGGCCGCGGCCGCAGGAGCGATCGCCAACGCTTTCTATGACGCCACGGGCGTGCACATGCGCGAGTATCCGCTGACGCCGGACCGCGTGCTCGCGGCGCTCGGCCGCGCCTAGGCGCCCGTTCGAGATTCTCAGGAGGATTTTCTATGTCGGCTCCCGGCGCTTGCGTATTCTGCGCGGTATTGTCACTGATGGTGTTGCTGCCCTCCAGCTCCCGGCCGGCGAATCCTTCCGCGCGCGCGGACGTGGCCGCGGGATCGCAGAAGTTTGCCGCGCTCAGCGACCAGTTCATGAAGGAGTCGCTCGTGGTCTCGCCGACGAACGCTTCCAATGCCGGCTACCACATTCACATCGATCCCCAAACGGGCAAGAGGATCGAGCTCGACGCTCTGCTCGACGACATGAGTCTGAAAGCGATGGACGAGCAGCGCGCGTTCTACTCCCGCTGGCGCGAGCGATTTCGCACGGAGACGCCGCTCGCCACACTCGGCCCGCAGGACGCGGCGGACTGGCAGCTCATCGACGATCAGATCGGACTGAACCTGCTCGAATTCGACAAAATCCAGAACTACCGCCACAACCCAACCGTGCCGGTCGAATTGATCGGCAACGCGCTGTTTCTGCCGCTGACGCAGACCTACGCTTCGCACGACGTGCGCCTCGGCCACGTCCTCGCGCGCGTCGGTCAGATCCCGCGCCTGCTCGATCAGGTGAAGACGTACCTCGGCGACGCCGATCCCGTCTTTATCAGCACGGCAATCTCGGAAAATGACGGCAACATTGATCTCATCCAGAACGATATCGCCAAGGAAATCGGCGCGAACTCGGACCTCAAAGCGGAATACGGCCGGGTCGCGCCTCCCGCGATCGCCTCGCTGAAAAACTTCTCGGCGTGGCTCAAAGACGACCTCGGCAAGCGGCCGACCCAGCGAACGTGGCGGCTCGGCAAGGAGCTCTACGACCAGAAATTCCGCCTCGTGATGGAAACGGACATCACGCCGGAAACCCTGCTGGCCGACGCCGAGCGCGACCTCCGGGACGTGCGCGCCGAGATGCTCCAGCTCGCCCTGCCGATGCACGCGCAGATGTTTCCCTCGCACGGCGGCCATTCCGATCTCTCCGGCCGCGACCGCGAAAATCAAATCATCGGCGAAGTGCTGGAAAGAATCTCGGACGATCACTGCCGCCCCGACCAGTTGCAGCAGACGATCGAATCCGATCTCGCCGGCATCATCGCGTTCATTCGCGAGAAAAAAATCGTGTCGCTCACCGCGCGCGACAATCTGAAAGTGATTCCCACGCCGCTCTTCATGCGCGGCATCTATTCCGTGGCGGGATTCCACGGCGCGCCTCCCCTGGAACCCCAGGCGGAAGCTGAATATTGGGTCACTCCGATCGATCCCAGCGCGCCGGCGGCCAGCACCGAGTCCCGCCTGCGCGAGTACAACAACTATATGCTGCAGTGGCTTTCCCTCCACGAAGCCCTGCCGGGCCATTACGTGCAAGCCGAGCATGCGAACAATATCCAGCCCGAATCGCGCCGCTTGTTGCGCGCGCTCTTCGGAAACGGCGCGTACGTGGAAGGCTGGGCGGAATATGGCGCGCAGGTGATGATGGACGAAGGCTTCCTCAACAATGATCCGCGCTTCCGCATGATGATGCGCAAAATCCGGCTGCGCGTGCTCGCCAATACCATCCTCGACTTCAAAATGCAGACCATGGGCATGACCGACCGCCAGGCCATGGACCTGATGACCAAGGATACGTTTCAAACCCAGGCCGAAGCCGAAGGAAAACTGCTCCGCGCCAAGCTCAGCTCCACCCAGCTGCCTACCTATTACGTCGGCCTCCGCGAGTGGCTCGCCGTCCGCAAGGAGTATCAGGCCGGGGCCGGAAAAAATTTCGACATGCTCAAGTTCCACGACCTCGTGCTCGATCAGGGCGCTCTTCCCGTTCCCGTCGTCGGAAAACTCGTCATGCCCTCGGCCGCGCAGTGACCTCTTCCGTTCCGCGCACGGTAAAATCGTGAAGGTGAAGGCTGCGGTTGCGTACGCGGGCGGACGCTCATTTTCCGTGGAAGAGCTCGACATGAGCGAGCCGGGACCCGAGAGCATTCTTGTCCGCGTCGTCGGCGCCGGTCTTTGCCACACGGATGTGAAAGCTCTCGCTGGAGCGATGGGTGTTCCGATGCCTGCCGTTCTCGGCCATGAGGGCGCGGGCATCGTCGAGCAAGTGGGAGAACGCGTCACCAAGGTCAAGCCGGGTGATCACGTTGTCCTCACCGCCGATTCCTGCGGCGAGTGCTCGCCATGTCTCTGCGGAAGTCCTGCATATTGCGACCGCATGACACCGCTGAACTTCACCGACGGGCGCGATGGCGAGCCAGGCTCGTTCCGGAAGGGTCGCGACGCGATTCACGGCCACTTCTTCGGTCAGTCGTCTTTTTCCAACTACGCCATCGCCAGATCGCGGAATACCATCCCCGTGCGAAAAGACGCTCCGCTCGAAATTCTCGGTGTGCTGGGCTGCAGCGTGCAGACTGGCGCGGGCGCAGTGATCAATTCCCTCCATCCGAAAGCGGGCGACGCGATCGCCATCTTTGGAACCGGTCCCGTGGGTCTCAGCGCCGTGATGGGCGCGGTCGTGTGCGGCTGCTCGGCGATCGTCGCCGTGGACGTACTCGAATCGCGGCTGGCAATGGCAAGGAATCTCGGCGCGACGCACGGAATGTTGGCAGGGCCCGGGACAAATATTGCGGAGGAGATCGGGAAAATCGTTCCGGACGGCGTGAGCTACGCTTTCGATACCACCGGCCGCGCCGACAGCAACGCCCAGGCCATCGCCGCGCTTGCCGCGAAGGGTACATTCGGGTTCTGCGCCACGCCCCCGGCGGGTCCCAGTATGTCCGCTGTGATGCTTCGCGGCCTCTCCATTCGCGGGATCGTTCAGGGCGATAGCGTGCCCGACGTTTTCATCCCCCGCCTGATCGACCTGCACATGAACGGCCGCTTCCCATTTGACCGGCTCGTGACAAAATACCCCTTCGAGAAAATCAATCAGGCGATCGAGGATCAGGCGAAGGGCAAAGCCGTCAAGCCCGTCTTTACATTTCCCTCGTAAATTCCGCCTTGCCTTTACACAATCTTAATTGGCATTGTGCTTTCCTAACCTGTTCGCGATGCCCCGCAATTTCCTCCAGTTCGCGCGGCCCCTGCTCTGGGCGCTGATCGTATGTGCCGCAGCTGCGCCCACGGTGCGCGCGCAAGATTCCGCCCCGGATTCAAGTTCAGACTCAAGTTCGGACGATTCGGTCACGCTCTTCCCGCATTCCGGCACGAGCCGCTACTGGATCTCCGGACAAGCGAACATCATCCTGCAATGGCATCCGGCGTTCCCAGCGAAATACAGCGGCACAAACAGCCTCCAGTCTCACGCCGAAAATGCAACTTCGAAGGTCTACACCCTTTACCTCGGCTACGCGCTCGCACCGACGACCGAGGTTTTCCTCGATATCGAGAGCGCCGGCGGCCACGGCATCAGCAACGCCCTGGGCCTCGCGGGCATTACGAATCTCGACGTGGTACGCAATACCACTCTCAGCGAGAATCCTTACGTCGCGCGGATTATGTTGCGGCAGATCATTCCTCTCACGGACGAGCGCGTCGAAGCCGATCGCGACGAGCTCCATCTCGCCACCTCTCTCCCGGCGCGGCGCATCGAGATCCGCATCGGAAAATTTGATCTGGTCGACTTCTTCGACCTCAATACCTGGGGCCAGGACAGCCGTCTGCAATTCCTAAACTGGACCGTCGACGACAACGGCGCCTACGACTATGCCGCCGACACGCGCGGCTACACCGACGGCGTATTGGTTGAATACGACGACCATTGGTGGTCCGCGCGATTCGCCGAAGCTCTGATGCCGAAAGTCGCGAACGGCATCAATCTTGATGCGGATGTGGCCCGCGCGCGTTCCGAAAATATCGAGTTCGAGGCGCGCGGAAACCGGGTCGCGCACCGCGCCGGCACGGTGCGCCTTCTCGCCTACCTCAACCACGCCGACATGGGCAACTACCGCGAGGCCATCGACGATTTTCTTGCCAGGAAAACCCCCGCGCCGGACATCGTCTCCACGCGCCGGCAGGGGCGCCACAAGTATGGCTTCGGTTTGAACTTCGAGCAGGAAATCACTTCGCAGGCGGGCGTCTTCGGGCGACTGGGCTGGAGCGACGGGCGAAACGAATCCTTCGCCTACACCGAAGACGATCGCACCTTGGAACTCGGCGGGTTCACGAGGGGCGGCTCATGGCATCGCCAATACGATCGCGCCGGCGCCGTATTCGTGGTCAACGGAATCGTCGCGGCTCATCAGCAGTATCTTGCTCTCGGCGGTCATGGCTTTTTGCTGGGAGACGGTGCACTCACATACGGTCCGGAAAAAATATTCGAGGGTTTCTACACCGCTCATCTCTGGCGCGGCTTCTTCGCGTCATTCGATCTCCAGCACGTGAACAATCCGGGCTACAACAAGGCGCGCGGCCCGATCATCGTTCCCTCTCTCCGCTTCCACGCCGACTTTTGACGGTCCGGCGAGGAATCTTTTGGGGGATTGCCCAGAATCATTTTGCCGGTTTGGGCGTAGCACGACCCGCCGCGGGATTCGCCGCTCCGGCCGTAACCAGGACCACGGGAGGCTCAGGCTTCAGCGCCTCGAGCGCCTCGGGCGGAAGTTTGTCGGCGCGGGCGACGATCGCCGTCACCTGCCACATCTGCTGCTCCGTAAGCGAAGCCTGGAATCCGGGCATGCCCGTGAGCCGTATGCCGTTCTTCACCTTCCAGTAGGTCACGCCGGCGGGATCGTCCGTCACCATTCCGTCCTTGGTGAATAGTTGAGGCGGGCGCGGCGACATTCCCCGCGCCGCCGGCGGCTCCGGCTGCTGCGGCAGCCCGTGGCAGAAGGCGCAGTTCTTCTGGTACACGCCCGCGCCGCCGGTCAGCTCCACCGAGGAGTAGCCGGAGACGTCGGCCTTCGGCGCTTCGCGGGTGATCCGCGCGTGCAGCCCCGCCGCAGCCAGTGCCGTCTCGAACGGCATGGGCGAGTCCACCGCCGCCACCGGCACACGCCCGGTAATCACAGCGACCACGAAAACCAGCGGAAGGAGCAGCACTCCCACAATAAGACCCGTCAGTAGAGACTTCATCGATGACCCTCCGTGTCCTGCCTCCCGAGCCTATGCGAGCGTATCTGAATAGCACGAGTGAGCCTGGAGCGCCACGCGAATCCCTCGTCGGCGCTCCCCGAACGATTTTGGCCTTGCGGTTCGGGCCGCGATACGGGAAGAATACCGCACCCTTTCCAGGAGGACTCGAGCCATGTTCAGAACCGATCTGCTGAAAGGCCGCACAATTCTCCTCACGGGCGGCGGTACGGGTCTCGGCCGCTCGATGGGACTGCGCTTCGCCGAGCTCGGCGCGAATCTTTTCCTTGTCGGAAGGCGCGAAGCCCCTTTGAAGGAAACGGCCGGGGACATGCGTGCCAAAGGCGCGCGCGCGGCGTATGCCTGCGCCGATGTCCGCGATTTCGACGCCGTCGAAAAGGCCGTGGCAGCTGCGGAAAGGGAATTCGGCCGCGTCGATACGCTGGTCAATAACGCCGCCGGAAACTTCATCGCCCGCACGGAAAAGCTCTCGCCCAACGCCTTCAATGCCGTGGTTGGCATCGTCCTTCAGGGAACGTTCTACTTCACGCTGGTTCTGGGCCGGAAATGGATCGCGGCGAAGCAGCCCGCGAACGTCCTGAACATCGTCACTACCTACGCCTCCAGCGGCTCCGGCGCGGCGTTTCTCGTGCCTTCTGCCTGCGCGAAGGCCGGAGTGCTGGCGATGACGCGGTCGCTCGCCATCGAGTGGGCCAGGCACCGCATCCGTTTCAACGCCATCGCGCCCGGGCCCTTCCCCACCGAGGGTGCGTGGTCTCGCCTGATGCCCTCGAAAGAGGCGGAGGAAAACGTCGCGAAGACCAATCCGATGGGCCGCACCGGCCGCCACGAGGAGCTTGCGGACCTCGCCGCCTACCTGCTGAGCAGCGAGTCGGAATTCATCAACGGCGAATGCGTCGTCATTGACGGCGGCCGCTGGCTCCAGGGCGCCGCCGAATTCAGCGGGCTCCTCGGCATGTCCGACGCCGCCTGGGATGCCCTGGAAACTTCCAGAAAGAGATGACGTCGGTATTCTGGCCGCGCAGTAGGCCGCAGTAATCTCTCCGGCACGCCCGCTTGTCTTTCGCCCAATTCGGAATGCGCCCCGATATAGAATTTTGGCGCAGGCTTGGGCTCCCATCTTCACGCAATCGGTACGGAGGCAAACGATGAGAATTAAGCTCGCGATTCTGCTGGCGGCGCTTGGCGCGATGTGCATCGGCACTTTCAACACCGCGCAAGCCGATAAGAACAAGAAAAACAAGAATCAGGCGTCACCGCAAGTGACCGAGGATTCAGCAATCGCCCCTGCGTCGGGACCGGCATCGTTCTTCGTCACCATCCGCGGCGTGAAGCAGGGAATTTTCGGGGGGCAATCGGCCGGCAAGCAGCGCACCAACGAGATACGCGGAAGCCAGTTCTCTCTCCAGTTGACCGCGCCGCGAGATAATGCCACGGGCCAGGCGAGCGGCAGGCGGCAATATGCCCCGGTTTCCTTCACCAAGCAGTGGGATGCTTCCTCGCCGCAGATTTTTCAGGCCGCGGCGACCGGCGAGACGCTCTCCCTGGTCCAGTTCGATTTCGTCCGCACGGCCCTGGATGGCCGCGAGAACGTGTACGAGACGATCAAGCTCACCGACGCGATCATTTCGTCCGTGAAAGACTACATCGGCTATCCCCAGCACGGTGAGCAGTCCGACACGCACGAGCTCGAAGAGGTCGAGATCACGTTCCAGAAAATCGAAGTCACCTACAACGACGGCAAGTCAACATTTATGGACGATTGGAATTCCCCTCGCTGACGAGCCCGCCTCTCGGAGATTGCCGGCTCATCGTTCGCGCGCCTTCGTCATGTCGACGCGCCGACAGGCGAAGTTTTTTCGCGTGCGCGCGCGGAAGAATCTCGCGAGCCGCGCGCAGCAACGCTCCGCAGCCTCCCAGCTAACACTCTTGAATTGAACCCGATCCGAAACCTGCCTCGCCGTCCGTATTACAGAAGCATGATCGATCAAATGATTGACATACTCGCCTTCGATCGATAACATTCTCGGCGGGTTTTCCCAAAATATGGAGAAAGCCAAAGTCCGGGTCTCTCCCAAATTCCAGGTCGTAATCCCGAAAATTCTCCGCGAGGAACTCAAGATCGAGCCGGGGCAGGAGCTCCTGATGTACTCGCTCGACGGATCGCTGCGGCTGGTGCCACGCCGCTCGATCAAGGAGCTGCGGGGCATGGCCAAGGGGCTGAGATGGAAAGACGAATATCGTGACCACGCGGAGCGGTTCTGAACTCTATCTCGTCGATTCTTCCGGCTGGCTCGAGTATCTGACCGAAGACTCCAAGGCCTCCGCGTTCGGCCACTACCTTGAAGGCGAAGCCTCTGTGCTCGTCCCTTCGGTGGTCATCTACGAAGTCTACAAGCACCTCGCCAAGCATCGCGGCAGGACTCTCGCGGACCGTTTCGCGTCCCAGGCGCTCGTTCGCAGGGTCGTGCCGCTCGACGAGACGATCGCCCTCGCTGCCGCGAACGCCAGCCTCGACCATCGCCTCGCCCCAACCGACGCCATCATCTACGCCACCGCCCGCGTCTGCCAGGCCCAGCTCGTCACCGCCAACACCCACTTCCGCGGCCTCCCCGGAGTCATCATCCCTTAACGCTGGAGCGGACGTTTTTTCCTCGCCCCGCAACTCTGCGTATCCGCAATTATTTACACCAACATCCGGATGAAATCGCAGAAAGATCGTGCTAGGGTAAATTGCGGAATAATGACGATGGTAAACGTGAAAAAATTCAGCGGCGGACAGCGGCGGGGCCGGTTGCTCACCGACGAATTCACGCTCCTTCGTTGCATTTCTGATCGCTACACTAGCGGAAACAGAAATGAGGCTAAGTTACTGAAAACAAAGACCGGAGCTCAATTCTAATCGATACACTTTCTGGGTTGGCGAGAAGCCCGGTTTCAGGCCAAGAATCGAATATGGAAAGCATTCAAATCACGCTGCCGGACGGTTCGTCGCGCGATGTTCCCCGTGGAACAACCGCCGAGCAAGTCGCCGGCCAGATCGGTCCGCGCCTCGCCAAGGACGCTCTCGTTGCCCGCGTCGACGGCGAACTCGTGGACCTCTCGCGGCCGCTCGACCGCAGCGCGAAGCTTTCGATCCTCACCGCGAAAGATCCCGACGCGGTGCAAGTGTTCCGCCACTCGGCCGCACACCTGCTCGCCGCCGCCGTCCTCGAACTCTACCCGGACGTAAAACTCGGCATCGGACCGCCGATTGAAAACGGATTTTTCTACGATTTCGTGCGCGAACAGCCGTTTAGCCCAGAGGATCTCGAAAAAGTCGAGGCCAAAATGCGCGAGCTCGCCGCGCGGGACATCCCCAACGAGCGCAAGCTGATCCCCAAGCCGGAAGCGCTCGAGCTCTATCGCAAATCCAAACAGGAATTCAAGTGCGAGCTGGTGCAGGAAAAAGCGGAAGACCCGATGGTGTCGTTCTACACCACCGGAAAATTCATCGACTTCTGCCTCGGGCCGCACATTCCCTCCACTGGGCGCATCAAGGCGTTCAAGCTGATGAGCGTCGCCGGCGCCTATTGGAAGGGCGACGAAAAAAATCCGCAGATGCAGCGCATCTACGGCGCGTGCTTCGTGGAGCAGAAGGAACTCGACGACTATCTCCACAAGCTCGAGGAGGCCAGGCGCCGCGACCATCGCAGGCTCGGTCAGGAGCTCGATCTCTTCAGCATTCAGGACGAGGCCGGGCCCGGCCTGATCTTCTGGCACCCGAAGGGCGGCTTGATCCGCAAGGAAATGGAGGACTGGCTCCGCGCGGAATTAATTCGGCGCGGCTACGAGCTCGTCTACACGCCGCACATCATGCGGCTCGACCTCTGGAAAACCAGCGGCCACGCGGACTTTTACCGTGAAAATATGTTTGGCGCGATCGAAGTCGAGAAGGCCGATTACCAGCTCAAGCCCATGAACTGCCCGGGCCACATCCTCATTTACAAGTCGCACCTCCGGAGCTATCGCGAGCTGCCGGTCCGCCTGGCGGAGCTGGGCACGGTCTACCGCTACGAGCGCTCGGGCGTGCTGCACGGCCTGATGCGCGTGCGCGGTTTCACGCAGGACGACGCGCACATTTTCTGTATGCCCGAGCAGATCGAGAAGGAAATCCAGGACTGCGTCGAGTTCGCCTGGGAGGTGCTGCGCGTCTTCGGCTTCGGCGATTATGTCGTCGAGCTTTCCGCGCGCGACCCCTCGCGCCCCGGCGACTACGCCGGCAGCGTCGAGGAATGGGAGCGCGCCGAGGCCGCGCTGGTCAGCACGCTCAAACGCATGAAAGTTCCCTACAAATACATGCCGGGTGAAGCGGTCTTTTACGGCCCGAAAATCGACGTGAAGCTCGTGGACGCCATCGGCCGCCCCTGGCAGCTCACCACCGTGCAGTTCGATTTCAATTTGCCCCGGCGTTTTTCGCTCGAATACGTCGGCGAAGACGGCTCGCGCCACCAGCCGCTGATGGTGCACCGCGCCCTTTGGGGCTCGATCGAGCGGTTCTTCGGCGTGCTGATCGAGCACTATGCGGGCGCGTTTCCCGCGTGGCTTGCTCCGGTGCAGGCTTCGGTGCTGCCGCTGAGCGAAAAGACCGCGGAGTACGCGCAGAAGGTGACGCGGCAGCTCAAGGTGGCGGGGTTTCGCGTCCATCTCGACGAGCGCAACGAAAAGCTGCAGGCAAAAATTCGCGACGCGCAGCTCGAAAAAATTCCTTACATGCTGGTCCTCGGCGGAAAAGAGGCCGAGGCAGGCACCGTCGCCGTGCGGCACCGCTCGAAGGGCGATCTCGGCCCGCGCCCGCTCGATCAGTTCATCGCGGACCTTCGTCGCGAGATCGATGCGCGCGCGTTGAACTGAGGAGCCTTTTGAGCGCCCGTATGAAATTTTCCATCGCGAAGGCCGCCGCGCTGCTCGCCGCGCTCGCGCTCGTCTCCATGGCCGCCCGGCCTCAGAGCCAGGAAGATCGCGACTGGACCGACAAGCATTTTCCCGCAGCCTTTGACGAATTTTTCCCCATCAAGCAGGGCCAGGGAGATTTCATTGCCGTTCGCGCGCACCGGAGCGACGAGAACGATCTTCTGGAATTCTCGCTGGTTTTGGAAAATACGCAGAGCACTCGCGCGATCGAAGCCACCTTGCGCGAGGCCCAGGGCGCCTCGCTCTACCGGCAGTTGCTCGCGCTTCACGCCAAGGATCCGGCGCGCTCTTACGACGAACTGAAACCGGATCTGAAAATCCGGGAGTGGAAGCTTTCCGTCGCCCAGTGCCCGGCCGTGGCCGCGCAGTTTCAGGCCTTCAACAACATTCAGTTTGTCCGCCCGAGAGACGATGACCCCATGGAAGAGCATCCTATCCTCTACCAGTTCCACGAATCGGTCGGCGGCGGTGATTCCGAAGTGGTGGAATTCGTGGAGTCTCGCGCATTCCCGCGCTGGGCCAACGATACGCACAAGGCCCTCGATTCCTGCGCCGCTGCCGCGCAAGCGGGCGGCCGCTAGGCCGCGCCGGCGCAGCGCGCACCTTTCCAGAATCCTGAAATGCGTCTCGGGTTTCGTTTGCCGCGCGAATTCCCCGGCTCTTGCGGGAGCGCGGAATTAGTAGTATTAGTTTGCGGCCCTTCGCACGGAAGGAGAGAACTCATGCGAACAAGGCTTTTCCTCACGGCCGCGGCTTCGTTGGGCGCTTTCGCGATGGCAGCGGGATTTTTCGGCCCTTCCGTTTCCGCAACCGGTCCGATTCCGGTCGACTGCAATCGTGCCTGCCTCGAAGGACTGGCCGATCAGTACCTGGCGGCGCTGGTGGCGCACGACCCGAAGCGCTTGCCGCTCGCCGCGGACGTGAAGAACACCGAGCAGGACCAGGTGATGGATCTCGGCGACGGATTCTGGGGCACGGCCACCGCCGTCGGCGGCTACAAGCACTGCTTCTCCGATACTGTCGCCGAGCAGATCGGCTGCATGGTGACCATGCACGAGGGCGATCACCTGCTGATCATGGGCATGCGCCTGCGCGTGCAGCTCGGCAGGATCACGGAAATCGAGACCACCTACTACCGGCAGGGCGGCGGCGGCCCCAACAATATCGCCGGCCTCGATACGATCAAGCCGGAGCCCATCTGGTTTGAAACCATTCCGCCGGCGCAGCGCGTTTCGCGCGCCCAATTGATCACGACGGCGAACATGTACTTCGCGGGTCTCGAAAACAACGACGGAAAAGGGGACTACCCATTCGCGGACGATTGCGACCGCATGGAAAACGGAGTTCATACCACCAACAATCCGACGCTCTCGCCCAACGCCGCGTTCAACGCCTTCGCCATGAGCTGCATGGCGCAGTTCAAGAGCGGCTACTACGCGGTGGTCACGCGGATCCATCACCGGCGCTTTCCGATCGTTGATGAAGAGCGCGGCGTCGTCTGGGCCTACGTGATCTTCGATCAGAACGGCACGATCCACACCATCAAACTGACCAACGGCCAGACCGTCTCGATGGGGAACATCTTCATTCGGCCGACGAGCCTCGAAGTCACCGAGGCGTTCAAGATCACGGATGGAAAGATTCGACGGATCGAAATGGTGGGCTCCGGTCTGCAGTACCACCTGAATTCCGCCTGGGGCGGGATCAGCGACAAATAGGAGCAATCCGGGGACAATCAAGGTGACTAGAAAAATCTTCGTCGTGACGCTCGCCGCGATTCTGGGCTGCCTTGCCCGGCCCGGTGCGGCGCGAGCGCAGGGTCCCGCACCCGCCGCAGGTACGGAAACCGGCATCGCGACCTTCCAGCAGCGCTGCATGGGGTGCCACGGAAATCCCAACGTGCCGCAGGCCCCTTCGCCCGACGCCGTGCGGCAGATGTCCCCGGAGCGAATTTACGAGGCGCTTACGACGGGCGTGATGAAACCACAAGGCGACAGCCTGACGGACGATCAGAAGCGCATGCTGGCCACATTCCTGAGCGGGCGTCCGCTCGGCAGCCTGCAGCAAGGCGACGCCAAGGATATGCCCAACCACTGCGCGTCGAATCCGCCGCTCGCCAATCCAGCCGCCGGGCCGTCGTGGAATGGCTGGAGCCCCGATATCGTCAACTCGCGATTTCAAAATGCGAAAGCCGCTGGATTGAAAGCTGATGAGGTGCCGCACTTGAAATTGAAGTGGGCGTTCGGCTATCCCACGGGGCTTTCCGCCTATAGCCAGCCGACGGTCGTTTCCGGCCGCGTTTTCGTAGGCACGGACATCGGATACGTCTATTCGCTCAACGCGGAGACGGGGTGCGTCTACTGGTCCTATCAAGCTAAGGGAAATGTGCGCGGCGCTGTCACAGTGGCGCGAGTCGCTGGGCACAAAGGGACGAAATACGCCGTCTATTTCGGAGACGCCCACGCGAATGTGTACGGCGTGGACGCGCAAAACGGCAAGGAGCTCTGGACGACCAGAGTGGACGATCACTTCGTCGCGCGCATTACTGCCGCACCGAAAGTCTATAAGGGCGTCGTGTATGTTCCGGTCTCATCCTCGGAGGAATTCTCCGCCTCCAACCTCGACTATTCCTGCTGTACCGGCCGCGGAAGCCTGGTTGCACTCGACGCGAGCACCGGCAAGCAAGTCTGGAAAGCCTACATGGTGGACGCGCCAAAACCCACGAGGAAGAACTCCGAGGGCGTGCAGCAGTACGCGCCTTCCGGCGGCTCGATCTGGAATTCTCCGACGATCGACGCGCGGCGCGGCGCGATTTACGTGGGCACGGGCGACGGCCAGAACCAGCCCGCCCCCGATACCACGGACGCGGTGGTGGCGCTCGATTTGAAGACCGGAAAAACGATCTGGCATTACCAGGCGCAGTCCGGCGACGCATTCATGGGCGGATGCAACGGAGCGGAGAGAACCGACAACTGCCCTCCGGTGAACGGTCCCGATCAGGACATCGGAAATTCGCCGATTCTGCGCAAGCTGCCGAACGGAAAAAGCGTCGTCGTTTTCGGCATGAAGGACGGCCGCGTGTACGCCCTCGATCCCGACCGCAAGGGCGCGGTTGTCTGGCAGGTCCGCGTCGTTGAAATCGCCAAGGGCCAGGAGCACACGTTCGCCGCGCTGCTGAACGGAGTCGTGTGGGGCGGTGCGGCAGACGATCAAAACGTTTACTACGGTCTGCAGAGCGGAGGAATGGTGGCGCTGAAGCTGGCGACCGGCGAGGTCGCTTGGCGTGCCGCGTTTCCGAAGCCGGAGCGCGCGCGCGTGATCAATTCCGCCGCCGCGACGATGATTCCGGGCGTGGTCTTCCTGGCGGGATCAGACGGCAAGCTGCACGCACTTTCGACCGCCGACGGGCACAGTCTCTGGGAATACGACACGGCGCAAAACTTTGAAACGGTCAACAAGGTTCCGGCCAAGGGCGGCGCCATCGCCTCCATCGGGCCTTCGATCGTGAATGGGATGCTCTTCATCGACTCGGGCTACGCCGTCACCGGCTCCAATTCCGGCAATGTGCTACTGGCTTTCTCGGCCCAATAGGCAGCGGTGCGGACAACCTTAAGGTTCGAGTCGTGGTGCTCTAGGATGGCCACCAGCCTGGCTGGGTAGCGTGCAAGGTTGATGTGGCAGCGCCTCTTGCGGGCGCGAAAGCCATGCTATACTTTTCGGCCTGTCCCCCCGCGCGAGGATTCTGTGCGTGGGCGGACCAGAAATCGGGCGGCGAACTGAGCGTCAGGCGCCCGGGAGGTGGGTTTATCGCAGAGCGGGGTGCGGGTGGTCTCCGGGTGAACGAGCGCATTCGCGCTCGGGAAGTTCGCGTAGTGGACGAAGCGGGGAATCAGCTGGGCGTGATGACCCTGTTCGACGCGATGAAGGCGGCGCGCGACGCCGGTCTGGACGTGGTGGAAATTTCCCCCAGCGCCGTTCCGCCGGTCTGCAAGCTGGTCGATTACGGCAAGTTTCAGTACGAGCAGAGCAAGAAAGCCCACGAAGCCAAGAAGCATCAAAAGAGCTCGCACATCAAGGAAGTGAAGTTCCGGCCGTCCACCGCCGAGCACGATTATCAGGTGCGCAAAAACCAGATCATACGGTTCCTCGGCGAGGGCCACAAAGTGAAGGCCATGATTTTCCATCGCGGCCGCGAGATGGCGCACCAGGACGTAGGCCGGGCGAAGATGGAGCGGCTGCTCAAGGAAATCACGGACCACGCGCTGGTGGAATTCGGTCCGCGGATGGAAGCGAACATTCTGCTCGCGCTGCTCGCGCCGAAGAAAGGATCGACGGCGGCGCCTTCGCGGTCTTCTCAGCCGGCCGCGGGCGGGCAGGCCTAAGACCGGATTGGCGGAAGAGGGAATCGTGAAGAAGAACAAGAAAACGAAGTTGAAGACGCATCGCGGCGCGGCCAAGCGCTTTAAGGTCACGTCCACCGGGAAGGTGATGCGGTGGCACTCCGGAAAGCGCCACCTGCTGGGAACGAAAGCGCCGCGGCGCCAGCGCAAGCTGGCCGGGGATGTCGAGGTGCATCCCTCGGACGTGCACAACGTGCGGCTCGCCTTGCCCTACGGCGTCGACTAGCCGCGACCAAAGATTTTTTCGTGCCGGGCAGAGCGAAACCCGCCGCGGCGGGCCTGCCGGCCGACGAGTCTGCATCGCAGGCTTGCTTTGCTCCCGCTCCCGAGTAACATCGGGTTGCCGGGGCCACAAGAACACGCCGCGGAGATAGGCGCAGTCCGGAGGCACGTTGCAGCCCGAATTTCGGGATGCGGCGCCGCCGCTGCGCAACCTCTCCGCGTAACCTGAAAAACTTTCTCGTTCCTTACAGGAGAACCGAACCATGGCTCGAGTCAAACGCGGTACGAAGCGTCGCGCCCGGCGGAAGAAGCTGCTGAAGCACGCCAAGGGCTTCTTCCTCACCAAGGGAAAGCTGTTCCGGTCGGCGAAGGAGGCGGTGAACCGTTCGCTGCGCTACACCTATCGCGACCGGCGGACGCGCAAGCGCGATTTCCGCACGCTGTGGATCCAGCGCATCGGCGCGGCGGCGCGCGCGAACGGCACCACGTACAGCAAGTTGATTCACGGGCTGAAAGCGGGCGGGATCGAAATCGACCGGAAGATCATGGCGGACATGGCCGTGCGCGACGCCGAGGGTTTTTCGGCGCTGGTGGCGTCAGCGAAGCAGCACATGGGCGCACCGAAGGCGCCGCCACAGGCAGCGGCTTAAAGGCGAACTTGCTCGCGCTCTAACGCACAGGCACGATTGCCTGTGCCACGCAAACCGTGCCCGACACATCCATTGTCGAGAAAAAACTCACCGAGTTAGGCGACACCACGCCTGAAAGAGTCGTGGCGCGCTTCGCCGAAGTGCGTCGAACGTTCGACGCGCCAGCCGGACTGCATTCCAAGGACAGCGAGAGCTGGGGCGCGTTCGCCCTTCAATGGACCGGACGCAAATCCGGCGTGCTCTCGCTGATCGGCGAGAACTGGCTGAAAACCGCTCCACCGGAACTGAAACGCGTTGTTGGCCAGGAATTTCAGAAACTGAAGGCGCATGTCGAAGCGACGCTCGAGGAAAAGCGCAAGGAAATCGAAGCGGATGCGGAGCAATCCGCAGCGGCGCGCGATCAGATCGATCTCTCGCTGCCGGGAGTGGAGCGCGCGATCGGCACGCGCCACCTAATCCACCAGACTTACGAAGAGCTTGAGCGCATTTTCCTCTCGATCGGGTTCAGCGTGGTGGAAGGGCCGGAGATCGAGACGCCCTACTACAATTTCGAGGCCCTCAACATCCCCGAGCACCATCCCGCGCGCGACAACATGGACACCTTCTATATCGAAGGCACGCGCGGCGTGCACCTGCTGCGCACGCACACTTCTCCGATGCAGATCCGCACGATGGAAAAGCAAGAACCGCCGGTGCGCATCGTCGTGCCCGGAAAAGTCTATCGCCGCGACAATCCCGATTCGACGCACGGCTACATGTTCCACCAGATCGAGGGGCTGGCCGTGGACACAGACATCACCTTCTGCGATTTCAAGGGCACGGTCGAATATTTCGTGCGCGAATTTCTGGGGCCGAAGGCCAAGACGCGGCTACGCCCCAGCTATTTTCCGTTCACCGAGCCTTCGGCCGAAGTGGACGCGAGCTGCCACGTCTGCGGCGGGAGCGGCTGCCGCGTCTGCAAATTCTCCGGCTGGATCGAGCTTTTCGGCGCGGGGATGGTGAATCCCGCCGTGTACGGCTTCGTGAATTACGACGCCGCGAAACTTTCGGGATTTGCCTTCGGCATGGGCGTGGACCGGCTGGCGATGATGAAATACGGCATCACGGAGTTGCCGCTGCTGTTTCAAAACGACGTGCGCTTCCTGCGCCAGTTTCCATGACGCTACAGTCTGTGGGGATGCCTTGTGCCGATTGATGGATGCAAGAACACCTTCGCCGAGCTTGCTTTGACGGTCCTGCCAAAGAATATGCAGGAAATTCGCCGAGCGATGGAGGATCCCTGGCCGCTGGCTAAGTTCTGTGAGCGAGGTGTCGGCGTCAAGACGATCGCCCGACAACTGAACAGAACGGATGACTTCTCGGGATGTTACGTGCTCCTGCATCATGCGAAGCCGTTTTACGTCGGTATCTCCCGCGGTGTAGTGGGGAGACTGCGGCAACACGGTACGGGGACCACGCACTTCGATGCGAGCCTCGCGTACCGCATTGCGCGTGAGAGAGTCACTCACAAGATGACGCGCGAGGCCGCTATGAAGGATCCCGTGTTCCGTCGGGCATTCGAGGAAGCGCAGCAGCTCTTGACAAGATGCACGGTGGCATTCATCGAGATTCCAAACGCATTGGAACTCTATCTCTTCGAGGCTTATTGCGCCATGGAGCTAGACACGTCTCGTTGGAATACGTTTCAAACGCACTAGATGAACGGCGATGGGTACTGCACAGACTGATTCGAAACAGCGGTTTTCCAACCGCGTGGAGGATTACGTCCGCTACCGGCCGGGATACCCGCGCGAGGTCGTGGGCCTGCTGCGTGGCGAATGCGGCCTCGCGCCGGAATCTGTGGTTGCGGACATCGGATCGGGCACGGGGTTGCTGACGCGCCTCTTCCTCGAAAACGGCAATGTGGTCTACGGTGTGGAGCCGAACGCCGCGATGCGTGAAGCCGGCGAGCAGCAATTGGAAACCTTCCGGCATTTCTGCAGCGTCGCGGGCTCGGCGGAATCCACTACATTGCCCGATGCGAGCGTGGATTTCGTCGTCGTGGGACAGGCGTTTCACTGGTTCGATCGCGCCGCCGCGCGCCGCGAATTCGTTCGCATTCTGAAGCCGCAGGGATGGGTCGTGCTCGTCTGGAATGAGCGCCCCGTAAATGCCACGCCGTTCATGAATGATTACGAACTGCTACTGCAGCGGCACGGGACGGGCTACTCGACGATCCAGCACGTCCACGCCGAGCAAGCGGGTCTCGAGAATTTCTACGGGGCCGCGCAGATGAGGATGCGGGATTTCGAGAATCAGCAACAGGTCGATTGGGAGGGTCTCCGGGGGCGCGTGATGAGCGCGTCCTACACGCCACCGCCGGGTGATCCGGGGCACAAGCCGATGATGAACGATCTCGAGCGGCTCTTCGCGGCGCACCAAGCGGGCAATCGCGTGACGATTCATTACCGGACGCGCGTCTATTACGGGCGGCTCGAGCCCGGCGCGGGACGGAAAGACGCATGAAGGTTCTCTACAACTGGCTCAAGGAGTTCGTGGACGCGACCGCGCCGGCGGCGGAGCTGGGCTCGCGGCTGTCGCTTGCGGGCGTAAAAGTGGACTCGATCGAGGAGTCCGCGGCCGGGCCGGTGCTCGATGCGGAAATCACGGCGAACCGTCCCGACTGCCTGGGCCATTACGGCGTGTCGCGCGAGGTGGCGGCCTGCTATCGCCTGGCGGTAAAGCCGCTCCAGCCGAAACTCAAGGAATCGAATGAAGCGGTGGCGACGGCGGCGCACGTGGGAGTCGAATCGCCGGAGCTGTGCGGCCGCTACACGGCGCGCGTCCTGCGCGGCGTAAAGATTCAGCCGTCGCCGGACTGGCTGCGCCAGCGGCTGGAAGCGATGGGCCAGAACTCGATCAACAATGTCGTGGACATCACGAATTACGTGATGTTTGAGCTAGGCCAGCCGCTCCACGCGTTCGATCTCGACAAGCTTGCCGGACGCACGATGATCATTCGCGGCGCGCGCGCAGGGGAAAAGCTTCGCACTCTCGATGGCGTCGAGCGCACGCTTGCCAAAGGAATGTGCGTGAACGCGGACGCTTCGCGCGCGGTCGGAATCGGCGGCGTGATCGGCGGGGCGGAAAGCGAAATCGGTTTCGGCACGCGCAACATCCTGCTCGAGGCCGCATGGTTCGATGCGATTTCCGTGCGCCGCACGGCCAAAGCGCTCGGTCTGCGAACGGAGGCTTCCTACCGTTTCGAGCGCGGCGTGGATCCGGAGACAACCGAGCTGGCCTCGCGTCGCGCCGCCGAATTGATTCAGGAGCTGGCCGGCGGCGAAATTCTTGCGGGCGTCGTGGATCTTTACCCGGGCCGTACGACCGCGCCGACGATCGAGCTTTCGCGGCGGGAATTTCTTCGGGTGATGGGCGCGGACGCCCCCGATCACGAGATCGAGGGAATCCTGGGCGCGCTCGGTTTTCGTCCCGCGCGCGGAGACGGAAATATCATGATCCGGGGCTCGCGCGACGCAGTCTGGAACTGCGAGCAGCCGTCCTGGCGCCGCGACGTGACGCGCGGGATCGACCTGATCGAGGAGGTCGCGCGGCACTACGGCTACGACAAATTCCCGCCGCGATTGCCTTCCGCCAGGCAGCCGGCGCATCACCTGCCGCACGCGGCGGCACTCGAGCGCTTGCGCGAGCGGGCGATCGCGCTCGGCTATCACGAAATTGTGGCGATCCCTCTGCAGGATGCGCGCCGCGACGAGATTTTCCGCGCGGCCGGCGTTGCGCCCGCGGTGATCGGCAACCCGCTCGCGGAAGACGCGTCGGTGATGCGATCGAACGGAATCGTCAGCATGCTCGGCGCACTGGAATGGAATTTGAACCACGGGCAGCGCAACGTTCGCGTGTTCGAGATCGGCAAGACGTACGAACTGCGGAACGGCGAGCCGATTGAGACGCCTGTGCTCACGCTCGGCGCCACGGGCTGGGCGCGCGAGAAAACCATCCACGAACCCACGCGCGAGTTCACCTTTGCGGATCTGAAGGGCAGCCTCGATAGCCTCGGCGCTCTCGCCGGAGGTTTCAGGTGGCAAGCGGGAGGGTCGGCGTGGCTGGCGGGCGGCCGCGCGGCGCAAATCTCCATCGGGAGCACGGCGCTCGGTGCGGCCGGCCAACTCGCGCGACAGGTTGCTGATCAGCTCAAGCTGCGCCAGGCGATTTTCGTCGCTGAATTGCTGCTTGAGCCGCTACTCCTGAGCATCGAATCCGCAAGCGCGAGTAAGAAGTTCGAGCCGATCCCGCGCTTTCCGGCGGTCGAGCGGGATTTTTCGCTGGTGCTCGCCGACGGCGTGACGTTTGCGCAGGTGGCCGGGGCGATTCGCGCGCTCGGCATTCCCGAACTCCGCCAAGTGGAAGCCGCCGATTTGTTCCGCGGAGGGCAAGTCCCCGCAGGCAAATTCTCGCTGATGGTTCGCGCGACGTTTCAAAGCGGTGACGCGACGCTGACCGACACGCAGATCGCGGATTTTTCCTCGCGCATCGTCGCCGCTCTGGAGCGCCAGCTGGGCGCGGCGCTCCGCGCCAGTTGAACAGCCCCATTGCGCCGGCGCGGCCGATGGCCGACAATGGCCTCGTCCAGCCATCGGAAACACCGGGGGCGCGAACGTGAAAATCGAAATCTACGATCAGAGCTACAACGTCAACGCGAATCAAAACGAGGACTATCTCAAAGAGCTCGCGGCTTTCGTGGACGGCAAGATGCGCGAGGTGGCCACGGCCACGCGCATGGTGGACTCGCTGAAGGTCGCTGTGCTCGCGTCGCTGAACATCGCGGACGAGCTCTTCACACTGCGCGGGCGCCAGCAGGAGATTGACGGCCCGCTGCGCAAGCGCGTCGAGAAATGCGTCGCTCTGGTCGAAAAGGCGCTCGAACAGTCCAACTGATCGAACGCGCCCGACGGGCCCTGCGAGGCGGAGGCTTGCGTTCCCGCAACTGGGGTTGACTCCCACGGCGCAACCCATTGGGCCGCGGAGACATCTGCTATATGATTGAAGCTGACGTTGTAGCCGGCTCCTGCAGCACATGCACAACCAACGGTCAACTCGATACCTAGCGGTCCCGGTGGCGCTTCTGGCACTGCTGCTGATCGGCATGACCCTCGGGGGAAGCGTCTGGCATCACCATGCCGGCGCGTCCGAGGCAACCTGCCCGATCTGCCATCTCAGCCACCAGCCCATCGACCGGCCCCTAGCAGCAGATCACGCGCCGGCCCTGGCCCAGGTATCGCCCACTCCGGAGCCCACGGCTATTACTTTTGCACCGGCTCCGGCTTTCCGGCCTCTCCCTGCACGAGCTCCCCCCATCGCATAAGACCCCGCGTTTCCCGTGCCGCTCGCGGCATACCCATTCACGATCTTTTCTTTGAATGAGGGCTGAACTTTCATGTGGATACGACATATGCGGTTTGCATTCTTTGCGTTCATCGTGTGCCTCGCGAGTGCCACAGCACCGTCCAGCGTCGCGCAGGCCCCTGCGCCGGCCCAGGGGCCGGTGAAGATCACGCTCGACGACGCCATTCAGATGGCGCTCGCGCACAATCACACGTTGCTCGCCGCGCGCACCACGGTCCAGCAAAGCGAGGCGCTGGAAACCACGGCGAACTTGCGTCCAAATCCCGTGCTGCTCGGCGACGCGCTCTTTCTGCCTATTTTTCAGCCGACGTATTTCAGCGCGGACTACGTGGACGCTTCGGCGCAATTCGATCTGGGCATCAGCTACCTCTTCGAGCGCGGCAAGAAGCGGCAGCACCGCCTGGAGGCGGCCAAGGATCAGACCGCCGTCACGCGCTCGCAGGTAGCCGACACCGAACGCGGCCTGACGTTTCAGGTCGCCACGCTGTTCATCAGCGCCCAACTCGCCGAGTCGGCGCTCGCTCTCGCGCAACAGGGCCTGAAGGATTTCCAGAATACGGTCGACATCAGTCAGGAGCGCTACCGGGCGGGCGATATCAGCGAGGATGATTTCCTGAAGATCAAGCTCCAGTTGCTGCAGTTCCAGAGCGACGCCTCGCAAGCGCAGCTCGGCCGTGTCCAGGCGCTGGCGAATCTCCGCCAGCTGCTCGGCCGCGAATCCGTGCCGGTGGATTACGACCTGGCCGGACCGTTCGATTACCAGCCGCTGAGCGCGCACGTCGAGGATCTGCAGGCCAAAGCGCTCGCCACGCGCCCCGACCTGCAGGCGGCTCGGCAGAACGTGACCGCTGCCAACAGCCTGTACACCCTCGCGAAGGCGAACGGGAAGCGCGACATCACCGGCGAAATCAACTACACGCATATCTACAGCCTCAATCTCGCTTCGTTCTTCGGCCAGATTCAGCTGCCGCTCTTCGACCGGAACCAGGGCGAAATCGCGCGCACCCGGGTGGCCATCACGCAGGCGGAGGAGCAGCAGAAGGCGGCGAGCGATCAGGTGCTGACGGACGTCGAAGACGCGTACGAAAGCCTGCAAACGAACGACCAGATCATCCAGCTCTACCGCTCAGGCTATCTCGACGAGGCGCAGCAAGACCGCGACATCAGCGAGTACGCGTACAAGCGCGGCGCCGCGAGCCTGCTGGACTTTCTCGACGCCGAGCGCAGCTATCGCGCGACGCAGCTTGCCTACCGCCAGTCGCTCGCCTCGTATCTGCTCGCGCTCGAGCAGCTTCGCGAGGCGGTGGGAACGAGGAGCCTGCCATGAGCAGATCACGAACGATAAGGGGCGCCTATTCACTGGGCACTGTCGCTGCGCTGGCGTTCGCAGGCGCGCTGGCGGGATGCAGTTCCGACCGGAACGCAAGGGAAATGACGTCGTACTCCTCGCAGGCGTCGAAGTCCGCAACGCCGGAGCTTTTCACGATTCCGCAGGGCCAGATGTCGCACGTGCAGGTTGTGACCATCCAGCAGGTAAAGCTCGCGCGAACGCTGCGGCTGACCGGGGCGGTCGCGTACAACGCCTTCAAGACGACACCCGTGATCGCGCAGGTCGGCGGACCCGTGAGCCGGATTCTGGTGGTGCCGGGCGAGCACGTCCGGCAGGGCCAGCCGATGCTCGAAGTGGCCAGCCCCGACTATTCGCAGCTGCTCGCAACCTATCTGAAGGCGCGCGACGCTTTCCGCGTGGCAGACAAGAACTTCGATCGCGCGCAGGACCTCTACCAGCACAGCGCCATCGCCGAGCGCGATTTGCTGCAGGCCGAATCGGATCGCAACCAGGCGCAGGCGGACCTGAACGCCTCGGAACAATCCATGAAAATCCTGGGGATCAAGAATCCGGAAGACGTTGTGAAGTCGCCCGCGTCGGCTGAGATTCCGTTGATCGCGCCGATCAGCGGAGAAGTGGTCGACCGGCTCGTCGCGCCGGGCCAGGTGATGCAGGCCGGGCAGACACAAGCGTTCACCATTTCCGATATGAGCAGCGTATGGGTGCTGGCCAACGTATATCAGGCCGATCTTGCATACGTGAAGACGGGTGACGCCGTGGTGGTACAGACGGACGCCTATCCCGGAAGCTTCCGCGGAAAAATCTCATATGTCTCCGCGGCACTCGACCCGAACACGCGCACCCTGCAGGCGCGCATCGTGGTGGACAACCCCGGCGAAAAGTTGAAACGCGACATGTATTGCACAGCCACGGTGACCGCCGGCGTGATCCAGAACGCGATTGCCGTGCCCGACGCCTCGATCCTGCGCGACGACGAAAACCAGCCGTTCGTGTACGTGGCGACCGGATCGAACCAGTTTGGCCGCCGGGGCGTCGAGATCGGACAGAGCCAGAACGGCCAGACGCAAATCCTGAAAGGGCTTGCCGCCGGGGAAAAGGTCGTGGGCGACGGCAGCCTGTTTCTCCAATTCGCGACGTCGTTTCAGCACTAGGAGCCGGCGGAGAATGATTCATCGCGTCGTCCAATTCGCGCTGCGGCAGTGGTTCCTGATCCTGATGGTGACAGCGTTGATCGCCGTCGGCGGAGCGGTCTCGTTTGAACATATGCCCGTGGACGCCTACCCCGATCTTTCGCCGCCGATGGTGGAAATCATCACGCAGTGGCCCGGCCACGCCGCGGAGGAGGTCGAGCGGCTCGTCTCGCTGCCCACCGAAGTGGAAATGAACGGCGTACCGAAGCTGAGCGTGATGCGCTCGATTTCCCTCTACGGCCTCTCGGATGTGATCCTCACCTTCGAGGAAGACACCGACAGCTACTTCGCGCGGCAGTTGGTGTTCCAACGGCTGAGCGAGGTCACCTATCCCGCCGGAGTGACCCCCTCGCTCGCACCGCTCTCCAGCCCGTCGGGGTTGGTGTACCGCTACGTGATCGAAAGCCCCGATCGCACGCCGCAAGAGTTGAAAACCTACGAAGACTGGGTGATCGAGCGGCAGTACAAACAGGTCCCCGGCGTCGCGGATGATTCGGGATTCGGCGGCACGGTGATGCAGTACCAAGTGCTGCTCGATCCCGCGCGGCTCTACGGCTATCACCTTTCTGTCCCGCAGGTGCTGCAGCAGTTGTCCGTGAACAACGCGAACACGGGCGGCGGATTCTACTCGCAGGGCGGGCAGTTCTACTACGTGCGCGGCATCGGCCTTTTGCGGGACACGGCGGACATCGGGAACGTGATTGTGGGCTCGCAGAACGGCGTGCCGGTGCGCGTCCGCGACATCGGCGAAGTAACGATCGGGAATGCGCCGCGCCTGGGCGAATTCGGCTTCAACAAAAGCGACGACTCCGTCGAAGGCGTCATCCTGATGCTCACCGGCGAGCAGACGCAGAACGTTCTGAAAGGCGTCGAGGCCAAAACGAAGGAACTGAACGAGAGCATCCTGCCGCCGGACGTGAGAGTGCATACTTTCTACGACCGCAGCGATCTGGTGCGGGTGACGACGGACACGGTCGAAAACAATCTGCTGCGCGGGATGGTGCTGGTCCTGCTCGTGCTGATTTTCTTCCTGGTGAGCTTCCGTGCTGCTGTAATCGTCGCGCTGACGATTCCGGTCGCGCTGCTTTTCTCGTTCATTTTTCTGCACGCGCGCGGAGTGGCGGCCAATCTGCTTTCGATCGGCGCCATCGACTTCGGGATCATCATCGACGGCACGCTGGTGATGGTCGAAAACATCTTCCGCGAGCTCGGCCTGCGCGAAGGGCAGGAGTACGACCTGAAGGAAGTGATCCTCGCCGCGGCGAAGGACGTGGACCGTCCGATCTTTTACTCGGTTGCGGTCATCATCGCCGGATACATTCCCATCTACGCGCTGAGCGGCCCCTCGGGAAAACTGTTTCACCCGATGGCGGACACGATGTCGATCGCGCTTGTCGGCGCGCTGATCCTGACGCTGACATTCGTCCCGGTGATGTGCGCCTACTGGTTCCGCAGGGGCGTGCACGAGGCCGTCAACCGGCCGTTTGAGTGGATCCGCCGGAAGTATGCGGCGCAGCTCGATCGCTGCCTCGATCACCCGAAAACGACAATCGGCGTAGCCCTGGCCATTTTCGGCGCAACGCTTCTGCTCGTTCCGTTCATCGGCGGCGAGTTCATGCCGCACCTCGACGAAGGCGCGCTTTGGGTCCGCGCGACGCTGCCCTACACGATTTCCTACGAGGAGGCGGCCAAGTTCAGCCCGCAGGTCCGCAACATCCTGCTGACGTACCCGATGGTCACCGACGTTGGTTCCGAGCTGGGCCGTCCGGACGACGGCACCGATCCCACCGGGTTTTTCAACGACGAGTTTTACGTCGGCCTGAAACCCTACGACGATTCCTCTTGGAAGAAGGGGCCGATCCGCAACAAGGCTGAATTGACGGCGGATCTGCAGAAGAAACTTGATGCCTTCCCCGGCGTGATCTTCAATTTCACACAGCCCGCCGAAGACGCCGTGGACGAAGCCCTCACCGGTTTGAAGAGTTCACTCGCGGTGAAGATTTACGGGCCGGACCTCAGTGTGTTGCAGGACAAAGCCCTGGAGATCAAGCGGCGGCTCTCGCAAATTCCCGGCTTCAGCGAGCTGACCGTGGTGCGCGAACTCGGCCAGCCCAGCCTGCTGATCGACGCGAACCGCGAAAAAATCGCCCGCTACGGCATCAACGTGGCCGATGTCGAGGCCGTCGTGCAGGCGGCCGTGGGAGGGCAGGCGGCCACGCAAGTGATTCAGGGCGAGAAACTATTCGACCTGGTTGTGCGCATGAAGCCGGAATTCCGCCAAAACGCTCAACAGATCGGCAACCTGCTCGTCGGCGCCCCCGGCGGTCAGCAGATTCCGCTGAGTGAACTTGCCGATATTCATGAAGCGAGCGGCGCATCGTTTATCTACCGCGAGAACAATTCGCGCTACATCGGCGTGCAGTACAGCATCGAGGGGCGCGATCTGCAGGGCGCCGTCACCGAAGGGCAGCGCGCCATCGCCGATATTCAAAGATCGCTGCCGGCGGGATACCGGCTCACCTGGGGCGGCGAGTACAGCGAGTTTTTGGAGGCGAAGCACCAGATGGAAATCATCGGCCCGCTGGCCCTGCTGCTGATTTTCATGATCCTGTTCGCCCTCTACGGCAATCTGAAATTCCCGCTCACGATCGCGCTCGGGGTGGTGATCACCGAGCCGGTCGGCGCGCTGATCGCGCTGAAGCTCACGGGAACGCCGCTCAGCGTTTCCTCCGTGCTCGGCCTGCTCGCGCTGATGGGCGTATCCGTGGAGACCGCCGTGATCCTGGTCTCCTTCATCAACAAGTTGCGGCAGGAGGGCAAAGATATCCGCACGGCCACGCGCGAGGCGGCTTTGATGCGGCTGCGCCCGATCATGATGACGGCGCTGGTCGCCTGCCTTGGCCTGCTTCCCGCCGCCCTCTCTACCGGCATCGGTTCCGACACCCAAAAACCGTTCGCGATCGTAATTGTCGCGGGGCTCATCTCCCGGCTCTTCATCGCAATTTTTGTGGACCCCGTTCTCTACCGGACGGTCGCCCGCGAAGGGGATGTGCTGCAAGTCTGATTCGACAGCCGATTCTGCCGCGGCGGAAGGCCATCCGCATCCTCAACCGACGCGCGCTCAACAGCTCGAGTGCAGGTCCTCGAGGCCGGGGCGGCGCCCGGAACCCGCCTCCCTTTTCGTGGCATACTACGCGGCTTATGAGCGACCGTTTCCATTTCTACCTCCGCGTCCGCTACGGAGAGTGCGACGCGCAGAAGATCGTCTTCAATTCGCGCTATAGCGACTACGCCGATATCGCCGGTCTCGAGTTTCTGCGCGCCGCCGGCCTCGGTGAAGCCGTCACCACCGGCGGTCTCGACTATCAGGTGGTGAAGCAGACGATGGAATGGAAATCGTCCGCGCGCTTCGATCAGGTGCTCGATATTTCCGTTCGCGCGAACCATCTTGGAAACACCTCTTTCTCGCTTCTCGTCGAGGTGCGCATCGCGGCCACCGAACCGGTGATCGCCACAGTGGAAACGGTCTACGTGCTTGTCGTCGCTCACACGCTCGAGAAACTGGCCCTTCCCAGGGAATTCCGCGCCGCGCTCGAGAGGGGCGCACCGGGAAAGACTGTCGACCACGCCGGCTATCTCTCTGCGCCGTCCGCGTAGCGGATTCTATGGCTCTCTAGCGCGCTCCCCGATCCGCCTCTGCCGAAAGTGCCACCAGCTATCCTTGACAGCGTCTATCAACTGACCTACGCTTCCTAAGCTCAGTTGAAAACTTGTTTCAACTAGAAACTCGCGCCTTGACCCGATTCCGCCAGCCCGGATTTTCTCCCGGCCGCTCTCCAGCCGATGGACGCACGTTCCGGCTCCTCGCGAGCTTCCTGTTTCTAGCGGCCGCTCTGCTTCTCCCATCGTCTGCGGCGGCACAGGACACGCCGTACATCGTCACCTACTCGCACCATCTGGAAGAGCCGGACAACCTTGAAATCGAGGCCTACGCGAACTACGCGACACAAAAGGGCGGTCGTGATTTCATCGCGCCGTGGATGGAACTCGAGTACGGCGTGACCGCGTGGTGGACCACGGAGTTCTATCTCGACTCGCAGACCACGTTTGGCGACAGCGCCCTCTTTACCGGGACGCGCTGGGAGAATCGCTTCCGGCCGCTGATGCGCGAACACTGGATCAATCCGGCTCTCTACGTCGAGTTTGAAAACATAAACGGCGCGGACAAGACGATGAAGGAGGTCGTGGGCTCCGACGGCCAAGCCGACCACGCTCTGCCGAACGCGCTGGCGCGCCGCGCGCACCTGCATGAAATCGAGACCAAATTGATCTTCTCGAGCGACTACCGGGGCTGGAACATCTCCGAGAACTTCACGGCGGAGAAGAACCTGGCCCACGCGCCTTGGGAGTTTGGCTACGCCTTGGGCGCCAGCCGGCCGCTGCGCCTCGCTGCCGCGCCCCGCCCGTGCGATTTCTGCGGCGAAAACTTCGCCCTCGGCGCCGAACTATATGGCGGCCTCGGCACCACCGATGCGCTGACACTCTCCGGCACGTCGCACTATTTCGCGCCGATCGTCGCATGGCAGCTCCCCAGCGGAGTGAACATGACGCTCTCCCCGGGTTTCGGTCTCAACGACAATAGCCATCGGTTCGTTTTGCGCTGGGGAGTTTCCTACGAAATCGCTGGCTTCGGCCGCAGGCTCAGGAGCCTCCTCCACTGAGACCGCTGCTGATTTCCGCGCTTCTCCTGTTCGCGTCGCTGGCCGCCGGAGCCGGCGCGGCGCACGACTGGAAGAGGGACCGCCGCGGCGTCCTGCTCGCCATCGCGAGGGCGCCCGTCAAGGCACGCGCCCGGAAAAATCCGTACGAAGGCCGCGCCGACGCCGTCGCCGCGGGAAAGAAACTCTATCGCCGGCATTGCGCGGAGTGCCACGGCGGCGATGCGCTCGGTACCGCCACGGTGGCAAATCTGAGAATGGCCGACGTGCAGGGCGCAACTTCCGGCGAGCTCGAGTGGTTTCTCCGTAACGGCAACCTTGCGAACGGGATGCCATCCTGGTCCGGCCTGCCCGAGCAGCGCCGCTGGCAAATCGTGTCGTATATCAAGAGCTTGGGCGCTCGCTAGCCCGCAGGCGAACTTACCCGTCGCGGCGGTTCTATGCTACGGTAGTCGCTCCAATTCCAAGGGAGTGTCATGAAATTCACATGGTTTAACCTGATGCCGTGGCCGTATCTGCCGGAGGATTTCCGCCAGAAGCACCATTCCGTCTGGGTGGATATCGATTCCCGGCTTTTCGATCCCGTTAAGGCCCACGACGTCTACAACACGTACATCGATCTGCTCGAATACGCCGGAACGCTCGGTTTCGACGGGATTGGCGTAAACGAGCACCATCAGAACGCGTACGGCCTGATGCCGTCTCCCAATCTGATCGCCGCCAGCCTCGCGCGCCGCACGCGCGACGTCGCCCTGGTGGTGCTGGGAGCTTCGATCGCTCTCTACAATCCGCCGCTGCGCGTGGCCGAGGAATTCGCGATGCTGGATTGCATCTCCGGCGGGCGCCTGGTGGCGGGATTCCCCGTGGGCACTTCAATGGACACGAATTTTTGCTACGGCCAAATCCCCGCGCTCACGCGCGAAAAATATCGCGAAGCCAACGACCTCATCCTGCGCGCCTGGCACGAACGGGAGCCCTTCGCCTTCAACGGCCGCTACACCAAGCTTCGCTACGTGAATCTCTGGCCACGTCCGATCCAGCAGCCGCATCCGCCGATTCATATCCCGGGGGGAGGCTCGATCGAAACCTTCGACTTCTGTCTGGACAACACCTACTCCTATTCCTACCTGAGCTTCGGCGGCCACGTTCGCGGGAAAGCGCTGATGAAGGGCTACTGGGATCGCGTGGCCGAGCGCAACACGCCGGACCTCTCCCCCTACCGCGCCGGTTTCGCACAGACGATCTGCGTCGCCGAGACCGACCAGGAAGCTGAGCGCCTCTATTCCGAGCACGTGCACTACTTCTACAATCGCTGCCTGCACGTGCACACCGGTTTTGCGGACGCGCCCGGCTACCGCACGATCAAAACCATCCAGAAAGGCGTGCTCTCGCAATACGCTCCCCTCAGGGGAGCGCTCTTTCCGGAGCTGAGCTGGAAGGATCTGGTCGAAGGCGGCTACATCATCGCCGGCAGCCCGGAAACCGTCCGCCAGCGCATGGAGGAAATGATCAAGGGGCTTCGCGTGGGCAATGTTTTCTGTCTCATGCACGTCGGCGATATGCCCAAGGAGAAGAGCATGTATTCGACGCTGCTCTTCGCCGAGAAGGTGATGCCCAAGCTGAGAAATATTTTCCCGGAATACGCGGACGACAATCGCTTCTGGTGCAAGCCGCTGGCGAAACGCGCCACGCCGGGAAACCTGCCGGCGGACTCCCAATTGTCGTCTGCGGTTGGCGCCGGCCACTAAGGAACCTGCCATGGAACTCAAGACCATCTCCACACCGCGCGTGCCTGTGCGGTATCACGAGTCAGGCAAGGGCCAGCCGCTCGTCTTCTTGCACGGTGCGGGCGGGCTGGATCTCGATCAAGGCTTGCTCGGCGTGCTCGCCGAAAGTTTCCACGTCTATGCGCCGCTCCTGCCGGGCTATGGCGATAGCGAAGAGTGCGCCGAGTTGCGCGACATGCTCGACTTCACGCTGCATACATGGGACGTTGTCGGCGCGCTCGGTTTGAAGGATCCCATCCTTGTCGGCTTTTCGATGGGGGGCATGATTGCGAGCGAAATGGCGGCGGTGGCGCCGCGCGATGTTTCGCGCCTTGCGCTGATTGCGCCGGCGGGACTTTGGCTCGACGATCATCCCATCGCGGACATTTTTGCCCTGCTGCCCTACGAGTTGCCTCACTATCTGTTCCACGACGAGGCCGCCGGGGCAAAAGTGATGACCGCCGGAGCCGATCTCAGCGACCCCGCGTTCCTCCAGGCGTTTCTGGTGCAGAACGCCCGCCAGCTTGGCGCCGCGGGCAAGATCCTGTTTCCCATCCCGGATCGAGGCCTCGCTTCACGGCTCTATCGCATCCAGGCGAAGACGCTTCTCATCTGGGGTCAGAGCGACAAGCTGATTCCGCCGGTTTATGCTCAGGCTTTCCAGCGCGCCATCGCGGGCGCGGACCTGGTGCTCATCCCCGAAGCCGGCCACCTGGTGCCGTTTGAAAAGCCCAAGGATGTAGCCGGCGCGATCGCGCGTCTGGCGTAGTCCGGGCGTGCCCCAATCGACGCGCGAATGATTCCTGCTACAATGTGATTCGGAGATGGCCTGCGACGCAGGTGACGTTGCGAAAGCCTATTGAACCAACACTGGATCCCAGGGAGTCCTCGTCGTCTTGCCCTTGTGCACGTCCCGCGCCGGCTTGCCGGCGAGGGAAAGCCTGAAAGCAAGCGCAGGGCACCCACCTATTTGTGGGGTTCAGGGCCTAGCAGCGCACGGCGAAGTGGACCGCTCCTTTCCCGAGGCTCGGCGCCCGTAGCTGAGAAACCCCCCGAATGAAAATCCTCTTCATCGGCGATATCGTGGGCTCGCCCGGCCGCAGAATTGTTCACGACCGGCTCGCGGACATCCTTGCGCAGCGGCAAATCGACCTCTGCATCGCCAACGGCGAAAATTCCGCGTCCGGCTTCGGCATCACGCCGCGCATCGCCGAGGATCTGTTTAACTGCGGCATCGAGGTCATCTCCGGCGGCAATCACATCTGGGACCGCAAGGAGATCCTCGATTTTTTCCCGCACGAGCCGCGCCTGCTGCGGCCTGCCAATTTTCCCAACGGCTCGCCCGGCAGCGGACTGTACGTGGGCCGCGCGAAGAATGGCGCGGGCTACGCTGTCCTAAATCTGCAGGGTCGAACCTACATGACGCCGCTCGATGATCCGTTCCGCACCGCCGCGCGCGAACTCGCGAAAATTCCTCCGGACGTAAAGACGATCCTGGTGGACATGCACGCCGAAGCCACGTCGGAGAAACAGGCCATGGGCTGGTATCTCGACGGCAAAGTTTCCGCGGTCGTCGGCACGCACACGCACGTGCCCACCGCCGATTTTCGCGTCCTCCCCGGCGGCACCGCCTACATCACCGACGTCGGCATGACCGGCCCCCACGATTCCGTTATCGGCATGGACAAGCAGGGTGTGCTGCAGCGCTTCCTCGACGCCATGCCCGCGCGATTCGTGGTCGCCGAGGGCGATATTCAGATGAACGCCGTCCTGATCGACGCCGACGAAGCCTCCGGCCGCGCCCGCTCGATCGAGCGCCTCAACTTCCGCCTCGATTAGTGCCGTTCCAGCTAAATTGAAAACAAGCGCGCGCCGTCCGCTTCGTCACTCTGCGGCCATTCGGCCGGCCATCCCGCCACGTCACGGTAGCGCATAAGCGATCACGGAGTCGTCTTGCGGTTCCGAGTCATTCTTGGCGTGTCCACCCGCGGCGATCACCACGTACTGCTTGGTCTTCGGGCTGCTCTTGTAGGTTATCGGCGTTGCGCCACCAGCCGTGGGAAGCTGCGCCTTCCAGACTTCTTTGCCGGTTTCGATGTCGAAGGCTCGGAAGAAGGGATCGAAGGCGCCGGCAATGAACACTAGGCCGCCCGCCGTGACGATTGGGCCGCCGAGGCTCACCGAGCCCGGCGGAAGAGCGGGACCGCCGGGAATCGGATTCACGAAAGCCCCCAGGGGCACCTGCCAGAGTATCTTGCCGCGCGCCATGTCCACGGCCGCCAGCGTTCCCCACGGCGGCGGGTTGCACGGCAGATGTGCTCCCGGAGAAAGAATGAAAGTGCGGAACAGCCCGTAGGGCGCGGCGGCTTGTGGGGTGTACTCTCCGTCTTCCTTGTGACGCACCGCTTCGGAGATGAAGTCCGCTCTCGGAATGAGCCTGACCTTGGCGGCCAGATTGTTTGTGTTGACGATCAGCAAATTCCTGCCGGGATCGAACGCGGAGCCGCTCCAGTTCATCCCTCCCACGTTGCCGGGAACAGCGAGCGTTCCTTGGACGCTCGGCGGCGTGAAGATGCCGTCGTTGCGAAGCCCCTGCAGGAGGCTGCGGCAAGCGTCGCGGTCGGCGGGCGTGAAGCCCCAGGCGTCATCCGGTGAGAGTTTCTGCGGTACGAGCGCGGGCGGCGCGGCGGGAAACGGCTGTGTGGGCGAGGTGACCTCCCCCGGGGTATCCGACTGCGGCACCGCGCGCTCATCCACGGGAAACACCGGCTCGCCGGTATCGCGATTAAGCACATAGAGGAGGCCGGTCTTATTGCCCTGAATCACCACATCCACGTTGCGCCCGTCATGCGGCAGAGTGGCGAGCAGCGGCGGCGACGCTGAGTCGTAGTCCCAGAGATCGTGGTGGACGAGCTGGAATCCCCACGCAACGTCTCCCGTCTGTGCGCGCAACGCGACGACAGAGTCGGCCCATTTGTCATCACCGAGGCGGAGGCCGCCGAAGTAATCGGGGCTGGCGCTGCCGGTGGGAACGAAGACGAGGTGGCGCTCGCGGTCAACAGCCATGACCGACCAGGCGTTTGCTGCGCCCGTCCTCCAAACCTTTTCCGGCGGAACGCCGCCTGGGGAGTCCTCGCGATTCGGCGGGATGGGGTCCCAGCTCCAGCGCAAGGCGCCCGTGCGCGCGTCGAAGGCGCGGACTACGCCGCCGGGCATGTCCACGCGCGTATTGTCATCAATCGCCGAGCCGACGACCACGATGTCGTCAATCACGGCGGGCGGGGAAGTCATGTGGTACCAGCCGCGGATGTAGCGCGGCACGTCGCGGAGGTTCACTTCGCCGTCATTTCCGAAGTCCGCGCAGGGCACGCCCGTGCGGGCATCGAGCGCGATCAAGCGCGCGTCGATCGTCGATTCGAAAATGCGCCGGTGGCACGGCTGGCCGGTGGGCCGCGATGGGTCAAGCCAAGTCGAGACCCCGCGGTTGATGAGGCCGTCGCCGGAAGGCCAGGTGCGGTCGATTTTGGGATCGTACGCCCATCTGAGCGCGCCGGTTTCGGGGTCGAGCGCGATCACGCGATTGAAGGGAGTGGTGAGGTAGAGCGTGCCATCCACCAGAATGGGTGTAGTCTCGAATCCGCTGCGCCGCTCGCGACCCTTTCCGGAGGAGATGTCGCCGGTGTGAAAGACCCAGGCGACTTTGAGCCTCGACACGTTGCTTCCGTTGATCTGGGCGAGCGGCGAGTAGCGCATCCCCCCAGGATCGTGCCCGTACGACGGCCAATCGTCCCGCGAAGCGCGGGACGGGCTCGCCAGGACGGCGAAAAGGTAGTTGCAGGCGAGGCCGAGCAGAACGATCAAGCCAAGGCGACCAGCGATTCTCATTTTCTTCCCGCAGGCGCGCGCCAAGCGAGGCCCCGGCAACCAGCACGCGGCGAGACGTATGGTATATGAATTCCGCCTGGAGTGGCCGTCATTCGAATAGGTTCCGCTCAAGCAACGCCCCTTTGCGGCAGCGCATCTCTTTCGACTTACAGCGGATAGAATCGTCGAGTTCATGCTCCGTCACATACAAGCCGGCGTGTCGCTTGCCGTCCTGCTTGCCGCCGGCGCGGGATGGAAGCTCCCGCCCGTGCAAGCTCAGGATCAGCCGTTCACGCGCGAAATCCTCGCGCGCGGGCGCGTCTTCACCGAAATCGGTCCGGGCGTCATCGCGCTGAAGCGCGACGCCGCGGGACGCTACTTCGTGCTCGCCGCACCCGCAAAGGTGATTGCCGTCTATGCAGCCGACGGCAAGCGGCTCGGCCAGATTCCCAACGCGGACTCGCCGGGCGCGAAAATCGTCTATGCGGAGGATATGGACCTGGACTCCGCCGGCCGCGTCGTCGTGGCCGACCGTGGCGCAGACGCGGTGAAGATTTTCAACGCCGACGGTTCGCTCGACGCGACGTTCCCGGTCGCGGCCCCCATATCGGTCGTCGCGCTCTCGGGGAGCGAATTCGCCGTCGCCCAGCTTCGATCGCGGCGCCTGGTGAGTATCTTCGACGTCCACGGAAGGCTTGTCCGCAGCTTCGGCGACATGGTCGGCGCGGCCGAAAGCGCGAGCCGCGACCAGCCGCTCAGCCACGGCCGCCTCTATGGCGATTCGGCGAGCCACATCTATTTCGTCTTCACCGAGCTCTCCGATCCGACTGTCCGGAAATACGACCGCTTCGGCTACGCGTCGTATGAGATCACGCTCCCGTCGTCCGAATTCACGCCGGAGGCTGAGGCGCGGCGGTGGAATTCCATCACGATCGAAAAGAGCGGCGCCCCGGCCTCGGCCACGAAGCCCGTGATCCGCGCGCTCGGGGTCGATCCGGAAACCCAGGAAGTCTGGGCGGCGATTGGCGACGAACTCATCCACTTCGACAAAGATGGTAACCGCCGCGCCGCCTACCGCACTTCCACGAAGGAGGGAGCGCCGCTCGAGGCCAGCGCGATTCTCGTGGAGCGCAATCGCATCTTGCTCGCCGCTGATCCGCTCGGTGTTTTCGACTTCGCAATTCCGGACAAGCAGCCTGCCGCCTCGCCGCCGCGTTAGTTTTCAGACGGGCTGTTGAAATGCACTCTGTGGAAAATCGGCCGCGCGTCGTCCGCAGGATGTCTCCTGCAAGCCGCGTTCCACGCAATGCACGCGCGATTTTTCGGCGCGCGCACTCTTTGAAACTTCCTGTGGAAAAACTGTGAATTGCATGTGCAGCAGTTCACCAGGTTTTGTGAAATTTTCTCTTGCTCATCGCGTTCCGTTTAGGCAGAATCCCGGCTCGCGAATCCGAGGCACGGAAGTCGAGCAGCGGCGCGAACGTCTTATCAGATTCGCCGGGCGCGTCCCGGCAAGCCAATCTTGATGCGCTAGACCACTTAGGTGCCCTGCCGCCAAAGGGTAGGGCATTTCCACAGCATTTCCACATCGGTGGAAATTGCGGCAGGGGCTGATTTTGCCGATGAATCTCTGGGACAAGATTTTGCAGCACGCGGAGCGTCGCGTAAATCCCCATAGCTATGCCACTTGGTTCCGCCCCACGCGTCAGGAATGGGCGGACGAAAACCGCGTCGTAATTCGGGTCCCCACGCGCCTGTTCCGCAAGCGCTTGAAGGAGACTTACGGCGAGCTTCTGCAGGCCGTCCTGACGGAAATTGGCCGCCCCGGGTTGCAACTGGAGTTCGTCTCGGTGGAAGCGGAACCGACCACGTCGGCCGCGGCGCCCGTCTCGCAAGCCAAACTCGATTTCGACTCCGCCGATCATCAGCTCAACCCGCGCTACACTTTCGACAAGTTCGTGGTCGGCGCCTCGAACCAATTCGCGCATGCCGCGGCGGTCGCCGTGGCCGAGCAGCCTTCAAAATCCTACAACCCGCTGTTTCTTTACGGCGGTGTGGGCCTCGGCAAGACCCACTTGATGCAGGCGATCGGCCATGCGCTCAAGCGCCGCAACCCGGCTCTGCGGCTCACCTACATCAGCGCGGAGAAGTTCACCAACGAGGTGATTGCCTCCATCCGCTTTGAGCGCATGCCCGCGTTTCGCGACCGCTTCCGCAACATGGACGTCCTGATGGTCGACGACATCCAGTTCATCGCCACGCGCGAGCGCACGCAGGAAGAGTTCTTTCACACTTTCAACGCGCTCTACGACCAGCAGAAACAGATTGTGATCTCGTCGGACTGCCCTCCTAAGGAAATCTCCGAGATCGAGGAGCGGCTGCGCTCCCGCTTCGAATGGGGCTTGATCGCGGACATCCAGATGCCCGATCTCGAAACGAAAATCGCCATTCTTCAGAAGCAGGCCGAAAACGAGCGCGTGCATCTGCCGGACGATGTGGCCGAATACATCGCCCGCGCCATCAAGTCGAATATTCGCGAACTCGAAGGCGCGCTGATCCGCCTGATGGCTTTCGCCTCGCTCACCGACGCTGAGATCAATCTTCCGACCGCCCAGCAGGTACTGAAGAACATCATCGAGACGCAGGAAAAGAAAGTCACCATCGAGCAGATCCAGAAGCGCGTCGGCGAGCACTTTGGCATGCGCGCGCAGGACCTGAAGATTCGCAGTAACTCGAAGGTGATCGCCTTCCCGCGCCAGGTCGCCATGTTTCTGGTGAAGCAGCTCACCTCCGCGTCGCTTCCGGAGATCGGCAAGCAATTCGGCGGCAAGCACCACACCACCGTCCTGCACTCCATCAACAAGATTGAAGCGCAACGCCAGGTGGATAAGGATTTGAACAAGACGATCAACAGGCTGCTCGACTCATTTGGATAGGGTTGCTGTCGCGCGGCCAAGCGCGAGCAGCTCTCGCCTGTGGACACGCTGTGGAAGAATTTGCGGCGACTGTTCGGCTGGCTTTCATACACGGATGCGCACTGGTTTTCAGACGAGGAGCAATTCCGCAAGCGCCGGAGACAGCACGAGTTGTGGCGTTCTCCACAAACTCACAAGCCCGGCGACGGCGGCGGTTATCTCTCTTTATAGAAATTAAGAAAAGCAGTACAGTAGCCGGAGCTGCTAATGAGCCCAGAAACCGCAACGAGGTCCGCACAAGAGATGGAATTCAGCGTAAAGAAGTTTGACCTGCTCGAGGAGCTTTCGTTGACGCAGGGAGTCGTCGAACGCAAAACGACGATCCCGATCCTCTCGAACCTTCTCTGTGAGGCAAAGGGAAACCGCCTGACCATTACGGCCACCGACCTGGAGCTCAGCATTCGCACGTCGTGTGAAGCGAAGGTGAAAAAAGACGGCGCGGGCACCATTCCGGCCAAGAAACTCCTTGAGCTTGTACGGCTTCTGCCGGATGAAGAGATTCGATTCAAACTGCTCGAAAATCACTGGGTCCATATCACCTGCGACCGCAAGAACTACAAGCTTGTCGGAATGTCTAAGGACAATTTCCCGGCTCTCCCGGATTTCCCGCACGTGCTCGCGAGGATTCCGGTGAAACTGCTGGCCGGCGTAATCGCCAAGACAACCTTCGCAATTTCGCTCGAAGAATCCCGCTACACGCTGAACGGCGCTCTGCTTGTGATCAAGCCGGCGTCGCTCACCATGGTTGCAACCGACGGCCACCGCCTGGCGATGGTCGAAACCGATCATAAGTTCGAGGGCCTCTCCGGCGAGACGCGTGTTCTCGTCCCTAAGAAAGCCATGAACGAAGTCCAGCGCCTCGCCGCGGAGTGCGGAGACGAGGCCGTCGTGGAATTCGGGCAGGATGAAAGCCATCTTTTCTTCCAGTTTGGTGGCCGCCTGCTCACCTGCCGCAAACTCACCGGCCAGTTCCCGAATTACGAGGCCGTATTGCCGCGGGAGGTCAATAAAACCGTCGTCCTCGAGCGCAGCGAACTGCAGGACGCGCTTCGCCGCGTCTCCCAGCTTGCGGATCAGCGTTCGCACGCCGTCAAGTTCGTGCTCGCCAAGGAAGGGCTGGAGATTTCCGCGTCGAGCCCCGAGTACGGCGAGGCCAAGGAAGCGATCGAAAAGGAATTCAAGGGCGAGCCCATTGCCATCGGTTTCAACGCGCAATATCTTTTGGATTTTCTGGCCGCCGCCGCGGACGGCCTCATCAGCTTCGAGCTCAAGGACGACCAGTCCGCCGGCCAACTCCGCCCCCTCGGCGACGATTCCAGCCGCTACCGCTACGTCGTCATGCCCATGCGGATTTGATTTCTGCTGGGACCAGAATCCGCGCTCGAAAGCGATTTTCGGCGGCCCCACCATAGACGATTTTGCGCCCGCCGAATCCGGCCCATTTCTATCTGTAAGTTGTTGATAATACTATAATTGTCCGCACGCCCCCGGCCAACAATCGCCTTGTGAATTCCGGCCGCATCCGCTAAAATCTGGTAGTTCGGGATTCCTCCTGAACGGCACTTGATTCGCACCGATCTTGCTTCACGCCTGGCTCGTTTGCGCCAGAACAACCGGGCCGAAAAAGGGCGCGTGGCAAGAGGACGAACGCTTCCCCTCCGCAGGGGAAAACAAAAAGCTTCGCCGCGTTTCCCCGAAAATTTTCGGATCGGAACGGGATGGAGCTCAGAAAAACCCTTCGAGTCCCGGCTCGAACGAAATCGTTCGCCAGAGCGGGGCCAATGGGCAAGGCAAGTGTCGGGCACATTCCGCGCGACCGCCTTCCCTAGCACGACTCGAGCATCACAGCATTTTTCATCAGCACTCGCCTTCTGAGGGGAGACGCACGATTCATGGCTGAAAAAGAAACTCCGGCCGGCAAGGGCCCTGCCTCGCCTGCGGGCGGCCACAAGTACGACGCGACTTCGATCAAAGTTCTCGGCGGAATCGAAGCGGTCCGCAAGCGCCCCGCGATGTACATCGGCTCGACCGGCGAGCTCGGCCTGCACCATCTCGTGTGGGAGGTCGTGGATAATTCGGTCGACGAAGCCATGGCCGGCTTCTGCGACGAGATCAACGTCGCCGTGCACGACGACAACAGCGTCACCGTAATCGACAACGGCCGCGGCATTCCCGTGGACATGCACGCGACGGAGAAAAAGCCCGCCGCCGAAGTCGTCATGACCGTGCTGCACGCGGGCGGCAAATTCGACAGCGATACCTACAAGGTTTCCGGAGGCCTGCACGGCGTCGGCGTCTCGGTCGTCAACGCCCTTTCCGACTGGCTCGATCTGGAAATCTGGCGCGACGGAGAGGTCTGGGAGCAGTCGTACGAAAAGGGCGTCGCCACCAGCAAGCTCAAATCTTCCGGCAAGACGAAGAAAACCGGCACGAAGATCACCTTCCACGCCGACACATCGATTTTCACGACCATCAACTACAGCTTCGATACGCTCTCGCAGCGCCTGCGCGAGCTCGCCTTCCTCAACAAGGGCCTGAATATCACGCTCGAGGACGAGCGCGCGAACAAGAAAACCGAATTTCGCTTCACCGGCGGCATCTCCGAATTCGTTAAGCACCTGAATCGCGGCAAGGGCGTGCTCCACGATTCGCCCATCTACATGGAGGGCAAGCGCGAGCAAGTGGATATCGAAATCGCGCTGCAATACAACGATAGCTACGCCGAAAATATCTTCGCCTTCGCGAACACCATCAACACGGTGGACGGCGGCACGCACCTCTCGGGCTTCCGCTCCGCGCTCACGCGCACGATCAACTACTACGCGAACTCCTTCGGCATGCTCAAGGAACAGAAGGACGAAGTTTCGATCAATGGAGACGACGTGCGCGAAGGCCTCGTGGCCGTCGTTTCCGTGAAACTCCCCCAGCCGCAGTTCGAGGGCCAGACCAAGGGCAAGCTCAATAGCGATATCAAGGGTCTCGTCGAATCGCTCGTCAACGAACGCCTCGGCGAGTATTTCGACAAGCATTCCTCGATCGCGCGAAAAATCATCGGCAAGTGCATCGATGCCGCGCGCGCCCGCGAAGCGGCCCGCAAGGCCCGCGAGTTGACGCGCCGCAAGTCCGCGCTCGATTCCAGCGGCCTGCCTGGAAAACTCGCCGATTGCCAGGAACGCGATCCCGCGCGCTGCGAGCTTTTCATCGTCGAGGGCGAATCGGCCGGCGGCTCGGCTAAGGGCGGTCGCGACCGCCGCTACCAGGCCATCCTGCCGCTCAAGGGCAAAATTCTGAACGTCGAAAAGGCCCGCTACGACAAGATGCTCGGCCACGAGGAAATCCGCTGCATCATCACCGCGCTCGGCACCGGCATCGGCAAGGACGATTTCGATGCCGCGAAGCTCCGCTACCACAAAGTGATCCTCATGACCGACGCGGACGTCGACGGCAGCCACATCCGCACGCTCCTGCTCACCTTTTTCTTCCGCCACATGCGCGAGCTGATCGAAAAGGAGCACATCTATATCGCCCAGCCCCCGCTCTATCGCGTCAAGCGCGGCAAGATGGACCGCTACATCCGCGACGAGCGCGAATTCTCCCGCGAGCTGATGAAGCGCGCGACCGAGGAGTGCGCCGTCAAGGGCAAGGCGGGCAAATCGATCGAAGGCGGCGACCTCACCCAGTTTCTGCTGAACATCCAGGAGCTGGACCAGGTCTCCGCGAAGCTCGGCCGCCGCCTCCGCGATCCCAAACTCGTCGCGCTGCTGGCCGAAGGCGAGCTCGACAAGAAAGCGGATTTCTCCGACAAAAAGAAGCTGCAGGAGCTGCTGAAGGCCATCGAAAAGGCCAAGCTGAATCTCGAGGCCAAGCTCGCCTATGACGAAGAGCACAGCCTGCACGAGTTGGTCCTGACCAACGGCGCCGAGCGCCGCATCAACTGGGCGCTCGCGGCCACGCCCGACTATAAGCGCCTGCGCACCCTTTATCAGGCGATCGCCGAGAACAACAAGCCGCCGTTCACGATCACCCACAACGGCGACAAAGTCATCAAAGAAGATTCTCTGGGCGTCTTGAACTACGTCCTGGAGGGCGCGAAGAAGGAATTCACGATCACGCGCTTCAAGGGCCTCGGCGAAATGAATCCCGAGCAGCTCTGGGCCACCACGATGAACGCCGAGACGCGGACACTGCTCAAGGTGCGCCTGGAGGACGCCGTCGCCGCCGAGACGATTTTCTCCACGCTCATGGGCGAAAACGTCGAAGAGCGCCGCAAATTCATCGAGGACAACGCCCTCGACGTCGTCAATTTGGATATCTAGGCGGGATGACTGTATGTCCGAGTACGATCCCTTTGGCGGCAACGAGGCCTTGCGGCGAATCATTACGCGATTCTGGACGACTCCCGAACGCGCGGAATGGACTCCCAAGACTGATGTGATTCTGCTACCCGATCTTCGCGAGTGGATGGCGAGCAGCGACATCGAGATAGTTGGATTTGCGCACTCCATGATGAGCGATGCGCGCTTTCGGATCGAGCCTGCGCTTACGCTCGAGGAATACGTGGAGTTCGTGAAGACCTACTACGAGCGCTGCTTGCGTGACAGTCCGGATGGGGAATGGTCCGATAGCAGGTATTCCGCCGGTTGGGACCTGGTTAGCATTTTCGGCAGTCTATGGCGCGATCCGCAGGCTTCCCGTTCTCTGCTAGACGATTTGAAGAGCACCTTGGCCCGTTTGTATCGGGAAGGAGATGGGTCGATTCGCACCTGCATCGTTCAGGCCACATTGGAGCATCTTGTAGAGCAGAAGCCGATTCGCCAGTTCTTCTCGGACTGGGAAAACGACCCTGTTCTTTGCGTTGCCTTTAAAGAGGCTTGTCTTTGGCCGGACGGCGGCGGAAACACCCCACTTGGCTAGCCATCAGTCCGAGAGGAGCAGGGAAAATGACCAATCAGCTCTCGCACTTCGCGATTCACGCCGACGATCTCGACCGCGCGCGCAAATTCTATGGCGGCGTCTTCGGCTGGACGTTCCAGGGTTATGCCGGGATACCGATGACCGGCTTCTGCCAAATCAAAGACGCCGCGGGCAACCTGCTCGCTCCGCTCGGTGCGATCCAATCGCGCAAGGCGAATCTGGCGCCGCAGCCGGTGATCGGCTTCGAATGCTCGTTCACCGTGGATGACGTGGACGCCACCGCCCGCGCTGTCGAGGCCAACGGTGGAAAGATCGTCATGAAGAAAGCGCCGATCCCGGGCGTCGGCTGGGTCGTGAAGTTTCTCGATACCGAAGGCAATCTCGTTTGCGCCGCTCAATACGATCCTTCGGCAAAGTAGCCAAAATGGGGTGGAAACGAAAATCTTTGTGGGTCGCCCCTTTTAGGGGCGGCATAACGGGCCGAACGAACGTGGGCTTTCGTCAGGGCACGGCTTCAGCCGTGCCGATAGGATTCAAAACGGAGGGCGGCTTTAGCCGCTGAGGGAATGGCCGTACCAAAGCGTCACGAAAGCTCGCCGGGAACTTACTTTGTGACTTCGCGCACTTGGGAGAGCCGCGCGATCTTCAAGGTAGCGCCGCCATGCGAAATCCTTGTCGAATCGCTCCTTCACTATCGCGACGCAGGAGCATATGGGCTGCACGGCTTTGTGCTAATGCCGGATCACTTCCATGTGTTGCTGACTCCGGGTGCGGAGACCGCACTCGAGCGCGCCGTACAATTCATAAAAGGCGGCTCGGCTAGAGCCATTAGCGAGAGGCTCATTTTTCGATTTCCGGTTTGGCAGCGAGGATTCAGCTATCACCGATTTCGAGACGCAGCCGACTACGACCTGCATATGCGGTACTTGGAACAGAACCCAGTGGAAAAGTGCCTCGCTGCACTCCCCCGGGATTACCCGTGGTCCTCGGCCTCGGGTGTGTTTCGTATGGATGAGGTTCCTCAGGGGTTAAAACCCCTGAAGACTGCGGCGGCTGTCGGCACGGCTAAAGCCGTGCCCTGACGAGGGCTTCAAAGGAATTGAGGCATTACGACACACACATGACTGAGGGGATTCCATGCCCGACGAGCTGAACCAGCAGATCCTCACTCCGGTCGACATCGAATCGGAAATGAGGAAGTCGTACCTCGATTACGCCATGAGCGTAATCCTGGCGCGCGCGATTCCGGACGTGCGCGACGGCCTTAAGCCCGTCCAGCGCCGCATCCTGATCGCGATGAACGACCTCGGCCTGGCCTCGAATCGAGGCTTCCGCAAATGCGCCAAAATTTGCGGCGATACCTCCGGCAATTACCATCCGCACGGCGAGGCCATCATCTATCCGGCGCTGGTGCGGCTGGCGCAGGATTTCAGCATGCGCTACCCGCTCGTCGATGGTCAGGGCAACTTCGGCTCGGTGGATGGCGACCCTCCCGCGGCCATGCGCTACACCGAGGCGCGCCTGTCGAGAATCGCCGAGGAGATGCTCCAGGACCTCGAGAAGGAAACCGTCGACTTCGTCGAGAACTTCGACCAGACCCGGATGGAGCCGACCGTCCTCCCCGCCCGGATTCCGAACCTCCTTGTGAACGGCGCGGACGGCATTGCCGTCGGCATGGCGACAAAGATTCCTCCTCACAATCTGAAGGAAACCATCGAAGCCGCGATCCTGCTGATTGAAGAGCCCGACGCAAACCTGAAGAAAGTGATGAAGCTCGTTCCCGGCCCGGATTTTCCCACGGGCGGCTATATCTACGGCCGCGAGGGGATTGAGCAGGCCTACAAAACGGGCCGCGGCGCCTTCCAGGTGCGCGCGAAGGCCGCGATCGAACAGCGCGGCAAGGACCGCCAGGACATCGTCGTCACCGAGCTGCCCTATCAGGTGAACAAGGCCCGCCTGATCGAGCACATCGCCGAGCTGATCCAGAACAAGAAGATTGACGGCATCGCCGACATCCGCGACGAAAGCGACCGCGACGGAATGCGCATCGTCGTCGAAGTGAAGCGAGATGAAGAGCCTGAAATCATCCTCAACAAGCTTTTCAAGATGACCCAGATGCAGGAGTCGTTCGGCATGATCCTGCTGGCCATCGTCGCCGGGCAGCCGCGCGAGCTGGGCCTGCTCGAGCTGCTCCGCCTCTTCATCGAGCATCGCGTGGACGTGGTCCGGCGCCGCACGCAGTACGAACTCCGCAAGGCGCAGGAGCGCGAGCACATCCTGCTCGGCTATCACATCGCGCTCGACGACATCGACGAGGTCATCAAGATCATCCGCGGCTCTGCGAGCCGCGCGAACGCCCGCGAAAATTTGCACGACTTTTTCGAGAACAAATCGGTGCGCGTCCTCGTCGGAGGCAGGGAAACCACGATTCGCGGCGTCAAGCTCGACGCCAAGAAATACGGAATCACCGCCGCGGCCTCCGGCGACGGCCTGGGCCTCAGCTACAACCAGATCGACGCCATCCTCGAACTCCAATTGCACCGCCTGACGCAGCTCTCCGTAGACGAGATTCTCAAGGAGCTCGCCCAAATCCGGGAACGCATCGCCGAGCTGCAGTCCATCCTCGCGAGCGAAAAGAAGCTGAAGTCCGTGATCGTCGCCGAGCTGCGTGAAGTGGCGAAATCCTATGGCGACGACCGCCGCACCCAGATCGTGGACCGCGTCGAGGAAATCAAGCTCGAAGACCTCATCAAGGACGAGGAGATGGCCATCACCGTCAGCCACGCGGGCTACGTGAAGCGCACCTCCGTTGAAACCTACCGCCACCAATCGCGCGGCGGCAAGGGCCGCATCGGCGCGAGGACGCGCGACGACGATTTCGTCGAGCATTTCTTCGTCGCCTCGGCGCACAGCTACATTCTGCTGTTCACCTCCAAGGGCCGCATCTACTGGCTGAAGGTCTACGAAATCCCCGAGGCCGCGGCCGCCACGCGCGGAAAGGCCATTACCAATCTCGTGCGCTTCCAGGACGGCGAAAAGCTGACCGCCGTCGTGCCCACGCGCAATCTCGAGGAGACCGGCCGCTACGTTTTCCTCGCCACGAAAAACGGCACGGTGAAGAAAACCGAGCTTGCCGAGTTTTCCAATCCGCGCCCCTCCGGAATCATCGCCATCAATCTTGAATCCCACGATGAACTGATCGGCGCGAAGCTCACCGACGGCAAGCAGATGGTTTTTCTCGCGAGCCACGACGGCCAGGCCATTCTTTTCCGCGAGACGGAAGTCCGCGCCATGGGCCGCGCCGCCGGCGGCGTCAACGGCATGGACCTTGCAAAGGGCGATTTCGTCGTCTCCATGGACGCCGTGCAGGTGGACTTCGGAATCATCCAGAAGGAGTACAAGAAGGAGACGCAGGATCTCGACGAGCTTGAAAGCGACCAGATTCGCGAGTCGCTCACGTCGCTGATGCTCACCGTCGCCGAAAAGGGTTATGGCAAGCGCACGCCGCTCGCCGAATATCGCGTCACCTCCCGCGGCGGAAAGGGCGTCATCAACCTGAAATCGACCGACCGCAACGGCCCGGTCGTCGCGGCGCTGCAGGTGCGCGAAGATTCCGACGTCATGATCATCACCGGCCACGGCAAGGTAATCCGCGTGCACGCGGGCGAAATCCGCGAAGCGGGCCGCTCGACGCAAGGCGTCCGCCTGCTGCGCCTGGATGAGGGCGACCGCATCGCCGCTGCCGCAGCCATCCTCGAAGAGGAAGCCGCCGTCGAACCCGAGAAGAAGTAGATGTTCCCGTAGCGCCGGCGTCTCGCCGGCTCTTTGTCCTGCTTTCGCCTCGCCTGTGAATTTGCGGGTGCCCCACCCTCGGTTTGTGAGGTTGGCCCGGGTCAAAGTTTATATGTAGCGCGGCGGTGGCATCCGCTCAGTGTCATCCCGAAGCCCGCCGCGCCTTCTGCGGATGGAGCTGAGGGATCTGCTTTTTGACCGTAGCGCCGCGGCCTTCAGCGCGGCAGTCCTCTTCGCGGTGCTCGCCGGCAGGCCGGTGTGCCCGATGCTGCTCCATGGCGGTCTACTTCGCCTTCTGCTCGGCTCCGTGAGGTTTTCGGCAAATGGCTGTGAGGGATTGGCTTCTGCCTTTGTAGCGGCCGCCTTTCAGGCGGGCCGCTTGCGGTTTGCTCGCTTCTGCCTTTGTAGCGGCCGCCTTCTCGTACCGCCCTTCCCCAGCCGTTTTTCGAGTACAATTTGCACCGAATCCTATGCTGCGTCATCGAAGAATCTTTCCTTGTCGTCAGATGTTTCTTCTGATCACCGCTGCGCTCGTTGTCTCAGCTCCGGCATTGGCGCAGCACGGCTCGGCCCGGGACGGCTACTATCCGTTGGGCTATGTCGGCGATACCTGGACCGGCACGGTCACTTCCACCAACGATGACACGCGCGAAATCACGCTCACCTATACGAAGGGCGACAAGACCGAAAGCTTCACGGGCGTACTTCAATCTGGCCTGAAAGCCAAGCGCAGGGACGGGTCGGAGACCGAATGGAAGCCGTCGGATATTCCGCTCGGCACTCGCATCGTCGTTTACTACATGGCGCAGACCAAGAAAGTGGAAGGGAGGAAAGTCAAGTTCTACGAGATTTTCCGGTTCACCTCGGTTCCGAAGGACTCGAAATGAGCCATCGCGAACAGCTGGCGAATCTGCTCCGCGCGAAATCGATTAAGCGCGGCGATTTCACATTGGCATCGGGCAAGAAGAGCAACTACTACCTCGATTGCCGGCTGACGACGCTCGATCCCGAAGGCGCGCGGCTCACCGGCTACTGCGTTCTCGAGAAGCTCGACGAGTTGGGCGTGAAGCCGGACGCCATCGGCGGGCTGAGTATGGGCGCGGACCCGGTGGTGTCGGCGGCGATTGTAATCAGCGCCATCGAGAAGCGGCCGCTGCAAGGGTTCCTGGTCCGCAAGGAAGCAAAAGGTCACGGCCGCCAGCGTCAGATCGAAGGGCTCGAAAATCCGCGCGGCAAGAAAGTCGTCATCGTGGACGATGTCTGCACCACCGGCGGCTCCACTCTGGAAGCCATCGACGCCGCCGAGCGCGAAGGTTGCGAAGTCCTCGCCGTCATCAGCCTGGTGGACCGCGAAGAGGGCGGCTCGGAAATCCTGCGCGCGAAATACAAGTACCGCTCCATCTTCACCGCCCGCGAACTCCTCGCCGAAGCGTCAAAGCCCGCCGGAACCGCCGGCCGGGCTTCCTGATTGAATTTCGCTGTACTCGGGTCCAGTTCTAGAACTCGACTGCTGGTCCTCGCCCGCGCTCTGTACGTTTTCTGTACTTGCTGCTCTTGTTCCTTGTGCGACCGCGGTTCTGAAGATGCGCCAGGTGAACGCATGCGAGTCCACTCACCGGCGCTGTTTCACCGGGGCGTTATGGAATCGCACATCTCCCAGCGATGTGGGAGCGCAGCTCCGCGGCGGCGGGCTAGAATGTCTCTCGGCACACTTTGCCAGGGGGATTCATGAAGCGTTCCGGCTATCTGCCCATGTCCAAGCTGGCCTATCGGGACCCGGAGTTTTTGGAAAGCCTGCCGGCGAGGCCACTGCGGATTCTGGCCGAATACATCGACCCGATCAATCGGTTGCGCCGGGCGAATGTGGGCGACACGATCGTGATGTTCGGCTCGGCGCGCATCCAGCCGCGCGACCGCGCGCTCGCTCTGCTGCAAAAGCTGCGGCGCGCCTCGCGAGGGCGCCGCACCCGCGAATGGCGCACGAAAATCGGCGCGGCGAAATCCATCGTCGGGATGTCGCGTTATTACGAGGAAGCGCGCGAGCTCTCGCGCCGGATCACGGCCTGGGCGATGACCCTCGGCGCGAATCCCAAGCGGTTTGTGGTCTGCTCGGGCGGCGGCCCGGGGATCATGGAAGCGGCGAATCGCGGTGCGGCCGAGGCGGGAGGTTCGTCCATCGGCCTGAGCATTCAGCTTCCGCACGAGCAGCGGCCGAACCCCTACATCAGCCCGGAGCTGAATTTCTGTTTTCATTACTTCTTCATGCGCAAGCTGTGGTTCGCGCAGATGGCCAAGGCGCTGATCGTTTTTCCCGGCGGCTTTGGCACGATGGATGAGCTCTGGGAAGTGCTCACCCTGTTGCAAACCGGAAAAATCTCTTCGCACCACTTGATCCTGATCTACGGGCGGCAATACTGGCACAAGGTTCTCAACTGGGGGCACATGGTGCGAACCGGAACGATCACCGAGGCGGAGTACAAAATGCTTCAGTTTGCCGACACCGTGGATGAAGCCTTCGAACACGTCCGCACGGAAATGGAAAAGCGCCACCTGGCGCTCGATGCCGACTGAATGCGCAATTATCCGCTTCGCGTGTTTTCGGTTGCGACGAGAAGCGGCCCACACACCTATCGCGTCGAATCTGCGCTGGCGTGGCGTCTGGCCCGGCAGGCTTAATTCTTGGAGACTTCCAGATCGGCCAGAAAGACGGCGTTGAACCGCCGCTGTTCATCCTGGTCGTGGAGCAGGACCACCGGCGAAACTCGCAGCGACCGCTTGCAGCCGCGGCACGTGCTCATCTCGCCCTGCAAGTCCTGCACGAACCCGTCGGTGAAGTGGTACGCCGACCGTGGTCGCCGCGCCGCCTTGGTTCCCCGCGTCCCGCAATGCGGACACGTGTACTCGACGCGATCTTCCAGCGGATCGCGGTTCAACGCGGCCCAGCCCGTAAAACGAACTCCCACTGTCTCGAGAGAAGAACGACTCATGATGACCACCTTATAGCCCCCATCGGGGTATCACGCAATCTTAGACGCATGAACTGCGCCGCGCGATGCACCGTTCGTACCGGTAGCCGCAAGCCCCTGAATTGAAAAGTCTTAAGCCTCCAGGCTGCGGGTAGATTCAGGCCCCGGGAACCTGGAACTAGGCGCGGTGTCTATCACCTGCAGAGCTCGCGCGAAATCCGGAGTCAAGCCGGGCACCGCGCCCTTCGGCAGCGATCGGGCCGGAGCCGCAGCGGCGCCAAATCGCATTCTGTCCATTCACACGGAGGAGGTGTGTCCATGAGCGGTCTCGGAAACCTTTCGCAGTGCATGATGGATGGTGATCGCGGCGCAATCGGGCGGGCGAAGTTGCTTCGTGGGAAAGCGTTGATTGCGTCGTTATTCCTGGAGACGGCGGTGATCGCAGGCATGCTCATCTGGCCGCTCGTCACTCCCGGGGTTCTGCCGCCGCAGTTCGTATTTACACCCGTTCCGCCGTTTCACGGCGTGCGCAGTCCGAATCCGGCGCCGCAGCACGATCCGGCGCGTCCGAAACCCGATCGGCCAATCAGGGCCGATGTGCTGTTCCACGAGCCGCCGAGTATTCTGCGACATGTGAATGACGCGGCGGACGCTGCGCCGCCGAACATTGACACCGGCGGAGACCCGTTCACGGGATCGGGTTTGCAGCTGTGGATTCCCGGCGGAGGCGATCAACCAGGCTCCGCCGAGATCGCCCGACCCAAGCCCGATTCCAAGCCTCGCGTGGTCCGCAGCAGCGTCATGGATGCCTCGCTGATTCACAGGGTCGAGCCGGACTATCCCAAGATTGCGAAGGCGATGCGGCTCTCCGGCACCGTGCTGCTGCGCGCCAGGATCGGCACCGACGGCGAAGTGCGCGAGCTCGAAGTCGTGAGCGGTAATCTCATCCTCGCACAGGCGGCTCTTGCCGCGGTGCGCCAGTGGCGCTACCAGCCGACGCGCCTCAACGGCGAACCCGTCGAGGTCGAGACGCAAATCACCGTGAAGTTTGTTCTTGAATAGGAGAAGCACGGAAGCGGCCCGCTTGCGTTGCGTGCGAGTGCAAAGCGAGCCGCTCCCGTGTGCGTGGACCGAACTCCCGGCTAGAACCGGATGACGATGCCGGTCGAGAGGCGCGTATTATCTTGCCGGGTGCCGCCAAAGTGCGTCGGCAGATAGTCGCCCTCAATGATGCGCCAGTAGATTCCGGTCATCAGTCTCGTGTCGATGCCCGCCCCCACCGCCGTCGCAAACGCCGTGGACGAAAAGCCGCCGGAAGAGGCTCGCGCGCCCCCGAACAATACATGCGCAAACGGCGAGACGCGCGCCGGAAAGGATACCTGCGGCCCGAACAGGAACGTGTGCAGGGACGCGCCCGTTCCCCCCGGCGAGCCGTAGTGGCCGTCAAAGTCGGCGACGCCGCCCAGCCAGTCCGTTACTTTGTACTCGCCGGCAAGCTCCCAACCGTTCAGGTTCAACGAAGGCTTGTCCGTCCGCATGTAGGAGTAGCCGCCGAATATCTCCACCTTGTCGCCGAGTCCCTGCGCCTGCGCCGCAAATGATGCCAGTAGAATTAGCCCTGCCAGCAGCGACAGTTTTCTAACCATAAAAGTCTCCTCCTTGGGAGAGATTGGATTTTCTGTGCTCGCCCCGATTGTGGGGCCTCGACGCCCGTTGCCCTCACCGCCAACGAGAGCGGCCCATAAACGAGCATCCGGCGCCGTACCAGGCTGGAGATTGTAGGATGCCGGCTAGACCATTTTCGGTTATCTCGGATTGCCCACGCGCGGCAACCCCGGGGCCGGGAAACCAATCGGTCAAGGCGTGTGCGATCGTCACCGGCTCGATGTGGCGAGAGCCCGGTGGACTTCTGCAAGTTCGGGAAGATCGGGATCCGCCTCCGCCCACAGCTTGGCCGCCGACGAAAACTCGCGCGCGGCCGCGTCGGAGTCTTTGCTGTGTTGCGCGCTGATACCCAGCTCGTAATGCGACCCGGCGTAATCCGGCGCACGTTCATTCATGGCCTGCGCGAGCTGGTCCACAAGCGGCCAGTCGTTTTCTCGGCGCGCGACGGCGCACAAGAACTCCATCTGGAATAGGCCTTGCGTCCAGGCGTCCGGCCCGTTCGCCGCACGAATTCGCTGCACCACGGTCCTGAGAAGCTCCTCCGCCGGCAGTTTTTTGCCGGCCTTCAGCATCAACCCGGCTGACAACCCGTCCACATAGGGGCGGAGCGTGGCGGCCTCATCCGGCGCAATCGCCTTCACGATCCGGTTTGCCTGCTCGAGCTCCGCCTTGGCTTCCGCCGCCCGATTCATGCAGAGCAAAGCGTCTCCTTCGAGAGCGTGGCCCGCGGCGCGCGCCAGCGGAGAGGGCCCTTGAGTCATCACCCGCGCCGCCGCCAGAGCCTCCGCGTAGCGTTTGCGATTGAGAAGGAACTCGGCCCAGTCCTTGCGATTGAAGGCGTCGTAATCCGTGTAAGCGGGAACGATGCTCGCCTCATGAAAATATTTCTCGGCGCTTCTCATCTCCCCGAGATACTGATACGAGGAACCCAGAAGGCTGAGATTGTGAGCGTAGTGCCAATCGAGAGAGGGAGGAATTTTCTCCTCGCGAAAGTAGGCACGCTCGAGATCGTCGGCGCGCCGAAAACGCCCGATCGCTTCCTCCATCTGTCCGACGCGGCGGAGAACGTGCCCGCACATATGCTGAGCGTGCGGAACGTCCGGGGCGAGGTCCGCATACGCCATCGCGTGCGGCAACGCCTCCCGGACGTGGCCGGAATTCTCGAAGCAATGAGTCAAAAAATGATGCGCGGCGAAATTGTTCGGATCGAGTGCAAGAACTCTTTCGTAATACTGCGCGCCGCCGTCCTCGCATCCCTGCCCGTCGGCGAATGGCGAAGGCTCCGCGGCCGTGCCGCGCAATAGCAGGAACACAACGTCATCCGGATAGGTAGCCAGCGCGTCGTCGAGAGCGTCGCGGAAGGCGAGTTCGCGCTCGAGTTTGCCCGGGTCTGCCATCGCACGCAGTTGCAGTGAACGGATTTCGATTCTTCGGCGCTCGCGATCGGTCACTTTCGCGGCAAGCGACTGCGCCCTGCTTAGTGCCGCCTCCGCAGCCTGATAATCCATCGGAGAATAGGCATAGCTCAGGCCGACATAGGCCATCGCCAGCTGCGGGTCGTGGCGCAACGCCTCGTGGAACGAACGCGCCGCCTCAATCCAAACGTAGGATTGAAGGTAGGCGAGCCCCTGGTCGTAAAACTCTTGGGCTTGCTTCGACGACGTGGAGACGTTCTCGTGGATTTTCCCGATGCCGGTCCGCAGCGGCACGGGACGATCCAGGATTTCCTCCGGCACGGCGCCAACGCGCGAATGCGAGGCCATCCGCATGCCATCGCCCTGGGCCATCAACGAGGGAGAAAAACCGAACGCACTCACGCAGCAAATTCCGAGAAGAATGAAAAATCCTGCTGTCCTTCGATGCGAGGCCATGCTCCGGATCAGTTTCCCACTCGGACGAGAACGCTGTCCACCCCATTCCAAAGATATCCGCCCGGGTTCCAGAGGGGCTTCCTCGGCTGGGTGTGCCCGGCATCGTCGGTCGCTCGCGAGCAGACCGTAAATGCGCCGCCGCGATTCGGCCGCCAGTCGTAGTGCCAGAGGCGCCAGGCGTATTTCTCATGCTCCGGGCCAAGCTCAGCCGGATGCCAGGTGACGCCGTCGTCAGTAGAGACCTCGACTCGAGCAATCGCAGCCTCGCCCGCCCAGCTCGCGCCCCGGATCGTGACGGTCCCCTGCGCCGTCGGAGTCAGCCGATCCCCGTCCGCCGGTTCGGCGATGATGGATTTCACGCGCAGCGAGGTAAGGGAGACTGTTCGCGCTTGACCCGATTTGTCCGTAGAAGCCGCCGCCGCGGGAATCCGGTAGCCGGGATCCATATAGAATCCGCGATACTCGTGCGAAAGTACTTGAATCTCCTGCAGCCACTTGATTGACGCGGAACCGATCCAGCCGGGAACGAGGCTCCGCGCCGGAAATCCGTGCTCGGGAGTCAGCGGCGAGCCGTTCATTCTTGTTGCCAGCAAAGTGTTTCGATCCAGAGCCTTTTCGATAGGAATGCTGCGAATGAAATCCGACGCCCCCTTCGGGACGATGTCGAGACCTCGGAACGCCACGTGTCTGGCCGTCGGCTTCAGCGCCGCAAGCCGCAATACTTCAGCCAGGCGCGGCCCTTCGAACATGGCGTTGCCCACCCCGCCGCGGCCCCAGGGAACGCCGCCGATTCGTGGCTGGTAGTTAACGCGGCCGTTGCCGGCGCACTCGATCGTGTTTGTGACGCGAGCGGGCGCAAGCTGCATGAACTCGCGAAAGGTGAACGTAAGAGGCCGCTCGACTTCTCCGTTCACTGCGAGGCTCCAGGACGACGGGTCCACGTTCGGCATCAAAAGATTATTTCGCACAAAGAAACTTTCTACCGGTGTAATCCACGACTCCAGGCGCGACATCGGCATCTCCAGAGTCAAGTATTGTCGCGAATACAGAATCATTTCCCGGGCATCGGGCCGGGCTTGCTGGGCGGACTGCGTACCGAAGAACGCACCCAGCAGATTGCGGGCGATCGCGTGGCGCGTCGCACCAGCCAGGCCGAAAAGGCCGGCCGCCGCACCGAGGAACTGCCTCCTTGGAACTCTATCGCTCAACAGTTTCCCTTTAACCCGCATCAACCTGCCGCACGAAAGCAGCCCATCCTAGCATGGCGGCGGTGCGTCCCCCTTCGGGTAGCGGCGATCGCGGCTGGGTATGGTAAGTTGTATCGAACGCTCTATTAAATCTGGAATATTGGATTTCCACTGGTTCGTCCAGAGCCTTCGTCGTCCTTAAGTTCCCAATTTTCATACGGTTGAGTCGGTATGGTGATCCGGATCACACTGGTCCATGAATTGCTGCCTGAAGTACTACCCATCCTTGGGGCGTGGAAAATAGATCGGTTGGCTCAGTTCCGGGCATCGACCCGGCCAACTGAGCTGGGGGAGCCTAAACAACATGAATAGAATCATTTATGGGATTCTTTGCGCGCTGCTTTTCTGCGTCGTTGGCGTGGACACTGCGCTTGCGCAGACCACTGGCGGAACGATGCGGGGCACGGTCACCGATGCCCAAGGCCTAGCTATTAGCGGGGCCAAGGTGAGCATCACGAACACGCAGACCGGCGTCACAGTCCCCTTGGATTCGAATTCCGCCGGGGTCTACAACTTCCCGGACTTGACGGTGGGAACGTACCAGATTACGGTGGAAAAGGACGGATTCAAGAAATATCTGCGCGGCGGAATTCAGATCTTCGCCAATCAAGTCACCGAAGTGAATGTGGGCATGGAAGTCGGATCTGTCGCCAGCACCGTCGAAGTCAGCGGCGGAACGCCTCTGATCGAGACGGCCACGTCGCAGATTTCGAACGACTTCACCAGCCTGCAAGTGACGCAGCTTCCGAACGCCGACCCGAGCGGCTCGCAATTGCAACTTTCGTTGCTCGCGCCGGGGACCACGGGGCAGCAAGCGGGAATTACGGGTGAGGGCGGATCAATCGGCGGCGCGCGGCCGCGGTTTAACAGCTTCACGATTGACGGCGTGGACGACAACCGCATCGACCTGAACGGCCACGAACAATATGTGATTCCGGATACCGTCGCAGAATTCAATCTGTTGACAAACCAGTTCAGCGCCGAATACGGACACTCCGCAGGTGGCCAATTTAACACGGTTACGAAATCGGGCACGAACACCTGGCATGGCGACGGTTGGGAATACAACAACAACCGCAATTACGATGCCTACGATAATTTAGAAAAGCAGCACGCTCCCGGCACCGCTGTTCCTCCCAAGCCCCGCTCTGATTTCAACCGGTTTGGCGCCGATGCCGGCGGACCCATCGTCCACGACAAGTTCTTTATCTATGGTGCTTACCAGAAGATCGTGCAGGGCCTGGCATCGCTGGGCGTCGGACAGTCTACGCCTACCGCGGCAGGTCTGACGACGCTCGAATCTATTTCGGATACCGCGGTTCAAGCCATCTTCAAGCAGTTTCCGGTTGCGGCTGCGCAGACCGGCACAGAGACAGTCACAGTTCCGGGTACGTCGTGTGTGGACGGCTGCCCGATTCCGATCGGCGGTATTGTTCCGCTGGCGCCAAGTTTCCTCAATCAGTACGATTTCATGATCAAGGCCGACGCCAACCTTGGGAAACATACCCTTACCTTCGACGTCTTGTATGACCGAAACCGGCAACCCAACTTGAACGCCAGCACGCCGGAGCCTCAGTTCACTGGGTCCACCGGTGAGGACGCTAGAAAGTATCTCGTCAAGGACACCTGGACTATCTCCAGTTCGGTGGTAAACGAGTTTCGCACCGCCTTTTCTCGGCTCGTGGTTCCATTCGAAGTCCCCGCGGCCTTCACGAATTTCCCCAACGCGGAAGTCGACACCCTCGGCGTCAATATTGGGCCGCAAGGCTGCTCCCCGCAGGCCACCATTCTCAACACATACGAGGTGGTGGATAGCATGAGCTACGTGCGTGGGAAACACAACTTCAAATGGGGAGGCACATGGGCGCACTCGATCAACCCCAGCGGCTTCCTTCCACGCGCACGAGGCGAGTGGGATTATAAAACTCTCGATCAGCTCGCCAATGACGAGGTTCCGACGGGAAGGAACGGCGCGCTTCGTGGCGCAGGTTCCGGCAAGTTCCGCGGCAACGAGAATTCGGCTGGAATGTTCGTGCAAGATGATTGGAAGTTGTTCCCGCGCCTGACCCTGAATTTGGGACTGCGCTACGAGTGGAACGGCATTCCTCTGGATGATAACTTGCAAAATCTGAATTCCATTTCGAGTCTTCCCGGGGTGATTAACTTCGGCACGCCGAAAGCCGACATGAACAATTTTGCTCCGCGCCTCGGGTTTGCGTATGACCCGACGGGAAGCGGTAAGTGGGTGGTTCGCGGCGGCTTTGGGATTTCCTATGACGTGACACCGCAAAACTTCCCGTCAATCAGTCTGCCCCCACAACTTCAGACGGAACAGAATCCGACGCTAACGTGCGGCCTCGCGGGCGCGCCCGCTTGGTGCGCTGATTTCACGGGGGGAAGCGGTTTGGGTCATGGGTTCTTGCAGGGTGGAGGGCTTCTCACCGTCAATATCCCTTGCGCCGACCAACTTACCTGCCGGAAGTCTAGCAGCAGCACCATCGTGAACATTGTTGAACCAAAGGTGCTGACTTGGTCCGCCGGAGTGCAGCACGAGCTGCCCTGGAACTCGAGCATCGAGGTGCGGTACGTGGGCACACGCAGTCTCGAGCTGCCCATACAGGCCCGGCTCAATACGCAGACTGGCTTTGATGCGGGGCTGCTGCCCATTCCAACATACTTCAGCGCGGGCGCGGTACCGGGGACGGTAGCGTCTCCTGCGGTGACCCTGGGCACTTGGGACGCATTCGAGAACAATGGCGGCGGAGCCAAGACGCCGACCGGCTGTGCCGATCCATCTCCCTTCAAGTATGGAGTGCAAGGATTCTGTGGCGCCCTCGTAACCGGGTTTCCACCGCTGGCGAATGCCATCTACCACGGAATCTCAGCGGACTTCAATCACCGCGTAGGTCACGGACTAACCCTCCGTGCCAATTACACCTATTCGCGCAACTACGACGATGCCACGAACGAACTCTTCACGAGCAGCGTCAATCCCCGACGCGGCCAGGACTGGCGGCACGTAAATCAGGATTGGGGGCTTTCGGCGCTCGATGTTCCGAATAAACTCGCTCTTTCCTGGGTGTACGATCTTCCGGCTTCTCATGGGGACAATGCGCTCGAAAGGGGTTTCACGAGCGGCTGGGAGCTCGCTGGCAGCTGGCTGGCCGCCAACGGGACGCCTCTGACAATCATCAACGGCGGAGATGCCAACGGGGATTTGAGCTCTGCTGGCGACCGGCCGTTCCTCAATCCCGCCGGCACGAAAGTGAACTTTGCGGGCGCCAATCCCGGCGACCACGTTCAGGTCGACTTCGTTTGTAATGATGGCGCGGGCGGAGCGACCCGAATCGTGGCTTTTAACGACACAGATGTCAACGGCTTCGCGAATTGCGGCTCCAACAACGACAGCAACGTTGTCGGCTACGTGGCGCATGACCCGACGGCAAAGTATGTTACCGCCGGGCTCGGCGCAAAGAGCAATCTGGGCCACGTGGGATTCCGCTCTCCCGGATACAATGTCTGGAACATGTACCTCCAAAAGGACACCAAGATCGGAGAACGGGTCCACTTTGCCCTCTCGGTTGCTGCCTACGACCTCTTCAACCACCGCAACTTCGCGCTCGCGCAACCGGACGTGTTTCAAGCGGCCAACGGCTCGTTCATCAACCTGGTCAACAACGCTCTGACGACCACCTACACAAATATCCAGGCAACGGGCGATGGATCAGTTAACTGCGGTTGCTTCCTGCAACCAAGGCAGTTTTCCGGCGGGTCGCGCATCCTGCGGCTTGGCCTGAAGGTCGTCTTCTAAGCTCCATCCGGAAAAGCTAACTTCAAAAGGGCCCTCGAGTCGGGGGCCCTTTTTGTTTGCATGGCGCATTCCCTGCCCCGCTTTCGGGCTTCCCTACGCGCCATCTCGGAAGTCTCATCGATTGCGCGCATTGCGGCGGTGATCGCGTGCAACTTCGGGCGCGTGGGTCGCGTATAATAGAGCGGGCAGAGACGCACAGCGATGGCCGGAAAAACCTCCATGTCGATGGGCGAGGCGGTGCGGATCGCCGCCGCAAGCCTGTGGACCCACAAAATGCGCAGCGTGCTCACGCTGCTGGGCGTCGTGATCGGTGTGACGTCCGTGATCGCGGTCGTCAGCCTGATCAACGGTCTAAACCGCTACGTGGCCGAGAAGATTTTCAATCTCGGTGCCGACGTGTTCCTGGTCAATCGAGCTCCTTCCATCATCACCAGCATCGACCAGTGGGAGGAGAGCCAGAAACGCAAGAAATTCCACCTGGACGACTACGAAGCCGTTCGCGACTCCTGCAAGCGCTGCGTGGCCGTCGCTGCCAGCTTGAACCGCCGGGGGCAGGTCAAGTACGGCACGGACTATATTTCGGATGGTGACATCATCGGATTTACGCACGAAATGCCGGAGGTCTATAGCCGCGAGCTTGCGCAAGGGCGCAATTTCACGCGGCTCGACGTTCAGCATTCCGCGCCCGTTTGCGACGTCGGCTTCGACGTGGTCGATAAGCTTCTCCCCGGAGTCGATCCCATCGGCAAGGAAATCCACGTGGACACGTCCGTGTGCGAGATCATCGGCGTGGGAAAGAAGCGCGGCTCCGTGATGGGGCAGTCGCAGGACAACTGGGTGATCCTGCCGCTGACCACGTATTTGCGAACCTACGCGCGCGACGATTCGCTCCGCTTGTGGGTGAAAGCGGCGGGCACGAACGCGCTCGAGCCCACGATGGACGAAGTGCGGATGATTCTGCGCGGCCGCCGGCATGTCGCTTACAGGGATCCGGACGATTTTGCGATGGATACCAACGCGTCCTTCCTTTCGCTTTGGGGCAGTATCAGCAACACGTTTTTCGGCGTGACGATCGGAATCGCCTCCATCTCGCTCATCGTGGGCGGAATCGTGATCATGAATATCATGCTCGTTTCCGTAACCGAGCGGACGCGGGAGATCGGTCTGCGGAAATCGCTCGGCGCGCGCCAGGGCGACATCCGCATGCAATTCCTGATCGAATCTTCCACCATCGCCCTGATCGGGGGCGCCGTCGGCGTGATTCTGGGGATCCTGCTGGCGAAGATCGTGAGCTGGACGACGGCCCTGCCAAGCTCGGTTCAAATCTGGTCCGTGTTGATCGGACTGATCGTGGCCACCAGCGTCGGTCTCTTCTTCGGCGTGTATCCTGCGGCGAAGGCGGCCCGGCTCGATCCGGTGGTGGCGTTGCGTTCGGAGTAGTGCGGCGGGGCACAGGCAATGAGCCAGAGAGCCAAATTCGGGGAGCTGAAGGAATCGATCGCGATGGCGTTCGACGTGTTGCGCCGCAATTCTCTGCGGTCGCTTCTCACCATCCTCGGAATCATGATCGGCGTCACGACGATCATCGTGATCGGCGCCGTAATCAATGGGCTGAATTCGAACGTGCTCAACAATATTCAGACCCTCGGCTCGAGCACGATCATTTGTTACCGCTTCTCCTGGGCCACGCTTGGGCGCCTCTCCCCGGAAGTTCTTCAGAGAAAGGAATTGAAAGCGGAGTGGGCCGACGGGCTGGCCCGGCTGCCTCACGTGGTGGCTGCGGCGCCCGACGCGCAGATTGAAAACTATGAGATCGGTGCGGGTTCGAGCGAAGTGCGCCGCGGAAATCTTCGCGCCAAGAACGTCATCCTGGAAGGGGACAAGCCCGAGATCGCGCAAATCGCGGACTTCGGGTTGAACAGCGGCCGGTTCTTCAACGACACCGACGAGGTCCATCGGTCCCCCGTCACCGTTCTGGGCCACATCACGGTGAATACGCTCTTTCCCAATGGCGAAGACCCTCTCGGCAAGGAAGTCTTGCTCGAGGGCCAGGTGTTCACCGTGATCGGCACGATGGAGGAGCAGAAACAGGCGCTCGGAACCGGAGAAAACCCGCAAGACAATACCGCCATTATTCCCTTCTCCGTGATGCGGAAATTGCACCCGGAGTTCAAGGACTTCGTGCTCTTCGCCAAGGCCGACAGCACGGACAACCTCCCCATCGTGGAGGATGAAGTGCGCGAGTATCTGCGCCGCATGCGGCGGCTGCCCTCGGACAAGCCCGATGACTTTGCCATTCTGACGACGGATACGTTCCTCGATCTGTGGAAGCAGATTTCGAGCGGAATTTTCATCGTGATGCTGGCGGTCGGTTCGGTCGCTCTGCTGGTGGGCGGCATTGGAGTGATGAACATCATGCTCGTCAGCGTGACGGAGCGAACACGCGAGATCGGCGTTCGAAAGGCGATCGGGGCGCGCCGCGTCAACATCTTGATGCAGTTCATGCTGGAGGCGGTGACGCTGGCGGTCTTGGGCGGCTTGATCGGGGTGCTGGTGGGCGGCTCGATCGTCCTGACGATACGCTTGATCTTCTCTTCGTTTCCCGCGTCCGTTTCCGTCTCGCTGGTGGCGCTGGGTGTGTCGGTGGCCGGGTCCATCGGCGTCTTTTTCGGCGTGTATCCGGCGTGGAAGGCGGCCCGGCTGAATCCTGTGGAGGCCCTGCGCTACGAGTGAGCGGCGAAGTCTCGCAACGACGTCTCGTAGGGAGCGCGCGCGACTCCGCGTTCCGTAATAATCGCGGTGATGAATCGCGCCGGCGTCACGTCAAAGGCGGGATGCGCGGCGTGGACGTCCGGAGAAATGCGGACGCCGGCGAGATGCGTGACTTCCTCTTCGCTGCGTTCCTCGATCGGGATTTGCTCTCCGGTGGGAATCGAAACATCCAGTGTGGAAACCGGCGCGGCCACGTAGAACGGAATTTTGTGCTCGCGCGCGAGCACGGCGATTCCATACGTCCCGATTTTGTTGGCTGTGTCCCCGTTGCGCGCAATCCGGTCGGCGCCGACCACCACGGCCCCCACGCCGCCCGTCTTCAGGAAATGTCCCACCATGTTGTCGGTAATGAGTGTGAGGGGAATGTGGTCCTGATGTAGCTCCCAGGCGGTCAACCGGGAACCTTGAAGGTAGGGCCGCGTCTCGGGAACCAGCACCTCGATCCGGTAGCCGCCCTCCACCGCCATCCGGATGACGCCGAGCGCCGTGCCGATCCCGCCGGTCGCCAGCGCCCCGGCATTGCACTGGGTCATCACCCGGCCGCTTTTCGGCATCAACTCCGCGCCGAACCGCCCGATGCGCTCGTCCGCTTCGCGCCGCTCCTGGTGAAGCTTTTGCGCTTCCTCGACCAGCGAGGTCCGGATGCGGGCCAGCCCGGCTTCGCCTCCGCCTGTGGCAGCGAGCGCGAGGTCCGCAAAGCGGCGCTTGAATCTCTCGATGGCCCAGAATAAATCCACCGCTGTCGGGCGCGTGCGCGCGAGCGTCTCGCAAATCGTCGCGAATTCCGCCCGCAGCTCCTCGAGCGTCTTCGCCCGCGAACGTTCGACGCCGATCGCTATCCCCATCGCCGCGGCCACTCCGATCGCCGGCGCGCCGCGGATGACCATCTCCTTGATCGCCTGCGCCAGCTCCCGGTAATCCGTGTAGGTGCGATAGATCACTTCGCCGGGCAGGCGCCGCTGGTCAAGCAGCACCACGCCTTCCGCCGTCCATCGAATGGGTTCAACGGTGCGCAATATTTTCCTCTCCGGGGGGCGCCGCGCTGCGATCTGCCTTCGATCTATTCTCGCGCGGTGAACCATTCTAACCGATTCCGCGACACCGCGAGGGAACCGCGCTAGTGAATCGACGGGAGATGGCGAAGCCCATGCGTTCCGATCAGGAGAGCGAGCGCCTGAAACGAGTTGTAGCTGGTGTGAATCACGAAACTCGCGACGACCGTCCGCGTGGACGCTCTCGCGAACGTCAGCACAATACCCACGAACACGAGAGCGGCGATCTGCCACGGTCCGCCCCACAATTGCGGGGCGTGGAGTCCGCCAAAGAGGAGCCCGGTCACAATCACTCCTGCGGCGATTCCCCAGCTGCGCGCCAGCACCGGATAGATATAGCCGCGGAAGATCGTCTCCTCAACAGCGGGCGCCACCACGACGGCCATCAAAATAAAGAGGAGCGCCGTACGGCGATCGCGAAACAACGTCTCGATGGGCAATGTCCTCTTGGGCGGAGAAATGGCGGAGGCCAGAGTCACCACCACGTCCAGCAGGAAACCCGCGAAAACCAGCCCGACGTACGCCATGCCACGGGACACGCCGCCGGTTTCGAAGGGTCGCCAGCCGATCGTGTGCCAGAATGGGGATCCAAACCGCAGCCGCATCTGCGCGGCTAGATACGCGATCACGCAAACATCGAACACGATCTGGAGTACCACGCCGACGATGTTGCTTTCCGTCAACGCCTTCTGGGTACCCGACGGCCGAATGCCCAGAACGGACGTGGCAATGGCGAGGACAATGACCAGAAAAATTGCGCCGGCCAAACACGCCAAGACGAATACCAGCAGGTCGGACCAACTCCAGGGCACGCGCAGGTCTTCCGCCACGGACCGCAGCGGCGAACCGGGGGCTTCGAGCGCGGTAGCGCCGCCTTCAGCAGAGGCTGAGTGGATCGCCCGTGACGCGTCGTCCGGCTCAGGCGCGGTCTCACCCGGTTCTGGAGAATCGGCCGGCCGCGGGTTATTTTCGTCGAGTTTCAAGGCTCGTCCTTCACACGGCCCGATTGCCGTTCGCGCCGTGGAGTGCGCGGGCGAGAATCTGGCCTGTGTAGGATTTTTTGTTTCGGGCGACCTGCTCGGGCGTGCCTTGCGCGACCACGCGTCCGCCCGCTTCGCCGCCTTCCGGGCCGAGATCGATGATCCAGTCGGCCTGCTTGATGACGTCGAGATGGTGCTCGATGATGAGCACGGTATTGCCGAGAGCGACCAGGCGATTGAGCACATCGAGTAGCTTTTTGACGTCGTCGAAATGCAATCCCGTGGTCGGCTCGTCGAGAATATAGAGCGTGCGGCCGGTCTGCCTGCGCGAAAGCTCGCGCGCCAGTTTCGTGCGTTGCGCCTCGCCGCCGGAAAGCGTGGTGGCCGATTGCCCGAGTTGGACGTAGCCGAGGCCGACATCCACCAGGGTCTGCAGCTTCTGCTGGATGGCGGGGATGTTCTCGAGCAGCTTGAGGGCGTCCTCGATGGGCATGTCGAGCAGATCGGAAATCGAGGAACCTTTGTAGCGCACGGCAAGCGTTTCCCCGTTGTAGCGCTTGCCGCGGCAGACTTCGCAGGTCACATACACGTCGGGAAGGAAATTCATTTCGATGCGCCGCTGGCCGTCGCCCTGGCACGCCTCACAGCGCCCGCCCTTCACATTGAAGCTGAACCGTCCGGGCCGGTATCCGCGCTCGCGCGATTCCGGCAGCATGGCATAGAGCTCGCGGATCGGCGCGAAGACGCCGGTGTAGGTGGCCGGATTCGAGCGCGGCGTGCGCCCGATCGGTGCCTGATCAATCTGAACGACCTTGTCGATGTGTTCGGCGCCGCTGATGGACCGGTGCGCCCCGGGCTTCTCCATCGAGCGATAAAGTTTCGACGCGAGCGCGCGGTAGAGAATGTCGTTCACCAGCGTCGATTTGCCCGAGCCGGAAACGCCGGTGACAACCGACAGAAGGCCGAGCGGAATCGCCACGTCGATATTCTTCAAATTGTTGCCATGCGCGCCCAGCACCGCCACCGACTTGCCGTTCGGGCTCCTGCGTTCGGCCGGGACGGGAATCACCATCTTTCCGGAGAGATATTGTCCGGTAAGCGACGCCGGATTTGCGGCGATCTCCGCGGGCGAACCGGCCGCGACGAGGTGGCCGCCCGCGTTTCCCGCGCCGGGCCCGAGGTCCACGACATAATTGGCGCGTCGGATCGTCTCCTCGTCGTGCTCCACAACGAGAACGGTGTTGCCGAGGTCGCGCAGCGTTTCCAGCGTCGAGAGCAGGCGGCCATTGTCCCGCGCGTGCAGGCCTATCGAAGGCTCGTCGAGGACGTAGAGCACACCGCGCAGGCGCGAGCCGATCTGTGTGGCCAGCCGGATCCGCTGCGCTTCTCCGCCGGAAAGCGTCGCGGCCGAGCGCGCCAGCGTCAGATAGCCCAGGCCGACGTCCAGCAGAAAATCGATCCGCTCGGCGACCTCCGCGAGAGGGCGTCCCGCGATTTTCCTCTGCCGCAGGGTGAGCCGGGCGCGAATTTTGTCCACTGCGGGGCGGGCCTCGTTGAGCGCGAGCGCCGTGAAGTCCGCGATCGAGAGTCCAGCGATCTCTACGGCCAGGCTCTCGGGCCGTAGACGCCGCTCGCAGCACGCGGTGCAGGGCGCGGGCGACATGTATTGCGTGAGCCATTCGCGGTAGGTGTCCGAGCTCGATTCGCTCAGGCTGTTTTCCAGGTGCGCCAGAACACCCTGAAAATTCAGCCCCTTGCTCGAGCCGCCGTTCGCCGGATTTCCGTGCAGAATCAGATTCTGGATTTTCCGCGAGAGTTTTTCAAAAGGGGCGTCGAGATCGAAGCCGTGAGCGGCCGCGGCGATCCGCAGGGTTCGCTGCAGGTACGCCGAACCCGAGCCCGGGCCGAGGCCTCCTTCAAAGAGCGGCTTCGTCCAATCCGCGATCACTTTCGCCGGGTCGAAGTCGAATTTCGAGCCGAGGCCGTGGCATTCTGTGCAGGCGCCGTATGGTGAATTGAAGCTGAACGAGCGCGGCTCGAGCTGCGGGACCGACGTGCCGCAGTCCGCGCACGCCAGTTTTTCCGAATACACGTGCTCCTCGCCGCCCACCACGGCGATCGTGACCAGCCCGCCAGTCAGCTTCAGCGCGGTTTCGATCGATTGTTCGAGCCTCTGTGCAATTCCGTTTTTCAGCAGCAGGCGGTCCACCACGATTTCGATCGTGTGGTTCTTGCGGCGATCGAGCGCAACCGGCTCGTCGAGATTCACGAGCCTGCCGTCCACGCGCGCGCGGACGTAACCCTCCTTCGCGTACTTTTCGAACTCCTTCCTGTATTCGCCCTTCCGGCCGCGGACCACCGGCGCGAGGATCATGATGCGCTCTTCCGGCTTCAGCGCCATCACCGCCTGCACGATCTGTTCGGTGGATTGGCGCGCGATCGGCTTGCCGCATTTTGGGCAGTGCGGCGTGCCGATGGCGCTGTAGACCACGCGCAGGTAATCGTAAATTTCCGTGATCGTGCCGACGGTCGAGCGCGGCGAGCGCGTGGTGGTCTTCTGCTCGATCGCGATCGAGGGCGAAAGGCCCTCGACCGAATCCACGTCGGGCCGCTCCATTTGATCGAGAAACTGCCGGGCGTACGCCGAAAGCGATTCCACGTATCGCCGCTGTCCCTCGGCATACAGCGTGTCGAATGCGAGCGACGATTTGCCGGACCCTGAAAGCCCCGTGATCACCGTCAGCGTGTTGCGCGGGATTTCCAGGCTGATGTTCTTGAGGTTGTGCTGCCGGGCGCCGCGGATGACGATTTTCTTCAGGCCCATGGGTGGAGTGCCCCCACAGCGGGGCTCGCTGTACACTGGGTAGAATGCTCCCAGTGTAATCTCTGAACATAGCAAGAGCGCATCGCGCCGGTCAAGGAGAGCGGGTACGAGCGCGATGCCTGGTTTTTCGCTTTTCCTTTGAAGGAAATTTCTTGCAACTGCCTCGCCCGGCCGGCCAGACTTCGCCTCGCCCGCCTGCGACGCCGGAATTTTTACTGGCGTCGGGGACTTTTTACCGAGGGCCTCAAAACAAGAATGTTTGCTTTCAGCAGCTTAGGTTTGGTTTTTGGCGTGCCATGTCTTTCCGCGTCAGGGGGAGGAAAGCCGAGGATCCCTTAGGGGATTGAGGGCTGGGCCGGCTTCCTTCCCCCGGCCACTTCCGCCGGTTAGCCAACTTTACCTACCCCTCTCGAATGCCCGGCGGGGGTGCGCGCCTTCTCTTGGTCTTCGCCCCCGCGCTCCGCTGCCGGACTCCCTAACAAATTTCCCGATGCGCATTCACGTCCGCGCCGGATTCGTGTAAATTCAGATAGAATTGCTCGCCACAGAGTTGGGGCGTGGTCCAATTGGTAGGGCACCTCACTGTTAATGAGGACGGTGTTGGTTCGAGTCCAACCGCCCCAGCCAACTCTCTTCGGCGATCAGCCTCTCGCAGCGTTCAAAGGCCCGCGGATCACTCTGTCGAGCGCGCCTGCGGGTAAGGACGCCTTGAGGCCGCCGGAAAAAGCGCCGTCCACGAGCACAAAGGCGATGCGCGCGGGCTTGGCCGAGCGGTTTTCCCAGGCGTGATCGGTGCCCCGTTGCACCACCACGTCGCCCGCCTTCAAGCGCACCTCGGAGTCGTCCAGCAGAAGAAAAATCTCTCCCTCGAGCACGATTCCGTAGTCCACCGTTTCTGTGCGGTGCATGAAAGGCGGCGCGCCAGACTCCTTCTGTGAGAAGCCCGGCAGAAATTCGAGGATGCGAATTACGGTCCCGTGCGGTTTCGGTTCGAGCTGGATCGGCCGGTCGGTGGGCTCTGCCTCTGCGGACGCTATCGGCGCGGGGCTTCCGTCGGTGTTCCAGATTTCAAAAAAGGTGACGCCGCGCTCCGGAATCTTCAAATCGAGAGGCGGATGCCCATCAAATAGAATAATCGATTTCCCGCTCTTGTCGTGGCCGGTGACGATGCGTCGCGGCGCCTCAGCCATGATTCGCCTCTCCTTCTTGGGTGAAATTTTTCAGAGGTGGTCTTCGCCAGGACACCGCTTTACAGCCTGCGGACCAAGTGGAGTTTTAGGGGTCGGAGCTTTAGCTCCGACATTACCCCGCCTCTTCATCAGGGGTTTTAACCCCTGAAGTTTGGCCATCTCAATCCCTGATCGTAGGAAAACCGGCTTCGGACCATCCGCGCCAGCCGCCGTCCATGGAAATCACATTGCGGTAGCCCATCTTCTGAAGATTGTCCGCGGCGAGAGCGGAGCGGAATCCTCCGCCGCAGTAGAGGACGACCACCGCTTCCTTGTCCGGAACTGTTTTTTCGATGTCGCGCTCGATGACGCCCTTGCAGAGGTGGATTGCGCCGGGGAGGTGGCCGCGCGCCCATTCGAAATCCTCGCGCGTGTCCACCAGGACGATTTTCTCGCCCGCGTCGAGCCGCTTCTTCGTTTCGCGGAAGTCTTCTTCCTTGATTCGCCTCTTCGCGTCCCTCACCAGATTTAGAAATCCTTCGGGGTGATCCGGAGCCATCTCTTCACCTCGCCGTTTTCTTCGAGAAGAGAAAACATTAACACAGAGGACGCAGAGAATTCACAGAGTTCACGGAGGCCTCTCGGAGATTCTAATGTAGCGCCGCGGCCTTCGTAGCGGCCGCCTTTCAGGCGGGCCGATTTTCGTATTCGCCGCGGCGTTCAGCGCGGCAGGGGTTCTGCTGCCCTCGTCGCGCTCTTGCGTCCCGCTTCTCGTTTCGATTTGCGCCGTTGTTTGTGTAGCGGCCGCCTTTCAGGCGGGCCGATTTTCGGATTCGCTGCGGTCCTCGGCTGATCTCCCGGGCTCGTTTTGCCTTGCGCCATTGCCTTCGTAGCGGCCGCCTTTCAGGCGGGCCGATTTCGAGTTCGCTGCGGCAGCAAGGTAGAAACTCGACTGCCGTCGTTTACGGCGCGGTTGAAACCCCGCCCTACAAGGTGTGCGCGAGGCCCCTCGAAAAGTGTGACACTTCGCGAGGGTGCCCATCCTTTGTTTTGAGCGAGTTAGATCGAATTTCGTTCGACATGGTGTGTCGAGTGGCGACGCCGATTTCGGGATGATGTGCCGTCGCGAGGTCCCCGAGTTCTGTCGATTAGAAGAATTTATCGTGTGTGTTTTCAGCGGGTTAGGCCGATTTCTAATCGGCAGTATTGTCGACTAGAAATTCAGCGGCGAGGGTCGCGAGCGAGGGGACCGAAGTGGCGGCTATTTGGTCTGGATGAGCAAGGACACGATCTCGCGAGACGAAGCGAGTTCCCTCGGCTCCCGCTGGTTGCTCCCTTCCTGCGTCAGGGCAGGCGGGACGCCGAGGCTGGTCGCATCGTCAAAGGACACGATCTCGCGAGGCGAAGAGAGATCCCTCGGCTCCCGCTGGTCGCTCGGGATGCCGATGCTGGTCGCATCGTCAAAGGACACGATCTCGCGAGACAAAAAGAGAGATCCCTCGGCTCCCGTTGGTCGCTCGGGATGCCGATGCTGGTCGCATCGTCAATTGTCAAAGAGCGTCCGGCCCTCGTCACGAGGGACGGAGGGCGCGAAAAGTGGCGACTAATCTCCCAGGCTCGACTTACCGTCGACACTGGGAGCCCTGACCGTTCATGCTAACAGAATTGGTCGCGGAAAGATGCTGGTGAGAAGTGCAGCAGAAATGCAGGTCGGATAAGGGACGCATGGAATTGGGGTCTGCGGGACGCGTGCTGCGCCGCCCGCCAACCGCGTCCGACGGGGCGAAGGCCCCCGGCATGGCTGAGGACTCTCTCGCCCGCGTCGAGCCACTTCTTGGTTTCGCGAAATCGCTGAACTAGCGCGATTTCCACGCGCCGCCGTACCACTGCAAAAGGCAAGCTAGGAACGGTCCTCCCAAATGATTGACACCCAGCAAAGCGACAAGTATATTCCGTGAACAAAAGCGAACGAGATTAATGCTTGATTGTGTAACTAAAAGGGTCGATTAGTTTTCGATTTAATCGCACCCCCCTTTTAGGCTGGCTGCCATAGCGCAGCTCTGGTCGGCTTTTATCATTAAACAGAGGAACGGCTCCTGCCGATGAGCGACGAAAATGACGGTCTTCTAGGCATCGGGAAAACAGAGTACCAGCAGGTAGAGCTGTCGGACAGCCTCGCTTGGTTGAAACATCGGATTGAAAAGTTCGTCGTCGGAGGGATTTACCTGGTGGCGGGCCAGCCAGGAATTGGCAAGTCCACACTTGGGATTCAGATTGCACTGGACCTGGGCAGGCGCGGCCAGTCGACGCTATATGTCCTGACCGAGCAGTCGAAAGAAGATCTGGCACAGCGCGCTCGCAGAATGTGCTCAGATTGGCCCTCGCCAGAGGGGAAGAAAGCGCTGGGCAACATCTGGCCAGAAGAAAACATATACGACATCGAGAGTCTTCCGACTTTTCTCGGGCACCAAGTCTTGAGCTCTTCCGGCAAATACCACGGCGTTAAGTTAATAGTGGTTGACTCGATCCAAGGCCACGGCCTTTCCGCCGCCGCGACCCGAAAATACAAGCAGGTTTACGAATTCTGCCGCCAGTGTCGATCGGCAGGAGTTACGGTCCTTCTCGTAGCTCACGTTACGAAGAAGGGGGATATCGCAGGGCCCAAGGATATGGAGCATAACGTGGACTGCGTCCTCGTAATGCGTAAGGCGATGATCTACCGCCCTTTGTTCGTTCCGAAGAATCGCTTTGGACCAGCCGTCCTGAAGCCCGTTCCACTTGAGATAGACAAGCGAACCACGGCGCTCAAACTGTCTCCGCACAGCGACGCCGTGAGCAGTGTGGCCCGCACGTATCTCGGTAGGGCCGCCGGAATTGCTGAGGCACAAGCGGCGGTGGCACTTCCAGCTTACGGCACGCGAGGAAGAATCACGGCTCCGGGCCTTCCGAAAAAGGAAATCGAGCAATTGACGACGTGCATTAGCCAGCTTCCAGACATGGAAATCGAGGACCTTGATTACACGATCCAATGCAGACTGCCCGGCGAGCGACGATACCGCGGACTGTTGGGCCTGCCTTTGTGCATGGCACTGATTGCATCGTACATCCAGAAGGACATTCCTTCATACCACGTCTACATCGGAGAAATAGATCTCCTGCGACAGGTTCGCGAAGTCCCAGATGAGATAATTGTGGATTTTTGGGAAGACATCCAGGGAGGAACGATCTCTAAGCCAATCCGCATCTTCTGCCCGAAGAAGAGTGCTGAAATCATGCGCGAGGAAGTCAAGGGGGCCACGGTAATCGCGTGCGAAAAACTGGACGACGCAGTCTTCCGGACATGGCCAGAACTGAAACCTCCGGTTTGATCCCGAAGCTAGCGAGCAAAACTTCTGAACATTAGAGACACAATCCGCGAACAAACCCGGGAGATAGTTGACACCCTTGCGCTCGTCGACGGAAGGCGAAGTGACATTCTCTCCCGACTGTCTGCTGCCGAGGACCGGCTAAAGAGGGCCTCGACGGAAATAACCCGCCATCGAACACTAGAAAGTGAAAGGAAGCGTTTGGTCACAGAGGCCGAAGACCGGCTGAAGGAAGCGCAGGAAAAACTCGAAGAAATTGAGCGCCAACGGCAAGAGATATTGGATCGCCTTCTGGAGAGGCGGGGAGCGAAAGAGCAAGCCGAGCACCTTCTGAAGGAGGCACGGCGAGAGACGGAGAAAGCCCTTGAGACCGTGAGAGAAGAGACCGAATTCCGAGACAAGGCGGTCGGGACCCTCAACACGATCGAATCGGAGAAGCTTCGCAATGAGAGTCACCTGAGAAAGGCCTACCGCCGATCCGTCGATAGCTATGTAATTGAACTGGCCAAACGGGTCGAGCAAGCGTTTGCGGGCGAGCATGAGCGGAATCAACGCATAGCCGCGGCGGAGGCGTTCAAGAGGGCCCGGCACGAGGACTCCCGGATCGGTGACCTGTGCGACCAGAGGGACCAATTCCGTGAACTGATTCGTTTGGCTACGGTGCCCGCTGTGGCCGAGACCCTGCGCAATGAGCTGATGAAAGTGGAACAGGAGCTAAACGATAGGTACCCCGGTGCCCTTTCCATTGACGAAACGGTTCCCCCCGCCATGTTAGTCGGGGAACTTTACTACCTCTCGGCTCCCGAGAGTGGCCTTCAGATCATCCTTCCCATTACGGAGGAGGACTGGTCCCGAATCGCTAGGCGCGACACGGGCGGAGCGGCGACCCGAGGCATGCGAATCGTTTGGGACATGATCAACGGTCTTGGCCTGCAGTCTGGCGATGGCGAATTCCGCTTTGAGAACGGATACTGCATGTTCGTAGCGAAAGAACTCGACTCCGACGACATGTCAAGCCTTGAAGGATTCACGGTCAACATCCAGAATTCGGCGACACTAACGTTCAGGTTCTCTCCTGTGCCGGCTGAAGTTCAGGAAGGTCTACTAAATGAAGAGGCCGACGGCTGAAGCCGCCCTTTCTTTAGGTCTGCACCCGGCCAACCTACTGCTCTATCTATCTGAGATGGGGTTTGCATTCGAAGATATATGGCCCGCGATCGAGGAGACGTGGATCGAGGCGGTGAGAGCCAAAGACTGGACCAAGTTCGCGGCGCCCAAGCAGAAGGAGTCCGATTCGGCTCCGCCGACCCCGCAAACCCGACCGATTGCAGACCTAGGCGTTAGCGAAGAGGCTGGGTATCTCCTTGAAAAGCTCTGGCGCAACGACAAGTGGGGCGGGGCACAAGTGAGTGTGGAGGCCATGCAAAAGCACACCCACCTGGACTCTGAGAAGCTAGCGACAGCGATCAAGGAACTAATCAAGCGACAGCTCCTCGTACAGCATGGAACACCGGGTCCATTCAGCCTTAATCCCGGGAGGCGATCTGAGATTGACCGTATCGCGAAGATCATGCTGTCGAGAAGGGCTTGAAGCTCGCCCGATAGAACCGAATAGAACGAACCCAATGCGCTTCGACTATGTTCCAGCGGGTGGGCTACTCACCAAGGGCAGGATTGGAGCTAAAAGCTTGGACCCGCGTCTGCACGCGACTCTCATTGCGGCTGGACCAAATCCGCCGGGTGCCGCGTCCTTGCCGTTCTCGCAGGGGTGCAGTTGTCGACTTTTCAGTTTGCTCTCGTATTTCCACTAGCGGTTCATCCCACGCCAGAATGTGATCTTCGATATCGAGACGACAGGTTCGCCTCCGAGCGGAGAGGCATTCCGTCGGGGGGCAAATTGTGGTATCCTTACTGTAAGGAGACCAAGTAAAGATGACTCGATCGAGCACCATCAGCAGCAAGGGGCAGATCACCGTGCCGCAGGAGATTCGCCATCGTCTGGGGCTGAAACAAGGCGATCGCGTGGAATTTGTCGTCGAAAAAGACCGGACGACCATCCGTCCGGCGCGCGCACCTGAAAATCCGTTTGCGAAATACGTGGGCGCCCTGCCCGCCTTTTCCGGGGTGCGTGAGATAAATGCCTGGGTTCGCAAAATGCGCGACGATGACTCCGAGGAATCGTGAGAACGGCGATCGACACCAACGTGATTTCCGCTCTCTGGTCCAAGGAGCCGCGAGCCTCGAACATCGCGAGGGACCTCGGACATGCGAAGACGGAGGGAGGCCTGGTCGTCGGAGGGCCGGTCTACGCGGAGTTGCTGGCTTATCCGAAGGCGACCGAGTCATTTGTAAACACCTTTCTCGAGGATACGGGCATCGACATCGATTTCGAGTTTCAACGGCCGGTGTGGATTGAGGCGGGCCGGCGCTTTGCCCGCTACGCGAAGCGAAGAAGAAAAACCGCGCGCCAAGGTCCTAGACGGTTGCTCGCTGATTTCATCATTGGATCGCACGCCATGACGCAGGCGGATCGCCTGATGACGCTCGACCCGCAGCGATACAAACTGGATTTCCCCGAATTGAAGCTCATCTAGCCGGCGCAGAGCGCCGAAGGAGAAGAATCCGCCAAGCGGTACGCGCTCCGCGCGATCGAGCTAACGTCGCGGCTAAAGCCGCGACCTACAACCCCCGGCGGTTCGCTCAAAACCGGTCGCGAAATTGCCAAACGAAGTGACACACAATTCAAGAGCCGGTTTTCGTAGCGCCAGCGAGACGCCGGCCGCGCGACATGAACGACGGCGAAAGCCGAGGCGCCCGCCTAAAAGGCGGCCGCTACGAAGGCGATGCACAAGGAAAGGAGCGGGCGCGACGCCGGAGCGCGACATCGGTAACGGCAAAAGCCAAGGCGCCCGCCTAAAGGGCGGCCGCTACGAAGGCACTTCACTTCATGTCGCGCCAGTTGGGGCCGGCCTTGGTGTCCACGACGAGGGGGACGCGCAGCTTGTGGACGCCCTCCATCACTTCCTTGACGAGTTTGGTGAGGCGCGGGAGTTCCTTCTCCGGGGCTTCGAACAGCAATTCGTCGTGGACCTGCAGAATCATGCGCGACTGGAAATCGGCGGCGAGGCGGCGGTCCAGCTCGATCATGGCGAGCTTGATCAAGTCGGCGGCGGCGCCCTGCATGGGAGTGTTCATCGCGGTGCGCTCGGCAAAGCTGCGCAGGTTCGGCTGCGGCGAATTGATTTCGGGAATCTGGCGGGTGCGGCCGAAGAGCGTCCGCGTGAAACCGGCCTTGCGGGTTTCCGCGATTTGCGCGTCGAGATACTTCTTCACGCCGCTGTAGCGCTCGAAATAGGCGCTGATGAATTTCGCAGCTTCCTTCGTGTCAATTCCCAACTGCTGGGCCAGGCCGAACGCGGATAGCCCGTAGATCACGCCGAAATTGATGACCTTGGCGACGCGGCGGTGCTCCGGCGTCTGCGCGATCGGACCCACGCCGAAAACTTCTTGCGCGGTGCGCGAGTGGATGTCCTCGCCGCCCCGGAAGGCCTCGACCAGCACAGGGTCTTCGGAAAGATGCGCCAGGATGCGCAACTCGATCTGCGAATAGTCCGCGGAGAGCAGCAGGCGCCCCGCGGGCGCAACGAACGCGGCGCGGATTTCGCGGCCAAGCTCGGTCCGCACGGGAATATTCTGCAGGTTGGGATTCGACGAGCTTAGCCGGCCGGTGGCCGTGCCGGTCTGATTGAACCGCGTGTGCAGGCGGCCAGTGGAGGGATGGATTAGCCGGGGCAGCGCGTCCGCGTAGGTGGATTTGAGCTTCGCCAGCTCGCGATGTTCGAGGATTTTTTTCGGCAGCTCGTGAACGAGCGCCAGCTCTTCGAGAACTTCTGCGGCCGTTGACCGAACCTTCGTGCGGCTGCGGCGCGGCGGCTGCAGATTCAGCCGGTCGAACAAAACCTCGGCAAGCTGCTGGGTGGACTTGATGTTGAATTCGAAACCAGCCAGCTCGTAGATGCGTTTCTCGAGCGCGGCGATTTCTTCCTGCGCGCGCGCGGAAATTCTTTCCAGCTCCTGCGGATCCACGCGGACGCCGGCGGCCTCCATGCGGGCCAGCACCGGCGCGAGCGGCAAATCGATTTTCTCGTAGAGGTCCGCGAGGCCCTGCTTTTCCACCTCCGCGCGCAGGACCGGCGCGAGGCGCAGCAGGAAATCGGCACGCTCGCCCGGCGCGCCAGACAGGCTGCGATTCATCTGCCGGAAGACAGCCTCGGCGAAAGCGTGATTCGCGGTGGTGGGGCGCAGGAGATAGGAATAAAGCATGGTGGCGTGGCGGATTCCCGCGACGGCTTTCGCGTCATTCCCGGAATCGCCCGCGGCGAGAAGATGGAACAGCTTGGGATCGTGCACCACCTTGGGGCGCTTGGCATCGGCGAGCCAGTCTTTCATCGCCGCGAGCGTTTTGTTTTCGGCGTCGTTCGCGGCGCTGCGGCCCGACTCCGGTTTCGCCGAGACTTCGACGCCGAGCACGCGCGTCTGAAAACCCTCTTCGTCGGGGTCCTGGGAATCGAGCGCGAGCCAGACGGAGGTTTCCTCGCCGCGCGGAGCGTTTTCCAGGAATTTTCGCAGCGCGGCGGGTGAATCGAGCGCCGCGTAGTCGGTCGTACCGTCCGGCGCGGCCGCCGGCGCCGAAGCGTTGAGTTCCTTGAGCAGCGAGGTGAAGCCGAGTTCGCGATAGAGCGCGCGAAGCTCGTCGGCATCAGGCTCCCGCAGGCGCAGCGCGTCGAGCGAGAGAGGCACGGGCGCGTCGGTGGGAATCGTCGCGAGCTGCTTGCTGAGGCGCACGAATTCGCCGTGTTTTTCCAGCGCCTCGCGATAGCTCGCGCGTTTCACCTCTCCCGCGCGCGCGAGCGCCTCCTCGGCGCTGCCGAACTGCTGAATCAACTGGCGCGCGCCCACTTCTCCGATGCCGGCCTTTCGGCGTTCGCCGGGAGCGGGCTTGTCGTTGGGATCGCGGGCACCGGGAATGTTGTCGATCGAATCGCCCATCAGGGCCATGATGTCCGGCACTTTCTGGGGCGGCACGCCCATGATCTCCTCGACTTTTTTCGCGTCGATGATGAGGTCGTTCTTGCCGGGATTGAGCACGCGGACGCGGCCACCGACGAGCTGCATGAGGTCCTTGTCGCCCGTCACGATGAGGACGTCGAGATCCTCTTTGTCCGCTTGCCGCGCCAGCGCGCCGATCACGTCGTCCGCCTCATAGCCGGGGTATTCGAGGATGGAGAGCCGCATGGCCTGGCAATACCGGCGGACGAACGGGATTTGCACGGCGAGGTCCTCGGGCATCGGCGGGCGCTGCGCCTTGTACGAGGCGTAAAGCTTGTCGCGAAAGGTGGGCGCGGCGACGTCGAATACCACGGCGACGTAGTCCGGCCGCAAATCCTTGCTCTGAATCAGTCGCCGCATCATGGTGGCAAAGAGGTAGGGTACTTTGGTCGGGATGCCCGAGGCGGTCTGCAGGCGGTCCATGGGCGCGAAGAAGGCGCGAAAAATGTAGCCCATCGCGTCAACCAGGAAGAGGCGCTTTGAGTCTTTGGGAGCCATGCGAATCGGCTTTTTCCCGCTTATTCCGCGCGCCGTGCCGCAGGGCGGCGGATGGGGCAGGCTCGCGAGTATATCAGACCGGGAGAACCCCATCGGGTCCCGGGGCGGGTCCAGGGCGAGCCGCCTTGTTTCGCAGACAAGTGCGCTGAATTGTGGTACTTGTGAAATATTCCAGATCGGCCGCGCGTATCAATCCATGGATAGACACAAGACGACCGGGACGATGAGCGAAGCGGAATTGGCGCAGGTGCTATCCCAAGTCCAGGCGGGAGATTCCGACGCCTGGGGCGAGCTCTATCGGCGGTACGCACCAGCCATTTTCCGGTTTTGCCGGAGGCTGCTCCCGGCACGCGAGGATGCGGAAGACGCGACCACGGAAATTTTCATGAAGGTACGCCAGAAGCTCGGCACATACGATTCGTCGCGGCCCTTTACCGCCTGGCTTTACAAGGTCGCCAGCAACCACTGCTGGGACACGCTGCGGCGGCGGCGCATTCGCCAGGACCTCGAGACGGGCGACCTCGATACCCTGCCGCTCGAGCACCCCGATCCAAGCCAGCTGGAACGCCTGCAGACCCAACACACCGGCAAGGAAGTCCGCACCGGGCTTGCCCGGCTTCCCGATCGCGCGCGGATGGCGCTGGTGCTCCGCTATTTCGCGGATATGAGCTACGACGAAATTGCCGACACGCTCGGAGTGCGCCGCGCGTTTGTCGGCGTGTTGCTGCTGCGCGCGCGCCACCAATTGCGCGACGCGTTGGGCGGAGGGGCGAGCTCCCGGCGAGCCTCAGCAGGAGGAAAGCTATGAACCACATCGATGGCCACTTCGACGAGATGACCGGGCTGCTCTTTCTCGAGGGCCAGCTCGACGCCGGCCGCGCGAGCGAGGTATCCGCGCACGTGGCGTCTTGCGCCGCCTGCGGCGAGCTCCTCCGCGCGCTCGAAAGCGAAGGCGTGTGGCTGCGAGAGGCGCTGCAAACCGAGGACGAGCCGGTGCCCGCTCACATGATCTCCGCGCCCGAGCGCGGCATGGCCCACTGGGGATGGATCGCGGCGTTCGGACTCGGCGTCGGCGGCGCGTACACGCTCTGGAGCGGTTTCGTGCAGCCGTGGCTCGCGCAGGCCGGGCAGGCAGGCTTCACGCAGGGAAATAATCTTCTTACGGATCTCTTCTTAGGCGGAGCTTTCTGGAAAGGATGGGACGCGATGCGGAGCCTCATGGAATTCTTGGCGGTGGCGACCTTGGGAACGCTGGCAATCTGGCTGCTCAGGCGGCGATGGCATCGCTTCACGGCGATCGCCTTCGTGATGGGCGCGGTTGCCGGCGCACTGGCCATCCCGCCTTCGGCGGCGGCCGATATGATGCACGGCAATCCGAGCTACACGCTGCCTGCGGGCCAAGAAGTGAAGTCGGATCTCTTCGTGGCGGCCGACCATGCGCGAATCGACGGAGATGTCGATGGCGACCTGATCGTGTTTTCGAACAACGTGACCGTGGACGGACACATCAAGGGCGACATCATCGCCTGTTCGCAGGAGCTCCGCGTGAACGGGCCGGTGGACGGGAACATACGCGCGTTCGCTCAGTCGCTCATGCTGAACTCCACCGTCGGCAGGAATGTGATGGCCTGGGTCCAGGAGGTGGATTTGGACCACAAGGCGCAGGTCGGAGGCTCGATGACCCTGGGCGTAACGGTCCTTGTCCTCGACGGCAAGGTTGCCGGCGATCTTCTCGCTCTCGCGCACTCTGTGGAGATCAACGGCTCGCTTGGTCGCGACGTGACGATTCGCGGAGACCTGCTGACGATCGGACCCACCGCCGAAATCGCAGGTCAAACGAAATACACCGGGACTCACCAGCCGGACGTTTCCCCCTCCGCGAAGCTCGGAAGCCCGATTCAAATCACCGTGCCGAAGCGAGGGCCGGACTACAGCCGGTTGACGTATTACTGGCATCGCGTGCTGTTCTGGGGAGCGAGTTTCCTGTTTGGACTTCTCGTGCTGCTTCTCGCTCCGGGGTTTTTCTTCGACGCGAGCCAGGCGGCCAAGAGAGTGGGCCCGTCGCTGGGCTTTGGCGCGCTGTTTCTGTTTGCGACTCCGATCGCCGCCCTCATCGCCTGCGTTACCATCGTAGGACTGGGCGTCGGCGTCAGCGCCATGTTGTGCTATCTGATCGCTGTGTATGCGGCTCAGATTTTTGTGGGCGCATGGCTCGGGGAAACGCTGCTCGGCGCGGGGGTGGGAGTGGGCGCGGCGATTGGGAGGCTTGCGCTCGGCCTGGCGATTCTCCGCGCGCTTCGTATGCTGCCGTTTGTGGGATTCTGGATCGCAGCCATTGTGGTGATCTGGGGTCTTGGCGCGCTCGTTCTGACGATTCACAAAAGAATGCGGCCGCAGATCGCGACCGCTTGATTGAGATATCGCGCCAGGGAAAACCTGCGACCCGCTGGCATGAGAAATTATCCGGCCGTGCGGCCGCTTAGAAGCGCGCCGCGCGGCCGGATTTCTGCAAGGGGAACTCTACTGTTTCACGACCTGCAGCACCATCTGCGTGCCGCTGTCCAGGTGCACATTGCGGCTCGTGGAATTCACGACCGACGCCTGCGTTCCGCTGCTGGCCGCGGAGGTTAGGTTCAGACCCTGAAGGCCGAACACGCCGCTGCTGGCTGACGTGAGCTCGCCTGCGGCATTCAAGCCGCCTGTGCTGCCCGCCGAAGCGACCGTCCGAGTTGCCGCTCCCACCGTTCCGTTCACCGGTTGACCAACATTTCCAACAACGTTCCCGGTCGTATTGGCAACACCGCCGACCGCGCCGCCAACGCCGTGACCGAGTCCGCCTGCAGGCGCGACCGAGCCCACCGCGCCTCCCGAGGCGCCACCGCCCAAGGCCGCCTGTTCATCTCCGATCGCAGCCGACGTCTGAGCGGCCGAGGCAGCCAGCGCCTGGACCGACATGTTCAGCGGAACGTGTTGTTTGCTGTTCTTCGGCACGGCGCTATCGAACACCACGCCGAGCGATGACTGCGAATTCTTGCTCGTCCGCCCTTCCGCCTGGGTCACATGCCCGTCAAGCTGCGAGCCCTTCTTCAGCACGACCTGGCCGTCCTGCTTCACATCGCGCGTCGTCCTTGCCATCACCGGGTCGCCCGGCTTGTTGTGCTTGGCATCCAGCGGAGTCACGAGCATCGCTTCGATGTCGGTGCCGCTGGAAATATTCAAAGAGCTGTTGCCGGCGTTTGCCGATGCCGATGTGCCGCTCGAAGCGGAGGCCGACGCAGACCTTGAAGCGCCCGGCGCATCTTTCTTTTCAGCCGTGCTCGGATTCTGCTGCGAGCTACTCGCAGAAGCGGTAGCCGACGCGCTCGTCTGGGCCTGCACTGCGGCGTTCGGCTGGCTGCTCGGCGAATTCTGCGCGGCAGCACAGAAGGCGAAAGCCAGCGTCGCCAGTGCGAGAATTCCGTAACGTGTCATGTTCAATCCCTCCCCGATCCAAATCCGCCTTGAGCCGACGACGGCTCTCGGGCGGATCCCCTCGGAGCAGACCGCGCCCCGCGAGAACGCAAATCGGACGGCAATCCGCTTACCACATTGTATCCATCCTGTTTTGTTTGTTTTACGCCGCACGCCGAGCGCGATTCTCAGCGACGACTGGTCAAAAAAGTATCGGAGCTAGAAGAAGTTTCCATGTCGAAATTTGGCCATTCGGACGGTGAAACAGGAGCCCGGGCGGCTCAAAAACCGCGCCGCGGGAGCGCCGCTAATTCACCAGGCGGCGAAGATTTTCAACCGCTTGTCGAGCGAGGGAGTAGCGCGGCTCGATGCGCAGCGCATCTTGAAAACACTGGCGGGCGCGATTGAACATGCCTTTCGCATAATAGATGCGCCCAAGATTGAAATAGGGAAAGTGGCGGGGGTCGTAGCGCGGCGCTTCGATGGCGCGCTCGAGCCAGGGGATCGCTTCATCCGGGCGCCCGAGCGAAATCAGATACGCGCCGATATCGTTGTAGGGGTTGCCGAACTCCGGGTCCACTTCAATCGCGCGTTTGCATTCCGCGATGGCGTCTTCGACTCTTCCCTGAAACTGGTACGTCCAGCCGAGAAACGTGTGAGCTTCGGCTGTCGGACAGATTTCCAGGGATTCTTTGTAAAGCTCGGCGGCGCGGTCGAGCTCACCTTCCATTTGAGCCCGGTATGCCCGTTGAAGGACTTCCCAGGCTTGTGCTCGCTTGTCGGCAGACATTTTGCCTCCGCCGAAACTAATGAGCGGCCCGAACGCGAGCGCCGACGGCGGCGAGGGCTTCCTCGGTGGAAATCAACCGCGCGCCCAGGGCTTGCAGTTCATCGAGCGCGCGACGGCCCGCCTCCGGCTCGAGCGCTTCGATCGCGTCGTTGACGATCGCGACCTTGCGCCCGCGCTCGAGCAGACCCTTGGCCGCGCATCGCACGCAGTATTCGGTCACCACGCCAAACACGACGTATTCCGCGTCGCCCGGCAATCGCTCGACCAGCGCCCCCGCATGCGGATTGTCGAAAACGTCGAGGGTCTGTTTCTCGAAAACCACCTGCGGGAAACTGAGAACGTGCGCCGGCATTTGGCGCGAGGCATCGTTGGGAACCGTACAATAATTTCTGGCCAGTCCTTCCGAGACAATGCGCGCGCCGGGGGTTCCGCGGAGGCAGTGCGGCGGGAATCGCTCGAACTCGGGATCGCCCTCCGGATGGGAGTCGCCGCTTGAAACCACGAGCGCTCCCGCTTCGATTGCGGCCGCCACCAGACGCTCGATTCTGGGAATGATCTTCTCGGCGCCGGGAACGTACAGCTTGCCGCCCGGCAGCATGAAATCGGCCTGCGCGTCCACTTCCCAGAAAACTACTTTCGGCGGCAAGATCCGTTCAAGGCTTCTGGGGCTCACGAAACTATTTTACCGCAAAGCGCCGTACGCGCCGCCGAACCTTTTCGAACGATTCCTGGAGCCGTTTGCTGTAGCGCACCGGAAAGACAGCCGTGCGGTTGATTTGCCGGTAGCGCTCGGGGAGCCGCGCGAGACCGGCCAAGCATCGGTCCCGCAGCGCGCTGACGGGTTCAGCGGGCGAGACGCGGCTTCCGCCGCGCATCACTTCCGCGAGCAGCGCGTCGCCGCCGTTTCCCGGCTCGTCATCCAAGGCGATCTGGTCGCTTTCGAATTCACCCCTTCTGGACGAGTGGCGAAAGACCTGCTTGCGGCCGGGATAGGTCGCCTTGGCGCGCGTCAGCTTCGCCGCCTCGCGAATCTCGCCGCCGCGCTCCACTTCGACCAGCTTGTAGATCAGATTGAGATGCGGGGCGTCGCCGGGAGTGGCGAGCGCGGTGCCCACGCCGAAGGCGTCAATAGCCGCGCGCCTGGAGAGCAACTTCGCGATTTTCAATTCATCGAGATCGCCCGAGGCGAAGACTTTCACGCCCTTCCAGCCGGCGCGATCCAGCTCGCGCCGCACCCAGCGGCTGTCTTCGGCGAGGTTGCCGCTATCGAGCCGCACGCCGGCCGGCCTGCGGCCCATGGCGATGATTTTTTTCACCGCGCCGCGCACATCGTAGGTGTCGAGCAAGAGCACGGAGTCCTCGGGAAACGCGTCGAGAAAATTCCGGAACGCCGCGGCTTCGTCCTCGTGCGCCATCACCCAGGAGTGTGCCTGCGTGCCGTAGGTGTTCATTCCAAACTGCCGGCCGGCGAGGACGTTGGACGTGCCCTCGCAGCCGCCGATCGCCGCAGCGCGCGCCGCGAACAGGCTCGCCTGGCTGCCGTGAGCGCGCCGCGCGCCAAAATCCACGATCTGCCGGCCTTGCGCCGCGGTGACCACCCGCGCCGCCTTGCTCGCAACCATGGTCTGGTAGCTCAGCGTGGCCAGCAGATACGTCTCCAGGATCTGTCCCTCGATGATCGGGGCGGTCACCCGCAGCATCGGCTCGCCCGGAAACACGAGCGTCCCCTCCGGCATTGCCCAGACGTCGCCCGTGAAGCGGAACTTCGCCAGATACGTGAAAAAATCCTCGCGGATGTGGCGGAAGACTCGATGCTCCCGGAGATAGGCAATCTCGTCCGGAGTGAAGTGAACATTTTCCAGAAACTCCAGAGCCTGCTCGAGCCCGGCTGCCACGAGGTAATTGCGCCGCGGCGGAAGATGCCGGACGAAAAGCTCAAACGTGGCGCGTCCCTCGAAGCGGGTCTGCAGGTAACCCGCCGCCATGGTGAGTTCGTAGAGATCGGTGAGCAGGCCCGAGTGTTCACGCATGCGGTTGGCCTTGGCAAGGGCGATCGGAGGGCGGACCAAAAGACAAAACCCCCAAACGTCCCTTCCGCCCCGCCGGGCGGTATGGACGCGGGGGTTTCGCCGAGAAACCTATGGCCAAATTCGCGCCGAGCCGGACTACTTCAAAACGGCGTCTTTGAACGCCTTCGCCGCGCGCAGGCGCACAACTGTCTTGGCCTTGATCTTGATTGCCTCGCCGGTGGCCGGGTTGCGGCCCATGCGCGCCTTGCGGTGCGCTTTCACCGCGCGGCCAATGCCGGGGATTACGAACTTGCCTGCGCCCTTGGCTTCCTTCACGGCCAGTTTGAACAATTCGTCGAAGAAAGCGGCTGCCTGCTTCTTCGATACCGGCTTGTCGGGGGTGCTGACCTTTTCGGCCATGTGGGCAATAATTTTGGATTTGCTCAACGGGTTGGCCATCGAATTCTCTTTCCTCCTCGAGTGTAATTGCTGATCGGCCCCGGCCTCCGGGATGCCGCAGGGGACTATAGCCGTCCTGCCAGTCGAACGCAAGCACAAATGGTTAAAAAGGGCCGCAAAACGGGGGCTTTTGCATCACCTGCACCCGGCCGCGCGCTAAAGCGCAGCGAGCTGATCGTAAAAAAGTGCGACGGCCTTGATGCCGCCAAAATAATTTTCCAGGACGATGTGCTCGTCCGGCGCGTGCGAGTTTTCATTGGGCAGCCCGAAGCCGAGCAGCACGCAGGGAACCTTGAACGTATCGTGCATCTGCGTGACGAACGGGATCGAGCCGCCTTCGCGGATAAACACCGCCTTCTTCCCGAAGCCCGACTCGAGAGCATGAATCGCCTTGTGAAAGATCGGGTGCGAATGCGGCGCCACCCAGGGCTTGCCCACGCTCAAGACCTGGAACTTGCACCGCACCGTCTTGGGCAGGAGCTTGCGGATGTGCCGCTCGACCAGTTTCGAAATTTTTGCCGGGTTTTGATTCGGCACGAGGCGCGTCGAGATCTTCGCGTACGCTTTGGAGGGAATCACGGTTTTCGCGCCTTCGCCGATGTACCCGCCCCAGATGCCGTTCAGTTCGAGCGTAGGCCGCACCCAGACTTGTTCGACAATCGAAAAGCCCTTCTCGCCGCACAGTGCCGGCGCTCCCACCGTCTTGCGGAATTCCTTTTCCTTCCACGGCAGGGAATTGAGCTCCTTGCGCTCGCGGCGGGAGATCGTGGCGACATCGTCGTAGAAGCCCGGAACCGTGACGCGGAAATTCTTGTCGTGCAGCTTCGCAATCATCTCCGCCAGAGTCGTGATCGGGTTCGGGACGGCGCCGCCGAACACGCCCGAGTGCAGGTCCTGCGCCGGACCCGTGATCTCGACCTCGTAATAGTTCAACCCGCGAAGCCCGTAGGTGATGGAAGGGACGCCCTCGGCCAGCATCGCCGTATCGGAGACGACGAGCGCGTCCGCCTTCAGGCGTTCGCGGTTCTGCCGCACAAAGTCCCACAAGCTCACACTGCCGACTTCCTCCTCTCCTTCGATCATCACCTTCACGTTAATCGGCAGCTTTCCCGCGGTGTTTCGCAGCGCTTCGAGCGCCTTTAGGTGGATATGCACCTGGCCCTTGTCGTCGACGGTGCCGCGGCCGAAAAGCTTGCCGTCGCGCACGGTGGGTTCGAAGGCGGGGCTGGTCCACAGCTCGAGCGGCTCGGCGGGCTGCACGTCGTAGTGGCCGTAGAAAAGGACCGTCGGCTTGCCGGGAGCGCGCAATGATTCGCCATAGACGAGAGGATGCAATTTTGTCGGGGCGATTTCGACGTTTTCTAGGCCTGCAGCGCGGAGTTTTTCGGCCACCCAGTGCGCGGCCCGCTCGATATCGGGCTTGTGCTCGCTCTTGGCGCTGACGCTCGGGATGCGCAGCAGCTCTTTCAGCTCATTCAAATGATCTTCGCGCTTCGATTCAATGTAGCCGATCAGGTCCATGCCGAGCTCCTGCGCCCCGGGGACGCGAGTCCTCTCGCGACGGCCTTTTATAGTACGCGAGCACGAAAGATTACACTAAATCTCTGCGAACTGCTTCTTTAGGCACGCACGATTCGCGCGCGGTTGACTCGCTCGCGCGGGCACTGCACGATAGTCGTGATGATGCTGGAAGCACAAGCGAGCACGCAGCGCCGGAGTTCCCGCGTCTTCACGCGGATTCCCGTGCAGGCCAAAGGGAAAAACGCCGAAGGGCACAAATTCCGCGCGAAGAGCCAGACGATCGTGATCAACGCCCACGGCGGCCTGCTCTATCTCGACCAACCGCTCGCGCTGGGCGCCGAGCTGGTCCTCGTCAATCCGGCGACGGAGGAAGAGCAGGAGTGCCGGATCGTTTACCTCGGCGACACCTCGGAAAAAGGCACGCGTGTCGGCGTCGAGTTCCTTTGCCCCAGCCCGCACTTCTGGGGCGTCGAATTCGCGCAGCAGGACTGGCCTCCCCGCGCTCCCTCCGCCCCCTCGAACTAGCTATCTCGCCCATTGAAATTCCATCGCCTGCGCCTTTTCAAAAGACAACATTCCGGGCGACTCCGGCCTCTAAATAATCACCGATCTGCGTCTCTCGCACCCAGCGCGTAGGGCGCCCCTGCCAGTTCGGCTGATCCAAATACGAAGTTTGAACGTCGGCCCCTGAGGGAGCAGTTAACGAAACTTAGGAGGCAAAAATGCGAATGCTGAAGGTGTGCCTGTGTGTTTTTACCGTGGTGATGTTCGCCGTATGTCCCCGTGCGTGGTCTCAAGCCGCCCAACACGCGAGCAAGAGTCCATCAACAAATCTCCTGGTCCCGGCGGCGGCCGCATCGTCCGAGACCCCGAGCAAGGATCTCTCAACCGCCAACCTTCCCGTCCGTCGCGTGGTTCTATATAAGACCGGCGTCGGCTACTTCGAGCATCTGGGGCACGTCCGCGGCGACGAATCCGTGCGCATCGATTTCACGAGCGGCCAGCTCAACGACGTGCTGCAATCACTCACTGTGCTGGATCTCAACGGAGGCCGGATCGCCGGCGTGAACTACAACTCCGAGGCCCCGCTCAGCCAGCGGCTCGGCGCCCTGCGCCTGCCGCTCACCGAGAAGACCGACTTATCGACTTTCTATGGGGCGCTGCGCGGAACGCGGCTCGAGATACGCAGCGGAACCACCGTCGTCACCGGCCGCCTGCTGAGCGTCGAGCGGAAAACGCGCGTGAGCGGCGGCACGACGCTGGAAGTGGATCTGGCCACGCTCGTGAGCGACGCGGGCGAAGTCCGCAGCGTCGAGATCACGCCCGCCGTCAGCGTGCGTCTCGCCGAACGCGGAGTGACCGACGAGGTCGGCCGCTATCTCGGATTGCTGTCTTCCGTGCGCCAGCAGGATCTCCGGCGCATGACCATCGACACAACCGGCTCGGGAGATCGCCAGCTCTACGTCAGCTATATCAGCGAGGTTCCGGTCTGGAAGACCACCTATCGCATCGTGCTGCCTTCGAAGCCCGGCGAGGAGCCTCTGCTTCAGGGCTGGGCCATCGTGGACAACACCGTGGGCGAAGACTGGAACAACGTGGAACTCTCGCTCGTTGCCGGAGCGCCGCAGTCCTTCATCGAGCCGCTCTCGCAGCCGTACTACGCCCGCCGCCCGGTCATCGCGCTTCCGGAAACCGCGCAGCTCTCTCCTCAGACCCACGAAGGCGCGATGCTCGGGGGCTTGGGCGCGCTTTCCGGCGTCGTCACGGACTCTACCGGCGGCGTAATGCAGCGCGTGGAGGTAAAGGCATATTCGGACTCGGGTGGCCTCGTGGCGACGGCTATGACCGACATGCAGGGGAAGTACGAGATCGGGGATCTCCCCGCGGGGAACTATCGCGTCGAGTTCAGCACTCTGGGCTTTAACACCGCTGTCGTGCAGGGTCTGTCGCTCGGTGGAGGGCAAGAGTTGACGCAGAACGCTGCTCTCCACGTCGGTAGCGTGAGTGAGACAGTAACGGTGACCGCAAACGCGGCGACCGTCAATACGGAGACCAGCGAACTATCAGCGACTGCCGCGGGAAGAAACATCGGCTCCGGTAACGGACTCGGCTCTGGCGGTGCGATCGGGAGCAGGAACTACGCGCAAACCATGATGCGGGGCAGCGGCGTCAGCAACGGCAATGGTGTGGGGGGAGGCATGCCCTCGCCGAGCCCGGCCGCACTGAACGAGGCGCGTGGCGCTATGGAAGCGATTGCGCGCGGATCGGACCTGGGCGATCTTTTCGAGTACAAGCTTAAAGATCGCGTGACGATTCGCAAGAATGAATCCGCCCTCGTGCCCATAGTTCAGGCGCGGGTGGGCGCGGAGAAAGTCTCGCTTTGGAACCGGTCCCTCGATTCTTCGCGCCCCCTGCGGGGGATTTGGCTGACCAATTCCAGTCCGCTCACGCTCGATAGCGGCAGCTTCAGCATCCTCGAAAACGAGGCATTCGCCGGCGAGGGCCTCACCGACTCGATCAAGCCGGCCGAGAAGCGACTGCTTTCCTACGCCGCTGATCTCGGCGTTCGTGTCGATGCGAAGGGCGAAAGCGATCCCCAGCGAGTCACGCATGTGCGGATCGCGCATGGAGTCATGGTTCAGACGAGCGAGCTTCGCGAGGAGACGGTTTATACAGTCCGCGACGACGATACTTCGCCACGCACAATCCTCATCGAGCATCCCCTGCGTACCGGCTGGAGAATCTCCGAAAGCGGCCCGAAACCCGACGAAACGACTTCCAACGTCTATCGCTTCCGGCTCGGTGTCGGCTCGAAAGCGACAGCGACGCTCGTGGTCCGGGAAGCAAAGCCGCTCGAAACAAACTTCGCGCTCACGAACCTGACGAACGACCAGATCAAGCTCTTCGTGCAGCGCCGGTCCATCAGCGCGGAGATCGAGGCTGCCTTCCGTAGGATTGTCGAACAGAAGGATCGCGTCGACGACCTCGACAACGAAGTCTCCAATCGGAGCGACGAGACCGACAAAATCTACGACGATCAGCAGCGCCTCCGGGAAAACCTGAAGTCTCTCAAGGGAAGCGCCGAGGAGCGTGCTCTCACCCAGCGCTACACCCAGGAACTTGCCGATCAGGAAACGCGCTTGGAAACTCTCAAGCGGGAGTCCGCTGATTTTCAGGAGAAGCACGACCAGGCGCAAGCGGAACTCGACAAAATGATCGAAGAACTGTCAATCGACGCAACGATTTAGTAACGCGCGCGATTTCGGCCGCCCCCGTACCTTTGCGACCGGGCGCAAGGGTACGGCGCGCCTCGGCGTCCCGCATCAACATCCGCTTGCATCCGCCTGCCCCGCGACTACAATGGCGTCGGTTTGGGAGGCTTGATAATGGAGAATTTCCAAAGGACTGCGTTACTGAGCGGGCTGCTCGGATTGTGCCTTGCGGTTTCTTCGCCAGCTCGAGGCCAGCAGTCGAACCCTGCGGCGAATGGTGTCGCCCCGGCCGAGAAGTGCGCCGAGCTCGTCAATCTGACGATTCCTGATTCCACGATGACGATCACGAAGGCGGAAGAGGTTCCAACAGCTCCTGCGGGAACGATCCGCGCTTCGGGCCTGTCGCCCGATACGATTCCGGTCGCCATCCCCTCGTATTGCCGCGCCGATGGAGTGATCGATCCGCGCACGGGAGCCGATGGCAAGCCCTACGCGATCGGTTTCGCCATCGCGTTGCCGGACAATTGGAATGGACGATTCCTGTTTCAAGGAGGCGGCGGTCTGAACGGCTCGGTAAATCCTCCCTACGGTGCACAGGCGGCCGGTGACTCTCCGGCACTCGCCCGGGGTTTTGCGGTCGTCTCGTCCGATACCGGGCACAAGGGCGCCGTGTTTGATCCCGCGTTTATGAAAGACCAAGTGGCCAGCCTGAATTTTGCCTACATTGCGGTTGGCAGAGTCACGGTTCTCGCAAAGCGGATCATCGCGCAGTATTACGGCCAGCCTGCGAAGCGTTCCTATTATGATGGCTGCTCCACCGGCGGCCGCGAAGGCATGCTGATGTCCCAGCGTTACCCGGCCTACTTTGACGGAATTATTTCCGGAGATCCGGCCATGCGCACCGGGTATTCGAACATCGGACTCACCTGGGCGAGGCTCGCGTTTGCTCAGATCGCACCCAAAGACGCGTCCGGCAAGCCGGTTCCGAGCCAGGACTTTTCCGAAAGCGACAAGAAACTGCTGGCCGACGCGATCATGAATTCCTGCGACCAGAAGGACGGTCTGAAAGACGGGATGATCTTCAACCCTGAGGCTTGCCATTTCGATCCTGCCGTTCTCACTTGCAAGGGCGCGAAGGCGGATACATGCCTCACGTCGCAGCAGGTCGGCGCGCTCGAGAAAGCCTTCAGCGGCCCGAAGGATTCGCTCGGGAATCAGGTCTATTCCCCATTTCCGTACGACACCGGGTACATTCTCGGCACCGGCGGAGTGTTCACCAATTTCTTGCCGAGCGCGGGCCCCAGTCCGATCGCGTCGGTTCAGCCGCCGGCGGATTTGAGCATCGATCAGCTTGTGGCCAACGTTCATGCCAACGAAAGCCAGACCCTCTCGGATACGACGTGGACAAATCTCACCACGTTCTTCGGCCACGGCGGCAAATTGGTCTTCTACCACGGCACAAGCGACCCGGTTTTCTCGCCGCTCGACACGCTGGCCTATTACAAAAAGATGGTTGCGGCGAACGGCGGCCTGGATCAGGCCATGAGTTCGAGCCGATTCTATTTCGTCCCGGGAATGAATCACTGTCAGGGAGGTCCGGCCACGCTCGACAATTTTGATCTGCTCGGCGCCGTGGTCAACTGGGTGGAAAATGGAGTCGCTCCGGACTTCGTCGTCGCCAAGGGAAAGTCGCTCCCAGGGCGCACCCGGCCCCTGTGCGCGTATCCAAAGTACGCGCATTACAAGGGTCAGGGCGATCCGCAGGATGCCGGGAACTTTGAATGCGTCCAGTAGGGTGCGCGGATTTCTCCGGCGCGAAGGCGCGAAGCCGGAACGCAATCTGCGAGGAATGGGAGGTCCAGCAGCCATGAAAAAGGGACGTGTCGATGAATGCAGGCGCGGCGATCAACTGGGAAGCGCCCCGCACTCGGCCCTGGGGCGGCGCTCCGTTCTGAAAGGTTCCGTGCTCGGCGGCGGAGCGATGCTCGTAGGAGGCCTCTTCACGGGACTGCTCCCGAAACCGGCCCTTGCCGAAGGCGGCCCGTCGGGCGACTTACAGGCCGCGTCTCCATCCGGAACGGACGCGGGCGTGAAATCGCTGGGCGAGGTTGTGCCGATCAAGCTCGAGTACGTATTTCAGATCCGCATCGATTTCAGCGAACGCGTTTCCTTCAACACGCCCACCGGCCGGCGCGCTTACGTTCCCGCAATCTCCGGCGTAATCGATGGCCCGCGGCTCCAGGGCCGCGTCGTACCCCGCAGCGGCGCGGACTATGCCGGCAATGGCCGGCTGAACGCGCACTACATGCTTCAGGCTTCCGACGGGACCATGATCTACATCAACAACACCGGGTATCTCTACCCGGTTGACGGCAAGCCGATCGACCGGAGCGACCCGAGCTGGAGCGGCGACCGCGAGTTTTATTTTCGCTGCACGCCCGTGTTCGACACGCCCGTGGGACCTCACGATTGGCTGACGCGCACCGTCATCGTCGGGACGGCAAAACGTTACGCGAAACCGGATCACACGATCTTCACGTATTACGCGGTGCTGTGAGCTCGGAGGTCAGTCGCATGCAGAAGAATCGTTCGCGCCGTCTACGGCTGGCAATTCGATGGGGAGCGGCGTTCGCGCTCTTCGTCTCCGCAGGAGGTTTCCTTCGCTCGCAATCGACCCTTCCTTCGCAGCACGGAACCGTCGAGCGCGTCAAGGTGCATGGCGCGTCGCTCGAAGGAAATCTCGAGGGCGACTCGCCGGACCGCGATGTCTCCGTCTACCTGCCCCCGGGCTACAAGACCCATTCGAAGCAGCGCTATCCGGTGATCTACCTCCTCCACGGATACACGGACAACGACGATAACTGGTTCGGCGCCAAGCATATTTTCGTCGATGCGCCGGCGGCTATCGACCGGGCGCTCACGAGCGGCTCGCGCGAGATGATCGTCGTGATGCCTAACGCCTACACGCTTTATCAGGGCAGCATGTACTCGAGTTCCGCCACGGTCGGCGATTGGGAGGGTTTCATCGTCCACGACCTGGTTTCCTATATGGACTCCCACTACCGCACCATTCCCGGGCGCGCGAGCCGCGGCCTGGCGGGCCACTCGATGGGCGGCTATGGAACGATGCGCCTGGGCATGAAGTATCCGGAAGCTTTTTCGAGCCTTTACGCGTTGAGCGCGTGCTGCCTCGCGCCCAATTCGAGTCTTCAGGGCCCCGAATCGGCGCAGGTCCGGGCGATCCATAATGTCGCGGATCTCACGAAAGCGGATTTCGGCACGCGGGCCATCTTCGCGTCCGCCGCGGCCTGGTCTCCCAACCCGAGAACCCCGCCATTCTTCGTCGATATTCCTTGGGTGGACGGCAAGTTGCAACCGATGGTCGTGGCGAAATGGGATGCCAATACCCCTCTGGCGATGCTCGACCAATACGTGCCGAATCTCAAGAAATTTCGCGCTATTGCCCTCGACGTGGGTACGAAAGACGGGCTGACGGCGTCCATTCAACAACTGGATCAGTGTATGACCATCCTCGGCATCCCGCACACGTTCGAGACCTACGACGGCAATCACATCAGCGGCATCCAGGAGCGCCTGGAGAAGAAAGTCATGCCGTTCTTCTCGAAGAATCTGTCTTTTGGTCCGGCCAAGCGCTGACGCACCTCGGGCGGGACCCGGCTGGCCGCCTGCGTCCCGGCCCCGGTAGAAGACAGGCATCCCGATTGCCCGTTTGGGCCATCTCTAGTAGTCTCTACGTTTGCTCGTACGACGCCGGCGGTACCTGTGGATTCAGGGGTGCGCAACTTGCGGGGCAAAACTCGTCTCTTTTTCTGGCCGCTGACCTGCCTGCTGGCAGCATGGTTCACCGGCTGCCAGGTGCAGATCAATTACCCGATGCCCTCTCTTGCGGCGACGAATCCGATAACCCCATCTCACCTGCCGGCCGGCCAATCGGCCTTCATACTTACGGTCAACGGCAACAATTTCACTCCCGCGTCGAGCGTCCTCTGGAATCAATCGGCACGCAGTACGATCTTCGTCAGCACGAGCGAACTGACCGCGCAAGTCCTGGCGAGCGACATCCAAAATGCCGGCACGGCGTCGGTTGCCGTCGAATCGCCCCAGCCCGGAGGCGGAATCACCGCGAACCCCGCCACGTTTACGATTGATGCCGTCAATAGCCCCGTGCCGCAAGTCACGTCGCTGTCCCCTTCGGGCGTTTTCACAGGCAGCGGTCAATTCACCTTGGCGGTGACAGGCAAGAACTTTGTCTCCCAGTCGATGGTGACGGTGAACGGCAGCAACCGTCAGACGATTTTCTTAAACTCCACTTCCGTGGAGGCCAGGATTGCCGCCTCCGACGTGGCCAGCGGGGGCAGCGTGCAGATTGCGGTTGTGAATCCACCGCCCGGCGGCGGCGGTTCCAATTCCATTGCGCTGCGAGTCAAGAATCCCGTGCCGGGTATCGCATCGCTGTCGCCTGTCGCCATTCTCGCCGGCAGCACCGATGACACTCTCTCGGTGACCGGGACCAACTTCGTGCCCGATTCCGCCGTGATGATCAACGGAGCGCCGCGCACCACCGTGTTTGTGGCATCGTCGCAACTCCAGGCGACGCTCAACGCAGGGGACCTCACCGCTGCGGGAGTGAATCAGGTTCAAGTCGTGAGCCCGGCGGACGGCGGCACCGGCGGCGGCACGTCCAACATTCTCACTTTTTCGGTGAACGCCAACAAGCTGGCCGGCCTGCCGCTGCTCGTTGATCTTGCTCCGGATGGCACGCAGGCGAACAACGGCATCTGCGGCGCAACCTGCGCGGGTGCGCCTCCCAACCTGGCGCTTGCGACCGCCGGGCCGGCCGTGAGTCAAACCGGGCAATTTGTCGCGTTTGCCTCGAATTCGACCAACCTTGTGGCGACCCCGGCGAACACCTCGAGCGATATTTTCTTGCGCGACACGTGTCTCAGCTCGACGACCACGAACGGCGGCGCGAGCTCCTGCACCCCCAAGACCTCCATCGTCAATACCTCCGCCAGCGGCGGCGCGGCCGATGGTCCGAGTACTGAGCCTTCGCTCGATAGCGCAGGCGCGCATGCAGCCTACACCTCGACGGCCGGCAATCTTGTGAGTTACGTCTCCGTCCCGGGAGGCACGCGCCAGGTCTACTGGCAGCCGACTTGCACCTCGGGCGTGGGAGTGGGAACGGCGTGCACGGGCTCGTCCTTCGCGGCCGTTCTCGTCTCCATCTCCGCGGACGGTTCGGGTCCGGGCAACGGCGAGAGCTTCAATCCCGTGATCAGCTTCGACGGACGCTACGTTGCCTTCGTTTCCTTGGCGACAAACCTGGTGAACGTGCCCGGCGTAACCTTCGACGGCGTCACGCCCCAGGTTTTTCTGCGCGACACATGCAACGGTTCGCTGCCCAACGCGACGATATCGGGATGCGGTCCCGGGACGTTCCTGGTTTCGATTTCCCCGGACGGCACTTCGCCCGCGAATGGTCCAAGCTCGCATCCGGCGATCTCCAATCAGGGTCTATTCGTTTCTTTCACGTCGTCTGCGCCCAATCTCGGCGCGCCTGCGCCCAATCCGAACCCCGTGAACGAGATTTTTGAGCGCTCCACGTGCGTAACGACCATCGCTTTGTCATCCAATACCTGCGCTCCGACAACGAGCCTGATCTCCACTCCGGATGGCACCACACCGGGGGATGGGGAAAGCCCGGAGTCTTCGATTTCGAACGACGGCCGCTTCGTGGCGTTCTCGTCCAGCGCCAGAAACCTCATTGTTGGCGTCGGTCCGACGCAGCAGGTGTACGTGCGCGACACTTGCACCGGAGTTGCGGTGGCCACTCCGCCTACCTGCACGCCCTCAACGACCATCGCTTCCACGCCCGACGGAACCACGCCGGCGAACGCCTTGAGCGAGCACCCCAGTGTCAGCCAGTGCGGCACCACCACCAATTGCGCGACGGGCCAGATCGTCAGCTTTGCTTCCTTCGCCACCAATCTCGGACCCAGCGTGGCCAACGGCGTCGAAAACATCTTCGTTCGAAATTCGTGCGCCGTTCTTCCCAGCTCCACGGCCGCCTGCGTCAAATACACGCTGCTCGCCAGCAAGCCCGCGGGCACGCTGCCTGCCTCTTCCAACGGCGACAGCTTCGTGCCCGCAATCAGCGGCGACGGCCACACCGTCGGTTTCCTTTCTCTCGCGGACAATCTGGTTCCCCGCGATTCGAACGCGTTTGAGGACGTCTTCCTCGCCGACGCGACCCTCAAATTCAAACTCGACCTGACTCTGATGGGCACAGGTTCCGGGACCGTGTCGGATACGACCGGACAAATCAATTGCGTCCAGACCGCCGCCATACCCGGAAATCCCGGGACGCCCGAAACCCATTCGGGAACCTGCTCTGCGCGATACATCAGCGGAACTTCCGTGACGCTGACTGCCTCGGCCGGCACCGGCGCGACCTTTCAGACTTGGGGCGGCAGCGTCATCGGCACCAGTTGCGTCGCGAACTCAGCCACATCCACGACGTGCCAGTTTTCAGTAACGCAAGACAACACCGCTACCGCAAGCTTCAAGTAATTTCGGAAAGGCCTTCTCCGCGTTCGCCTGGAAGCGGCGTCGCTCCGCAAGGATTTTGAGTTTCTCCTACTGCGCCGCGCGCGCCGCGATTCGCTTTAGAACTGCGCTGCGAGTGGTGGCCAGCGTGAAGGTCAGCGATTCGCGCGGAACGCTCGCTACATAAGGCCCGATCAGCCAGCCGAGGCCTTTGGGAATATCACGCGTGAGGGAAATCGACTGGCACTCGACGTATGTGCCGCCGTTTTTTTCCTCGAAGCGCCAGTAGGTATTCATTCGCCAGAGAAAGCCGCGGTCGTGCCCCGCGAGCTCGAGGCGTTCGTCGGACTTGCCCGCGTCGTCCACTTCCTGAATGCGCGTGGCGCGCGAACGGCTCCTGGCGTGCGTTGCGTCCACGAACGAGTAGTGGACCTCGTGCTCGGTATCGAGAACCGTCGTGATCACCTTCTTTTTGTATAAGCGCAGCTCGATCGTGAAATCGTTTCCGTCGTGACGCAGAATCTTCGAGCGCATCACGTCCGGACGGAAATACTCCTGATGATGGTCGTAATCTTCCTCGAGCGCGAGCGTCTGCGCGAGGCTCGCTCCCGAAATGAACGCCGTTCCGATCCAGTGATGGATCAGTCCGTTCGGAACGACGATCAGTTTTCCGCGGTCGCCGCCGCTTCCTTCACCGGACATGTCCAGGCGCTCGATCACCACTTCGCCCGCGCGCAGCCGGGCTTCCGCATCCCGGCGGCGATCCTCCGGCAGGCGATCCACCCACAGGTACGGATCGCCGCGGGCGAGTTCGGAATCGATCTGCGTCTCGGCAAGCTGCACGTACCGGTCGAACGCTTCGAGCGTCTTCGGTTTGAGATCCTCGGCATTCGCGGGCCCCACAAGCGCACACAGTCCGGCGATCGCGAGCGCCACCGCCTTTCTTGCGATCCTGTCCGGTTTTCCAGTCACGTGTCGGATGCTGGCGCCTCCTCGCGCCCGAGCGGGAGCGCCTGAAAAGCTTTTAGCGAGATTCACACGGAGTCGGAAGCATTCGCCTTGCCAAAGGATGCCGGCGCAAATCGGCTTCAGTGAGGGAAGCCGTTCGCTGCCGCGGCGTTGACGAATGCAGCCCAGGCGGGTTTCAGGGTGTCGTCATCGTGGCGCAGTCCGAGCGTGCAGAGATACGCCTGGAAAGCGGGATCGGGGGGCACCCCGTAGTAGGCGTTTAACTGGGAACAGATGCTCGGCGTCAAATCGTGCAGCAGGAAAAAGCTGAGGAACGGGATGCGCTGGCCGGTGTTCTGCCAGGCCTGAAAAAACGCGGTAACGAAGGACGCCTGGTTCGCCTCCGAACTCGAAATCGCCGTCGACGAGGGATATCCGACCTCCTGCAGCGCGACGTCCTTTGTTCCCGCGAGCGTGAGCATCGTCGGGAAATCCGTCAGCGGCGATTGCGGCGAATTCGGCACGAAGCCCGCCCCCAGCGGATAGTAGGTGAAGATCCAGAGGTCGCTCCGGGAATTGAGCAGCGCCACATTAGCGCGCGCCGCGCCCGACGCGCCAGTGAACGTCGTGGTCACCCCTACGCGAATGCCCGGCGATTTCTGATGAATGTAGGCCAGGGCGTCCTCATAGAAACCCTCATAGGAGGTCCATTCCGCCGGGTGAGCGGTCAGATATACGTCGACCTCGTTCCCGATCGAGAGATACGTCACCTGATTGCCGAGCAGCGGCAGGATTGCGTCGAGCAAAGCGTGGAAACGCGACTCCATTTGAGGATCGTTCCAGTTCACTCCCATAAGGTCGGAGGGAACCGTCTTAGGAACGGTGTTGATCACCTGGATTCCGACGTAGGCTTGCAGTCCTTGCGAGGCCGCGAAGTTCAACCCGTTCTGCAGATCCTGAAGCGCGTACTGCCCCGGCGCAGGCTCGAGCACCGACCACGTATCCGTCTGGATGGTTCCGCGAACTCCTGCGCCGCGCACCAGAGCGGCGGCGTCCAGGTAATCCTGCGGAACCGGTGGCGGAACCTCGCGGGGATTTGCGGCGATCCCCAGAACGCGGTTGTCCGCAGGCGGTGGCGGACCTCCGCCGGGTGCGCTGTTCGACGAACAGCCGGCCGAAGCCGCCATCAGGACGGCCGCTAGGACGTTACGGGCGGCAGCGGGAAACCCCGTCTGGCGTCGGGAATTGTGGGCCGAGCGCTTCACTTTGCACGCGCCTTGCGCTGCGGATTCTAACTCATGGTTGGGGAGATATCTGTGTCGGCGAGGGTCATCCGCGAGTTCCGACCCAAGAAAGAACCCTCCTGCAAACGGGGGTCGGGCAGGATACGTCGGCAGGAGGGCTTTAGCGGGTTGGTCAGCGTGCTACGGCTCCTCTCGGAACCGTCGTCCCCGCAACGCAGCTCCCAACCCGCATACCAGTTTATGAAACCGGTTGGGAACGAACCAATGGCTCGGATGGCATGTTTTCGCGGTACGCGGGTATTAGTACGCCCTTCGGAGTTCAAGGCCGGCTTCCGGGGCGCCAGGATTCAAGGTTACGTTATTTACAATCAGTATGTTACGTCGGAAGCGCGATAAATCGACGATTGGGCCCCGGAGGCCGCAAATCGTCAGTTCGAGACAGGAACTGACACGTCCGCGGTCGGAGGCATGTGCAGCGTGACTTCGGTGGTCTTCCCTGAACGGATGGATACGCGTTTCATCCATTCGGAAAACGCGCCCTTCGAGTAGGCGCGCAAATCGTATTGTCCCGTCTCGAAGCGAGTGAACTCGAAATGGCCGTTGGCGTCGGTGTGCCGGGCGTGAGGATGGTTCCCGAAGGACGTCTGCATGGTGACGGTCGCATCCGCCACAGGTTTGCCCCGCGAGTCCACAACCGTTCCCGCAAGCGTTCCAATGGCGACCCCCGCGTTTGCCGCCGCCGCAATTCCCAGCGCCACAAACAAGATCGGCACGAATAGACGGAGCTTCATGGCAGATGCCTCCCGGCTCAATCTTAGACGGCGCAATGGCGGCGGGCGGATTTTTCAAGTGCAGGTTTTCGGCTCGGTCACCTGTCCCGTGGTGCAGTCTCCTGGAATCGGAACTTCGACGCCGTCGCCAGGACACTTCTCGGATTTGCTTTTTCTCCGCGTGCCATGTATTTCCTTTCTTTGCCCTTGCGGGCAAATTCCAATGGCACCGGAGACCGAATGCCTCGCTACATCTCGCAACACACCCTGGCCTGTCTGACGCGCCAGGGTGCCGAAGAGCTTTCCAGGCGCCTCCACGCAGGAACGGAGGTGGCCGCGCGACGTGTCCTCTTCAACATGCAGGACGGAAAGATGCTCGTCGAATTCGACGCGCCGGGGCGCGAAGTGCTCGAAGGATGGCTCGCCGCGGAGAAATTCCATTTTGATTGGCTGCTGCGCGTGGAGTTCGAAGCCACAGGCGGCTCGCTGCGCCCGGTCTAAGGGGAGTTTAAGAAATCGTGAATGCGTGCCCGCAGGGCGTCGCGGAGTTTTTCGCCGCCTCGCTCAACCCAAAACGCCATTGCCGCGCGGGCGATTCCGGCGTATCCTGCGCCCATGATGATTTGCCACCGGAGGCCGGTCCTTCGCTGTTGTAGCTTGTGTTGTGGCGGCGTGTCCTCTGGCGAGGACAGGCGCGGCGTTTAGGCAGCTCGTTTCCGCTCCGAATTCCCGGGTCCCACCGCCAGACGGAAATGGCCGGTGGGCTTTTTGTTTTAGCGGGGTCACGCGATTCAATCGATTTTCCTGAAGGAGGAATCCAAATGTCAGAGTACGCGCATCCGGAAGTGCTGGTTTCAACGCAGTGGGTGGCGGACCACCTGGGCGATCCGAAGATCCGGTTGATTGAAGTGGACGTCGACACGACCGCTTACGATCAGGGCCACATCGCGGGGGCCATTGGATGGAACTGGCAGACGCAGCTCCAGGACAATATTCGTCGCGATCTGGTCACCAAACCGACCCTGGAACTGTTGCTCGGCCGCTCGGGGGTCTCCAACGACACGACCGTCATTCTGTATGGCGATAACAACAACTGGTTTGCGGCTTACGCCTTGTGGCAGCTGAAATACTACGGCCATGAGGACGCCCGCCTGATGAATGGCGGACGCAAGAAGTGGCTCGAAGAAAAGCGTCCACTGACGACCGATGCCGCGAGGGTGGCGCCCGCAACTTACACAGCGACGGGGCCGGATGAGTCTTTGCGGGCTCGCAAGGAGCACGTCTTCGCGATCATCGAAAAGACCGGCGGCGGGCAGCTCGTTGACGTGCGGTCGGTGGACGAATTCACTGGAAAGATCATCGCTCCGCCGGGCATGAGCGAGACGGCTCAGCGCGCCGGCCACATCCCCACCGCCGCGAACATTCCCTGGGCTCAGGCCGCGAATGAGGACGGCACGTTTAAGTCGGCCGATCAATTGAAGCAGCTCTACGAAGGCAAGGGCGTGAAAGGCTCGGGCGAGGTCATCGCCTATTGCCGCATTGGCGAGCGCAGCTCGCACACCTGGTTCGTCCTGAAATACTTGCTCGGCTACAACGACGTGAAGAATTACGACGGATCGTGGACCGAGTGGGGCAATTTGGTCGGCGCGCCCATCGAAAAGGAGATTGCGGCCGCGGCGCGGTAGGCTCGCGCACGCGAAAAGTTGCGAACGGGGTGAGTTCCGCGTCGTTCAGGGCAGGGTATTCGCTGGCGCGCCACTGTGGCGCGCTTGATCCTCAAGCGCGCTGATGCGCGCGAGAATGTCGGCGCGCTTCTTCTGAAGCTGTTCCATTTCCGCCGGCCACTCGTCCGCCTTCACCCCGCGCGGGCGCTTCGATGTCTTGGAGTCCCCGGTCGGCTTTCCCTCGATGGCGGCGCGAAGCTCGGCGATCTGGCTGTCGAGCAAAGGAATCTGCGCCTGCAGCTTCGCGATCTGGTCCTGATATGACTTCGTGTTTTGGCCCTTTGGATTTGCGGCCGGCTTTGCGGGTCGTGTGGATGATGCGCCGACCGTGGAAATCACGGACTCGTCCCGGAGGGTGTTCACGTCGTCATTGGTCCAGACTTTTTTCGCCGCCGGCTGCGCGGCCTGCGAAGGCGGCGCAGCGGCGTCTCCGGATGACGCGGACGAACTGTTTTGTGCGAGCGCCGTCGTTGCGGCTCCTGCGGACAGCAGGCACGCCGCGAGAAGTGTCAGGTGACGGTAACGCATAAAGGCTCCTGATGCTGAGGATGGTCGGGCTTCTTCCATTAAACACCCGGCCGAGCGGAAAGTTATGGATCTTCGCTGAAGGTTTTCCCATTCGCCAACTCATTTTGCACGATTTGCAGGGCCTCTTTGGGCGGTCCGACGCGGCGGTAACGGGTGACGTCGATGAGCGCGTGCTGCTGGAATGAAAAAAGGAATTTTCGCCCTGCGAAGTCGTACTGGTAGTGCGTCGGGAGCCAGACGCCCGGAGCGACGGGCTCCTGCTCGATGGTGACAACGCTCCCGCGATACAGCTTCCCCAGAATGCCGCCGCCAAAGGAGACGTCGCGCATCACCCGGGCCTCTCCGCGCGCGAGCTGCGTCGTCTCGTGATCCACCCAGATTTTGGCGGTGACGTGTGTAAGCGCATCCTGAAACATCGAGCGCGGATGAAAGCTCGGGTTCGGATCGAGCTCGAAGACATCGCAGGCGCGCCCGTTCCTTGTCTCGGACCCCAGCCACTTCGGGATAAAGGCTTCCTTCATCGCGTCCAGAAAATCGGCTCGGTCCTTGTCTCGTTTTGCGCGCTTGGCGTAAGCCGCCTTTGCCCTGGGGTCGCTGGAATTCGCCATCGTGCGGAGCACACCCTCCAGAGCCTCCATTTGCTCGTTGTATTCGGCGGGTTCGACGGGTTTGTCGCCGATACGCAGCACGATCCTCTGTGTCCCGCTGCCGTTGGGTACCATGCGATAGGTCTTGTCCGCCAGCGTGCGCGGGTTCGGGTCGCCGGAGCGATCCACGTGCCTCTCCACGCGCTCGTAGAGCTCAAGCGCCGCGTCGTCGCCGTGTTGATTGGCCAGTAGCTTCTGCGTGCGGACGTGAAGCTCTTCTTCGGAGGGAGGCTGCCCCTGCGCGGTCTCCTGCGGGCCCGCCAGCGCCGGACCGGCCATTGCCAGGGTTCCCATCAGGATCGAGAGTGTGTAGCGCCTGGCGATCGTCATAGCGTCCCCTTGTGGGATTCTGGCCGCCGCGAACCGGTTGTAAACATCCATTGTAACCGTCCTTGAGGCAGGCAACTGCTTTGCGGGCCCTGGCTTCGCTATTTTCCTTCTTCGGATAGGGGCGTGAGATCGCGGGGTATCACCACGGTACTCTGCGGGTTGAGGCGAGCTTTTCCATCCGGGCCGAAGACGTAGGGATATCCCGCAGGGTCCGCAGGAATCCCCCCAATCAGTCCGGACTCTCGCAGGTCGCTGGTTGAGGTCGGATCGTGGCCGAAGCGTTTCCGATACTGACCGGCAAGCTCGTTAAGGTCTCTTTCGTCCTCCTGCACCTTCAGCCCGACCAACATCATCATGGCCCGGCGCCGGATCGTGGGGTCTTTTGTGGATTCATACAAATCCGACCAGACCATTCGCGAAGTCTCGAGCGATCCGCCCTTCTCCAGCACGCGCGCCGCCATCATTCTCAACCAGGGCGCCGCATTCGGATTCTTGCTTCCCTCGAGATAGGCCGCCGCGGCATTCGGATAGTCCTTGAGGCGCCAGTAGTAAAGGAAACCGAGATCGCCGCTCAGCCGCCACTGGTCCGGATTCTCCGCGATCCCGCGCTTGATAAGCTGAACGGCGAGGTCGGGCCGGTTCGCTCCCACGTTGCCCGTCTCGGAAAGAAAAATCGCGCCGAATCGGTAGGCTATGATCAGTTTCGGATCGAGCGTCGTGGTGATGTCCAGCAGGGGCCAGAGCAGATCGAAATTCGGGTTGTCCGTTCCTACCCGTGCGCCGTAGTACTGCACGGCGCGCGTCCAGTAGATGTCTGCGAGCAGAGAGTCGTATCCGAGGCTCAGTTTCTTGAGTGCGCTGCCGGAGCGCAGCAGCACCTCTTCCTTTTCCTGCGCCGCGGACCTCGTCCGCGCATCGATCTTCACTTGCAAAAACGCGATCGCACCGAAAATCAGCGGCACGCCGGCGAGGGCGGCCCAGAGAGCGCGGTTTTGGCTCGGCGAGCTCATTTCAGATTGCGGCGGGAAAAGACGGCCGAGGCGGCCAGCAACAGCAGCGCCACGTAAAGAGCGGCGTAAAGCGTGTTCTGCCAGATGAGTGAAAATGGAACCGGCTCGCCGTGCGACGCCGTGGCGATCGCATTGAAGTTGTGAAAGTTCGGCACGAGGTAGTAGAGCGTTGTCGTCACGCCTTTCAGCGTCGCGCTGTGCGTCAGCTCTCCCACGTCGCGTATGTCCTTCGCAAACACGCCGGTGACGTAAATCCCGAGCGTGAACAGCGTCGAAAGCATCGGGCTCGAAAAGCAGGAGAAGAAAAGCGCCACCGCCGTAACCAGCGCGAGTTCCAGCAGGATGAAATACACAGACACCAGGATCGTCGCATCCGAGCGCACGAACGGGTGACCCACGTAGAAGAGCGCGGCCGCAAGGCCCAGCGTCATGAACGATGTATTGACCACCAGCGTCAGCAACAGGCCCGTGTATTTCCCGAAGAGAAATTCCCAGCGCCGGACCGGCTTTGCCAGCAGGCTGTAAAGCGTGCGCTTCTCGATCTCCTTGTACACAAGCCCGACGCCGATGAAAATCGCCATCACCAGCCCGAATATGGAAATCGCCGAGAGACCCAGATTGATGATGACGAGTCTCTCGATCCCGATGGAGATTCCCCCGACGAGGATCGCCGCGGCGATCATCATGAGCGCGAAAAACACCAGATTATAAAGCACGCGGTCGCGCACCGCCTCGCGGAACGTGTTGATCGCCACGGCTGCGGGCGTGACTCTCATTGCGAGTGCACGTCCACGGCGTGCGCCTGGGTTTTTTCGCCGCCCACCAGTCGAAGGAAATAGTCTTCGAGCGTCGCGCGTACGGGCGTGACGGAGAGAATTCGCGCGTCGCAGTTTCGCAATTCGGCGAGCGCGGCGTACAGCTCCGCTTCGGGCACCTCCGCGCGGCAGCGTCCCCCGATTCGCGTCGCGCCGCCGGCCAGCCCCGCCGGAAGGGCGCGGCCGTCGCGCGCCTCGAACAGAATCTCCATGGCGTGCACCTCGATCGACACGATTTCTCCCGGGGCGCCCACGCCTTGCAATTTGCCCTTGGCGAGTACGGCGACGCGGTCGCAAAGCATTTCCGCGTCCGAAAGAATGTGGGTGGAGAAAAACACCGTTCGTCCCCGCTTCTTCAGACCAAGGATAATGTCACGCACCTCGCGCCGCCCCACCGGATCGAGTCCCGACATCGGCTCGTCGAGAAAAAACACCTGGGGATCGTGCAGGATCGCCTGCGCGACGCCCGCGCGCTGAAGCATACCCTTGGAGAATTTTCGAAGTTGCACGTCTCCCGCATCCGTGAGTCCCACCTGCTCGAGGGCTCGTTCGACACGCTCCCGGCGTTCGACGGCGCGGTAGTCCGAAATTCGCGCGTAATAATCGAGCAGTTCCCGAGCCGTCAGGTAGTCGTAGAAATAGGGCTGCTCGGGCAGATACCCGATTTCGCGGTGCATTTCGATATCGTCAATCGCCCGGCCGCGAATTCGCGCCGTGCCGGCAGTGGGGAAGATGAGGCCCATCAGGAGTTTCAGCGTCGTCGTTTTCCCCGCGCCGTTCGGTCCGAGGAATCCGAATACTTCACCCTCTTCCACGTCGAGTGACAGGTTGTCGAGCGCGCGGCGCATCCGCTTGCGCCAGAATCCGACGGGGAAATCCTTCGTAAGTCCGACGATTTCGATGGCCGGTGTGCCCATGTCAGCCATTATCATTTTTTTTCGGGCGCCCCGCCCGTGTCAATTCCCTCGTGTTGCTACCAACAATACATCAGCCTCACGGTGCGCGGCCAACCTCCTCGCCATCGTGCTTGCCAAGCCGCCCAATTGACATTGCGCGGGTCAGTGCGTAGGCTCGCCGGAACGAGCTCACCATGATTGGAAAGGCACTCTCCCACTATCGAATCGCTGCGGAAATCGGCCGCGGCGGAATGGGTGTCGTATATCGCGCGCATGACGAATTGCTCAAGCGCGATGTGGCGCTAAAGCTCCTGCGGGAGGACGTCGTCGGCCATGCCGACCTACGAACACGCGTTCTCGCCGAAGCTCGCGCCGCTTGCGCCTTGAGCCATCCCGCGATTACGACTATTTATGATGTCGCCGAGGAGGATGGCCGGCTCTTTATCGTCATGGAGCTCGTCCAGGGCGAGACCCTGCGGGTGCGGCTGTCAGGGGCCGGGATGCTTGAGCCCCGGGCCGTGGCACGGCTGGGATCGCAGATCGCCGAAGCCCTTGATGCCGCGCATTCCCGAGGCGTAGTCCACGGTGACATCAAGCCGGAAAACATCATGCTGCTGCCGGACGGGCGGCCGAAAATACTCGACTTCGGCATCTCGCGGCAGATCGTCGAAGACACCCTGGCTCAGACACGGTCCATGAACGATGTGCCGCCCGCGGTCAGCTCCTCGATCGGCGGAACCCTTGCTTACATGGCGCCCGAATTGCTGCGGAACGAAGCGGGCAGCGCGCAAACGGACTTGTACGCGCTCGGCGTGGTTCTCTTCGAGCTGGCTGCGGGTCATCGTCCGTTTGGTGGACGTACGAGCGCGGCGCTCATTCCGCAAATCCTGCATGATTCGGCTCCCCGGCTTAGCGATGTTCGGAGCGGTGTTCCGGCCGAACTTGCGCGCGTGGTGCAAAAACTACTGCAGAAAGACCCTCAAGTCCGCTATCAGTCCTCGCGTGACCTGCACGTGGACCTGGCCAATCTCCAGAGAGAGCTCGAGCTTGGCTCCATTCTCCCCGCCGCAGTTCTGGGAAAGCGGGCCGTAGCGGTGCTCCCGTTTAAGCTACTGACGCCCGACGTCGAGAATGAGTATCTCGGCGTCGCTCTCGCGGACGCCATCATCAACCACCTCGGTAGAAGCGGTGAGGTTCTCGTGCGACCGACGAATACCGTGCGGCGCTACGCGAATGACGAGGTCGATCCTCTCCTTGCTGCCCGGGAGCTCAATGTGGGCGTCATAGTGGACGGCAGCGTCCAGAAGTCCGGTTCGCGCGTGCGCGTCCACGTCCAGGCCTGGAACGCCCCTGACGGTACAACCCTCCTCACGGGGAAATACGAGTCGGAAACGTCGGAACTTTTCGATCTTGAGGACAAGGTCTCGGAGGCGCTGGCCCGCGCGCTCGGGCTGCAGTCGCTTGCGCAGGCGCCGATGCCGCTCGGTCCGCCTACCAAGAACACGAGGGCCTACGAACTCTTCATGCGCGCGGTCGAAAGACTTTCGCGCGTGAACAAATGGGACATGCGCACAGCCATCGAGATGCTGGAAGATGCCACGAAAATGGATCCAGGCTTTTCGGAGGCTTGGGCCCGGCTCGCGGAGGCTTGTGTTTTTATGGGTGCCACTTTTGATCCCACGCCGCGGTGGTACAAGAAGGCCGAAACTGCCCTGCGTCGCGCCCTTGCGCTCGACCCCACGAATGCCGAGGCGCATTGTGCGCATGGTCGCGTCCTCTGGACGCCCATCCATGGTTACAAAAACCGGGAGGCGTTGATCGCCCTCAGCGAGTCATTGCGCAGGAGCCCCGGTTATCATCCCGCCCTTGTCTGGAAATATTTGATCTTTCTTCACGTCGGCATTCTGGAAGAAGCGGTCACGGGGCTCTCCGAGGCGCTTGCAGCTCACCCGGAAGATGGTTTCGTCCTCACGTTTCTCGCTCAGGCATGGATGATGCGAGGGAATTACGACGAGGCTCAGGAGTATTTCAAACGCGCTCTGCAGCTCGATCCCGCCAGCCTGTGGGCGAACCTGTTTTCGCCGATGGTTTCCTTGTACGGCCGCAATCCGGAAGGGGCCGTCGAGGTGATCAAGAATGCCAGCCAGCTGTTCCCCGGGGAGCCGCTATTGACGAGCTGGGAAGGGCTTCTATGGGCGAAGCGCGGGGAGCCTCGCAAGGCCGAGAAGCTGGTTCGCAAAGCGCTGGGCGTCGGAAAATCCATGCTGCACACGCATCATACGTGGCACACGGCGGCCGCCGTCTACGCCACCATCGGGAAGCCCTCCTTGGCGGTGCCGTTGCTTGCTCGCGCGGGCCGTTCGGGTCTGCCCAACTATCCGCTATTTCGCGACGACCCGCACTTTCAGTCGCTCAAAAGCTACGCGCCATTCCGCCGCCTGCTCGCGGCGCTGAAAAAAGAGACGGATGGCTATCGTCGCGAATTCGTTCGATCGTGATTCTCCTTGCGTCGAAATCTTGACAAGAATTTCTCATCCCTTCCGCGTCAAATCTCTCTTGCTGTCTCGCTCAGCACATCGCCGGCGGATGCGCCGTAGTGGAAGTCCGCAGTCATACCACTACCAGTAGACACTTTCGACACGCGCGCCCAGATATTTTGTGGTCGCGCTGCGAATTTCCCTTGACAAGTTTTCCACAACCCACGATACTGCGCACCCAGACTCGGGAAGAAAACGTGAGCGGATCGCCTTTCCCAGCGCCGACGATCTTCACGTCTTAACCGGACCGGGTTTAACCGAATAGTTCGAGGGACGCGCTTGGGTTCAGACCGCGCCTCAGGATTGGCGCGGCTTAGCTGCGCTTTTCTCTTTTTTCGGTTCCGGGCGGCCGTCTTCGGGGGTCGAGGCTGGCTGCCTTTCAAGCGGCACCCCTTCTTTCTCGTGTATCCCTGATACACGCACAATTATTCTGGGTCTCGGTTGGGAGTACAATGTGGTTACTGCCGTTCCCGGCCGGTACCCCAGCCAGTTTATCGGCGGCACGACTGCCGGCGCGGAGGCAGACGATGGCGGAAGCACGAATGGCACTGAATGCAAGCACGCAGACGGAGAAGACTGCAAAACGCACCACCGGTTTGGAATTCCAGCGCAGGTTCACAGACGGCAAGGTCGCTCCCTTCGATGCGGTCGAGTGGGAGCGGCGCACGGCGCTCATCAGCAATGATAAGGGTCAGGTAATTTTCCGCCAGGAAGACGTCGAGGTCCCCAAGTCCTGGTCGCAGACCGCGACAAACATCGTCACATCGAAGTATTTTCACGGCAAGCCGAACTCCCCCGAGCGCGAGACGTCGGTGCGGCAATTGATCGCCCGCGTCGCCGACACGATCGTCCGCTGGGGCGCGGAAGGGGGCTATTTCGCCTCTTCAGAATCGAAAAACGCGTTCCGCGACGAGCTGACCCATCTGCTTGTCGAGCAGAAGATGGCCTTCAATTCGCCGGTGTGGTTCAACGTCGGCGTGCAGCCCAAGCCGCAGTGCTCCGCCTGCTTCATCAACTCGGTCCAGGACAATATGGACTCCATCATGAACCTCGCCAAGACCGAGGGGATGCTCTTCAAGTGGGGCTCCGGCACGGGAACGAATTTCTCGTCGCTGCGGGGCAGCCGCGAATCGCTTTCGGGCGGCGGCATAGCCTCCGGGCCGGTGAGCTTCATGAAGGGCTTCGACGCCTTCGCCGGCGTGATCAAGAGCGGCGGGAAGACGCGCCGCGCCGCCAAGATGGTGATCCTCAATATCGATCACCCGGATATCGTCGAATTCATCGAATCGAAGACGAAGGAAGAGCGCAAGGCCCACGTGCTGATCGAACAGGGTTACGATTCGGCGATCGACGGCGACGCCTATTCTTCCGTCTTCTTCCAGAACGCCAACCATTCGGTCCGCGTCACCGACGATTTCATGCGCGCCGTGGAGGAAGACCGCGATTGGTGGACCCGCAACATCACCGACGGCGAGCCCGTGGATCAATATCGCGCGCGGGACCTGATGCGGAAAATGGCCGAATCCGCCTGGCAGTGCGGCGATCCCGGCATGCAGTACGATACGACGATCAATCGCTGGCACACCTGCAAGACCACCGACCGCATCTACGCCTCGAATCCCTGCTCGGAGTACATGTTCCTGGACGATACGGCCTGCAACCTCGCTTCGCTGAATCTGCTGAAATTCCTGGGGCCCAATGGCCAGTTCGACACGGAAGGATTCCGTCACGCTGTGGACGTCACGATCACGGCTCAGGAAATCCTGGTGGACAACGCGAGCTATCCGACGGAGAAAATCGCGCGCAATTCGCACGACTACCGCCCGCTCGGCATCGGCTACGCAAACCTCGGCGCGCTGCTGATGTCTCTGGCGCTTCCCTACGACTCCGACGGCGGCCGCGATTTCTGCGGCGCCGTCACCGCGCTGATGACCGGCGAATCCTACGCGCAGTCGGCGCGCATCGCCGAGCGCATGGGGCCGTTCGGCGGATACGTTCGAAATCGCGAGCCGATGCTTGAGGTAATCCGCATGCACCGCGACTCTCTCCGTCCGATCAAAGAGGAGAACGTCCAGCCCTCTCTTCTTCGGGCGGCACGGGAGTCGTGGGATGCGGCGCTCGAGCTCGGCGAAAAATTCGGCTTCAAGAATTCGCAGGTTTCCGTCCTCGCGCCCACCGGCACGATCGGCTTCATGATGGATTGCGATACCACGGGCATCGAGCCCGATCTCGCGCTCGTGAAGCAAAAGAGACTAGTGGGCGGCGGCGTCATCAAAATCGTCAACAACACCGTCCCGCAGGCGCTGATGAGGCTCGGCTATGCTCCCGAGTACGTCGCCCAGATCGTGGATTACATCGACGCGCAGGCCAAGATCGAGGGCGCGCCGGGTCTCAAGCCCGAGCACCTCGCTGTTTTCGATTGCTCGCTTGCGCCGATGGGTGGGGGCCGCTCGATTTCCTGGCGTGGCCACCTGCGCATGATGGCTGCGGCGCAGCCGTTCCTTTCCGGTGCCATCAGCAAGACGATCAACATGCCGGAGGAATCTACCGTCGAAGACATCATGGAGGCCTACACCGAGTCCTGGAAGCTGGGGCTAAAGGCCGTAGCCATCTACCGCGATAATTCCAAGCGCTCGCAGCCGCTTTCCGCCGCGGGCAAGAAAGAGGACGAAAAGGCTGCCTCGGCTCCGGCCAAGGCGGCCGCGCCGTCCGAGGCGCCCCCGGCCGAGCAGCGCGAACTCTTCGTGCGCGCCCGTCGCGAAAAGTTGCCCGCGGAACGCAAATCCATCACCCACAAATTCTCCATCGCGAGCCATGAAGGCTACATCACCGTGGGAATGTACGACGACGGAAAGCCCGGCGAGATCTTCATCAAGATGGCGAAGGAGGGTTCGACGCTTTCCGGCATCATGGATGCCTTCGCTCTCTCCGTTTCCATCTCGCTTCAGTACGGCGTTCCTTTGCGCGCTTTGGTCGATAAATTCGTCAACTCGCGCTTCGAGCCTTCGGGCTACACGGGCAATCCCAGAATCCGCTACGCGAAGTCGGTGGTGGACTACATCGGTCGGTGGCTCGGTGGGAAATTCATCTCGCCGGACTACCTCGATAATGACGGTCTGGCCGTCGGCGAAGAGACGTCCGCGGAGGAAGCGGCTCAGGCCGCCGCGTCGGCTGCCGCTGCCAAGCCCGCTTCGGCCATGAATGCGCCGAGAGTCGGCGATCCCGATAGTGCCGCTCGCCCGCGCGCGGCCATCGAGGACGCGCCCTACTGCTCGGAATGCGGCATGCTGATGACTCCGAATGGAAGCTGCTACAAGTGCTCCAACTGCGGCTCAACCTCCGGCTGTAGCTGACAACGAATCCGGCTCACGATGGCTGGTGTATTTTCGCAGGGCGCCCGCTCCCGCAGGCGCCCTTTGCATTTCGGGAAGGGTTCAGGCGTCAGGTTTCAAGCCCGCAGACGACCGGCGCAGCGAGCGAATCGCCGAATAGCCGAGCAGCGCAACCGCAATTCCCATAACGATCCATAGAAAGTAGCCGTTCTTTTCCGTCCACGGCCGCGGATCGGAATAGTCCGAGTTCTCTTCCTCTGAACCCGACTGACCCGTGACGGCTGCATCCTCCTGCTGCGCCGTCACTCGCCGCCCGAGGTCGTATTCGGGGCTCTGTGCCCGGATCTGGCCGTAGAGCAACCGGTAGCTTCTCGCCGGTTGCTGCTCGAAAACGATGTGCTGCGGCGACGTGTAAAAAACCGGCGCGACATCGGGCAGCGCCGCATCGTTGCCGTTCAGGATAGCCACGCGAAAGTAGCGCTTTTCCACATAACTCTGCACCGGGATCGTCATGTGCTCCTCAACGGTTCCCCCCTGATGGAAGCGGTAGATTTCGCCGTAGGCGAACGTGCTCCATTCGGCGCCGTCGTCGCTCGCCGATATCTCTACGTTGCGAACGAATTCGGCAGGTCCGACGGTGAAGCGTACCTCCCGGATGTCGGGCCGGGGCTCGTGGAAAACAATGCGCCAAGCCGTTTGGCCGGTCGGCGTGGATGGGTCAAGCATCACAATGTACGGCACCAACTTGGCGTCTTCGGGAGGGACAACTCTTCGGTCAAACGTGTTCGCGCCCGTGATCGGAAACTGCTTTGCTCCATCCAGGATCCGAATTCGCAGATAACGGGCGTTGTTCTCGGAATAGTGCAACGCCTGCGTTCCCTCGCGGCCGTCCTTTCGAAATCGAAAGATCGGAGCGCGCGCCTGCGCGATTCGCCAGACATGTGCGTCATCGCTTGCCTCCACGGACACCCACTCGATGAAGTCCGTGTCCGGCGTTTGCAGGACCACGGTGTTGTGAAAGGGCGCCTTTTCCCCGAAGTCGACTATGACCTGCGTGTATCGTCCCGGCGCAAAGCTGTTCTCGCGAAGCGTTGTTGGCACCGGAACCGAGTTGGTCGAGCCTTGCCGCACGTACGGCACGTAAGGCACTTCCGCTCCTGTATCGTCAATCAGCCGGATGTCGCTCAGGCTGTCTTGCGCTTGCGCGTACACCTCTTGCGGCAGGACCACGCCTGCGAGACGCGCGTTGTCCGCGGGGGGGAGTTCGATCGCACGTGAGTAGCGCCAGTTTTTCCACGCGTTTGGAAGCGGCGCAGCCGCAAGCATTCCTGCGGCGAGTAGCAGAGTCCCCGCTGCGATCCATCCGCGCGGCCTCCGATCGTGCATCTGCGTCGTCATCTCTTCTCGCCGCTCTTCGCCGCCATTTGCCGTTGGTAATAGAACGACACGAGCAGCAACACGAGCCCAAGCACAAGAAACGAAACGATCCGGTAAAAACGCGCGAGGAACGAAAGGTCGATGAAAAACACCTTGAGGACGGTCACGCCCAGCAGCGCGAGCCCCTGCCAACGCAGCGCGGCGGATTTCCGGATCGCGCCGGGAATAATCATTGTAATGGCGTAGACCATCCAGAGCATCGACAGCGCCAGCTCCTGCGCCAGATTGCGGTCCATTCCCAGCGACGGTAATCGCCCGTATAGGTCCCACGATTCCAGCGAAAGCGCCAGAAGAAAGCAGAAGTTGGCGGCAATCGCGAGCCCGATGTAGGCTCCCGTTTCAATATCCTGCAGTTCAACGGCCGAGCGCTTTGCGAACACGAACGCGGCGGCCGCGGCACCCGCGCAAAAGGCCAGCGTGAGGAAGCGCGCATTCAGAAGGAACACCGGCGAACGCTCGATTGGCACGCCCACGAGGCGGATTCCCACAATCAGGAACATCAGAAGTCCTGCGCCTCGCATCATCACGGACTTGATTCGCAGGCCGCTCCAGACCAACACGGCGGCCTCAGCAGCCCATGCGAGCGTCACCCAATGGCCGTCCAGGCGTATCGGAATCGCAAGCGTTGCGAATACCAGCGCGAGCCCGGCGTAAACGGCCCTCGCAATGCGGCTGGCATTGCCTTCCCTTTGCTGCAGCGCCCGCTCGGCGAGTAGATGTGCGGCAGAAAGAGCCAGTACTGCAACCGTAAGGCCCCAGCGGTATTCAGGCCAAAGCATCGCGCGGAGGGCGATCAAGTAGTTCGACGCGTTCGCGAGCACGAGAGCCAACTCCGTCGTGGGAAGTTCTCCTTCGCGCGCCCCTCGAATCGCCGGCAGCACTCCGAACATCACAAAAAAGACCGCAGCGAACCACATGGTTCTGGCCAGTTCGGCGGTCGCATAAAACTCACTGTACCAGCCCCAGAAATAGATCAGCGTTGCCGCGAAAAGCAGTGGCGGCAGCGATTTCCATTCCCGTTTCCATGCGATCACAAGCATGCCGGCGCCCAGAATGGCCAGGTACGTGAACAGCGAGATTTCCTCGTTGTGGCCTGTGCTTACCAGGATCGGAGTCAGAGCGCCGCCAATAAGAGCCAGCGCCGCGATGCGTTCGGAGTTCCTGCCAATGGCCACCAGGGTGACGGCCGCCGTCACCACGATCATCAGCGTAAATGCCGTGGACTGTGTGAAGAGTGCGTAGTAATGCCATCCGGCCCAGATTGCAAGGTACAGAATCGCGGCGCCAAGGCCCGCAATTCCTTCCGAGAAGTAGCGGTATCCGCGCCGTAAAATCCAGTGGCTCAGGGGAAACAACGCGCTGCCGATCAGCAGGCCGATGGCGACCCGTCCGGCTGGCCCGATCCAATTGTTGTCGAACGCGTATTTCAGAAAAAAGGTGACCGCGAGGCCCAGCGCCAAAATCCCCACGTAGTACATCCATTGCCCCGCTATCATCGATTCGACGTCGGATTGCGAGGCCTGCGACAGTGACGCCTTCGTACGAAACGGCATGGCCGGCGTCGGCGAGGCAGGTCGTGGCGGCACGACGGATGGCGCCGGAGCGACGATCGGCGCTGGGGGCGGAGCAGGCGCCCCAGCAGTCACCTCTCGTTGAGGCGCTGCGGGTGCCGGTTGAGTTTGCTCCGCCGATAGAGAGCGTAGCTTCCTTTCGAAAATATCGAGTCGCTGCTCGAGGGCGTAGATCCGCGAGACAAGTCGGGGCGCCTCGTCGGAAACTTTCTTCAGAGCCGACACGCGCACCAGTGCCATGATCGCGAGTACCGGGGCCACCAGCAGTAGGCCGATCACGAGTATGGCGAGCAGTTCCAGTTCAGACTCCATCGTGTCGAGAGACGCCAGGGAGATGAGCGCATTAAACCACACCGATAGAGGCCGGACAAGAACCCCAGAATTACCAGGAAGCAAACACTCGGAAGGATTCGAAGCTCGCAACGTGGCAGGCAAAAAATTGGGGGCCCACCCGGGCCCCCGTTTGCTCTACCCCTAGACTACCGGTCTCAGCGCGATGAGACCGGCCCACCCCGGGATAAGAGACAGCCGCAAGGCCAATGTGCACGCGCGATGCCACCCCTCTGCACATTTCCGAGCGTCTCTACGTTATTGATTCTGATACAGTTACCGAATCGCCCGTCGGCATTATTCACCGCAAAATGAATAATGAATCCAGTTTCTGAAAAGTTTTGCCGCGTTTTTCTACGTTGTTTGGAAGACCTCCCGACATCACGACCTCGGTGACGATTAAGACCGGACCCGCCGCCAGATGAGCCACGCTGGAACGAGAACGACTGTCAACCAGAACAGAATTGACAAACCGTACGCCAAGAGGAACAAGAGGATTACGATGACTCCCTCCTCAAGGTTGCCAAGGCCTTCAACGGCGGCATTCCAGAGCTTGGTTCCGGTCGACGCAGACCCGGAATTTAGCCTTTCGCGATATTCCTCACGCAGTTGCAACTCGACCGTGGCGTAGTCCACGCGATGAGCGAGAACGATCCGCTGTCCCTCCATGCTCTCGATCTCCTCGCGAATGCGCGCGAGCTCTTGCTCGGCGGCGAGCACGTCTTCAAGTTTGCCCGTGCGCGTTGCGAGAAGCGTTAGCAATCGCTGCTCTGTGGCCCGCGCGCTCTTGAGACGCGCCTGTAGATCGACGTACTGGTCCGTCACCTCGTCGCTCGCGCGCGTCTCCTCTTCCACGTGCCCCAGTCTTCGCGCGTCAACGAGAAAACCTCCAAGCTGGCTGGCGGGCACGCGCAGCGAGGCGGAAAGGCTACGGGAAACGCCGCTGCGCGCCTCTACCGTCAGCTTCTGTACATACCCGCCATGAGCAGTCGCCAGCCGTTCGATCGCGGTGCTCGCTTCATCGTAATCTGTTGCGACGATCGTAAGCGACGCCGTCTGCGCGATCATCGGCCCGGCCGGCTCAGGCGCTTCGATTGCACCTCCTTCGCCCCGTCCACCTCCCGCAGCTACTGCGGCACTTGACTTTTGATTTGGAGGTGGAGGCAGAAGTTCCGTTTTGGAGGCCGATTTCGAGGAGCTTTCAATGTAGCCGACATCCTGATTCAGCCAATGCCCATAACGGGGAAGCATGGCCTGGTGCACGCCGCCGATAACCATCAGCACCGCCAGCGTCCCGCCAAGAACCCAGGTGTAGGGGCTCGTTAACCCAATCCGCCATCTGCGCTGCATCTCTGCTTGTCCTCGCTTCGCGACAGTCTTCGTTTCGCAGCCGAAGGACTCCCGAGCGTCTAAGATTGCTCTACCAACTCCTGGGGGCGTTGGCCCGATTTGAAAGTCGAGCAGCCGCTCCGATAGCTGGCGGAACTGCGCCGCCAGCGCGCCGCATGCCTCGCAGCCTTCCAAATGGCTCGCGAGCGCCGCAGCCCGCCGCGGCTCGAGTTCGCCGTCGAGATAGGCCATCACTTCTTCCGCGCCAAACGCATGTTGTAAGGAGTGATTCATAGAAGTCCTCAATCGTTTCCGCGCACGGGCATGAGCTGTTCTTTCAGAGCCATTCGTGCGCGGAAAAGCCGCGAGCGCACGGTGTTAATGGGCATGCGAAGAAGTCCGCCGATCTCCGCATAACTCAACTGTTCGTATTCGCGCAGCATCAGGATTTCTCTTTCGTTTTCCTCGAGCCGTGCAAGCGCCCGGCGTACCCAAAGCGCGGCTTCGGGACTTTCATGGCTAATCGGTGCTTCTGCAGCCGCGTCGCTCGTCGTCTCGCGGCCGGATTTCCGCCGCTCGGCGGAGACCATGTGGATGGCGATCCCATAGAGATAACTGCGAAAGCTGGCTCGTGGTTCGTAGCGCGCGATGTTGCGCAGCAGTGCCAGAAAACATTCCTGTGCCAGTTCTTCGGCGCGCGCCGGGTTATCCAGCCGTCGCCGGAAGAAGCTATAGAGCGGGTCCCGGTAGCGCTCGAAAAGCTCGCAAAATGCCTCGCGAGAGCCTTTCTGAAAATCGAGCACCAATTGGTCGTCGCTGGTCATTTGGCGCCGCTTCCGCGTCCGCTGGCAATAGACCGCCCCGGACCCATCACACTTAGAATGTCGCGAGCCACGAAAAAGTTCCCCAGAGGCTCAGGGGTTTTGCGTGTGGTGGAACCTGTAGGGATAGAACGGATGGGCAGCGGTTTTTTGCGGGGAGACCTTTACGCGCCGACCGCGGAACGGAGCGCAGAGGCCAGCGATTCAGTCCAGCGCCGAACGTCCTCCTCGCGCTCGGCCTCCACCATGACGCGCGCAAGCGGCTCGGTACCGGAATAGCGCAAAACGACGCGCCCGGAATCGCCCAGCGAGCGTTCGGCCTCGGAGAGCAGCTGCGCGACTTCGGGCAGGGAATCGATCGGCGGTTTCGAGCGCACGGCCACGTTGACGATCTTCTGCGGAAAGATTTTCAGGTCCGCAACCAGCCCGTCGAGCGGCCCGGCAATCGACACAAGCGAAGCGATCTTCACCGCCGTCAGCATGCCGTCGCCGGTCGTTGCGTCGTCGAGAAACAGGATGTGACCGCTCTGCTCGCCGCCCAGGTTCGCACCAATGCGCTGCATCTCTTCGAGCACGTAGCGGTCGCCCACGGCCGTGCGCGCTAATTTCAATCCGGACTTTTCAAGCGCTCGTTCGAGGCCCAGATTCGCCATCGTGGTGCCGACGATCACGCCGCCTTTCAGCTTTCCCGTGGATTTCAAGTAGCGGCCCGCTGCGAGCAGCACGCCGTCGCCGTCCACCAGTTTTCCCGAGGCGCTCGAGAAAATCGCGCGGTCGGCGTCGCCATCGAAAGCCACTCCCAATGTGGCGCGCGTCTCCACCACGCGCTTCTGCATTTTCTCGGGGTGGAGCGAGCCGCCCTCGGCGTTGATATTTCGCCCGTCGGGCGCGTCGTTCATGGCCAGCGCGTCTGCTCCGAGCGAGCGGAAAAGCTGGGGTGCCAGCTTGCTCGCCGCGCCGTTCGCGCAATCCAGCACGATTTTCATCCCTGCGAGGTTCGCGCCCGGAAACACCGCCTTGCGCAGTCCCGCGAGGTAGTCCTGGTGCAGCTGTTCGTCGCCGCCGTGTTCGATGGCGCGCTCGGCGCCTGCGGATGGCGCTCTGCCGTTCGACGAAAGGATGGCGCTTTCCAGTCTGGCTTCGACGGCGTCCGGGAATTTCATCCCCGTGGCGGAGATCAGTTTTACGCCGTTGTCGTGGTAGGGATTGTGAGAGGCGGAAATCACCACGCCTGCCGCAAAACCCTCGCGGTTCACGAGCCAGGCCACACCGGGCGTTGTGAGCACTCCGGCGGAGACGGGTTCGGCGCCCGCCGCGGTGAGTCCCCGGGCGATGCGTTCGGCGATGTGCGGTCCGGACTCTCGGGTGTCGCGGCCGATCAGGACGCGCGGCTTGGAGCCTTGCGTCCGCTGCTCCGACAGCACGTGCGCGCCGAGCGCGAGGCCCACGCAGCCGAGCGTGGCGTCATCGAGCGGATATTTCCCGGGGATTCCGCGGATGCCGTCCGTGCCGAAGAGTTGTTTCGCCATGCGACTCGAGTCCCGCGCTGCACCCTGGCGTGCAAGCGATTCTAACATTGGGAGACGACGCCGGCCCGCCGCGCTCGCGCCGCGCGTCACCGGAACAGTTACCATCGCGGGCCGCCGCCGCGGCGTCCCTGCGTGGCGCACCGACCGCTGTGCTATCGTACGGGAATGCCAGTGGAGGAAACCAGAATCGTCACCGGCAGTTCGGCGAGCGCGCGGATCATTGCCGCGGGGATCGTGATCGCCTTTTGCTACTGGGCCTCGACGGTGCTCGTCACTCTGCTCGTCGCCGTGCTGATGGCCTACTTCCTCGATCCGGTGGTCACCTCGCTCGAGAGGGTACGCGTCCCGCGGGCCCTTGGTTCCTTGCTGGTGGTTTTGGTCACGCTCGCCCTGCTGGCCGTGCTCGGGTGGTCGTTGATTGACCGCGCCGATCAATTCGGCCACGACTGGCCCAACTACCGCGCCCCGCTGCGTGCGGCGACGCAGGCGATCGAGACCAGGCTTGAAAACCTAGAAGCGCACGTCTCGGAAATCGAGCCGGCCGCTCGCGCCGGCGCGCGGATCGTAACCGTGGCGGAATCCCATCCGGTGCGCGATGCGCTGCTCGGCAGGCTGAATTCGCTTTACGTGTTTCTCCTCGCCGCCACTTTTGTTCCTTTCCTCGTCTTCTTCATGCTCGCCGCGAAGCGCCAGGTCTGGCACGCCACCATGCAATTGTTCCCGGCCTCGGATCGCACGCAGGTAAAGGACACGCTCGGCGACGTAACGCACGTCCTGCGAAGTTACCTGATGGGGACCGCGCTGGTCGGGTTGATTCTGGTTCTCGCCAGCTGGCTCTTTTTCTGGGCGATCGGGCTCGACTTCCCGTTCCTGACCGGACTCGTCTCCGGCCTCTGCAATCTGGTCCCTTATCTCGGCGCAATCATGTCGTGGATTCCGCCCTTGTTGATTGGACTGAAGCAATACCACACGCCGGGGCCCTACATCGGCATCTTCGCCATGCTGACCTTCTTTCATGTGGTCACCGCCAACTTGCTGATTCCGGCGCTGGTGGGCTGGAGGGTGCGGTTGAACGCTCTGGCGTTGACGGTCTCGATCTTGTTCTGGGGATGGATGTGGGGAGCGATGGGTCTCATCCTCGCAATTCCCATCACCGCGGTCTTCAAGGTAATCTGCGACCACGTGGAAAGACTGCAGCCCGTCGGCCGCTGGCTCAGCGCCTAGAGCGTCATCTCGCCCGGACACCGAGCTGCGCGACGGCTTGCCTGAGCGCTTCCGGGTCGCTGGTTTCCTGGAACCATCGAATGGCCGCAATTCCCGCCGCTCCCGCGCGAAGACATTCCCCGCCGTTTTCTGCGTTTACTCCGCCGATCGCGACCACCGGGATTTGCACCGCGCCGCAGACTTCGGCGAGCCTTTCGATTCCTTGCGGCTGGCCGAACGACCTTTTCGACGGTGTGTCGAAAACGGGCCCCAGAAAAATGTAGCTCGCGCCCGAAGCTTCCGCTTCCCGCGCGTCTTCCAGGCTGTGGCAGGAAACTCCGACGAGAAACTCAGCCGGGGCGTTTGCCGCGCGGCGCCAGCGAACCACCTCGCGAGCCGGAATCGATTCGCCGCCCAAGTGCACGCCGGCTGCGCCTGTTGCGATCGCCACATCAAGGCGGTCGTTTACGATCACATTCATCCTACGGCCGGAGGGGACATCGTTTGCCAGGCCGATCGCCGCGCGCGCCAGCGCCATCAGCTCTCGCGGCGGCATATCTCGCTCGCGGATTTGCACCCAATTCACGCCCCCCGCCACGGCCACGCGAATCTTCGCGAGCACGCCTGTGGCAGAGTCGGCGGACCCGAGAACTTTCCGGTTGGTGACGTAGCAGACGATGGGCGGATCCTCGCCGCCCCGGCTGAATCCGCTCGATCCTTGCGATGGCATGACATCCTAGTCCCGGCGCCCGATCTGTTGGAGCGGCGTCAACTGCGGCTCGCCACACCCGCGGTCCTGTGGCGAAATGCTTCGAGCGACAGCAGAACGTTCATGAATCCAAGTCCCGAAATCGCGCCGCGCAGGTACGGATTCTTCAGGAAGACTCCGAGCGCCGGATATTGATAGAGAAAATAGTTCGTGTCCCAGATTTCCGACCACGGAACGAGAATCAGCGCCAGCCCGAACACGAGCCAAAGCAATAGCACAGGGACGCGCACAAAGCGGCTCATCGTCGAGCTAGGATTATGGGAGATTCCCGCCGGAGCCGCAACCTTCGATGCCGCTCCCCGATAGTTCGGTCAGACGCAGCACTCCTTGAGAAACGGGCATCTGAGATAAGGATTGCGCAGGGAGAGGCTATTGTTTCTGCAGGGTGGCGATGCGGTCGGCCACGTCACGATAATCTATGTTCATTGCGTAGACTTGCCGGAAGCTGTCGAGCGCCGCATCGGCTTCGCCCGCCAGGTCGAGCGATACGCCGAGGTCATAGCGCAACGCCAGGACCGCTTCCTGGTCGAGCCCCGGCGTGTTGAGGGCCCTCTTATACCAGAGGGCCGCAATTTTCGGCTCGTTCTTGTCCATGAACGAAAGCGCGAGCATTGTTGAGCAGTTCATCGCATAGCGGAACGGCTTTCCCTTTTCCACCGCTTTGGCCACCTTCTGAAATTCCCCGATTGCTTCGTCGAGCAGGCCCATCTCGCGGTAGGCAATGCCGAGATTGTAGTGGGTCTCGAGATCTTCGTCTTCGTCGCTGAGTTCGCCCAGCTCGCTGCGGAATTCCTGAAATACTTCGGCCAGCTCGTTCAAGCTCTCCGCGGTCACTTCGGGAACTTGTGCGGACGCGGCAGGCGGCGCCGGCGCCTTCGCGGGCGGTGCCGCGGGCGTTTCCATGTCGTCGATCTCTGCGGCGAGCTCGCTGAGAAAATCCTCCGTCGTCGCCGCGCCGTTTTTGCCGCGGGCCCCGGCGGGTTCGGGCGTCAACTCGAGTTCTATGTCGGCACTCTTGGCGGCTACCGGCTCAGCTGCCGGCGCCTCCTCCGCGGCCTCCTCAACGATCTCGATCTGCGGTTCGGCTGGAGGCTCCACGGTCGCCTCCAGAATCTCAATGGGTTCCGGCTCCGCGGGAACTTCGATCTCGATCCGCTCCGGTTCCGCCGCCACGGGCACGGGAGCCGGCGGCGCTTGCGGAGGCGCTGCGGGCGCCGGTTCGGCCACGTCTTTTGCCATGGCCTCCCATTCATCCGACAGGTCTACCTCTTCACTGGCAGCCGCCGGCGCCGCCGCGACCGGCGTCACGTCCTTCTTCGTATGGGCTGGCTCACGAACTGCGGCCGGAGCTTCCGCCACTGCCGGTTCTGGTTCGGGTGGCGCGAGAGGAATCTCAAATTCCGCGGGTGCCTGCGGTGCGGGCGATGCTGCCACGGGCGCGGCCGATGCGGCCTCCACAGGGGCGGGCGCTGCAGCCGGCTCCGGCGCAGCGGGAGCAGCGGGCAACTCTTCCTCCGACATTCCCGCCGCTTTCTGGAATCGCTGCCGGAGTTCCGCAAAGCGGTCGACGTTGACCGTGTCCCCGCGCTCGCGGTGAATCTGCTCGAGCTGGGCGGCTAGTTCCGCGGTGCGGCGTTCATTTCCCGCGCCGAGATAGAGATCCAGGAGGCGTTCGAGCGTAGGCGTATGCCGCGGGGCCCGCTGCAAGACATTTTCAAGGAGATGCGTGGCCTTCTGGGTGAGCCCGTAGCTCGAGAAAAGGTCCACGTCGGTCAGTGCTTGGGCGATATAGCGCTGCGTCTCCTCGTCAAATGATTCCTCGGACGTCCCATCAGGCTCCGACGGCTCGGCATGTGACAACTGCACTTCGACCAATGGTTCCTTCGCCGGAGCACTCTTCCTGGAAGTAACTTCCGCCACACTCAGGGGCGCGACTTCCTCCGCGGGAGTCGCGGGAGCTCCGCTGCGGCGCGCGCGGAGCTGGTCGAGCCGCGCGACCAGCCTCTCGTCGCCCTTGTTCCGGTCGAGCATCTCCCGCATTAATTCCTCGGCTCGGTCGTAGTTTCCGGCAGCGGCGTAGAGGTCGACGAGCTGGCTCAGGGCCGCGCTCAGAGGGAAGGGATCGCTCGTGTGCCGGCAGAAATCGGCGAGCATTTCGAGCGGCTCGGTGTCGCCGGGAAGCTTTTCGGAGATGCTCGAAAGCAGCGTTTGAAACTTTTCCTGCTCGCCCGCCTCGATCATCGGATCGCGCAACTCGCGGAGCACGTGGAGCGCCGGGCCGGGTTGCCCGGCCTCGATCATGCAGTCCACAACCCTTTGCAGCAGCTTCGAATGGGCGCTCCCGCGGGCCAATTGTTTCCGGGCGCGGTCGGCGGCCTTTTCCAATTGTCCGGATTCGACCTCCAGATCCACCAGCAGGTTCGTCACCTCGCCGCCCGCATCTACTTCCGGATGGTTATCGAGGATGGCGATCGCCTGATCCTTTTTCTGAGACGCGCCGAGAATCTTTGCCTTCAGCAGCAGCGCTCCGCCACTCGCGGCGTCCACTCCCAAGGCCCGCTCGATCAGTTTCTGCGCTTCGTCGTTTTCGCCGCGGTCGAAGAGCCGCTGGGCGTACGCGAAATACGTCTGAGCCGCTTCCTTCTTCTGGCCCATGACGTTGTAGAGTTCCGCCAGGCGCATCTGCACGCGCGGGTTTTCCGGCTCGACGTCGAGCAGGCGATGCAGCAATTCCACCGCCTTCGGCGCGCGATTCGCCTTCAGGTGCGCCTCGGCGATCTGCAGGAAGAGCGGCCTCGCCTCGCTCAGCACACCCTGCTGCACGTACAAGTCGGCGAGCCGCTCGAGCGGCGGAAGCTCCGCCGGCGCGAGTTTCGCAATCTTTTTGTAGATCGCGATCGCTTTGCTATTGAAGCCGTCGTTCAGGTAAACCTGCGCAAGCCGCTCGAAATACTCGATGGCCTGCGGCATGTCCCCTTGGCGGGCGAAGAGATCGCCCACGGTCATCAACGTGGCTTGGTCCTTGGGATCGTTTCGGAGGATCTGCTGGTATTCGCCGATGGCCTGCGCGACCCTGCCCTGATTGAGGAACTTCAGAGCGTTCTCAAGCGCCTTGTTTTTGTTGAAGGCCATGGATGCTTTTGCGTACCTCGACCCCGTCCGCCCTGGACAACGCGTTCAGGTCCGAAGTGCGGGTCAAAGCGGAAGGTTAGCACGCGCGGAAAAGCAGGGTCTATGAAGCCCCAGAGGGATGGTGACGAAGGGGATAACAGTGTGAGCCATCGGCAGTACCCGAGTACTACTCGGCGGACCATCGAGCGGCGCCTCGCTTCCGTCTCGTCAACCCAGACGCGGCGATGCCGCCTCGCCGGCTTTACAGCTTCACTTCGCTGATCTGCACGATGGGCTGAATGTTGGTGTAGTTTGGGACGTCCGCCATGATCTCCGGCGCCTTGGCCCCAAAAGCCGCCTGAAACGCATCGACGGAATCGAACGTCAGGTGCCCGATGGCAACGTAGGTGATCGGAGCGCCTGGAGATCCGCCGGCCAGGCCCTGTTCCACAGAGACGCTCTTCAACGCCGATCCGATTTTTTGCCGGACCATCGGGATGTGTTTCTCCAGGTAGTACTTCATGTCGAACTTGCTGCCTTCGCTTTGCGGGTAAAACACACCGACCTTGATCATCGCTATCCCCTCTCTTGTGAAAGTGCCGTTCGCTCAGTTGCTGAATCCACTGGAGGATGTCTCAAGCGGCAGGGCAGTCTGCTCCGCTCCCGCGGCCCAGCAGCGCGATTCGCGCACCGGAGCGTACGAGAATCGGTGCAGCGGAGAAGGCCCGTGCACGCGCAGCGCCTCGAGATGGTCCGGAGTGCCGTAGCCCTTGTTCTGCGCGAGGCCGTACTGCGGATAGATCCGGTCGAATTCCTCCATTCGCCTGTCGCGCTCCACCTTTGCCAGGATCGAAGCGGCCGCAATCGAAACCGAGCGGGCGTCTCCGTGAATCAGCGCCTTTTGTTCGATCGGCAAATCGAGTTCGATGGCGTCGAGCAGGAGATAATCCGGCAGGGGATGAAGCTGCGAGACGGCCGCAACCATCGCCTGCCGGCTCGCCTGATAGATATTCCACGCGTCGATCCGGCTCGCGTCGATTTCCGCCACGGCCCATGCGAGCGCGTGCTCGCGAATGCGCTCGGCCAGCTCGCTGCGCCGCTCGGGCGTCAGTTTCTTCGAGTCGTCCAGGCCGACAATTCGCCTGCGGGGATTGAGAATGACGGCTCCGGCGGTCACCGGGCCGAAAAGTGAGCCGCGCCCCGCTTCGTCGAGTCCGGCGATGCGCAACCAGCCGCGTTGTCGCGCGTCGCGCTCGTGCCGTGCGGAGCAGAGCCGTCCCATCGGCGGGGGATTTTAGCACACGCTTCATCCTCGGACATCCGGAGGGTGTGGCATCCTTCCCAGACGACATCCGTGGGACGCTCCCGGAGCGCTTGATTCGCGCGCAGCACCCGTCTACTATTTCGCGTAGGCGGCCGGCTAACGTGCAGCATGCCGATAAATCGGGGTCAGCGCATGGTCCAATTTGACATCGTGACCGTGGGCGGCGGTCTGGCGGGTTCGGCGTTTGCCGCCGCCATGGCGCAACGTAGCGTTAGAGTCCTCGTTCTCGAGCAGGAAACGCGCTTTCGGGACCGGATTCGCGGAGAGTTCCTGTGCCCCTGGGGAGTCGCCGAAGTCAAGGCGCTCGGTCTCTTGGAAACATTTTATCGCGCGGGCGCGCGAGACATCGCCTGGGTCGACATGGGCATGGGTCCCCGCGACCTGGTCGCAACCACGAAGCCCCAGCTCCCTGGCATTTCGTATTTCCACCCGGAACTACAGGAGGCGCTCCTTGACGCAGCTCAGAAAGCCGGCGCCGAGGTTCGCCGCGGCGCTGCGGTTCGAAAGATCGAAGCCGGAGCGAAACCCGTGCTTGAGTGCGACGGAAATGGTTCCGTGGACCGGGTCACCGCTCGCCTGATCGTGGCGGCGGACGGGCGCAACTCGGCGGCAAGGAAGTGGGCCGGATTTCAGTCGACGCGGGACGACCACCCGTTTCTCCTGGCTGGTGTTTTGCTGGGGGGCGTCACCTTCCGGCAAGACATGTGCAGCTTTGTCTTCAATTCGGACTTGGGGACGGTCACAGGAACGGTGCCGCAGAATAAGGGCCGCGTCCGGGCGTATTTCGGGTATCCCACGTCTTCAACGTACCGTTTGCAAGGAAAGGGCAATCTGCCACTATTCCTCGGCGAATCAGCGAAGACCACGCCCATGCTGGCTGAAGCCTATGCGAAAGCAGCATCCGACGGGCCTCTCGCCTCGTTCGATGCCAACGACTCGTGGACTCAGCATCCTTATCGGGATGGCGTCGCGCTGATCGGCGACGCGGCGGGAACCAGCGACCCCAGCTTCGGCCAGGGGATGTCTCTGACTTTCCGGGACGCGCGTGTCCTCCGCGACCACCTCCTTCAGCACTCCGATTGGGACCGCGCCGCCCATCGCTACGCCGAAGAACACGACTCCTACTTCGCCAACTGTCACTCAGCCTCTCAAATGTTGCGCACCGTCTTCCAGGAGCAGACCCCGGAAGCCAAGCGCATCCAACAAAGAGCCTTCCCGCTGATCGCCCAAGACCCCACGCGCATTCCGGATCACCTGATGAGCGGTCCCGATCTACCCACCGATGAAGCCGTCCGATCGCGCTTTTTTGGCGAATCCTGAGCCGCCGTCGGCGAGGCACAAAAAAACCCGCACTGGCAAGGCCAATGCGGGCCAGACCTCAGCTAAGCCTTCGCTATTCCTTCGAGCTGTCCGCGCCGACCGCTTCGAATGTCTCGACGCGTTTGATGCGCGCCGCCTTGCCCTTGCGCGCGCGCAGGTAATTCAGTTTCGCGCGGCGCACGCGGCCCTGCCGAACGAGTTCAATCGAGCTGATCATCGGCGAATGTACCGGGAAAATCCGCTCGACGCCGATGCCGAAGCTGACGCGCCGCACCGTAAAGCTCTCGCCTAGCATCTCGCCGCGCCGGCTCATCACGACGCCCTCAAACGGCTGGATGCGCTCCTTGTCGCCCTCGCCTTCCTTCAGCCGGACGTTCACCCGGATCGTGTCGCCGGGGCGAAAAGCGGGATGGTCTTTGCGAACCTGGGACTCCTGCACCTTCGCTATGATCGGCTTCATGTCTATTTTTCCCGGCAGACCCGCTCAGGTGGGGCCAGCGCACAACGATCAATCCCCAATTGTAGCGAATTCTCAGCGGCCTGCCTATATCAAATTGCTCCCTGCGTGAATGGCGACCGCAAACCTTCGCCGGCTTCGCGAACGACGATTCCTACCACGACGATCTCATGCCGAACGGTACAGGCCACGAGAGGCCTTCGATCGCGCGAATCTTGCCGCCTTCGATTTTGAAAAGTTGCGGCGACATGAGCGTGAACGCGCGCCGAAACTCCGCAGGCACGGCCACGTTTCCGACGCCAGCGACGGCCACCGACCTTACGTCGCCTTCGTTGTCGAAAAACGCGAGATCCAGCACCAGCCCCTGCTTTTCGTCCACCACCAGCGGCCGGGCATCCCGCACCTTGGCGAGAGCGGCGAAGAATCCGCGGTCAAACTCCTGCTGGCAACCCTCGCTGAACAGGTGAAACGCGGGCTGTGCCTTGTCCACAACCGGCCCGTCGGGATTGTTCGTTGCCGCTATGCCGTTCTCCCGCTGCGCGCATTGTGCGTCGAAGGGCGCCTGCGAGCCCTTGCTCTGCGCGAACGCTTCGAAATATTCCTTCGTCGCACTTACCAGCTGGTCGCGAGTTCCCGCGGCGCCAATCGGCTCAAGCAGCATCGCGCTGGGTGAAACGAAGCCCTTGGGATCGAGTTCGTCCAGTATGCGCGGCGTCATGATCCCGGCGGTGTTCAGGCCCAGGCCTCCTCTGGGCCTCTTCTGTTCGCGCACGGCGATCATTTGAAGTTCGGTAATTCGGTGGTCCTTCACTTTCATCCGCAGCGCCACAACGCCCGGCAGCAGCCCCGCATCCTCGGTGATGTCGCCGTAGTAGCCCACCTCCCCGCTCGCGGGATCGGCGAGATACACGCGGTAGGTCCCGCGCCCGGAAAACGTCTTCCACATGCCCTCACCCAGCTTCACCGCCTGTTCGTTCTCGGTGTATTTTGCGGCGGGCGCGATCGCGATGTTGCATGGGCAGCGCGAAAGCATCGCGTCGAAATACTGGTCGACGAACGCGTACAGGCAATCCCGGTTGCATTCGCCCACCGACGCGGCGACGAGTGGCGCCGGCGCTCGCGTAAGGTTCTTCCCGTCATCCGGCACAGCCGTCACAGGCGATGCCGCTGCACCGATGGCGACTAACATCAGCGCAACAATCGGACCGCGAAAAGTTACTTTGCTCATGCTCGCTTTCCCGACCTTATGGAAATGCGGGTTCCATGTTGAAGGGAATCTCATACATCGTCATTTCAATCAGCCGGATGCTTCCTTTTTCGATTCGGTAGGCCTCATTCGACTGATTCGTGCGCGGCGTCATGAAATACGGCGGCACTTTCCAAGTGCGCCCGTCCGTGAGGCGCACTTCCGTCACCGTCCCGTCGAAATCGAGATATGCCGACGCGAGCACCGCGCCTCGCTCCACGTCGGTCACCAGAAAACGCCGGTGGCGGCAGCCGGTGGTGAATCCAAGAAATCCCAATTTGTATTGGTCGGTGCAATTCATGGTCGTGAAGTCGCTGATATCCAGATCCGAGTGGCCGTAATTCTGCGGCCGAGGCTGGTTCGTGGTCCGCACGCCGTCCTCGGTGCGATTGCAATCGGGCGTAAACGCGTAGACTCCCTTCCCGTCGTTGAGCTGCAAGCCCTCGTAATACATGTAGGCGGCCTGATCGAGCGCCGCGCGCGTCTCGCGCTGGTCTATGGGAATCGGCGCAAGCCAGCCCGAATCGGGCGAGCCCATCTTTTCGTACGCCGCGGCGCCGCGCGGGTCGTGCGCCATGAATTGCTCGGCCTCCGTGATCAGCCCGTTTTGCACTTTCAGCCGCAGGATGAGAATTCCCGCAACGTCTTCCTCATAGAGCACGCCGATCAACCCGACATCGCCCTGCTCGGGATCGGCGAAGTAATGAACATACTTGCCGCGGGCGTTCGCGGTGGCCCATAGCGCCTGGCCGATCTTCAGCGGCACGTTATCCTGCGCATATTTGACGTCGGGCGCGAGAGGCGCCTTCGACGGGTCGTGCGCCACCATCGCATCGAGGTATTTGCCGGCAATGCCCTCGAGGCATCCGCGATCGCACGCGGGCTTCGGCGCCGCCGCTTTCGGTGCTTCTGCCATAACGAGCGGCGCCATCGCCGCACTCATCGCCGCGGCAATCGCAAGCGCGCCCATCGCGAACCTCGCTTTATTTCCCAATTCCGTCCCCCTGTTGGAAGTCACCGAACGAACGCGCTGAGCTTCACCCGCCGATGAATGTTCCTGAGAGGCTACACCGTTTAACTGAATTGCAGCGCCGAGTCAACCCCTCGTCGCCCGGCGATGAGCGGCCGTAGTTGCTCTCTGTGCCCCTGCGAGCAAGCGATGGTTCGCCTCGCTACTCCCGGACAATCAAATCCGGCCGGTTGCGCCGCGTTTTTTCGAGGGCTTTTTCTCGCCGCCAGCGGCGAATCTCTTCATGGTTTCCGCTCATCAGCACTTCGGGCACGTCCCATCCGCGGAACGACTGCGGCCGCGTGTAATGCGGATAGTCGAGTACCCCGCGGCGGTCGATCCCCACTTCGCGATTTCTGATTTCTGAATCGCGAGCCGGATGCGGCTCGGCCGCGCCTTCGGTCGCGCTGAACGATTCATTCACTGCCGAATCCTCGTTGCCGAGCGCTCCGGGAATCAGCCGCGTCACGGCATCAACGATCATCGCTGCCGGCAATTCGCCGCCGGACATCACGAAATCCCCGATGGAAAGCTCGTCGGTGGCCAGATGCTGGGCCACGCGCTCGTCCACTCCCTCGTAGCGGCCGCAGAGCAGCACGATTCGTTCGAGCTTCGCAAACCGCCGCGCCGTTTCCTGCCGGAAGAGTTTTCCGGCCGCAGAGAGCAGCACAATCGCGGCTCTATCGCGCGCAACCCCTGCGGACGCCTTCCCCGCGAGTAGCGATTCGACGGCCGCAAACAGCGGCTCGGGCTTCATCACCATCCCCTCGCCGCCGCCGAACGGACGGTCGTCCACCGTTCGGTGGCGGTCGTGCGTGAATGCCCGCAGATCGTGCGCGCACGCCTCGATCAGGCGCGTCTCGCGCGCCCGCCGCACGATCCCGTAGTCGAGAGGCCCGGCGAAAAACTCGGGGAAAATCGTGACGATATCAAATCGCATCGTGTCTCCGTCCACGAACAATCCTCGGAAACCATCTTGGAACATCTCTGCAATATTGCGCGTACGCCGGCCCCATTTTTCTTCTGAGCGTGGGCTCCTCCTGCACCAGCACGAAAATGTGGAACCCGATCGCCACTGCGGCGGCATATTCCAGCAAGGTCAAAGATGCGAAGAGCGTGCTTTCACCCACGAGCACCAGCAGCACACTGATGTACATCGGATTTCGCGCGTATCTGTACAGCCCCCGTGCCACGAGAAATTTCGGCATATCGAAGGGTGCAGGTGTCCCCTTGCCCACGAAGGCGAAGTCCAGCGCGCACCAGAGGTAACCGCTCAGCCCCAAGACGATGAGTACAATCGCTCCCGCCGCGGTTGGGTTCCATTCAAGCGCCTGGCGCCGAATCGCCGGATAGAGGACAAACAGCGGTAGCCATACGGTCACCGTTCCCGGCACAAAAACGGTGAACAGAAGTAACTTCAGTAGAAGCACTGCGACCGCGGAATCCTCGCCGTCTTTGTTTGTCATTCCGGCTCCCCGGAACGCGCCGCCCGACCTGGCACCAGTCTACGCTTCCGGCGGGCGGTTAGGAATTGCGGTTGAGATCGCGAAGGCCTTCAGGGAGGGCAACTTCAATCGACTGCGCGGCGGTGTCCACCTCCACGCAGATTTCCTGCGCGAGCGGGATGAGCAGCTCGCCGTCCGGCGAGTCCACGACCAGGAGAGGCGTCCCGGCCACTTCTTCGCCTGTGGATTGCACGTCGCGAACGCGCCCCACCGCCGCGCCGCCGGTTTGGCGCACCTGGCAGCCGATCAGGTCCGTGATGTAGTAGCTTCCGAAGGGAAGGGGCATGCGTTCGGAGAAGGGAATCTGCACGTCGAACCCTGTGAGTTTCTCCGCGTCGGAGATCGAATCCGAGCCCGCGAAGTGAAAGATCGCCTGGCCGCCCCGGCTCCGGCTGAGCCAGCAGGAGCGGATCGCTACGCGCCGCGGCTCCGAACGCCCGTTCCGCAACTCGGCGGAGGATAGGCGCGCGAGCCGCTGGGGAAAGTCGGTGAGTATCTCGGCGGCCACCTCGCCGCGCCGTCCGTGCGGGCGCAGGACGCGCGCCACGGTTACGCCCGCCGCTTCCGGTGGTTGCTGCGTGGCCACTTATTCCAGTATTTCGAGCGTAAACCGCTTCTTCAACTTCATACCCGCGGCGCCCAGCAAAGTCCGGATTGATTTTGCCGTGCGTCCCTGCCGTCCGATCACCTTGCCCAAATCTTCAGGATGAACACGTAGTTCGAGGACCGTTACCTGCTCGCCGTCCACCGAATTTACCTGGACCTGATCTGGATGATCTACGAGGGCTTTCGCAATCGATTCCACAAGTTCCCTCATCGCGTTTCCTCCACAGCTTGCCGTGCTCAGCGGAGAAACTCGCCCGAGCGTGTACAAGAGTTATGAACATGGACTTCTGTGAATTAGGACGCGTCAGGCGGGCTTAGGGTTGCTGCGGATGAGGCTCCGGACGGTATCACTTGGCTGCGCGCCCTTGCCGAGCCAGTACTCGACGCGCTCGCGATCCAGCTGGACCGCCGCAGGCTTTTTCAGAGGGTCGTACGTCCCCACAATTTCCACAAAACGGCCGTTGCGCGGCCGCGTCTTTTCGGTCACCACCACGCGGTAGTACGGGTGCTTCTTCTTGCCGATCCGCGACAGACGAATCATCAACACTCGAAATTCCTCCTCGTTTGGGTCCACTCAGTATAGCGGACGCTGCTGCTTTCACCTATCCCAATCTCGCGCGCACAGCCTTCAGCGCAGCAGCCAAAGCGGAAGTGCCGCCTGAGCGCACTGCTCGATCATCTGCCGGTCGCCGGCCGAAAACGCGTTGGCCTCTTCGCTCTCGACGTCCACCGTTCCGACCACGTGTCCATCGCCGGGAGCGAGCACCGGCACGATGATTTCGGAAAGGGTGCTGGCAAACGCGGAGAGGTATCGCGGGTCCTTGCGTACGTCGCCCGCCACCACCGCTTGCCTTTGCTGAATCGCCGCGCCCGTCAGGCCCTTGCTCACCGGGAAGGATGGAAATTCCGGAGCGCCCTCGCCGCTCCACGCAATGATGGAGACGAATTCCTCGCCCACGTCGTAAACGCCCACCCACCGGTAATCGCCGAGCTTTCGGACGAGCTCGGCAAGCCGCCGCGCTTTCTGGGTTCGATCATCGGCGCCCGCCGCGATCGAGCGAATCTGGTTGAGTACGTTATTGATGACGATCGGCATGGAAATCCTTAACCTACGCCGACGCTGTCAGAGTAGTCGGGCTTGCTCGATAGCCGAATTGGGAGGCGCGCCGCCATCAATTCGTTGAGAACTTGCATTGCCACGGCCGGCGGATCCTGCTGCCCGGATTCCCGGTAATACCAGACGGCCCCACCCTGCCGACCGAGTTCACGTAGGGATTCCCGGAGCGAAGGAATCGAAGACAAGGCGCCGTCGACAGTGAAATGGCCGTCGGCGAAGACTGCGATTTTGATAATCGGCTGCTGCGGCTTCATTTCAACCCCGCGAGTTTGCCGACGCCGCGCATCTTCATTTTCGCCAGGCTGCCGTACTGCTTCATCATCTTGCGCATGTCGGCGTACTGCTTCAGCACCTGATTCACTTCCTGCACGGACGTGCCGCTGCCGCGGGCGATGCGCTTGCGGCGCTTGCCGTCGATCAGGTTGTCGTTCGCGCGCTCGGCGGCGGTCATCGAATTGATGATGGCTTCGGTGGATTTCAACTGCTTCTCGTCGATTTGCGCGTCCTTCGGAATTTTCGCGAAGGGCCCCACTTTGGGCAGCATGCCCATCAACTGCTCGATCGAGCCCATCTTGCGGATCTGCTGGAGCTGGTCGCGGAAGTCCTCCAGCGTGAACTCGTTTTGGCGCAGCTTGCGTTCCATCTCCCGCGCCTTCTTCTCGTCAACGTGCTTCTGGGCCTTTTCGATCAGCCCGAGGACGTCGCCCATTCCCAGAATCCGGCCGACGATGCGATCCGGGACAAACGCCTCGAGCGCGTCGTATTTTTCGCCTACGCCCACGAACTTCACCGCTGCGCCAGTCACTTTGCGGATGGAGAGCGCCGCGCCGCCGCGCGCGTCGCCATCCATCTTCGTCAGGATGATGCCGGTCACGCCCAGCCGCTTGTGAAACTCACCCGCCGAGCGAACTGCGTCCTGCCCGATCATCGCGTCCGCCACGAACAGAATCTCCGCGGGATTCAGCTCGCGTTTCAGCATGGAAAGCTCGTTCATCAATTCGTCGTCGATGTGCAGCCGCCCCGCCGTGTCCACCAGAATCACGTCGCACGCCGAAAGCTTCGCTTCGCGCGTCGCGCCGCGAACGATTTCGAGCGGCTTGTCCGTGCCGGTGCCCGGCCAGATCGGCGTGCCCGTCGCATTGGCCACCTGCGCGAGCTGTTCCCGCGCCGCGGGGCGATAGACGTCGGTGGAAACCACAATCGGCCGGTGCCCGTGCTCGGCGAGCCATTTGCCGAGCTTGCCGGTTGAAGTCGTCTTGCCCGAGCCTTGCAGCCCGCAGATCAGCCAGACCGACGGAGGCCGCGAGGAAAATTGCGGGCGCGCCTCGCGTCCCAGCAGCACGCCCAGCTCGTCCCGCACGATCTTCACCACCTGTTGGTCGGGCGAAAGCTGGAGCAGGACCTCCGAGCCAAGCGCCTTTTCGCGGACGTGCGCGATGAACTCGTCCGCTACGCCGAGGTTGACGTCGCCTTCCAGCAGCGCCTCGCGGATTTCTCCCAGCGCGCCGTCGAGGTGCTCCTCGCTCAGCTTGCCCTGCCCCCGCAGGTTTTTGAACGCCCGCTGCAGCTTTTCGGTCAGCGTCTCGAACATTCTTCGTCTTCAGCCTATGTAGCGGCGGCCTTTCAGGCCGGCAGAGTGACTCGTGGTTCCGCACTGCGCGAGACGCGCATGGTCAGTTTTGGGGGACGCGCCATGGGCGGGCAAACGGGCGTGCCTGGGAAATTGGCGATTAGAACGAGCCCCCGCCGTTTGTTTTCTGTGAGTTAGACCCGCTTCTAATAATTGGATTTTGCGATTAGAAAATGGGAACGCTGCCGGCGCCCCCCGCAGAGCGCAATCGCCCCGGCCTCCGCCAGCCCCTCGGGTTTCGCCGATTCGCATCATAATCATCGCAAATAGGCTAGCAGCCCGCGCGATCTTTGCAAGTACGAATCCGTGTGGACTCTCGGCCGAGGCTGAAGCGACCGGCGCAGCGAGGGCGCGGCGTCGGGAGGCGCGCTTTTCGCATCCAATGCCTCGCTGGAGGAGGTGCCATGGCTCGCGTCGAAGGCATCGAACCGGAAAAGACTTCGTTCCTGATGCGGCAGGTGTTCAAGCGCGTCCGCAAATTGCTCGGCAAGGACCTGACGCCGCTAAAGATTCAGGCGCGCGTCCCGCGAGTCTTCTGGGCGTCGACCATCATGGAGGTGCTCCTAGGGCAGAAAGCGAAAGTCCCGCTGCGGCTGCGCTCGATCGTGCAATTGCGAACGGCGGCGCGCGTCGGGTGCCCGTTTTGAGTGGATATCAATTCTGCCGGCGGCAGAACGAACGGCTTGAGCGACGACGAGCTTGCCGCCCTGCTTAACGGTGAGTTCGAAGCATTTCCTCCGCGCGAGCAGGCGCTCCTGCGGCTCGCCGACACACTCAGCGGCGCTCCCGTGCACGTCAGCGATGAGCAGTATGCCGAGCTTCGCCGGCACTTTTCCGAAGAGGAGCTGATCGAGCTGGCGGCCGACGCCGCACAGGAGAACTACCGAGCGCGCTGGAACCGCCTCTTCGACGTCGGCAGCGACGCGCTTTATTGCGTAATCCCGAGGCGGTAGGTTTTCGGCGGCATTTCCAGGAATCCGCGAGCCCGCTGAATCGCGGCGGAACGGTACCGCTGAAGCTTGCCAGTCGAGCGAAGCCAAGCATGATCGCCGGGCGTAGCAGGGCTACGCCCCTGCGAAGAATATTTGCGGTTACGCCGAGCCCGCGCGATTCTTCTTGGCCGCCATGAAGGCGCCCACGTCCGCCATGTTCGCGGCCTGATCCACGAACGTGAACGTCCCTTTTTCCTTCATCTCGCGAGCGGCGCCGATCAACGCTCCGAACGCCACGCGCGAAAGCACTCCGCCCAGGCTGATCCGCCGAACACCCGCAGCCGCGAGGTCGGCAACAGGAAAAGCCAGCCCCTTGATGCCTGCCAGCACATTCACGGGCCGCGGCGCCACCGCCGCGCAGACCGTCTTGATTGCTTCCAGGCTTGGCAGCCCTGGAGCAAACAGCACATCCGCGCCGGCCTCCGCGAACGCCTGAAGGCGGCGAATCGTCTCGTCGAGATCGCGGCGGCCATGAAGGAAATTTTCGGCGCGCGCCGTCAACGTAAAAGGAAAGGGCAGCGCTCGCGCGGCCTCGACCGCCGCCGCGACGCGCTCCACCGCGAGCGAGTGGTCGTAGATCGGGCGGCTGTCGTCGCCGCTAGAGTCTTCCACCGACCCGCCGACGATTCCCGTCCCGCCCGCCAGGCGAATCGTTTCCGCGACCGTCCTCGGATCGTCGCCAAAACAGTTTTCGAGGTCCGCGGCCACCGGCAAATCGCTCGCCTCGGAAATCGACCGGCAATGCGCCAGCGCCTCGTCGCGCGTGACCATGCCGTCGCGCCGGCCGAGTGAAAACGCGAAGCCGGAACTCGTGGTTGCAAGCGCTTCGAAGCCCAGGCCCGCCAGAATTCGCGCGCTGCCCGCATCCCACGGATTCGGGATGATGAACGCTCCCGGCCCGGCCGGCTCGATCGGCGCTCCCGCCGTCGCCGGCAGCATGTGCAGCGCCCGGAATTTTTTTGCTTTGTCCGTTAGTGTCGCGCTCATGGGTTCAATTTTGTCACAACCGATGCCGAAAGACAGAGGGTACTGGAATCACCGGAAAGTTAGGCAGCCGTCCCGGTGCGCAGGGCCGCGAGATCAGCAAACTGGTAGAATCGCGGTCTGTGCGGATCACCTACAGCTTTCCGTACGAGGCGTTCGTCGCGCTCCAGCCGCCGTTTGTGCCACTAGACCGACCGGAGCTCGGGCTGATCTTATTCTTTCAATTTGCGGGCGCGCTCGCCGGGATCGGCTTCATGCTCATCACGGTTCGGATCGTGCACCTTTTTGGCTGGACGCCGTGGCCGAGCGCCCCAATGTATCGGGGCGCAGCGGAATTCGCGCTGGGAGGGTTTGCTGTCGCGGCAGTCTGGTACTTTCGGCGGCGTTCCGCGCAATCGATGCGACGCGAGCACGACGAATTTCTGCGAGATCGCTACGCTCGGCTGCATTGCCGCAACGAACGATTCTTCGAAGCAACCGATGAAGGGCTGGTTTTCGGGTGCAACTGTAGTAACGAACTGGTTCCCTGGAGCCGACTGACGGCGATGGTCGAATCGCCTCTGGGATTTGTGGTCGCAGGCGAGCGTGACTCCCATATCGTCCCGAATACTGGGTTTGCGAACGCAGCGCAGCGCACCGAATTCCGCCGGCTCCTTTCCGAAAATCTGAACCGGAACAAGACGCTGAGTGCGCGCACAGTCGAGTTTGAGTGTAGTCGCCGGGATTGGCGCGACGCGGGTTGGCTACGGTTCAAGGCAGGAGGCTGGACGCGCGTAGTGGCGCTGACGGTCCAAGCCTGCGGGGGTGTCGGAATGATCCTCTACTTCGGCCCGTTCGTCGACTATGACGCACGGTTCGATTCGCCGTTTGTGGCGGCGGCCGTGGCCTTTGTGGCGATCGTGGTAATCCTGATGTTGGTGATTCGCCGCAGGCCGAGTGGCTATTTCGGCCCCTTGAAGGCGTCGTTTGCCGAGGATGCGATATACGTACAGTCACCGGTTTCCGAGAGCCGCGTCCCGTGGCCTCAGGTAACGGGGTGCATGATCGACCGGAAGTGCCTGATCCTGGTGCAAAGTTCGCTAGCTATGCTCCTGATTCCGTCGCGTTACATTTCTCCCGTGCAGGGCGGTTACATCATGAAGCTTCTTAGCGAGAAGCTCACGCGCGGCCGGGGGGCGCTGGCCCGCCCGGGACAGAACTAGCCGAAACCGGGGAAGGCTCACTCCAGAATAATGGGGAGGCAGAGCCGCGGCTCGACCCAAGAAATCGAGTTGGGCGATTTCGGCGAGAGCATCCGCCCCAACAAGGACGCCCGCTTGACTGCAAGATTCGGCGGCGCGATGATGGCGTGGGTCTCGCATCCCACCCTGCCCTCGGCGAGACGCTCGGATGTCACGCGGTTCGCGCAAGCCCCAGCCTGCGAGAAAGCGCCAATCATCGATACGAAAGGGGATTTCCATGTACGTCGTCACGGGAGCAAGCGGCAACAGCGGGCGCGTCGTTGCGGAGCGGTTGCTTGCAAGGGGACAGAAAGTACGCGCGATCGGCCGGAGTGCGGAGCGTCTGCAGCCGCTCGTGGCCAAGGGAGCGGAGCCGTGCGTCTGCGACCTCACGGACCGCGAGGCGCTGGCGGCGGCCTTCGCGGGCGCGCGGGGCGTCTACGTCATGATCCCTCCCAACGTAACCAGCAAGGACTATCGCGCGCATCAGGATCGCATCACGGATGCGGTGGCGGCGGCGCTGGAGGCGGCGGGCGTAGAACACGCGGTTTCGCTCAGCAGCATCGGCGCGGACAAGAAAGTCGGCGTCGGGCCCGTCGCGGGACAGCACTACCTTGAAAACCGGCTCAACCAGATTCCCGGCCTGAGCGTCGTGCATCTCCGCGCGGGCTATTTCATGGAAAACACGCTGGCGCAGATCGGAATCATCAAATCCATGGGGGTGATGGCCGGCGCGTTGCGCGCCGAGCTGGAAGTCCCCATGATCGCCACCCAGGATATCGGCGCGGCGGCCGCCGAAGCCCTGCTCCGCCTCGAATTCACCGGGCCTTCCACGCGCGAGCTTCTGGGGCACCGGGACATCAGCATGGCCGAGGTGGCGGGAATTGTCGGCAGGGCGCTCGGGAGGCCTCATCTCGCCTACACGCGGTTGCCCGACGATCAAGTGCGTGACGCGCTCACCGAAGTGGGGATCTCGACGAACGTCGCAAACCTCATCCTGGAAATGGCGGCGGGCCAGAATACCGGCCACATGATCGCCCTTGAAAAGCGTTCCGCATCCAATACGACGCCGACTTCCTACGAGACGTTTGTGAAGGAAGTTTTCGTTCCGCAATTCAAGGGCAGACCGGCAGCGGCCTGAAGACTCGCGGCTCAGGCCACCGAAAAACCCGGCGGGGCCCGTCGCCGGCTTCGGCGGTTTCTTGTATTCCTGAGTGTTGCCAAGAGGCCGCCGCTGGTGCTAGCTTTCAATTGGCCCGCCCGGGAGGTTCCTCTCATGCAGTACGTAAACTGGCTACTGAGCTTGCCCAGGGGTGTGTTGGCCGGCGCCGCAGCCGTGGTCGTGCTCCTGGTGATCTGGAGCTGGGCGCGAATCGGGCGGCGTCACTACCTCGTCGTAAAGAAGTCCGATGCCACCCAGTTGGTCACTTACGAGCTGGGCCGGATCGCGGACGCGCTCGAACGCCTCTCATCTTTGCCGCCGCCCCACGAGGTCGCTCCATCCGCCGAAGTGAACTCGACGAAGCGCGTGGACCTGTCAATGTTTGGCCGCGAGATTTAGGGCGCCGACAACGCGAGTACCTCCGGCACTTGAGGTGACCGCAGGCGGTCAATCGAGGAAAATCGGCAGGCAGAGCGGCGGCTCGACGTGGAAATCGAGCCGGGCGATTTCCTCGAGCGCGCGGTGCAGCACGCCGCTGTCGCAAGCCTCGAGCGTCATCACGAACGACAGCGCCGAGTGAGGGAAGCCCGGTTTCTGCACCAGCGCGTCGATGCTGATCTCGTACTTCGCGAGAATCGCCGCGAGCGCCGCGACGATCCCCGGGCGGTCGCGCACGGTGAAGCGAAGATAGTGAGGCACGGTGAAATCGCCGTTCACCGACTCGGGGACTTCCGAAGCGGCGGGCAGGGCCTCGGGGGGCGCGCCCGTGCTGCGCGCGATCGAATACAGATCGGAAATCACGGCTACCGCCGTGGGGTCGCCGCCCGCCCCATACCCGGAGAAGACCACCTTTCCTCCGAATTCGCCGGTAACCGCCACGATATTCTGGCTCCCCTGCGCGTGGGCCATCAGCGACGCCGCGGGAATCAGCGCGGGCTGGACGGCGGCGGCGAGCCGCAATCCCTTCTTCGTCTCCTTCTGAGCGAGCGAAATCTGCCGGATCGTGCAGTCCAGCTCGCCCGCGTACATGAAGTCCACCGACGCGACCGAAGCGATCGAGCGGCAGAGAATCTGCTCGCTGCGCACGCGCAGGCGCAGCCCGGCCTGCGTCAGGATGAGCAGCTTTGCGCGCGCATCGAAGCCGTCCACATCCGCGCTCGGGTTCGCTTCGGCGTAACCGAGCACCTGCGCCTCCTTGAGCGCCGCGGCGAAAGTGGCGCCGTCCGTTTCCATCTTGGTCAGGATGAAGTTGCACGTGCCGTTCAGGATTCCCGCAATTTTGTACAGGCGGTCGCCGGCGAGGCCTTCCTGAATTCCGATGATGGCCGGGATGCCTCCCGCAACGGACGCGCCGAACTCGAGCCGGCGGCCCATTTTGCGCGCGAGGTCGAGCAGCTCGGGGCCGCACTCGGAGATGAGCAGCTTGTTCGCGGTCACCACCGACTTGCCCGCGCGCAGCGCCTTGCGGACCCACTCATCGGCGGGCTTCAGCCCTCCGATAAGCTCGACGACGACATCCACGTCGGACGAGAGCACGTCGTCGATATTTTCGGTCCAGCGGATGTGCGACGGCAGGGAACCGTTCTTTTTCTTCTTGATGCTGCGATTGCAGATGTGCGTCAGCAGGAGCGGACCGCTCGTGTCCTGGCACAGGATCTTAGCCACCGAGCGCCCCACGGTGCCGAAGCCCGCGAGGCCGATCCTCAGCTTGCGGTCCGCGCTCGGAGTTTTTTTCGCGGTTCGGGTTCTTCCGGCCTTGATTCTGGATGGGCGCGATTTCGCCAACGATGGATCCTCTCACGCGGAACGGGCTTGTCTCCGCGCGTGCTGCAAATCCGCAGAGTCTTGCCCGACGGCAGCGCCGCCACGCTCGGCCACACATCGTACCAAAGGCCGCAGAGGACCGGCAGGGGAAAGGCTTCCCATCGGAACGATTTTCCGATACGCGCCCGGGTTCGACGCCTTCGTGTCGCGTCGCTCGGTGGTTCGAGCCGTTCCCGGGATGCGTGGAGGTTTGCCTCGAACCGACGTTGACCATCGGGCTTCTTTTGACTTGACCTGCTCGAGTGCCTGACGTACCGTCGCGCAAAATCCGTCCAGGCGCAGAGGGCTGCGGCCCGGCGATTCCCGAGCAAGCATCGCTCCTCGCCGAGGAGGTCACATGGAACGTCCCACGGGCGTTACGATTCTCGGCGTGCTGCTTTTCATTGGTGCCGGATTACTGGCCCTCGCTGCGCTCATGATGCTCTTGGGCGGCGCCATGATGTCGAGCATGTCGGCGCGCCCGCACTTCGGCATGATGGCGGGGATCGGCGCCGCAATTCTCGGGGTCGTCTGCCTGGGCATTGCCGCCTTGTACGTGGTCTTAGGCGTGGGGCTGTGGATGCTGCAGAATTGGGCGCGCGTCCTGACCATTGTGTTCGCGATTCTGGGCGCGATCGTCAGCGTCATGGGACTGTTCGGGCATATGCAACTCCATCCCGTCCTCTTCTTCTGGCGGGTGATTGTGGTGGTCATCGACGTGTGGATCGTGGTCTATCTCCTGAAGCCGCACGTTAGGCTGGCGTTCGGCGCAGGCGGCTCCTAACCCCGAGTCGGAACGACGAAGTTCATTCACTCGCGTGCCGGCGCGCCGGCGCGGAATGGAGAGTCCCACATGAGATACGCAAAGATCGTTTTTTGGGTTGCCGGCATCTGGGGCCTGCTGGTGCTTACACCGCTTTATTTCATTTTCAATATGATCGGCCGCCAGGACCCTCCGCCCATCACGCATCCCGCCTTTTACTATGGCTTCGCGGGAGTGGCGCTCGCGTGGCAATTCGCATTTTTCGTGATTGCCCGGGATCCCGCGCGTTTCCGTCTGATGATCATTCCTTCCGTCCTCGAGAAGCTGGGCTTTGGAATTCCCGTGATCGTGCTCTTCACGCAGCGGCGCATCAGCTCGAGCGATCTGGCGCTCGGCTGCGTTGATCTGCTCTTCGCCGCACTGTTCCTGGTCGCCTTCGGCAAGACGCCGGCCTAGCCCGCGCGAGTTCTCCCGAGGATGCCAGGCACGGCAGACACCGGGCTCGGGGTCATGGGTCGTTATAACTTGAGGCGACTGACCCAAAGCGGTAGCCTCGTAACATGGATTCCAAACGACCACTCCTGCGAATCATTCTGCTCATGGTGGCCCTTATGAGCGGAGTTCTTTCGATTCTTAGAGAGTTGACCCTGATCTATTTCCCGAATCAGGTCAACCAACGTCCACTGTTCTGGCACTGCGTCATAATCGCCTTTATCGTCTCAATGGGGATAATTTGGTGGCAACAATCGAAAGTCATAGAAACTCTCACTTCTGAACTTAGAATCGAAAGAGCTAAGAACACACCCAATTTCGAGATTGCCCATGGAACGGTTGTCATTTCAGATGCAGTCCTCGACTATGGGCCGCAGAAAGAAGGAGCCACAACTGTATTGCTGCCGACGACCGTAATAAACCATGGCGCTCCTAGCATCGTCAAAACCATATGCCTATACTTTGAAAACATAGACGGGAAGCAACTCAGCGGGCAAGCCTATATGCCCCACCAGGAACAACTCAAGTTTCAAGGGCCGAAAGGGCCGATTTCCATTCCTACGGCTTCCTCTTTGTTTTCGAGAGCAACAGCGAACCCAATCCCTACTGGCGGTCAAGCGGACGGTTTTGTTCTATTTAGATTCCCCGGTGGCCTACGACAAAAGATGGCTGAAGCCGACGCTCTTGTTTTGGAAATTACAGATCACACCAACAAGAAATACACCTTGAGGATTTCAAGGTGTGACACTCCAGGAACAGACTTCAATTCGACTCCCGCAATGCAACCTTTCATTTAGCCAATCCCAGTGTTAAGCAAATCCTCGATTGTCCACAGATGGTCTGTCGGGTTCGCTGCCATAGCAGCACTGACCCGCGTTGTCGTGTGCTGGCGAACGAAATTCCAGTGAGCGAAGTAAGTCCATAACGCAGCCTCTAGGTTCTCAGCGCGACGGCTGAACGCGTTCGTTAGCCTTGTTAGACGTCGAACGAACAGACGGCAATTCAAATTGTTCCTTTCGGCGAAGGATGTTGAAATCTGCTCGCGCTTAGGTCTGCCAATCATGGGCCGTGGTCGCGCCCCTGTAAGCTCCAAACGCCCATTCCGCTCCGCGTAGGACTTAATCAACATTCCGAAATCGACATCCGCGCCAAAGGCTCGTTCGACGGCCCACAGATATGCTCGCAGGCCATCGCTACTGATCTGCGGCCTGTTCGTCAGCCGACCCGCTAGGTCGCTCATAAGCCTTTCGGCGGTCGTCAGGTCACGGTTGCCAAGAGCAAAACAGGGTAGGAGCTTGGTTCCCGCATCTGTGGCTAGAAACATCCAAATGTCCCCAACATGGTGACCGTTGTTTCTTTCCTGCGGCAGTACGCGATCTGCCTTCTTGCCGACGTAGCTCCAAAGCTCGTCAACCTGCACATAATTGAGACGCGGATTGTTGAGCCTCAAATCCACGACGCGCTGGCAGAGCCTGCCAGTGTGACGCAGAACGCGGAGTACCGTGTTCTTCTGTACTCCCACCAAACGAGCCGTAGCTCTCACAGAAACGCCTTCTACGAGGCAATGCACGATTCGGGCGATCTTGTCAGGAGGGAGTTTCAGGCCGGAATAACCTGTGAATCTGCGCTCGGAAAAGAATCGATTGCAGTCAGCGCAGCGAAACATCGTGGAATAGGCACGGCCGTTCTTTTGATGAACCTCTAGGCGCTGACCGTTGCAGAAGGGGCAACTCATTGGCTTCTCCTTGATTTATTGCGGGAGAAGCCCGATACTTCGTTTAGGGCCTGAGTGCGGGCTTAGTCCGCCCCGCATTATGCGCAATGGCTAATGCGTTTTTTATTGCTTACTTCCCAGAGTGCGCTATAATCCCATTAGGAGGTAAAAGGGATGGCTGACAAACAGGCTGATTCTGCAGCTCAAAGCGACAATACCCGTGAACGCTCAACAATTGAATTCCCCTACCTAGACTTAGACGATTCCATGGGAATCGCAAAGGCAGTTCACACCGTGGGCGGCACTACCTGCCAGAAAGAACAACTGGCGGCTCAACTACAACAATCCGTCACAGGTGGTGGGTTTAGTCTTCGCCTTTCCACGGCCAAGATGTACGGCCTGATAGCTTATGATCGGGGAACCATCATCTTGACGAATTTAGGTATCCAAGCATGCGACCCGCAACAGGAGAAGAGCGCCCGCGTCGAAGCATTCCTAAATATCCCGCTCTACAAGGCGCTATACGAGAAGTACAAAGGAGCAACTCTACCTCCAGCCACTGGCCTTGAGTCGCAAATGGTCGCGCTGGGTGTCGCGCCCAAACAGAAAGACAGGGCGCGACAAACGTTCCAAAGGTCAGCAAAAGAGGCAGGGTTCTTCGATTTTGGCACAGATCGGCTTGTCTTACCGGCCATTCAAAGAGGAATCGAAAAAAAGCCGACTGATCAAAGCAAGAGTGGGCCTGAGCGAATAGAGGAAGCTGGGCGGAACTTGCGTGAACCCGGCTCAGCATACCATCCCTTTATCCAAGGGCTTTTGCAATCCCTACCGGAGGCCAATACTCCTTGGTCAACAGACGCGCGAAAGAAATGGCTTCAGGCCGCAGAGAACATCTTTGGGCTGATCTATTCTGACCTTGAAGCGGAGAAAAGCTCAAAATGACGAAAGCAAAGCTCGATGCGGTGGATGTCCTCAATTGGGACTATTTAGTTGAGATCGGAGAATATGTGGAGGGTAGGGCCAAAACCCCGGAAATGGCTCTTAGGGGCTTTGCTTATTCATTCACTTCGACGGCAGACGAATCTGTTAGAAACGAGATGCTCAGAGACATTCTCTTCAATGCTACTTGCAGGTGTTCAAAAGACGAAGCAGAAGAGTTCGTAGCAAAACTTGCTGTTCTCACAAAGTCTGACCGAGAACTACTTCGCCGATTTGGAAAGGAACGTGGGATCAATTTGAAGCGAGGCTAGTGTGGTTTCTTAACCCAACCCTTCTTAACCCAAATTGGGTATGAAGCATTGAATGAGTCCAAGAACATCTGATCGTTCTTTCTGTCGCTCGAAATCCTCCAGAAGGCTAACCTTGTAATGAAGGCGGCGAAAAACGCAACACTGCTCCTGAACGATCTTTCGATTACTTCCGTCAAAGATGCCTCCCACGTCTGCTTGCTACTATGCAACCGTTCGCCTCTACTTGTCAATGAAACCAACGTTCTGGTACCACTTTTCCCTAATATCATCCAATTTCCTATGCATAATTAGATGTGCTAGGGCGCTTTTGGTGACATTCGGCGCGTTTCTGACGAAGTGGTTAGAAAGTGAACACTTTATCGCTAACGGGCCTCCCAACAGAATCAAGCTATAAAGACCCATGACCGCCCCCGGGCGTTCCTTGACCGTGCTGCGGTGGTCGAATACACTACGTAATTCGCCCGGGTCCGCGAGGGGCATCCGAAGCATCAAGTCCGCCGCTGAGAAGTTTCAACCCGCGAAAGCAGAGGAGAAAGCTCGTTGCCGAAACGCACGTTTCAGCCCCATGTGCGCCGCCGTCACAAGAAACACGGCTTCCGCGCACGCATGAAGAGCCAGGGTGGACGGAAAGTCCTTGCGCAACGCCGGAAAAAAGGACGCCACAGTCTCACGCGGGTCTGATGCGCCACGGTTCGGATTTCCCCGCGCCTGCCGCCTGGTGCGTCGCGCCGAATACGACGCCGTCTACCGCGACGGCCGGCGCCGGACCGGCCGCGAGTTCACCGTTTTTCTTCGCCCCAATGGCCTCGGTCTCAGCAGGTTCGGCTGGAGCATCAAAAAGGCGCTGGGCAGCGCGGTCCGGCGCAACCGTATCCGGCGCCGGCTGCGCGAAATTCTGAGGTTGCACCGACGGGAGATTGCCCCGGGATGGGACATCGTGATTCATCCGCGCAGCTCGGCCGCCACGGCGGATTTCTCGGCGCTCGCCGCGGAATTGCTGAAGCTGCTTCCGTCCGTGCCGCTGCCGTGAGCGCCTCGGAAAAGCCGCTCCGGCGGATGTCGCTCGCGAAATCCGCCGCCGCGTGGTTGTTGCTGCTGTTCGTTCGCTTCTACATCGTCTTCCTTTCCCCGTTTTTCGGCGGCGCGTGCAGGTTTCATCCCTCTTGTTCGAACTACGCGCACGAGGCCATTGCGCGCCACGGCGCCCGCCGAGGCGCCGCGCTCGCAATCTGGCGCCTGCTGCGCTGCAATCCGTTCACCAAGGGCGGATTCGATCCCGTGCCGGAAGAATTCCACGGTGAGGCAGCGATTTCGGCGGAGGCCGAGAGCGAATTCGACGCGCGCCTGCGGATGGCTCAGGGTAAACCGCAGTGAAGGAAATGTCGGACACCACTCGAGGAATTGTCTTCGTTGTCGCGGTCGTCGTCATCACGCTTGTCTGGATGCGTTTTTTCCAGCCTCCCGCTCCGCCTCCGCAGAAAACCGCACCGCCGGTCGCACAGACGTCGCCCGCGCCGATTCCCGGCTCCGGCGTCGCCGCAGCCTCGGCCGCGAGCGCGGCTCCGGCGAAGCCCGTCAGCGTTCCGGCGGCCCAGGCCTCATCGGAAAAAATGATTGTGGTCGAAAGCGCGCTCTACCGCGTCCAGCTGTCGAATCGCGGCGGCGTGGTGCTGAGCTGGAAGCTGAATAAGTATTTCGACGATCAGACGCCGCCCCGCCCGCTCGATCTGGTCAATGCCGACGCCGCGCAGGAGCTTGGCTGGCCCCTTTCGCTGATGTTTTCCGACGCGCAGCTGGAAGCGCAGGCGAATTCCGCGCTCTACGAAGTCACGCCCTCCGGCGGGACTCTCACCGCTCCCGCCGAGGTCGCCTTTCACTGGAGCGACGGCCACCTCGACATCACCAAAAAGCTGAAATTTGCGCAGGACTACCAGACGTCGGTCGAGGTTTCGGCGTCGCTCGACGGCAGACCGCTCGCCCCGGGAGTCGCCTGGCGAGGAGGTTTCGGCGATAAGGCCGTTTACAAAGCCAACCAGTACGTCAGCGTCTTCTACCAGCAGGGTGACAATCTCAGCCTGATTCAATACAAAAAGCTCGGCGTCCCCGGAAACCAGATCCAGCCGTTCCAGCAATCCGGCCCGATGGAATTCACCGGAATCGAGGACCAGTTTTTTGCCGCCGCGTTCATCCCCGCCGGCACGGATCTATCGCTCTGGCACTGGACCCAGTGGCACCATTTCGTCGCTGATAAGCAACCGGCGAGCGAGCCGGAAGCGGAAATCGCGGTCGCGCCGGCGGCGCCGGGGCCGCTGAAAATGCGCGTCTTCGTGGGCCCGAAGGACTTGGCGCTCCTCGGCAAGGTTCAGCCGTCGCTCGAGAGGCTGGTGAATTTCGGCTGGTTCTCGGCGATAGGAAAGCCCCTGCTCATCGCGTTGCAGTGGCTGCACCGCTACATTCCCAACTGGGGCTGGGCGATCGTAGTGCTGACGCTCGTGATCAACTTGGCCGTGTTTCCGCTGAAAATGAAGAGCTGGCGCTCGATGCAGGAGATGCAGAAACTGGCGCCCGAGATGCGGTCGATCCAGGACCGCTACAAGAAATATTCGATGACCGACCCGCGCCGCAAAAAGATGCAGGAGGAAATGGCCGAGCTTTACCAGAAGCATGGGATTAATCCCATGGCGCAACTGGGCGGGTGCCTGCCGATGGTCGTGCAGATGCCGATCTGGTATGCATTGTGGCGCGTGCTCATGGGCGCGATCGAGCTGCGGCACGCGCCCTGGATTTTCTGGATTCACGACCTCTCGGCCAAGGATCCCTTTTATGTGCTGCCGATCGGCATGGCGATTACCATGTATTTGATGACAAAGATGACGCCGCAATCCGCCGCCGTGGACCCGGCGCAGCAGAAGATGATGTCTTTTATGCCGCTGATGTTCGCGGCGTTCTTTTTCACTTATGCGAGCGGCTTGAATCTTTACATGTTCACGAGCAATCTGGTCGGCGTGGGCCAGCAGTGGTATCTGAGCCGGACGCGGCCGCTGCCCTCGAAGAGCCCGTTCAAAAAGAAGAAACAATGAGCGACGAACGAATTCCGGCCGCGAATCGGCCGCCGGCACGGCCCTCTTTCCACCGCCCGCAGGCGCAACCCGAGCCGCGCCTGGACCGCGAACGCGCGCTGCCGGAATTGAAGCGTTTCATCGATCTTGCGATTCGTGAAATGGGCCTCGCCCTGGAGTGCGAAATTTCCACCCCGCCGGGCGCTGAAGCCGGCCGTGAGGAATCCGATGTCGTGGTCACCTTCCGCGGCGGAGATCAGGATTTTCTGCTCGAACGCAACGCCGAGCTGCTGCTCGCGCTCGAGCATATCGGCCACCGCTGGATCCACCTCGATCCCCGCCTGCACGATCGCGTGCGTTTCGATTGCGGCGACTATCGCGCCACGCGCCTCGCGGAATTGAAGCTTTCGGCGCGCGTCGCCGCCCAGCGCGTGCGCGAAACCGGTCAGCCCTTCCAGTTCAACCCCATGTCCGCGCGCGACCGGCGCATCGTTCACCTCGAGCTCAACGGGGCGCCCGGGGTGCGCACGGCGAGTGAAGGCTCCGGCGACCGCCGCCAGCTCGTCATCTACCCGGTCGGCGGCAAGAAATAGCGCCGGGCACCGAACCCCTTCGATTGCATCATCCCCACGGCGATTTTTTGCGCGAGCGATTTTTCCCCAAGAGAGAGTCTCGCGGTCCCCGCGCTTTTGGACTCCGCGGAATGTCAACGGCCGGAGCGGCACGCGGAAAGCGCAGATTGCCGGACGGGGGAATCGCCTAAATCTCGATGGCGTGGCCCTCTTTGCCGACGTTGACGCACTCGGTCGCGCCGAGGCGGTCGGTCAATCCGGCGGTTTCGTGGATGTGGCCGCAGAAAAGGCGCGCCGGCCGGGCGCGGTCCACCCACTCGCGCAAAGCCGGGCTGCCGGCGTGTTTCCCGGGAGCGAATTCGTCGAGCTTCGTATCCCGCGGGGGAAAATGAACCACGAGATAGAGAGATTGGATTCCGTCGAACGCAGCGAGCGCGTCCGCGATTTCTTCTTCCGTGTATTCTCCGGGCGTGTGGAACGGCGTGATGTTGCTGTAGCCGAGCCCTGCCCATTGCGTCACCACGCCCGCCGATTCGAGCGGGCGCACCTGCCGGTGAAAATCTACGAAGCCGAATCGCTGGCAGAAAGCGCGAGTCTGGTCGTGCGTTTCGTGATTTCCCGGAAGCACCCAGAGCCGCTGGCCAAGCGGCTTCAGCACTTCGCCGCAACGATCCAGCCCTTTGCCGAAGGTCGCCAGATCGCCCGCGGCGATGTAGAGGTCCGCCGGCTGCGCGACGATTCGCGCGAGCGCGCGCAGGTCGCCGTGAATGTCGCTGAAAATCAGAATTTTCACGGGGCCTTCTTTCGCGGCCCTCCGGGCAGGGGCTGTTGCGGCACCATCTGTCTCATGCGGCGCTGCATCATGCCATTCGTGAGCCAGCCTTCCGCGAGGACGTTGCCGGCGTCGTCGAATACGATCTGATAGGTGAACGGCTGAGGGCTCCGGCGGCGCCCGTCCGAAAAGCGATTCTCGCCCAGTTCGACGACATGACGGCCGTCCTCGACGAAACTGTGGATCGAGGGAAACCGCGCGAACCCCCAGTAGAGCTGCGCGCCGGGAAGCTGAAACGCACGCGCGATGAACGGGTCGGAGGGCGAATCCGGAACGAAACGGAATTCGGGCGGCTTGCGTTCGCGCAGATCGAATTGCGCTTCGTACACGCCGTGGGGCGAGCGAATCGCGTCTCCCCAATCGAGCAGCGACGGGGGAATCGGAAGCGCTCCGATACGATCCACGGCAATATGGTTTTCCTCGGCGAACGCCTTCACGCGCTCCATCGCCGCGTGATGCGCCAGCGCGGCGGCCACCAGGTACGCCGCCATCGCGAACGTCCCGGCCTGGCACCAAGCCGCGCGCGACACTCGAAATCCCCATCCGCCCTTCGCGGGAGCGAAGAAGAGCGCAGCAAACAAAATGCACACCACTCCCGCCACCCACAAATGGAACGGGTATCCGGCGGCTCGCGTGGATAGCCAGGCCAGGAGGGTGCCGAGCGCGAACAGCACCCACATCCGCACGGCGCGCGCGCGCGCTTTCGCTGCGTCGCGGTAGATCCATGCGGCCACCTGGGGCGCGAGTATGATCGCCGTAAACGTGAAGTCGATGATGAAAAGCGTATCCCACGCCACGCGCTCGCGCGAAACCGGGAACCACAGGCGCGTGCCGAAGGACGTCATGCCGTCGAGAAGGATGTGGCTCGCGATGCCGACGGCATAAATCAGCGTGAGCACGGGCCACGGCGGCGCTTCGAGCTCGCGAAACTGCGGGTATCTCCGCTTCACGGTGGGCAGCAGCGCCCACGTGAACAGAGTCAGCAGCGCGGCAAAAAACGGCAGCGCCAGAAACGAGTGCGTGATCGCCCGGTGGTACCGGATGATTCCCAGCGGATCGCGCACGATGGCTTCGTAGAAAACGTCCACATCGGGAGCGATCGCGCCGAGCGTCGCCGCGAAAATCGCCACTCTTTCCTGGCGCTTCGAGAAAAAACTCTTGCCGAGGAGGGCGCCCGCAATTCCGTGGGTGATCGGGTCCATGAAGGATTTGAAACCGGAAAAGTGTACACGATTCGCCGCTGCCGAGCGAACTCGACCGCGATGCGGCGCTGCGCCGCGGCGGCGGCCGCAAACAGCTTCAGAGAACTTCCAGAAGTACCAGCGACACGTCGTCGGTGGGCGTGCCGTGCCGCCACTCTGCGACGCGGTCGAGCAGGCCCTGTTTCATTTCGCTGAAAGGCAAGAGCGAAGTCTCGCGCACGAACCTCTGCACGCCCGTGACGCCCAGCATTTCTCCGCGCGCATCGAACACCTCGCTGAGTCCGTCCGTGTAGAGCACCACGCGGTCGCCGGGGTGGAGCTCCACGTCCAGCGCCGCTTCCTTCCCGACCGCGGTCGGCACCATTCCCAGCACCATGCTGCGCGATTCCAGCAGCCGCGGCTCGCGGCCGGGCGTCACCACCATGGTTGGCGGATGTCCCGCGCCGGCGAAGATCATCCTCCGGCCGCCTCGATCGACCCTCGCCGCCGCCACCGTGAAAAAGAACGACGCGCCGCCGATATTCTGCAATACGAAGCTGTTCAAATGCCGCAGCATCTCGCCCAGCGGCGCCCCGTGCCGCAACTGCGACATCGTCTCGCTGTAGATCCGGTTGGCCACGAGCGCCGAACCGATGCCGTGGCCCGAGACGTCGCACACCAGCAGGTTCAGGTGCTCGTCGTCGAGCGAGCTCACCAGCCCGAAATCGCCGCCGATCGTGTGCGCGGGATGAAAGTGCGCTTCCACGCGCATGCCGCCCCACACCAGCGATTGCGGCGCGAGGCTCTGCTGCACGCGCGCGGCAAGCGCGAGGTCTTCGTCGATTTCCCTCTGGCGCTGTTCGATCTTTGCGTTCACCTCGCGCAGCCGCGCTTGCGCGCGCTTCTGCTCGGAAATGTCGGTGAACGTGACCACCGCGAATCCCATCCCGTCCGGATCCTCGAATCTCCGCGAACTGATGATCACCGGCATCCTGCTGCCGTCTTTCTGGGGAAGCACGAACTCGAAGCGATTCTGTCCTTCCCGGTCTCTCTTCTCGATTTGAGCCTGGAGTATCTTGTACTCCTCTTCGTTGTAGAGGCCCGAGCCGTCATGGCCCATGATGTCCGCCGCAGGGAGGCCGAACATTTCCTGCATGCACGAATTGACGAACAGAATCTTGCGGCAATCGTCCAGGATCATTACACCCTCATTCAGCGTCTCGAGGATGTCCTGCATCTGCACGAGCCATTCCGGCCGTTCCATTTCCATGGAAGTTCCTTGGGCGCCGCTCCGGCGCGAGCGGGTATCTTACACAATCCGCGCGGCCGCGCCAAAGCCGCGGCTTGGCTGTAGAATATAGGCCGCGCTCGCGCGCAACAATATGACCTCCAACGGAAATCGCGTCCCGCCGGGACCGAAGGGCCTGCCCCTCGTCGGGGTGGCGTTTGATCTTCGCAAAGACCCGCTCGCCGGGATGCGCCGCATGACCCGCGAATTCGGCGATATCGTCCGCTTCCACGTGATGATGCAGGAACGCATTCTGCTCAACCGTCCCGATTGGATCAATCAGGTCCTCGTGATCCAGCACGCCAAATTCCACAAAAGCGAGCTGACTCGGAGAATCACGGCGCGGATGCTCGGCCAGGGACTTCTGACCAGCGAGGGCGAATTCTGGCGGAGGCAGCGGCGGCTGGCCCAGCCCGCGTTTCATCGCGGCCGCATCAACGAATACGCCGCCACGATGCTCGAAATCACCGAGGCTCACATCCGCGAGTGGCGCGGCGGCGAAGAGCGCAACGTGGCTCAGGAGATGACGTCGCTCACCCTCGATATCGCCGTGCGTACCCTTTTCGGCACCACGCTTCCCGGCGAGGCCCGCCAGGTCGGCCAGGCAATGACGTTTCTGATGCGCTACTCGCTCCGCCGCCAGCGCCTTCCCTTCCGCATTCCTGAAAAATGGCCGACGCCGAATAATCTCCGCGCCAACCGCGAACTCGAATTCATCGATTCGCTCGTTTACCGCATCGTCTCCGAGCGCCGCGCCGAAGGGAATTCCAATCACCACAACGATCTGCTCGCCCTGCTCATGGGCGCGATGGATGAAGACGGCAGCCAGATGACCCCGCAGCAGCTGCACGACGAGACTATGACGCTCTTTCTCGCCGGTCACGAGACCACCGCGCAGATGCTCGCCTGGACCTGGTTCGCCCTCAGCCAAAATCCCGAGGCCGAGGCGCGCCTGCACGAAGAGTTGCACGGCGTGCTGGGAGGGCGTCCCCCGGGCGCTGCGGATTTTCCCCGGCTGCCTTATTTGCAGGGAGTGATGAACGAAGTCCTGCGGCTCTTTCCCCCGGCCTACATACTGGCGCGCGAGACGATCGAGCCGTGCGAAATCGGGGGCTACAACTTTCCTTTGGGATCAACCGTCGTGCTCTCGCAATGGATCACCCACCGCGATTCGCGATTTTTCGACGATCCGGATGCGTTCCGTCCCGAGCGCTGGCTCGACGGCCTCGAGGACCGCTTGCCTCCGGGCGCTTATTTCCCGTTTGGAGACGGCCCGCGCCGCTGCATCGGGCAGGGATTCGCGATGCTCGAGGCCGCCATCGTCACCGCAACCGTCGCCCAGAAATTCCGGTTCCGCATGGTGCCCGGACATCCCGTGGTGCCGGAACCGCTTGTTACTCTGCGGCCCCGCCACGGCATCCAGATGACGCTCCAGGCGCGAAACTAGTGCACGAATTCGCCCTGCCCGCCAATCGCCCAAGGGTGGTACGTCAGGCAGTAGCGAATCCGGTCCGGAATCGCGGGGTGGTCGTAAAACCAGAAAATGTCCACTGCATTCGGTTTCGGATCGGCGAGATCCACCTCGCCCAGCACCTCGAAGGATTGCGCCGCCACCTGGCCTGAATCCGGAGTCAGCTCGTGGGTGATCTCGAGTCCGTATTGGTCCGCCTGGTGCTCGAAATAGCGGCTGATCGCGTTCGTCAGCGGATTCGCGACGAACGATAGAATGGTAAGCAGGAGAAAGAGGGCCGGAAAGGAGGCCCACTCGTCCACGCCGCGGACGCTCCAGCCTGTTCCTCTTCGCGCCACCATCCCTCCCGCCCATTTGTAGCCGAGATAGAACAAAATCAGGAAGACCAACGCGAGCAGTACAAACTCCTTCGGGATATGGAGCAAGACATAGTGGCCCATTTCGTGGCCGGTGACGAACACGATCTGCGGAGTCGTCATTTTCGCAATCGTTGTGTCCCATACGACGATGCGTTTCGATGCGCCCCATCCCGTCACATAGGCGTTGAGCTGGGTGGACTTTTCCGCCGCTCCCATCCAAAAAATCCGCTCCGGCGGAATGTTTTCGCCGGCGCGCTGCACCAGCTTTTCGAGCGAGGCGGTAAGGGCCGGGTTCTTTCGTTCGAGCGGCTCGAACTTGTGGAATAGCGGATCGATGATCAGCGGCTGCAGGAAAATCAAAGCCGCGATAATGGGCAGCGAGACCAGCCAGAAATAAAACCACCAGCGCCGCGGGCTATTGCGAATGACGGCGTAGAGAATCGTCACCAGGATTGTCCCGATAATCAAAGTGACCATAAGACTCTTCGTCCAATCCCATGTCCACGAGCCCCAGCCCTGAATGCTCAGGCCGAACTTGCGGCTGACCCACTGTTGGACGATGTCCCCCGGTATTGTGAGGATCGTGATCGATGCCAGAATCAGCGGCGAAAAGATCAAGCCCTGAACGAATTTCGACGAGGAAGCCTTCTCGGCCCAATCGCGATACTTCGGGCCGAGCTTCCACCTCAGGATGAGGAGCAGGATCACCACCGAGTAAATAAACACAGCAATCTGTCCCCAGAAAGCGATCTCGGAGAGGTGCCGCGCCTTCTGGTAGAGGTCCGGCGGCAGCGTGTAGGAGGTCACGGTCTGCGGCGCGGCGGCTTGCGCAGGCGGAGTCGCGGCCGGCGTCGCTGCCGAAGGAGCCTTCGGAGCCGCTTGTTGCTGCGCTGCGGAAGAAGCGGCCGTTGAAGCCTGCGCGGCCGCGTTCGCCGGATGGAACAACATCGCCAGTGCAAGGGCCGAGAGAGCGAGCGTCAGCTTTGTCATTTTCCCCCCTGTTGTGGATCAGACGTTGGGCGGGAGTATCTCGTTAGCGCGCCCTATTTGCAAGCCGCTGATCCGCCGCGGACTGGCGCCCTATTTCCGCTCCTCAGATTCTATCGCTGGCCCTCACCCCCCGGCCCTCCTACCACCCTCGCGCGAAAATCTGGCATAATCACGCCACTATGACAGCCAGCACAGCAACTCCTCTGCCCAGCATCAACCGCCAATTCACGCTTGCCGCGCGCCCCGTCGGCATGCCAAAAGAGTCCGATTTTCGTCTCGTCACAGCGCCGATCCCAGCGCTCGCAAACGGCCAGCTGCTGCTGCGCACGCTTTTTCTCTCCGTGGATCCCTACATGCGCGGCCGGATGAACGGCGTGCGCACCTACGCCGATCCGGTCGACATCGGCCAGATCATGGTTGGCGGGACCGTCGGCAAAGTCGTGCAGTCGACGAATCCGCAATTTCGGACCGGAGATTGCGTCGTCGGATATTGGGGCTGGCAGGAATACGCCGTCTCGGACGGCCGGGGATTGCAGAAGCTCGACGCGAGCCTCGCGCCGGTTTCCACCGCGCTCGGCGTTCTCGGAATGCCGGGCATGACGGCCTACTTCGGCTTCCTCGAGCTGTGCCAGCCGAAGCCCGGCGAGACCGTCGTCGTTTCGGGCGCCGCGGGCGCCGTGGGGTCGCTGGTCGGCCAGATTGCGAAGATCAAGGGATGCCGCGCCGTGGGGATCGCGGGCACGGACGAGAAAGTTGCGTGGATCACCGGCGAAATCGGCTTCGACGCCGCGTTCAATTACAAGACCACCGAAGACTACGTCGCCAAGCTGAAAGAGCTTTGCCCCAACGGCATTGACTGCTACTTCGACAATGTCGGCGGCCCGGTCACCGACGCCGTTCTTCCCGTGCTCAACGTAAACGCGCGCATCTCGATCTGCGGGCAGATCTCGCAATACAATTCGGCGCGGCCCGAACCCGGCGTGCGGCCGTACATCTACCTGCTCAGCAAGCAATCCCGCGTCGAGGGCTTCATCGTCTCCCGGTGGATGGACCGCTTCCCCGAAGGCGTCGCGCAGATGGCCCGGTGGCTCAAGGAAGGCAAGCTGAAGTACCGCGAACAGATCGTCAACGGCTTCGAAAACGCGCCCCGCGCCCTCATCGGCGTCCTCCAGGGCGACAACACCGGCAAGATGCTGGTGAAATTCGCCGACGCATAGTCAGCCGGAGTATCCCGGCCCTCTCGTCATTTAGTATCTAGTTGGCGTGTATTCTTGAGCCGAGCGCGGGCGGGTGGGCCACACATCCGTGGCAGTTTCGAAATCGAAGCCATGCGGTGCGGCGAGGAAGCGCCCTGTGGAGTGCGGTGGCTTGCCGCCGCTGTCTCCCGCGCCGTGGCGACACCCTACTGGGATCTCGCAAGCCTTGTAGCGCTGGCCTCGGGCCGGCGGTCATTCTCTGGCGGCTGGCGCACATTCTTAGTTGGAGCGGCGGAAATCAGAAACCCACGCCCGAAAGCACAAAGGCCCCCAGGAACCGTAGGAGCAGCCATGGGACACTTATACACAATTTTTGCCGAATTCCGAGGCGGCACCCATATCTCTCAAGTCGAGGCCGACACACCAGCCGCAGCCGTTCAGCGTTGGAGCGAAAAGGAATTTTTGGGGAAAGAGGACTTTCCCGCGGGTGCTCGCCCAGAGGTCAGAAAACAGCTCTCAGCTGGCGATCTTCCCGTCCCGGTTTCTGGCCACAAGAATGTTTGGTGCCTCAGCGGTACGCGTCGTAATGACCTAATTCTGATACATGTCGTACTGACATGTTCCCCATAGAGGCGGGTGGCCCATCCTTCGCGCTTACTGCGAAGGGTGGGACGGCGGGCCTCCGGCTTCTGTCGCTAACCAAGATTCGGCGCGCACAGTCCTGTCTCGCTCTTCGCGTAGAAACGACATGGTTTGATCCACAGCGTGCACTCTTTGCAGACCCCGCAAAGAGGTGCGGCACCCCCAATGGCTGGGTATTGCCGTCCCGCAAAGCCGTGTGTGGTAGTATGCGCGCGTGCCTGATGTCAAACGACAGAATTAACCAAAACAGAAAGAGTCGGCCACCCGCCGCAATGAAAGGAGTTTGCTCGTGAAACAAATCGTGTCTCTTATCCTATTTCTTATCTTACCGGTGGGCGCGGCAACTGCTTCAAACAATCGACGGCTGAAACCTTCGGAGATTGAGAAGCTCAAGCAAGCAGTTGAGGATGAGATATACGACTACGGATATTATGCCAAGTTTTATGAGATCGGGGAAAACACAGGCACTCCCCAACACTGGAAGGCACGCGTACGTATTTTCGTCAATCCTGTCTATAACTCCACCGACCAGCACGGGGAGGTGATATACAAGCTGATGCCGTACGGACAGATCGATCGACTTTTTTACATAGATGTAAAAGGCGAGATAAAGCTTGATGGCGACCCTCAAAATCGCTTTCCTATAACTCAGCCAAGTCATCAAACGGTCTTTATGGATGATCTGGATGTATGTCGAGACGAACAGAGTTGGGTAGGTACTTTTTTCGTCGTAGATACTGCACCTACGCCGGATATGATCAAAGGTGCGGCTCAAAGACAAAAAGCCCGCACAGGTTTCTCCGATTGGGAATATGAGCATCC
>DATEHV010000030.1:0-125789 GCA_035279445.1 Candidatus Acidiferrales bacterium | reverse complement strand
TCAGCGTCACAGGCACCCCAGACAGTCGCTTTCGCCACCGGCGTTCCTCCCGATATCTACGCATTTCACCGCTCCACCGGGAGTTCCACTGTCCCCTGATGCCGTCTAGCACGGCCGTAGCCTCGGCTGTTCCTCGGTTGGGCCGAGGGATTTCACCGAAACCGTACCACACCGCCTACGCGCCCTTTAAGCCCAGTGATACCGAGCAACGCTTGCCACCTCTGTATTACCGCGGCTGCTGGCACAGAGTTAGCCGTGACTTCCTCTCGCGCCTTTGTCAACGCAGCAGGTATTGACTGCTGCGCATTCATAACGCGTGACAGTGGTTTACAATCCAAAGACCTTCATCCCACACGCGGCGTCGCTCCATCAGACTTGCGTCCATTGTGGAAGATTCTCGACTGCAGCCTCCCGTAGGAGTCTGGGCAGTTCTCAGTCCCAGTGTCGGCGGTCAGCCTCTCAGCCCGCCTACCCGTCGTCGCCTTGGTGGGCCGTTACCCCGCCAACTAGCTAATCGGCCGCGGATCCCTCTTCTGGCGCCTTGCGGCTTTGGAGGCAGGAACATGCGTCCCCGACTCGTTATGCGGTATTAGCCCAATTTTCACTGGGTTATTCCCCACCTGAAGGAAGGTTATCCACGTGTTACGCACCCGTTCGCCACGCGCCCACACCGTGTATTGCTACACGGCGCTGCGCGTTCGACTTGCATGTGTTAAGCACGCCGCCAGCGTTCGCTCTGAGCCAGGATCAAACTCTCATTTGAAACTGGTGTTTCGACCGTGACGATTTTCATCGCCACGACCGGAACGAACTGTTGCATCGCTCGATTTCCTCAATGGCTTTCATTCCGGTACACCCGGAACAAAAGCCGAAACCAAACGGGTTCTGGCTTGTTTCATCCGATTGTCAAAGAGCAGGTACTCCCAGGCCAGCTGGAAGGAACAGCAGACAATCCGCAATTCTACGCGACTGCCCGGCGAAGTCAAGCGTGAATCCGCTCATATGCGAATGGGGTCGCAGTCGGCTAGAATACGCAGCAAACAAATGGACGACCACCTGAGGCGCAGGATTCGGGAATACGTCGACAACGCTTATTTGGCTGCGCTGCAGAAAAGTCGTGTGGAGACAGCGCATCAGATCGCAGGAGCGAAGGCGAGCCTCGCCCAACGAGGGCTCGTTCTCTCTGGTGCCGCAGTTCACGAGATCGCGAGGGTTCAGGGCGATCAGGTCAACAAGCTTGTTCAAGCTAGAGCGGACGCCCTGCTCGACGCCCATGAACTGTACGCCGGTGAGATCGGCAACGAGATCTTGGCAGAAGTGAAGTCCCTTCATGCGAAGCTGGTTGCTCATATTACTGAGAAAGACTCTGGTCTTCCTCCCGGCGTTCCTGCGGCAGGCATGTTCAAGTCGCTCCTCGAAGACAACACTGGAGCGATTGTGAGCACGATCGCCTGCCAAATCGAGCAGCGAAAAGTAGCTCCAAAGTTTAAAAGAGCCGATATCGAGCGCGAGTTCGAGAAAATGGCGATTGAAGAAGCACGGTTGAGCCTCGCCGAAGACCAGAGAAGGCACCCGAAGGTCGGGGCGGTTGTCGTGAAAGATGGCAAGGTCGTGAGCAAAGCACATCGCGGCGAGAATCCAAAATGCCATGCCGAGTTCATCGCGTTAGAAGCCAAGCTCCCCGACGATCTAATAGCAGGCTCGACTGTGTACACGACTCTAGAACCCTGCACTACGCGAAATCACCCAAAAATCCCATGCGCGCAGCGCTTGATTGAGCGGCGCGTTGACCGCGTCGTTATCGGAATGCTCGACCCTAATCCCGAAATCAGGGGCATGGGGATTCAGGCCCTCAACGATGCAGGAATCGAGACTCAATTTTTCCCCCGTGACTTGCAGAGCCAAATTGAGGAAATAAACCGAGACTTTATCCGAGCTCAAAGGGGAAGGCAGCTTCACCCGAACGATTCGCCACCTAAGGCGACCCAATCGCAGGAAGAAAACCCGAAGGCGGTTGAAATTCTCAAGCACAAGGGCAAAGACGTAGTCGTCTTCAATCGACAGAAATACGGGAACGGCTACCTCGAAGGGTATTGGGCCACTGGCGCCGTCGTGGTCGATTGCACCCCTCTTTATGTCGTGCTTCAGGATCGTGGCTCGCAGAGCAAGCAGACGTTCGCTCTGACTAACGTAGAGGTGGGCTTCGATTTCGAGAAGGACCGTCTAAAACTTACTCTCTACCGATGAGTTGGAGGGCGGCGGATGGCGGACGTGTCAGGCGCGTGTGAAGCCGTCACAACCGACTTACCATAGCGCCACGGATCACACCAGAGGGTGCCGCATCCCTTCACGCATTTGGTGAAGGGTGCGCGAGGTTTCGCAGCGTCGTTCCCCGAGCGCCGCGAGCGCCAGATCAATTCTTTCGCCTGTTCTGGTGCGGCGACCTTTTCTTACCCATTGTGATTGCTCTCCACTGGCCCTTCTCATGAATTCTTACCTGCGTTACTCTTCCCTCCCGCGAGATTCTAGCTGTAAACGGCCTAGGTCTTCGAGACAGCTCTCGCCAGATGTCCTGTTTGGCTGCAATGATTCGCGGTCCCCACTTGTCGGGTCCTTCGTTGTTGTCTGTCGTCACAAAGACGGCGATTTTAGCCTGTCTGATTTCGAGAGCGTACGTGTAAATCAAATCCTGGTCGCCCGTGAGCAGGACGCGATTCTTAAGCCCGCAATCACCGATAATGGCGGGGTCTGCGATTCTATGGCCTTCGTCGCCGTACTCTTCGTAATGAGTGACGACCACGAAATCGGCTCGGCGGAGCATCTCGGCGAGCTTCGTTTTCCCAAAAGTCCTGTCGGTGAAAAAGACTGGCGGCTCTTCAAGCTGCCACTTTCCACTCGTAATCTTCGATTGCTTCTTTGACTTCAATCGTTGTCAGTCCGTAGTCTTTGGCGATTTCCGGAATTCTCTCTCCGATCTGACGTCTGGCCCACAAAACTGAAGCAGTGATACCTCTGTCTTTCACTATGGGCTTCCCGGATGCAAACAACGGATCGATCGCGAGTCTCTTAGAATTGATTGGGAAGACTTGCAGTGGCAGACCGCGCTTATCGCGGACGATTCGTTTCAAATGTCGCTCTACAAGCTTCCTCATCGCAAGCTGACCGTCTTTGGTCGCGCAGATGGTCATTCCGAGGTGCAGAATGAATGCGTCTTTGCCGGACACTTCGAAGTCCTGCGTCAACAGTGGATGTTTGCCGGGAATGGTTTTACGAATATAGGCGAGTGCGCGACGCATATTTCTTAATGGAACGCCGCTATTGACTGTGGAGCGCAAGACATGTGCTTCGACGAGATTGTAGAACGATAACAGTTTGTTCTGAGGGTCAACCAGCTCGATAACGGGGTCGAATGTGCGATGAATTCCGCGCGTGACGTAGTCCTGTCCACGCGTCCATGCCCTTAGCGTCGATACCGGTATCCGAATGTAGAAGGCGGCTTCAGATATGCTATATCGCGGGAAGTCCCGTACATCTCCGCGTAGGCGAGTTAGGTGCTTTCGGGGCATCGAACAAGAACCTCCTTCTAGGACCAAGATGGCAAGCGCGGCAAAAACTGATCCTACGCTAGCACTCGAGTGGTAAATTGCAAGGGGTTGTTCGCGTAAGGAACCTGCAAGCCCTCCATCGCGACCCGATTTGACTGTCGTGCTCGCCGCCGAGGACCGAGCCACATTCATTGATAAAGCGCGTCTCGCTCCCAGACTACTCACTAGTACTATGCCTTGTCCTTTTTTTGTCTTCAGGGACAGCTCGCCAAGAAACCCCCATTGATATTCTGCTCCGGTAGTTCAAAACGGAGAATGAAGATGACCAGTAACGCACAAGACGACGGCAGATTCGACGCCGTCAGCAACACCCGCGAATCAGTCGTACAAGTTCAACTGGTCCGCGCCGGCTCGCCGGAACACCTCGCAATGCTTGCACGAGGGCCGGCGTCTCAACCCGCGCGCCAAAGGAACGGCGTCGCTGGAAACCCGTCGGAAGCTGACGCGCGAAGAGCCGAGGAGTTTCCGGCCCTCAATCGCGCTCTAATTGCCTTCGGCGAGCCTGGCCTCGACGCACCCGCTCAGGCCGAAGCCGAATCTCCCGTCTCTCACGCAACCCCCGGTAGACGCAAATCAAAACGCGCCGCCGCGCGCGATTCGGGAATATTGGGATCGCTATATCCGTAACGAGAGGCATCTCCGGCAGGTGATCGACTACATCCACTTGAATCCTGTACGAGCGGGGCTGGTTGCGAGGCCGGAGAATTGGCGATGGAGTAGCGCACGATTTCAGAGTGCCAAAGCTCGCATTGAGTAAGGCGCCATTCAGGAGAATGGCGTTCCCAGCTGGGGCGTTGCCCCGTGGTGAGCCCAGCTGAATCCATGCTTCACTATTGCGCCTTGCAGGGGCTCGCAGCTTCTCTGCCCCGAACGGCGTCGAAGGGAGCGCAGCCGAGGGATGTCTGCGCACGCCGGGCAGTCCGGTCTCTTGCCTTTGATTTTGCGGGTGCCCCATGCTCGTTTTGCGAGCGTGGGGATTTGCTGTCGATTCTCGTGGGACAAGCACTCCTGCCTGTGCAATTCCGCGCTTCTCGTACGGGCGTAGCACTGCTGCGCCCGGCGAAATCGCTGCCGCGATTCTGCCCATCCGGCAATCGCGCGAGCCGACCTGCCGCCGGCTCGTTCGGCGAACTCCCCGTAGCGCCGGCATCCTGCCGGCTCTTTCGGTGAACTCCGCGTCGCGCGTGCTCTGAGCCTTTGCACGGTTCGGCACGCCGTTCTTGCCGTGCGCCGAAAACCATTCTCATTGAATGGACGGGGAGCGAGTGTTATCTTCCCCGGTACGTAAATCACAAGGAGTCTCCCTGTGGGCAATTGGGTGAACTGGCTGCTCGTCATCGGCGGAATAATTTGCGTGATCGTCGAGCTGTCGCTCGGCGCATTCACCGGATTTGATTTGGCGCTGGTGGGCGGATCGCTGGCCGTCGGCGGGGCCGTCGGACTCGTCGCCGGCTCGGCGGAAATCGGACTGCTGGCCGCCGGGGCGCTGGCGTTGATTTATCTCGCCGCTTTCCGAAGCTGGCTGAAATCGCACCTGACGGTCAAAGACCATCCGAGCAACGTGGACGCCGTCGTCGGCAGGACCGGCGTAGTGACAAAAAAAATCGCGCCGTATGCACCCGGCATGGTGAAGCTCGGCGGCGAGGTATGGCGCGCGGAGCTGGCCGGCGGGCAGGACGCCGCGCGCGACGCCGGCGCGGAAGTAACCGTCGAATCGGTCGAAGGCGTGACGCTTAAGGTGAGGTGAAAAACCATGGACGTGATGGGGGAACTTGTGATCCTAGCGATTATCGCGTTTGCCATTCTGGGCCTGGTGGCGCTGGCCAAGGGCGCGCGCACCGTCAAGCAGTACGAAAAAGGATTGATCACGCGCCTCGGGAAATACCACGGCATGGCCCAGTCCGGCCTGACCTTCATCATCCCGTTCGTGGACGATATCGTGCGCGTGGACATGCGCGAGCAGGTGATCACCGTCCCGCCGCAAAAGCTGATCACCAAGGACAACGTGACCGTGGAAGTGGACGCCGTGGTCTACTACAAGGTGATTGACCCGGTGAAATCGCAATACGAAGTCCAGGATTTCGGCTACGCCTGCACCACGCTCGCGCAGACGAACTTGCGCAACCTGATCGGCGACCGCACCCTGGATGAAACGCTCGTTGCCCGCGACATGATCAATACCAATCTGCGCGAGGTGCTGGACGACGCGACCAACAACTGGGGCGTCAAGGTCACCCGCGTCGAAGTCCAGAAAATCGAGCCGCCGCGCGACATCACCGACGCGATGTCGCAGCAGATGAAGGCCGAGCGCGAAAAGCGCGCCGCCGTCCTGGAAGCGGAAGGCATCAAGCAGAGCCAGATTCTGCAGGCCGAGGGACAGAAGCAGGCGGCGATTCTCAAGGCCGAGGGCGACGCGCAGGCTCGCATCACGCGCGCCAACGCCGAAGCCGAGGCGGTCAGGCTCGTCTCCACCGCCGCGGAAACCTATTTTAAGGAGCGCGCCGAACTCATGCGGCGCCTCGAAGTCCTCAACAACACGCTCGCGCAAAACACGAAGTACATCGTGCCGTCGAATTCGGGACTCGTGAACGTTCTCGGCCTCGATGGCGCGATCCAGGCTGCGCCCTCGGCCGCAGCCGCGGCCGCGTCGCCCATGCCGCCGCCATCCTCCTCGGGCCGCACAGTCTGAATCAGCCGCGCCGGCGATCCTGATTTCGGGCGGAGCAGCGATGGCGAGAGGCTGCGGCGGACGAGCTTCGGAATCCAAATTTGCGGACGTCTTGCAATGCCGTTCGCCCGGCGCTACGCTGAAGCCTCCCACCCGCGAAAGTTCCGGAGGCGACCATGAAAACATCACGTTGGATTTGCATTCTCACTGCGGCGATCTTCCTCTGCTTCGGCTTGCTCTCCAGCCGCCCGGCGTTTGGTCAGGACGAAGGCAATGGACATGGCCACGGATACGGTCATGACAAGGACAAGCACGGCGACGACGAGGACCGCGATCACGGCCGCGACCACGATCGGGATCAGGGCCAAGACGAACACTACTACCGCGACCACGACCGCGACATCCGCGACTGGTATCGCGATCACCGCGACCATCTTCCGCCGGGTCTGGCGGATCGCGATCGCCTGTCGCCCGGACTCGAGCGGCAGCTCATCATTCGCGGAACGCTTCCGCCGGGTCTCCGCAAGAGAATTCGTCCCTGCCCTGAAGATATGGTGAGATTTCTGCCGCCTCCGCCGCCGGATTGCGAGCACGTCCTGATCGGCGGCCACGTCGTGCTGGTGAATCGACGGTCCTGGCTGGTGGTGGACGTCTTTCACTTCGAGCTGGGCAACTGACCGGCGTCGCCGCTTGGGTTTGGTTGCGGCGATCCGAGACTGCAGGGCGAGGCTCACCCTTCGGCGTGTGAAGGGTGAGCCTCTCTGTTACGATGAGAGAACATGGACATTGATCGAAAAGCGTTTGTGGAAAGCTTGGGCGGCGCGGAGGCCGTCAAGCGAATGGACTCGGAGGCGCGCGCGGACGCTCTCGAGCACCGCATGCTCTCCGAGCTGAACAGCGCGATCGGCGCAAAACGCGATGCGGTCCGTGAGGCGGCGGGCCCGTACCCGACGGCCGCAGAGGTGGAGGCGCAGATCGAGACTCGCACCTACCGCGCGGGCGCCGGATTTCTCGTGGTGTCGCGCTCGGGCGAAAAAGTGAAAAAGCTTCCGCCGATGCCGCCCCATCCCACACTGAGCGATTTTTTCAAGCTGCGATTTTTCGACACGGCGAACCACGTCCTGCAAAGCGCGAACCTGGCGAGAAAGAACGGCATGTCGGAGGAAATTATTCTGGCGTGCCTGCTCCACGACGTGGTGCAGGAAATTATTCGCACGGACCACGGCTGGTGGGGAGCGCAGCTCTTCGAGCCGTACGTTTCAGAGAAGGTCAGCTTCGCGATTCGCTACCATCAGGCGCTCCGCTACTACGCCGATCCGGCGGTGGGATACGAATACCCGGATCTCTACCGGCAATTGTTCGGCGCGGATTACGTGCCGCCGGCTTACATCGAAGCGACCTACCAGATGGTTCGCAAACACAAGTGGTACATGGAGCCGCGGATGGTCGCCGTGAACGATCTTTACGCGTTCGATCCGAACGTGATCGTGACCATCGAGCCCTTCCTCGACAACATCGGGCGGCATTTCAAGCAGCCGAAAGAGGGGCTGGGGAACGACGGCAGCGCGGTCGCGCACATGTGGCGCACGATCGCGAGGCCCGACCAGCCGCTCTAGGATTTTCGTCCCGCGCAATCAGGGCTGCGAATTCAGGAATTTGCAGACGTCCTTCACGGCATTGCTCAGCAGAGTGGTTTCCGTGGCGTAGATCGTGTCGCCGCCATGCGCGATCACCATGAAGCGGTAGTTGCCGGACCATCCGCCAGCGTGCAGCATGTAGTCCGAGTTTTTCGGATTCGTGGTGATGGTCACGTTCGGGCACTTCTGGCTCAGATGCTTCATGATTTCGACCGGATCCACGGTGGATTGCCGGGTCAGCACGATTTTCAGGGGCCGGGAAGGCGGCTGGGCATGCACCGCGGGCGCCACGCCGGCGACCAACAGCATCGCGAGACCTAGGATGAATTTTTTCATGGCTGGAACTCCTTCTGCCCGGTCTTTCGGCCGGGAATGATTGTCAGGCTACCTGGTATTGACTCGATCCATATCCCGCAGCGGGCATACTTTTCCTGGACCGCGGCAAGCTTCTCCACTTATTAGAACACCGCAGGGCGTGAAATGTTGCACGGCGGGCGTGCCAGTTTCGAGACGGGAACGGCGCTTGACAACAGGCCGGGGTGCAAGCAGACTCCCGGCAATAAGTCGGCCCTCAAATCTCTCAGGAGGCTCACGAGATGCGGACCAATTATCTTGCGGTGGTCGTATGCGCCATTGCCTATTGGCTGCTCGGGGCGCTGTGGTATGCGGTGCTGTTCAGCAAGCCGTGGACGGCTCTTGAACACATGAGCGAGGCGCAAGCGAACAGCATGAACCCGGTCTTGCCGTACGTCATCACGTTCGTGCTGGACCTGCTGATCGGGTTCGTGCTGGCGCAGGTCTGCATCTGGCGCAACGCCAATACTGCCGCGCGAGGCGCCGCGATCGGCATCCTTTTGTGGATCGGCATTGTAGGCCCGATCAGTGTCACAACTTATATGTACGAGATGCGGCCGATGGAGCTTTTCGCCATCAACGAATTTTATCCGCTGGTAGGGCTCTGCCTGATGGGCGCGATTCTGGGCGCGTGGAAAAAGAAGGCGGCGTAGAGCCAGCGTCGACCCGCCGGACTAACGAAAAGGCCCGCCGGCGATGCGCTCGCCGGCGGGCCACCCTTACGATAAAGGAAATCTCGACGCGCTAGTGGTTGTCGTGGTCGGAATGATCGTGGCGCCACTTCCAGTATTCCTTCTTGTCATCGTCGTTGCGCTTGCGAAAATCCCGGTGATCGCGATGCGTCTCGTTTTCCCACTGGCTGTAGAAAACGACTTCGTTGTTGTTCCACCGATGATAATCGTCGTGGTCGCGATCGTAAACGCGGTATCCGGTGTCGACGCGAGCCGCGCATCCGGCAAAAATCACCGGCGATGCAAGAATCGCCGCCAATGCCAAGGACATAAGAGGCCGATAGAATATTTTCATGTGATTCCTCCTCGGAACATTCTGAATTTGAGCGTTGCTCCCGACATGAGGTACTAGTTCCCGGCCGGAGAGAATTGCAGAGTTTTTTTCACGCATTTCGATTTTTCTACACTCGCTCCGACGTAAATCGTAGCCCCAACTCCTTTCGACCCAGCCAACTACGACCCAGCTGCATGGCGAGCCAGTTGCATTGTTGCAAGGCGCTAGCCAAAACTCGAATTGTGGAGCGTGGAACGAGGAGAACGGATTGGATTCTGGCGATCGGAGCTTTCCTATTCAGCATAGCGTTATCCGTCGCCGGTTCAGGCTTGCAAGCAGCGAGCGCTGCGGCGCAACGTCCTGCGACCGCAGACGAACAGACTGCGAACCCCGATGCGTTGCAAACCTACGATGGAACGATCATCTCCCTGAACGGAACGCGCTACATCCTTCGCGATGACGCGAACAATACGTGGTATCACCTCGACGACCAGAAGGCCGCCAGCAAATTCCTGGGCAAGAAGGTGCTGGTGACAGGACAGCTGGATACGCGGACGGACGTGATTCACGTCCGGGAGATCGAGGAAGCGAAGGCCTAGCGGCGGATGCCCGCACGTCCATAATCGAGGGTGATCACCAGGCGTTGCGCCCGCGCAGCGCGGTGATGTGCGCGACGTGATGGCGTCCGTGCCAGGCGTACTGCGCTAGCAGGAAATCCACCGTGCCCAAACCCCATTCGGGATGTCGAAACTTGCGCGGCCAATCGGAAGGGGCGAGCGAGCGCAGGAGCAGGACCCAGCGCTTGTGGAGATTCTCCAGAAGCGCGAGCGAGGATTCGACGGGCGTCGCTTTCACATCGCCGAGTTCAGCCCAGCGCGCTTCGTCGTAGGTCTTGACCGTGGGCGCGTCTTCGGTAAGCGCGAGCTTGAAACGAGAAAACGCGTTCATGTGGCTGTCGGAAACGTGATGGACCACCTGCCGGACCGTCCAACCGCCGGGGCGATACGGCGTATCGAGTTGTTCGGGTTTCAGTCCCGCGACAGCGGAGGCGAGGCGCGCCGGGGCCTCCGCGATTTGGTCGATGCAAACACGGCGCTGGGCGTCGGTGAGTGTCTCGACAGGTTCGTATTTGCCGATGGGGTAGCGAAGGTCGGTTTCCATCATTTGTCTCCGAGTAAAAAGAATCAGCAGCAGATCCCTCACACAGCCGCGACAAACGCGGCTGATTCGGGATGACTGCGTTTATCGCATTGCTTGCAATGAATTCTAGCGCCCTGCGCGAGGTTTGGCGGCCTCATAGAGCGGCGAGAGTTCGCGCAGGCGCTTTACCGTTTCCACGACGCGGCCGGCGACGTAGTCCACCTCCTCGGCGGTATTGAAGCGGCCGAGACCGAACCGGATCGAGCTGTGAGCGAGATCCTCGGAGGCGCCGAGCGCCCGAAGGACGTAACTCGGTTCGAGCGTGGCGGAAGTGCAGGCGGAGCCGCTCGAAACGGCCACGTCGCTGATCCCCATCAGCAGCGCATCGCCTTCCACACCGCCAAAGCTGAGATTCAGGTTGCCGGGCAGCCGGTGCGCCATCGAGCCGTTCACGAAGGTATCGTCGAGCCGGCCGACGATCGCGTCTTTCAATTTATCGCGCAATTGCCGCAGCCGCTCGCCTTCCGCGTTCATTTCTTTCTGGCAAAGTTCGCAGGCCTTGCCCAGCGCGACGATTCCCGGAACATTGAGCGTGCCGGAGCGCATGCCCCGCTCATGGCCGCCGCCATCGATGATTGCGGACAGCTCGACATGGGGATTTTTGCGGCGGACGTAGAGCGCACCGACGCCCTTCGGGCCGTAGATTTTGTGCGCGGAAATCGCCAGCAGATCGACGCCATCCTTCCCGACATCGACGGGGATTTTCCCGACCGACTGCGCGGCGTCCACGTGGAAGATCACTCCCTTTTCCTTCGCGATGCGGCCGATTTCCTCGATCGGCTGGACCACTCCGATTTCGTTGTTCGCGTGCATGATGGAGATGAGAATGGTTTTCGGAGTGACGGCACGGCGCAGTTCGTCGAGATCGATGAGGCCGTCCTTCGAGACGGGCAAGTAGGTAATCTCGCAGCCGGACTTTTCGAGGCGTTTGCAGGTGTCGAGCACGGCTTTGTGCTCGGTGACCTGGGTGATGATGTGATTGCCCCTGGCGCGCTGCGCTTCCACGACACCCTTGATCGCAAGGTTGTCGGATTCGGTCGCGCCGCTGGTGAAGATGATCTCTCTCGGATTGGCATGGATGAGGCGGGCGATCTGGCCGCGCGCGTTCTCGACAGCTTCTTCGGCCTTCCACCCGAATTCGTGGTTGCGGCTCGCGGCGTTGCCAAATTTTTCCGTGAAATAGGGCAGCATGGCCTCGACGACGCGCGGATCAACCGCGGTAGTGGCCTGATTGTCCATGTAGACGGGCAGTTTGGGCGCCATTTTCAATTCATTTTAGTCCGCTTAGGGTGGGGCGTCCAGCAGCGCGGAAGTGTTACTGAATTTGCGGGGGATAGGCGTTCAAGGGGCAAGTAAGAACGCCGGAACGCTACCCGAGAAGAGGGGGGCCGAGGCTAGGAAACGGGCTTGAGCTGGGTCACGATCTCCGCCAACCAGGTTTCCAGCACGGCTTGCTGGTCGGGCGTGATTCCCGTAAAGGCGAGACCCATGCCCGATCGAGGGTCGCAGTAGACCACCTTGGCCTTGGTCTCGAAGACTCCCTGATCCCTGAGAATTCGCAACTGCACTTGCGTGCCCTCCGGAAACGGATTCATGGCGTCCACGTAGCAGCCGCCTGCGCCGAGCTCCGAGGTGCGGGCGGATAGCCGGGCGCCTGAGGACAGCTCGGTGACTTCGGCGGAAGCAACGAGGGCGCAGCGCCGGACCGAGCGCGGCTTGGTTGGTTGCGAGCGCATTCTACTTCGCCTCTACCGGGCGGCGTTGCGAATCGGTTGCAAGCTTCCGATTCAAGCGCGCATCGGATCCGCCGACCGTTCAATTACCCGTCGAGATTAAGTTTGGTCCAGCAAATGGCGCGGCAAAAGGTTACCTTCGCGCCAGTGTGAGCAAAGGATTACGTGGCCGGACGAACAGGCGGATGAGCCGGCCATTTTGTTGAAGGGTTCGCGGGGATCTCTCGACCGGCGGCTAGCTGAACGGCTTCCACTTGCTGAGGAACTCGGCGACATCGGCGGGGCCGAGGCGGACGCTATCGTCGAATTCGCCGTTCTTCTGGCTGTAGAGGACTCGGCCGTCGGGGTCGAGGACGGCGAGACTCGGGATGCGCACGGCTTTCTTGAGGGGCACGCCATAGCTCTCCGCGAGGTCAAGGTTCTTGTCGCCCTCGTCGCCGACGTTGATGTGCACGACGTGAAAGTTTGCGTTCACGAGCGAGGCGAACGCTTTGGAATGAAACGTGGCGTCGAGGACGTGGCAGTCGTAGCACCAATTCGCGCCGAAAACGAGGAGCACGCGCTTGCGGTCCTTCGCGGCACTCGCCAGCGCCGCGGCGACTTCGGACCGCGCAACTTCGGGCGGAGGATACAGCGAGGTGTTGGGTTTGGCCGGCACAGGCAAGCGAAACGTGGGGCTGGGCTCGAGGTCGCCGCGCTGCGTCATGGCAATCCGCCAGTCGCGCCCCTGCTGAATCCACACCTGGGCTCCCTCGACGGTGAATGGCTGCACGCCGGAACTCGTCTTGAGGTTGAATTCAACGCGGAGGACTAGCGCGACTTCGCCGGTTTGAGGGCGCTCGATAGAGAGTATCTTGGGCTGAAACTCGCTGAGCCCCTGCGCCGCGAAAGCCGACCAAAACGCCGGTTCCTCGCCGGGATCCTGCGATTTCGCTTGAGGCGTCTGACTTTGAGATGGAGGAGTGAGGGAGTAAAGGGCCGCAAGCCTTGTGCGGTTTCCCGCGAGGATGGCGGCCTTCCAGCGGTCGAACGGCTCGAACGCGGACGCACTCTCGCGGGCGGGAGCAGGGTGGGTGGCAGCGGGTCCGGGAGCGGATTGCGATTGCGCTTGAGGAGCCGCTTGCCAGAAAAGCGACAACGCGGCGAACCAGACCACGCGGCTGATTTTCATTCGCCCTCCCCGCAGGCTATCCCGTACATTTTACTCGAATGCGGCTTGCAATTGTCCCGTCTGATGCAATCTACATTTTCAGGACCGATCGGAATCGGACTTTCGCGTCCTTCATCCGTCCATAGGCTTCCGCGGCACGTTCCAGAGGAAACTCTTCAATCATCGGTTTTATGCCGGCGCGCACGCTGAAACGCAGAGTGTCGGACTGGCTGCCGCCAACCCATCCGGTGATCGAGCGTGAACCGCCCAGGAGAAGAAACGCAGGAATCGTCAAGGGCTCATGCGGCGCCGCAACCATCACAAGGTTTCCGCCACGCGCGAGCCCGCCCACCAAGCCGGCGATCTCCGCGCTATTGGGCGCCGTGCAAATGATGGAGTTCGCACCGCCCATTTTTTGGAGTTCGGCGGCAGCCTTCCCTTCGCTCGTGTCAACGTACGCGTGCGCGCCCATCTGGTAGGAGAGCGCTTCCTTATCGCGCCCGCGCGAAAGTGCCACGGTCCTAAAGCCAAGTTTTTTCGAGAATTGAATCGCCAGGTGGCCAAGCCCGCCGATTCCGTGAACCGCAACGGTGTCGCCACCCTTAGCGCCGCTTCTTTGGAGCGCACCGAACGTCGTCACACCGGCGCACAACAAGGGAGCGGCTTCCGCGGCGCCAAATTCGTCCGGCATGGCGATCACCGCTTCCGCTCGCGCCAGCATGTATTCGGCGTAGCCCCCGTTGATGGTAAGCCCGGTGATCAGCGAGTTTGGGCAATCCGCAATCTGGCCGCTGCGGCACGCCAGGCATTGCATGCAATGACCTCCGTGCCAGCCCACGCCGACGCGCTGCCCTAATTTCCAGACCGTTTCACCAGCGCCGATCCTGGCGACCTTGCCCACCACTTCGTGTCCCGGCGTCACCGGGTACTTGACCGGAAAAGGGCCGCCGCCGTCTTTCGCGAGCGAGTCGCCGGCGCAGATCCCGCAAGCCTCGACCTTGATGAGCACCTCGCCCGCTCTCGGCTCCGGCACTTCCTTTTGAACCAGCTCGAAATCCGCACCGCCTTGGCGGACTTGGATCGCTTTCATCGTGGCCATCTTGCGCTCCCCGATCCCGCATATCTTCGAGCGGAATTCGCCCGATCCGGCTCGATGGGAGATTCTACAGTATCGGGGTTGCACACCAGCCGCAAACCTGGCTGCATCCATCCAGAGACGGACGAGCGGGCACAGTTCATTAGCTTAGATGTCAGCCGGCTGTTACAATGACGTTCCATGGCAGATTGGCGGCAGATTCAAGCGCGCATCCGCAAGGCGAAAAACAGCCCCGACGCGCAGGCCAAACTCTTCGAGCTGTTCCAACGCACGCGCGACGCGATGGTTGCATGGGAGCTGGGCGCGATCGAAGAGAAGGCCGAGCACAAAGACGAAGCAGGGAACTGGTACACAATTGCGGCGCAGCGTTTCCGGCGCGCCGATTGGAAGAAGAAGGCCGAAGACGCGCTCACGCGGCTGGGCCTGGAGCTTCCCCCGCGGCAGGCTGAAATCCATACGACAAATCAAATCGAAACAAGAGCGGAAACAAGTTCCGCCGAGGGCGCTGAGGAATCCCATGCGGTGCAGTCTCCGCTCGCGTTCGGAGAGGTTCCCATGACGACCGAGGAACACAGTACGCCCGAAGTGCCGACGCCGGCCTCCGGCATCGCGATCGTCGGCGACTCGGGGCACAGGAAACGGCGCCGTGGGCGCAGAGGGGGAAGGGGCCGCCGGCGAAAGGGCGCCCCTACGTCGGGGCTGCCGACGCAGGCCTTTACAGGATCGCCGGAGTCCCGACGGCCGGAACCGCAGGCTCCGCGCGCCCCTGCTCTTGAACGGCCCGCGTACCAGCCGCCAGCGCCCGACACGGTTTCATTCGTGCCTGCGCGGGCCGCGCAAGTAGAGCCGCCTCCGGCCCAACTGCCCTCTGAGCGCACGGCACACGGACGCGCGGGCGATCCGGCGCTGGCCTCGCGAATGGCGCATCTGGAATCGATGCTGCGGCGGCTCGTCGCCAGCCCGCTGCACCGGCTCGACGAGGCGGACGAAGCTCCGGCGGGCCCGGGCGTGTTTCTGCTTTCCGACTCCGATCAGATTACGTCGTATTACGTGGAGGCCTGCCAGACGCTCCGCATCGGTTGCTCAAACCTGGTCCGCGGGGGACGCGGCGGAAAGGGCGGCCGCGGCGGGCGCGGCTACTCCGACAGCGGCTTGAAGGTGAAGCTAAGCGAATATCTTGGCATCAGCGAGGCGAAGGTTTCTCAGTATATGAGGGACCACTGCGTGATCCGCTGGATCCAGCTCGACGACGACGCCCCGCTTCTGGCGCATTTCGCCATCGGCGTTCTGCGAACGCCATTAAACCTGGATTGACCCCGCCAAGCATCTGCTGTCGCCATACCGAGTGGAAACCCGGTACGTTCACAAAATTTGACGGCAGGGGTGTTTCAACGGCGCTGCTGGTACTCCCGGGGGTGCCTTTGGCTGCACAAAGCTGCTATTCAGCCCTCGATTTACCCCTTTGGACGCTCCCGCCTAGACGCACCCTCCGAATATGGGCAAACTGTGGTACCGTAACCGGTTACGGGTGCGGGCGCACCCGCATAGGCTGAGGCTCTCCGGGGGATTCACGGGCGCTCCAAGGTAGATTTGCTAGGGGATTTTTGAGGGAGAGGTGGAGAACTATGCCGAAGACAATGGGCAATCAGCTTTGGAAGTCGTTTGACTGGGCGCTCTGCAAGACTGCAGGGCTGACCTTCGACACGATCCAGTTCTTCAATAAATACAATCCGAACCCTTCGTTCACGCCGAAGTGGTCGGACAAGCCGCTGCTGAAGTCGTGGGAGAAATCGAAGCCCACTCTCGGCTGGCCGCGGACGACGGATTCCCTGTGTCCCGATTGCGTAAAAGAAGCTCGCGAAGCCATCATCGACGGAAAAAAGGACTGGACCGACCTGATTCACGAGAAGGTCGGAGAGATCAAGGCGCAGATTATCGAGCGCGACGGCCAAGTCTGGATGGTGAAGGAGTGCGCCACCCACGGCAAGTACGAAGACTTGATGGCCGTGGATTCGAAGTTCCTCGAATGGATCGAAGGGAACTTTCCGGGACGCGACATCCCGGCGCACAACGACGAGAAACTCCACAACCACGGATCGAGCACGGTGCGCCACGGACGCGGCTCGGTGCTGACCGTGGACCTGACCAACCGCTGCAACATGATGTGCGACCCCTGCTTCATGGACGCGAACCAGGTGGGCTACGTCCACGAGCTGAGCTGGGACGAGATCCAGGAAATCTTGGAGAACGCCACGAAGATCAAGCCGCGGCGGCAGATGTCCGTGCAGTTTTCGGGCGGCGAGCCGACGATGTCTCCCTACTTCCTCGACGCCGTGCGGTACGCGCGCAAGGTGGGATACAACAGCGTGCAGGCGGCGACGAACGGAATCGAGTTCGCCAAGAGCAAGGAGTTCGCAAAGAAGGCGTTCGAGGCGGGGCTGCGCTACGCCTATCTTCAATTCGACGGGATCGGCAACGACGCGAACAGCCACCGGCAGGTCGGGAACCTGTTTGACGTGAAGCTGCGCGCCATCGAAAACCTGCACGAGGCGGGCGTGGAAATCGTGCTGGTGACCACCATCGTCAACAACGTGAACAACGATCAGGTAGGCCCGATCGTTAAGTTCGCGATGGAGAACCCCAAGAAGATCTCGTTCGTGTCCTTCCAGCCGGTATCGTTCACCGGGCGCGATGAAAACATCACGCCGGAACGGCGCATCCGCCAGCGCTACACGCTTTCGCATCTGGCGAAAGACGTGAGTTCGCAGGTGGGCAAAGTGGAGCCGACGCGCGACTGGTTCCCCATCTCCTACATCGCCACATTTGCGGGCTTTTCGGACCTTTCGCACGGCCCGGATTCGCAGTGGGGCTCGCTTTCCTGCGGATGCCACCCAAATTGCGGTGTGGGCACGGCCCTCATGATCAACAAGGAAACGAAGGAATGGGCGCCGGTGCCGCGGTTCCTGGACGCGCCGTCGCTGACGAAGGACGTGACCGCGATTACGGATGCGGCCCGGAGCAAGAAATTTTCGAACTTCATGATGGCCCTCGCGTTGCTCAAGAATTACAAGCCGTTCCAGGCGCCGCCCAGCCTGAAACTCAAGGACCTGTGGATGAAGTTCGACAAGACCTGGGCGCTATCGAAGAACTCCGATCAGAAATACGGGCGGACGAACCCGAACCGCACCTACGAAGATGCCATGAAACGGCGCGCCGAAGATCCCTGGAACTTCCTCTTCATCGCCGGGATGTGGTTTCAGGACCTCTTCAACTACGATTTCCGCCGCACGGAAATGTGCATCATTCCCTACGCCACGCAAAAGGGCGAGATATCGTTCTGCGCGTACAACACCGGCGTCGGCTGGCGGCAGATCATCGAGAACATGCACAAGAATGCGACCGTCGCCGAGTGGTACAAGAAACACGGGAAGCACGAGATTTACGCGAAGAACAAGAGCGTCGCGCTGGGCAGCTATGAGCACTCGCTGAAAATCGACGCCGAGGACGCGGCCCGCGTGCGTCATCTCGAGCACGATATTCCGCTGACCGCAGCCGAGGAAGACCGCATCCGCCGCAAGCAAGCCTTCGAAGAAGCGGCCAAGGTGCGCAAGATTTACGAGGAGCTCGTGCTCAAGAAGAAGTCCGAGCCGCTCATGCAGATCGGAACGATGGACGAAATCCTGACCGCCGTTCCCGGTACCACTGTGAAGCGCATCGAGCCCGCCAACGGCAACGGAAACGGCAGCGGCGCGGTACAGGAAGGGAAGTCCGAGGCCGCAGCCGTCGCCGGCGACTGATTCGACCATATCGCCGATCCATTAGAAACAGCCCTCGCGGAAGCCAGCCGCTTTCCGCAAGGCGTTCTGGGTCGTGATGACCAAGTCGACGAATCGCCGCCTCCTGCAAATCGCCGTATCCCTGGCAGCTTTGAACGCGACGGTCGGTGGCGGTCTTTACGTCCTCCTCGGGTTGAAGGGCCTCTCCCTGACCGGCGTCTCACTTTCAATCGATCAAACGAATGCTTCATGGCGCGCAATTGATTTCCTGTTTCGAGCCATGGCCGGGATCTGGCTCGTGCTGGGGCTGATGTTCGCCTATTTGGTTCCGTCGATAGAGAAACATACGGCGTGGTTTCGCTTTGCATGCGCCGCAATCTTTGCCATGGGTATCGGGCGACTTTTCTCCATCTCGACTCTCGGCGCAGGCTCGAATCCTGTGTTCGCCATGGTTCTGGAGTTCGTCATACCTCCCCTGCTAATCCTCTGGCAGACTCGCGTTGCGAAGGCCCAGTATTGAGGAGATTCTCTGGATTTCACCAGGAGCCTCGGCTTCGATCGGGGTGTAGTTTCTTCGGGAAAACGAAATTCCGCGCGGCGTGAGATAGAATCCAGATATGCCCGATCGAGCCCGAGCGCGCGAACTAGCCGCGGAGTACATCCGTAAGGGCGACCCGCTCGGATGGTTTGAGGTGCTCTACCGGGAAGGTGAACGCGGTCGCGCGGCAGTCCCCTGGGCCGATCTGGAGCCGAACTCCAGTCTGATCGAGTTTTGGAAAGCGCATCCGCTCGAGAGCGCGGGCAAGCGGGCGCTCGTGATCGGCTGCGGTTTCGGCGACGACACCGAGCAGCTCGCGGCCTGGGGATTCAAGACCACTGGTTTCGACATTTCGAAAACCGCCATCGAAGGCACCAAGAAACGCTATCCGAAAACACAGATCGAGTATGTTGTGGCCGACCTGTTTAGCCCGCCACCGAACTGGCTCCTCAGCTTCGATTTCGTGCTCGAGATCTACACGATACAGTCGCTGCCGTTCGAGCTGCACCCTAAGGCGGCCGAAGCGATTGCTCGATTCGTGGCCCCCGGCGGGCGACTGCTCGTGCTAGCGCGGGGCCGGGGCGAAGGCGAGACAGGAGGGCCGGGGCCGCCGTGGCCGCTCACGCGTGCGGAAATGGATGGATTTGTCCGGGCGGGATTGCAAGAGGAGTTGTTCGAGGATTACGCGGAGCCCGAGCCGCCGTGGGTGCGGAGGTTCCGGGCGCTCTACCGGCGGCCGCGTCCTGCGGCAAGCTCCTAGTCCGATTCCAGGATTGAGTCAACCCAACAGCGGGACCGAACACTACACAGATTGCACGGCAAATTTCATCCGCCAATCGGATTTTGGTAGAATGTAAGTATATCGAATGGTGGTCTTCCGGGTGGTCTTCGATGCCGATCTACGAATACGCTTGTGACGATTGCGGCGAGCGCTACGAGCGCATCGTGCTGAGCCGCACCACGGCGATTGAGTGCCCCAAATGCGCGAGCGCGAAGCACACGATTCAGCTTTCGGTCTTCGCCGCGCCCTCAAATGGCACGAAGTCTTCCTCCCGCAGTTCGTCCGCCGCGCCCTCAGCGGGCGGCGGCTGCTGTGGCGGCAGTTGCGGCTGCCATTGATGCGCGTCGCATTCCGAAACAATTCAAACAATGAGGAGTTTCCGAGCGCGGGGGTTTGCGCAGTGGAAACTCGTACCCCGGGGCGAGGCCTTAAGTGATTAGCGGAAGAGCAAAACACACATCTTTCCAGGATTTGCCGCGGAGCGCGGTAATTACGACGATGGCGGGTCTGATGCTCGCCATGCTGATCGCGACGCTCGATTCCACGATCGTCGCCACCGCCATGCCCCGCATCGTGGCTGAGCTGCGCGGATTCGAACACTACTCGGGGGTGGTGACGGCGTACCTGGTCGCGTCCACCGCCGCCCTTCCGATCGCGGGCAAGTTGAGCGACCTCTACGGGCGGAAGCTCTTCCTGGTTGGCAGCGTGGTATGGTTCGTAGCCGCAAGCGCGCTTTGCGGGATGTCGCACAGCATGTTTCAACTGTTGATGTTCCGCGGACTGCAAGGCGTGGGAGCCGGCGTGCTGCAGGCGATGGCGTTCACCACAATCGCCGACCTCTATCCTCCCGCCGAGCGCGGCCGGGTGATCGGCTGGGTGGTGTCTGTGTACGCCCTGGGCAGCGTCGTTGGGCCATTCCTCGGGGGCATATTGACCGACGGACCGGGTTGGCGCTGGGTGTTTTACGTAAACCTCCCCGTGGGCGCGGTCGCTTTGATCATCCTGCTTTTGTATTTTCCCCACGTGCGTCCCGAGAGGCAGGGGAAAACCGAGATTGACTACCTCGGTTCCGCCACCTTGATTGCGTGGGTCGTTCCCGTACTGCTTGCGCTGAGCTGGGGGGGCCGCGACTACGCCTGGCGCTCGACGATGATTCTGTCGCTCGGCGGAGCCGGGCTGGCGTTTTTCGCGGTGTTTATGGTCGTGGAGCTTCGGGCGAAGGAGCCTGTCCTGCCGGTGAGACTGTTTCGAAATCCGATCGTTTCAAACGCCCTCGTGGTGGCGGGGCTGATTTCGGCGGGGCTATTTGGCGCGACCCTGTTTGTCCCGCTCTTCGTCCAATCCGTGATTGGAAGGACGGCGACGCAGAGCGGAACGATCCTGACGCCCATGACTCTGGCGGTTGTATTGGCGGCGCTAGTGTCGGGACAATTGATCACCAAACTCGGCCGCTACCGGCCCATGGCGATTTCCGGAACGGCGGTCATGACGGTTGGGATGTACCTGCTCTCGCGATTGGGCGTACAGAGTCCTTATGGCTTGGTGATTCGGGACAGCATCGTTGCCGGACTGGGCATGGGAATCGCGTCCCCGGTGTTTAATCTGACGATTCAAAACGCCGTCGATATCCGGCTGGTGGGGGCGGCAACATCGCTCGTTCAATTCATGCGATCTATAGGCGCAACGCTGGGCGTTGCGATTTTTGGAAGCATCGTGACCAATCAATTCGTAGGCGCATTCCATCAGGCGATCCCACAGCAGACGGCCGCGCTGCTTCCTGCGGGCGTGCTCGCGCGCTTCGACAATCCCCAGGTATTCATGTCGCCCGACGCGGCGAAGAGAATCGACGCGGCGTTTTCTGCGTACGGTCCGCAGGGCCACGCGGTCTGGGTCACGCTCCAATCGGCGGCGAGGGCGGGCCTGTCGGTGGCGCTGCAGCGGGCGTTTCTGGCGGCGACCCTGGTGATGATCGCGGCGACGCTGATCGTTCTTTTCCTGCGCGAAATTCCCCTAAGAAAGAGCAACCGGCCCCAGGAACCGGCGAATTTGCCGGTCCAGGAAATGCCCGAAGCCATCTGATGGAAACAGCGACGGATTCCGCCGGAGTCGATTGACGGAGTACGATGCACTGCGGGAACGATGCAGGGAAGCAAACTCGGAGCGCGCGTCGGCGCGGCTGACAGGTGGTGACCAATGGCCGGAAGTGATGTCATTTTTTCCCGGGAGATTTTCAGGTTCTTTCGCGAGCTCGGCCGAAACAACCACAAGCCATGGATGGACGCAAACCGCGAGCGCTACCGGGAGGTCGTGGTCGAACCGTTCCGCGTGCTGCTTGACCGGCTGGCGCCGATCGCGCTCCGGCTCAATCCAAAATTCGTGGTCAGCGGCCGCGTGGGCGACAATTTCTCCCGCATCAACCGCGACATCCGATTCGCCAGGGACAAATCGCCTTACCGCGCGCAGATGTATCTCTACTTCGCCGAGCCGGAGGGGCAGAGCGGCCAGCTCTATGTCGGGCTTTCGGCGGAGGCGGTGACGTCCGGCTACCGCGTCTACAGCGAGGGCCGCGCTTCGCGGCTCGCGGATTTCGGCTGCGCGCGCGGGCGCGAACATCCCGAATGGGTCGAGCGGCAGCAGAGGCGCCTGGGCAAGAAATACGAAAGCTACTGGTACGCCACCGAAAAGGGAGAATGGACGCAGCATAAGACCTGGCCGGCGAAGCCGGAAGATTGGAAGAAGCTGAAAGCCTGGATCGTGCGCCGGAAACTGACGCCCGCCCACGCGGCGCGAAGCGGCTTCGAGCGCGAAATCGCAGCAATTTTTCGCGAAGTCTATCCGTTCCTGCCCTTCACGACATCGCCAAGCTGGAAACGATAACGTCGATGGAGTAATCTCCATGGCCGTGAGCCGCCCGCGCATTTTCGGCGAGCACACGTCGACGAAGGAGATTCGGCGCAATGGGGGCAAGGTCCTGGATCGCGATCGCAATCGGAGTTGCTCTCTCCGGGAGCCTTTTCGCCGACTCTATTCCAGCCCGCAGTTCTCCTCGTTCTGAAACCGCACGCGCGGCCAATGATTGCGACCGGAAATGCCTGTACGGGTTTGTGGATCAGTATTTGAATGCTCTCGTGGCGAAGAATCCGTCAGCGCTTCCGTGGGCGACGACCGTGAAGTTCACCGAGAACAACGTGTCGCTCAAGGTCGGCGACGGCCTGTGGGGCACGATCAGCGGCAGGGGAGCGGATGATCTCCGGGCGGCTGACCCCGAAAACGGCCAAGTCGCCTATTTCGGCGTCGTGGATGAACGCGGGGTCGAGTCCTTCTTCGCGCTGCGGATGAAAATTGAGGACGGGAAGATCGCAGAGGTTGAGACGATCGTGGACCGCAAGGGCTATGGTCCGGGTCCTTTCGGCGACCCGGCGACGCTCAAGCCCGTGCCCGTGCTGCTCGATGAGGTTCCGGCCGCCCTGAGGCGCCCTCGCGAACGAATGATTTCGCTGGCCAACGGCTACCTCAGCACGCTGCAGCTCAACGACGGCCAGTTGTTCACCGCGTTCGATAAGGATTGCAGCAGGCGCGAGAACGGCGTCTGGACCGCGAACGACCCAAATCCCGACCCGAAATCGCCGATGTCCGTTTATGGCAGGATCTCATGCGAGGCGGGATTCAAGCTCGGCAACTACCGATGGGACGACCGGCTTCGCGACCGCCGCTTTCCGCTGGTGGACGAAGAGATGGGGCTGGTGCTCGCCGCCGGATTCATCGACCATTCCGGCCGGCTTGAAACCTATACCACAACGGACGGAGTGAAGCACGAGTCGCCCATGAAATCGCCGCACTCGTTTTGCCTGATGGAGATGTTCAAGATTCAGGACGGCAAGATCCGCCACGCCGAGGCGGTGTTCATCACGGTTCCGTATTACATGCCGTCGCCGTGGTCTCGGGGCGGAGATCGATGAATGGAGTCCATGCCAAGAGGTGACAGCTGGAGAGAGATTCTTCGACTGCGCGTCCCGACCCGCCTGCAGCGGGCAAGGAGAAAACGCTCGGGACGCTCCGCTCAGAGTGACGGGTGCTTAGTCGGAGTCGAGAAAAAATTGGAGGGAGAGGTGCCATGGTTGATTTTTCAAATCAACCCGCGATGAAGGGTTTCTTCGCCCCGACCCGCTTTGAGGCGGACGTCTACGACTGCGAAGTGGTCGGGAAAATCCCGGCGGAATTGAATGGCGCGTTCGTGCGCCTCGGCGGGGATTGGTTTTATCCGCCGAAGTCGCAGGATGATTCTCCGTTCAGCATGGACGGGTACATCGGGATGTTCCGATTCAAGAACGGCATCGTTGACTACAAGGGCCGGTGGGTGCAGACGCCGAGATTCAGGGCGGACCGCGCCGCCCACAAGCAGCTCTTCGGCGTCTATCGAAATCCTTTCACCGACGATCCCAGCGTCCGCAACCTCGATCGTTCCGTGCAGAACACCACGCCTCTCGCGTTTGCCGGCAAGCTCTTTACGTTAAAAGAGGACAGCCTGCCGTACGAAATCGACTGCAACACTCTGGAAACCAAAGGACCGTGGAATTTTCACGGTAAGTACAAGAGCCTGACGTTTACCGCGCACCCCAAGGTCGATCCCGTCACCGGCGAGATGATTTGTTACGGCTACGAAGCCACGGGTCTCGAGACGAACGACGTGTTCCTGTACACGATCGACAAAAAAGGCGAAGTGACCCGCGAGCTGCGCTTCAAAGTGCCCTACGTCAGCATGGTTCACGATATCGGCCTGACCCAGAGGCACGTGATCATTCCCGTGTTCGGTTTCGTGACGAGCATGGAGCGGCTGAAAGAGGGCAAGGTGCACTGGGGATGGGACAGCACCAAGCCCGCCTATGTGGGCGTGGTTCCGCGCGACGGCGAAGCCAGGGACATCCGCTGGTTCAAAGGCCCCGAGCGGGCCACGGTACATACGCTCAACGCGCGAAGCGAGGGCGACAAAGTCATACTGGAGGCGCCGATCTTTGATTCGAATCCCTTCCCGTTTTTCCCGCCCATTGACGGCTCGCCCTGGGATCCGCAAAAGGCGCGCGCGTACATTCGCCGCAACACGTTTAACCTGAATTCCAAGGACGACGGTTTCACCGAAGAAAAGTTATTCGCGATGAACGTGAGCGATCTGGGCCGCGTGGACGATCGCTACCTCTCGCTTCCCTATCGCTACGCGTTCACAGCCTATGGGGATTCCAGCCGGCCATTCAACGAGGCGCGAGCGGGAAATCTGAGAGGCCGGGTGAACAATTGCTACGGCCGGTTCGATCTGGCGACGGGGGAATTGAGTTCCTATTTCGCCGGCGAGACGCACAGCCTGCAGGAAGTGTGTTTCGTTCCGCGAAGCAAGAACGCGCCGGAAGGCGACGGCTATATCATGGGAATCGCATCCAATTACGCAGAGATGCGCTCGGAATTGATCATCGCCGATTCCGAGCGTTTGGAAGAAGGCGATGTGGCGCGCGTGATCCTGCCGTTTCGCGCGACCTCGCAAGTGCACGGAAGATGGGTGTCGGCAGACCAGTTGCCTTTTGCCTGAGCAGCGCAGGGGAGCAAGCATGTCTCTACTCATCGGAGCCGCGCTCACGCGGCGCGCGTTTCTCGGGAAGCTGGCGGCGGGCGCCTTCGCCGGTGCGGGTTCGCTGTTCTTCGGAGCGCGGGCGTTCTCCAAGGCCGCGGCTGAGAGTGAACCGAGCCGCGCGGTTGTGTCCTTCCATATGGATCGGCCGTATATCGACGTGACCGGGAAGGCCATGCCCTTTCTTCCCCCGCGCGGCGCGTGCTCGGCGGCGCCCGTGGCGCATTTGAGCGAAAGAGCGTTCCGCTGCGTGAACTGTTACGCGTAAAAGGAAGGCCATCGAGACATGAAGAAAATCGTGAAGGCCGTCGTATGGATTGCGATAGGGCTGGCCGGGGCCAGCGGGCTCGCGGCGATTGCCTTCGAGCGCCATGAGCCGCTGAACGCAGTGTGGTTCGTAGTGGCGGCCGCGTGCACCTATCTGGTGGCGTATCGCTTCTATTCCGCGTTTCTCGCAGCAAAGGTTTTCGCGCTTGACGACAGCCGCGCTACCCCCGCCGAGCGGCTCGAGGACGGCCGCGACTTTGTGCCCACCAATAAGTGGATCCTCATGGGACATCACTTCGCGGCCATTGCGGGCCCCGGACCGCTCGTCGGGCCCACGCTTGCGGCGCAGTTCGGCTATCTGCCGGGAACGCTTTGGCTCATCGTGGGCGCGGCGCTGGGCGGATGCGTGCAGGATTTCACGATTCTCTTCTGCTCGATTCGTCGCGACGGAAAATCGCTCGGGCAGATGGCGCGCGAGGAGGTATCGAAGCGCGGCGGGATCATCGCGGTTTTCGCGGTGCTGGCGATTCTGGTGATCCTGCTGGCGGTGATCGCGCTCGTGGTCGTGAAGGCGCTGAGGGATTCGCCGTGGGGCACGTTTACGATCGCGATGACGATTCCGATCGCGTTGCTGATGGGAATTCACCTGCGCTACATCCGGCCCGGCCGCGTGCTCGAGGCGACGCTCGGCGGAGTCGCCCTGCTGCTGTTCAGCGTGGTCGCCGGGCAGTGGGTGAGCGCGTCGCCGTCCTGGTCGGCAGTGTTCACGCTTTCCGCGCCCGCCCTCGCGATTGCCATCATTGCGTATGGATACGCCGCGTCCGCTTTGCCCGTCTGGCTCTTGCTGGCTCCGCGGGGTCACCTGAGCACGTGCATCAAGATTGGCGCGATCCTCGCGCTGGCGTGCGGCGTGATTTTCGTGCGCCCCACTCTGCAGATGCCCGCGCTCACCCGGTTCGTGGATGGCACCGGACCGGTATTCGCCGGGAAAATCTTCCCGTTCTGCTTCATCACGATCGCCTGCGGAGCCGTCAGCGGTTTTCACGCGCTAATCTCCTCTGGCACCACCCCGAAAATGATCCTGCGAGAAGGCCACGCGCGCATCGTAGGTTACGGGTCCATGCTGATGGAATCGTTTGTCGGCGTGATGGCCATGGTGGCGGCCTGCGCGCTTTCGCCGGGCGCCTATTTCGCGATCAACAGCCCCGCGGGGCTTGTGGGCAAGACCGCGGACGCGGCGGCCCGGACGATCAGGTCGTGGGGATTCCCGCTCGATGCGCAGACGATGGTCTCGCTTGCCCACCGCGTGGGCGAGCAGACTTTGCTCGACCGCACGGGCGGTGCGCCTTCACTCGCCGTGGGAATGGCGCAGATCTTCAGCGGGACGATCGGCGGCGAGCGGCTGCTGAGCATCTGGTATCACTTCGCCATCATGTTCGAGGCGCTCTTCATTCTCACGGTCCTCGACGCGGGCACGCGCGTGGGGCGATTCATGGTGCAGGAACTTGCCGGACACGTATGGAAACCGCTCGGGCGCTCGAGCTGGGTGCCCGGGATCCTGGTGGCGAGCGCGCTGATGGCCGGCGCCTGGGGCTATTTTCTCTGGCAGGGAGTGCAGGATCCGCTCGGCGGAATCAATTCGCTCTGGCCGCTCTTCGGCATCGCGAATCAGCTGCTCGCGGCCGTCGCGCTCGTGGTGGCGACGACCATTCTCCTGAAAATGGGGCGCGCGCGACTCGTGTGGGTGACTCTGATTCCGATGGCGTGGCTCGTCGCGGTCACGATGGCGGGCAGCTACCAGAAGATCTTCGACCAGAATCCGCGCCTCGGTTTTCTGGCCCACGCCCGCGAGCTCGCCGGCCAGCTTTCCGCCGGGGCAATTCCCGCGGCGCAAATTGCCAGTACCCAGCGGCTAATGTTCAACGATCGGCTGGACGCCGCGGTCACGGCCGTGCTCGCCGCAATGGTGCTGGTGCTCGTCGTCGACGCAGTAACCGGATGGATGGGCCTGTTGCGCGGACGCAAGACTGCGGTGCTGCATGAAACACCCTATATCGCGACCCGCTGGGCGGAAGGAGACTAAAATGGAGTTGCGCGAACCTCATTCCCGCCCAAACGCGCAACGATTGGCTCACAGGGCGCATCCGTTGAGGCAGGGAGAAGCGCAATGGCGATCGGACGTGCAATCGGTGTTGCCGTGATCGCGTGCGTCTGCGCGAGCTGGACGCAGGCTCAGGACGTCAATCCGTCTCCTGATCCTGCGCTGGCGCGAAGGCCTGCGGACAAGCCTGCGCCCAGCGAAACCGTCGCTCTGACAGTACCCAAGGGCACTGCCCTGCAAGTGGCGCTCGACAGGGAGGTGCGCCTCGGGAAAGTTGGCCAGCCAATCCGCGGGCGCGTCGTCGAGCCCGTTTACGCGTTCGATAAGGTCGTTATTCCCGTGGGAACCGTGGTCACCGGCGAGGTCACGAAGATCGAGGGAGTATCCGGCGGCAGACGCACCGTGGCGGCGCTCGACGCCGATTTCACGCCGGCGCGCGGTGTTCAGGTCGAGTTCAACCAAATCCTTCTGGCGGACGGCAAACAGATTCCCGTGCGCACCAGCGTCACGCCGGGTTCGGGCAAGGTGATCGAGTTCGTATCCGCCGCGGATGAGAATCAGAAAAAGGGCGCGAAGGATGCTGCCGCCGAAAAGGCGAGGGAAGCGAAGCGGCAAGCGAAGCAGGAATGGAACAGCGCGATGAAGCAGGTACGCGAGCCGGGCAAGCTGCATCGCATCGGGAGGTACGCGCTGGCGACGCTGCCCGTGCATCCGCAATACATTGACGCCGACACGGTCTACTTTGCCGAACTCGAAGACCCCCTTGACTTTGGGACCGAGCCGCTCACGCCGCAGATGGCCGCGTCAATCGGCGCAACGCCTCCGCAAGGCAGTGTCGTCGAGGCGCGCCTGATGACGCCGTTGAGTTCCGCATCCTCCAGCCAGGGAGACGCCGTCGAGGCGATGATTTCACGGCCTCTGTATGACGGCGACCGCCTCATCCTTCCTCAAGGGACCATGTTGCGCGGGACGGTGATCCAGGTGCATCCCGCTCATCATCCCAGCCGTAACGGGGAACTCCGAATGGTCTTCCACGAGTTGCGGCTGGCGGATGGCGTCGAGCAGAAGGTGCAAGCGAGTCTTGCCGGCGTCGAGGCGATGAAGGTGGATAAGGTGAGGCTTGACTCCGAAGGCGGCGCCCACGCAAGCGCCCCGGCCACGCGATTTCTAACCACGGGCGCCGCCGTGGGACTTGGCGCCGCGTCGTTTCTGGGCGACAGCTTTGGAGAGACCGGCCCACGGACCGCGGGCGGCGCGGGCGGCTACAAGCTGATTGGGATTGCGCTCGGCCTGGCGGTACATTCGCAGCCCTTCGGGATGGCGATGGGCGCTTTCGGAGGCGCGCGGGCAATTTACGGAAATTTCATCGCGCGCGGCCACGATGTGGTGTTCCCGAAAAACACCGCGATGGCCATCGGAATCGGAACGCGTCCGCCGGGCACGGCTGCTCCGGACAATGCGGCAAAACAATGAGCGTCAGTGAAGCAATGACGATCGGTTGGAAACGGGCGAGCCTGCTGCGCCTCGCGTGGTCGTGGCTGAGGCAGGTGAGCGGAGACGCCGAATACGAGAATTACCTGCGTTGCGCCCGCCGGCGGCTATCCGCGGCGACTGCGGCGGTCGGCTCCGCTCCTCTTTCGCGCGCGGAATTCTACTTGGACTCGCTTCGCCGCCGGTATTCCACCGTTTCCCGATGCTGCTAAGCACACATAGGAAGTGGCCCAATTTGCGATTGCTCACAAACTTCTTGGTGCCATTGTGGAATTAGGATTGTCGAGAGGTCTTGAATCGGCACGTCCTTTGTCTGCCTCTTCTTTAGAAACATATCCTTCGCCAATCCCGTGCAATTCCTTTATGCCGCCGCAACCAAGGCAATAGTCCTGCTTCCGCGGTCGATTCTCGAAAAGCGGAATATGCAGCTCATCGGGGCAAAAGGCATACCATCTCTTGATATTTCCGCCCATTAGCGTGGTTCTAATCCATTCCGATAGATTCTGCTTGCGAGCCTTGGCTGCGGCAGTAATGGTCTTTAGATCGTCCGCGCTGAATCGCACAGGCACGATGCGGGCTTTTGCGCGACCCTTGGGTAGTGCGGGCCGTCCTATTTTCCTAGGCTTCTTCTGTTGGCTCAAGGCTTCTCAACTCCTGAATGATGGCTGCTTTGACTGCTGCCGCTGCCGACCGCCAGCGCGCTGATGATTGCCGTTTTCTTGTCTGTGCTTAGGATGTTTGCCATTTGCGTCCTCCCTATGCCCATTACTGTATTACAGTAATTAGGGCTTGTCACGAAGTATTTCTGTGCTACAGTATCGCTGTCCAGTAGCCGAAGGCAAACATGACCAATCCAGCATCCGAGGGCGACAAAGGCAATCCCAAACAGCGCCTGCCAGAAAGTTCCCTCCCGGCAAACACAGGAGAACTGAAGGCAAATGAAGCCGTAAACGAAGCAGGCCAAGCTGCACCCTCACCCCCCAATAGCGGGCCACCATATCCACCTTGGCGACCATGGAACTTCATTATGAGACGGTGGGATGCCCTCAAGAATAACGAGAACACCAATCGAATAATTGCCATTGCCACGCTTGCGATCGCGGCAGCCACCATTGTCACTACGTGCGTAGTGGTAAAGGGATCGAGCCAGACTGACAAGCTCGTCACTGCCGCTGACAAGCAGGCCGATGCTGCCAAGAGCTTTGCAGATAGTGCCACGAACATAAATTTGGGTATCAAAGATGCGGTGGACAAGCTGAATATTCAGGCGGGGGAACTCGATGAGAGCGCCAAGCAAATGTCCCGGTTGGCTACCGCTACTGAGAAAGCGAACGCCAATGTAATTGATAATGATCGGCCATGGATAGGCGTGGCCATGCGTATCGACCCGCTGGAAGTTGGCAAGATTCCCACCGTGGATGTGTCCATGATCAATACCGGGAAGAGGCCGGCAAAAGTTACATCGATGGAATTCCAAGGACAGGTTTTTACTGTGTTCCCTAAGATTCCCCCTTATAAGCCCCAAGGGCCTCCCAGCACCGCAATCTTGATGCCCGGCTTCCCAACATCGAGCAAGTACAATGTCACGAATGAAAGCATCACCCAGGAAACGATGAATGTTTTGACAGGCAGAACCGCGACTCTTTATGAATACATCAAGGTTGAATATGTGGATGTAAGAACCGGGACGAGCCATCATACGCATGCTTGCTGGAACTACATTCCAGAAACCAAGGCGTTTGCTGCTGGATTCTATAGCTGTACTGAGTATCAAGATGCAGACTAGCGGCACTCCCACAAACCAAACTACGACACGCTGGACGTGCCCTCTCCTCGGCAGCGTCCTGAAATTAGGACCTTACCCGGGCTCAGACTTCGTTGACGCCTCCGCCAGCGACCGATACAATAGAGGTTTGTCGAAAGGGCTGGGAGGCAGCATGTACGCCGTGATTCGTAGTGGAGGAAAGCAGTACCGTGTCGAGCCGGGGCAGACCGTGGAGGTCGAGCGGCTCGAGGGAAAGGTCGGCGGAAAAGTCACGTTTGACGATGTCGTAGCCGTCCGCACGGACGAGAAGAAGATTTTGGGCGGCGCGCAGGCCGCCAAGGCCAAGGTTACCGGGAAAATCGTGAAGCACCTTCGCGGACCGAAGCTCAAAGTGCTCAAGTACAAGACGGGCGGTCAGTACAAGATTCAGACCGGCCACCGGCAGGGCTATACGGCCGTCGAAGTGGGCGACATCCAGATTCCATAGGGCCGGCCGCTTCGCGCGATTCGCGCGAGGCCGATCCCCCAGAGGTTCTCATGGCACATAAGAAGGGCGGCGGGTCTTCCACCAACGGACGCGACTCACAAGGACAGCGTCTCGGAGTGAAGAGGTTCGGCGGGCAGGCCGTGACCGGCGGCAGCATCCTGATCCGCCAGCGCGGCACGCACTATAAGCCCGGGAAGAATGTCGGGCGCGCCAAGGACGATTCACTGTTCGCGCTCATCAATGGCATCGTGCTGTTCGAAGACAAGGGCGGCAAGGGACGCTTCATCAGCGTCTTGCCGGCCGAGGAAGCTGCCGCCGGTTCCGAGAAGGCGCCCGCTGCGACCGCGGCGAACTGAAATTTTCATTCGCATGACGCACCGCTCGGGCGTCTCCCACTTTTGTTTTTGTTCTCCGTCGTGGCGTATGCTCTACTCGCGCGTCGTCCAGGGATGGGTGTCCAGTGTTCGTTGACGAAGCCAAAATCCTGGTAAAAGGCGGTGACGGCGGCAACGGCTGCATGGCGTTCCGCAGGGAGAAGTACGTCCCGCGGGGTGGGCCATCCGGTGGCGATGGCGGCAACGGCGGGGACGTCTATCTCGAAGCGAATCCAAACGACAATACCCTGCTGCGCTATCGCTACAACCGCGAATTTCGCGCCGAGCGCGGCCGCCACGGCGAAGGCTCCGATTGCCACGGCCGCTCCGGAATGGACACCCTGCTGAAAGTTCCCGTCGGAACCGTGGTCTTTGACGCCGACTCCGGCGAACAGCTTTTCGATTTCACCGAGCCGGGCCAGAGATTTCGGGCCGCTCACGGAGGCCGCGGCGGGCGCGGGAACGGCAATCCCGCGTTTGTGCGGCCGTGGCACCAGGCTCCCCGAGAGCATGAAGAGGGGCATCCGGGGCAGGAGCGCCATCTGCGGCTCGAGTTGAAGTTACTCGCCGACGTGGGCCTCGTGGGATTCCCGAACGCGGGGAAATCGACACTGATCTCGCGAATCTCGGCCGCGCGGCCGAAGATCGCGGCTTATCCCTTCACGACGCTCGAGCCGCATCTGGGCGTGGTTTCCGCCGATCCAGACGCGGCTCCCGGCAATGGCCGCACGTTTGTGGTGGCCGATTTGCCCGGCCTGATCGAAGGCGCGCATGAAGGCGTGGGCCTGGGAATCCGATTTCTGAAGCATGTGGAACGGACGCGGCTGATCGCGCACCTGGTGGACACCAGCGACGCGAACGACCGCGACCCGGTGCGCGATTTTGAAATCATCGAGCGCGAGCTCGCCGCGTTCAGCGCGGGGCTTGCCGAAAAGCCGATGATCGTGGTGGCGACGAAGCTCGACGCAACGACGAATCGGGAGCGCCTCGAAAAGCTCCGCGCATTTGCCGCTGAGCGCAGCCTCGAATTCCACGCCATTTCGTCCGCGACGGGCGAGGGCGTCGTCGAGCTGGTGCGGGCCATCGCGAATGCGCTCGACCGCATCCCGAAACCGATTGCCGCGGCGGAAACCTCGGAGGAACCGACCCGCGTAACCACGCCGCCCGCCGAGGAGCCCCACGCTCTCCCTGCCGCCGAAATCCACCCGGCCGCGCCGCATCGGGAGGATCGTTGACATCGCACGCCGCGCATAAGCCGTCCGGCGGGGGATATCGCCGCACGGTAGCGCTATTCGGCGGGACATTCGATCCCGTTCACGCGGGCCACATCACGGTGGCGCAGGCGGCGCAGCGGCGATTCCATCTCGACGCGATCTATTTCATTCCGTCTTCTCGGCCGCCCCACAAGTCGCGGCGGGAACTTACGCCGTTCGTTCATCGCTACACGATGGTGGCTTTGGCGTGCGCGGACCACGCGGGATTCGTGCCGTCCCTTGCGGAAGCGCCGGTGGCCGGCGCCGCGCACCACGTGTTCTATACGATCGACACGGTACGGCGATTCCACCGCGAGCACCCCGACGATCACCTCTACTTTATCGTGGGCGCGGACCAGTTCCTCGAAATACCCACCTGGAAGAACTACGAATCGCTGCTCGACGCATGCGATTTCATCATCGCCAGCCGTCCGGGATTCCGGCTGGACGCGCTACGGCTCGTGATTCCGCCCGAGAAGCTCGGCCGCTCGCCGGGTCACGATCCGCACAAAATCGTGCTGCGCAAATCGACCGTACATCTGCTGAGCACGGTCGCGAGCCACGTATCGTCCACCGAGGTCCGCGAGCGAAGCGAACAGAAGCAACGCATTCACGGGCTTGTGCCTCCGCGCGTGGAGGAATACATTCTCGGGCAGGCCCTGTACCGGTGACATCCGAACCCCTTCGCCAAGAAATCCGCTGGGCCGTCGAGGCGGCTCAGGAGAAGCAGGCCGTGGACATCACCGTGCTGAAGCTTTCCAGCGCGTTCGCGGAATATTTCCTGGTGTGCTCCGGTCAGAGCGCGCCGCAGCTGCAGGCCATCAGCCAGGCCGTCGAAGAGCGGCTGGGCCGCCAGGGCGTGCGGCTGGCCCACCGGGAAGGGAAGAGCGGAGCAGAGTGGGTCCTGCTCGATTACGGCAGCTTCGTCGTGCACATTTTCAGCGAACGCGCGCGGCAGTATTACGATCTCGAGCGGCTCTGGCGCACCGCCGAGCGGACGGATTTCCCCGCGCCTGAAAGGCCGCCTGGAACGCGCGGCGAATCCGAAAGCGGCGCAACTCAGCCATGAGCGTTGCGGAAATCGTATGGGTGGCCACCGATCCGGCATCGAAGCACGTGCTCGAGATTGCGGGAAAACTTTCCGACACGGCGACGACGCTCTTGATCACCGGCGAGAGCGGGACCGGCAAAGACCAGCTCGCGCGATGGGTCCACGAGCACGGGGCTCGCCGCGACGCCCCCTTTCTCAAAATTGACTGCGCCAGCCTTCCTACGGAGCTGGTCGAGTCTGAACTTTTCGGCCACGAGCGAGGGGCGTTCACGGGCGCCGTCGCGCGCAAGCCGGGCCGGCTCGAGTTGGCGCAGGGCGGCACGATCGTCCTCGACGAGATTGCTGCGCTGGCTCCGGGAATGCAGGCGAAGCTGTTGCGGGTACTCGAGGAGCGCACGTTCGAGCGGCTCGGCGGCACCGAAACGCTGAAAATGGACGCTCGGCTGATGGCGTTGACCAATGCGGACCTCGGTCAGGCCGTCGCGGCGGGCCGCTTCCGCGAAGATCTCTTCTTTCGGCTGAACGTGCTCGCGATTCCCGTACCGCCTCTGCGCGAGCGCATCGGCGACATCGCTCCGCTCGCCGAGCACTTCCTCGCGCGGCTCGGGCCGGTCCACGGCAAGCCCGGCGCGACGCTTGATCCGGCGGCGCTGCGATTGCTCGAGGCATACGCGTGGCCGGGAAACGTGCGCGAATTGAAAAACGCGATCGAGCATGCCCTGGTGTTTGCGAAGGAGCCGCCCCTGAAAACCGGAGACTTCCCGGAAATTGTCCGCGCGACAGGGCAGGCGCACGGGCCGGAGGAATCGCTGCGGTCGCTGGAAGACGTGGAGCGCGAAGCGATCCGGGCGACGCTCGAGGCGACGCATTACAAGATCGGCCGCGCCGCCGAGGTTTTGGGCATCAGCCGCAAGACCCTGCTCGAAAAGCGCAAGAAATACAGCTTGCTCTGACGGCGGCGGCGGCCGCCGTGCTTCCATGAAAATCCGCCTCGCCATGCTCGGGAAAACGCGGCGCGAGGAGATTCGCGCGCTGCTGGACGACTACGTCGCGCGCATCCGGCACTACGCGGAAATCGAGACGAGCGAATTGCGAGACGCCTCGCCGGCGGCGCTGCGCAAAATGAAGCTCGAGGCGGGTGCGACGGTCGTGCTGCTCGATGCCGGCGGGAGGCGATTCACTTCACAGCAATTCGCGCGCTGGCTGGGTGATCTGCGGGACCGCGGAGCGCGTGAAATCGTGTTCCTCTGCGGCGATGCGGACGGCTTTCCGGATGAGCTCCGCGGGCGCGCCGCGGAGAGTATTTCGCTTTCAACGCTTACGATGCCCCACGATTTCGCGCGGGTCGTTCTGGCCGAGCAGATTTATCGCGCGTTCGCTATCCTGGCGGGGCATCCCTATCCGAGGTAGGCGCGAGGATTCGGATCGCACCGCATCTCCTAGTTCGGCTCTTCTTCGGTATCTTCCGGCATCAGCGAGATCAATTGAGCGCTGAATTCCTGCTCGTGTGTGAGTTGCGCTCTCAGCCGGGCGATCTCTTTTTCGAGCCGCGCGGCTCTGCGGAGGCTGTAGCCGCGGGCTGCGGCCGCTATAGCGACCAGGGCGATTGCGATGGCCCACCACGGCACGAACATGCGAACCTCGCTCCACAGACCATGGTACGCCCGGGTTCCGCACCTTGGTACCAGCAAAAGCGGGCGACCGCCTCACTTGACGTTTCCGTATCGTAAAGCCACTATTGTGAACCATCTTCGCGGGGCGCGACTCGATGCCGGAAGGTAAAGGGCTTCTGATTGTCTACACCGGACCGGGCAAGGGTAAGACGACGTGCGCGCTGGGGACAGCATTTCGCGCCGTGGGGCAGGGGCTGCGCGTGCTGATGGTCCAGTTCATTAAGGGTTCGTGGCACTACGGCGAACTCGACGCCGCCAAGATGCTCGGCGACGACAAATTCGAAATCCACCCCATGGGGCGAGGATTCGTGAAAGTCGGCGGTGCGGAAACGGACCCGGAAGACGTGCGCCTGTGCGAGCAGGCCTGGGAGTACGGCCGCGAGCAGATTTACAGCGAGAGATACGATCTCGTGGTGCTGGACGAAATCAATTACGTGATCAGCTACAAAATGCTCGATGCCGATCGCGTGGTCGAGTCGCTTGCGAAGCGGCCCGAGCGCGTGCACGTGATCTGCACGGGGCGCAACGCGCATCCGAAACTGGTGGAAGCCGCCGATCTTGTGACCGAAATGAAGGAAGTGAAACACCCGTACGTGAAAGGCATTCTCGCGCAGCGTGGAATCGACTATTAGAAGGCGGGCTGCCCGGCGCGGGTCGAAGGTTTGGTTCTAAGTTCTCAATCCGGAACGGTGGATTGATTTTCCATGGCCTGGTTCAAGCGGGAAAAAAGCGCGATTGAGAATCCCACGCCGGCGGATGAACGCAGCGTCCGCACCGAGGGCCTGTGGATGAAGTGCGGTTCCTGCCGCGCGATCATCTGGAAGAAAGAACTCGAATCGAACTGGGAAGTATGCCCGAAGTGCGATCATCATTTCCGGCTGGGCGCGCGCCGGCGCCTCGAGCTTCTTCTCGACGACGATCAATGGACCGAGCACGATGCCGAGCTCGCATCGAGCGACCCGCTCAACTTCACGGATACGAGGCCTTACGCGCAGCGCTTGAAGGAGGCGCAGCACAAGCTGGGAGCGAACGACGCGATCCTCACGGTTCAGGGAAGGCTCGGGGGGCGGCCGGTGGTCTGCTGCTCGATGGAATTCGGCTTCATCGGCGGGTCAATGGGCGCGGTGGTGGGCGAAAAAGTGGTTCGCTCGGTCGAGCGCTCGCTCGCCGAGCGCCAGCCGCTGATTATCGTCTCCTGTTCTGCCGGAGCGCGGATGATGGAAGGCGCGGTCAGCCTGATGCAGCTCGCGAAGATCGGATCGGCGCTGGCGCGCCTGGACGAGGCGCGCGTGCCCTTCATTTCCGTCCTCACCGATCCTACGACCGGCGGTGTCACGGCGAGCTATGCCATGTTGGGCGATCTGAATATCGCCGAGCCCGGCGCCATGATCGGCTTCGCCGGCCCGCGCGTAATCGAACAAACCATCCGGCAGAAGCTGCCTGAGGGTTTTCAACGAGCGGAGTTTCTGCTCGAGCACGGTTTCCTCGACGCCGTTGTTCCCCGGAAGGAATTGAAGCCCTACATCGAGCAAGCGTTGGTTTTTTTTCTTGATTCCGCATGAACTATGACGAATCCGTTCGCGCGCTGATGGCTTTGGGGCGCGAGCTGGCGGCGCCCCAGCACGCCCGCGTCCAAAAGTTCGGCCTCGCGAACATCACGACGCTCGCCGCAGCCCTCGGCGATCCCCAACGCACGGCGCTCTGCGCGCACATCGCCGGCACAAACGGCAAGGGTTCCACGGCGGCAATGCTCGAATCGATCCTTCGCAGCGCGGGTCTGCGAACCGCGCTCTATACCTCGCCACACCTGGAACGCATCAACGAGCGCATCCGCATTGACGGCACGGACATCTCGGACGCGGATTTTGCCGCGGCCTGGACACGCGTGCAGGCCTCGATCGAATCGCTTCTCGCCAGCGGAAAGCTTGCCGCGCACCCGACGTACTTCGAGTGCATTACGGCGCTCGCGTTTACGGCGTTCGCTCAGCACGGCATCGACTTCGCCGTGTACGAAGTCGGCCTGGGCGGCAGGCTCGATGCCACGAACGTGGTCCAGCCGGAGGTGGCCGTCATCACCTCCATCGATTTCGATCACGAAAGTTTTCTCGGACATTCCATCGCGGAGATTGCGGCGGAAAAGGCGGGAATCATCAAGGCCGGAGCATGGGTGGCAAGCTCCGCGGAGAGGCCGGAAGCGCGCGCTGTGATCGCGCGGCGATGCAAAGACCTTGACGCACGGCTCGTGGAGGTGGATACAGCCTGGCGCGTCGAAGAGACGGGAGTAACCGGCGGCTGCTATCGCGCCACGGCGGCGGCGCCGCAATCGCAGAAGAAAATCGCGCTCGAGCCGCCGCTTCCTGGGCGCTTCCAGATTCGCAACGCGCTCGCCGCGGCCACCGCCGCTCGCCTCCTGGCCGAGCGCGGTTTCCCGGTCACCGATGACGCCATCGCGCGGGGTATTCGCGCTGTGCGTTGGCCTGGACGGCTCGAACGGCTTTGCGAACATCCTGCCGTCTATCTCGACGGCACGCACAATCCCGCCGGCGCAAGAGAATTGTTGAAATTCTGGAAGGAGAATTTTAAAGGTCGGCGCATTTTGCTCGTCTATGGCGCGATGCGCGACAAGGCGGTAGACGAAATCGCCGGACTGCTTTTTCCGGCGGTTGATTTCGTGATGCTTACCGAGCCGATTCAACCCCGCGCAATCTCGGCCCCGCTGCTCGCAGAGATGACGGGCCACCTGGCCAGAAGTTCGGCCGTGGCGCGCGATCCCGCCGATGCGCTGGAACGCACCATCGAAATGGCCTCTCCGGAGGACGCCGTCTTCGCGACGGGCTCCCTCTATCTGGTGGGAGACTTGCGTCGCCATTGGGGCAAGCGCGCCTCAACAGGCAAGGCTCCTCGCGTACCTACTGTTCCGGAGTGAGATTTCGGACGCCGAGAGTCTCGTTCCACAAATCGTATCAGGATGCTTCGGATTTCCGGACGTGCGGGACTGCGGCAGATTTGTCTATCGACGCGCCAAAATGGCCGTTGGCAGAGGGGTCGTGTTTGCCTAACCTTGTGAAGACGCCTTTGCCGCCGGTATGGGAGGGATGAATTCAGCGTTTTTCAGCGTTTATTGATGTAGGGTCAGGCAGCGAAATCGGAGTTTCTACGTCTAAACTAAACATCGTGATTCAGAACAACATGACCAGCGACGAACGTCGGCAAATGCTCGAGTCCTTCGGGCGGGCCCCAGCATTACTTTCTGCCGCCCTGAGCCAGCTCCCGAAGAAGATGTGGCTCCACAAGCCCTCGCCGGAGCGCTGGAGCATCCATGAGATCATTCTGCACTTGGCGGACAGCGAAGCCAGTTCGTACATTCGCTGTCGCCACCTGATCGCTGAACCCGGGAATACGCTTGCCAAATTCGATGCGGCCAGGTGGGCGGGCACGCTTGGCTACTTTCATCAAAGCACTCGGGAGGCGCTTGAAATCACCCGCCGGCTGCGCAAGATGACCTACCATCTCCTGGTAGCCCTCCCCGAAACGGTATGGCTCCATACCGCCGAGCATCCCGCAGATGGTCGCATCAGCCTCGAGAAGTGGATTCAGCGCCAGGAACGCCACATTCCGCACCACATCGAGCAGATGAAACAGAACTATGCACTTTGGCTCGGAAGCCACCCGCCTAGGAAACCCGCGGCGCGCCCGGTGAAGACCCGTAGCGCATCCCCAGTAATGTCGCTTTCCGCCCAACCCTGCTGATCCGGCGAGTTCGCGGATTCGGGCGCTCGCGGCATCCTTCCGTTGGCGTCACGCGGAAGCCCTGCTAGGTTGCCGGACGTCCTACAAGGGTGATACGATGGGCTTTCCATGTGTCCCGACCAGAATCAAAAGCCGCGCGTAGGTGTCCCGTATCGAACACAAAAAGAAGAACTTACGGGACAGGACGGCAAGCTTGAAAAGTATCTCGAGGCCGTTCGAGGGGCGGGCGGCGAGCCGGTTCGAGTATCGCTCGCGCTGGAGCCGGGCGACCTCAAACGTCTAGCCCAAACTCTCGACGCGGTACTCCTGCCGGGCAGCCCCGCGGACATCAATCCATCGCGATTTGGAGCCGCTAGACACCCTCGTTGCGCCGATCCCGACCCGAACCGCGAGCGGACCGACTTCGCGCTTCTGGACGACGCCTTCGCGGAGCAGAAGCCCGTTTTGGCGATTTGTTTTGGGATTCAGAGCCTCAACGTCTTCCTCGGCGGTACACTGATTCAGGACATTCCCAGCGAGCTGCACACTCAGATTCGGCACGATTGGGACCGCGAAAAGGGAGAGCCCGAGACCTTCCATGCCGCACGGATCGAGGCCGGGTCGCGGCTTGCTCAGATGGCACGAGCGGACGAAGTGGTGGTGAATAGCTCGCACCATCAGTCGATTCGGGAGCCGGGGCGCAACCTGCGCATCGTATCGCGCGCGCCGGACGGCGTCATCGAAGCCGTGGAATGGATTGGCGGCGCCAACTGGGTGATCGGTGTGGAATGGCATCCCGAACGAATGGCTGCGAGGGACGCGCTGGCACAGGCCCTGTTTCAGGGCCTCGTTGCGGCTGCCTCGGCGCGAAAGACGCCCGCCCGGGTTTAGCGGCGTCTTGAAAGACCGGCGCTTCCGTTGCTGAACTCTCGACTTTCTTTTCTGGGGGGCACATGATCTCGCTCGCGGGTAAGGCGGCGGTCGTGACGGGCGGTTCTCGGGGCATCGGCGCGGCGACCGTCAAACTTTTCGCACAGGCGGGCGCGGACGTAGTATTCAACTACCATCGCAATCGCGAAGCGGCCGCGCAGGTCGAGCAGGAAGCGCGGAGGCACGGGACGCGCATCGAATCATTCAAGGCGGATCTGGGAAAAATGGCCGATGCGAAGAAGCTCATCGAGTTCGCGCACGAACGGCTCGGCCGGCTCGACATTTTGGTGGCCAACGCCGGCATCTGGAACGACGAGGATGCGCCCATCGAAAGCCTTACCGAACGTGAATGGGATGAGATGGTGAGGGTCAACCTAAAGAGCGTCTACGCGGTGATCCATTGCGCAGCGCCGCGCATGATCGCGCAACGCAGCGGGAGGATTCTGGCGGTCAGCTCGACTTCGGGCCAGCGCGGCGAAGCGCTTCACACGCACTACGGCGCCACGAAAGGCGCGATCATAAGCTTGGTGAAGGGACTTTCCACCGAACTTGCCCGGCACAACATCCTGGTGAACTGCGTCGCGCCGGGATGGGTGGAGACGGATATGTCCAAGGCGGCGCTGGAGACGAAGGCGGGGCGCAAGGCCGTTGTCGCGACGATCCCGCTTCAGCGCGTGGCGACGCCGGAAGAGATCGCAGGCCCGATTCTGTTTGCCGTATCCGACCTGGCAACCTTCGTTACCGGTGAAGTGATCAATGTGAATGGAGGTTGCGTCCTGTGCGGATGAACCGAATCGCGATAATTGCCGGGATTGTGCTCGCGGGAATCTGCATCGCCGCGGAGTCGCGGGCCGGGGCGCAAGACGACCAATTCCTGATGCCGGAGCAGAGCGCGGCAAAGGCGAAGCAGCTTCTCCAGCAGGCGATCGAAGCGCTCGGAGGGAGCGCGTATCTGAACGTCCGCGACGTTACGTGCACGGGCAGGCTCGGCCAGTTCGACCATTCGGGCGAACTCACGGGCTTCGAGACATTCATCGATTACACGCAGCCTCCGTTCAAAGATCGCCAAGAGAATCTTCCCAAGCGCAATATCATCCAGGTCTTCAACGGCAACAAAGGATGGGATCTCGACCGTGGCGGCGTCGCGGACGCGCCCCAAACCGACCTCGCCCAATTTGAAGAAGACAACCAAAAGGACATCGACAACGTTTTGCGCCATCGGATACACGAGCCGGGTATGATTTTTCGATATGGCGGGACGGACATCGTCGATTTGAAGCCCGCGGAGTGGGTTGAACTGGTGGATAGCAACAACCGCACGATCCGGATCGCGCTCGCGCGTTCGACGCACTTGCCGGTCCGCAAGACCGCCACAACCCGCGATCCGCGGGTCCAGATGAAAACCGAGGAGATCGAGTACTACTCGAACTACCACCCGATCAGCGGGATTCAAACGCCGTTTCAAATAACGCGCGAGCGCAATGGACTCAAGATTTTCCAGGTCTTCTTCGACAAGTGCGAATACAACACGAACGTCCCTGACGAACTCTTCACGAAAGAATCCCTCGACCAGCGCTGGTCCCAGGTCGGGAAGAAAGAGATGGCCAAGGAAGCGAAGGAGAAGAAGAAGAAGGAAGAGAAGGACAAGAACTCCTCCTCGACCGACCAGTAGAAAACCTGCGCCAACTCCAGCATGCTTGATGACGCCTATGCTCGTTCCAACGATTCATGTCCAACGCACAGTTCCGGGCGCTGGCCGACTCCCTGATGGCTACTCCACAATAAAGACTCCCGCACAGTGGTCGTGAGTCCGTTGGTTCTTTCCTCGCCGAGCAGAGGTATAATCGCCGGATGCGAACGACGCGGAAAACTCAACAGATGCATGGCACGACGGTTCTGTGCGTCCGCAAAGACAACAAAGTGGTGCTGGCGGCCGACGGCCAAGTGACACTCGGCGAGGGCGTGATCAAGCACAGCGCCAAGAAAACGCGGCGTCTCTACAACGATAAAATCGTCGCCGGGTTTGCCGGAAGCACAGCGGATGCGCTTTCACTCTTCGGTCGGTTTGAAAACAAGCTGCAGGAGTTTCACGGAAACCTCGCTCGCGGCGCGGTGGAGCTAGCCAAGGAGTGGCGCACGGACCGCTCGCTGCGGCATCTTGACGCGCTGCTGATCGTAGCGGACGCCAAGGGGACATTCTTGCTCTCCGGAAACGGCGATGTGATCGAACCGGACGATGGCATCTGTGCTATCGGCTCAGGCGGACCCTACGCGCTATCGGCGGCGAGGGCGCTCGCCAAGCATACGAAGATGAGCGCCAAGGACATCGCGCAGGAAGCCATGCGCATCGCCAGCGAGATTTGTATCTTCACCAACGCCAATTTCAGCATCGAAGAACTATGAGCGGCAAGTCGGAGAAAGACATGGTGATCTATTTGTCCGGAGACCAGCAGGCGGCGGAGCCTGAGCCACTTCCGTCTTTCGACGAGCTGACACCGCGGGAAATCGTCGTTGAGCTAGACAAATACATCGTGGGGCAAAACGCGGCGAAGAAGGCTGTGGCCATCGCCCTGCGCAACCGGGTCCGCCGCCAAAAACTCCAGCCCGAGCTGGCCGAAGAGATTCTGCCCAAGAACATTTTGATGATCGGGCCGACGGGCGTGGGCAAGACCGAGATTGCGCGGCGCCTGGCGCGCCTCGCGGGCTGCCCGTTCGTGAAGGTCGAGGCGTCGAAGTACACCGAGGTGGGATACGTGGGCCGCGACGTCGAGTCGATGGTGCGCGATCTGGTGGAAACCGCTATCGACATGGTGCGAGAAGAGAAACTCGATGAAGTGGCCGAGCGCGCCGAGCAATCGGCGGAGGAACGGCTGCTCGACCTGCTCCTGCCCTCCTCGCCGATTCCGGCCGATGCCGGGGCGGCAACGGAGGCGCAGCGCCGCGAACAGGCGCAAAGGACGCGCGACAAGTTGCGCGTGCAATTGCGCGAAGGGAAGCTGGACCAGCGGCTGGTGGAGGTCGAAGTCCGCGAGCGCTCGATGCCCTCGTTTGAAATCATCACGAACCAGGGCGTCGAGGAAATGGACATCAACGTCAAGGACATGCTTTCCGGAATGTTCGGCCAGCAGAAGAAGAAACGCAAAATGACGGTGGCGGAGGCGTTTGACTACCTCATCCAGGAGGAAGAAAACCGCCTGATCGACATGGACCAGGTGACTCGAATTGCCGTGGACCGCGTCGAACAGATGGGCATTCTTTTCATCGACGAGATCGACAAGATTGCGGGACGCGAAAGCGGACACGGACCCGACGTCTCGCGCGAGGGAGTGCAGAGAGACATTCTGCCGATCGTCGAAGGTACGACCGTGAACACGCGCTACGGCATGGTCCGCACGGATCACGTATTGTTCATCGCCGCGGGAGCCTTCCACACGGCGAAGCCATCCGACCTGATCCCAGAACTGCAAGGGCGTTTCCCGATCCGCGTCGAGCTCGGCTCGCTTTCCGAAGGCGATTTCATCCGCATCCTGACCGAGCCGAAAAACGCGCTCATCAAGCAGTACACCGCGCTGCTCGACACCGAAGGCCTAAAGCTTTCGTTCACCGAAGACGCCATCGCGTCGATTGCGCGATTTGCCGCCACGGTCAACGAGCACACGGAAAATATCGGGGCGCGCCGGCTGCACACGATTCTCGAGAAGGTGCTCGAAGAAATCTCTTTCGAGGCGCCGGAAATGAAGAAGAAGTCGGTCAAGCTGGACGCCGCCTACATCCAGAAACAGCTCGCGGACATCGTCAAGGACCAGGATTTAAGCCGCTACATTCTGTAGAAAAGCGAAAATGGACAATCGAAACGGAGCGCCGCCGGAGCTTCTGCCGACGCAGCACGCGCCGTCCGCGAGATTTCGTTTGCTCATCGGCATTGCGCTCGCGTCGCTGTTGCTCGGCGGCTGTGCCTCCCCGGGCGAACCTCACGAGCGAAAGCCGGTGGTTCCTGCGGCTGTGACGGATCTTGCGGCGGGACAGTCGGGCAACGACGTGGTCCTGACGTTCACGCTGCCGAAGGGAACGGAGGACCGCCGGCCGCTCGAGCGGCCCGCCGCGGTCGAGATTTACCGCGATTTCGAGGCACTCCCGGGGGCGACCGAACCGAATCCTTCTTCTCCGGCAAACCCCACACTGTTGGTGACCATTCCGGCCGCGATGGAGGATCGCTACGCGGAGCAGGGCCGCATCCGCTACGCCGATGCTCTGCGAGCGGAGGATTTTGCAAAACACCCTGACAGCATCTTGGTTTATAGCGTGCGGACGCGCGCCTCGGAGAAGAAATCTTCGTCAAGTTCGAATGTCGCGGAGGTGCGCGTTTATCCCGCAGCCGTCGAAATCCGCGACTTAAAGGCAGAAGTCACGCGTTCGGCCGTGGTGCTCACATGGTCAGCGCCTCAGACCACGCTCACCGGTTCCAAGCCTTCGCTTGCGGGCTACCGTATCTATCGCGCGGACGCCGACTCACGGACGGCGGTCGCGAGCTCACCCGCCGTCTCGACGCCTGCCTCAACCGAGGGGAGCGGGAAACTGAAATCGCCGCTTGCGCGGATCGGCGAAAGCGATGGGGGCTCGACGATGTTTCAGGATCAACAGTTCGAATTTGGCAAAACCTACGTCTATTCCGTCAGGAGCGTTGCGCAATACCCCGGCGAGATGCTGGAGTCCTCGGATTCGAATCTGATCACCGTTGCGCCCCGGAACACGTTTCCGCCGGCCGCCCCGCAGGGTCTGGTGGTCGTTCTCGTTCCAACGCAAGGCGATACACCCGCCCACCTGGAGCTCTCCTGGGCCATCAGCCCTGAAGCCGATGTCGCGGGATACAACGTCTACCGCAGCGAGCAGGATGGCATTTTGGGAACGCGCCAGAACACCGAGATGTTGCCTACGCCTGCGTTTCGGGATATCAATGTGTTGCCCGGCCACCGTTACTTTTACCGTGTGACTGCCTTGGACCGCTCCGGGAACGAAAGCTCCCCCGGCGAGGCTGTTTCCGGCGGCGTGCCAGCCGAAAGCCAGCCGACGCCATGACGGAAATACCGCAAATCATGAGAGACCATCCCGTTCACATTCCTGAGCGCCGCTCAGCGATCCGAACCGGTCTATACACGGGCGCCGTGCTGACAATTGTCATGCTGGGCGGACTCGTCGCCGCAAATCGAGTCCCGGCCCTCGAGCCGTACGCGCTGGAGAGGAACACGGTCTGCTACGGCCTGTTCTTCGTGGTGATGATGTATCCTGTGGTGCGGTTCGTGAATCGTCCCCTGCGGATGTTCGGCGCCGCCGTGATTGGATGGGCGATCTTTGCAGGAGCGTACGATATTTCCGGAATTTTCTTCCATAATCTCTTCGACGTGCTGCGCGCACCCTTTGTGGCGCTGGTCGAAGGAGTCGTGGTTTACGGCCTCTGTGCTGTTGTTTCCTGGGTTGGCGGAATGATCCTCCACGCGCGGCGCCATTCGATCGCGCCGGGCCGCAGAGCGGAGAGCGAAGCAACGCATCATAGCCGATGAAACTCTGCCGGTTCCAACCACTCGAACTTGCTGGCAAAGGCGCGGGAAGGACTGCGCACGAAAGTCATGCGGATTCACGCGCGGGGATTCTCGAAGGCGACGCAATACGCGAGATTTCAGGCGAGCTATGGGGTTCCCGGCAGCTTACAGGACGCCAGTGGCGGAGCGGAGACGTCAAATTTCTTCCGCCGTCATGGCCGAGCAAGATCGTTTGCGTCGGGCGAAACTACCACGAACACATCTCCGAGATGGGCAGTACGACTCCGAAGGAGCCGCTGATTTTCTTGAAGCCGCCGTCGGCGATTATCGCGCCCGAAGAGCCGATTGTCCTTCCGCCGAGTTCGCGTCGCGTGGACTATGAAGGCGAGCTCGCGGTGATTATCGGCCGGCGGTGCACTCGCCTCGGCCCAACGGACGACGTCAACCCGTTCATCGCCGGCTACACCTGCCTGAACGACGTGACCGCCCGGGACTTGCAGAAAGCCGACGTGCAATTCACGCGGGGAAAAGGCTTCGATACGTTCTGCCCGTTTGGTCCGGTGCTCGAAACCGAGAGCCCTTCGCCTGACGCCGCCATCGAGACATTCGTGAACGGTGTGCGGAAACAATCGGGCCTTGTGAAGGAAATGATCTTTCCCATTGAGCTGGTGTTTCGCTGGGTCACGCAGGTGATGACGCTGGAACCAGGTGACGTGATCTCGACGGGAACTCCCTCCGGCGTCGGACCGCTCGCTGCCGGAGATGTGGTCGAAGTGCGAGTGGGCGGCATCGGAACGCTTCGCAATGCTGTGGTAGCGTTGAACACTCCGTAGGGCAATTCTCCCGCGTCGTGATTGCAACTTTGCGGCGCATCCCGCTGAATCCATCGCGACTCTTACCAGATCAGAGCCGTTTCAGTGCTCTCTCGATGCGCCGCCGCAGGCGAAGGGTCGCAGCAGGCGGGTTGATTGACCGGCGTCACGCTTGGCCAGGCGGCTTGTACAAACGCGGGGCTGCGCTAAGATAAACCCGTTGAGAAACTTCCTCTCCGATTGGCAGAATCTGCTTCCCGTGGTCGGGCTAGCCGTGCTGGCCGCCGTGGGCGTGGTTTTGTGGCTCCGGCGGAAGCCCGTGGACGCCGGCGATATCGAGCGCGACCGCCGCGCGTATTTGAACCGCGTCGGCCGCATCGTCGAGGGCCAAGTGCTCGAGATCGTGGACCACAACCGCATCGCGCCGGCGGGAAAAGTCGACACCAAGCACACGGGCGTTTTTCACCGGCGCGAGGGAACGCCGCGCGGCCCGCAGAAACTCCTCTACTACACGTATGCGATTTCCGGAGTGACGTACGAAACCGCTCAGGACATCACCGGGCTCGAGGAACGATTGCACCTGAGCCGCATCGCCTCGGGCCAGACCGCCAGCGTGAAATACGATCCGTCGAATCCCAGCAATTCCATACTGCTCGCGGACGACTGGTCGGGCTTGCACTAGGGTTGGCCGATGGGGGGCGCGAGGTGTAGCGACCGGCCAAGCGTCGTTTCTGACCGCCCAGCGGGGTGCAGCTAACTCTCAGCTTTCTTGAGCACCTTCACGCCGTCGCGCCCGCCGACGAATATCTCCCGGGCAAATCCCAGGAAAAGCCCGTGTTCGACCGCGCCGACGACGTGATCGAGGTGGTGCGCGACTTCCTTCGGCGCTTCCATCGGACCGAACGCGCAGTCCAGGATGAGATGGCCGCCCTCGGTGACGTATGGCTTTGCGTCCGGGCCGAGCCGCAGCGACGGATTCCCGCCGAGCTGCCGCAGCCGCCGCTCGGTGGCTTCCCAGCCGAATCGAACGACCTCGACGGGCACGGACACGACTGAGCCGAGCCGCTCGACCAATTTCGTTTCGTCCGCGACGATCGCTACTCGTTTGCTTGCGGCCGCGACGATTTTCTCGCGCAGCAGCGCGCCGCCGTGCCCTTTGATCAGAAAGAGAGTGCCACGCTCGACTTCATCGGCGCCGTCAACGGTCAAATCCACCTGAGCGTGCTCGGCGAAGGATGTGAGCGGAATCTTCAGGCGGCGCGCCTGGTCTGCGGTGGATTCGGATGTTGGAATTCCGGAAATGCGCAAACGCTCTTCGGCGACGCGACGGGCGAGCGCGCTCACGAAGAGAGCCGCCGTCGAGCCCGTGCCCAGCCCGACAACCATGCCATCTTCGACGAGCTTTGCGGCAGCCTCGGCGGCGGCCTGCTTCCACCGGTCTTGCGCGGAAGGATCCATTTACTTTATGTCGGGGAGCTTGCCTGCGGATTCCAGGACCTGACGCGCGAGATAATTCGTGACGCTCGCTTCGTCGCGCGCTTCCACCAGATACGCCGAGCGGAGAAGCTGTTCCTTTCGCGTGCGCAGGGCGTCGCGGATGGCCTGTTGCACTTGCAGGTCGGACAATTCGCGCTGGCCGGCGGCCTCTTTCGCGATCAGCTTCAGAATGATATAGCCGCCGTCCTTGATCTGGATGGGCTGCGTCACACCGCCAACCTTCAGAGAAAGCACGGCCTTTTTGAGCACCGGGTCCGACTTGTTGAACGAAGACTCGGGCTGAAATCCGAGATCGCCGCCGGTCGAGGAGCTGGGATCTTCGGAATAATCCATGGCCAGCTCAGTGAAATCGGCGCCCGCGTCGAGCTTCTGGATGAGCATGGTCGCCTTGCGTCCCGCTGCCGCCTCGTTGGTGGCTTTGTCGTTTTTGCGATTGTGAATCGTGGGATCGGCGCGCGGCGTGATCACGATCTGCGCGATGTGGTACTGAGGTTCGGCGACGTTGAACTGCTGGCGATTTTTATTGTAGAAGTCTGAGATATCCTGGTCGGTGATGGAAATTTTCGCAACGACCTCGCGGTTCATCAATTTCTGAATCGAGAGTTGGCGGCGAATGTCGCTCCGCAGGTCCTCCACGGTGAGCCCGGTGTCTTTGAGTTTTCTCTGGAACTCCTCTTCGGTGTAGGGGCTCTTCGATTCCGTAAACTTGTCTTCCACCTCGGCGTCGCTCGCCACCAGGTTCATCTTGTTGGCGCGCTCGAGCAGAATTTCGCTGTTGATCAGCTCGTCCAGGATGCTGAGCTGGAGCGAGAGCGCTTCCTCTCGGGAAGGCGCGGGGGCCTCCGCCGTAACGCGCGAGCGGAAAATCTTTTCGACTTCCTGGCGGGCGATTTCCTTGCCGTTCACCACGGCCCAGACGTCAGGTCCCGGCGCGGTTTCCCTCTTGCACGAACCGCTCAGCCCGCAGGCCGCGAGCGCCGCGAGAACCAGGATTCTCCGCGTCAACCGGGGCTCTTTCGGCATCGGGGTCCGTGTCAGGCGGCCTTCTTGACGCGGCCGGCTCGGATGCATGCCGTGCAGACGCGCACCTGCTTGCGCACGCCCTTTACCACCACCCGCACGCGCCTGAGATTGGGATTCCAGCGGCGCCGCGTGACGTTGTGCGCGTGGCTGATCGTATTGCCGAAGAGCGGTTTTTTGCCGCAAATTTCACAAGCGAGTGCCATGGGTGCGTTGCTCCAGACCGGGAGGATTCTCACGAGCGCGAAGTTTGATGCTATCAGAGAATGCGCCAAGCGGGAAGAGATTTGGCGCCTGGCCGCGGGTTTCCGTGAAAGGCGATCCCAAAACGAAAGCCCCGTCCGTTCCGGTGGGCGGGACGGACGGGGCGGTGAATGGTTCCCGCGCCTAGAAGAGCAACTTCACGGCGAACTGCATGATGCGCGGCGGCACGGAGCTGTTTTGAATCTGCCCAAAGGTGCCGAGCGCGACGTTGTTGACCGGCGGATTGAATTGGGCGTGATTCCAAATGTTATAGAACTCGGCCCGGAACTCCGTACTCAGCCCTTCGGTGATCTTCGTGTGCTTGATCAGCGAGACGTCCCAGTTGTGCTGTCCGGGACCCATGATGGACCCAACAGCAGAGTCCCCCCAGCCCGTACCAGCGCCCGGGAACAAGGAACCCTCACCGAAGAAGGGGGGGCCCGGCGGGAACGGATTGGGAAACGCTCCGCACGGAGCAGCTGCATTGCCGGAAGGATTGGAAGTCCCTCCAATGCACGGTGCGGGCATCGGAGCAAACGCTCCGAATAGTCCGGAGCAGGTGCCGGCAGTGCTGCCGAAGGCATTGAGGTTTACCCACCCAGGATTGTTCTTGCAGGATGGCGGAACGTCGTTGATTGTCAGTCCACTGAGAACCCGAGACTTGGTGCTCCCTGCGGTCGCAAGATTCACGCCGTGGCAAACACCGACACTGTTGCACTTCCCAATGAAGGCTGGGTTGAGCTCGGCTCTGGCGCCCGACCCGCCGAAACCCGCCCCTGCGGGGGAGTAAATCAGGCCGGCGGTGCTCTCAGTTACTGTGAATGGCTGGCCGTCCTGAATCGTGGTAACACCCGAAACCGTCCAGCCCCCCAGGATTTTGCCGCTAAGCCCTTGCGTGGTCTTGTACGGCAGGTCGTAGCTGTAGGCGACGATCAGGCGCTGCGGACGGTTGAAAGCCGCCAGCCCGTATTGCTGGCTGAGATCGAGTGGGTCGTTGCTCGATGCGCCGCCCGAAAGAACGTTGCCGGGTGCAGCGATTCCGCCGCCGGCGACCGAAGCGTTGATGTTCGTGATGAGTTTGCTCCATGTGTAAGAGGCCTGGATCAGTAGCCCGTGGGAGAATTGGTGGCGAACCTGCGCCTGCAGGCTGTCGTAGAGCGAATCGCCCACAGTGGACGTGGTCGACATTCCCGTGGTGCCATAACCCAGGAAGCTCACTCTGCCAAGAGCATTGCCGGGGAAAATCGTGTTGGTCCCAGTGTTCTGGAGGATCTGCGTTGAGGGGTTCGTGTTGCCCGCATCATTGAACGGGAATGAATTGGGTGTGCCTCGCGCCCCGGAGCCGATGACCATTCTGGCATTCTGAGGGTCCGTCGGCGGGTTCGGAGCGTTTGGCGCGAGAAACGCAACATTGATGGGGCGCGCCCAGTCGTACAGGTGCGTGCCATGGGAGCCGACATAACCGACATCCACGACCCAGCTGTGGCCGAGGTCATATTGAAGATCGAGGTTGTACTGATATATCCGCGGAACGCCGAGGAACTCACTGTCTGAAGTTCCACCAAGTCCCAGCCCGTTCGCGTTATCTTCGATGAGTGTTGCGCCGGTTGAGGAGTTCCCCCTGAGCACCTGCAGCGTCCTGGGCCGCCATCCCAAGACCGTCCCCATGGAGACGCCGGGTATAAGCGGCATATCTAGTGTGTTGCCTGGGAAGCCGCCATTGGCGTACCCGTTATTCGGAGAATTACCCTCTTGGTTGTCTGCGAGCAGGTTCGCATAGACCGCATCGTAAAAGATGCCGTAACCTGCCCGGACAACGAGTTTGTTCATCGCCTGCCAGGCAAGTCCGATGCGAGGACCAAAGTCATTGAACGGCGCCCCGCGGACGAGGGTCTTATTGCCGTTGATGAAGACGCCGGTCGCACCGCCTGGATAGCCGGGGAATATACCGGCGGGAGCCGTGAGTCCACATCCAGTAAGCGCGATAGGGCTGCCGCATCGCGGAAAATTGGGATTGTAGTTAGAGGCAACGACGGAACCAGCGAGCGTACCGACCGGGTTACCCAGGAAAAAAGAGCCCGTGTTCACTGAAGCGGCCAGCGAAGTCCAGTTATTGCCGTATACGCCGCCCTTTACATCGGTTGGGTACCCGTCATATTCCCAGCGAAGGCCCAGATTCAATGTCAGCTTCGGCGTTAACTTGATGTCGTCTTCCGCGTAGGCAGCAAACTCATTCGACCGCAGGCCAAGCGGATTGCCGATCGGCGAAGCAAGCCCGTAGAAATTCACAAAAATGCTGTTGGGCGCCGCGCCCGAAGTCAGGAAATCGCTGACAGTCGGGAAAATCAGTCCGCCTCTGGAGAGCAATGCCACGTCGTAGTGAAGGCGATCCATTTCGGCGCCGGCGCGAATGGCATGTCTGCCGTGATTCCACGAGATGTTGTCCTTGGTTTCAAATGTGTTGAAAGTGTTGATGCCTGAAGCGAAAAAGTTTCCGCCCGTGTTCAGAGCGCCGGTCGCATAACCGACCGGCTGGTTGAGCGGGAAGCCAGCGAACGAAACGGTCGGAGCCTGCAGCAGGATCGGGTTAATGTTCGCAGCCGAGTTGCTGCAGCTGCCGAGGAGTTCGGGTGGCGTGATCCCCACGGAGCAAGCGCTAAAATAGTTGCCCGGCGCGGCGAACTGAGTCTCCCGGACGTAGGCAAACAGGACCTCATTGACGAGGTTGCTGGTGGCCACCGTCGTCAGCTTCAGCGTCTCGTTCAAAGCGGTGTACTTGACGTCTTCGGGCGAGCCCGGGGCACAGCTGTTGACCAGGGTGCCGAGGCCGTTGAGGCAAATGAAGGACTGGATCTGCGGATCGTTGGAATAGAAAAACTTCTGAAAAAACGTGTTCTTGGAGTTGATGACGTATTCGACGTTTCCCAAATACTGGTCCTCGTTCGCGCGCGTCGGCAGCGTGTCCGTGACCGCCGCGCTCGTGGTGACCGGTAGTCCATTACTCCCAAACGAAACTCCCGGAATATAAAAGCCCTGGTTCAAGCCGCCCTTGGGTCCGGTCTTCTGGAGCAACTGCATGGCGGCCGCATTGATATTGGACCCGGTCGGATTTACTGCCAAATGGTCGCCAAACGGCAAAAAGCCAGCGATCTTGGTTCCACCAAATGCGCAGCCCAAGTACTGCTGGTAGCTCGCATAATTACAGGCACCATTCCCTGGAACGTAGTCCAGCGGAATGGTGCCGCTGACTCCGTTTCCACGGCCTCCATTTGGCCCCGGAGCCGTGAAGGGATACAAGCTCAAGCCGGTGCTCAGACCTGTGGCGAAGCCATTCGTACCGACGGAGTTGAGCTGCCGGAAGCCCTGATAAGAGCCGAAAAAGAAGAACTTATCTCTCTTGATCGGTCCCCCGAGCGTGCCGCCGAACATGTTTTCGTTCAAAGGCTCCGGCTTGTTCGCCTGTTTGAGATTCTGTTGGCTTATCCGATTGAAGAAATCGTTCGCATCCAGGGCGCTGTTCCGGAAAAACTCCCAGACATCGCCGTGGAATTGGTTCGTGCCATCCTTGGTGGTGACATTGACGCTGGCGCCGGGGTTGCGGCCATACTGCGCGTCGTACTGCGAAGTCTGAATTTTGAATTCCTGAATAGCGTCGGGGTTCGGAATGGCGATCCCGGGGAAGTTGCCGGACTGTGCTCCACCGCCGCTCCCGTAGTTCGTGAGAGTGGCGCCATCCATCATGTAATTGTTCTGATCGGAACCGTTTCCGTTGACGTTGATATCCTGCGTGCCGTTGCCAACCGCTGCGGCGCTGGCGACGTTGACCACGACGCCCGGCGAAAGATCAATGATGTTCGTATAGTTGCGCGTGCTCAGGGGCAGCGCCGTTACTGTCTGCGAGCCCACCAGAGTTCCTACCGTCGCGTTTTGAGTCTGGACGGTTTCAGCCGCAGACTCGACCGTGATCTGCTCGGTTTGCGCGCCGACTTCCAGGCTCTGGTTCAGCACCGGGGTTTCGGTGACGTTTACGGTTACCGACGGGACCTGGTGCGTCTTAAAGCCCGCGGCGGCGATCTTCAGCGAGTAGTTTCCCGACTGCAGAAGCGAGAATTTGTAGACGCCGGACGCGTCAGTCGTCGTCGAGCGCTCCTGGCCCGTTCCAAGGTTCGTCGCGGTGACCGCGGCGCCGACAATCACCCCGCCGGACGGGTCAGTGACCGTGCCGGTCAGACCGCCCGTAGTCGAAGATTGCGCCAGGACGGGCGCGGCACTGAAGAACAATACTGCAAGGCAAGCCAGGGCCGACAGGGCGCACTTGTACGCTGTAAATCGATTCATCACCCACCCCCGTAAACTTTGTTTGCTAGCCACCCAAACTCATTCCAAAAAACGCCAGAGGTTACCCGTTGCCCGACCCACGCCCAAACAACCCACCGCAAACACCGCTTTTCATCCAAGTAGCGCCGAAATATCACACGGATATAGGACTGTCAAGGAAAGTTTTGTTGTCCGCAACGCCTAACACTGTGGATGTTTCATTCCGCGAACGCGCGATGACGGCGGGCCCGGCTTCAGCGCTTTTGGCCGACTAGGCCGGCAATCGTATCCATGAGGTCGAATTTCGTGAGGACCTCCAGATTGCCCGCTTCCATCTCCACGAAAACCGCGGGGCTCTCGTGGCTCAGGAGGTGTGTCACGCGCTCGACCGGCGCGTTCGAGGGCACCTGCGGCAACGCCGCGCCCATCACTTCGCGGACGATCAGCTTGCGAAGTTCTTTCCCCTGCAACGCGAGATTGAGGATCTGGTCCTCGAAGACAGTGCCGATCGACCGCTCGTCCTCGAAGACAGGGAGCTGGGAGATATCCTGCTGTTGCATCGTCTGAAGGGCTTGAAAGACCGTGCGATTCGGCCCGACGACGATCAGGTCGCGCGTCTTACCGTTTTGGCGCTTGACGCGAATCACGTCCGCAGCCGTTAGGGTCACTTCCGTATCGGCGTATCCGAGCTCGCGCATCCAGCCGTCATTATAAATTTTGCTCAGGTAGCGCATGCCGGAGTCGGGGAGGAAAGCGACGATGAGATCGCCCTTGCGGCAATCCTTGGCGACTCGCAGCGTAGCGGAAATGCATCCGCCGCCCGAACCGCCCGTGAATATTCCCTCCCGCTTGGCCAGGCGCCGCGCCCAGAGGAAACACTCTTCGTCGTTCACCTGCACGATATCGTCGAGCACGGAAAAATCCATATTGCCCGGCAGAATATCCTCACCGATTCCCTCGACCACGTAAGTCCGGGCCTTGCCGATGTTTCCCGTTTTCCAATACTCGTAGAAGAGCGAGCCGTACGGATCGACGCCGATCACTTTCACCTTCGAATTCTGCTCCTTGAGAAAACGCCCGACTCCGCTGGCCGTGCCGCCGGTGCCTAGGCCGCAGACAAAGTGAGTGATTTTTCCGCCGGTATCTTCCCAGATTTCCGGGCCCGTGGTGCGATAGTGGGCCTCGGGATTTTCGGAGTTGTCGTATTGATTGGGGTAATACGCGTTGGGGATTTCGCGCGCCAGTTTCTTCGCCACCGAATAGTAGCTGCGCGGATCCTCCGGCTCAACCGCCGTCGGGCAGACGATCACTTCCGCACCGAATGCCTTCAGCAAGTCGATTTTTTCGCGCGACTGCTTGTCCGTGATCGTAAACACAACTTTGTACCCTCGCACCGCCGCAACGAGCGCGAGGCCCATGCCCGTATTGCCGGATGTTCCCTCGACGATCGTGCCGCCGGGCCGGAGCAGGCCCTTGCGCTCCGCTTCGTCGATCATCCGGACGGCGATGCGGTCCTTCATCGACCCGCCGGGATTCAGATAGTCGGCCTTAACGTAGATTTCAGCGGCTAGGTCCTTGGACACGCGATTCAGTCGTATCAGCGGGGTGTGGCCGATGGCGTCTATGACGTGATTGCACTTCACCCGAAGATCTCTCCTGAAAACCTTGCGGCTGCGTGTAGCTTAGAGACTTCCCGAAATACTGTCCAGCAGCAGTTTGCCGCCTCCGCGGGCGGTGCGCCGAGGGAGGGCCGCCCGGCATGCTATGCTTTCCGGAGCGTGATGCAGGTCTCGCCTAATGTCGAACTATTGTTTTACGACGGCCACTGCGCCTTGTGCCACCGTGCCGTAAGGTTTGTGTTGAAGCATGACCGGACCGGAAAGGCCTTCCGATTCGCCCCGCTGCAGGGCGCCACTTTTACGTTGCAGGTTCCTCCCGGCCAGCGCGCGAATCTACCTGATAGCGTTGTCGTGCTCACCCGCGGCGGAAAGCTGCTGGTGCGCTCGAATGCCTTCCTTCACATTTTTCGGCGTCTCGGAGGCGGTTGGAAGATTCTGGCGGGCGTTCTTGCTGTGATTCCGCGGCCGCTGCGCGATGCGGTATACAATTTCATCGCGCGAATTCGCTATCGAGTTTTCGGGACGCGCGAAGAGATGTGCCCGATCGTGCCGCCCGATTTGCGAGCGCGCTTCGACCCCTGACGTGGAGGCATAGAAATGGCAGCAAAGCTGGAACGGCAGAACCAATCATCCGGCGCACCCTGGGAGCCGATCATCGGCTACTCGCGGACCGTGCGCGTCGGCCCGCACGTATGGGTTTCGGGCACGACGGCCACCGACGCTCAGGGCCAAATTGTCGGTCCGGGTGATCCCTACGCACAGACGATTCAGGTGCTACGGAACATCGAATCGGCGCTTGCGAAGGCGGGCGCACGACTCTCAGACGTGGTGCGGACACGCATGTTCGTGACGCGCATCGCCGATTGGGAAAAGATCGGCAGGGCGCATGGCGAGGTCTTCGGAAAGATCCGCCCGGTGACGGCGATGGTTGAAGTCAGCCGGCTCATCGCGCCGGAGATGCTGATTGAGATCGAGGCCGACGCGATTGTTACCGAAGGGTAGCGAGGAACCCTACCGCGCAGGCTCTCCGCCTTCGTATCGGCCAGATCGGCGCCGCGCCCTGCAAAATTTACCGGCCTGCATTGGGTGGTTCCGGCATAAGGCTCCCGCAATCAGTGGATTAGGTGCGGCCGGGTTTGGAAGCCCTCGTGCCCTGTCCTGATTGTGACGCATTCCCTACCATACGTGCGAGACCCTACTACCCCCTAATACACGCACGGGTCTCGCACGCCCACCTTTGCGAATCCAAGGCTGCGTGACTGTTTCGACGGGGCTAGGACGATGCTTCGGCGCTGGCGCGGATTTCCTGCCAGCGTTTGGGGCGTTTTTTCGCGTCGAGAACCTTCTTGCGCAGGCGGATCGACTTCGGCGTGACCTCGACGTACTCGTCGTCGGCGATGAACTCGATGGCTTTCTCAAGAGTCATGTCGCGCGGCGGGATCAGGCGGATGGCCTCGTCGGCGGATGACGAACGCATGTTCGTCTGTTTCTTTTCCTTGGTGATGTTCACGTTCATATCGTCTTCGCGGGAATTCTCACCGAGGATCATTCCTTCGTAAACTTCCACGCCGGGTCCGACGAACATTTCGCCGCGTTCCTGTATGCCCCAAATTGCGTAAGCGACGGAAACGCCCGCGCGATCCGCCACCAGCGCGCCGGTCGGCCGCATGGCCATGTCGCCCGCGTAGTCGGTCCAGCCCTCGAGCAGCGAATGAATCAGTGCGGTGCCGCGCGTATCCGTGAGCAACTGGCTGCGGAGGCCGATCAATCCGCGGGAAGGGATGCTGAACTCCATGCGCACACGCCCCGAATGATGGTTCACCATCTTTTTCAATTCGCCCCGGCGGCTGCCGAGCGATTCCATCACGATGCCGATGAAAGATTCCGGGCAATCCACAACCAGAAGCTCAAGAGGCTCGATCCGGCGTCCGTTCTCCGAGCGAACCACGATTTCCGGCTTGCCCACCATCAGCTCATAGCCCTCGCGCCGCATCGTCTCAATCAGGATCGCAAGCTGCAATTCGCCGCGGCCCAGGACGCGAAACGCGTCCGTGGTCCCCATGTCCTCGACGCGAAGCGAGACATTGGTCAGCAGTTCTTTTTCCAGCCGAGCACGGAGGTCGCGCGAAGTCACGAATTGTCCTTCGCGTCCGGCGAACGGAGAAGTATTGATCGTAAACACCATCGTGAGCGTGGGTTCGTCGATGGTCAGAGGTTCGAGCGGGGCCGGATTCTCGAGATCGGTGATGCTTTCTCCGATCTGGATGCCCTCCACGCCGGCGATAGCCACGATATCGCCCGCCGAGACCTCTTCGGCTTCGTCGCGTTCGAGGCCGCGGAAAGTGAACAACTTCGTAATCTTCGTGGACTGGATTGCGCCATTCAATTTCGAAATCGCGACCTCGGTCCCGCGGTTGAGAGTTCCCTGGAAAACACGGGCAATCGCCAGCCGCCCCAGAAAATCGCTGTAGTCCAGGTTGGTGACTTGGATCTGCAGTACACCTGCGGGATCGCCGGCCGGAGCAGGAATTGAGGCGATGATTTGCTCGAAGAGCGGCTCGAGCGTCGTCGAACGATCGCCGGGCTTGCGATGCGCCACGCCCGTCTTCGCGTTCGTATACAACACGGGGAAATTGAGCTGATCTTCGGCGGCATCGAGATCGATAAAGAGGTCGTATATCTCGTCGAGGACGGCTGCGTCTCGTGCGTCCGGCCGGTCGATTTTGTTGAGCACCATGATCGGCGGCAGCTTGGCAGCCAGCGCCTTTTGCAGGACGTAGCGCGTCTGCGGCAGCGGCCCTTCACTTGCATCTACGAGTACGAGCACGCCGTCCACCATGCGAAGCGCGCGCTCGACTTCGCCGCCGAAATCGCTGTGGCCGGGCGTGTCCACGATATTGATCTTCGTGCCCCGGTAGACGATCGCCGTGTTCTTCGCGAGGATCGTAATTCCGCGTTCGCGCTCGAGATCATTCGAGTCCATCACGCGCGTCATCACTTCCTGGTTCTCGCGAAAGATTCCGCTCTGACGCAGCATGGCGTCCACGAGCGTCGTCTTGCCGTGGTCCACGTGGGCGATGATGGCGATATTGCGTATCGGTATGGTCATAAATTCTTGCGGTTGCCCTGCGGCGAAAGAGAAAAGGCTGCAAAACGGGGTCTTGCAGCCCCGTTCGATTCCCAGGATTCCAACGAGCAACAAACGCACACCCATTTTAGCATGCGCATCGCCTCCCGGGCATTCCGCGGCGCCTAGTTTTCGTTTCCACTGGATTGCCGAATTTCACCGACGGCAGCGGAAAAGAGCTTCATCCGCATGCCCGGTTGCGCCATACGCAACAGACACTCGCAGTTAGGAACACGGTTGGACTTTCTTGAGGATAACCTTCTACAAGGGGTCGGCTCGCAATGGAAACTAGGCCAGACAAATCGAAAAGCGCATGGGCCCGCCTGTCGCCGCGTCGATTGGGCTGGATGTCGGTTGTCGGAGCGGCCGGTGTTTTCGCCTTGGCGGCCTGGTTACGCCATTTTCACGCCGGGCTCGATGTGCGGCTCTACGGCGAGGTCGAGACCACCACGGGATTCCTAGCTCTCACGTTTGCCGCGATCGCCCTGGCGAGATTCCGCGGAACCGCGGACCGTCTGCCGCTCGTCTTTTCCTCCGGGTTTGTCATCGTGGGGGTCACGCTCATCGGTTCGAGCTTCGTCGCCCTTGGTTCGCCCGAGCCCGATCCGGATACGGCTGCGCGGGACCCGATAACATGGGTCATCGAGTGCACCGTTGTGGCACTGCTGATGCTTGCAGCGCTCTATGTGGAGCGGCGTCTGCCTACGGCCCGCCACCCCGTTCGCGAGACCGCGGTTGCCTTGTGGCTGGTCCTGTTGCTGACCGTGGCGCTAAGCGGGATGCACTCCTGGCTGCCTGTCGATTTCATCGTTCAACCCGGCGGTATGTTTCCACGGCCCGGAAACTTGTTTCCTGTACTGCTCTTCACGATCGCGACGATCGGATACTATCGCCGCCTGGATTACGCGCATTCTCCGTTTGATCACGCGCTGTACGTGATGACGGGGCTGAGCGTGGCGTCATGTCTCGCTGCCAGCCAGTCCCAGCGCCGGCTAGACGGACCATTTGCGCTCGCCGTCGGTTTGCGATTCACGGCCTACGCGGTGATGCTCGGAGGCGCGTTGCTCGACAATGCAAGGTTGTTTGAGAATGTTCGCAGGCTGGCGGTAAGCGATCCCTTGACCGGGCTTGCGAATTACCGGCGGCTGGTTGATGTGCTGGGGAGCGAAATCGAGCGCACGAAGCGCACCCAAAGGCCGTTTGCGGTGCTGCTCTTCGACCTCAATGGACTGAAACGCCTCAACGATGAATACGGCCACGCCGTCGGAAGCCAGGCAATTTGTCGCGTTGCTAGCGCCCTGCGACTTGGCCGCCGCGCGAACGACACAGCCGGGCGATATGGAGGCGACGAGTTCATTCTGATTCTGCCGGAGACCGACAGAGAGGCGGCGCGCGAGGTGGCGCGTCGCATCTGCGAGAGAATTGCGGAACAGGAAGAACTTCCGCGCATCGCCGCGAGCGTGGGCGTTGCGGTTTATCCGCAGGACGGAGACTCGCGTTTGGCGCTCTTGGCCAGCGCCGATCGCGCGCTCTATCAAGAAAAGGGACGCACGATCCGGCCTCTGACCGTCGTGTCCTGAGGGGCCATCGCTCCGGCGGCAGGCGCTTACGAATCCGCGCCGAATGAAACGCGATGCGCTTCCGGCCCTGCGGCGATGACGGCAATTCCGATTACGAACGCCGCCGCGGCGAATGCTCCCATTGACTGGGCGTAGCTGTAATGGCTGGTCATGCGCTGCTCGATGTACGAGGAGCTGGCGGCGATCACAACTCCGCACTGATAGGCGAACCCGGGGAGAAATCCGCGCGAGGCTGTGGGCGAGAGTTCGTTGATGTGCGCGGGAATCACGCCCCAAGTGCCCTGCACCATGAATTGCATCAGAAAAGCGCCGACTGCGAGCAGCGCGATGGACGGCGCGAAGACCCACAGCGGAATCAACAGCAGCCCGAAAACCGCGGAAGTGATCATGGCGCGGCGCCTGCCGTAGCGATCGGAGTACAGCCCAACAAGAGTTCCGCCGATGATTGCGCCAATCATCGATATCACGTTGAGGATGGCGGTGGTGCTGGTGCTGAAGTCGCGCTGCTTTTGCAGAAATCTCGGGTATAGGTCCTGCGTGCCGTGGGACATGAAATTCATCATGGCCATGAGCAGGACGAGATAAAGGAAGCGCTGCCAGTTGCCGGCCAGCGTGCGGAAATATTCACTCCAGCTAATCTTTTTGGCGGCGGTGGCCTTCCACGCGTCGCTTTCCTCCACATTCAGCAGAATCACCAGCGTTATCAGCGCGGGTATCACGCCCAGGAAAAACATGGGGCGCCAGCCCCAGCGAGGAAAGACGGTCCAGAAGGCGACGGCCGCGAGCAGATTGCCGAGGGCGTAGCCTTCCTGCAAGATGCCGGAAAGAATTCCGCGCCACTTTGCCGGCACCGATTCCATCGCCAGCGAAGCTCCCACGCCCCACGCGCCACCCATTCCGATTCCGTAGAGCAGGCGGAGGATGAGAAAAATGCGGTAGGTGGGCGCGAGGCCGGAAAGGATCTCGACAATGGAGTAGAAAACAATGTCGAGAATCAGCGGCAAGCGGCGGCCCCAGCGGTCGGCCATCAAGCCGAAAAGAAATGCCCCCACGGGTCGCGTGTATAGGCTGGCGGCGAAGGCGAAAGTGACGCTGTCGGCGGAACTGTGCAACGTCGCGGCCACGGGGCCGAGGACGTAGGCGAGGATGAAAAAATCGAAGGCGTCGAAGGTCCAGCCGAAAAAGCCGGCTAAGAACGCGTATGGCGCCTTCCCGGCTCGGGGAGTAGCTGTGCTCATGGCGTTGGCGGACCTGCAGGTCGCAATTTCGCATTAACCACGGCATCGGCAACGCGCGCGACCTGCGCCATTTCGGCCACGTCGTGAACGCGGACGATGTGGGCGCCCCCGAAGATGCTTGCAGCAACCGTCGCGGCCGTGCCCCACCCGCGGTCGGCTTCCGGCGCGCCGCCGAGCGCCTTTCCGATGAATGCCTTTCGCGAGCTGCCGACCAGCAACGGGAAACCGAGGCGCGCCAGCTCCGGCAGTTTTTCGAGCAATTCAAAGTTTTGTGCGGCGCTCTTGCCAAACCCGATCCCGGGATCGAGGACGATCTGCGATCGCGCGACGCCTGCGCGGCGTGCGTTCGCTGCGGCGCGGCGCAACCCGCTGATGACGTCGCGCACCACGTCGCGCGCGAACGGCTTCTTCTGCATGGTCCGCGGCTCGCCGCGCATGTGCACCAGTATGAGCGCCATCTTGCACCGGCGCGCGACTTCCGCCAGGCGAGGGTCTGCACGCAGCGCCGTCACGTCGTTCAAGATCTCGGCACCCTGATAGGTCGCCGCTTCGGCGACTTCCGCCTTGCTCGTGTCCACGGAAATCGGAATGGTGAGCTTTCCGCGAAGTTTTTCGAGCACGGGGACAACCCGCCTCAGCTCTTCGCCGGAGGAAACTCCTTCCGAGCCGGGACGCGTTGATTCGCCGCCGATATCGAGAATGTCCGCCCCCGCGCGTTCGATTTCGAGCGCGCGCGCCACAGCCGCGGCCGCGTCGAAATGCTTCCCGCCATCGGAAAAGCTGTCCGGCGTCACGTTGAGGACGCCCATCACCAGCGTGCGCTCACCCAGCGCAAGGGTGCGCGACGGCAGCCGCAGCTTGAAAACTCTCCGGCGGAACATGGAGGGTTATTGAACCACGGATTCCCGAAAAAGCCAGCGCTCTCGCCGTCCGAAGCGCGATCAGGGAGCCGCAGGAACGTAGAATCCCGCGCGATGGGTGACGCGCACGCCGGGCTGTTCGACTGCTTCCACGCGTAGCGAATGCCAGCCGGGCCGCGTAGAAGTTTCGCTCGCTCCCCGAGCCGGGTAAAAGCCCAGCGTATATTCGGCGCGAATTTTCTGTGCAATCTGCCGAAACGTGTCCGCCATCGTTTCGGATTCGCGAAGGAAATATAGCTGTCCGCCCGCGCGGCGTACGAGCTCCGCTAGATAGAGCGTGTAGGGTGGAAGGTCGAGCTTGCGAGCGGCAGGCGAGATCAGCGTCTCGCTCTGGTGCGCCGCGAGCCATGCCGGCGTCATCACCTTCGGGCGGTTTTCAGTGGAGACGGCGAAAACTTGGATGTCTTGTGCGGCGAGGAGTCGCGCGACATCGTCAAACGTCAGCCGGTTGGCGAGGCGTCCCGGTTGCGGCGCGTCGCTCGCGGGATCGAGCGTGAGGCCCAGGCCGCTGTCCTGGCCGTCGGTGAGCAGCAGAATCGCTTTGCGGCCGGTACGTCCGGGAAACAGCTCGCGGGCTGCAAGATACACGGACTGGTAGATGTTCGAGCCTCCGGTATCGCCCAGCAGGGAGCGGACATCCACACGCGCCACTGCGCGACGGACAACCTCTCGAACGTCGGTGAATCCCAGCTGGAGATAAGTGTGCGCGGAAAAATCCACCACGGCTGCCTGGTCAAGCGGCGCAAGCGCGCCGATCAGCGCATCCGCTGCGCGCTTCATTTCGTCCGAGTCGCGGAGCACGCTCGGGCTCGCGTCGATCACCAGCGCCACGCTCGCCGGCGCGGTCGACGCATCGAAGTAGGCAATCGCCTGTTCGGCGCCGTCTTCGAAAATTCGAAAATCCTCGCGACGTAACCCCGGAACGGCAGCGCCGTCCGCCGTGGACACAACGCATGTCACCGGGACCATCTGCGTCAAGGCGCGCATCGGATGAAGGCCCGGCGGGGCGTTGCTCTCGCCTGACGGATCGCCGGCCGCACCGGCGCGCAACTCGCCCGTCGAAGCATCGCGCTGCCAGACGATTCCCTGGTCGATCCGGCGAGGCAATCGCGTGGAAGGCTTATGGTGAGATTGCGCGTAACCAGGGGGAATCGAAATCCAGAACGTTGCAAGCGGAGCCAGCAACAGCAGAAACCAACGGCGGCGCGCCGTCACCGTCGTGCCTTCATGCGACAGCGAGCAGAGCGGCAATCGCATGAGGGGAATCAATCGAGATCGAAATCGCGAATCGGCTTTTCGAGAGGCGCGTCTTTCGCCTTCTTCAAGCCTTCGGCAAACTTGCGCGCCAGCACGTCTTCTTTCGTTTTTTCCGATTCCACCGAGGCTCGGAACTTCGCTTCGACGGCTTCGTCGTGTTCGCGCAACAGGCGCGCCGTGTCGTCCAGGTCCACCGAAGGAGGCCTCGCGGGCGCGACGTGAGATAGCACCACGCCGAGCGCTCGATCCACGGTCAGCTTTGCGCGACAGCAGGGGCAATCGACTTCAAACGCGTCTGCGGGCCGGTTCGACATCCCGGTATTCTACGCCAAATCGAAAGAGCGGGAGAACCTGTCGTCGCGTTTCACGCAAGACCGGAACAAAGACGAGGCGCCGCTTCCGGCGGTACTTTCGTGAAAAAGGCTAGCGAGAGGAATGGGACTACGCCGGAGCGGGTTTTTCGCCCTTGGCGAGACCGGGGATCGGTCGCGGCTCGGGACGCAGGCTGAGTTGAGGCTCTCGGCTCGGCAGCGGCGGCGCCGAAGAAGGAGGCGGAAGTTTGTCCGGCAACGGCTTGCCATCCATTAGGAGCTTCAATTCCGTGGCGTCGAGGACTTCGCGGTCGAGCAGCGCCTGGGCTATGTTTTCGAGCGTGTCGCGATAGGTTTCCAGGATGCTACGCGCACGCGAGTAACCGGCCGTCACGATGCTGCGCACTTCCTTGTCGATTTTGATCGCCGTATCTTCGGAATAGTCGCGATGCTGCGCGATCTCGCGGCCCAGAAAAATTGCTTCTTCTTTCTTCCCGAAGGTGAGGGGTCCGAGCGTGCTCATGCCCCATTCACATACCATTTGCCGGGCGATTTCCGTTGCGCGCTCGATGTCGTTGCCCGCGCCCGTGGTGACGTGTTTGAGGAAAATCTCCTCGGCGGCGCGCCCGCCCATCAGGACGGCAAGCTGCGATTCGAGAAACTCCTTCGTGTAGGTGTGTTTGTCGTCGATGGGAAGCTGCATGGTCACGCCCAGCGCCATGCCGCGCGGAATAATCGTCACCTTGTGCAGCGGGTCGGCGCCCGGCGTCATCGCGGCCACCAGAGCGTGGCCGGCTTCGTGGTATGCCGTATTCTTCTTTTCCTCGTCCGACAAAATCATGGACTTCCGCTCGGCGCCCATCAGGACCTTGTCCTTCGACATTTCGAAGTCCACCATGGCGACGAATTTCCGGTTCTGGCGCGCTGCCCAGAGTGCCGCTTCGTTGACGAGATTCGCGACGTCCGCGCCCGAAAATCCCGGAGTGCCGCGCGCAATCACAGAAAGATCCACATCGTCGGAGAGAGGGACCTTACGCGTGTGGACGCGCAGAATTTCCTCGCGGCCTCGAACATCGGGACGCGGCACCACCACTCGACGGTCAAATCGGCCCGGCCGCAGCAGTGCCGGGTCGAGCACGTCGGGGCGGTTGGTGGCCGCAATCAGGATCACGCCTTCATTCGATTCGAAGCCGTCCATCTCCACAAGCAGCGCGTTCAGGGTTTGCTCGCGCTCGTCGTGGCCGCCGCCCAGTCCCGCTCCGCGATGGCGCCCGACAGCGTCGATTTCGTCGATGAAGATGATGCAGGGCGCATTCTTTTTGCCCTGCTCGAAAAGGTCGCGGACGCGGCTCGCGCCCACTCCCACGAACATCTCCACGAAGTCCGAGCCGGAAATCGAAAAAAACGGAACATTGGCCTCACCGGCAATCGCCCGCGCGAGCAACGTCTTTCCCGTGCCCGGAGGCCCGACCAGCAGCACGCCCTTGGGAATTCGTCCGCCGAGTTTCTGGAACTTTTGGGGGTCCTTCAAGAAGTCGATAATCTCGTACAGCTCTTCCTTGGCCTCGTCGATCCCGGCGACGTCCTTGAACGTGGCTTTTTTCTGCTGAGCCGTCAGCAATCTCGCGCGGGATTTTCCGAAGCTCAGTGCTTTGTTGCCACCGGCCTGCATCTGCCTCATCATGAAGATCCAGATGCCCAGAATCACGATGAACGGGAGGACGTTGATGAGCAGCGTGAGCCAGTTCGCGTTGTTCACTTCCTTGTAATTGAAGGGAACGCTTTTGTCCTGAAGCGCCTTGGTGACGTCCGGTATCGCCGCATTGGCGACCGTCACGCCGCCGAACTTGCCGCCGTCGCGGTATTCGCCCTTGAGCTCGGCGCTGTTGGGCGAGAGGTAAATCTCGACGACCTTGACGTTTCCGCTCTCGACCTTCGCGAGAAAATTGGTGTAGCTCGGCTCCTCCTCTTTCGTCGCAGCGCCGGGTCTTGAGGCCATCTGCCACAAGACAACCGCCAGCGCGATCATCATGACCCAGAATACAACCGTGCGTACTGTTGAGTTCACCGTGTTACCTCACCCTGGGGATCCGTTCGTCCATTCCACCTATCGCCGCGCCCGGCTGGCCTCCCGCAAGCTGCTGCCGGGCAAACGCGACCCTTATTTCTCCCTCAAAGTCGGTCTTCTTCGATCACCACGCCGGTCCGCGTTTCCTCCCGAGCACAGAATTCATCCGCCGCAGGCATCCCTCGGGTCCAAGCCACGCGCCCGCCGCTTTCCAGCACCGGCCAGCCAGCGCGGTCGCGGCTCGGAACGCGCCCGGCCAGAAACATCTCCTTCAATTTCTTGGCCTGGCGGCGCCCGCGCGGCCGATACGCATCCCCGGGCTGCCAGTTCCGCAGGATCAAGGGGGTGCGAAGGAGGTCGGCGTCGAGGGCCGCGCCCTCCCTTTTAGTGTCGCGCTCCGCGATAGACCAGTCAATCACTTTCAGGCAGAAGCGGCTTCTCAGTACCGGCACCGAAACAGTGGCCGCGCCGCGGCTCGGAAGCTTCACAACATATCGGTACGCGTCCGTGTGCGCGGAGGTTCCCCGGGACCGCGGCCGACGCTCGAGAGAAAACAGCAGATCACCGAAACTCCGCTCGGCCAGGACTCCGCCGGGCAGCTCCACGCGCCGGCCGCTTGCCGATTCCGAGGCCAGGCTGATTACCTGCTCGACATGCACCGCCAGGAGCCCGCTCCGGCTTCCTTTCAGATCGTGATACAGGCGGCGAATCAGGCGTTGCGTCAACGTGCGCCACGGATTCGCACCTGCTCGTTCAGTCGCCGCGTTGTCGAGCGACAACTCCATCGGCGAGAGCAGGTTGCCGACACCGATCTTCAGTTTTCCCTCCTGGGTCCCGACGAAAGCGCTAAGGCGGTCTTCGACAAGGGCGTTCCAGAAAAGTTCCTCTTCACGCGCGAGAGCCGCCAGTCCGGAAAGGCGGCTGACCGCATGCGGAGAAAAGTCGCGCTCCAGAATTGGGAGGAGCCGCTCGCGAATCCGCGCGCGCTGGCGACGGAGATCGTAATTCGTCGAGTCCTCGCACCAGGTCTGGCCGAGCCGGCGCAGATATGTCCGTAGATCTTCGCGGCGCTCGCGCAAGAGAGGCCGCACGATCGGGCCCGCCGTGGGATAGATTCCCGCGAGTCCAGCCGGACCGGTGCCGCGGATCAGGTGAGCGAGAACCGTTTCGGCTTGATCGTCCTCGGTATGGGCCACGGCAATGCGCGTCGTCAGGCCCTCCGCGACGATGCGTTCGAAGAATGAGTATCGGAGGCGCCGTGCGGCGTCTTCGAGATTCCATTTGTTGTCCGCGGCTGCGGCTGCGACGTCCTCACGGCGGGTGATGCATTCGATGCCTCTCGCACACGCCAGTTCTGACACGAACGCGGCGTCCGCCTCTGATTCCGCGCCGCGAAGGCCGTGATCGAAATGGACGGCGAGGAGCGTGATTCCGAGCGGATCGCGCAGGCTTTCGAGCAAGCGCAGCAGCGCCACGGAATCCGCTCCACCCGAAACGGCAACGCCGACGCGGTCTCCTGCCGCGAGCATCCGCGTTCGGCGAATGTTGCGAAGCACGCGTTGTTCGAGTGATGTCACGAGCCTTCATCCATGTTAGCAGCCGGCGGGGGAAGGGTCGAGCGCCGGGGGGTTGGGTAGATCGCGGTGCGACGGCTAGAAGCTGTCGCTCGCCTGCCGGGCGAAGCGTCCGCGGCTGTAAGATATGCACCGGTCGAGTACGACAGCGGCAAAGTGGGAGCAGCTCCGGCGCTCGTCGTCGGCCCACGCCGCGGCACGCGGCATCCGCTTTCGCGATAGGCGGCCGATCGTGGACAACAAGCCGTAGTAACTCCCTATAGCCCGAATCTCGGTCCGGTCGGCATCGTGTTCTGGGCAAAGGCGCACCAACTGCAAAAAGCGATCAAAGTCCTCCGCGGTAAGGCTCTCGCTTTCGATCCCGGCGACTTCCAGCACTCGCGAGGAAAGCTGGATCTCCTTGGCCGAGGCTAGCGCTGATCGGGAGTAGGAGACGAAGACCTGCACCAGCGCCGCCAGAGAAACCATGCCGATGAGTGTTGCGATCATTCAGCCTTCCCGAATCCCATTTAGCGGGGCGCGAAGCGCATCGCTGCTCGAGCCCGAAGTGCCTTAGATTCTATGTCATCCGAGCAGGATGCCCTACGGCGAGGCTTCTGCGGGCAGTTAGACGGCGTGGCAGTAATTCCGTTTCGAGCTGCCAACAAACGACGCTCCCGCCCTACCTCCTGCGGACGGAGCCTCGCCCTACTCTCGATGCCAAGGTAGCTCCCGGGGTAGGAGGGGTCAATGTTACTGAGGTACCACGAAATCGGCGCTTCGGGTTCTCACCGCGGAACCAAGGATAACCCAGGGCATGGCATCGCCCGATCGGGGGGTCAGTCGAGGTACTTTACGAACACGACCTCGTTTTGCGCCTCGTTATAGAGCAGTTCGTCCACGTTCGCCTTCACCAGCACCAGCCCGAATCCGCCCGGTCGCAGCCCCTTGTGTTCGCGGATGTGACTGTGTTCTATGGGCTTATCGCCATGCGTGATCGCGGCGTGGTCGAGACCCGAGAACTTGAATCCGGGGCCGGGATCGGCGATGCGGTAAAGCAGCATACGCTTCGCGCGCAGATAGGATATGCGCACCCTCCGCTTGGGATCGAGCCTGCCGCCCCATTCGATGGCGTTCATCAGAAGCTCGTGGAACGCTTGCCCCACCGAATTGCGAACGTCGTCGGGCAGCCCCGTTTCCAGATGCACTAGGAATGTTTCCAGGCGCGTCGCTGCGTCGAGCGAACACGGAACCATCAATTCCACCCACTCGGGACGCGCCGAAATTACCTCGATGGGAGGCATTTTCAACTTCTTTCCGAGAGATTCGCGAACCAGGGTCACCAGCGCGTTCCGATCGAGGGGTTTCGCGATGTAGTCGTAGGCGTGCTCGCGGATCGCGGCCAGCAGGGTTCCCGGCGCATCGTCTGAAGTGATCACGATTACCTTCGGAGGCGTCTTTCTCCCGCGGAGCGCCGCGAGGACGTCGAGGCCGTTCATGCGCGGCATCCAAATGTCTAGAAGGACCAGGTCGAATTTCGTTTTCTGCAGTTTCTTCCAGGCTGTCCTGCCGTCGGGCGCCGTGGAGACGGCGTACTTTTCGGCGCGCAGAATTTGCGAGAGCCATAGCCGCGTCGTAGGGTCGTCGTCTGCCACCAGGATGCGCTTCATCGCCTTCTCCGCGATCGTGTTCGGGCCTCGTCGCGCGCGCGGCGAGGCGTCTCGCTCGCCCGGTCCGCCGGAGGCTGAAAAGAAAAACGGCGACTTGACCGGCCACAACGAGTGTACCTCGCCCGGCCGCCGTTTCTACGCCCGACAATGACCCGCGACGCGCCGGCGTCACCGGCGATGTTGCCATCGCCGCAGAGGCGCGGGAGAATGGCATGCCTCGCGCACGGAAACTTTTCCGTCGTGTGGCACTAGGATTTTGAGGAGCGGGAATGACCAGGCGAACGCTCGCAATTATTGCCGTGTTGTTTTCCGCGTCTCTCGGCGCAGCTTCGGCTGCAGCAGCGCCAGCCGGAGGGAACGCGGCCGCGCCGAAAGGCTCCGAGAAGGGCGTCTGGAAGTTCGCGGCCTCCGGCGATTCGCGCAACTGCGGCGACGTGGTGATGCCCGCGATCGCCGCGAGTGTGAGACGCAGCGGAGCGCGATTTTATTGGCACCTCGGCGATTTCCGAAGAATTGCGGGTGTCGATGAGGATATCCAACACCAGCCCGATCACCTGGCTAAACCCCTAACGATGCCCGAGTATGAGGATCTTGCTTGGAAGGATTTTCTGAAGAGTCAGATCAAGCCCTTTGGCAGATTGCCCGTCTACCTCGCAAGGGGAAATCACGAACTGGTGCCGCCAAAGACCACCGCGGAATACCTGGCGCGGTTTTCTCGCCGGCTCAACATGCGCCCGCTGCGCCTCCAGAGGCTGCGCGACGATCCCGCCGATCGGAAGCCGAAGCCGTATTATCACTGGGTCGCTGGCGGCGTGGATTTCATCACACTCGATAACGGAGTGGGCGATCAGTTTGACGCGGACCAATTGGCGTGGTTCGAGAAAACACTGCGCTCCGATTCCGCCGATACCCGAATCCACGCGATCGTTGCCGGAATGCACGAGGCGCTGCCCGAAAGCATTTCAAAAGACCATAGCATGAGCCAATCCGAAGGCGGCACCGCGAGCGGCCTCCGCGCCTACGAAGATTTGTTGCGAATTCAGAACGAGAATCACAAGCGCGTTTACGTCCTCGGCAGCCATTCGCACTATTTCATGGACGGCATTTTCAATACCGCGTACTGGCATGATCATGGTGGAGTGCTTCCGGGATGGATCGTCGGCACAGCGGGCGCGGTGCGGTATGCCTTGCCGGCGGACGCAAACTCCGCAAACGCGGCGGAGACGAATATCTATGGATTTCTTACCGGCGCGGTGCATTCCGACGGCGAAATTCAATTTGACTTTCAGCGTCTAAATGAATCGGACGTTCCCGTCGCGGTCAAGAAACGCTACACGCCGGAATTCGTTCATTGGTGCTTCGCGGAAAATTCACAAGCACACTGAGACGGAATCCGTCCGCATCGGAAAGGGAGCACTCATGGCTACGCAAGCCGGCGCCACCAAGCCGAATCCGAGCCTCGTTTTCAACACGCTGAACGCTTATCAGAACACCGCCGCGCTCCGGGCGGCGATTGAACTCGATGTGTTTACCGCCATCGGAGAGGGAACCGATACGTCCGCGGCGCTCGCGAAGCGCTGCCGGGCCACCGAGCGCGGCGTGCGGATACTCTGCGATTTCCTCGTTGTCATCGGATTCCTCACCAAGCAGGATCGCCAATACACCCTGACGCCCGATTCGGCGGCGTTCCTCGACCGGCGCTCGCCCGCCTGCCAGGCATCCATGGCCGGATTTCTGACTCTGCCAGGAACGGTGACCGCCTTTATGAGCCTTGGCGAAGTGATTCGCACCGGACGCCCGGCCTTGCCGGGTGAAGGATCGCTTTCCGACGAAAACCCCGTCTGGGTTGAGTTCGCGCGTTCGATGGCGCCAATGACGCGTGCTCCCGCCGAGGAAATCGCGCGCCTTCTCAACGCCGGAGAAGATAGGAAGTGGAAAGTGCTCGACATTGCCGCGGGCCACGGCACCTTCGGCATCGCGCTCGCCCAGCACAATCCAAACGCCGAAATCTTTGCCCAGGACTGGGCCTCCGTGCTCGGCGTTGCCGTGGAAAATGCGCGCGCGGCGGGAGTCGAGGCGCGTCTCCATCTTTTGCCCGGCAGCGCGTTCGACACTGATTTCGGCATCGGCTACAACGTCGTACTCATTACCAATTTCCTGCATCACTTCGATCCGCCCACGATTGAATCGCTGCTGCGCAAGGTGCGCGGCGCGCTCGCGCCGGACGGCCTCGTCGTCACGCTCGACTTTGTTCCCAACGAAGATCGCGTCACGCCGCCACGCGCCGCCGCTTTCGCCATGACGATGCTGGGCACGACGCCGTCAGGAGATGCCTACACGTTCTCCGAGTACCAGAGGATGTTTCAGCGCGCGGGCTTTTCATCGAACGAGCTGCGGCCTGTGCTCGTCAGCGGCCACAGCCTGATCCTTTCCCGCGTGTAAAGGCACGCGTTCCCCTGGTCCACTCCGCTCGTTGCCCGCGCTCTCGCCGCTCGTCTATACTTCTCGCAGTTCCCATCTCTACACGAGGAGGCACGAAATGACCGAAGCCAGCGGAATATGGGAAGGCCTGATGGACTTTTCGTTTCGCGCGTACGCCACGCCGCGGATGTTGAAATTTCTTTACTCGCTTCACCTGCTGGCGGGGTTGATTGCGGCGGTCGCCTGGGTCGTGCTTGCGTTTCAGCAGGCGCCAGTGCAAGGTTTGCTAGCCCTCCTCGGCGCGCTGGTCGGATATTTCTTCTGGATACTGTATTGCAGGGTCGCTCTGGAAGTGCTCGCGGCCATCTTCCGCATGGCCGGCGCAATCGCCCCCGATCGCGAAGCAGCGTCTCACGCATCCTAGCGCCCGGGGTTCGCCCTTTCGGCTTCCGCGAAAGCGCGCAGCTAGAACACGTTGGTCAGGTTCCGAACGCGAGGGCGAGGAGCGTCTTCTGTTCCAATTCGTGAGCCTTTGCCGAGCCGGTGGCCGGGCTGGCGCTCGAAGAGCGGTTCACCGATCGAACCGCGCGCCCGCGCGCCAGGCGCTCGAGCTGCGGAATCACAAATTCGTGCGCGCCCATATTGCCCGGCTCTTCCTGCACCCAGACGAACTCCCGCGCATCGGCATGACGATCCATTTCCGCTGCGAGCTCCGCTTCCGGAAGGGGATATAACTGTTCTACGAAGACGATCGCGGGAGGGGTCCCCGGGCGGCGCTTCCGTTCCGCTTCGAGTTCGTGGGCGATTTTTCCGGAGCATAGCAACACGCGCTCGGCCGTGCCGTCCCCTGAATCGGGGATCACAGTCTGAAAGCGCCCGGCCGCGAGTTCGCCGACGGGGGAACAAGCCGCGGGATTTCGCAGCATGCTCTTCGGCGTGAAAACAATCAGAGGTTTCCGCCATGCGCGCAGGGCTTGCCGCCGCAGCAGGTGAAAATACTGCGCCGCGGTCGAAGGCTGGCAAATCTGCATGTTGTCCCGCGCCGCGAGCTGTAGGAAGCGTTCGATGCGCGCGCTCGAATGCTCCGGGCCCTGTCCCTCGTACCCGTGAGGAAGCAGCAGCACGATTCCGGACAGCAGATTCCACTTGTCCTCGCTTGCCGCGATGAACTGGTCGATGATGATCTGAGCTCCGTTCGCGAAATCGCCGAATTGCGCTTCCCACACGACAAGCGCTTCGGGGTAGTCGCGGCTGAACCCGTATTCAAACCCGAGCACGGCAGCCTCGGAAAGCGGCGAATTGTAGATCTCACACCACGCGCCGTCCCTCCCCAGGTGCTCGAGCGGAACGTACTCCACTTCGATTTCCACATCGATCAGCGCCGCGTGTCGCTGGTTGAATGTGCCGCGGCGGCTATCCTGCCCGGAGAGCCGTACCGGCACGCCCTGTCTCAAGAGCGAGCCGAACGCGAGAGCTTCGGCCATTCCGAAGTCGATCGCCCGTTTTCCGCGCGCCATCTCGAGCCGCTGCTCGAGAAGTTTCTTCACCTTCGGATGGACATGGAATCCCTCCGGATAACTCGCGAGGGCCTCTCCGATCGACGCGAGCAATTCCCGCGGTACCGCTGTTTCCACCTCGAACGACGCGTCGTACCGGCCGCCTCGGTACGCCCCCCAATAGCGCGGCAGGCGGCGCAGCAGGGGGCGCTTCTCCAGTTCGCGCGCCTCCTGCTGTGCCACGTCCAGTTCTTCGCGTACCCGCCGGACGATCGGCTCGGGGTCGGTCCCAATTTTCTCCGCGTAGATTCGCCACATCGGCGGATGCGCCTCGATTTTCCGGTAGCGCAGAGGCTGCGTGATCGTGGGATCATCCACTTCGCTGTGCCCGTGGCGGCGATAGCCGATCAGATCCACGAATACGGGCGTACCAAACGCGTAGCGATAATCGAGCGCCATCCGGCCCGCGCGAACCACCGCTTCGGGATCCTCCGCGTTTACGTGAAAGATCGGGACCGGCAAGCGTTTGGCGAGGTCCGATGCATACCGCGTAGAGCCTGTGTCGCGCGGCACGGTGGTAAACCCGATCAGATTATTGACGATGATGTGCACGCTGCCGCCGACCGTGAACCCCGGGACGCCCGACAAATTCAGCGTCTCGGCGCAGATTCCCTGGCCGGCGAACGCCGCATCGCCGTGCATCGCAATCGCCACCACCTGTCGGCGCCCGCTCTCGCCGCGCCGCATCTGCTTCGCGCGGGTGCGGCCCACCACTACCGGATCGACCGCCTCCAGATGACTTGGGTTGGATACCAGATGGATTCCCACGTCCTGGCCGTTTGCGGCGTGAAAATCTCCGGTCGCGCCCATGTGATACTTCACGTCTCCGCTGCCGAGCGTGCTTCGCGGGTCCACGTCCTCGAACCCCGCAAAGACTTCCGCGGCGGCGCGCCCCACGATGTGCACCATCACATTCAGCCGCCCGCGATGGCTCATGGCCACCATCGCCCTTTCGGCGCCTTGTTCGGCGGCGGCGTTCAGAATCGAGTCGAGCAGGGGCAGCAGCGATGCCTCACCCTCGAGTGAATAGCGCTTGGTACCCAGATACCTGGTCTGCAAAACCTGTTCGAAAATCTCCGCCCGGATCAACAGATCGAGAATGCGCGCGCGGTCGGGGCGCGCGCCCTCCGACTCCATGCGCTCCTGCACCCACAGCCGCCGCTCGCGCTCCGGGATGTGCATGAACTCCGCGCCGATGCTGCCGCAATAGCAGCGGCGAGCCGCGTCAGCCTCCGGCCCGGCGACATCCAACTCGGCCATCGCCACAGACTCGAGGTCTCCCAGCGGATCGAGACTTGCCTGCAGATACCCCCAGCGGCGAAACGACTCCCAGACGCGCTCCTGCGCTTGCTTCGAAGCCGTCGATTCCGCGATCGCCTGTTCTCGTGTCATTCGTTGCGCGCCCTGTGGACGATTTTCCGCTCCGCTGCCATCATAACTATAAGATGTTGGGTTTCAAACGCAGGACGCGATTTGCGTCTCAGGTTTCCGGCCAGCAACCCAGCAGCCGGCGAACGAGGACGAACTGCCCGAGGTGATAGGAATTGTGATCGGCGATCAGCAGCGCTTCGCGCAGGATCGTCTGGCCGGATCCGTGTGGGATCGGCGCCAGGAGGTCGGTCTTGGGATCCGTCACGAGTTTTCCCATCGCTTCCAGGTCGTGCTCGAGCGCCTGGATGCTCTTGTCCCACGCAGCAGTGCTTGGCGGCGACGGTTTTTCAGGCCAATAGCCCTTGGGCCAGTCCGGCGACGCGTGCTTTGCATCGCGGCAGAATTCGAAAATGTCCCACGTCGCGATGCGAACGTGCTCCAGCAATTCCCACGGCGAGTGCGGCGCGCCCGCCGGCCGGGTTCCGCGATCCTTGGCCGGCAAATCCTTCAGAGCTTTCTTCCAATCGAGATGAGCCTCGTGCCAGTTCAGGGCCCGCTTCAAGTAATCGCGCAAGGTTTTCTCGTCCATCGAACCAGGACCTCCAAGCGACACTGATTTTAGGGCCGTGGTCTTGCGCGGTCAATTGACCCAACGACGGGGGTCGATTCAGGCGGGAGTCGAGGAAGCCGTTGCCGTTCCCGATGAGGCGCCGCCAACGACGTTCATCATGAGCTGAGGGTCGAACGCTTCCTTGCGCACGCGCAGGTCGTAATAGAACACGGCCGTGGCGATCGTGAGGGAGATCGTTCGGTCGAGCACTTCTCCGAGCGATAGGGGACGCAGGTCCAAATCCGCCATGGCTGTCTCCTGCCCAGCGAGGTCTGGGCATTATCTTGATTTCACGCCGTCTTGCTGTGCGAACCTGCGGTCAAGCCGTCGCGCTGGGCGCGCCGACCGAACGCCGGTGTTGAAAGCATTCGCGGCAATAGACCGGGCGGCCTTGGGTCGGCTTGAAGGGGACGGTCGTCTCTTTCCCGCATTGCGAACAGACCGTCTTTGTCTCCACCCGTTGAACGCTACCGGAACCTGCCTCACTCCCTTGCGCCCGATTGGCTTTGCACGCCTTGCATCGCTTCGGTTCGTTCTTAAAGCCCTTGTCCGCGAAGAACATCTGTTCGCCGGCGGTGAAGACGAATTCAGCCCCACAATCGGCGCACTTCAGGACCTTGTCATGGTATTCCATATGCCGCTCCGGGGCCGGGTTCGCATGGGAAGGGCAGCGGGGCAGTTCGCGGCCTCCAGGCTGATGGATTCCCGCACACCCCTGCGGTTCTCATCTGCCCGCCGGCACGAAGCTGCTTGGAAAGATTCCAGTGATGTGGTCGCCTAGTCTTGCTCACGCCGCTGCTTCTTACGGAGACGCTTACGCGAGAGGGCCTGTTTGGCGCGACGCTTTTCCCCAGGCTTCATGTAGTAGCTGTGCTTCTTGATTTCCTTGATGATGTCTTCCGACTGCACCTTACGCTTGAAGCGCCGGAGAGCGTTCTCCAAAGATTCGCCCTCTTGAATTACAACTTCTGCCACGCGTATTCACCCCCGTCCTCTGCCTTGACTTATACTGATGGAATAGAGTCAGGTAACCGGCATCCTCGCGAACCGGCTATTGCCCACTTCTTCTATCGGAGGCTATCCTCCAAGTCAAGGCTTAAATTGTTTATTAAGCCCGGTACCTCGATAGTCTCTAACTCTTCAGTAATCCAGCGCCGCTGGCGGTAAACTTGGGCGTTTCTCCCCGGGCCGGATTCGGCGGACGGGACCCCACCTGCGGTCCGGGCGACATGCTGCTAGAATGGTGCCCTGCCGGAAGCGGTATCCGGAGCGATTGCACCCATGTCTCTGATGCGCAGCGCGATTGCTGTTCTTCTGGCCGGCGGCCAGGGCGAGCGGCTTTGGCCGCTCACGCGCGATCGCGCCAAGCCCGCCGTTCCTTTTGGGGGCGTATACCGGATCATCGATCTCACCCTCTCCAACTGCCTCAATAGCGACCTGCGCCGGGTCTTCGTCCTCACGCAGTACAAGGCGCTGAGCCTCAATCGGCACGTGCGGCGCGGCTGGTCCTCCCTGATGGGCTTCGGAGACTTCATCGAAGTGCTGGCCCCGCAGATGCGCGTCTCGCAGCACTGGTACCAGGGTACGGCCGACGCCGTCTATCAGAACATCTATTCGATCGGCAGCGAACAATCGAACTATGTCTTCATCCTCTCCGGCGACCACATCTACAAGATGAATTACCAGAAAATGCTCGAGCAGCACGTCGCCGCGGGAGCGGACGTCACCGTGGCCACCATCGAGGTCGAGCCCGCCGCGGCAGCGGGAAAGTTCGGCGTTCTCGAAACGGATGAGCACTGGCGAGTCGTCGGATTCGAGGAAAAACCCGCGAACCCCAGGCCGTCGCGCGTCCATCCCGGCAAGGTGAACGGCTCGATGGGGGTCTATCTCTTCAATACCCAGCTCTTGGTGCCCATCCTGATTGACGACGCCGAAAATCCAACTTCCTCTCACGATTTCGGCAAGGACATTCTCCCGCGGATCATCGGCAAATACCGCGTCTTCGCCTACAACTTCCGCGACGAAAACAAGAAGGAAATCCCGTACTGGCGGGACGTCGGTACGATCGACGCCTATCACGAAGCCAACATGGACTTGGTCGCGGTTACGCCCGTTTTCAATCTCTACGACGAAGGATGGCCGCTGCAAAGCTGGCAGCAGCAGTATCCTCCGGCAAAATTCGTCTTTGCCGATCCTGAGCGCATGGGCGTCGCGCTCGATTCGATTGTCGCCGGGGGATCGATCATCTCCGGCGGACGTGTCGCAAGATCGGTCGTCGGCTACGATGTCCGCGTCAATAGTTACAGCGAAGTCGAGGAGTCGATCGTCTTCAATCACGTCAATATCGGGCGTCACTGCCGCATTCGCCGCGCGATTATCGACCGTCATGTGGATCTGCCGGAAGGTACCGTGATCGGCCATGACCTCGAAGCCGATCGCACCCGCTATTCCGTCTCGGATAACGGCGTCGTCGTGGTGGTCCGTCCGGAATCCTTGATCGAGGAGCCCGAGTAGTTTCAGATGTCGTCATTCTGAGCGGAGCGCCCCGACGCCCTTTCTCTGTTGCCGGAACGCGAATCGGTACGTGCAGTCGAAGAATCTCTCTTCAGCGTTTACAATGTCCGGCGTGTTGATGCGTCTGGAATTTGGTTAAATCGTCTCATTCGGAGAAATCATGTCCACGAAGATCGTCGCTGTTCGCGGCCGCCAGATTCTCGATTCGCGCGGCAATCCCACGGTCGAGGCCGACGTCCGCCTGGAGGGCGGAGCCCAGGGCCGCGCCGCTGTTCCTTCCGGTGCCTCCACCGGCGAGCACGAGGCCATCGAATTGCGCGACGGCGATAAGTCGCACTATCTCGGCAAAGGCGTGTTGAAAGCAGTCGCTCACGTCAATACCGAGATCGCGAAAGCCGTCGCGGGCCTGGACGCCGCCGACCAGCGCGCACTCGACCGCCGCATGATCGAGGCGGACGGTACGCCCAACAAATCGAAACTCGGCGCCAACGCTATCCTCGCCGTCTCGATGGCCGCTGCGCGCGCCGCCGCCGCCGCCGCCGGACAGCCGCTGTACAAGTATTTGGCGAAATATTCGAGCGACGCTTCGGCCGCCACGCTCCCCGTCCCGATGATGAACATACTGAATGGCGGCGCGCACGCCGATAATTCGGTGGACGCGCAGGAATTCATGGTGATGCCCATCGGCGCCCCGAGCTTTCGCGAAGCGCTCCGCTGGGGCGTTGAGGTCTTTCACAACCTGAAAGCGGTGCTCAAGAAAAACGGCTATTCGACGGCCGTCGGCGATGAAGGCGGTTTTGCGCCCAACCTGAAATCCAACGAAGAGGCGCTCGACCGTGTTCTCGAAGCCATCACCGCGGCCGGTTACAAGCCCGGCGAGCAGATCGCCGTCGCGCTCGATCCCGCCGCGAGCGAGTTTTACGACCGCGCGAGCAAGAAATACATCTTCAAGAAATCGGACAAATCCGCCCGCACGTCCGAGCAGATGGTCGAGTTCTGGGCAAACTGGGTTCGCCAGTACCCCATCGTCTCGATCGAAGACGGTCTCGCCGAGGACGATTGGGACGGCTGGAAACAAATCACGCAGCGGCTCGGGAAAAAGATCCAACTCGTCGGCGATGACGCCTTCGTCACGAATCCGAAGATCTTCGCGCGCGGTATTTCCGAGGGAATTGCCAACGCGATTCTCATCAAGCTGAATCAGATCGGCAGTGTCAGCGAGACGGTCGAAGCCGTCGAAATGGCCCGCAAGGCGAAATACTCCGCGATCATCTCGCACCGGTCCGGTGAAACCGAGGACGCCTTCATCGCCGATTTCGCCGTCGCCATGAGCGCGGGCCAGATCAAGACCGGCTCCGCTTCTCGCACCGACCGCATCGCGAAATACAACCAGCTCCTCCGCATCGAGGAAGAGCTCGGCTCCTCCGCCCGCTTCCCCGGCCGCGCAGCATTAGCGGCGCAATGACGCGCCACCTCCGCGAATCGCGAGAAGCGTGAGCAAGAGCAGCGGTGCCACGATGTCAAAATAGAGAATCGCCCCGGCATTCCCCGGCGCGAACGCTTGGCCAATTCTTATCTGGTGAATGTGAACTCCCGTCGCACCCGCGAAATAGCCCACGTCGTCGCGACTCGGGCCTGGCGTCAACCCTTGCCTGTTCCCAGGGACCATTCGGGTCTATAATTCGCAGCGCCGAAAGGTTGGCGAAGAAGTTTCTGGCTTTAGCCAGATCATCAAGGAGAAACGGATATGAAACGCTATGCCATCATCATGGTAGGACTCGTGGGATTGCTCGCCTCGCCGATCTTTGGCCAGGCGCCAAGCCAGGCTCCGAGCGTCCCCGACGCCATTCGGCAGACCTACAACAACGTCAAGAACAATCTTCTCAAGGCCGCGGACAAAATGCCTGAAGACGGCTATGCCTTTAAGCCGACCCCTGACGTTCGCACCTTCGGCGCTTGGATTGCCCACGTCGCTGACGCTCAGACCTTCATGTGTTCCCGCATTCTCGGCACACCCAAAGCTCCCGGCGCCGGATCGAAAACCGCAAAGGCCGATCTCGTCGCCGCTCTGAAAGAGTCCTTCGACACCTGTGACGCCGCATACGCCGCCCTCAGCGACACCAATGGCAACGACTCGGTGCAAAGTTTCCGCGGGCCCACGCCGCGCCTCGCCGCGCTTGCTTACAACGTCGCGCACGATAATGAGTGCTACGGCAGCATCGCCGTCTACCTGCGCCTCAAGAGCATCGTTCCGCCCTCCAGCGAGCCGCGCCGCTAGTTACGCCGCTCCCGTTGATCGGCGCACAATCGCCGGCGTGAGTCCGCTCGCTCGCCGGCTCGAACGTTTGGAGCGGACTGCGCCCGCTCGAGACCGCCTTCGCATCCCACCCGATGGGTCGCGTCATCCCGTCGCAGCCTGTGAATGCCCTTGACTCGCCTTCGTAAACTACGATACGAGTAGTCTGCTTTGGTCGCTATTGTTTGTTATCCTCTATCACGATGTCGTTCCTTGCGGTCCCACAACCCATCCCGGAGCCCGCGTGAGGCGCCCGCATGCCCATAACACAGAATCAGGGAGTTAACATCTACTGGCAGGAGCAGGGTCAGGGCGTTCCCATTTTGTTGATTATGGGCCTCGGCTGGGCCTCCGATCTCTGGCATCGCACCCGGCCGATCCTGTCATCCCACTACCGGACCATAGTGCTCGACAACCGGGGCGTGGGTCGGAGCGATGTACCGCCTGGGCCGTATCCCATCGCGGTGATGGCGTCGGACGCGGCAGCCGTGCTTGACGCCGCCGGCATCGAAAGCGCGCATGTCTTCGGAGTTTCGATGGGAGGCATGATCGCGCAGGAGTTCGCGCTGCAGTATCCGCAGCGGGTGAAAACGCTGATTCTCGGCTGCACCGCTGCGGGCGGACCTCAGGCAGTGTCGGCGGGTCCCGAAGTCGTCGAAGCGCTGCTCCACCGCAGTTCGAATCCCGATGAATTCGCGGAAACCACCAACCGGTTCATTTATGATTCGTCCACGCCTCGCGATCGGATCGAAGCGGATATGCTGCTGCGCAAGAAATGGTATCCGACGGAACTGGGATACACGAGTCAGCTGCAGGGGATTGCGGCGTGGGAGGCGTACAGCCGGCTCGATCAAATCACCGCGCCCACTCTCGTGATTCACGGCGAGACGGACCGGCTCGTCCCCCCTGCAAATGGCAGGCTGATCGCGCAGCGGATTCCAGGCGCAAAGCTCGCGATGATCCCCCATGCGAGCCACGTCTTCTTTACAGACCAACCGGACGCTTCGCAGCGGGAGATTTTGGGCTTCCTCTCGGCGCATTCCAAGCGGAGCCGGCGGACGTCGACCAACAGCGACGCGCGTCCGAGTTCGCAATGAACTGAGATCGGTCTTCCGCTTCTACCGGCCTCAGCCCGGCCGTCAGGTTTTGGAATCTCCGAACAGACCCGCCAGGCTTTCGTATGCGCTCTTGATGGCTCGAAAGTACTCAACGATTCCTGCGGTGTCGCGCGTGACTTCGCGGGCGGCCAAGTCCTCAGCGATGGCTTGACTGAGCTGCGTGGCGCGGCGAATGCGCTCCCCGGTGATCAAGGGGAGCAAGGTATGGGGATCGTGGTCCTGCAGTTGGCGCTCTCGCCACTCTTGCACCGCCCAGGCTGTCTTGCGAACGTAATCCACCGCATCGCGGAACTCCCTCAATATGCGGGGATCGACGCTGCCCGACTTCATGACTTGCTCGAGTCTCACAAGCTCGGCGCTGGTTTTCTTGAGTTGGAAATTTACGCCCCAAAAAGTCTCACTGGGAATCAAAAGCTCCACGGCCACGCCCAATATGTTGCCGTCTTTGGATCGGCGGGCTCCCACCACACGGGCCTGAAAAGATTCGCCGGAAAGGAGATTGGTTAATTCAAGTTGGCTGCCAACGCTGGGACAGTTTTTCATGTCCAGCAGGCCGCCTTGCGAGTTGACCTCTCTGGCCTGGCCGGCTTCTTTCACGCTCTTGCCGTTGGCCGCCTGCCACTTCGCTTCGACAGGAACAACGACGGGGAAACGGGCGCCCCTCCGCTGTTCCGATTTCGTGCGTGGCCGCTCGGACGCCCGGTCGTCCATTGGAGGAATCCTCCGTCCAATTGATTGATTGGTGTTATACCACTTCATTCATCGATTTGTATCGCGAAGCCTCGAACTCCCGTTGTCGGAGGCCAGAGTTGCGGTGAGCTCGGAATGGAAGCCCATGGATACTCCGTGGTTTCCGTTGATCCTGCCGTGGAAGCCGCCCGGCGCGTGTAAATTGGCATCCAAATGCCCAACGCGTGCTGGGTTCCGCCGTTGCTCGTCGCACAGCTCACCGACTAACGATCATTTTGAGTTGCTTGGCTGCAAATAGCCGTCCGCAATTCTTTACACCAACAACGCCCTTGCATCGCTTATCCCATCTGCTACCGTAATTCGTGATGGTGGAACGCTCTGAACTCGAACGACGGCGAAAGGGGATCGCGGAGAGCGATACTCACGGCGCGGGTCACACGGCGCTCTTTTCTTCCGCCTCCTTCACTTCTCCGGTCTCGGGCGCAGCGATTCATAAGTCACGATCCACGCTTCTAATCGATACTCCGGCGATTAGAAATGGCTGTAGCTCGCTGGAAATAAAGGCTGGAGATCAATTTTAATCGACACGAATCCAGGACCATGCCGAACCGACCTAAACCCATCGTCCTCACCGTCCTCGACGGCTGGGGCTTCCGCACCGAGTCGAAAGGCAACGCCATCGCCCTGGCACGCAAGCCGAACTATGATCGCCTCCTCAAGGATTTTCCCAACACGCTCATCCAAACCTCCGGCCCGTATGTCGGCCTGCCGGAAGGACAGATGGGCAATAGCGAAGTGGGCCACCTGAATATTGGCGCGGGCCGGATCGTGCAGATGGATATCACGCGCGTGGATCAGCTCATCGCCAGCGGCGAATTCTTCCGCCAGCCTTTGCTGCTGGAGGCGATGGAGCGCGGCCGCGCGCATCAGTTGCATCTCATCGGCCTGGTCAGCGACGGCGGCGTCCACTCGCACATCGAGCATCTCTTTGCGTTGCTCCGCATGGCGCGCGAGAACAAAGTGAAAAATGTCTTCGTCCATTGTTTCATGGACGGCCGCGACACTCCGCCCGAAAGTGGAATTGATTATCTCCGCCAGCTCCAACAGCAAGTGCGCGAGTACGGCGCCGGCCAAATCGCGAGCATCAGCGGCCGCTACTATGCGATGGACCGCGACAACCGCTGGGAGCGCATCGAGAAAGCGTATCGCGCGATGGTCCATGGCGATGCCGCTGCGAAGTTCACCGATCCCATCGCCGCAATGCGCGCGAGTTACGAAAAAGGCGTGACCGACGAATTCGTGATCCCCGCTATCATCACCACCGAAGCCGCACCCGGCAAACCGGCCATTCCGCGCGGTCTCGTCCGCGACGATGACGCGGTGGTTTTCTTCAATTTCCGCGCGGACCGCGCTCGACAGATTACGCGCGCCCTGGTCGAACCTGGCTTCCAGGAATTCTCCGATTCACCACGCCCAAAGAACCTTGCCTTCGTCGGCATGACCCAGTATGAAAAGACCTGGCCGTGGCTGCGCTACCTTCTGGCGCCGGAAAAACTGGAACACATCCTCGCCAACGTCTTTGCCGAACGGCAATTCAGGAATCTCCGAGTCGCCGAAACGGAAAAATACGCGCACGTCACTTATTTCTTCAATGGCGGCGTCGAAAAACCGTTCGCGGGCGAGGAGCGCGTCCTGGTGCCGTCGCCGAAAGTTCCCACGTATGATTTGAGACCGGAGATGTCCGCGGCGGGCGTGGCGGACGCCGTGATCCGCGCGATTGAAAAGGGCGATTTCGACGCCATTATCATGAACTTCGCGAACGCGGACATGGTTGGGCATTCCGGCAAGCTCGAAGCCGCCGTGAAGGCGGTCGAAACGGTGGACCAAAATCTCGGAAGGATCTTTCAGGCGCTGCGCCCTCGCGGCGGCGCCTGGATCATCACCGCCGATCACGGCAATGCCGAGACGATGATCGATCCCGTCACCGGCGGCCCGCACACCTATCACACCACGAATCCCGTCCCCCTTGTCCTTGCGAGCGACGACGGCCGCGCCCAGTTGAAGCCCGGCGGCTCGCTCCGCGATATCGCTCCTACGCTGCTCGGCGTTCTCGGAGTCGCTGAGCCCGGCGAAATGACGGGTCAAGACCTGTGTAGGGGTGGAAAATGAACCGGGCGGGCTTCCGGCGGGCGGTGGCAAGTCGCGATGAATGCTCTCAGGGACGTGACCCTGCCGCGAAAATGGGTTCCTTGGTCATCACCGGGAGCGCCGTTGGGGCCGTTCTCTCGATCGGATTATTCGTGGTGGTCTGGGGATCGTTGCCCGTCGTTCGGCCCTTTCTGGTCGCCGCCATCGTTGTTGGCGTCATTTTCGGTTTTGTTCTTTGGTTCAGGCGACTGTAAATTGTGGGGCGCTATGAATGTTGCCGCGCGGTCGCCGAGAAATTGGGGAGGCTGAAATGGCTACTGCCGTAAGCGACGAGTTGAATGTTTTCGAATCCGCAGAAGCGCGCTTTGAAATCGCTGCGCAGAAATTGAAACTGGAACAGGGCGTCTACAGGTTTCTGAAGTGCCCGGAAAGGGAAATCACTGTGTACATCCCGGTCGCGCTGGATACCGGCCGACTGGAAGTTTATACGGGTTACCGCGTGCTGCACTCCACAGTGCGCGGGCCCGGCAAAGGCGGCATCCGCTTCGCGCCGGACGTGTCGATCGATGAAGTACGCGCGCTCGCTGCCTGGATGACCTGGAAGTGCGCGGTGGTCAACATTCCGTTCGGCGGCGCAAAGGGCGGGGTGATCTGCGACCCCGGGAAGCTTTCGAAGGCGGAACTCGAGCGCGTCACCCGCCGTTACACAGCCGCGTTGTCCGATTGGTTTGGGCCCGAGCGCGACATTCCCGCTCCGGATATCGGCACCAACGAGCAGACTATGGCCTGGGTGATGGACACCTATGCGATGCACGTCCGCCAGGCCACGACCGCGGTTGTTACCGGGAAGCCGCTTGACCTCGGAGGCTCGCAAGGACGCAGGGAAGCCACTGGCCGCGGCTTGATGATCTGTTGCGACAAGGCCGTCGCCAAGCTGGGCATGAAACGGGACGCCTGCCGCGTCGTCATTCAAGGTTTCGGAAACGTCGGTTCGCAGGCGGGAATGTTGATGCACGCCGCGGGATACAAAATCATCGGCGCGGCGGACATCAACGGCGGCCTTTACAATGAAAAGGGCATCGACATTCCCAAACTCGTCGATTGGGTTTACGCGCAACGAAAACCGTTGCCGGATTTTCCCGGCGGCGGTGAAAAAATGACTTCCCAGGAAATCCTCTTCCGGCCCTGCGACATTCTCGTGCCTGCGGCCACCGAGAATCAGATTACGAGTGAAAATGCGGGCCGCGTGAATTGCCGAATTCTGTGCGAGGGCGCCAACGGCCCCACCACGGCGCACGCGGACCCGATCATCGAGAAAAAAGGGATCTTCGTGATTCCAGACATTCTGGGAAATGCCGGCGGAGTCACGGTCAGCTATTTTGAGTGGGTGCAGGACCGCCAGGGATTTTTCTGGCGCGAGAGCGAAGTAAACGATCGCCTGCAGGACGTGATGGAGCACAGCTTCGACCAGGTCATGCGCTACGCCGAAGCGCACTCCGTGAACAATCGCATCGCCGCCTACATCGTGGCCATTGACCGCGTCGCTCGAGCCTTGAAATTGAGAGGGTTTTATGCCTAAACTACGCCCCGCTCCAAGCGGCCGCGGAGGCGCGAATGCAACCTGACTCGATTTCTCACGGGGCTCTGAAGTCGGAAAGCGAGCATCGCTCGGACATTTGCGCGGTGGGCCGCTGGATTCACGATCGCGGCTACGTTGCGGCGACGGATGGAAACATCTCCGTCCGGCTCGGCCCGGACCGCATCCTCGTCACTCCTACTTCCATCAGCAAGGGCATGATGACGCCCGACGATCTCGTCATCATGGATCTCCAGGGCCGGCGCGTCGGCGGGTTGCGAAAGCCGTCCTCCGAGCTGGCCATGCACCTTCTGATCTATCGGCTCCGTCCGGACGTCAACTCCGTCTGCCACGCGCATCCACCGACAGCGACGGGATATGCGGCGGCCGGTATCGCGCTCGACAAACCGATTCTGTGCGAGCTCGTCATTGGCCTCGGATGCATTCCGGTGGCCCGCTACGGTACGCCGGGCACGTCGGAACTGAGCGCGGCGATCGAGCCTTACGTCCAGGGCCACGATGCCATCCTGATGGCGAATCACGGCGTCGTCACATACGGGCCCGATCTCCTGACCGCTTTTCTGCGAATGGAGACCACGGAACACTTCGCCCGCGTGGCGCTCGTCACCCAACTTCTTGGCAAGCAGGTTCTGCTTTCCGGCAGGGACGTGGAGAAGTTGGTGGAGGTCCGCGCGCGCTATGGCGCCAACGGCGCGACGGCGGCATCTTCGGCTTTGGACGATTCCTCGAACGCGGACGCTGGCTCGACTGAGAGTGTCACATTGACGCGGCGCGAGCTGGGTGTGTTAATCGACGAAGCGGTTCGCCGCGATCGCTCGCACCGCTGAAGCGGCGCGCGAATCCGCAAGGTCGATCCGCGCGCCGGTCCGTACTACGGGGCTTCTACCCGCCGATTTCCACGTAGCGCATCTTGCCGCTGAAGTGAATCTCCTTCACTTCGGTGCCGACGGTCACGATGTTGGAATAATGTGGCTTCGCGGTTTCGTCCTTCCATTGCACCGGCGCTTCGGCCACCACTTTGCCGTCCTGCTCCAGGGTTACTCTGGAATCGTCGGCCGTAACACGATACATGCCCGGCTTGAGCTGCTTGCCGGCCAGCGTAACCGCGCTCAAAACATCCAATGTGGTGCTGGTTGTTTTTCCGTTCTTGGTTCCGGCCTCGCGAGCTGCCAAGGGCATTGCCAGCGCCAGCGCGACAAGAATGGGCACGAGTAGATAGACACCACGACGAGACATCGTTTCTTCCTCCTAGGATCGGATTCACCGCTTACATTTCGTTAGACGGGAACGCGCCCACGAGGAAAGCAATTCTGCCGAGCGGGCGAAAATTTTTTCAATTGAATCAACCGGCTATCCGATATTTCGGATAGTTTTGCAGATATACGAATATTTGTAGGGGTCCCGGGCCACTCCTACGCTCCCGACGACGAAGCGCCGCGTTCGCCCCGCTCTCCGCTCGCGTTGACACCCTCATGGCCCTAACCGATAATCGCTGGACATGATTGGCTCGCTCCGCGGCAAGCTCATCGACAAGCGTCCCAGCCAGATTTTGCTCGACGTGAGCGGCGTGGGCTATCAAGTGCAGATCCCGCTCTCCACTTTTGCCGGGCTCGGCGCGCTGCACGACGAAACGACGCTGCTGATCCACACGCATGTGCGCGAGGATCAGCTTTCGCTTTACGGTTTTCTCACCTCGCGCGAAAAGCATTGCTTCGAGCTGCTGATTTCCGCGTCGGGCGTCGGACCGTCTCTCGCCCTGAAAATCCTTTCGGGGATGGGCCTCGAGGATCTGGTTCCCGCGATTCGCCGGGGAGACCTCGCGCAACTCGTCCGCATTCCCGGCGTCGGCAAGAAGACAGCGGAGCGCATGGTCGTCGAACTTCGCGACAAGCTCGCCGTCGTGGATGTGCGCGAAGCGGAAAAACCCGCCACGCGCTCGCAGCTCGAATCCGACGTCGCCTCGGCGCTCGTGAATCTCGGCTACGAAGCGCGGTCCGTCGAGCGAGCCATCGAAAAGGCGCGCGCGGCCGGCGACTCCGATTTTGAAACGCTGTTACGCACGTCGCTCCAGACTCTCGGCGGTTCGGCCCTGCACAAGAGCGCGCGCGCAGGCCACGGGGAATAAACCACGCGAAAGGAGGCTGGCATGGTCCGCTTCGTCTGGGCGTTTGTGGCGCGCGCGGAAAGAATTCAGGAATTCGAGCGCTACTACTCCGGTTCGGGCCCCTGGGCGGCGTTGTTTCGCAAGAACGCGGGTTATCACGGTACTCTGCTTCTGCGCGATACCGAGACGCCGCGCCGGTATCTCACGATCGACCGCTGGGACAGCGTGGCTTCGCACCGCGCCATGCGCGAGCGCTTCGCCAAGGAGTGGCAAGAGCTGGACAAGGCCGGCGAAGCTTTTGCGGAAAGCGAGCGGCGCGAAGGTGTATTCGAGGAGTCATAGATGGCGGAGCCGAGAAGAGCGGCCGACGTCCGGAACCGGATAGTTTCCGGAAAGGCGTTTGACGAGGACGCGCGGATCGAGGCGAGCGTTCGCCCGTCGAGCTTCGGCGACTACATCGGGCAGGACCGCGTGAAGGAAAACCTGCAAATCGCCGTCCAGGCGGCGCGCGCGCGCGGCGAGTCGCTCGACCATGTTCTGCTTTACGGGCCGCCGGGGCTCGGCAAGACCACTCTCGCGCAAATCCTCGCCAATGAAATGGGCTCGGAAATAAAGATCAGCTCGGGGCCGCTGCTCGAGAAAAAAGGCGACCTTACCGCCGTGCTTTCGTCGCTCGATCCGCGCGACTTCTTTTTTCTCGACGAGATTCACCGCCTGCAGCCCGCGCTCGAGGAGATTCTCTATCCCGCGATGGAGGATTTCCGCGTGGACCTGATCATCGGCCAGGGGCCGGGCGCGCGCGTGCATCCCTATCAATTGAACCGGTTCACGCTGATCGGCGCCACCACGCGCGCGGGGCTGATCATGGCGCCGCTGCGCTCGCGTTTCGGCATCGTGCATCGCCTGGAGTTTTATTCCGCGGAGGATCTGGAAAAAATCGTGGTGCGCTCGGCGAAGATCCTTGCCATTACGATGGACAAGGACGGCGCGAGCGAAATCGCGCGGCGCAGTCGCGGCACACCGCGCGTGGCGAATCGCCTGCTGCGGCGCGTCCGCGATTACGCCGAAGTCCGCGCCAAGGGCCATATCAGTCTCGGAGTTGCGCGCGACGCGCTCGCCATGCTCGGCGTGGACGAGCATGGCCTCGACGATGTGGACCGCAACCTGCTCCTCACCATCATCCAGAAATATTCCGGCGGGCCCGTGGGGCTGAACACGATTGCCGCGTCGCTCAGCGAGGAAGAAGACGCCATTGAGGAAATCTACGAGCCGTATCTGATGCAGCTCGGCCTGCTCGACCGCACCCAGCGCGGCCGCGTCGCCACCGCCCTCGCCTACAAGCATTTCGGCTTGCCAGAACCTGGCCGCTCCGCCCCTCCTAGGGATGGTCAATCGGGCCTGTTTTCGTAGCGCGGTGGCTGGCTTCAACCAGTAACTGCAAACTGCCGGCTGCAAATTGCCTCATGGAAGTCCACAGGCGCTCCTACTTGCGCTCCGCCTTGCATCGTGCCAGCGTGGGCACGAGGTGCAGGAACCATGGACAAGAGAACGCGAGCGATTCTCAAGGCCGAACCGGCCGCGAGCGTCTCGCACCACAAGCGCCGGTGCAGCGTCTGCCGCCATCCCGAGCGCGACGCCATCGAGGAAGCTTTCCTTCACTGGGAATCTGCCTCCAAAATCACGAACGAATTCCAGCTTCCCGGACGCACCGCCATCTACCGCCACGCCCGCGCCTATAAGCTTTTCGACCGCCGCAACCGGAATGTCCGCTTCGCGCTCGGGTACATCATCGAGGAAGCCGAAAGCGTCAAGGCCACTGCGGACAACGTCATCCGCGCCGTCTGCGCCTATGCACGAATCAACGACGCAGGCGAATGGGTCAATCCTCCCTCGCACGTCATCGTCTCATCGGGTTCGTCCGCTGACCGCGAGGGTGGTCAGCAGGCGGGTCCCGGAAGCGCGGAAAAGGACCCAAATTCCCAGTCTCCCTTACATCAGGAATCACATGTCACGAGTAACGAATCACTGCCTCTAACCGCTACACAAGTGGAAACAAAATATGGCGCAGCTCGTTGAAAACACGCCGCGGCTGGCGGTCCTAATCGCTACAACTGACGATCCGACGAGGATCGTCATCCCGAGCGACCAACGGGAGTCGAGGGATCTCTCCCGTTTCGGTTCTTCGTGTCTGCGCTGCGGCCATGAAAGTTCTGCTCTTGGGCTACAAGGCGTTCTCGCCGATGAAGACGGTTTACCTGTCGCTGGGATAAACGTGGGGGATCGCGCGCAGAACATCGCGCGGGCGATCGAGGCGCTTGCTGAGCACGGGGTGAGCGTCCCGCGGTTGTCTTCGCTCTGCGAAACGGGGAGGGTTTCTATCTACGCCAGATTACTTCGCGGCGTGGAGCTCGTCCTTGATCACTTCGCCGCCCTTCATGACGAAGGTAACGTGCTCCATCACAGTGATATCTTTCAGCGGATCGCCGGCAACCGAAATAATGTCGGCGAACTTTCCGGTCTCGATCGTGCCCGTGCCTTGGGTGGTGCCAAGCAGCGACGCGGCGTTCACAGTAGCAGCCTGAATCGCGCCCAGCGGCGAAAGGCCGCCGCGTACCAACGCGCTGAATTCCTTCGAGGAGTAATCAGGGTCCATATCCGTGCCGTACGCAATTTTCAGATGGTGCCGAAGAGCAAGTTCAAACGCGGGTTGTTGCGCGCTGAGAATCGCTTTCTCCTTCGCCACCGAAACCGGATCGGCTCCGAGCTCCGCGTCGTGTTCAATTCCGAACTGGAACGTGTAGAGCGTCGGCACAAGCCAAGTGCCGCGCTGTTCCATCAAAGCGGCTCCGTCTTCATCGAGCATCGTGCCGTGCTCGATGGAATCGACCCCCGCGCGGACGGCGGCCTTGATTCCCTCGGTGCCCTCTGCATGCGCCATGACATGCTTTCCGGCGCGGTGGGCCACTTCGACGGCGCGCTCCATCTGGGCCTCGCTCAGTTCCTCCACGCGGTAATCGCTCAAGGGGTCCAGCACGCCTCCGGTAGCCATCAGCTTGATCCAGTCGGCGCCGTACTTCAGATCGTGCCGGACAGCTTCGCTCACCTGATCCACCGTGTCGGCGATGTTGGGGCGGCGTCCGAGCGCCTGATCGGGCGAGAGAACGTCGGCGTCGCCGTGGCCGCCCGTGACGCTGACGAAATTGCCGGCCGAAACGATGCGCGGCCCGCGAATAATTCCTTTCTTGATGGCGTCCCGCAAGGCGAGTTGGCCGTAGGCGAGGTCGCTCTCCCCGGCATCGCGCATCGAAGTGAAGCCGTGGTCGAGCCAGACTTGAAGATTGCGGTAGCCCCAGAGTGCCGCCATCGGCGACGACATGCGCAGCCCGCCCGTGGGTGACTCGTCCTTCGGATCGCCAAGAAAATGCACGTGGCAATCCGTGAGGCCGGGAAGAACGGTTTGCGACGAAAGATCAATCACAGGTACGCCCGCGGGCGCTGCCGCGCCGACGCTCGCGATGCGATCGCCCTCGACAACGATGACCACATTCGTCGCATAGCTTCCGGTGCGCGGATCGAGCAAGCGTCCGGCGCGAATCGCCACCGGCGTCGGCGGCTTCGCAGCGGGTTGAACTCGGGCAGTCTGGACTTGCGCAAAGCCGCTCGGCGCCGCGACGAGCGACAGCGCGGCGCAAAACCCGCAAAACGCGAGGAAGTTTTTCATGCCGCCCTCCCAACTTTCAGTGTGGTCCCGGTATTCTACGCCTTCGCCGCTAAAGTTCTCAGGCTAGAATGAACACACACGGATGAAGACCGTTTACCTATCGCTGGGATCGAACATGGGAGACCGCGCGCAGAATATCGCGCGGGCCATAGAAGCGCTCGCCTCGCGCGGAGTGCGCGTCACGCGGCAATCTTCGCTCTATGAAACCGAGCCGGTGAACGTCCGCGGGGAAGGTTGGTTTCTGAACGGCGTAGTCGAAGCGGAGACGGACCTGATGCCGCGGCAATTGATGAACGCGCTGCTCGCGATCGAGCGGTCGCTGGGACGCACCCGGCGTCCGGCCTCGGACAGTCCCGAGGAAGGGCTCCCAGGTCGACGGCTAGTCGAGCCTGGGAGAGAGGAAGGGCTCCCAGGTCGACGGCTAGTCGAGCCTGGGAGAAAGGACCCGCGGACGATCGACATCGACATTCTGCTGTTTGGCTCGACGGCCATCCGGACGCCGGAGCTGGAGATTCCGCATCCGCGAATGGCGGAGCGGCGCTTCGTGCTCGTGCCCTTCGCCGAGATTGCTCCCGGCGTCGAACATCCGGTGCTCAAACAGAGCGTCGCCGAACTCCTGGCTGCAACGCCTGACCGCAGTCAGGTGCGGCGTGCAGCCGAACCAACAAAAGGATAAGAGCGATCCCTCGGCTCCCGTTGGTCGTTCGAGATGACGATCCTGATCGGATCGTCAGTCGGCGCGCAAGACGCGGAGCCAGTGGAGCGTGAGCGGCCTGGGAGCCAGGGCGTCCAGCTCGATCTCGGAGAGGCGCCCTTCGGACTGTTTGCGCCAGCGGTAAACTCCCGGCTCGGATTCCTCTTCGATGTGACCGGTGGCCGGACGCAGAAAATCCCGCGCGTCGTCGAGCGAAGCGGCCTTGCGAAACGCGGGCCGCGTCATCGCCTCAACCGCATAGCTGCGCAGCAGCTTGGGCCAGTAGGAATCGAAAAGCCCGGAGGAAGCGAAGATATCGCTCCACGCGACTTCGCCGCCGAAGGCGACAACCACGCCGACAACGCGCTCGCCCTTCAGCCCGCTGGTCGCGCGCGCGAAGCGCCGCTGAACTTCCTCTGAAAACGTTTCCACCGAAGCTCCGATTGGCGAGGACTTGTAGATCTTCTGGTACGACTGCGTCGGCGCGTCCCCGGCGATCACAGTCGAAAGGTTGCGCGACGTGATCAACGGAGCCGCCGACGATTCGACCGTCACCGACTGAGATACGCTTCCGACGGGCGCCGCTTCGCCGCGCACAGCGGCCCAGACCTGCGTTTGGTCTTGCTCGACAGCCGCTTTTTCGCGCACGCTCGGATGGACCATCAGATTGCCCGCGGAGAATTGCTCGGACGCGCCGGTCCAGCGGCCATGCTCGACGCAGAATACGTCGAGGGGCAGCGGCGCAGCTCCCACGGGCACGATGCGGTCCTTACCGATGATGCGGTCTTGCTTTCCGCCGGAAACGACTTCTCCGGCGAGCAGCACAAGCGGCCGCTTGCCGCGGTTGACGAGCACGAGCTGGTTCACCTGCGCGCCGGCAGGGAAGTTTGGCGGGACCACGCCGTCGCGCGTCCGGCGGAGATAGTTTCCTTGCTCGGTGACGACCGCCTCGCCCGAGGCGAGCGCTTCATCGAGCGTCGCGAATTCGCTGGTGTCTGCGTCCTGCGCAGCGACCACCGGAAAAATCGTGAGATTTTCGTACGTGACCGGCTGCGCGAGACGCCAGCCTTGCTGTCCGGGCGACGGACGCCCGTTCGATGCGCTGACGCTCGTACCGAAATTCGCGGCGGGAATCGCCGCTCCCAACAGAATCAGTATCGCCGCGATCACGACCGAGAGGACCGTTCGTCCGTTCGCGTGCATAGTGCCCTCCTTTGCCGCTGGGGGATTCGACACCGCTTGTTGCCCGCTGCACTAGTGAGAACGAACGATTGGCGATTCCTTGCAGATTTTCTCAGGGGAATTTCGTGCGAAGTTCGCGGCTGGGATGCCAACCGCGATCGAACTAGGAGGGACGCCCGCGATCCTTCATTTCTTTGAGTTCTTTTTCGCGTTTCTTCCTGTCTTCTTCCTCCTGGCGCTCGAATTCGGCCATCTCTTCTTCGGTTATCTGGTAGTCCTCGCGGGTGGCGAACATCGTCCCGCGGCGGCTATCCCGGGAGACGCGCTGGCTGCGGCGGCGAGTTCGCTCCCGCGGCCCAAAGCCGCCGATGCTGCGGATGGGTTCGGCAATGGCGCCAGCTTCTACCAGAAGTTCACTGACCTTTTCGAGGAATTCGTTCAAATGATAGGGTTTCAGGGCGTAGGGAAGGCCCTCGCGCTCGAGGATCGGCAGGACGCTTTTTGCTTTTAGCACCGGCACCAGAAAGAGCGACCGGATGGCTTTTCTCGGCATCTCGCCCTCAACTTGCGGGGCGAGATTCTCAGGGTCGGCGAGTTCCTTCAATATGGCGACAAGGGGGCCGCGCACGTTGGCGACGTCCACGTTGACTATGGCGAGGTTCCAGTTGCCAGTGGCCAATTCCGCCAGGGCGTGGGAGGCAAGCGTGACGATCCGCACGCTCCAACCTTCGGAATCGAGGATGTTTTTCAGTGCCCGCTGGCTGCTGATATCGTCGTCGACAATCAGGATTCCGACTTCGGGCACGACGGATTCTCCCAGGGTAGCCCCACTAGTATATCGGCGGGATGAGGCCGGGGATGAAGGCACTACGGCCGGATTTCCAGGGGCGAGCTTGTACGGCGGAACAGGAGAAGAAAAGGCGAATAATTGTGCTTGACATGGCGAACAAAAGGCGAATATAGTCTCCCGGTGCGGCGAGGCTGCCAATGGCCACTTCTCCCATCCTTCGAGCGGGCCCGGAGACGCTTCGGCGCCACCCGGCTCGCCCGAAGCAAACCAGTCTCACCTTATTCCCCACAGCCGCTCGCCACGGCAATTGTGAGCCACCTAGCGACGCTTCCGCGCCCCCTCCGGCGCCTGACCGGAGCAGGAAGCCCGCGACGGAACTGGTCGGCATTGCGCGCCTCGCCGCATCCTCCCCCCGCGCAGAGGCCAAGCGCGGGACGGAATATTTCCTGCTCCCCGTCAAATCGATACTGAACGAGTGCCATTCCGAACGCATGCCTTTCCGGTGGACTGTGAATCCCTATCGCGGCTGCGAATTCGGCTGCCCCTACTGCTACGCCCGCTACACGCACGAGTACATGGAGCTCGACAGCTCGGATTTCGAGTCGAAGATTTACGTGAAGAACAACGCCGGACCGCTGGCCGATCGCGACCTTTCCACGGAGAAGATCTGGGGCGAACACATCGCCATCGGCACGGCTACCGACCCTTATCAGCCGGCAGAACGGGAATTCGGCGCGACGCGAGCGATTCTGGAAAAAATGGCGGAGCGCGAGGGGCTGAGCCTCTCGATCACGACGAAATCGAACCAGGTGGTGCGCGACATCGAATTGCTGCGAAGGATTTCGGAGCGATCGTCGCTCACAATCCATATGACGATCACGACGCTCCGCACGCGCCTGGCGCGACTGCTCGAGCCGCGCGCGCCGCGACCGGACCTGCGCCTGGAAGCGATTCGCAAGCTGCGCGACGCCGGAATCACCGTGGGCGTAAACGCGATGCCGATCCTGCCCGGCCTGACCGATCGAGAGGCGGATCTCGACGCCCTGGTGCACGCCGCGCGCGACGCAGGCGCGCAATGGCTCGGCGCCAGCGCCGTCTTCCTGAGACCCGCGTCGTGGCGATCGTTCATGTCGTTTCTGGAAGCGAAGTTTCCGCAGCTCGCGGCGCGATATCGAGATTGGTTTCGCGGGTATGGAGACGCTCCCGAAGGCTACCGCAAGGAAATTGCCGCGCGGGTTGAAGGCCTCCGGCGCAAGTATGGGTTGGCGTCGCGCCCCGAGATGCGCCCGGCGCAGTCCTGGCGTTCACCGCAAATGCAGCTCAATCTCGGAAACGGAGGACAGCCTTGCCCAACAAAAGACCAGGCCGCAGGAGACGCACTTCAAGAAGGCCTTCGAGTTTACAAACGATGCTGAACGCTCCTGCCCCGCCCGAGCAACGACTTACCCGCGGAGTAACGCTGAAAACCGTTTCAAGATGGACGATGCTCTTCGCCGTGGCATGTTTGGCGGCGTTTGCCGCCGGTCGACCGCCGATTTCGGCGGCGCGGCTTTCACCGGGTGATTCCGGCAACAAGGAGCGTGCGATGTTCCAGGGACTGAGAACGGCCACGTACCACGTGAAGGATCTGGCCAGGGCGAAGGCATGGTATAGCAATGTTTTGGACATAAAGCCATATTTCGATCAACCGTTTTACGTGGGGTTTAACGTCAGAGGGTACGAGTTGGGCCTTGTGCCGGACGAAGGCGCCGCAGCGAAGCGGTCTCCATCGGGGACGGCGTACTGGGGCGTTGCCGATGCGCGCGGGGCATATCAGAGGCTGCTCGATCTCGGGGCCACGCCGCAGGAGCCGATACAGGACGTGGGCGAAGGGATCCTGATCGGAGCTGTCCACGATCCGTTCGGCAACGTCCTGGGCGTCATTCAGAACCCTAATTTCAAAATCGAAGGGAACTAACGAGGCGCCGAATCGAAAACGCCTTAGGGAACGACAATGCGGGGGCCCTCGCTGGAGGTTGCCCCGGCGGGAAGAGGGAAGCGCGCACGCAGGAAACTGAGAAAAGCGCGCGAGCGCAGTCGGCCGTTGGTTTCCTGCTTGGCCACGCGTAGCAGGAAAACCAGCAAATGGAAAATGTCGGAGTCCTTGAGGGCAGGTAAGCCGACGCGCGCTGCCTCATTCTTCCGGGAATCCTGGAGGAACCGCGCGATTTGGCCGTAGAGGGCGCGCGCGATCGGAGCGTCAGGCGGCCTCTCGTAATAAATCCCGGTCTCGAGCGTGCGATGAGTTTCTGCCAGCGCCCCGATGGCGGCGCAAGCGGCTCCATCGTCAAGTTCCCTGTGTTGATTTTGGAAGCCCAGGATCGTGGTCGCAACGCCCGTGACCACCGGCCAGCGCTCGTACACGAAATCAGGCGGAATTTGGAGGTCGCGAAAAGGGAACTCCTCGGCGGAGACGGGCTTGCGGTGTTCGGCTTCGTAGCGGTGTGCCGCGATCAGGTGCGGGCAATCCAATGGGCAATCGATGGTGACCTCGCGTTCGCGGCCGCAGCAGACCGCGCAGATTTTTTCACCCTTCGCGGGGCAAAGGCGCTTGGGCGGCCGCTTCTCGCAGATGGGACAGCTCATCCGAGCTCCTTATTGAGTAACGCTCCGATGCGAAGCAAGGCGAACAGACTATGGGAATACCCAGTCGAGGGGCAAGCGGCCGTGGAGAGATCGCATCAGACGTGCACGGTCGATTGCCTCGTGACGATCAAGACGCTACCGATTGCTGAGCTGAAGGAGCGGACGGAGTTTTTCGCTTTTCGAATAATGCGATGTTGGCGAGTATCGTTTCCACCGCTGCCGCCTCGCCGATCGTGGAATTCAACATCAAGTGAAAGCGATGCCGATCCGGCCATTCGACACCGAAATACTGCTTGATGAAAGCCGCGCGGCCACGGTCCACGGTTTCGGCCAGGTGGACGGCTTGCGGCTCATGCTTGCCGCCCGCCCGCAGTCGCCGAACCTTTTCGTGGAACGGGGCGTAGATGAAGACATGGAAGGAATCGCTCCGGTTTTGCAGGTAGTAAGCGGAGCCGCGTCCGACGATAACGCAGTTGCCTCGTTCCGCGGCTTCCTTCACCACCTGCTCCGTGACCTCCCGGATGCACTCGGCGTCAGCGATCTTCAATCGCGGAGCGTTCAAGCTGCCTTCAAAGCTGCCGCGCATGAAGGACATGAGCAACCGGTGAAAGAGCGGGTCGCGCTTTTCTTCGCGTTCCTCAACGACGCGGCAATCGCACTCCATTTGCCGCGCGATCTCGTTCGTCAGCGCCTGGTCCCACAGCTTCCAGCCCAGGCGCTGCGCCGCTGCACTCGCAATTTCCCCGCCGCCGCTGCCGTATTCGCGCTCGATCGTAAGCACTCGGATCATGGATCCTCGCGCTGCAACCAATTCGGTCCGCCTTAAAGCGGTTCAGAAACCGAGAGGCTATCATATCGCGCACGCAGGAGCTACTCCACCGAAACTCGACGGGCGCCGGGCTGATTTTTCTTCAGCGTGAAGGAAAGCACAAACATGATGGCCGCCGCCACGGCCAGAATCATGTAAGTGTCCATGTAAGCGAGGACAGTTGCCTGACCAATTACGGAGCGATAGATCAAAGCCTCTGCCTGTTTCAGGGCTCGCACTGCGTCCATACCGGACACAGCCAGGCGAGCTGCCAAGTTTGTCACAGCGTTATGGAGGGTGGTGCCTCCGGGCGTGACATTTGCGGTGAGGTAGATCTGATGTCGCTGAGCTCGGCGTGCAATCAGCGTGGTCACAAGAGAAGTGCCGACGCTGCTACCCATATTTCGCATGAAATTGATCAGCCCAGAGACGCTGCTGCTCTTTTCCGCCGGCAGGCCCACGTACGACGCCAGATTGATGGGCACGAAAAGAAATGGGAGACCGACGACCTGCACTACACGAATGAAGCTGGCTACTCCGAAGCTGATAGTAAGGTCGAGGTGCAGCGCGGAGTAATAAAATCCCACGGCAATGCTGAGCCAACCCGCAGCGATGAGATAGCGGGCCTGAAACTTTGAGGAAAGCACGCCAATCAAAGGCATCGTGACCAGTAAGACTACAGAGCCGGCCGAGAGGACAAAGCCGGACGTTTCTGCCGTATAACCCAATAACGTCTGAAGGAACTGTGGCATGATCACCAAACTGGAAAAGTAAATAACCCCCAGAACGAACATCATGGCGTTGGCCCCCAGAAAGTTGGCATTCTTAAACAGGCGCACCTCCACCACGGGGTTCCTGGAACCCCACCACTCCCAGATGAACAAAGAGATCAATCCTCCGGCTGCAAGCAAAAAGAAGGTGAGAATAAAATGCGAGCCGAACCAGTCGTCTTCCTGTCCCTTGTCCAACATCACTTGCAGTGCACCGACTCCGAGTGTTAGCAGCGATATGCCAACGTAGTCCACTGTAGCGAGAGCCGCCTTGATTCGTCTGGCCCACGGGGGATCTTCCACGAAGGTCGTGACGAGAAGCATGGTGAGAATGCCCACTGGAATGTTAATGAAAAAGATCCAGCGCCAGCTGTAACTGTCCGTGATCCAGCCACCCAGTGTTGGCCCTACTGTAGGTGCAACGATTACAGTGATTCCGTATACGGCAAATGCGATCCCTCGCTTCTCAGGTGGGAACGAATCCGCCAGGATCGACTGCGCCAACGGTTGAAGCCCGCCGCCGCCCGCACCTTGCAGGATGCGAAATAGGATCAGCGTGCCGAGGCTCGGTGCCAAACCGCAGAAAAGCGAGCTGACCGTAAAAATGGTAAGGCATGAGAGGAAAAGCCGCTTGCGGCCAACTACAGCCACGAGCCACCCGCTGATCGGCAAAACGATGGCGTTCGAGACCAGATAGGACGTGAGCACCCATGTGCTCTCGTCATTGCTGACGCCGAGATTCCCTGCCATGTATGGAAGCGCGACGTTGGCGATGCTCGTGTCGAGCACTTCCATGAAGGCTGCCAGCGCAACGACGGTGGCGATCAGCCACGGGTTGAACTTTGGGAGCCAGACCGCGGCGGACGGCGCCTCAACTACAGCGGGGCGCGTTGGCGCGGGGCCGATACTTTCCAGGGTGTCTGCCATGAGGTTGCGCCTGGCAATAGCTCAAACTGTTTCGCTGCGAGAATTGTTAGGCGAACTGCGCCCACTGGCGCTTACTTCAAGAAGACTTTAGGTTCGACGGACATTCCGAGGCGAAGGGAGTGGTCGGCGTTTTGCCCGGGTTCGAGGACGATTTTCACGGGGACGCGCTGCACTACCTTGACGTAGTTTCCGGTTGCGTTTTCCGGAGGCAGAAGGCTGGTGCGCGCGCCGCTCGATCCGGCGATGCTGTCCACCCGGCCCGCGTACGTACGCCCGTCGGCGTCCGCCTTGATCTCGGCGCGCTGACCGGGCCGCATATTTTTCAGCTGGGTTTCCTTGAAGTTCGCGGTGATCCAGACGTCATTGAGCGGAACCACGCTAGCGAGCTGCTGTCCGGGCTGGACGTTCATCCCGACTTCGACATTCTTCGTGACGAGGCCGCTCGCGGGAGCAACGATTTTCGTGTACTGGAGATTCAGCTCGGCTTGTTCCAGGGAGGCCTGTTTCGCTCTGGCGGCGGCATCCGCCGCGAGCGCGCGGTCGCGCACGGCTTTAACCTGGTTGGGGCCGGTTTGAGAGGCGTCCCACGCCGCCTGGGCCTGCGCGAGGCGGCTGCGGGCTTGGGTGACCTGCTGCGCAGCGGCGGCGGCCGAGGCCTTTGCCGCAGCGACACCCGCCGTGCTTGCCCGCGCCGCCGCCACAGCCTGATCGTAAGCCTGCTGCGACACTTCCTGTTTCGCGACGAGCTGCTTGTAACGCTCGAGGTCATTCTGCGCTTTTACGTCGTTGGCCTGGGCTTGGGCGAGCTGGGCCTGTGCGGCGTCCGATTGCTGCTGCGCGGCCGAGATTCCGGCCTGAGCATTGGCGACGTCGGCCTCGGTGGAGGAAACCTGGCTCGTTGTGGTGACCGACGTGACGGGGACACTGATGTTCTCCGAGCGGGCACTGGCCTGGGCGTTGGCGGCTTCGGCGCGAGCGAGGTCCACGGCGACCTGATAGTCGCGGGGATCAATCTCAAAGAGAACCGTGCCCGCCTCCACATACTGGTTGTCGTCCACGTTCACCTTCGCGACGTAGCCGGAAATGCGCGCGCTGATGGGCATCAAGTGGCCGTCGACTTGCGCGTCGTCGGTTGATTCGTAGCTCGAGAAGTAGCGCCACGCAAAGAACGCGCCGACGAGCAGTATGACGCCAGCGACGATCAAATAAAGGCGCGCGCGCGGGCGCTCGCGAAAGAACTCGGATGCCTGCACGGGCGGGGGCGGCTCCGCGGGGTGTGTCTCCGGGGCAGGGAGATTCTCCGCCGGGGAATTGGGCGAGACGTCGAGTTCCGTTCTTTGTGCCATGGCTTAGTTTCCTTTGAAGTATTCCTTGACGCCCTCTTCGGCCACGCCCAAGGCTCGAGCCAGAGAAATCTTAGCGTAGTTGTCGAGATAGAGGCTGGAGATGTAGCTATCGTGAGCGTTCGCGACCGTTTCCTGCGCTTGGACGACTTCGACGGTATCGGTTACTCCGGCGGCGAAGCGGTCGCGCGCCTGCGCCAGGGTCTGTTCGGCGAGGTCGACATTGCTCCTTGCGACGGCGACCTGCTGCTCCTCGGACTGGACATTGAGCAGCGCGGTTCGTACGTCTGCATCAATCTGGGCGCGCAGATTCTCGAGCCGCTCGCGGCTTTGGGCGAGGCGCGCGTCCGCCTCGAGGACATCGCCGTGAACCCGGCCGCCCTGAAAGATTGGAATGGCGAGCGTGCCGCGCGCGTCGAACACACCGTGGGTGGACACGTTCGGGTATGTCCCGGCCAAGCCATAGTCGGCGCTAAAGGACAGCGTGGGCAGATAGCCGGCCCCGGCAGCGCGGCGCGAATACTGCGCTGCACGCACGTCGGCGAGCGCGGCCTGGAAATCGGAGCGCGATTCATACGCGCGCTTGAGCGCTTCGTCCACAGTGAGACCCGGGAACGGCTGGTAGGGAGTTTTATCCGTCAGCTCGAATTGCTGCCCGGGAGCAAGGCCGATCACGCGCGCGAGAGTCAGTTTCTGGATGGCGAAATCGTTCTGCGCCTGAATCAACTGTTGCTGCCGTGATTTCAGCTCGACTTGCGCTCGCAGGCTGTCGATCGCCGGCGATGTGCCGGCCTTCACTTGATCTGCGGCCTGGTCGTAAAGCGCCTGCGCCGTCTTCACCTGGGCATCCACGGTTTCGATGCGAGCCTCGTCCGCGATTCCCTGGAGGTAGGCAAAGCCGACGGCCAGCACGACGAGATCGCGCGCATCTTTGTAGGTGGACTGCGCGGATTTCACTTCTTGTGAGGCCGCACGCGAATTGTTGATGGCCTTCCAATCGAAGATGGATTGCGTCAGATAGGCGCGCGAATCGAAATAGGCAAACGGACCGACGACCGACGGGATACTGACGCCGGGAAACTTGAACGTGAAGCCAAACTCGGCGAGATCCACCTGGGAGCCGTCGATATACGTCGAGGTCGTCACATTGGGCAGCAGCGCACTGAGTTGCTGCCAGCGCTGGCCGCGGGCCGTGCGGATACTTTCCGTGGAGAGGAGGATGCCGAGATTCTGTTTCAGGCCGCGACCAATGGCGTCCTGCATCGAGAGCTGCAGAACTCCGGACACAAGCGGCGAAGGAACGCTGCCGGTAAAGGTGTTCTGCGAACCCGCCGCGGAGGTGACGGGCGCCCCAGCAGGCGCTCCAGAACTCCTGGGCGCCGCCGGGCCATTTTGCGCCAGGGCAGGCAAGGCTGCCAGCAGGACGAGGGCGGCTAGGAAGACGGCTGGAACTAACGATCGCGCTATCACGGGATCTCCCCTGCTGATACGTCGTACGTTGTAGCCAGCCAATCCGACGAAAAGCGCAGCGCTCCGTTCCTGAGTTGATTCGAACTGGAAGCGAAGGTTCATGTCCGCGCGCTCCGGCGATTCTTGACACTCTTGCGTCTCTCATCGGCACGGAGACTGGGAAGGAATAGATCCCACACGTCGTGTGCCGTACCTCGCAGCGCGGAATCCGGATTCAGCGCCCACGCGAGTGTGATGCCGAACAGCACCACCTGCATTAGGCGACCCAGATCGGCCGGGGAACGGTCGCGTCGCACTTCGCCTCGCGCTTGCGCCCGCGCGAATATCTCCGCGAGCAGACGGCGGCCGGTCTGAAGGCGCTTGTGAAGTTCCGCGCGGACCGGCGCGCAGGACGCGTGAGCCGCATAGATCGCGCGCAGCAGGGCAGGGCTTTCGGTGGATTGACCAGCGAGGTCAATGGCTAACTCGCGAAGCACCGGCAGCACGGGTCCTGCCTTCGCGCGTTCGAGTGCGCGCTCGAGCGCGGCGAGCCGCTCGGCGCCAAACGTAGCCAAAACGTGTTCTTTGGTTTGGAAGTAATTGAAGAAGGTGCCCTTGCCGACGTCGGCGGCTTCGGTGATGTCCTCGACGGTAGTTTCGAGATAGCCGCGTTCGGCAAAGAGCTCGAGCGCCGCGCGGAAAATGCGTTCGCGGGTTTCGTTGCGACGGCGCTCACGGCGGCCCGCACGAGCCGGGGCGGCCTGCCGGGCGGCGGGATTGGGCGATGCCAGGGCGTTAGTGCCACGCATGACTTTTAACCAATTCCGACTGTAGGTCATATTTGAGTGAAAGTCAATCTGGAAGGCAAGGAGAATCGCGCCCGGAACGAGCGGTCCGGAAATCCCCGCGCCGCAGGGATCGTCCTCGCGGGCGCGGGTTGGCGTGCAGCCCGCTACTTCGAGTGATTCTTGGGGCTGTGTTGGTTCAGCGTTTCGATGAGCACTTTCGCAGAATGCGGTACCGGGACGGCGCCGTGAAGGGCGATGTCCTTAGCACCGAGCTTCTTGCCGTAGATGCGCTCGTTGGCGTCATTGTCCGGGCGAAGCGTAGAGCCTTCGAGCGAGATGCCGGCGAAAAGGCCTCGCGCGCGGGAATATGTAAGCACCTCGGCGCGCATGGTCACGTCGGTGTCCGCTTCCGCTTCGCGTCCCTTGGGTCCCGCCGCCGCCGATGCGTCGCCGCCCAGCTTCACTTTGCTGCTCAGAATGGAGCCCGCGCCGCCCTGATTCATCACCAGCAGGACGAAATCGGTGGCCTGTCCGCCGAGCTGAAGTCCAAAGCTGCCGCCCTCGAGCGCCATCATCGTCGGAGCGCCCCAGGGTCCCTGGAAATCATCGCCGCTGCGGCAGGTCATGGCGCCGCGGCCGTAGCTGCCGCCCAGGCCGATCGCAAACTTGAGGACCGAGGGAATCACGATCACGCAATCGGCTTTGTCGATCAGGTCCTGAGGGATGTCGTCGGGGATGTTCATGATCTCCTTCAAAACCTGTCCGGAATTCTGAAGACGCTCTTCGTCCTTTTCCTTATTGTCAGCCCGCGCGGAGGCGGGAGCGAACAGGACGGGTAGACCGACCAAAGCTGCGGCGAGCATCACCGAGAGCAGCTTTCTCATCATGATGGTGTTCTCCTTTGCCTGGGACTCCATGATATGTGTTCCGGGTGGCGCAGCGCAACCCTCACGGCAAAGTCCGCGGCATGGCGGCTGCCGTTGCCATATAATTGGGCACTTTGATGAGCTCCGCGGCTTTGATAAAGGCGTTCACGCTACTTTGGAGACACCGACGCAGCAACGGCCGGCTCGCGGCAGCACTATCGGTGGCGACCGCTCTGATTCTGGCGCCGCCGGCCCGGGCGCAGAGCTCGTCCCGCGCGAAGGAGGCGTTCTCGAAGGCGCGTCCGGACGCCGTTCGATTCGGCGCGCGCGTCAAGGCCGTCCTGGAAGAGGCGCACGCAGCGAGAACCTACTGGGGGATCCTGGTCGCCGATCGAGACACGGGCAGGACGCTCTACGAGCTGAACGCCGATCACTTTTTCGCACCCGCGTCGAACGCGAAGATTTTCGTCACCGCGCTCGCCCTCGCCACGCTCGGCTCCGACTACCGGTTTCACACCACGCTCGAATCGAAAGGCGCGCTCGGAAGCGAGGGGCGCCTGAATGGCGACTTGATCCTCGTCGGCCGCGGCGACCCGGACCTTTCGAATCGCAAATTTCCCTACGCCGGAAGATTCGAGCGCGACGGGCCGGTCGAAAAGGCGCTCGCCGAGCTTGCCGATGAGGCTGTTGCCAACGGTTTACGGGAGGTGGATGGAGACGTCGCCGCAGACGACAGTTATTTTCCTTACGATCCTTATCCGGCGGGATGGAGCACGGGTGACCTTTTTTTTACGTTCGGCGCGCCGGTGAGCGCCATCGCTCTCAACGAGAATACCTTCTCGATTGAGGTCCAGCCCGGTGGCCACGCCGGCGAACCGGCGACGGTCCAGACGGCCCCGGAAGCCGCGCTCGGCACATTCACTCAAGAGATTACGACGGGTCCGGCCGAGAGCAAGCCGGATTTCGCCGTCGTCCGCCAGCCGGGCCTGAACTTTCTCCTGTTGCGGGGTGTGATTCCGGCTGGCCACTCGCCCATTCGGCTCGATTTGGCGATGAGTGCGCCCGCCCAGACGGCAGCGCTCGCGCTCAAGCAAGTGCTCGAGGCGCGGGGCGTCCGCGTCACGGGCGAAATCCGCGTGCAGCACGCGCCGCCACCGGAGACGACCGCGGCGGGCGAGCCGATCGTACCGCGAGTCTCACCGCCGCCTGCGCAGAATCCGCTTGTGCTTGCCGAGCATGTGTCGCCGCCGCTGCTCGAAAGCATCCGCGTCACGAATAAAATCAGCCAGAATCTTCACGCGGAGCTGTTTCTGCGGATGCTGGGGCGCGAGAAGATGGGTCTTGGCTCGACGGCCGCGGGGCTGAAGGTTGAACGGGAATCCCTCCAAGCCGCAGGAATCGCCAGCGGCGACGTGGTGCTGTCGGACGGTTCGGGCCTGGCGCGGGACGATGTGGTGACGCCGCGAGCCGTGGTGACGTTGCTGCGATACGCGTCGAGCCAGCCGTGGGGTCGCGATTTTCTTTCGACCCTGCCGGTCGCCGGTGCGGACGGCACGCTCGAAGACCGCATGAAAAATACGGCGGCATCCGGTCTGATCGAAGCCAAGACCGGCACGACCGAGAGGGTACGCGCGCTCTCCGGCTACGCGACCACGCTGCGCGGTGAATCGCTCGTCTTCTCGATTTTCGCCAACAACGATCCCGAGCGTGTTCCGGACGCAACCGCAGCAGTGGACGCGATCGCTACGGCCATGGTCGAGACGCTAGGCGCGACCCCGCGTCCGCATCCGAGAAAATGAAGCAACAGTTGAAGATCATCACGGTCTTCGGCAGCTCGCGGCCTCGCGCCGGCGATGCGCACTATGCCGAGGCGCAAGCGCTCGGAGTCGCGCTGGCGGAAAAAGGGCTGATCGTTTGCAGCGGCGGGTATGGCGGCGTGATGGAAGCCGTGTCGCGCGGAGCGAAAGAAGCGGGTGGGCGAACGCTGGCCGTGACCGCGAAGTTCTTCCGCGGACGCGCGAACCAATGGGTGGACGAAGAGGTCCGCGTGAAAACATGGCAGGACCGGCTTTTCGAGCTGATCAAGCGCGGCCGCGGATACGTCGCGTGCCCCGGCGGAACGGGTACGCTGGTGGAGCTCGCGGTCGTATGGGAGATGCTGAATAAGGGCGCGATGAACAGGAAACCGATGGTTGTGCTGGGAGATTTCTGGCATCCGGTAATCGAGCGAGTGCGCGAAGTCGAGCTCGCACATCCCTCCCGCTGGGGCGAGCGCGGCGAGCCGCTGCTGCACACGGCATCCTCTCCCGCGGATGCCGCCGCGTATTTGGCCGCGCATTTCGAGGCGCGCTGATTTCCCACAGGCAACCGGGCTAGAATGAGTGACCGAGGGACCCGTGTCGCGCCCCGCAGAAGAACTGCTCGAATTCGACCAGCTTAGAGGAATTGTCGGCCGCTTCAGCACCTGCGCGCCCGGACACCGGGCCGTCGGCGGGCTGGCGCCGCTTCAGGAGGTGGCTGCGCTGAACGTCGAGTTCGAGCTGGTGCGCGAGAGCGTGGCCTACTTGCGCACGGGTTCCGAGCTGGGCTTCGGCGCGCTAGCCGATCCCGGCCCTTGGCTTGCGCGACTCGTCGTTCCGGGCACTGTGCTCTCGCCCGCGGAACTACTCGACGTGGTATCGCTCGGAGAGACGGCCGCCGGTGTGCGGCAGACCCTCAAGAGCGAGGGTGCGAAATATCCGCGGCTGGCCGAGCGCGCGGCCGCGCTGGTGGATTTTCGCTCGCTCGCGGCGGCGATTCACCGGGCCGTGATGCCCAACGGCGCAATCAGCGACGATGCCTCGCCGCAGCTGAAGCGCGTCCGCGCGAGCATGGTCCAGGCGCGCGACAAGATTCAACGCTCGCTCGAAGGCATCCTGCGCGCGCGAGGAGAATCGGCGGGCGAGGACTACATCACGCTGCGGAACGACCGCTTCGTGATTCCGGTACGCGCGCCGGACCGGCGCGCCGTGCCGGGAGTCGTCCACGGAGCGAGCGCCACGGGGCAAACCGTCTTCGTTGAGCCGCTCGAAGCGATCGATTTGAATAATCGCCTGGTACAACTTGGCGAGGCTGAAACCGCCGAAATCGCCCGCATCCTGGAAGAGTTAACCGAGCGCGTGCGCGCCGAGCGGGGCCCGCTTGCGGCCGCCACAGAATCCATAGCACATCTCGATTCGATTTTCGCGCGGGCAAGATTTGCGCGCGAGTTCGATTGCGTGGCACCGGAATTCGGGGCTGGGAATTCGCTTCGTCTCGATGCGGCGCGCAATCCGGTTCTCGAAGCGACCCTGCGCCCGCAGGGACGCAAGGCCATCCCTCTGTCGCTCGAGCTCGGCGGCGAAGAGACGGTAATGGTCGTGAGCGGGCCGAATACAGGCGGTAAGACGGTCTCGCTCAAGACGGTGGGGCTTGCAGCGCTTTCCGCACAGTCTGGAATTCCGGTCGCCGCCGAACGAGCCGTGCTGCCGGTCTTCGACCGCGTTCTTGCGGACATCGGAGACGAGCAATCCATCGCCGCGGACCTTTCGACTTTCTCGGCGCACATGCTGAACTTGAAGTCGATGCTGGATGTGGCCACGGACCGCTCGCTGATTCTGGTGGACGAAATGGGCACGGGGACGGCGCCGGAGGAGGGCGCGGCGCTCGCCGTGGCGCTGCTGGAAGAGTTTCGCGCGCGGCACGCTCTGACGCTTGCAACCACGCATCACGACCGCCTGAAGGCGTACGCTTCGACGACGTCGGGAATTGTGAACGCTGCGATGGAATTCGACGAGGAGAATTTGCGGCCGACATACCGCCTCCTTGTCGGTGTGCCGGGAACCTCGAGCGGGATCGAGATCGCGCGGCGGCTGGGTTTGCCGGAGCGCGTGGTCGACCACGCCCGCGCGAGCCTCTCGCCGGAATCGCGCGAGGCGCGTGGCTTGATTGCCTACCTGCATCGCAGCCGCGACGAAATGGAAGAGGTGAAGCGCCAGGCCCGCGAGGAACTCGCTCAGCTCGAGGCGGATCGCCGCTTGCTGCAGACCGAATGGGTCGCACGGCAGAAGAAGCGGATTGCCGAGCTCGAAAAAAGTTTTGCGGAAACGCGGAAACGGCTCGAAGGCGAAGTCTCGCGATTGGCGGCGGATATCACGGATCGTACGGCGCGCGCCCGAGCGGAAAAACTGAGTGGGCGTCGCATGGCAAAGCTGGCTGCGGACGCGCGAGCCGAAGTGGACGCGGCCGTCGTTGAGACGCTCGCGGCATCGCAGGCGGATCTGGGCGCCGCGACGCGCGCGCTGGAAGCGCCCGTTGCGCCGGAAACGCTGGCGGTGGGGCAGCATGTGTACGTCAAGGGATTCAAGCAGGCCGTCGTATTTCGCGGGCACAACGGCCGCTCGGCCGACATCGAAGCCGGACCGATGCGAATGAAGGTAGCGCTCGCGGACATTGTCGGCGTGGAAGACGATTCGAAACCCGTAAAGCCGGCTGCGGCGGCGCTAGCGCGTGCGGCACGTGTCACGGTGCACGCGCAGCCGAGCGACGATCCCGCCACAGAAGAAATCAACGTAATCGGCTGCACGGTGGAAGAAGCGACGCGGCGTGTGGACAAGTTTATCGACCAGGCGGCCCTTGCGGGCAAACCGGGCGTGCGAATTATCCATGGCCATGGAACCGGCGCGCTTCGCAGGGGACTTGCGGAGTTTCTTTCCGCGCATCCCCTGGTCGATAGGATTCACGCGGAAGCGGAAGATCGCGGCGGCGCTGCTATTACAGTCGTTGAGTTGCAATCATAATCTTGGGGTGTTAAGAGAAGAGCGGCGTGGCTGAAGCAGGGTCATTCGCGGAGAAGGTAAAACAGCAGGCGGATATCGTCCGCGTGATCGGGGAATACGTCCGCCTGAAAAAGACGGGCCAGAATTTCACGGGCCTGTGCCCTTTCCACCAGGAAAAGACGCCTTCGTTCGCCGTGCATCCGGTACGGCAGATTTATCACTGCTTCGGCTGCGGCGCGGGAGGGGATGTATTCAAGTTCGTGCAGGAAATGGACAAGTGCCCGTTTCCCGAAGCGGTGCGGACGGTTGCCGAAAAATGCGGCATTCCGATTCCGCGGCCTCGCGAGCGCTCGCCGGAAGAGCGGCTCGAGAATCAGCAGCGCGGCGCGCTCGTGGAAATCCACCGGGAAGCCGCGGCGTTCTTTGCGCGGCAGCTCCACGAGGGAGTGGAGGGCAAAGTCGCGGCGGCCTATTTGGAAGACCGCGGCCTCGATCGTGCGGCAATGACCCGATTCGTTCTCGGGTTTGCGCCGTCGTCCGGAGACGCGCTGTTGCGGGCTTTGAAATCGAAATACCCCGAAAAACTGCTGGAAGCCTCGGGGCTTTTTTCGCGCGACCAGAGCGGGCGATTCTACGACCGCTTCCGGCGGCGGATCATGTTCCCCATCGCGAACGACTCCGGGAAAATCATCGCCTTCGGCGGGCGCGCGATGGGCGACGACCAACCGAAATATCTGAATTCGCCCGAGACGCCGATCTACTCGAAAAGCAACATCCTCTACCATCTCGACCGCGCCAAGGAAGCGCTGCGGCACAGCGATTTCGGAGTCCTCGTGGAAGGCTACATGGACGCGATTGCGGTGGCGCGCGCCGGCATCGCGAACGTCGTGGCGAGCTGCGGGACGAGCCTCGCTGAGCCGCAGATCAAGTTGTTGGGCCGCTTCACGCGGCGCGTGGTGGTGAATTACGACCCAGACATCGCGGGGCAGGCGGCGACCGAACGGTCGCTTTCGCTGCTGCTCGAAAAAGAGTTCGACGTGCGCGTGCTGGCGCTGCCGGAAGGCGCCGATCCCGACAAGTTTCTGAAGGAGCACGGCGCGGAATCGTACGGAAAACTTCTTGCGCAGGCGCCGCCGTACCTTGATTACCTGATTGGGCGCGCGCGGCAGATGGACCGGTCGTCGGCTGCGGGAAAACTGGCCGCGCTCAATTACTTGATGCCCTACGTGCAGCGGCTCCCGAACCGATTGCTGCGTTCCGAATGGGCCACGCGGATCGCCTCCGAGTTGCGGGTGGACGAGCCCGTGTTGCGCGAAGCGCTGCGGCGAGCCGCCACCGAGCGGCGCAGCGAAGTGAAGCCGAAGGCGGAACTGCTCGCGCCTGTCGTGAAACCTGCCGAGCGGCAACTGATCCGCATGCTCATCGAGGCCGAAGGATTTCGAGAAAAACTTGCGACTGAGATTCATGCGAGCGCTCTGCACCGCGGCCTGGACAGCGAAAGAATTCTGGAACTGTTGATCTCGAAGGTGGGCGAACACCCTGACCCGGCGGCGCTCGCCGCGGCGCTGGAAGAGAGAGACCGGCGCTTATTGTTCGAGGTTCTCTTCGAGACGGCCGGCGAACCAACCTGGGAAGCGGCGGAAAGTTGCCTGAGCGTGCTGCGGAGCCGCCAGGACGAACAGGAGCTTGCCGAATTACAGAGGAAGATCGAGGCCAAGGCCTCTCCCGCCGAACTAAACCGCTTGCTCACCCAACGATTGGAACTTCAGAAGAGGCTGGCCCGCCGCTGAAATGGCCGAAAAACTTCCGTCCATTGTGATCGTCGGACGCCCGAACGTGGGGAAATCCACGCTCTTCAACCGCTTGACCGGCACGCGGCGGTCCATCGTGACGAACGAACCCGGGATTACGCGCGACCGCATCTACGGCACGGCCCATTGGGGAGGCCGCGCATTCGAGGTGGTGGACACGGGCGGAATCGTGCCGGAAGACAAGGCCGGCATCCCAGGAGAGATCCTTCGACAGGCGCACGTGGCGATTGAAAATGCGGCGCGCGTCGTGCAAGTCGTGGACGGCCGCGCAGGGCCGATGCCGCTCGATCAGGAGCTGGCGCAATTGCTGCGACGCGCCGGCAAGCCGCCCATACTCGCGGTGAACAAAGTGGATTCACCGAAGCAGGCGGAACTCGCGGCGCAGTTTTACGAGCTGGGCGACAAAGTTTTCCCGATTTCAGCGGAGCACGGCTTCGGTATCGACACGCTGCTCGACGCGGTGACGCAAGATGTTCCGCGAGGCGAACCGGCCGAGACCAGGCCGGACGTCAACATCGCCATCATCGGCCGGCCGAATGTGGGGAAATCAACGCTGTTGAATCGGCTCGTCGGGGCGGAACGGGCGATTGTCTCGCCCGAGCCGGGCACCACGCGCGACGCCGTCGATACGCTGATCGAGCGCCACGGCAAGTCATACCGCTTTCTCGACACCGCGGGAATCCGCCGGCAGGGTAAGACGAAACTCATCGCCGAAAAGCTGAGCGTGATCATGGCGAGGCAGCACTTGGAGCGCGCGGACATCGCCGTGATCGTGGTGGACGCGTCGATGGGCGTCACTTCGCACGACGCCACGATCGCGAGTTACGCGGAACAGTCGGGGCGGTCGGTGGTGATCGCCATGAACAAGTGGGACCTGGCGCTCGCAGCGGCACGGAAAAAGGCGGAGCGGGAAAAAGCGCACGGCGGAAAAGGCTCCGGCGCGAATCCGAGCAAACTGCTCGCGGACTACGAACCAATCGTCCGCAACAAGTTCAAATTCCTAGCCTACGCCCCGATCGTGTTCCTTTCCGCGCTTACGGGCGAGCGAGTCGAGAAGCTCTACACGGTGATCGATCAAGTGGCGGCGGCGCGCTGGCGGAGGATTTCTACGGGCGAACTGAACCGCTGGCTTGCAAACGTGGACCTCGATCGCGGTACGTCTCCGGCGAGCCGCAAGGTCAAAATCTATTACGTCACGCAGGCCACCACCGGGCCGCCCACGTTTGTGCTGTTCACGAACCAGACCAAGCCGCTCCACTTCAGCTACCAGCGATTCCTTGAGAATCGTTTACGCGCCGCCTTCGACTTCACCGGCACGCCGATCCGCTTCAATCAACGGTTGAAAAAGCGCGAGGCGCAGCGCGAAGAGCCGCGGGAGCGGCCCGACGAGCGGCGCAAACCGCGCCACAGCGACAAACGGAAGTGGCACGGAGAGAAGCGCGGCTCACGCCGGTAGCGAACGCCCGTTTTGCACAACGGGTGGTTGACAGGGCGGGAAATCGGCCTAGGATACAGAAAAGCCATGGCGAGTGTGGCCCAAGCCGCGCGGGAACTCCCGGAAAAGAGCCTTTTCCGCATCGGGGAAGTGAGCCGGCTGACGGCGACGAAGGCGTTCGTGCTGCGCTACTGGGAGTCCGAGTTTCCCACCCTTCAGCCCGTGAAAAGCCCCAGCGGGCACCGTCTGTACCGGCGCGAAGACATCGAAACCGTATTCGAGATCAAGCGACTGCTTTACGAAGAGGGTTTTACGATCGCCGGAGCGCGAAAGCACCTTGCGGATCAGACGGGCAGCAACGGGAGCGGCGCACGCGGCGAAGCCCCTCGCGAGGCCGCTCGCCCAACAGAGGCGCCTGCGAAACACGGGCCGGGGTCGCGCGCGCACCGGAAATTCCTGCTTGATCTGCATGAAGAGCTTCTGGCCGTCTTGACCCTCCTTGAACGCGAGTGATACGCTCGTTAGCGGCCCACTCGATTGCGACGTGGCGCCAATGCGGTCGGGACGTGGCGCAGCCTGGTAGCGCGCACGCTTGGGGTGCGTGAGGTCGCTGGTTCAAATCCAGTCGTCCCGACCATCTCTCCCGCGTGACTCGAGCGTAAATTCTGGACGGCGCTTCGCCCGCAGCGGAATCTCCATGCCGAATATTCTGATTACGAACGATGACGGAATTCACGCCCCGGGACTGCGCGCGCTGGCGGAGTCGCTGAAGGATTTGGCCACGATCACAATCGTCGCCCCTTCGGGCGAACGCAGCGCGGCGGCGCAGTCGCTCACGCTTCGGCAGCCGGTTTACTGGGATCAGATCGCAGATCGTGAATTCTCGGTGGAAGGCACGCCCGCCGACGCGATGATTCTGGCGTTTCACACACTGCTGGAGGAAACGCCCGACCTGGTCGTCTCCGGAATCAATCGCGGCGGCAATCTCGGCGAAAACATCTACTACTCCGGGACCGTAGGGGCGGCGATGGAGGCCACAATCAATCGCGTACCGGCGGTCGCGGTTTCGGTGGCGTATCGGGGAAGGCAATTCGATTTTGCACCGGCGGCGCATTTCACGCGCAGCCTGGTGCCGCTCGTGCTTCGCGAAGGACTTCCGAGCGGCGTGATGCTCAACGTAAACGTGCCCCAGGACTGGAGCGGCGAGGTGCGGTTGACCCGCCAGTCTTCGAAGATCACGCGTAATTTACTGCAACCGGGCACAGATCCGCGCGGGCGGCACTACTTCTGGCTGAGCGAGCAGCAGTTCATCCAAGGGATCGAGCCGGACACCGACCACGCTGCGATTCGGGACGGTGCAATTTCCATCACGCCGCTCGAAGTCGATCACACCCACTCGCCGTCGCTCGAGCGGCTATCGCACTGGACGAAAAGCCTCGAAGAATCCTCCCGCCGCTGAAGGGTAGTGCGCGAGAACCGAAGCGTTTTCTTCCGACCTAGAGGGTTTCTGGCGCTATTCACATCCCTCATTTGTCAACGCCGAAGAGAGATTCTTCGACTGCGCGTCCCGGCCCGGAGATCGATAATGCCAATCTCCGGGAAGAAACTGCGTCGGGGCGCTCCGCTCAGAATGACCGAAACGGCTGAAGGGCGATCATTCTGCTGAACGGTATGCTATTTTAGCCTTCCGTTGCTTTTGGTTTGCGAACACAGGGAAAACCCATGTCAAGAAAAGCCGCCGCGACGAAGGCCGAAGAAATCACGGTCGAAGGGATCTTCGGCCCCGGCGGGCTCCTGGAAAAGCGCCATCCGGGATACGAGTTCCGGCCGTCGCAGCTTGCGATGGCGAAAATCGTCGACGAGGCGTTCACGAAACATCAACATGTCTTAATCGAGGCCGGCACAGGCACGGGCAAGACGCTGGCCTACCTGATCCCCGCGATTCGCAGCGGGCGACGCGTAGTCATTTCGACCGCAACCAAATCGCTGCAGGAGCAGCTCTTTCAGAACGACGTGCCATTTCTTCAAAAGCACTTCGCGCCAAACCTCAAAGCCGCTTTGATGAAGGGCCGCGCGAATTTCCTCTGCCGCCAAAAGGTGCACCAGATGGAAGGCCAGCCGGTTCTGAAAGGAATCGACGAGATTGACTGGTTTTCGCAGATTCGCGACTGGGAGAAGCTAACTGAAACCGGCGACCGGAGCGAGCTGACGTTCCTTCCCGACGATGCGGAGCTTTGGAATCGCATGGACGCGCGCAGCGACCTTTGCACCGGGAAGAAGTGCGCGGAATTCCAGCGCTGCTTCGTCACCGCGATGCACCAGCGCGCGCAGGAAGCCGACCTGATCATCGTCAACCACCATCTCTTCTTCGCGGACCTCGCCATCCGACAGGACGATTTCGGCTCAATCCTGCCCGAGTATTCAGCGGTGGTATTCGATGAGGCCCACGAAATCGGGGACGTGGCGAGCGACTATTTCGGCCGCCAGCTTTCGAGTTACCGCTTCGAGGAGCTGGGGCGCGACGCGGAAAACGTGCTCCGCGCGCTGCAAATCGAGGCAGCGCCGGTCCGGCGGCAAGTGGCTCGCTTGCGCGAGCGCGGCCGCAGCTTTTTCGAGCGGTTTCCCGAGCGCGAAGGGCGCTATCCGTTTGGACCCGCCGAAAGGCGCGCGTTTCTCGAACAGAATCGCGAGGAATACGATGACCTGGCATCGGCCCTGAAGCGCGTCGAGGCCGAGCTTTCGGCGTTGACGCCCAAGCCGGAGGAAGTAGTCGCCCTGGCGCGCCGCGCCGCAGAAATGCGCCGCGAGCTGGCCTTCCTACTCGAAAGCGAGGAGAAGGGCTATGTCTACTGGTATGAGCGGCGGGGCCGAGGCGTCTTTCTCGCGGCGACGCCGATCGACGTAAGCGCGATCCTCCGCGAAAGGCTTTTCGACCGGTTCGACACGGTCATCCTCACTTCGGCGACGCTCGCCGTCGGAGGGAGAATCGACTATTTAAAGCAGCGGCTTGGCGTCCAGCCCGCAAAGGAGAGTGTACTGCCGCAGGAGTTCGACTACCCCACCCAGGCGCTTTTCTACATTCCGCAGACGCTGCCGGACGTGCGTCAGCCGGCTTTCGCGACGAGCGCCGCCGAGGAAATCAGGCGCCTGCTGGAAATCTCGCATGGACGAGCGTTCTGCCTTTTCACCAGCTACGCGCAGATGAAAGACATCCACGAGCGCGTTTCAGGGCGAGTGAGTTTTCCCCTATTCCTGCAGGGAACTGCGCCGCGTTCGATCCTGCTCGACCGCTTTCGCACGACGCCGAACGCTGTGCTCTTCGCCACGGCGAGCTTCTGGCAGGGGGTGGACGTGCCGGGCGCCCAGCTATCCTGCGTCATCATCGACAAGCTGCCCTTCGCGGTACCGAGCGACCCGGTCGTTGCCGCTCGCGTGCGTGCGCTCGAGGAAGACGGCCGTAACGCATTCGCGGAATATCAGATTCCCGAAGCGGTGCTGGCGCTGAAACAGGGCTTCGGCCGGCTGATCCGGTCGAAGTCGGATCGCGGCATCTTGGCGATCCTCGATAGCCGAATCCAGCGCATGCAGTATGGTAAGATTTTCCTTGAGTCCCTGCCCGAATACACAACCACGCAGGATCTCGCGGAAGTCGCGCGCTTCATGGAAAACCATCCGGAGTAGCGTCCCTTCCGGTTCAAAGGACTGCCCATGTACGAAGTAAGCGTTGACGAAACGTTCGCCGCCGCACACAACCTGCGTGAATACAAAGGGAAATGCGAAGACCTGCACGGACATAACTACAAGGTGCGCGTGATTCTCGCGGGCAAGGAACTCGATTCCACCGGTCTGCTCTACGATTTTGTTCACCTCAAGCAAGTGATTCAAACGGTGATTCGGTCGCTCGATCACAAATATCTCAACGAGATGGCGCCCTTCGACAAACTGAACCCGTCGGCGGAGAATATCGCGCGCCACATTTACGATCAGACGTCCAAGCAGCTTCACCGAGCGCCGAACGGCGCGGGAATTGCGAGCATTACAGTGTGGGAAACCGAGACGACCGCGGCGACGTATAGGCCATAGGCGCGGCGGCGGGGCGCTGCCGGCTATGCCGGCGGCGCATCAAGAGGCATCCCTCCATGGTCATCACGGAAATATTCAAATCCATTCAGGGGGAGGGCACTCGCGCCGGATTGCCCTGTGTGTTCGTGCGTCTCACGGGCTGCAATCTTCGCTGTATATGGTGCGATACCGCCTACGCATTCTATGGAGGCACGAAATACGGCCTGGACGAAGTGATGGAGCAGGTGCGCCTGCTCGCCGGCGACGCCGCCGACCGCATTTCGCTCGTCGAAATTACCGGAGGGGAGCCATTGCTGCAGCCGGAAACGCCTGCACTTGCCGAGAAACTGATCGCAGCCGGATACACGGTAATGATCGAGACGAGCGGCGAGCGCTCCGTAGGCATCCTGCCGCGCGGCGTGATCAAGATCATGGACGTGAAGTGTCCCGATTCAGGCGAGCCCGACACGTTCAAGGCGGCCAATCTCGACGCGGTGAGCCGGGAAGACGAAATCAAGTTTGTGATCGCGAGCCGCAGGGATTACGATTTCGCGCGCGATTTTACGGCTCGCCACGGCCTCGCCGGGCGCGTTCGTCAGGTCCTCTTTTCTCCGGCGTTCGCCGATCCGGCGGGCCGCTGGGACGGATTGGAAGCGAAGCAACTCGCGGAATGGATTCTCGCCGACCGGCTCCCCGTGCGCTTGGGGTTACAGCTGCATAAGTTCATCTGGGATCCGGCGGCGAAAGGGGTTTGAGGGCTGGCGATGGCGGAAAAGCCCAAGGCCGTTGTGCTTTTGAGTGGAGGCATGGACTCCTGCGTGACGGCGGCGATCGCCGGTCAGACGCACCGCCTTGCGCTGCTTCACGCAAGCTACGGCCAGCGCACAGAGCGGCGCGAGCGGCGTTCCTTCGATGCGATCGCGGATTTCTACGGGGTTCGCGAGCGGCTCGTCGTGCGGTTCGACGCCTTCAAGCAAATCGGCGGCTCGGCGCTCACCGACCAACGCATCGCCGTGCCTGAATCCGGCGAAGCGCTTAAGCCCAACGCCGAAATTCCCGTGACCTACGTGCCCTTCCGAAACGCTCATTTTCTCTCGGCTGCGGTGAGCTGGGCGGAGGTGATCGGCGCCACGGCGATCTTCATCGGAGCCGTGGCGGAGGACAGTTCGGGCTATCCCGACTGCCGGCCGGAGTATTATCGGGCGTTCGAGGTGGTGATCCGCGAGGGAACCCGTCCCGAAACTCAATTGAGGATCGTGACGCCGGTGATTGCGCTGCGGAAGAGCGAGATCATCAGGCGCGGCGCCGACCTCGGCGCGCCGCTCGAGCGCACGTGGTCGTGCTACCGATTTGATGACGAGGCGTGCGGAACGTGCGATAGTTGCCGGCTGCGCCTTCGGGCTTTTGCCGAGGCCGGGCTGAGCGACTCTATCGCGTATCGGACTCGAGTTGAGCAATAATAGTGTTTGTGGTTGGAGAGGTAGCGGCATTTCACCTCTGGGGGAGGTAACCGGATGAAACGAATGATTCGTGCCTGCGCGGCTCTCGCCGCCGGTCTCACGCTCGCCACGATCGCCATGGCCCAGAACGCGCGCGTCACTGGCCAAGTGCTCGATCGCGATGGAAAGCCATGGGTGGGCATTACCGTGGTGCTCAAAAGCGAAGACGGACGGAGCTTTACGCTGAAAACCGACAAAGACGGGAAATTCGGCCAGATCCTCCCAGCCGGCGGCATCTACACCTTTATCCTTACGAATGCGGCGACCGGCCTGAACTATTCCGAGAAGCGTCAGCTTACCAACGATGAAGAGAACAACGTCGTCATAAATTTCAAGACGATCATGGCGGAGCAAGCAGCTGCGAATCCCGAGCAGCAAAAGCAGCAGCAAGAGGCGACGACCAAGTTTAAAGAGATGCAGGCCCACTTCACCGCCGGACGGGCCGCCCTGGATGACTATGACGCAAGCCGCAAACAATTGAGCGCAGCGCCGGCGGATCAAAAAGGGCCGCTCCAGGACAAGATGAAGACCGACGCCCAGACCGCCGTCACCGAATTGGAGCAGGCCGAGCAGGGGGTCCAGGCGAAGGATGTGAAGAACCACGCGGTCGTGTGGGCGAGCCTGGCGCAGGCTTACGACCACGCGAACCGTTTCGACGATTCGGCCAACGCGTATCAAAAGGCCATCGACCTGCAGCCGAGCGTCGGCTACTACATGAACCAGAGTACGGTCCTGGCGAGTATCGCCGTGGCGCAGACGGATCCGAAAGTGATGCAACAGAAGCTCGCGGATGCCAGTGCTGATTGCGAAAAGGCTGCGGTGCTCGATCCGACTCCCGGCGGAGCCAAGGTGTGTTGGAAAAACATCGGCATCGTTCTCAGCAACAAGGGAGATTTAAAGGACGCCATTCCACCGCTTGAGAAAGCGACGCAAGCGGACCCGAAGGACGCCCAGTCGTGGTTCCTGCTCGGAAGTGCGTACACCGGCACGATCGATTCGAAGCAAGAGGGCGATAAGATGACTTACATCATCCCTCCGGGTACAGGCGATGCCTACCAGAAATGCGTCGACGCCGACCCGACCGGACCGTACGCCGCCCAATGCAAGTCCATGATCGATACGCTGGCCACCATGGCCGGTGGCGTATCTACCACCGTGGGCGCGAGGAGAAAGAAGAAATAGGGGCGCCGGCTTGACGCGCAGGCTTCGACGCCCCCGTGCCTGAACTGGGGTCGGCGATTCGGATTCGTTAGACGATCCCGATTTCTGGTGAAGCCGTCTCCCCCCTCGACCAGCGCGTGCGAGAGTGCTATCCTCTCGCAGGTGAATTCGGGGAACTCGGTGCCAGAAGTGGACTCTAAGCAGCTCAGCACCCAGCGCCGTCGCAGCGAACGAGTCTCCAAATCTGTGCCAGTGATCGTTCGCGGAATCGATCTCCTCGGCCAGCCGTTCGAGGAGCGCACCTCTACCCTCGCTCTGAATCTTCACGGATGCCGCTACTCGTCCAGGCATCATTTGCCCAAGAACACGTGGGTGACTCTCGAGCTGCCCCAGGGCGCCTCGCGCCGCAATCTGCGCGCGCGGGTGGCTTGGATTCAGCGGCCGCACTCGGTCCGTGAGTTTTTCCAGATCGCGGTGGAGCTCGAGAGCCCGGCGAATATTTGGAGCCTTGATTCCCCGCCGCCGGATTGGGGGATGGGTGAGGCTGCGGCGCCCCCGCGCGCGGCGCTCGCTCCACAGCAAGACTCGCGAATCCCCGATGAATCCGAGGCCGGCGGGTTTTCAGAAACGAACTTCAGTTCGGAGGAGCGAGCTGCCGAAATGACCGAGTTGCCCCCAGCTTCCGTCCCGATTGCGCCTCCGGCGCGTGAATCCGAGCCTGCCATCGATAGCCCGATTCTGCGCGAGTGGAATGCCGAGCGTGACCGACAGGCAATCCGCGCTGCCGAGTCAGAGACCGCCCGGCGGGAAGAATTCACCGCCGCGTGGAAACTTGAATTCGAGCGCAGCTTGCAGCAGGCGAATGAGCTCTTGCGCGAACTGGAGCGGAGTACGCAGTCTCTTCGGGCGGAGAACGACGCCGCGCTCGAATCCGTGAACCGGATGGCGCAAGCGCGGCTTCAGGCGGAAGCCGCGGCTGCGGCGCATACCCAGCAACAAAAACTTGAGTCTTCCGCCATTGCGGCCTCGGCCGAGGACGTCGCTGCGGATTGGCGGCAGCGGGTTGAAGCGGAGATGGCTCTTGCGCAGGCGCAGTGGTATGAGCTTCTTCAGTCGTCGCTCGACAGCAGCATCGAGCGGCTCGTTGAGCAATTGTCGGGGCGGTCGCAAGACGTCCTGCGAGGCGCGGAACAGAAGATGTCCGAGCGATTCGCGGAACTTCGGCAGCCCTTGGCGCAATTGCACACCGACGCGCGCGAGGCGCTCTCCGGTGTCAAGTCTGCCCTCGAGCAGGAAGTGAGTCGCGCCAGGTCTTCGCTGGCCGAGATCGAACACGCGGCAAGCCGGATGAAGGAATACTCGGCGCAGCTCGAGGCCGCGAGCCACGACACGCTCAACGAGCTGCATCGGCGCCTGGAAAACATCCTGGAAGCGCAGACCGAGGAAATGAACCGGCGCGTCGAAATCATTGCGGCCGGCGTGCCCCAGCGCCTGGCGCCCACACTGGATTCGCTCGGAAACAAGTTCGTCGAGCGCACCATGGCGGAGGTCGAATCGAAGCTGGCGCCGCAAGTGGAGCGCGTACCCGAGCTCGTTCGCGAACTGGCTGCACGCGAGGTCGAGGCCGAAGAAAGCCTCCGATTGCACCGCGAGCGCCTTCGTCAGGTTTCGGAGAATAATCAGCGCGAAGGGACCGCGCAGATGGCCGCGACGCTCGCGAACCTCCGCGGTGATTTTGAAGCCGCGCGGAAGGAAGCGCTCACGAAATGGAATGAAGAGCTGGACGCGAGCGGCGTCCGCGCGGCTCACGCGGCCGCCGAATCCATCGGGCGTTCCTCCGAATGGTTCCAGCAAGAGGCTCGCGCGCGCCTGCAAGTCCTGGTCGAACAAACGCTCGCGACTGCGGGCAACACATTCGACGAAAAGGCCGCCCTTTCGACCGGCAAATTTGAGGCCCGGCTCGAGGAGCAGGCAACCGGCCGGCTCGCTCAGATTCATCAGCAGCTTGATGGCGTTGCAGGCGAGGTTTTGGGCCGAACTCGGACTCAACTGGATGTCGCAGCGGAAGCCGCCGCAGCCTCGTTTGGACAGGTGCTTCGAACCATCTCCGAGCAGGAAACCGGTCAATTCAGCAGCCAGAGCCGCGCCGCACGGGAAGAACGCGAACAGGAACTCCAGCGCTTTACCGAGCAGCTTGTCCGCAACCTGGACGCAAATGCCGGAGCGTCGATCGAGCGTTTTCAGGCGCAGATGGGTTCGGAGCTTCAAGCCAGTGTTACGGAAGGCAGGGGCGCACTTGCCGCCGAATTTGCTTCCGCACTCGACGGGTACCGCGCCGAGCGCGACGCGCATCACACGGAATGGGTTGAGAGCCTCGATCGGGCCGGCGAAGAGGCCGCGGCGCGCCATCAGGATCGCCTGCAAACCGCTGGCGATAGCTGGATGGTTTCCTCCGTGCGCCGCCTGAACGAGCACGGGCAAAACGTCATTGAATCCCTGATGCTTTCCGCGAATCAGGCCCTGCGCGATTCTTGTTCGAAGGTATTCGAGGGGCTTTCGGAAATGCTGCGAGACCGCCCGGCGAATACAACGGGGCCCGTCGGTTTCACGTCTGCGCCCGGCCGGGAGGTGGCGGAAACGCCCGCGCCTCACAATCAATCCAATGCGAGCGGCGCGACCGCGTAACTTCACCCAAACCCGTCTGCTGGACCGACTGTCCGGAGCCTATTTTTCTCCCACCGCTTGCTTCACGGAACTCGCCACGTAAGCGATTTGCTCAGCCGTCAAGCGCGGGTGCGCGGGCAGGCTCAGCACGCGCTCGCAGGCGCGCTCTGCGAGTGGAAACGTTCCAGGCGGGTACCCCAGAGATGAGTACGCCGGCTGCAAGTGGACGGGCCTCGGATAGTGCACCACTGTCTCGATCTCGCGCGCCGCGAGCTGAGCGACAAGCGCGTTGCGATTGCTCGCGTAGATCACGAACTGGTGGTACACACATTCGTCCCGCGGATCATCCGCCGGCATTTCCAGCCGCGCGCCGACGAGCAGGCGCCGGTACTCCCGCGCGATTTCCTGCCGGCGGGCGGTTGATTGATACAAGTGGCGCAACTTGACTCGAAGCACCGCGCCCTGAAACCCGTGCATCCGGTAGTTGTAGCCCACGAACTCATGCTCGTAGCGCGCCGTCTGCCCGTGGGAGCGAGCCGCGCGAGCGAATTTCGCAATCTGGTCGTCGTCCGTCGTGAGCGCGCCGCCCTCGCCGTAGGCGCTGAGGTTTTTCGTGGGGTAGAAACTGAACGCCGCCGCATGGGCGAGTCCGCCGGCGCGTCGGCCGTGATAGCGGGCGCCGTGGGCCTGGGCCGCGTCTTCGAGAACACGGAGATTGCGGCGCGCGGCGATTTCGCGGATCGCGTCCATATCGGCCGGGCGGCCATAGAGATGAATCGGCAAAATAGCCCGGGTTCTGGGTGTAATCGCTCGCTCGATGAGTTTGGGGTCAAGGTTCGCGGTCGCAGGGTCGATATCGACAAAGACGGGAATCGCGCCGCAGTAGGTGATCGCCTCGGCGGTAGCGAGGAACGTATTCGGGCTGGTGATGACTTCGTCGTCCGCCTGGACCCCGAGCGCGAGCAGGCCAAGGTGGAGCGCTGCCGTTCCCGTAGAGAGGGCCACGCAATGCTTCGTACCACAGAAGTCGGCGAATTCCCGCTCGAATGCCTCGACCTCTTCTCCGAGGACGAAAGCGGAACTCTGGCAAACGCGTTCGAGCGCGGGAAGGATCTCGTCCCGCAGCTCCCCGTACTCCCCCTTCAGATCAAGAACCGGAACTTTCATCTTGCGGCGGCATTCCAGCCGGACGAAAACTCTACTGTACGCGCGAATTCTCCGCAAGGTCGCGCCGCGGTGGGCGTCCGCGGCACCCGACGCAGACGCCTTGGGTAACCCGCTCGTTGGTGATCTCCGTGGTAGGATGTCAAGAATCGCCGCATCGAATAAAGAAGCAACGAAGGATGGATGAATCGGCTGATCAGCGACATTACAGCACTGTGCTCGCTATAGGCTCCAGGTCTCGGAAAGATGTCAAACGTCAACCGTAGATTTCAGCGAATTCCCACGCCTCAGGGTGTCTGGGTCGCCTGGCAACACGACGCCCGGCAGAACGTCTCGCGCGTTCGCGACCTGAACAATGGGGGTCTGTTCATCAACACTCCGGAACTCCTGGCTCTGGGCAGCGCTGTCACTCTGCTGCTCTCCGTTCCCGAAGGCGAAATAAGGAGCAACGCAGTGGTTCGGAATATGGTTTCTGGCGAGGGAGTCGGCGTCGAGTTCACCGATATGGCTCAGCAAGACTTGGAACGCCTCGAGCGGCTCATCACCCGGCTGCTGCCTGCGGATTCCACCGCTACCCAGAAATAATTCGATCAGTATGGTCGTCCGCAGTACGGCCAAATCTGCGTGCGCGTGCCGGTGATCCTCTTGTGGCGCACGGACTGACTGGCGCCGGTTCCGCCCCTTGGGTCAAAACGGCGGCTCGGAAAAGGGCTTCTCCGTCGAGGGTTCGAGCACGAAGATTACGTAGCGATAAACCGCGAGCCGGGTCCCTTCGTTGATGGTGTGCGTCCCAATAACTTCTCCAAATGACCGGTGGAGCTCCCGCATTTTGTCCTCCGGGAGCGCGTCCAGGAGTCTGCCGAAACGATTCTTCGCCGCCGTCATCGGATCGGCATCGCTGCGCGCAGCCGCGGCGGAACTGGAAGCAGCCGGCGGAGGCGGCGCCGGGGTCAGATCTGGTTTCGGGGAGGGAGTTGCCGGCGCCGGGGGCTTCTTCGCAGGGGAAAGTCTGTTTGCCGGCTTCGCGGTTCTCGCTTCGTACTCCTGATAAAACGCGTAGCGAAACTGCTTTTCGTAGAGCGCGGCGTAAACTGATTTCGCAGAATCGGCAGGCGCCGTGTCTGCGAGCGCCTTCGTCGTGAAATCCTTAAGCGCCGAGTCAAGTTTCGTGAAATCGGCGCGCACGGCTCTCGCGGGACCCCTACCTCCCCTCGAGAGCGACGCGGCGAGCCGGTCCGTGCGCTCATCGTAGCAGCGGCCGTAGGCACGAATGCTGCGGAGCTTTGCATCGGCCCCCGGCGAATCGGCCGTGAATTTCGCGATCCAGTCCGACGACGTCATCTGCAGGACTTGCGCGCAAGTCATGCCGAGGCGGTCCGCGGCGGGCTGGCGCGACGGCCGGGGCTGCGACTGCGAATGAGCCGCGACGATTCCGGGAACCGTTGCGGTCAGAACAAGTGCAGCGACGAAACGCATCGGAGAAATCCTACTTGAGCTCGCCGATGGGCCGCAACTTGCGAAGCCCAATCGCCAAGCGGCCTGTACTTAGGTGATGTCGGCCCTAGGCGGGCCTACTGGCCGGCATTTTGGCGCGCGGCATCCGTCAAGGCGGCGGATGCCCGCGGAACGATGGAGGTAGCCTGCGACGCAACGATCAACCACTTGCCGTCGCGCTTCACCTCGACGCGCGTGAGAATCGCGCGGCGCGGCGGCCGGAGCGAACCGTCGGGATTGTGTTCGCCGTGCGAGTTCGTGAGAACGTGCACAATCGCGATTTCCGGTGTCAGAAACTTGACGCTGGTTTGCTCGGTCTGCCACACGCTGCCCTTGGCCTTGTCCGCGTGCAATTCTTCGATGCTCTGTGCGAAGGGCGCGCGTCCCTTGAACCATTCGCCGGCGAGGTTCACGGCATCCGCATCGGTCGCGAAGTCCCGGGTCATCGCCGCGACGTCGCCCTCATTCCAGGCTTTTTCCCAGCGACTTTCCACCTCGCGGATTGCTTTTTGGTCGGACGCGCTGCCGCTTTGCGCCTGCGTCATCGAAGGGAGAACCAGAAGCGGCAAAACGAAAAGCAGATGCTTCATTCTCATATCGAACCTCCGCGATGAAAAACGGCCTTAGTCGGCGGCGCCGCTCGGCGGAAACTTAAGACGAAAGGCCCCGCCATCTTTCAAGGACGGCGCTTCTGCGGGCAACAGAAGCAGGCCGCGTCCAAAGCAGCTCTTGAGGCGCACGACGGTCGCTTGCGTCCACGCCCCGTCGCCCGCTTGGATTTCGGCGCTGGCTCCCGAATGCTGCTTCAGCATCGCCGCGAGCCGCGCCTGATCGGCTCGGTTTTGCTGATGAAACACGACGGCCACCACCGCCGGGTGCGCGCTCCGATGCAACTCCAGTACTCGGCAGATTATGACACCAGCTTCGGGTGCATCGCTCTGGCGATTGGCTGGGAGTAACGGCGCATAGAGCGCGATCGCCACGGAAAGGACGGCGCAGCCCAGACTCGTTCGCATGTGACGCCTCCGACCGGGAGTGGGCGGATTTTCTACGGGAGGCGATGCGGAAGTCAAGGCTGCGAGTTATCGGGAGCCGCGCAGCAGCGCGCGTTCGAGCATAAAATCGATTGCCCGGTCGAGGCGGCGCCGGCGCGCCAAAGGAGATTTCGCCGAATCGAACCATTCGATAACATGCCGGCGATGCCCCGTCGTGAGCGCCTGGAAGGCTTTCCACGCTCTTGGATGACGCTTCAATCCTGCACGCAGATCGGCAGGGACGGGAAGCTCTCGCGACGACCGGTCAATCCGAAGTTCGACGCTCACGACATCGCCCACGTCGGCTTGCGCCGCCTTCCGCAGCGCCGTATTGATCTGCATGCGGAAGCGCCCGCCGCCCGCAGGGACCAGCGTTATCCGCGAGGTCTTGCCGTTCACGATGGCCACCACGGGAATGTACTTGGGGTTGGTCTTTTGCGGCCCCTTGCTGGGTCCAGTTCGCTTGCGTCCTCTGGCGAGGCTGCCGCTGCCTCGCATCTCCTTCGCCAGGGCGTGCGCAATCTCATCCGGCACATCCACGTGCCGCATCGTCCAGATCCTGTAGATGGTGGCGAGAAAGCGCTTCGATCTTGAGGCCATGCGGTTGTCCCTGGGGCGGCTAATTACAAAAAAGGCCGGTCCGACGGATCGGACCGGCCTTTGAGAATTAATCCTGGCGGTGACCTACGTTCCCGCGTCGTTTCCAGCGCAGTATCATCGGCCCTGCGAGGCTTAACTTCCGTGTTCGGGATGGGAACGGGTGTGACCCTCGCGGTAAGACCACCAGGAAACTGGAGATCGAAACTCAAAAAGAGTTTCGATGAGCAACTGAAGGAAGTTGGGTAACCGAAAGCTTCGCAACGCGAGTAACGTGTTGGGAAAGTTTTATGGTCAAGCCGAACGGCCGATTAGTACGGGTAAGCTGCACGCATTACTGCGCTTCCACCTCCCGCCTATCAAAGTCGTAGTCTACGACTGGCCTTCTTAGGGGACCGCAGCCCCCTTGGGAAACCTTATCTCGAGGCGAGCTTCTCGCTTAGATGCATTCAGCGATTATCTCTTCCGGACTTCGCTACCGAGCTATGCCACGGGCGTGACAACTCGATCACAAGAGGTCCGTCCATCCCGGTCCTCTCGTACTAGGGACAGCTCCTCTCAAGTTTCCTGCGCCCACACCAGATAGGGACCGAACTGTCTCGCGACGTTCTGAACCCAGCTCACGTACCGCTTT
>DATEHV010000029.1:0-133582 GCA_035279445.1 Candidatus Acidiferrales bacterium | reverse complement strand
ATGCCATTGCTCACCACCACCCGGAATGTCGACCCGCTGTCACCCACCGCCGTCGGCGGCGTCGTGTAACTCGCCGAATTCGGCGCTCCCGATATCGGCGAGTTGTTCTTCTGCCACTGGTAGCTCAGCGGAGCCGTACCCGTCGCCGTCACGCTGAACGTCGCCGTCGCCGGAGCGGTCACGGTCACGCTCGCTGGCTGCACCGTGATCGTGGGCGCCACCGGCGCCGCATTCACGGTCAGCGTTGCAGGATTGCTGGTCACGCTGCCCGCTGGGTCGGTAACCACGACCTGAAAGCTCAGGCCGTTATCGGCCATCGATACCTGAGAGATCGTATAGCTGGAGGAAGTGGCGCCGGCGATGTTCGCCCTGGTAGCTGCGTTCTGCCATTGGTAGGTAATGGGCGCGGTGCCTGTTGCGGCTACGCTGAACGTGGCGGACTGGCCTACGGTGACCGTAGTGCTGGATGGTTGCGCCGTCAGTGTCGGGATCACGGCTCCGCCGGGGTTACCCGATTGTACGTTCCCCGCGAAACAGCCTCCGAGGCCGACCAGCAGGATCAGCGCGCAAACAAGGAGTCCTGAATTCCGTTCCACGTACGGTCCCTCCGCATTCTCGTGTGAAATCAACCCGGTGCTTCAGCTACTTTCGCGGCAAGAGTCCCGTCTGCAGTGTGGCCATCCGCCCGGTGGCGCAAGCCATTCGAATTCCCAATTCTAAGCGGCGCGGGTCAAGAACTCACCTGTACCCAGGTCCAGTTAGAGGACAGTTATAGCCGCCCAGTTTCTCCAGGGGACATGCGCGGTTAGCGCAGACCGAACCAAGACCCGGATTCTGCGGGCGCAAAGGCCGCGTTAAATCGTCTCTGCAGTCACCGGCTCCTCGCGCCGCGTGGGGCCGCCGGTGGATTTCCGGCGCCGGCCAACCAGCCATACGCCGAACCTCCACGCCAGCAAAAGCGCCACGAGGAACCCATAGAACACCGGCTTGCGAACGTCGGATTTTACGAGCCAGTAATAGTGGATTACGCCGGCAACCCCAGTCAAGTAAATCGCCTGGTGCAACCGCTGCCAGCGCCTTCCGCCCAGGCGGCGTATCCAGCCCGCCGTGGACGTTATAGCCAGCGGGATCATCAGCACGAATCCGGTGAATCCGACGGTGATGAACCGCCGCTTGTGCACATCCTTCCACATTTCGGCCCAGGCGAACTGCTTGTCCAGTCCGATCCAGGTGCTGAAGTGCAGGCAGCCGTAGAAAAACGCAAACAGACCGAGCATCCGCCGGAAGCGAATTAGCAGCGGCAGATGGAGTATCTTGCGAAGCGGAGTGATCGCCAGGGTGATGATGACGAAACGGAGCGTCCAGTCGCCAGTGGTGTGCGTGACGAACGCGATGGGATCGGCTGTCAGATCGCCGTGGAACCCGCGCCATAAAAGTCGCGCGAAGGGCGCAAGGCAAGCAAGAAACACCACAACTTTAGTCCACTTGCTGGTTAGGATTGACTTCAAAGAAGTGGCTCCGCTCAGAAATTCTTGCGCAGATCCATTCCGGCGTAGAGACTCGCCACCTGGTCGCCATAGCCATTGAACATCAGCGTGGGAATCTTGCGCGTGAAGAGACCCAGCCCCGGCCCGAGCCTGCGCTCGGACGCCTGGCTCCAGCGGGGATGGTCAACGTTGGGATTCACGTTGGCATAAAAACCGTATTCCGCCCCGGCGTCGTACAGATTCCATGTCGTCGGTGGCTGGTTCCTGACGAATCGAATTTTCACGAGCGACTTCGCGCTCTTGAAACCATATTTCCAGGGAATCACCATGCGCACCGGGGCGCCATCCTGATTGGGAAGGGTTTCGCCGTACATTCCCACGCACAGCAGCGTCAGCGGATTCATGGCCTCGTCGAGGCGCAGTCCCTCTAAATACGGCAGCTGGATGCCCGCCTCCGCTCCCAGCGGCATCTGCTTCGGGTCGTAATAACTTTCGAAGGCGACGTATTTCGCCTTGGCCGTAGGCTCCACGAGCTTCACGATCGTGCTGAAGGAGTATCCGATCCACGGCACCACAATGGACCAGGCTTCTACGCAGCGGTGGCGGTAGATCCGCTCCTCGAGCGGCGCCAGCTTCATGATTTCGTCCATACTGAATTTGCGCGGCTTGGCAACCTCGCCCTCCACGGAAACGCTCCACGGAGAAGTCTGAAAATCCCTCGCGTTCCTGGAGGGCTCGTCCTTATCCACCCCGAACTCGTAGAAGTTATTGTAGGTGGTCACCTTTTCGATGGGTGTTTCCGCCTCGGTCGTGCTGCCGGGCCATTTGGTCAGACCGTTGAGCTTCACCGGAACGGAACCTGTACCCGCCGACACCAAACCAGGAAGCCTCTTCCAGGCTTCCACCGCCGCGCCCGTCGCCAGAAGCCCCAGAAGGAAGTTGCGCCGTCCCATGTAGAGCGCCTTTGGCGTAACGTCCGCGTAGGTCAGATCGGTCTTCCGTTTAATCAGCATCCAATTCCTCCTGCCCCGTCTCCAATCATACTACGCACCTGCCACTAGGTTGGATGCGAGAACTTTCCAGCCGGTCACGGATAGTATCGGCTCACTTGGCGGCCATTTCCGCCAATAGAGCAGCGCGCAGGCGCTTTTGATGCTCCGGCGTGAGCTTGGCCCCGCCGGACGTGAGATAGAAAGCGTCAATCGCCGTCTGCCCCTCCGTCTCAATCAGCGCGATTTCGATGTTGCACTTCTCGTGCGCGAACTGCGAACTGATCCGGTAAAGAAGCCCCGGCTGATCCTGCGCGATGACTTCGATCAGGGTGCTCTGAGGGGAACACTCATCGTCGATTTCGATGCGCGTTTCCACCCTTAACTTCGGCGCCGCGCTCTTCTCCGACCGCAGCCGGTCTCGAAGCATTCGATCCAGATCAGCCTTCTCGAGCAGGACATCGTGAATGCTCGCCTTAAAACGCTCCCATTCCGGCAGATTCAGCTCGAGAGTCTGAAACCGGTCTGTAAAAAAGAACTTGTCCACCACGATTCCCGCCTGGTTCGAAAAGGCCGCGGCCTTCACGATGTTCATGCCCCAAGCCGCCAGAGCGCCGGCCATTTTGGCGAACAGGAATGGGCGGTCCCGCGTCACGAGTGTCAGTTCGTACCAGTGCCGACCGCGCGTCAGTTCAAGCTGCACGGGGTCAGCGCTCAGCCGTCCCGCCAACTCCATGTGACGGATCACATCGCTTGCGCTCTGCGTCCGCAGATAGCGTCGCGGCAAACCTTCGAGAAAACTCTCGAGCTTTTGCCCGGCCGCCGGCGTGAGCGTGCGGAGGTGCGTCATCACCTCGTCATCGGCGTCTCCGTGGAGGCGCTCATCCACGCTCCGCATCATGAAGTTCGCGGTCCCGATGTAGAGTTGCCAGATGTTTTCCGCCTTCCACGGCGTGAGCGCCTCCGGATTCACCGCCTTGATGTCGGCGTAAGTGAAAAGGCAGAGCATCTTCAGCCGCTCGGGTGTGCCCATCCTTTCCGCGATTTGGCGAATTGTTTCCGGAGCGAAGATGTCCCGCCGTATCGCCGCGCCGATATCGAGATGGCGGGCGATCAGGAAGAGCACCGTTTCGCGGTCCGGCGGATCAAGGTCCAGCCGTGCGACACACGCCTCGGCGATTTCCAGGCTGCCGGCCACGTGACTGTCAGGCTTGATTCCCTTGCCCGTGTCGTGCAGCAGCAGGGCCAGGTAGAGCAAGTCCGGCTGTTCGAGTTCGTCGAGCAGCTCCGCGTAGCCCTGATCCCACTTCGACTGGGACTTCCGCAGGGAATGCAGATTCTCGATGGTGACAAACGTGTGCTCGTCCACCGTAAACCGGTGCGAATAGTCGCGAATCACGAGTGCATCGATCGCAAAAAATTCCGGCAAGAGCGGCGTGAGCAGCCGGAGAGAATGCATCGTGCGCAACGCCTCGGCGGCGTGCGGGGCCAGCAGTATCTCCTGGAGATAGTGCCAGAGTGCCGCGCCGGTGGGCGGCGCGGCGGCGAGTGACGGCAAAACCTCCTCGATTTGGTGTTCCGCCGCGGAGCTGAGGCTCAGGCCGTGTCGCGCCATGAAGCGAAACATGCGCAGCGGCAGCTCGGGATCGTCGAGAGCCTCCTGCCGCTGCAGAAAGATTCGGCCATCCACCACGGCGAACTCCGCGTTCGAAAGACGCGATCGCAGGTTCTGAAACTGGCGGTAGAGCGACGGGCGCGCCGCGGGAAACTCTTCGAGCAGTTGCGCCGCCACTCGGTGGATTAGCCGAGCCTGGCCAAAATAGATTCGCATCCACTCCGACGCGGTGATCGATTCCGCGTCCGCCGCGCCGATTTTCTCCGCCGCCGCTTCGTCTTGCGCAATCCACGCGAGCGTGTTGTCGTCGCGCCCGTGGCGGAAGTGCAGGAAGCAGCGCACGGACATCAGAAAATCAAGGGCGGCATCGAATCGCTGGCGGAGCCACGGCGGCAACAGCGTCTTCTCGTCCGGCCACGCTCCTTGCTCCTCCATCGCCGCGATCAGTGCGAGCCAGTGTGCCAGGTTGTAGTCGCGCAGCCCGCCGGGACCGTCCTTCACGTTGGGCTCAAGGTGAAAGACGGTGTTTCCGAATTTGTTGTAGCGGCCGCGCGTGAGATCGGTAAGTCGCTGCACGATCGCGCGCGACTCGCGCGACACCAGCTTGGGGATCACCTGGTCGTGCAGCCGCCTGAAGAGCTGCTTGTCGCCTGCTAAATAGCGGCAATCGAGCAATGAAATCGCAAACTCGACGTTATTGGGATCAAACTTCTCGCATTCGGCCAGGGTTCTTGTGGCCGGGCTCAGTTTCAGCCGCAGGTCCCACATCTCCTGCGTGAAGCTGCGGAGGCGGTCTTTGAACTCGCGTTCGGTGCCCTCTCCCGCGTGGAGAACCAGAATGTCGATATCGGAGTAGGGGAAAAGCCAGCGGCGCCCATATCCCCCCAGCGCGACCAGCGAAAGATTGCGAGGGCCGTCGGCCTCCGGCCAGATCAGCTCTTTCCAAAGCCGCTGCGCGACCGAGTCCACCAGTGCCGTGCGGCCCTGGACGGCGCCGCGCCCGTCGCCGTTCGCTGTGAAATTGTCCCGGATGCGCGCCAATCCCTCCGCGTAAACGTCGCGCAGTTCCTTGCCGAATACGGGGTTCGTGGACATGAGTAGATAACGTTGTTCTTATCGTGACGCGAGGCTTGCCCGGGAATGGGGACTGCCGGTGAGGCGCCGGAGTGATCGAGTGGCGCATCCTCGCCCCCCGTTGGTCAGAGGGCGCTGTCCCCGCGCTCACCATTGCGAATTCGCAGGGCGTCGTCGACTCGAGAGAGAAAGATTTTGCCGTCGCCGATTTTACCGGTGCGCGAAGCCGTCACGATCGTCTCGACCGCTTTCTCGACCATCTCGTCCGCCAGCACCATCTCGACTTTAATCTTGGGAATCAGGTCGACCGTGTATTCGCGGCCGCGGTAAAACTCCGTGTGGCCCTTCTGGCGGCCGTGCCCGCGCGCCTCCAGGACCGTCATACCCTCGACGCCGATTTCGTGAAGCGCGTCCTTAACCGCATCCAATTTCGATGTCTGAATCACCGCTTCGACTTTTGTCATCGTTTTTCTCGACTCTTTGGTCTTCCCTCTTGGGACCCCACGAGATTGCGCTGAGAGCGATCTTGCAGCATTCCGGGGTGCCGTAGGATAGCCTCCCCCAGCACTCTAACTGCCGGTCTTGCCATGCGGTAGTCCATATTTTTGATGAGATTCATTGCCTATTCTGATGGGCTCCAGCCTTGGTCGCCGCGCATTATACACGCATCTGTCGAGGTGCCCGGCGCGAGCACCCGTATCGCGGGCATAACCCATTCCCGTCCCGGTTCCCCGGCAACCTCTCCTACAAATGCCTTTGGGGTCGGTGCTTTCGCTCCGATATCAAACATCGTGCGGAAGGAGACTCTAAGCCCTTAGCAAAACCGAGTTCACCCGCTCCCGAATTTCCAGGATGGTTTTCAGTCTCGACCGGCCGCCGCAGGGGAGCTTTCTCTACTCGGCATAGCCGCGCGGGTGATCCCGCCGCCACTTCCACTGCGAGCTCAGGATTGAGGGCAAGTCGGACGCTAGAGGCTTCCACCCGAGAACCGCCTCGGCTTTTCGGGCGTCCGCAACCAATCGCGCAGGATCGCCCGCGCGGGGTGCCTCGATTCGCGTGGGGATTCGCCTGCCAGTTACCTGGCGGGCGCATTCGATCACTTCCAGCACCGAATAGCCGTGGCCCGTGCCGAGATTGACGAAATCGGACCCGCCGCCCTTGCGGAGGTATTCGAGAGCGCGAATATGAGCATCAGCGAGGTCCGTTACGTGGACATAATCGCGGATGGGAGTCCCATCCGGCGTTGGATAGTTTTTTCCGAAAATCGAAACTTCCGGTTTCTCTCCCAGCGCAGCCTTCAGGACGTTCGGAACCAGATGCGATTCAGGTTCGTGGTCCTCGCCGTTCTGCGCGGAAGCGCCCGCCGCGTTGAAGTAGCGCAGCGAGGCGAACTTCAGCCCATAGGCGCGGTCATAGGAATCCAGGAGTCGTTCCATCAGCAGCTTCGACCATCCGTACGGGTTCACGGGCCACTGCGGGCACGACTCGGGTATCGGAACCTGTTTCGGTTCGCCATAGACGGCGCACGTGGACGAAAACACCACTCGCCGGACGCCCGCACGCATCAGTTCGCCCATCAGCGCGATTCCTTGCCCGAGGTTGTTCTCGAAATATTTTGCCGGCTCCAGCACGGACTCGCCGACGTAGGCGAGCGCGGCAAAATGAACGCACGCTTCGATCTTGTGCTCCGAGGCTATGCGCGCGACGAGCGCCCGGTCGCCGGCGCTTCCCTGATAGAACGGCACGCCCGGATCCACCGCGGAGCGGTGCCCCCGCGCGAGATCGTCCAGCACAACCACGCTCTCGCCCTTGGCCAGCAGGCGTTCCACGGTCACGCTCCCGATGTAACCCGCCCCGCCCGTCACTAGAATCGTCATCGGTCTCCCGTCCGCTCGCTTGGCCGGATGCTCCGCGCCAAGGCCCGCGATTATATCTGAATGCGAAATCCTGCGTCGCAGCGAGAGTTCACGAGCGCGCGCTCCGAACACAGCAACATCGAACCAGCCCCGCGCGTAGTAACATTGAGAGCGCCATCATGACAACCAGGGCCCCCGTGCCGGATAGACCCGCCATCCGCGCAGAGCAGATCACGCGTCATTATCAAATGGGCGCCACGCTGGTGCGCGCGGCGGACAACGTGACGCTCAGCGTCCGCGCGGGAGAATTCGTCGCCCTGCTCGGCAGCTCCGGTTCTGGCAAATCCACGCTGCTGAACCTGATGGCCGGGCTCGACCGCCCCACTTCCGGTGCCATCTTCGCCCACGACCGAAATCTCGCGGAGATGAGCTCCGGCGAGCTCGCGCAACATCGCAGCCACACCGTCGGCATGGTTTTTCAGGCCTTCAATCTCCTACCGCGAATGACCCTCGAAGAAAATGTCGAGCTTCCCCTGCGCCTTGCCGAGGTCGAGCGCGGCGAGCGCACCGCCCGCGTCCGTGAAGCCCTCGAGCGCGTACGGCTGGGCGCGCGGCTCGCGCACCGCCCCACCCAGCTTTCCGGCGGCGAGCAGCAGCGCGCCGCTCTCGCGCGCGCTCTCGTCAACCGGCCCACGATTCTTCTCGCGGACGAGCCGACCGGCAACCTCGACAGCGCCACCGGCGACGAGATCATGCTCCTGCTGCGCGAGATCAACGAGACGCTCGGCATGACCATCGTCATGGTCACGCACGAACGCCCGCGCGCCGAGCGCTTCGCCCATCGCCTGATCTTGATGAGTGACGGCAAAGTCGTCAGCGATGGAGGCCGGCCGTGAAAGCTCGCGATCTCGCCGAGCTTGCCGGACGCAACCTTCGCGAGGCCCTGCTCCGCAATTCGCTCACCACGCTGGGAATCGGCGTCGGAGTAGCTTCGCTCGTCGCCATGCTCTCTCTCGGAGTCGGTCTCCAGAATCTGGCGACCGAGCGGCTCTCCAAAACCGGGCTTTTCAACGCGATTTTCGTCGCTCCGCGGCAAAATGAGCCTCGACTCGGGCGCGCGCAGGCTCCCGGCCCCGCTCCGGAAGGACCGCCCAAACCCCTAGACGACGACGCCCGCCACAACTTCGAGGCATTGCCGAATGTCACCGAGGTCTACCCGGAAATCCGCTTTCCCACCGAGATCCACTTCGACGGAAATCCCCATGCGACTGTGGTGGCGGGGGTGGCGCCGTCCGGCAGCACGGATGGGGCGTTCGATGGCATGAAGGGCGCTTTCTTTTCCAGCCCATCGGCGAACGAAGCCATCCTGCAGATTGACCTTGCCCGCGAACTTTCACCCCAGACCGACGGGCTCATCGGAAAAGACGTCGTCCTGCGCTATGCCGAACGTCAGGCGCTCCCCGCGGAATCCAGTGGTAAATCCGCCACCGATGGATTCTCGATCGTGCCGCGCGAGGAAAAACTCCGCATCGTCGGTATCGTCGAGACGGAACCTGCGGCGGGCTTCGGAGGTTTCGGCCGCGGAAGGCTCTTCATTCCCCTGCAGGTGGCGGAAACCCTTCGCGCGGCGCAGACAAACGACCTGCGCGACCTCCTCCGCGACGGGCCGTCCCGGAAGAACTATGACAGCCTCACCGTGCGCGTCAGCGGCGCATCCAAGGTCAAGGACGCGGAAGACGCCATCAAGCAGATGGGCTACACCGCCTATTCCTTGCTCGATGCAACGCGCAGCCTCACCCTGGTTTTCAGAGTGTTTGATATGTTCCTCGGAATTTTTGGCAGCCTCGCGCTGGTGGTCGCCTCGCTTGGAATCATCAACACGCTGGTCATGGCCATCCTCGAGCGCCGCCGCGAGATTGGCATCCTCAAGGCTCTCGGCGCCGCCGACCGCGATGTTCGCAGCCTTTTCTTCGTCGAAGCCGGCGCCATGGGTCTGCTGGGCGGCGTTTCCGGAGTTCTGATCGGCTGGCTGATCGGTCGCGCCATCAATTTCGGGACGAACGTTTATCTTGCCCGCCAGGCTCTCCCCGCGATCAGCGTGACTGCCGTGCCGTGGTGGATGATTGCCTTTGCGATTCTGTTTTCGATCGCGGTGAGCCTGGCCGCCGGGATGTATCCGGCGTCCCGCGCGGCCAAGCTCGACCCCGTCGAGGCCTTGCGGTATGAATGAACGCGGCCGTGCAATGGCACGAGCGTCGGTTGCCGCGCTGGTCTTCTCCCTTTTGCTGCTCGCTCCAATTGCGCCGGCCTCCGGCCGCGCCGAGTGCCGGGCGATTCAAAGCAGGATTCTCGGCCGCTCCGTTGCCTACTGCGTCCTTCTGCCGCCAAGCTACGACGCCGAAAAAACGCGCCGCTATCCCGTTCTCTATTTCTTTCACGGCCTCGGCGAAAACGAGCAGGTCCTGCTCAATTCGGGCGGCTGGGATTTGATTCAGGATCTTTGGGACCGCAAGCAGATCGGCGAATTCCTGATCGTCGCGCCCGCCGCGGGCCGGACCTTCTATATCAACTCGCGCGACGGCCGCGTCCGCTACGAGGATTTTCTGATTCGCGAGTTTCTCCCTTCGATCGAAGGCCGCTATCGAATCCGCGCTTTTCGTCGCGATCGCGGCGTCACCGGCGTATCCATGGGCGGCTACGGCTCGCTGCGGCTGGCACTCCGCTACCCGCAGCTTTTTGGGTCGGTCAGCGCTCACAGCGCCGCGCTGATCGAAAAACTGCCGCGAGGGGAACTCGGCGGTCCCGGCCAGGAAACTCTCGCGCGGGCAATGGGCACGGCCTTCGGCTCGCCGTTTGACCGCGCCCTCTGGGCGCGCAACAACCCGTTCACCTTGGTGCGCAGCGGCCCGCGTCCCGCCGGCCTGCAGATTTATTTCGATTGCGGAACGGAGGACGACTTCGGTTTCAACGTCGGCGCGCAGGCCTTTCACGACCTGCTCGTTTCACGCGGAATTCCCCACGAGTTTCATCTCTACCCGGGCGCCCACGACTGGAGTTACTTCGCGCAGCATTTCCCGGCGTCGCTGGAGTTTCACTCCCGCGCGTTTGGTCTTCATCCCTAGCCGCGATGGTCAGTCGGTCGCTCGCGCGGCCTCGCGCTCGAAATCCGCGAATTTCCTTCCCGTCTCGGCCAGCTTTTTCAGCAGCGGAGCCGGTTCCCACAGCATGCCGTGCAGCCGGTGAAATTCGCAGACGCGATCGTAAACCTTCTTCAGCCCCACCGTATCCGCGTACCACATCGGCCCTCCGCGGTAACCCGGGAATCCGTATCCGTTGATGTAGATCGTGTCGATATCGCCCGCGCGAAGCGCATAGCCTTCCTCGAGAATCCGCGCGCCCTCGTTCACCAGCATGTAGATTTCCCGGTCGACGATTTCTTCCGCGGGAATTTGCCGCTGTGGAATGCCGGACTCCTCCCTCCACTTGCGCAGCAGAGCCGCGACCTCCGGGTCGAGCGTCGCGCGCCGCTCCGCATCGTATTTGTACCAACCCGAGCCGGTCTTCTGCCCGTGGCGCCCCATCTCCACCAGGCGGTCCTCGGCGAACGGCTGCCGCGCCCCCGGCTTTTCCAGGTGCCTGTATTCCTTGCGGATGCGGTAGGCGACGTCGAGTCCTCCCAGGTCCCCCACGGCGAGCGGCCCCATCGCCATGCCCCAGGCGACCAGAGCTTTGTCCACGGCCTCCGGCGCCGCGCCCTCCTCGACAAGGAACTGCGCCTCGCGGATGTAGGGCAGAAACATCCGGTTGCCTACAAAGCCGCGGCAGTTGCCCACCAGTACCGCCACCTTGCCGATCTTTTTTGAAAGCTGCATGCAGGTCGAAATCACTTCCTTGCTGCTCTTCCTGCCGCGCACCAGCTCGAGCAGCCGCATCACGTTCGCGGGGCTGAAAAAGTGCGTGCCGATTACGGCCTCGGGACGCGAAGTCGTCGCCGCGATCTCGTCGATGTTCAGCGTCGAGGTGTTGCTCGCCAGAATCGCGCCGCGCTTGCACACGCGATCCAGCTCCGCAAACACTTCCTTCTTTAACGCCATGCCCTCGAACACGGCTTCGATCACCATGTCCACGCCCGCAAAATCGTCGTAGCGGAGCGTCGGCTTGATCAACTTCAGGCGCTCGTCCACGAAATCCTGCGTGAACCGCCCCCGCTTCACCGACGTCGCGTAGTTTTTCTTGATGTTCGCGAGCCCGCGATCGAGGGCCGCCTGATCCGTGTCCTTCAGCACTACGGGAATTCCGGCGTTCGCGCAGACCATGGCGATGCCGCCGCCCATGGTCCCCGCGCCGGCGATGGCCACCGAATTCACCGGAAGAACGGGCGTATCCTTCGGAATATCCGGGATTTTCGCCACTTCGCGCTCGGCGAAAAAGACGTGAATCAGCGCCTTCGATTCCTCCGAGAAAACGCACTGGTCGAAGAGCCGCGCCTCCTCTTCGCAGCCTTTCTCAAACGGGAGTTTCGTCGCGGCTTCGATCGCGTCGATCGCCGCGAGCGGCGCGGGCAGGCCGCGCTGTTTCTTTTGCGCGTTTTCGCGCGCCGCGGCAAAAATCGGCGCATTCTGCTCCGGGGTGCCGAGTCGCTCGTTGCGCTCGCGAGTCTTTGGTGCCGGTCTTCCAGCCGCTCCGCGCGCAAATTTGACGGCTCCGGCGAGCAAATCGCCTTCGATCAGCCGGTCGAGGATTCCCGCTGCGACCGCCTCAGCCGCGGTGACGTTCTTGCCTCCCGCGCACATCTCCACCGCCTTCGCGACGCCCGCGAGCCGCGGCAGCCGTTGCGTTCCGCCCGCGCCGGGAATGATGCCCAGGTTCACTTCCGGCTGACCCACTTTAGCGTCGGGAACTGCCACGCGATAGTGGCACGCCTGTGCAACCTCAAGCCCGCCGCCGAGCGCCGTCCCGTGAATCGCCGCGACCACCGGCTTGCTGCAGTTTTCAATCTGCAGGAGCGTCGGCAGCAGGTTGACGCGCCCGCCCTTTCCCGACGTCATCTGTACGAACATGTTGATGTCCGCGCCGGCGATGAACGTGCGCCCGCCCCCGATCAGCACCGCCGCCTTCACGTCGGCGTCCCGCTCGATTTCCGCGATCGCCCTGGCGATTCCCTCCGGCACGCCGGGGCTCAACGCGTTCACCGGCGGATTATTGATGGTGATGATGGCAACGTCTTTGTCCTTGCTCAGCTGTACCAGATCGCTCATGTGCGTCGATTTCTCCGGACGGGATAGTAGTGTGTCCTTTGCGTTTGTTGCAATGCATTCCTTCGTTGGCGGCGGCACTCTGCCGCACGGGCAGCGCCTGCCGCGTCCTGCGAACTTGTCTGGCGTCGCGCCGAGACGCCTCGAGGAAATAGGGGGGCAACCCCTGAAGCGGGCACAATAGATGCCCGCCCTATTCGTAAGATAAGTTCTAGCACGATCCCCCGAACGAATACCGCCGTTCAAGGGGTCGGAGCTTCAGCTCCGACATTAAGAATGACCGCGCGAAGCGCAGACCGATGCGCAGACTCACCCGCAGCAACTCGTCCGCCGTTTGCTGAGGTTTCCGTCTAGAGTATTTGCACCACCGGCGCGCTCGCCGAGAGATTCACCACCGAAAGCCGCGCCGCCACGTTCCGCGCCATGGCGTAGATGCTCTTCGTTCCCGGCGCGTCTTCGCCAAGCGACGCCGTCGGCTTCCCCGTATCGCCTCCCACGCGAATCTGCGGATCGATTTCGATCTCGCCGAGGAACGGCAGCTCGAATTGCTTCGCCATGCGCTCGCCTTCGCCGTGCCCGAAGACATCAATCTTCCCGCCGCAGTGCGGGCACGCGAAATAGCTCATGTTTTCGACGATCCCCAGAATCTCCACATGCACCTGCCGGAACATTTCCACGGCCTTGCGCACATCCGCCAGCGCCACCACCGAAGGCGTCGTCACCACCACCGCCCCGCTTACAGCCACCGTTTGAATCAGGCTCAATTGCACGTCGCCCGTGCCCGGCGGCAGGTCCGCGATCAGGTAATCGAGCTGTCCCCAGCGCACATTGCGCAGGAATTGCTGCATCACGCTGTGGAGCATCGGCCCGCGCCAGACCAGCGGCTTGTCCCCCGGATTCAGCAGCCCCATCGAAATCATTTTCACGCCGTAGGCCTGCACCGGGATAATCGTCTTCTCGTCGAGCATCTTCGGCTGCTCGTTTGTGCCGAGCATCACCGGCACGTTCGGGCCATATACGTCCGCATCCAGCAGCCCCACCGACGCGCCCAGATTCTTCAGCGCGATCGCGAGATTCACGGCCACCGTCGTCTTCCCCACGCCTCCCTTTCCGCTCGCCACGGCGATCAGATTCTTCACGCCTTCGATCGGCGCCTTTCCCTGCGGCCGTATTCCGTCCGGCACCGACGCGTCGAACTTCAACTCCACCGCCGTCACGCCGGGAACTTTCGCGAGCGCCTGCCGCACGTCCTTTTCAATCGTCGCGCGCAGCGGGCAGGCCGGCGTCGTCAGTGTCACGAGCAGCGACACCGCCCCATCGCGCACCTGAATATTCTTCGCCATCCCGAGCGTCACGATGTCCTTGTGCAACTCGGGGTCCACTACCGTGCGCAATGCCTCGATTACCGCTGCTTCGCTGGGTCCGCTCGCCATCCGATTCCTTTCGCGTCACGCACAGTGACTTCGCCGCTCTCGCGGGCTAATCATCATAGACCGCTCCTCGATGAGCGGCAACCCGCCCAAACCCAGTCTCCGCTGTGCGGGTGGCGCGCGCTTCGACAGGCTCCAGCCTTTCGGCGCCAGCCATCAGTCATTGCCTCGTCGACTTTAGCTCCCCGTACAACTGCGTGATAAACCGCTGCGTGGTTTCCTTCGAATTCGGCACGCGCGCGTCATACGCGGAGGTCGGATTCGCAGCCAGCACCTCCTCCTGCGTTTTTCCCTGCGCGATCAATTCAGCCACGCGGTCGCGAATGGCGATGACCATCGCCCGGTTCGCAATCACTTCCTCTTTGCCGACCACGGGCCCGTGGCCAGGCACAATCTTCGTATTCGGACCGGCCATGCTGATCACCACGCCGAGTCCGTCGAGCAGCCCGTTCAGCGTCCCGCCATTGTTGCGGTCGATATTGGGGTATTGCACCGAGCGGTAAAAGTCGCCGGTCATGAGGATATCTGCGTGAGGAAAATAGATGATCGTGTCGCCGTCGGTGTGAGCGCGCGGAATCTGAATCAGTTGGACGTCCTCGCCGTCCATGTGCAGCGTGACCCGCCCTTCATAGGTGATCAGCGGCAGCGCCGCCGCCGGCGCCGGAACGCCCGGCGTGCCGTTCGCGGCGGGACGAGGATGCGCCAGCCGATCCCGCAATTCGTCCCGGGAGATGATCACCACCCCCATCTTTCCGAAGTTCTCGTTCCCGCCGGTGTGATCCGGGTGCACGTGCGTATTCACCAGGAACCGGATGGGCTGGTCGGAAATCTGCTTGATGGCCGCCACGATCTTCTCGCTCAGCGGCGCGAACTCGTCGTCCACCATGAACACGCCGTCCGGCCCCGCCAGCACCCCGATCGTGCCTCCCAGACCTTCAAGCGTATAGAAGTTGCTCGCGAGTTTCGTGGTCTTGATCTCGATCTTGCTGAAGTCGGGAGGGGTTTGGCCCTGAGCATGTGACGGGACGGCCCCGGCGCCGAACGAAATCAACATCGCACTCCAGAACACAAGGATTCTCATCGTCGCTCCTCCGGAAGAAATGCTTTTGGATTTGCCTCGCCTTGAACTCTGCCGTACTTGGCCCCATTCGAAAACGCGCTATTTGGTTGCCACCGGCTCGTAATTCGTCTGCGGAACGCCCAGGATTACTAACGCTTCCTTTTCGCTGCGAACGACGTGAAAGTTTGGCCGCGTCACCTGGCCCAGCAACTCGAACATTCGCGCCAATCCGAAGATGGCAGGGGATGCGGCAATCACGATGCGGGGCCGCTCCGGGTGCGGCATGGCGGGCGGCCACTTCGCCAGTTCGCGAACTGTCTCGGGAGAAACCTCAAGCGATGTCACGGCCGAAAGATCGAAAACGCTCGCCCGCGGATCCGTGAGTGCGACAAACTTCGGGACAGCCCGGTAGTATTCCTTGATCGATTCGTCGGTAAGCCCCCCTTCGAGCCGGCATCGAAGAATCCGGTGCGTCGAGTCGAACTCGAAATGATAGGGCAAGGAGCGCCCTCCCCGGCCACGGTCCGATTGGCCTGATAGTCCCACCAGTCGGCGGGGATTGCAAACCCGGCGCGGAGCGGGGATGGCAATCCACATCGCGCCGCCGGCAGTCGCGCGGCGCGAAATTTCCCGAACTTCACTTCTTGCCGTACGCGGATTTGTACCAATTCCAGGTGCGTTGGAGGCCTTCTTCGAAGAGCACGAGCGGTTTATAGCCGAGAATCTTCCTGGCCAGCGAAATATCGGCCTGCGAATCGCGGATATCGCCCGTGCGCGGAGGATCGTATTTCGCCTGGATTTTCTTGCCCGTGATTTTCTCGAGCAATTTCAAGACTTCATTCAGGGTGATTCGCGCGCCGGTGCCGCCGTTGAAAACTCTTCCTGAGGCGCCGTCCGCCTCGCAGGCGCGCAGCGTTTCGTCAACCACATTGTCGATGTAGGTGAAGTCGCGCGACTGCTCGCCGTCGCCGTAGATCAGCGGCGCCTCTCCCTCGATCACCGCGAGCATGAAGCGCGATAGCACGCCGGAGTATTGCGACGTCGGATCCTGGCGCGGGCCGAATACGTTGAAGTAGCGCACCGACGCGTTTTCCAGGCCATAGACTCGGCCGAACACCTGCCCGTAAAGCTCGCCCACGTATTTCGTCACACCGTACGGCGAAATCGGCTCGGGCGGCATCGTCTCGACTTTCGGCAGCGTGGGAGTTTCGCCGTACGCCGAAGACGAAGCCGCGAACACGAATCGCCGCACCTTGGCGTCGCGCGCCGCCACCAGCACGTTCAGCGTGCCGTCGATATTCGCGCGATTCGTTTCGATCGGATCCTTCACCGACTTGGGCACTGAGGTCCGCGCCGCGAGGTGAATCACGAAGTCTGCTCCCCGGCACGCCGACTGCACCGTGCCCAGGTCCGTGATGCTCCCCGCGCGAAAATCGATCTTCTTGCGGACGCCCGCGAGATTCTCTTCCTTACCGGTCGAGAGATCGTCGAGCACCACCACTTCGTGGCCGCGGCGAACGAGTTCGTCCACCATGTTGGAGCCAATGAAGCCGGCACCACCCGTCACCAGGTAGCGCATTCCAAATTCCTCCCCAAGGAAAGCCGCGGATGAACGCCTCGCTGGCTTTCACCGCACACTTCTCGATAAATTTCCGCTCGAACGCTGTGATGATTGTGGCGCGCGTTTCGGGTACGCTTGACGTTTCAGGTACGCTTCACTATAACCGGCGGGCCGCATCCGGGCAAGAATGGCTGCGCCGCCGCGCCCGGCGCAAGCGAGGCGAGCAGAGACTTTCGAGCGAAGAGCCATGAACGCTAACCAGGCCCGAACCAACCGCCGCCTCGCAAGAAATCTGGCGCTGCTCGCTTTGCTCGCGCCGCTCGCCGCCTTCATTGCTTCCGCCCGCGATTCTTCCCGAGTCGCTCCGCCCGCGTCGGTGAAGGAAATATCCGAGCCCTTCCGCGCCGGCGAGACGCTGAACTATCGCGTTTCGTGGGCGGCGTTCTCCACGGCCGCTTCCCTGCAGTTGAGCGTGCCGGAGCGCCGCGATCTCTTCGGATGGCGGACCTGGCATTTCCGCGCCATCGCACGAACGCTTAGCCCGGTCAGCTCCCTTTTCCCTGTGGACGATCAGTTCGATTCCTACACGGACGCGGTGACGTCGGAAACCCGCCAGTATGAAATGCATCAAAACGAGCTCGGCAAGGTATCGGATCAGGTCGTGCGCTTCGCCGCCCCCGGTGAGAAAGCTCTCGCACCCGGGCCGAGCGTGGTGGTCCTGGCGGGCACGCGCGATCCCGTCGGCGCGATCTACGCGCTGCGCGGCGTGGATTGGCAGCGCACTCCGGAATTCCGCGCGCCGGTCTACGACGGCCACGACCTCTACGAAATGCGCGCCCAGCGCGACAGCGCGGCCGAGACGGTGAAGACCGCCTCGGGTACTTTCACCGCGACACGCATTTCCATCCGCGTCTTCCAGCGCGAAAAGGAGGTCTCGGCCATCCATTTCGTCGGATGGATCGCGAACGACGCGCCGCGAACCCCCGTGGTAATTCAGGCCACGCTGCCCTTCGGCGCGCTTCGCGCCGAGCTGATTCCGGCGAGGCCATAATTTTCAGGGTCTTGTTTCCGGCGGTAGGCGCTAGTCTTCCGGCGCAATCCAGTCATCGGGCGGAAAATCGATCTGCCAGAACGACGCGCAGGGCTTCGTGAATTCGATTCCCGTCTGAATCTTGCCCCCGGCTACGGTGCCGAGGTGGACGATGCGGCATTCCAGAGTTTTGCGTGTAGATCTGTTCGAGACGGTAATGGACTGGCTGGCGGCCACGTTGGCGCCGAGCGAAATCAGCGCCCCGTGCGCGTTTACCACGAGCGTTCGGGTGTCCTCTTCGAAGTCTTGCGCGTCTTTGTCCTTGCCGCTCACGTGGATCGGAACGCTGAGGAGCACTCGCATGCTCCGACGGCGCCCGGTGTCGAGCGTCAGGCCCTGCCTTTCCTGAGAGGTCGTCGTAGGAGCGCCCATAACCCCCACGATAGGACCGGGGTACGCCCCCAACAATAGAACTAAAGTCCTATACGCCTCTTTGAGTAAACAAGCTGTTTACGGGCTTATTTCAGCACTGCACCACTTTTTCGCGCCCCTGCTTGACGCGGCGGGTGGCATTGCGCGAATCCACTACCAGTTTCGAATCGCGCACGATGGCCTCGTAATCGTAGCTCGAGTGGTCGGTGGCGATCAGGACGCAATCGTAGCTCGCGAGAGTCTTCGAATTCAGCGGCACGGAACGCTTGTTCGAAAAGTCGTAGTGGCGCATCTTGTGCAGCGCCGGAAAGTAGGGGTCGTTATAGTCGAGCGCGGCTCCGCGCTCGGTGAGCAGCTCGAGCAGCTTGAGCGACGGCGATTCGCGCAGGTCGTCCACATCTTTTTTGTACGCCACGCCGAGCAGCAAAATCTTCGAGCCTTTGATGCTCTTCTGCCGCTCGTTCAGCGCCGCCCCGAGCGCATTGACCACGTGATACGGCATCTCCGTGTTGATTTCTCCGGCCAGCTCGATGAACCGCGTCGCGAAATCGTATTCGCGCGCCTTCCAGGAGAGGTAGTACGGATCGACGGGAATGCAGTGCCCGCCGAGCCCCGGCCCCGGATAAAACGGCATGAACCCGAAAGGCTTCGTCGCGGCGCTGTCGATCACTTCCCAGATGTCGAGCCCCATGCGCAGGCTCAGCTGCTTCAGTTCGTTGACGAGCGCGATATTCACGCAGCGGAAGATGTTTTCGAGCAGCTTCACCATCTCTGCGGCGCGCGTGGAGCTGACCGGAACCACCTTCGACACGATTTGCGCGTACATCCCCGCGGCGGCGCGCCCGCTCGCGGGATTGATGCCGCCCACCACTTTCGGAATCTGCGCCAGGCCGTACTGCTTGTTGCCGGGGTCTTCGCGCTCCGGCGAAAACGCGAGATAGAAGTCGGTGGACACTTCCTTGCCGCTCGTGCCCGGATCGATCGGGCAGCGCAGGCCGCCCTTTTCCAGGATCGGCAGGACCATCTCTTCGGTGGTGCCGGGATAGGTGGTGCTTTCGAGCACGATCAACTGATTTCGCTGAAGATTCGGCGCGATCGCAATCGCGGTGTTCTCGACGTAGCTCAGGTCGGGTTCGCGGCGTTCGTCGAGCGGCGTGGGGACGCAGATCAGCACCGCGTCCATGCCGCGCAGCTTGGTGAAATCCGAAGTCGCGCAAAAGTGTTTCGCCTGAACGTGCTCGCGAATCTTCTCGGCCGAGATGTGCTGGATGTACGATTGCCCGGCGTTCAGCTTGTCCACCTTGGTCTGGTCGAGGTCGAAGCCGGTGACAAACTGGCCCACGTCCGCAAACCGCAGCGCGAGCGGCAGGCCGACGTAGCCGCAGCCGATAATCCCGATCTGGATGCCCTTCCCTGCAAAGAACTCCGGATTGCGGTCCGCGCTCATTCGCTATCGTCTCCTATTTATTGATTGCTCTTGATTGCGCCGGGCGAGATAAGCCGCCCGATTGCTTCGGGACGCGAACCGTAAGGATAGCAGGAAGCCAAACGGCACGGGAAGCCGCCGGACCCGGTTTTGTGTTCAACTTCGCATCGCGCGAGCACAGAATCCGATTTCGCCATGCCCGCGGCCCGCCCGGGAACCGTCCGCTTCTCCGCCGCGGCATTGCGTCAGACCGGGCTGCTCAGATGTTTTTCGAAGAAGGCGAAAATCCGCTGCCAGGCGTCCTCCGACGCCGGATGATCGTAGGCGGCGTGCATCGGCAGGCGTGGCGCGATCTTCTCGGCCCAAAAACCGGTATTCCGATTCATAAAGCTGTGCCCCGCCTCCGGATAAAACTTCACGTCGTGCGGGACTCCAAGCGTCGTGAGAAACGATTCGAGCCGCTTCCCCGCTTCGACCATCCGGCCCGCATCTCGTCCGCCGTAGCTCCCAACCACGGGACACGCCCCGCGGAGCGCCTGAATATCCTTGGGAACCTCTCCATAAAACGGCGCGGACACTCGATAAGCGCCGCGCGCCGCGAGCAGAACGGCAAATCCTCCGCCGAGGCAGAACCCGGTGATCGCGATCCGTTGCGCATCCACTTCCGGCCGCCCGCGCAGATAACCGCGCGCCAGCTCGATATCTTCGAACTCGCGGCCGCTGCCGCGCATCGAAGAGCGAAGCGCCCGCATCATGCACATCATCCTTGGCTCCGGATGGTCGTACAGGTTCGGAATGATCACCGCGTATCCGTTTTCCGTGAACCGGCCTGCGATGCGGGACAAGTCCGCGGTCATCCCGAAGATGTCGAAGATCACGACGATGGCGGGCACGGGACGCGAAACGGAATCGGGCAAAAAGAATTCGGAGTGCATGTGCGAGCCGTCTCCGCGCGTAAGCGCGATCGTCTCTTGCTTCATGGCGTCCCCTTTCGCAAGACCCGGGCTTGGATCATACCTCCACGCCCAAGCGAGGATTTCAAATATGTGGCGGGCCCAACGGCGTTTCTCGCGCCGTGATTTTGAGGCCGACCGCGCATCGCGCAATGATTTGTTTTCATGTTCACATGGCGCGGAGCCGCATTTTCGAGCCTCGAAAAGTGTGACACTTCGCGGGGGCGCCGATCCTTTGTTTTCAACGCTTTAGCTCCTTTTTCGATCGGCATGGTGTGTCGAGTCGTTTGGGCGCGGGAGGGGTGATATTGCGGGCTTGAAGGGCGGCTCCGGAAGAGACGATGACGTGCGTGGGCGGCACAATCCATTCTCCGGCTTCGTTGACGTGAGCGAGTGTGCGAACGGCGCGGATCACGGAGTCGGCGGTGACCCTCACTAGCGCTGCGTGATCAATGATGTGGCCGAGCGCGGCGCGGATGTTCCGGTCACGGATCGCGAACAATCCGAGGGCGTGCGCGTGACGGTAGATCGCGCGGGCTTCGATCGAGTAGTGGCGGGCCATGCCCCGGACGCTCTGCCAGCGGACGAAATCCTCCTCGATCTCTTCCTGGAGCGAGCTGTTGCAGATGCCGCAACGCGCGCGGTGCTGGGTGAGGGTGGATAGGGGCCGTGATTTGCGCCGAGAGCGGCGGCGCGCCGCGCGGGTTCGACGACGCGCTGCGGCGGGCGCCGATTTTCGCGGTGAGCGGCGGGTTGCCTTGTCGCTCGCCGTTCGAGTTGCGGCGGTCTCCGCAATGGCTGCGCGGGGATCCTCCTCTGACGACGGAATCGATGCGCCGGCCAGCGCGAGGGCCTCGACCAGTTTGGCTGCTGTCCGTTCGGCAGGGGTCTCTTCGGACGCGGTCGCTTTGGGCGTCGTGCTGGCGGTGGCTTCGGGGATGGCGGGAGCGGCCGCCTGGGCTGCCTCGTAGAGGTGTTGAAGGTGGGTGGGGTAAGGCCGGACGAAGACGGGCGTTTCCGGCACGAGCGGGAAATCGGGGATGCTGGGGCGGTCGGACTGCAAGATGTAGTGTCTGTAGGGTCCGTAGGTTCGGTAGCCTCTTCGGATCATTTTTCGCCATTCCTTTCGGGGCCTAAGAGCTGGTGCGGCCCTGCTTCGACGTTATCAGAAGGCGGGAGGGGCGCAAGGACGTGCTGTTGTGGACTTTTCTGGAGGCTAGGAGCTGGAGGCTAGAGGCTGGAGGTCGGCGGTAGCAGCGGCCGCATTCGTCACTGAAGGGCGAGATTGGTGAGCCGGCCGACAGAGATATTCACGCCAACGCCGTCGAAAACGCATGTTCTCTGTTCAAGCATTCGATTGTCGGCTCGTCCGATAGAGTCTCGGCAAGACGTCTTCGGCCTATCTCGATGAGTCTCAGTGGCCCTTCAACGAACGCAAGAACCCATTCCTTTTCCGCGATACGATTCTGAAACTGATTGCCTCTCAGAAAATTCAGTATAAACAACTCACTAGGCAAGCCGATGTTGCCTAATTCACTGTGGCAGCTTGTTGGCAAGAGTCCCGATGTTTACAGCACACATCTGTAACCCGAACTTATTCCCATTAAAGAACTCACACTCGCCTTGTATGCGGGACGCATCGACACCGGCTCCTCTCGCCGCTTCGAGGACCTCAGCAATTGGTACAGCAAAGCGTTGCTGACTTTCTGCTGCAGTTTCTTTCATCCAAGTTGAATATTGCTGCTCGAATTGCTGCATTTGGTTGTTCCATTCTTCTCGTGTGGTAGTTGTTGTCACCTGTTCTTGCGGCTCGTTTCTCTCCCTTTCTGCGAGAAATTTGAGAATGTCGTTGGAGAGCTGTAGCGCCTGCTTTCGCGGGGAAGGGATTTCGCTTTTGAGCTTGGATAGCTCCACATCTTGACGCTCGACAAGAGCGCGGATTCCTGGGTCAGTTTGCGCTTGGAGGATAATCGGTCTCTCCTTGTCTTGGAGTTCCTTTTGTTGCTGCTTAATTTGCGTGTCCTGTGCCTGTGTAAGTCCTGCCAAGCGCTGAATTTCACCTTCGCGCCATTCCGCACTGGTATATTCGTCCTGCCACGCAAAAAATATCGAAAACACGAGCCCGGCGAAAAAAATGCCTGTGATAGTTTTCCATCTTACCGGCTTGTCTCGCCATTTCTCGGAAATCAGTATGTAAAGAGAAACAGCACTGCCCGTTACAACTGCAATCCAGTGATGGAAAACTTCGGTCGCAAGAACTAAAACGTGATCTTTCATCTCCCGACGCCTCCGCGGGGTTGTCGGCATGTTAGCATACGCTTGGCGTGACGTATTTGATCGCGGAATCCTGTCTGCGCTGCGGTCGAGTCGGCTTGAAGTTCAAATCGAAGAGCACAGGCAGGATTGCCTGTGCCACAGGCCCCGCGCGAGGGAAAACGCGATACGATCCGGCGCATCTGGGTCGCCGAAAGAGGAATGGAGTCACCGATGATGGCGCCTCCTCGCGGCGCCATTGAATCGGCGGAGGGATCGTTGCACAATTGCGTCGAAAAGTTCGCATGGCTTTGCGCTGACAGGATTTGCTTCGATGCCAACCCCCTCCATTCTGGTATCAACCTGGGAAAACGGGCTGTTCGGCGTGACCGGCAAAACGGTCCATCAAGAACTCGCCGGTCAATCGGTTCGCAGCCCGGCGGCCGATGGACGTGGCGGAGTGCTCGCGATCGTGGGCGGACATTCGCTCTCTCGACGGTCTCCGGAAGGCCAATGGACTGCGATAACAAAAAGTGAACTCGAGCTTTCCTGCTGCGTGCCGATGGGAAGCGTCGTCTTTGTTGGAACCGAGGACGCACGCATCCTGCGCGTTGATTCAGACGGCGCGCAGCAATTCCTGAACGGTTTTGACGCCGTAGAGGGCCGCGACCGGTGGTACGCCGGATCGGCGATCGTGGACGGCAAGCGGATGGGGCCGCCGCTCGGAATTCGTTCCCTGGCGGCCACCTGCGATGGAGTGCTTATGGCCAACGTCCACGTGGGCGGTATTCCGCGATCAACCGACGCGGGCTTAACCTGGCGCCCCACGATCGACATCGATAGTGACGTTCATCAGGTCTGCGCGCATCCGACCCGGCCCGACATCGTGATCGCGGCGTCGGCGGCGGGTCTTTGCGTTAGCCGCGATGCGGGAGCGACGTGGACGATCGAAGAGCGAGGACTTCACGCCCGCCATTGCGCTGCCGTGGCTTTTGGGAGAAACCAGATTTTCGTGGGGGCATCCACCGACCCTTTTGCGAAGCAAGGCGCAGTTTACCGGCGCCCGATCGAGAGCAGCGGCCCGCTGCAACGCTTGGGCGGAGGCATGCCGGAGTGGATCGACGGCAAAGCCGATACCGACTGCATCGCGACCCGCGATTCCATGGCGGCTGTGATCGACCGGTCGGGACACCTCTACGTGTCGCAGGACGATGGTGAGACGTGGTCGTCGCAGGTCGAGAGCCTGCCTGTTCCAAGCGGGCTGCACATCTGTTGACCCCGCCACGCCACCGCAACCCGTTTAACAGGGCTTGATTCCCGGCTCGTGGGCGCGTGGTCGCTAGTGATGGGCCTCGAAGGTCAAGTCGAGGAGCACAGGCAGGATTGCCTGTGCCACGCCCCGCAAACCTCCTCTATGGCACCGGCAAGCCTCGGCGCGGCCTCTAGTCACAGGCCTCGAAGATCAAGTCGAAGAGCACAGGCAGGATTGCCTGTGCCACGCAAACCTCCTCTCTGGCACAGGCGGCCTTCGGGTTTGCAAAGGGCGGGAGATTGGCCGTGGCACTCAATCCACGCCCGTCGCGCAGGCCGCGTGTTGGGCTTACTCAGGTCAATCGATGCAGACCGCGGCCGGGCAAGATTCAGCCCATTTCACGATTCCGCTAGAGCGTCTTCAGAAATGCGACGAAGTCGGCCTTGTCCTGCTCCGAGAGATCCAAGTCGAAGCGCGTGTCGTAGAAATCGATGACGTCCAGCAGAGTTGCCGCCGAGCCATTGTGGAAGTACGGAGCGCGCCCCGCCAGCCCGCGGAGGATCGGCCCCTTGAATTTGCCGATGTCGGCGCACTTGCCGCTGACCATGGCGCGGCCGAGGTCAGTCACCTGAGTGACCTTGCCCGTGGCATTGCACATCACGGTGAATAGCGGGAGGTCGGGCGTCCTGCGGGAGGCGTCCGCCACGCCGATGTTCAGCGGCGCGGCAACGGAATGATCGCCCACGTTGGGAGTATCGTGGCAGGTGCCGCAGAAGCCGTGAATCAGCGGTTGGTTCGTAACGTCGTTGAGGCCGGCGACGCCGGTGATGGGAATTTTCAGGGTGTTGAAAAGATTTTCGCCGCGGGCGATGGAGCGGCGCGCCTCGGTCTGCTCGTCAAAGTCGCGGTCATCAATATCCGACCACGCGCGGTAGATATCGAAAATTTTCGAGGTAAACGCCGCGCCGCTGGGATTCATCCCCAGCGGATCGTTGATGCCGATGAAAAATTCCTGCCCGGAGAGATGCTGAGGGCCGCCCCTGGCGCCGTCATCATTCAATTCACCCGCGTTGCGATCCTCAAGCTGAGCAGTGAAGAGTTTGGTTTCGAAGTCGACGATCTGCTGGACCTGGGCGGAGGTCGGCTGCGGGCCCTGGGCGTGACCCTCGGTTGCGCCGACCGCCTGATCTGCGAGATCGAACGTGATCGGCTTGAACGAGCCGTCGGGATTCTTGAAGGTCTCGCGGCCGTCCCACATGACCGTGCTCAGGAACGCCAGATTCGTGGCCGGAAGCGGACGCCGGTAGGCGGAGAGCGCGCTGGTGCTGCCGCAACCGTAGGGATTGTCGTTGTCGAGGACGGTGAACTCGGCGTTTGCCGGAACGTTTTGCTCGATGCGAATCAGGCCTTTGTGCAGCAGGAGGCTATAGGCCTCGCGGCGCTCCTCCATTGTGGAGACGTTCTCCGTGGGGCAGCCGGAACCGTCGTTGGTGCGAAAGATCGGATCGGTGCCGCCGGTGGCGTCAAAGCGCGCCTGAAGGTGCGCGGGAGTGACGGTCCAGGCGTCGCCCGGCTGGTGGCACGTGACGCAGCGGCGGCCGTTCGTGCCGAGGTCTTGAAAGAAAGCGTTGTTGGCCGTGTCCGTCGGCCCGCCAAGATCCACAGTGGCAAAACTCCCAAACGGGTCGGAGAACTCCTGAAACACGGGAATCAGCGAGCCGCTTCCCTCTCCGATGGCAAGCGTCACGCCTCCGACAAGAAGGAACCCGGCCATCGAAAGATAGGTGAGCGAGCGGCCGCGCCCGCACGAACGAATGATGGAAACGATATGGGTGGGAAGATGCAGGAATGGGTTGCGCATAAGCCGAGTGTGTACCTCCCTCCGGGAAGTGCCCGGAGCCTTGGGCGCCGGCGAATCAAACTTCGCGTGTCGCCTGGCGTATAGTGCGCGGGGCCGGCAGTCCGTTTCACGGATAAACGGAAAGCGCGGGAACTGGCGCGGATGTTACCACAACTCTTTGATAAACTTGTGGCGAAGACGAGTCGAAATCTGGCGGCTGCGAGATGCGGTTCTTGCGCCATTTCCGAAGCATCAGATACCTCCAATGTGAAAAATCTCTCGCCAGAAATGTCGCGGGTTTTTTTGCAATCTTCTTGACTGCGTCCCCCTTCGGGCTTAGCCTGCGCACACTCGATGAACTCTCCAGGGGGTAGCGCGATGAGCCACGAATCGGAATCCCGGCAGATTCCTGAGGCACTCCAGGCAAGGCTCGCGCGGATCTGCGAATCCGTCGCCGAAGTTGTGTTCTGGTGCGGCCTGGACGGATCCTGCGAATACGTAAACAAGGCTTACTGCGACTACGTCGGCCTGGCCCGTGACGCCGCCGAAGGGCACGGCTGGGAGGTGACGCTTCACCCGGACGACCGGGAGCGCCACCGGGAGCGCTGGGTCGAGGCAAGGGCCGCAGGCCAACCATACCGGTTCTGCTTCCGGTTGAGGAGCAAGGAAGGCAGCTACCGGTGGTTCGAAGGGCGCGCATACCCCCTTCACAATCCTGAGGGCGAGATCATGCTGTGGGTGGGGCTCGCGTGGGACATCGAAGAACGCGTGAGGATGGAGCAGGAGGCGGCTCAGGACTGGCACGTGATAGACGACCCGAGCCACCTGGGCGAAGGAGCGATCTTCGAGCTCGTCGATCCGGCGGGCCGCGGATTCGAGCTGGTGTGCTATCCGAAGAATCACGGCATTCGGGCGATCGAGAAACCGGCGTCGCAGCTCGATCAAAAGCCGGGGTGGAGAATCAGGAAAATCGCGAGCCTTCCGCCGGACCCTCACATCACCACGGAAATCACAATTCGAGTCGACAGGCTGGCCAGCTTGTTTGCCGAAGAGTTTTCAGAAGCCGACTGGCAGAATTCCAGGCACGCAATCTCCGGGCAGTAAAACGGAGGCGCGCGCCCACGCAGCGAGCTGCGCAGTCTTCAGGGTTTCCTCCAACAGCGAACGTACCAAATAGGGAATGGGCATGGCGCGGAGGCGAGGTGCTTCAGCGTGAGCGACCGTAACCTCTTCCACATCTATAATTTATGGAAGCAGTACTGCGATCCGATGGATGCCTAATTGCGTGAGATTTTGCCATGGACGCGGAGTCACGCGATTCGAGGCGCGGCACCCGGCGGAACGGGTGGGCCGGCCGCGCGGCGCGCCTCGCTCTGGGGATCCTGCTGAGCGCGGCGATCGTGCAATCGGTGCGCGAGGCCGTGGCGGGCCATCTCGCGCGCAAGGATTCGCTCGAGGCGACCCGCCGGGCGGAGCGCTGGGACAGCGGAGACCCGGGGCTGCCGGCGGAGTACGCGCGCAGGCTTGCGACCGAGCGGCAGGAGGGCGATCCGCGGGAAATTTCGCGCGCTTTTGAAGACGCGACCCGGAGAGGACCAGATCGCGCGGAAAACTGGGCGGGCCTCGGCCAGGCGCTGGAACTCGCGGGAAACATTCCGGAGGCCCGGCGCGCGTACGAGCGGGCGCTGGAACTTTTTCCGCGCTCGCCCGAAATAAATTGGCAGTTCGCAAATTTGCTGGTTCGCGCCGGCGACGCGACGGGCGCGATGGCACCTCTGCGAGCCGCCGTGGAAGGCGATCCTTCGCTGCGCAAAGGCGCATTCGATCTCGCGTGGCGCGCCGGAATTCCGCGCGACGAAATCCTGAAAAACATTCCCGAAGATCAGGCGATTTTTGCGGCCTACCTCGACTACCTGGACGAGACCGCGAGGGTGGATGCGGCAACTGAGGTGTGGAAGCGACTGACAAACCTTCCCGAGGCGATCGATTTCGACGCCGCCGCCCGGTATTTCGACGCGCTGCTGAACGCGCGGCGCGTGGACGAGCTCGCGCCGATGTGGGCGGAGCTCGCGCGGCACGATCCGAGCCGACTTTCGTGGCAGCCGGACGACGTCAACCGGATCACGAACGGCGGTTTCGAAGAATCTCTGCTCAACGGCGGTTTCGGCTGGCGCGTCACGCCGATCGAAGGAGCCGATGAAGATTTCGACGGCGAGATCGTCCACGGCGGCGTGCGCTCGCTCAGCGTTCATTTCGACGGGAAGCACAATCTGGATTTCGGGCATGTGGCGCAGTACGCACCCGTTGAGCCGGACACGTCGTACCGGTTCGTTGCCTACCTGCGACTCGAAGGGATTACCACCGACAGCGGTCCGCGAATCGCGGTGTATGACGCGTTCGACCGCGAGGCGCTGTCGCTCGAGACCGAAAACCTGACCGGGACGACGCTCTGGCGGGAGGAGAGGCTCGAATTCCACACGGGGCCGAAAACGCGGATTGTGCTGGTGCAGGTGGTCCGGCCGCCGAGCCGGAAAATCGACAATGAGATCGGCGGGACGCTGTGGCTCGACGACGTCAGCCTGAGCGCCGTGCGTTAAGCTCCGGCGCGTTTTCGTCGAGGGAAGCGGCATATCCGATTCCCAGGAGCACGGCAAAGACCAGGGCGTTCGCGGGAATATAGAGATTGAAGTCCGCCGCGCTGTGAACGAGAAGGGCGGTAAGTCCTCCGAACGAACCGAGGGCGATGGAACGCGTGAGGTTTGAGCGAGCGAGCAAGCTTGCGCGAAACGTCCGGCCGGCCATCCAAAAGAAGAGGCCAAAGAGAAGCGCGCCGGCGGGAATCCCGAGGTCCACGGCAAGCTCAAGATAGTCGTTATGCGCGTGGTCGGTGAGGTAACCAAGCTGGGTGGACTGCACGCGCGTAAAGGCGTACTGGAAACAGCCGAGACCCACGCCGGTCCAGGGATGCGCGGCGACGAGCTTCGCAGCGTCTTTCCAAAGAACCATGCGGCCCTCGCTTGTGCCGACGAGCGGCTCATTTTGGGGGAGCTGCTCGAAATGGGCGACGACGGGCCCGACGCCGACCCAGGCCGCCGTGGCGGCTCCGCCCGCGAGAGAAAGAAGAATCAGCGCAACTGGAAGCGAAGTGCGGCCGCGGCCGATCCACACTGCGCCCGCCATCGCCCCGAGCGACGCGAGCGTTGCAATCATTCCCATGCGCGAGAACGAAAACACGATGGCCACGAGCAGCACGACGGAGACCAGCATTAGCAGGAAACATTTCAGGATTTCGGGCTGGCCGGCGTTTTCGACGAAAGCGCCCAGGGTGCGGCGGCGGGAACGGCGGCGGGCGCTCCGCCAGTGGTAATAGGCGAGGCCGAGCGAGAGCGGAAGAATCATTTCGACCAGGCCGGCAAAGTGGTTGTGGTTGACGTAGGTGCCCGTGGCGCTGCCCAAGTAGTAGCGCCGCGGAACATTCCAGATGTATTGCCATCCCGCCAGATATTCGGCCAGCCCGTAGAGCGCTTCGAACAGGCCGAGGCCGATCAGGCAGAGCGCAAGGCGCTTGCGGGACCCGCGCTCGCGGGCTACGTCGAAGGCCGCGAAAAAAGCCACCACGCAGGTTGCGTACGTAAGCCCGTGAGAGGCAATCGCGTGCGTATCGATGCCAATTTTTCCGGAGCGCGACTCGAACCACTGCACCGCGATCCAGAGGGCGAGAACCGCAGGCACGGCAAGAAGTTTTGCGCCGCGATCGATGTACGGATTCCGGGGAATCGCGAGCAGAAGCAGTCCGAGCAGGAAGATCAGAGTCTGGGCCACGCCCCAGGAAACGGGCTCGGTGCCGCCGAAGCCCCCGGCGGCAACAAAGACCGCCGCGACCAATCCGATTTCGAGGAATTTGCGGGACATGACCGCCTGCACGCAGCGGAAGCGAGAACTTTCGCCGAGCCATTCGCGACACACGGAAGAGCGAGCCCGCGGCCGCGCAATCCGCCCTCCTAACCGGGCATAGGCGTCAGCGCCCGGCGGCGGAGGCTGCCGGCGCCCTCCGCGGGGGCGCCGAATCCGCCGGGGCGCCCGGACCGAGCGATTCCCACTTCATCTCGGCCGCCTTCAGCGCCGGATGCGAGACAAGGAGGTGCCAGACAAGCGCCTGAAAGGATTCGGTGTGCGGCGTGACCGTTTCCGGATTAACGACGGGAACGAGCACGCAGACGTCGGCGAGCTGGGCCGTAGCTCCGCCGTCGCGCCCTACGACGCCCGCGACCGCCGCGCCTCTTTCACGCGCGTATTGAAGGGCGCTGACGAGATTCGCGCTGACATTTTTTTCAACGCTTCCGCCGCCGACCGAAAAAACAAAAACGATGTCGAGCGGGCCTAACCGGCTGGCGCGAAGCCAGTTGCGATAGGAGGTGTCCCAGCCTTCGTCATTGACGCGTGCCGTCAGCTCGGAAACATTGTCGGTGACCGAGTAGGCTTCGATCCGGGCAATCTTGCGGAAATCGCACGCGGCGTGAGAGGCGTGACCTGCGCCGCCGCCGACGCCCATGAGAAAGAGCCTGCCGCCTCGATCGCGAACCAAGCGCAGCAGATTTGCAGCGCGCTCGATCTGACCGGCGTCGATCTTCGAGACGATCTCGGCCGCTTCGCGGAGGTACCGCGCCGCATAGCTCGATTCTCCGCGGGACAGCACGCAAGCGGCGGTTTCACAGACGGGAGCCGACCGGCATTCGCCCCCGGCAAGAATTTCGGAGATGGCGTCCGCGGCTTGGCGGAGATCCTGAACGAGCACGCTGGGAACGGCACCGCGCGAGGCGAATTCTTCGCACACGGCGCAGCGGTGCGGCGAGATGAGGAGGGTGGTGAGGCCGGCGCCGCGCCCCGCGAGGATGTCCGGCACATCGTCGCCGATCAGGAACGAGGCCTCGAGGTCGAGGTTCCGCTCGACGGCCGCCCGGAGAAGAAGTCCCGGCTTGGGCTTGCGGCAATCGCAGTCCACGCGGTACTCGTCGAGCTCCGCTTCGGGGTGGTGGCGGCAATAGAGCACGGCGTCAAGGCGCGCTCCGGCCCATTTGAGCCGTGCCCGCATCTCCTCGTTGATGGCGTCGAGAATCCGCGGAGTGAATTTTCCCTTAGCGATACCCGGCTGGTTTGAGACGACGATGACAGGGAGGCCGAGCCGGTTGAGAGCCGCAATGCCTTCGGCCGCGCCGGGAAGCAGCTCGAATTCCTCGGGGCTCGAGGGAGAATCGACGGTGCCGCGTTCGGCGTTGTACGCATAGCGGTTGATCACGCCGTCGCGATCGAGAAATACGGCTCGTCTCTTCAAGATGTTCCCCCCATTCTTCCGCGCCGGGCGGTGGTCACGCGGTGACGGCGACGCGAACGAGCGGACGATGATTCTGCCGCTCGAGATGCGCGAGGCGCCCGTCGCGCGTCACGATATCGAAAACGACCTTGCTGCCCTCGAACTCGAGCCGGAAGTGTAGCTCGCGCAGGCCGGCCTGGCGCATCGCCGCGCGGAGTTCCGCCTTGCGCTCCTCGCAGTAAAGCATCAGGAACCCACCGCCACCCGCGCCGGAGATTTTCCCGCCGATCGCCCCGCGGCACTTCGCGAGCTCGTACCAGGCATCGATTTGCGGATTGGTGACGCTGCTGGAAAGGCGTTTCTTGGATTGCCAGTGGACATCAAGCAGCTCGCCGAAACGGCGCAGGTTTCCGCGCGCTATCGAGTCGCGAATCTCGACGCCGATGTCCTTGATCTCGCACAGGCTCGAAACCACGGCGGCGTCGCGGCGCTGCGTGCTTTGGTCCTGCCGCGCGAGGATGGCCGCGGCGTCGTGAGTTTCGCCGGTGAAGAAGAGCAAGAGATTGCTTTCGAGGGCCTCGACGAGATCGACGGGCAAGCTCAAGGGCTTCGCCGAGACGACGCCATCGGTTGAAATCTCGAGGGTGGTCAGTCCGCCGAACGCCGCCATGTACTGATCCTGCTTGCCGATCGGCTTTTTGAGAATTTCAAGCTCGATGCGGCAGGCCTCTTCAGCAAGCTGGCGGGGAGTGGCCTGATTCTGCATCAGCGCGTGGAGGCCGTTGAGCAGTCCCACGACGTAGCAGCTCGACGAGCCGAGGCCCGTGCCGGCCGGAATGTCGGCGATGGAAACGATTTCGACGCCGGTCTCGATGTGGAAATGCCGAAGCGCCTCGCGCGCGAGGGTGTGCTCCACCTGATCGACGTTGTCCACAAGCTCGGAATTCGTGTAACGGACGCGAATCTTGTCGTCCACGATCGGCGTGTTCACGGCGAGATACATGTATTTGTCGATTCCAACGGCGAGGATGAATCCACCGTGCTCGCGGTAAAAGGAGGGCAGATCGGTGCCTCCGCCTCCGAGCGTCAAACGAAACGGCGTGCGCGTGATGATCATGGTTGGACGGACTCCTCAGCCGAGCGGCACACGACGCAGCGTGCCTCCCTCGGTGTTCATGATTTCCGAGATCTTTCCGGGAAAATCCTCCCAGCGGTCGTGCACGCCGCTGATCAAGCGTCCCGTAAGGCCATTGGAACGCGGCGAAGCGAGAAAGAGGGCCAGGGCCGCGGCGCGGCTCGCCGGGACGCCTCCGGTCTCGTCGAGCTGGGCGATCTCGCGAAGGGCTTTCGGGCCGCATGCGGCGCCGGCGGCGCGCATTTCGTCCCACATGCGGCTGCGAACCGGGCCGGGAGCAATGGCGTTGACCTGGATATTCGCGTCGCGAAGCTCTTCGGCGAGACATTCGGTGAAGCGGACCAGCGCCGACTTCGCGGCGGAGTACGCGGTGAAAAACGGGCGCGCGTAGGCGGCCCCGCCTCCCGCGAGTTGGATGATTTTTCCTCCGCCGCGGTGGAGCATCAAGGGAACCGCGGCGCGGATGAGATGAAAGGCGCCGAGCAGGTTGACTTCGATGGTGCGCGCCCACTCGTCGGGAGCAAGCGTGTGCGTGGGGCCGATCGGGCCCTGGATTCCGACGCAGTTGACGAGCACATCGAGCCCGCCGAAGTGGTCCTGCACGCGCTCGAAGGCTCCGCACACTTCGTCCCACGAGCAGACATCAAACGGGAGAGCAAGCGTCCGGCCGACCGGCGCGCGGCCGGCCAGGCGCACGGCCGCCTGGTGGGCGCAGCTCCCGAGCGCGAGCTGCGCGCCGTGGCGGCAAAAGAGCTCGCAGACTGCCGAGCCGATAGCGCCGGAAGCCCCCGCAATCAAGCAGACCTTGTTTTCGAGCTCCCGCGTCACGTCCACCCCTTCCGGCAGCATTTCAGTAGGCGCCCTCGGCGCGAAGAACTTCCCAGAACGTTTTCGCCAGAATCACGAGATCGAGCCAGATCGACCAGTGCTCGATATAAAAGATATCCATCTGAATTTTTTCCTCGAACGTGGTGGTCTGGCGACCCATCACCTGCCAAAAACCGGTCAAGCCGGGCTTCATCGAGAGAAGTTTTGCGGCGAGATCTCCGCAGCGCTCTCGCGCCGCCGGGGTGATGGCGCGGGGGCCGACGAAAGTGAGGTGCCCCGCCAGAATGCTGAAGAATTGCGGGAATTCGTCGAGGCTGTACTTACGCAAGAAGCGGCCGCAACGAAGGACGCGCGGATCGTCCTTCAATTTGAAGCTGCGCTCAAATCGCGCCTTAAGCTCCGCGTCGCTTGCTAGGATCTGCTCGGCGTCCTCGACCATGGTGCGAAATTTCAGGAAATGGCGCACGCAGCCGTCCATGCCGACGTATTCCCGCCGGTGAAAAATCGGGCCGCGGTCCTCCCGGCGGATCAACAGCCAGATCACGGGGACGAGCGCGAGCGTGGCGAGGCTGCCCAGCACTCCGACCACCACATCGAGCGAAGCCTTGGCGAGCAACTGCACGGTTCGCGACCACCGCGGCGCGGTGTGGAGGCGAAAACAGCCAGAGAATTCATCGCGATCGAATCGCAAATCGGGCGGAGCAAAGAGACGGGAATCGACCTCGACCTCCAATCCCTTTTCGCGGCACCGGCGAACGATCTCGAGCGCGCGAGCGTAGCCGCCGGGAGACGACTCGGCGAGGTGGAGCACGACGAGCTGCGCATTCTCGGCGGCGGCGATTTCCTCCCAGTCGTCGATCGAGCCGAGCACCGGCAGAGCCAATCCGGCGTCGCGAGAGGGCGAAGGCGCTCCCGGTTCGACGAGCACGCCGGAAAGCGCGTAGCCTCGATAGCGCTGAATCGCCAGGCGCTGCTCGAAATCCGCGAATCGCTCGGGTCCGCCGAGCAGCAGCGCCCGCTGGCGCGCGAAGCCGCGGCGCCACAGCGCGTCATAGATCGCGCGGAGACTGAAGCGGGCCGCCAACAGAAACAGGAACGCCAGCGCGTACCACGCGACGAGAAGATAGCGCGAAAAACCGAGCGACTTGAAGAATACGAAATTCGCGCAGGCGAGCGCGACGAAGGAAAACGATACGCCCTTGAAAAGCAGCTCGATCTCTTTCTCCGGGCGGCGCAGATCGGGGCTCTTGTAGCCCTCGAGGAGGTAGAGCGTCGCGGCGAAGAACGGCGCGTAGAACAGATAGTAGTAGCCGGGATTGAGAAAGCCCGCCGGAAGCTTCATTGAGCGCTGCACGAGCACTTCCGCCAGATGATGAGAAGCGACAAGACCGGCGACATCGCCCGACAGGAAGAGCAGCCGCTTGATCCACGCTCGGCTGAACAAATCGAGAATCCTCGTGGCGGAGAGGACGGTGGGCCGCGCGATTCTCCGCGAGCCAAATTCTGCGATAGGTTGCATGACCGGATCGGTAGCCATCGAGCTTTCTCAGACCGCTGCGGCGCTCCCCTTGTCGACCGTCGCTCGGCGCACCACGCCGGAACGCTGCATGTCCTGGAATGCCTGGGTGAAGTAATCGTTTGGATCGGGCGAAGCATTGAGCCACGCGAGATAGTCGGTGAAAATTTCGTCGAGGTCTTTCGTGACGCTCCAGCCGAGCGCCTGAAGCTTGGCGACGCTGGAAACGGTGTGGCGGACGTCGCCGACGCGGTAGGATCCCGGAATGACGGGCGCGATGGACGCATTCATCTTGCGTCGAAGGGCGCCTTCGTAATCAAGAACCGACGTGCCCTGACCGCTGCCGACGTTGAACGCCTGGCCATCGGCGCGAAGATCGTCGAGGACGAGGAGGTTGGCTGCGACCACATCGGCGATGTGGACATAGTCGCGGAGCTGCTTGCCGTCCTCGAAAATCACGGGCACGCGCCCGGCCAGGAAGGCGCGGGTGAAGATCCGGCAGATGCCGGAGTAGGCGTTGTAGAAGGATTGGCGCGGACCCTGCACGATCGAATAGCGCAGCGCCACCGTATGAATTCCGAGCATTCTTCCGAGACGGAGCGCGGCCAGTTCCTGCGCCAGCTTCGAGACACCGTAAGGGCCCGCGGGGTTGGCGCGAGCCTCGCGCAACAGCACGGGCGTGAGAACCCCGCGGCAATCGGGACAGCAAAGATCCCATTCGCCACGATCAAGCTGGGCCGCGGGCCGCGCGTCCGGCAGCACCAAGCCGTGTTCCGGGCAGTGATATTGGCCCTCGCCATACACGGATTGCGAAGATGCGACGACGATTCGGCTCACCGGGAGACGGAGTTCGCGGACGATTTCGAAGATCAGCGCGGTGCTGACGACATTGGAGTGAAAGAACTTGCTGTAGTCCGGCATGTAGTCCTGATAGGCGGCTTGGTGGAAGACGGCATCGACGCCGGCGAGCGCGCGCTCCATCGTGGCGCGGCCGCGCACATCGCCTTCGATGAACTCGATTTCGCGGCTGAGGTACGCCGGCCGGCCCCGGGGATGGACGCGAAGCTCGAGATTATCGAGCACGCGAACCTGGCAGCCGCGCGCCAGCAGGGCGTCGGCAATATGTGAGCCGATGAAGCCCGCTCCTCCGGTGACCAGGGCCTTCATGAGCGCCTCGCTCCCGCCGCCATCACGGCCTCGACCGGCACGGGCGCGCCTGGAAGATGCACGACTTTCCCCTGGCGCGCCGAATCGTAAAGCGCGCCAACCAGTTTCAACGTGCGCCAGGCATCGGCGCCGCTGGACATGGGTTCGCGGCGCTCGACGATGGCGTTGAGAAAATCGTCCCATTCGCGCGCGAGAGAATCGTCTTCGGCGGGGAAATCGAAATGCGTTTCGACGGGCGCAACTCCCACCTTCGTGCGCGATTGAAGGACCAGCCGCTCGGGGCCATAACTGCGGCCAAGCCCGGACGCCACGATCGCGCCACATTCGCCGCCCAGTTCAAAACAGAAAGAGTTCTTCCACTGCGTCCAGCCCGCGTGGAGCTGGGCTACAGCGCCCTCGCGAGTGCGAAGGAGCGCGAAGACGTTGTCCTCGACCGGCGAGATCGGCCAGTAGGATGTGGCCAGAAACGCCGAAACCTCGACGAACTCCCCGGCGAACCAGCGAAACAGGTCGAGCGCGTGGACGCCCTGATCGAGAAGCTGGCCGCCTCCGGAGATTTCCGGTCGGCCGCGCCATTCGCACTCATAGCCGGGACGGCCGCCATGCCCGTAAACGCAGCGGAGATAGAACAGGCGTCCAATTGCGCCGCCACGGCAAATTTCGTGCGCTTTCGCAAGGGCGGGGTGATAGCGATGGTTGTAGCCGACCTTGAGTGAACGATCGCGATTGCGGGCCGCGCCGACGGCGGAAAGTATTTCATCCGCGCTTCGGCCAAACGGTTTTTCCGCGAGGACGTGTTTTCCGGCCTCGAGCGAGGCGAATGCGATCTCGGGCGCGATGGCCGTCGGCGTGGCGACGATCACGACGTCGACATCGTCCCGCGCGATGACTTCGCGCCAATTGGCGGCAAGGCAGGCGTTGCAAGCTTGCGCAAGCGCGCGCCCGCGCTCGAAAACCGGGTCGGCGACGGCCACGAGCGCGCTGCGGGAATCGGCCACCACCGCAGCGGCGCGCCGCGCGCCGAATGCCCCGGCGCCGACGATCGCCACGCCGAATTGGCTCTTACGTTTCCCCTGCATTCGTTCTCCCGCCCGCTCAGCTTGCGTCCTGATAGCGTTCCGTGCGCTGCCATGCGTAGTCGTACTTCCGGCGGGGCCAGCGCAGCCAGGCTCGCGCCAGCGCCACCTGGACGAAAACGAAATAGAACAGAAAATAAAAGAACCTCGGCCTGCGGCCCCGCGATGCAAACCGCCAGCCGATGAAGGCCAGGGCGTAAACGAGCAACTGCGCCAGCAACATGAGGAAACAGAGGGACGAAGCGGGCGCGAGCGCGGCGGAGGAAACCAGGGCCGCGAGCATCGCCGGCGGGACGAGCATGCGCAGGACGTGATGGGAGATGAATTGCCACCAAACGGGCGTGCGCCACGGGAAGGCCAGTTCCTTCAGGAGCGGTAGAGCAATCAGGAAGGCGACGTGGGCGCGCGTCTTGCGCTCGAATTCGACGGCGAGGGTCGCGGCCGCGGGAATGGCCGCCACGGCCTCCGGAACGTAGGCGATGCGGCGGCCGGTGGAGGCCAGAACCTTCATGGGGATATAGAAGTCTTCTCCGACAGGCGCGACGTGAGGAAACACGCTGCGGCGGACGGCGTAGAGCTGTCCCGTGGCCGCAAGGCAAGAGTGCGAGCAAGACTCGGCACGCTTGATCCACGATTCGTATCTCCAATAGAGGCTTTCGGCCACGCTCGCGACACTCCGCCGCTGAACGATGCAGACGCGGCGGCCAATCGCACAGGCGAACTCCGGCGCCGCAAGCGGGCGGACGAGCTGGCGGAGCGCGTCGGGTGCCAGCAGCGCGTTCGCATCCGTCATGGCAATGATCTCGCCGCGGGCGCGAGGCACGATTCGATTGAGCAGTTGTTGTTTGCCGACACGCAAAGGAAAGACAGCGACTGCGACGCCGCGCGCTTCGTAAGCCCGGGCGATTTCGACCGTGCGGTCCGATGAGCCATCGGAAGCGACGAGGATTTCGAGGCGGTCGCGAGGGTAGTCAAGCGCGAGCGAGTTCTCGATCTTGCGCGCGATCCAGCGCTCCTCATCGCACGCGGGAATGACCAGAGTGGCGCTCGGCAGCTCGGATGGAGCGGCGCTTGCGGCGTCCAACGCACAATCGCCGGAAAGCCGGCCGCGCGCGAACAGCGCGAGGACGGCCGGATAACCGGCGTAAGTGTAGAAGGTCAGCGCAACCGCACCCCATAAGAGGACCTTCAGTTCAAGCATGGCTGACTCTTCTCCCGGTAGCGCGAGACGGGCCTAGCGAAGGGCACGACGGCTCGGGCCGAGAACTCGAACGCCGTCCTTGTTCCATTCCGCAACGCCTTTAGAAGCAACGGACTCGCCGCTGAACCCACGACCCTCATTGCCCTAGCCAGTTGTACGACGCGAAATTGCCTGCCGTATGCGATCATGCCGCCCTCCTTCTGACGGTAATTGCCTTTGCCTGCTCACGCGCTTCGCTCGCCACCACGAGCGCCCCGAGGAAAGTCGCGAAGAACGGCGCAGTGGAGAAATGAAAAAAGGTTGGCCCGGCGACAAAGGTCACCATCGCGTAGAAGCCAACGGCAAATACCGAATACCGAACCGTGCGCAGCGCTCCGCCGCGAGCGCGTTGCAGTCCGGCGAGGCCGCGCCGGAACAGCAGCGCGAAAAAAGCGAGAAACGCGGCCAGGCCGACGTAGCCCATCTTCAGAAGGAGGTATCCCCAGCCGTTGTCCACCGAAGCGACCTTCAGCCGATGCTGCCCGGGCATGATGAAACTGTTTTCGCTGCCCATTCCGGCGCCCAAAATCGGCCGCTCATTCACCATGTTCATGACGACTTGCGATTGCGCCACGCGGCCCTGATACGATTGGTCCTCGGCAAGCGCGAAAATAAAGCGTCCGGCGATCATCCCCGGCAGATTGCGGCTTTCGAGCGCCCGGTTCATGAGGTAGGGGGCCACGCCGACGCCGACCGGCACGAGGATCACCATGAGGGCCAGCGCCAACCCGCGCCGCCTCCAGAGCATGATGGCGGTAACAACCACAATCGCGGCAAGGCAGCTTCCCAGGGCCGAACGATTCCCCATCAGAAGAATGGCCAAGAGACAGAGCACACCCTGCGTCAAGGCCTGCAACCAGAGGCCGGGGCGCCGGCGCTCGAGCAGCCCAATCCAGGCCACCACGGCTGCCGCGCCGCTGTAGATGACCAGCGGCGACTGTTCCCGGTAATAGACGCCGCGCGCGAGGCTGATCGACGAGAGCCTCTGGACGTACCAAAGGGAACCGAGCGAGATGACCCAGCCCACACTTCGCAGCCAGCGCTCAACGTCCGCGGAGGAGCGAAACAGCGCGAGCGAAACAAAATAGTAGACGGGAAACATCACGCAGCCGAAAAGCTGCCGCTCAACGATCGCGGGCGGGTTGCCGGCAGCCAAGCCGTACACCGAGGCCGCGAGAATCACCATCAGCATCGCAGCCATTGCCACACTTTCGGGCGCGACCAAGCGCCGCTTGGAGAGCGCCCAGTCGACTTGCGACGAAAAAAGGGCGGCGAAGGCGAGCCCTGCGGTGATCAGAGCAAGGCCGATGCCCCAATAGAGGAATTCCGCCGGCAAGTCTTCGCCGAGGGGCGCCGTATTCTGGAAAAAAACGAAAAGGAAGACCATGAACGCCGTGGTGAGCCACAGTGCCGCGCGGGGTTCAGCGAAGGCCCACAAGGCGATGAGCACCGCCACCGCGATCGCCATCGCCTGGATGCCGCCAAAATAAAGAGCTGCTCCCGCGACGATCCCCGCAAAGATCCAGTACACCGGCCGGAGCAGAGCGAGTCCCACGGGAACCGCCAGAGGCGAGGCGAACGGCGCGAATCTTCCCGGCGCAAATTCTGAAACTCGGATTTGGTCCACTCCTGCCATTCCATTCGCTCCTTCGACAGGCCTGAGAATTCGTTCCTTTGCTTCAGCCCTGCCGCGCAGGACTCTGCCTCGCGCGGAGGCCGCGTGACGCGAGATCTGCGTTGCGGCGCTCGCGCCGATCCCGCAATCGCCTTCGAACGGCGCGCACGAGCCACGAAGGAGAAAGGCGCACCGGAACCACCAGCAGCCAGAACCACGGATAGGGCCAGCAGGTTCGCAGCATCGCGGGAAACGCGCGGTCGAATTCGGCTGAGGCATCGCACCGCCGGGAAACCGAGAATCGCAAGTAGAAGAGGCGGACCGTGCGGTTCATCGCGCGATAGATCGTGAGCCAGGGGATTCCGCTGCGCCGGGCGTCCCAAAAGACCCGGCTGGCATTGCGACAGAAGATTTCGCCGTAGTTGTAAATATTTCCCGGATTCCGGCGCGCGCGAATCATGGGCCGGCCGACATATAGCGCAGGACCTCCCCGGGAAATGCTCCAAAGGTTCAGGTGAACGCCCATCCACATCGAGCCTTCGAATTCTCTTGCCCGTTCAAGCGAGAGCGCCGGATCGCGGCGGAAAATGCAGGCGGAGATGTATCCCAGATGCAGCGCGAGCCAGGGGACGGACGCGCGCCCGTCGGTGAATTCGCAGTCCTGCGTGCGCCCCAGGTTCGACGGGATCAGGAGCCTTCCTTCGTTGTCGACGATTTCGTGGTTGAGGAATACGAGCGACGGCCTGGCAGGCGAGGCAAGGATGCGCCGCCGGATAGCGTCGATGGCGCCCGCGTTCAGAACGTCATCGCTGCCGAAGTACCAGACGTATTCGCCGCGAGCCTCCCCGAGAAGCAGCAAGAGAGCCTCATCGAATCCGCGGCGATCGGGCAGATAGAAAGAGCGGAGGGAGGGGCAGCGTCGCTTGAATACCTCGATGAGCTGCGGCGTGCCGTCGGTCGAGCCCGTGTCGTACACCAGAAGCTCGACGTCGGGGCCGAGCTGGGGCAGCAGGCTTTCGAGCGTTTCGCGGAGATAGGAAGCTCGATTGAATGTGGGAACGCAGATCGAGAGCAGCTTTTGGGACGGCGGCGCCATCCCGGCCGCACTCTCCGGATTTATTCGGGACGCGCTCATGCCGAACCTTCCGCGAACTGATTTGCGCGCTTTCCCCTCAGGCAGAGGAGATTGATAACGTCCCGGGCGGCTCCCTCCTGAATCAGCGGCTCGATTAGTTCGAAGACCCGCGCTGGATCGATCGATTCGACTGCGTCGCGGTCCTCATCAATCGGGTGGATTCGAAACCCGCACTGCACGAGTTGACTGAGAAATTCTTCCGGCGCGCCGCCGAATCCGCGAATGGCGCGCGGGAAGAACTCCGTAAGCAGAGTCAGCTCGGGATTTCGCGCGAGGAGTTCGCGCATGCCGCCGAGGATGGCCATCTCGGCGCCTTCCGCGTCCATCTTGATTACGTCGACTTTTTCGCCACGATCGGCGAAATAATCGTCGAGAGAGACTGTTTCGACTTCGATGGACTCGGCGCCGCCCCGGAAAGCGGAAAGGCTGTGGCCTCCCGAACTCGCCCGATCGATGCGCAGACGCGCGGTGCCGCTGTGGTTCGAAACGGCTTGGGGAACCAGAACGACGTTTTTGTAGCCATTCGCTTCGACGCTCCGCCTGAGCAGCGCGAAATTCTCGGGGCTGGGCTCGAACGCGTGGACGATGCCCTTGGGTCCAACCAGGCGAGCCGCCATCAGAGTGTAGTAGCCCAGGTTCGCGCCGATATCGACGACGGTCATGCCTTTCTTCAGGAGAGAGACGAACAGACGCGTCTCGGTTTCTTCCCACCGGCCGCCGAAAAGTAGGAGGGCTCGAGCCATGCCCATGTCCTGCGGATCGAGGAAAAGGCTGTGGCCCTGCGCCCGGACGCAGGCCTGGCCGCGCGGCGCCCAATGACGGTAGAGGCGGGTGTAGGCCGAATACGCGAGGGGAACCGTCCGGATGGCGCGGGAAACGCCCAGGGTCATCAAGGCCCGCTGGGTGCGAAGCAGCGTCGCAAACAGCACTCGGTTGGCGGACGACATCGCGCTCATCCCTCCTTCACCGTGGGGGTCACATCGGCGAACAAGCGTTCCGCCCACGCGCCGAACCAGTGGTTGACGCGATGGAGGCCGGCCGAGTCCCTGCCCGTGAGCGGCTTGAGAATGGCGAGCGATCCGAGAAACAGAGTTCCGTAAAGCGCGCAGCTGACGGCGAGCGCCGGCAGCGCCCCGGGATGCAGCCAAAACGTGGGCGCCAAGGCGATACCCGCGGCCGCAATCACTCTTCCAATGAAGCGCCCGGGAAAGTGAAACGGGATATAGAATGCGCCGGCCACGGTGCAGAGAATGGCCACAATCACGAACGAAATCCCGGTAGCCCACGCCGCTCCGGCGATCCCCATGCGGCGAACGAGGACGATTTCGCTCGCCAGGTTGAAGAGGGCGGCAAATCCAACCGCGGCGCACGCGACCCGCTCGTGATCGAGCACGTACAGCACGCCGCCCTGAATCGAGAATCCGCAAACGACGCCGCACGCGAGGAGCACACACAGGATTTCGATTACCGGGACGCTCGGGGCGTATGCGGGAGAATAAAATATCGCGACGATTTCCCGCGCAAAGCGGCAGAGGAAGAACAGCGGGGCAATCAAGCAGACGACGCCAAGTTTCCATTGCCCCTCCACCACCGCCGCAAGGCGACCGGCGCCTCCCCTCTGCCAGGACTCCGTCAGCGAAGGAACGCTGGCGAGCGTGACCCAACCAAGAAGGAGTCCCGTGAGGCTGAAGACAATCTTCGCGCCGACGGCGTAGTAGCCGATCGCGGAACGATTGGGAACGAGCCAGCCGAGCAGGAGGACGTCCATATTGTCGCCGAGAATGTAGAGAAAGAAATTCGTGGCCCACGCGAACAACCCGAACGCAAGAATGCGGCGAAGAGGCAGCGATTCGCGCACGCCGGCGCGAGCCGCAGAAACCGGGAAAGCGTGCGGTGCCGCGAGTACGATGATTCCCGCGAGCGAGCCGAAGGCAATGGCGAGCCACGCCGCGTTCACGCCTCGGGCTTGGCGCAGCCAGAGGATCAGGAACAGGCCCGGCGCGGCGACCGACGCGACCAGCTTGGCGCCAGCCACGCGCCGGAGTTCCATCATCCCGGCGGAGAAATACGTCAGCAGATCCAAAGTGCTTCGCGCCGCGAACACCAGCAACATGAGCGCGAGCGATTCCGCGAGTAAGGGGAAGTGAAACCGCTGGGCGAGTTCACCTCGCAAACCGAATATCAGCGCCGAAACGCCGAAAATGGCGGCGCCTCGAATGACGAGAAGGACCCCCAGAAATCGCCGCACGCGATTGGGGCGGCCATCCGCAGCGATTTCGGGGACGAAACGCCCAAGCGTTTCCGGGCCAAGCCCGAACAGCGTGAGAAAAACGCATGCGCCCGCAAGGCTCGTTCCCAGCGCGAAAAGGCCGTACGAGGCGGGTCCCAGCGCACGCGCCAGGAAAAGATAGAAAACGAAACAGACGGCCGCTTCCCCCACTCGCCCCGCCTGTCCCCAGAAAATGGCGCGCCCGACGCGGGCTCCCAGGCTCATGCGAACGCCTCCCGCCGGCCCGCAGCAATCGAGGCGCTGCGCTCGCCGAGGACGTGCTCGAATTCACGCAGCATGTTTCTCGCATAGGCCTCCCAGGTGATCTGGTTCAGGACCCGCTCGCGCGCCTGCGTCACGAGCATGCGGCGAAACTCGGGGGCGCCGGCAAGTTCCGCCACGGCCTCCACAAACTCTCCGGAATTCCGCGGCGACACGAGCATCGCCGTCCGCCGGTCCTCCAGCACCTCGTGAGCCCCGCACGCGCGGGACACAATCACGGGAAGACCACAGGCGAGCGCTTCGAAGACGCCCAGTCCCCAGCACTGGTTTTCCGCGAGATAGACGAGGGCATCCGCAGCCGAGTAGTAATCCGCCATCTCGTTTTCCGGCACGGCCGAGAGATGAAATCGGACAAAATTTCCCAGCTGGTTGCGATCGACAAGTTCCTGAAGCTTTCGCACATACTGCGGCGCAAACGCAGGATTGCCGGCGATGAGGAGGCGGACATCCGCACGGCCGCGCCGCTGCAACAACCCGAGCGCTTCGACGGCGTCCTCGAGGCGGCGATGAGGCTCGATAATTCCGAGCCAGAGCAGGAGGAAATCGCCCGGCTCAAAGCCGTAGCGCGCGCGGATATCTTGCCGCGCCTCCGGGCGCGCACGGAACCAGACGGAATCGAGACCGCTGCGAACGACGTCTGCAGGCCGGCCGTAGTAGCCTTCGAGAATTCGCTTGACGCGATGGTCGAGAGTGACGATCCGATCGATTTGGCGCACGACGGGCTTTTCCAGGCGCGCCATGACGTGGTCGAAAAGCCACTGCACGGGCGGGGCATAGTAGGGGCGGTATCCCGGCGCTTCCCAATTCCGCGCGTCGTCGCACATCCAGACAACCGGCGCTCCCGTCCGGCGTTTGCGCATCGTGGCCGCGCGCGTGGCCCCGCGAACGTGCGGATTCAGAATGTCGCAGGGCTCCCGAACGAGATTGGCGAGCAGGCGACTTTCCCAAAAATGGCGCTTGGCTCCGCTGGCGATGCCGTGATGCCGGCCCTGATTGCGTCGGAGGACCTCCGCAAGCGACAGCCGGCGGACGGCGCGAATATCAAGCGAAGCCGCGATTTCCGGAAAGCAGTTTTCCGGGCAATAGCGGACCGCATAGAGAGTCGCATCGTGGCCGAAGGCTCGAAGCCATCGCGCGAGGAGCATCGCCTGGCGGGGTGCGCCGCCATTGGCGATGAGATCGGTGATGAGAATCGCGACTCTCATGCGATCGCGTGGACTCCCGTGGAATCGATGAACCGCGGCTCGGGCAGCGGCACCACAAGCTTTCCGCCCCGGGCGACGAAGTCCTGCTCGCGCTCGCGGATTTCCGGAAGAAAGTGCCAGGGAAGGATGAGGAAATCGTCGGCTCGGGCCCTGGCCTCGCGTTCGGAGACAATCGGGATCCAGGTTCCGACGGTGTACTTGCCCCACTTGCCCGGATTGCGCTCGGCCGCTGAACGAATCAGAGAATGATCGATGCCAAATACCTGCAAGAGCGTGTTGCCCTTCGTGGAGGCGCCATACACGCTGATTTCCTTTTCCCGTGCGCGCTCCCCGGCAAGCCAGAGGTTGAGCCGTGCGCCGATACCTCGAATCCTTCTGCCGAATTCCCGGTAGGTTTCCGGGCGGTCGAGCAGGCACCTGTTTTCCTCTGCCCGCCTGATTTCAATGCGCGCGCGTCGCGCCGCAGGCCGCAATGAAGGCGAATCCGCGTGGACGACGTAGATGCGAAAGCTTCCTCCATTTATTTCATTGGTCTCCACGTCGGCGGCAACCAGTCCGTGGCGCGCGAGAAGCGGCTCGAGCGATTTGAGCGAGTAGTACTCCAGATGCTCGTGGCAAACCGCGTCAAAGGCGTTTCGCGCGAGCGTGAGAGGTAGGTAGTGCATCTCGACGACCCAGACGCCGTTGCGCGCCAGCACGCTTGCCACGTCCGCGACGAAGGCGTTCGGATCCTCAAGATCGTAGAACATCGCGATCGAAGTGATAACGCGGAACTGTTCGCCCGCGACCAGCCGGGCAGCGAAGAAATCGGGAACGATCCGGTGGGTGCCCCGGGAAGCCTCTTCCGCCAGGTTCTCCGCCGGCTCGAATCCGATGCGGCGAATTCCGGGGACTGCGTAGGAGCGCAGGAGAGTGCCATCGTTGCAGCCGATATCGAGCACGCTGTCGCCGTTCGTCAGGGCTGCAAACTCCGAGGCGCAGCGCGTGACGTCCGCAAGCGCGCGGCACATCGCCGCGTTCACGCCGGATTTGTACCAATAGTGGAGGTAAAGCCACTCGGACGGTACGGTATGCCGCAATTGGAGCAGGCTGCATTCGGTGCAGAGCAACAGCTCGAGGGGCACGCGCGGCAGGTCCGCCTGGTCCGGCACGTCCGGAAAATTCGAGACGTAGCGATTGCCGAGGTCGAGCACCTCGGCGAGACGGCCGCCGCCGCAAGACCGGCACGTCGTACGGACCTTCACCTCCGGACGCGCGGAGGCGCCGGGACCTGCGAGGGCCCTTTGAGCCGTTCCTTCCGCCACGGTGCTTTCTCCTTGGGTCCTCACACTCGCGATGCAACCGTCCGCGCATGCGCCCGGGGCGCGCTCCCGGAACGCGTGGAGCGATACCAATCCATCGTTTCGCGAAGACCTTCATCGAGATTCCGCCGGGCGCGAAATCCGAATCCCTGCTCTGCGCGCGACGTATCGAGCACGCGGCGCACGGACCCGTCGGAATAATGCGTATTCCACAGGATTCGCCCCGAGTATCCGGCAAGCGACGCGATGCGCCGCGCCAGGTCGTCGATCCCCACTTCTGCTCCACTGCCGAGATTCACAGGCTCGGGACGGTCATATCGCTCGAGCGCAAGGACGATTCCCTCGGCGCAATCCTCGACGTGCAGAAAATCGCGCGTGGCGCAGCCCGTCCCGCGCAAGGTGACGTCGGAGGCCCGCGTTTCGGCAGCCTCGAGAAACGTCCGAATGAAGGCGGGAATGACGTAGCACGTCTCGGGATCGAAATTGTCATCCGGGCCGTAGAAGTTCGTGGGAATCAGGAAAACGCACCGCAAGCCGTACTGCTTGCGGCAGGCTTGCGCCTGGACGAAAGGCAGGCGTTTGGAAATGCCGTACGCCATCCGGGAGGCGTCCGGGAGGCCGTTGAAAAGGTCATCCTCGCGCAGCGGCATGGGGGCATTCGCGGGATAGGAACTCGCGCTGCCGAGGCAGACCATTTTCTCGATGCCGCGGCGGGCGGCCGCGTCGATGAGCTGCGTGGACATCAAGACGTTGTTGAGAAAACTGGCGGCGGCGTTCGCGCCCCCGGTGGGGTTGTCCACCGTGGCCGCGAGATGCACAAGAAAATCCGGGCGGGCGCTCCCCAGCAGCCGCTCGATCTCTTCCGGTCGAGTCAAATCGCAGGCTGCCCGGCGAGGCACGATGACGTCCCGGCAGCCCCGCGCGCCGAGTTTGCGGACGACGGCGCGACCCAGAAAGCCGGCTCCGCCGGTTACGACGATTCTCTTTTCCGCCAATCGCGCGGGCTTGGCTTGCGCGGTCATTCCCAGGTTCTCCATGCCGACCCATCTTTCCGCGGCGCGCCGGCCGCTACTCTCCGGCTCGCGCCGACATCCGCCGCTCCGCCTGGCCGGTCAACGACTCCTCGAGCGATTGCACGTCCGCTTCGACCATGACGCGCACGAGGCTCTGAAAAGTGGTTCGCGGCGCCCAGCCGAGTTTCTTGCGGGCTTTCGACGCGTCGCCGAGCAAGCAGTCGATTTCCGTCGGGCGGTAGTACTCCGGATCGACCTCGACGTGGCGGCGCCAGTCGAGCCCGGCTTGGGCAAAGGCGAGTTCGACAAATTCCCGCACCGAATGTGTTTCTCCGGTGGCGAGGACGTAATCTTCCGGCTGGGCCTGCTGCAGCATGCGCCACATTCCTTCGACATATTCGGGGGCGTAGCCCCAGTCGCGCCGCGCGTCGAGATTCCCGAGGTAGAGTTTTTGCTGGAGTCCCTGGCGGATGCGCGCAACCGCGCGCGTAATCTTCCGGCTGACGAAGATTTCCCCGCGCCGGGGCGATTCGTGATTGAAAAGGATGCCGTTCACGGCGAACAGGCCGTAGCCATCGCGCGCGTTCGTGGTCATCCAGTAGCTATAGAGCTTCGCGCAGCCGTAGGGACTCCGCGGGCGGAACGGCGTCAATTCGTTCTGCGGGCTCTCGGAGACCTGCCCGAAAAGCTCGCTGCTCGCGGCGTTGTAAAACCGCGCCGGAATACCCGATTCGCGAATGGCGTCGAGCAGACGCGTGGTCCCGAGAGCCGTGACGTCGCCCGTATATTCGGGTATGTCGAAGCTCACGCGGACGTGGCTCTGAGCGCCGAGGTGATAGATCTCGTCCGGCGCGATGCGGTAGAGCAGTTTGACGAGGCTCGTGGCATCGGACAGGTCGGCGAAGTGGAGAAACAGCCGAACGTCGCGGTCGTGTCGGTCGGAAAGGAGATGGTCGACGCGGGCGGTGTTGAAGCTGCTCGACCGGCGCTTGATTCCGTGGACTTCATAGCCCTTCGAGAGCAGCAGCTCGGCGAGGTACGAGCCGTCCTGACCGGTGATGCCGGTGATGAGCGCTTTACGCACGTTGGCCATGAATTCGCTCAGCGATTCCCGGACGCCACGGCCGCCGCCGCGCGCGCCTCCGACATTTGCTCCAAAGCGCGCTCGGCGTCGCGATTGAACTGCGACACCGTCTCGCGCGTGTATTTGTGGTCAACCATTTTCGGCAAAAACTGCGGCGGGATGGTGATGATATGGGCGCCGGCCAGGGCCGCCGCCTGAATATCCATCACCGCGCGAATGCTCCCGACAATGATCTTCGCGGTGTATCCCCACTCGTCGAGCCAGTGGCGCACATTGCGAATCACGATGGCCGGATCGTTGCCCTCGTCCGCGATTCGCCCCGCAAAGATGCTGACGTAGGCCGCGCCCGCCTTTGCGGCGAGGATCGCTTGATTGAACGAGAGGATGGCGGTGGTATTCACCGCAATGCCTTCCCGGCTAAGCGCGTGGATCACGCCCAGGCAGGATTCTCCCCTGGCGTTGGTGATGGGAATCTTCACGACCACGTTGGGGGCGAGGCGGGCCAGCGAGCGCCCTTGGGCGAGCATGCGGGCGGGATCGTCCGAGGTGACTTCCACACTGAGCGGGCGATCTCCCAAAAGAGTTGCGAGCGCGCGGGCGCCGCCCTCGAGATCGAAAACGCCGTCTTTGAACAGAATGCTGGGATTCGTCGTGGCGCCGTCCACAATTCCTTCGCGCGTCCATCTGTCGATTTCGCGATGGTCCGCCGAATCCAGATAGATCTGCATTGCTCGTCCTCCTCAAGCGCTCGAGCTACCGCTCGAATTCACCGCCTTCGTTAGTTGGCCGCATCCACGCTCTCGGAAGTTGGATCATGGGCGGTGTAGGAATAGGCTCGGTAGTAGGAATACTCTTCGCGGTGAAGGTCGACGTTGTTCAGCACAGCGCCGATCACGCGGGCGCCCACATCGGCGGCGCACGATTGCGCGCGCCGCGCGAGCTCGCGGGGCGTCTCTCCGCCTTTTACGACCAGCACAACGCCCTCAACCAGCGTCGCAAGGATGCGGCTATCGGAGACGTTGAGCAGCGGCGCCGAATCCACAACCACGAATTTGTATTCTGCGAGCGCCTCCTGAATCAGCTTCTGGGTGCGGTCGGAGGTAAGCAGCTCGGCGGGATTGGGCGGAATGGGACCCGAGACGAGCACGTCGAGACCGGCGAGCGAGGTCTTTTCGACGGCGGCACGCCAGTCCTGCTGCCCGGTAAGATAGCTGACGACACCGAGGCTACCTTGAATTTGAAATGCCCGATGGATGCTCGGGCGGCGCAGGTCGCCATCGAGCAGCAGGACGCGCTGGCCAAGCTGCGCAAGCGAAATCGCGAGGTTTGTCGAGACCGTCGTCTTCCCTTCCCCCGGCTGAGCGCTGGAGACGAGCAACGATCGCGGCGGCTGTCCGGCCACCGAGAGCAATACGGAAGTGCGCAGGCTTCTGAAAGCCTCGCCCAACGCGGAATACTGGGGCGGCAGTTCGTCTATTCGATACCAGTGGAGAGGCATCCGCTGGTGTTTCCGGCCGTTGCCATTGGCACCTGTGCGCGCCATGTTTCCGGGTGCGGGGACCAGGCGATGCTCCGCATCTGCGCCGACTGCGCCATATTCCCTGTGACCGTTGAGCGACTCGACCGCCGGAATCATGGCCAGGGCCGGTAGCTGCATGGCCCGTTCGACGTCCTCGAAGGTCTTCAGCGAATTGTCGAAATGTTCCTGCAGGAACGCCGCCCCGACGCCGAGCCCGAGACCCACCAGCAGGCCGAGCGAGAGATTGAGTGCCGTCCGAGGCACGGAAGGCTTCTTCGGCGGGACGGCCGGGTCCACAACGCGGATGTTGCTTTCCTTGAGGCCTCCCGCGATGCCCGCTTGCTTGAGCCGGTCGAGCAATCCGTCGTAAAGGCCCTGACTGGTGTCCACCTCACGCTTGAGGATGTTGTATTGCACGGATTTTTCGGCGATGTCGTTGGCATCGCGCTGCGCGCTGGCAAAAGCCTGCTGGAGCAGCTGTTCGCGGCGCACCGCGGCAAGATACTGGTTTTCAATGTGCTCGGCGCCGCGTGACCGCTCGCGATCGAGCGTCGCCTGTGCCTCGTCAATCTCGCTCTGCAACTGCCTCAGCCTGGGATAATCCGGCGTGAACGTGGTTTCGAGTTGCGCGCGCTGCGCTTCCATGTCGGAAAGCCGCAGCGTCAGTTCCTGCATTTCGTGGTTGTCGAAGACGGTCGGCAACGCCGCGTCGTCTCCCGCCTGCACGAGACGGTAGAGCGACTCCGTTTGAAACCGGCTGGCCTGCGCTGCGGTAAGCGCTTCCTGCAGCTGCCGCAACCGCGCATCGACGATATTCTCCGTGGTGCCCTTCTCGCTCTCGAGAAAGAGCAAACGATTCTCGCGGGCGTAAGCCTGCATCTCCGCTTCGGATTTCTCGAGCTTCGCCTTCACGCCGACGAGCTGTTGGGAGAGCCATTCGGAAGCCTTTTGGGCGGCGTCCCACCGGAGTTCGAGGTTCTGGTCGATGTAATTGGAAGCGATGCTATTCACGATGCGCGCCGAGAGCGCCGAATCCTGCGATTCGAACGTGACCTCGACCAGGCGGCTCTGCTTGATCGGTTCGACATCCAGGCGGTCCTTGAAAGTTTTCAGGGCGTTGTAGACCGCGTCCGAGTCCGCCGCAGGTGCAGCCGGAGCCGAGCGGGACGAGACCGACGAGGGCGGCGCCTTCGCCTGCGGCAGCGACCACCAGTGACGCGGGGGGTTGAACTCCCGGAGCTGGTCGAGCGCGAGATCCCGAATCACCCGCCGCGAGAGACTCTCGCTTTCGAGCACCTTGTACTGCGTTTCCAGAAACGTGCTGTTCACGTTATCGATCTCGAAAAGATCGCTCGCCGTGACGATGTTGGGATTCTCCTTCTCGATTTCGATCAAGGCCTTCGCTTGATAGAGCGGCGTTTCTTTGAGCGTCCCGATCAGAACCGCGGTGAAAACGACCGCCAGGATTGCGAGTACGGTCCATCGACGCTTGCGCAACACGACCCAGTAGGACAAAAGATTCAGGGGGCCGGGCTGTTCGGATTCGAGCGCAAGCAGCGGGTCCCTCCCTCGCCGCTCGATGAGGCGCGGTCCCGGCTCGAAGATTTCGATTCTGCTGTCCGTGCTCATGTCAGCGCCGATAAATGGCTACGCCCGAGCCGATCGTGACCGCCGCCTCGACGCCGCGATAAATCGCCAGGCGGCTGGCGCTATTGGGCACAAATAAGATGTCGCGCGGCTCGAGGATTGGATCGGCGATCTTGCCGGCGAGGATTTTGTTGAGGTCGATGGGAATCTCCTGGCGCGCGCCGGTGACGGGGTTGGTGCGGATGATTCGCGAGTGACCCGACGCGGACGTGTGCGTCAACCCCTGCGCCAGTGCGATGGCCTGCAGGACGGAAACGTTTTCGTTGCTCTTCAGCTCGAAGCCGCCGGGCTTGGCGACTTCGCCCACAACGTACACCAGGTCTGCGCGCGGCACTTTGACGACATCGCCGGGATAGACCAAAACGTTTAGGCGCGCGTCGCCCGTGCTCAACAGTTTCTTCAAATCAATCACGACGGTATTCGCGGAGCTGGTAGGCGTGGCCGCAGCTGAAGTTCCGGAAAGGGATGCGGCAGCAGGTGACGCCACCGGCGCAACCGCCGATTCCGCGCCTTTGACGAAATTCGCTGGCGGATCCGCGGGCGCCACGGCCGGAATCGCTCGAGGATCGGTCGGATCGGGCGTCGCGGCCGCCGTTGACGCGGCGGGCTCGCCACGATGCTCCACAAGAACCGTATCTCCCGCGTCCACGTCAAGCCCCTCAGCCATCGAGAGCATCTCGACGACCGTCTTCGGCCCGCGGAGTTGAAAGACCCCCGGCTTTTTCACGGCACCGAAAACGGCCACTGGATGGCTTTGCATCTCCTTGACTTGCACGCTCACGTGCGGATCCTTGATGTAGTGCTGCCGCAAGAGTTCTTCGATCACGATCTCGAGCTCCCGCGTGGTCAGCCCGGCCGCACGAAGCGTACCGATCAGAGCGATCGAGATTTCACCGCCCGCCGAGACACGAGGCGAGCGGTTAAATTCCGGGGCTTCGAGGACGGAAATGTCGAGGAGATCGTCCGGCCCGATCCGATAGTCGGAAAGATCATTGCCTGTCGAAACGCCCAGCTCCTGCTGCGACCACTTTCGGTCGAGATCCGCAAGGCGGCGGTTGTAGTCGTCCGTAGTGCGCTGATAGGGCTGCGACGAGGCGACGGCCGGTTGCGACGACGGAGCGATTTGCGCTCTCGCACCACCTAGAAAAACCACGGCGGCCACAACGGCGGACGCTCCGAGGCGGAGAGCGCGCGCCGCTATGGGGGTCACCCGGCCCGCTCCGATTTCCTTCTCCATTGAAAAGCTCTCCGACTCTGCGCGTGACGAACGGGGATCACTCGCAAGCGGCCGCCTTCGGCACGGCTCGCTCGTATGGCGTCCGTTCGGGAGAGACACCCAAAGAATCTACTCACCGCTTGCGTGTGAAACCTGCAACGGGGAGGGTTAAGCTCGTTGGAGAACCTCTCCGTAAGCCAAACGCGCTTGCGTTTCCGGATGTCAAAAGCGAGCCGCGACTACTGGCTGGGTGAACTGCTTTTCAGCGCCTCCCAAAGCCCGACTCCGAGACCTGTCGCGGCCCCGACTGCGACCGTCGCCACGACCCAAGTGCTTACACCGAACAGCTGGTTGCCGGGCTGCGATGGAATCGGCGCCAGAGTGGCGGTAAGCGCGTTTCCGGACTCGATGGTCCCGATCCGGTTAGCGGTCTCGACGCGCGCTGCGCCGCTGCGGGCAACCACGCGCAATGCGTTTCCGTGTACCGTGACGTCGTAAAGAGAGGGCTGGCCCGACGCCGCCTGAATGCGCGCCCCGCGGATCTCGATTAAGATCGGCGTCTGCGTCTTGTTCAACACCGACACGGTGCCGTCCACGAGGTTTACGACGAAACGTCCGTCCCGCTGGCCCAGAGCGGCCTTGGTGAGTTCGGGCAGCACGATCGCGTCGCCTCCCGCAAAACTCAGGGATGTCGTCGTCTCCCTTTGCGTCGCGATGCGGTCTCCGACGAAGACCGATGTCACGGCAGGCGCCGCCACCCCATTAATTTCCGCGCTTCCCTTGGTGGTCATTTTTCCGGCCGCCGCCGACGCATCAATCGGAGCTACCGGCACGGAGAGAATCAGGAACGACAGGACCAACACTAAAATCGGCTTCACTTTCATGGACACTCCTCCTCATTCGTTTTTGGCCGGAAAAGCACGTGCTGCTTGTATCGCCAGTCGCCAAACCCCTGCCTAGTCATGCCCCAGGCCGAACGCCGACGACAGATTCGCCCTGCGACACGAAAACGCCGCCGGTCAGGAATCTTCCAGCGCGACTGCCTCCACCTGCCTCATCGGCAGAGGGTTCAAGTTGTTTAATGAGGCACTCGTACGGGCGCTCCGATTCCGAAATGAAACGCTTCCGGGCGATTTCACACTAGGCATTGCAAACATCTGGCCAATCCTCACGATCAATGTCTATCGGGCTGACCTTCCTCCGCACGTTGTCATCGCTTCGTGCGTGGGTTATCCTGCCCCGCTGATGGTTGACATTCATTGCCACATACTTCCGGGCATGGACGATGGGCCGGCGTCCATCGAAATGTCCTGCGCTATGGCCGAATCGGCGATTGCGGACGGGATTACCCACGTCATTGCGACGCCACATGCGAGTGAGGAGTACCGTTTTATTCCCGAATTGGTAAAGCAGCGCCGGGATGAAATTCAGTCCCGATTCCATGGGCGTCTGATTCTGGCCACGGGATGCGACTTCCATCTCAGCTTCGAGAATCTGCAGGATATCCGCCGCAACCCTACGCGCTTTACGCTCAACCAGAAGAGTTACCTGCTTGTTGAATTTGCCGACTATTCAATTCCGCCGTCGCTCGACCAGGCCCTGCACGAGCTGCAGCTCGCCGGCTTGCATCCGATCATCACGCATCCCGAGCGCAACCCGCTGATGCGCGCGCAGCCCGAACGCCTTCTTCACTGGCTGCGGCAAGGTTGTTACGCGCAGGTGACGGCTCAGTCGCTATTCGGAAAATTCGGAAAATCGGCGCAAGACACGGCGGAGCAGTGGCTCGACGCGGGCGCGGTGCACTTCCTGGCAAGCGATGCGCACAACGTCACGTCGCGCCCACTGCGTCTAAAGGAAGCGTTCGATCGAGTGGCGGAATCGCGCGGCGAGGATGTCGCTCGGGGGCTGCTGGTGGATAATCCGCTGGCCGCGTTTGAGGATCGGCCGCTTCCGTTTGTCCCTGAGCTTGTCGACGAAGGCGATGCGAGGGGCTCTGGGTCCCGCGGTTCGCGCCGGCGCAAGCGCTTCTGGTTTTTCTAGACGGATTCGGTGCCCGAACTGCGCGGAGAGAGCGGGGGCGCTGAATTGTTGTCAATCTGATTGAGACGGCTTGCCTGTGTTTGCGAGCGCGTCTGCCAGCTCCCGCCAAAAGAACGGTTTCGCGGCCTTCACGCCAAGCTTCTGTCCCGCAATCTCTACGACAAGGGCGTCCTGACGCCCCGCCGTTGCCTCCGCCATCAAGGGATCGATTCCGACATCGCGGAGCGCTTGCGCCGCTTCACGCATTTCCGCGGCCCGGCGGCGGCCGTGCTCCGCGACGCGGCTGATTAAGTAATCCGGCAGCCGGTCTTTCCATCCCATGTCGGGGAATGTGGCCGCAAGCGAGGCGAGCACGGCATCCTCTGCGCCGTGGCGGCGTGCGGCAAAAAGTGACTCGACCGCAAGCGCTTCCAGGCCCTTGATCACGACGCTTCGGCACATTTTCACGGCCGACGCGACTCCAATTCGATCGCTCGCGACGCTCGCGTTCATGCCGATAGGTCGCAGTCGCTCGACCAATCCGACGGCGTGGGGCCCACCGAGCAGCATCGGGACCTTCAATCGCTGCTCCGGGACCGCCGCCATCACGGCGGCTTCCACAAATTGCCCCTGCCCGCCGTCGAAGTAGCCTGCCATCTTGCGCTTCGTTCCGGGTGAGACGGAATTGATGTCGAGAAAAACCTGGCCGGAGCGGAGCGCGCGCGAAGCTTCCCGGGCGACATCAAGCGCGGACGACGCCGTGACGGCCGAAATCACCAGCTCGGCATCCCGCACACATTCGCCCAAATTCTCCCGGGAATGAACGCGCGACTCTCGAGCCTTCGCCAGCATCGCCTCGCGCGCTTCTTTGGCATGAAGCAGGATATCGAAGGTAATGACGTCAATGCCGAGGGCTGCAAGGTCCTTGCCGAAAATGCCGCCGGCTTCGCCGAAACCGACAATCGCAATTCGCCGAAAGAATTTACCGCTCATCATCGATATTCGAGTCCCAGGGCTTTGACCTTGGCGCGCAGTCCGTAAATATCCAGTCCGAGCTCGCCATTGGCCAATTGGCCGCGGGTCACGTTCTCCTTCTCTACTCTCTGCCGGGACGCCGCTGCGACTTCGACGGCGGCCGAGCGCTTCACCACGACGACTCCGTCGTCATCGGCGACGATCACGTCGCCGGGATCGATGGGCGCGCCGGCGCAAACGATCGGAACATTCACCGAGCCGAGCGTTGCCTTCACCGTACCCTGCGAACTTACCGCGCGGCTCCAGACCGGGAACTTCATTTCGGTGAGCGGGCCAACGTCGCGGCAGCCCGCTTCGATCACCAAGCCCTTCACGCCATGGGCGCGGAGCGACGTGGCGAGCAACTCTCCAAAATAGCCGTCCGTGCAGGGAGAAGTGGGCGCAACGACGAGAATGTTTCCCTTCTGGCAGACCTCGACGGCCACGTGGATCATCAGGTTGTCGCCGGGTGGCAGCGAAACCGTCACGGCAGCGCCGGCGATGGCCGCGCCGGGAAAAATCGGACGCATGTAGGATGCGAGCAATCCGATGCGTCCTTGCGCCTCGTGAACGGTGGAGACGCCGTACTTCTCCAGGGCGGCGACGGCGTCGGCCGGCGGCTGTTCCACGTGCCGGACAACCACTGGTTTGCTCATGATAGCTCCTCGATGAAGATCCTGCGCCAGACCCGGACTCCGCTACGCTGAGACCCAACGGCTCGCACGCGGGTAAACGCGCCGCGCGTTGATGGCATAGATTCGGGCCTTGTCACCGGCGTTCAGCTTCGAATCGTCGACATAGCGCCGCGTATTGTCATAATGGTCGTGCGTCTCGTCATTCACCACGCCGGGGAACGCGCCGTCGCATTCCGAGCCGAACAGGATGTTATCGAGCGGTACGGCGTCAAATAACATCTGCATGTTGAGGCGATTGTACACGCAGGTGTCGACGAAAACGTTGCCATTGCCGAGGAGTTCGTCCGGGCCGGCCCAGCTGTTGTACTTCGCGATCGCCCTCCAACGCCCGATCTGGCAAGGCAACGCGCCGCCCGCATGCGGGATCAAAAAGCGCAGACGCGGAAAGTCCTGGAACATATCTTTCGCCATCATGAGTTGCACGAAACCCGTAATATCGGCGACCAGATATTGGACAGCTGTATGCGGGAAGTTCTTGTTGATCGATTCGCTGCCGTGCAGCACGAGCGGCACATCGAGCCTCTGCGCCGCTTCAAAGGCCGGGTAATTCTGCTTTCCGGTGAAGGGTGGGTTTTGCCAGCGCCCCCCGGTGCCGTCCGGATCGAAATTGAACGCGATGAAACCCTCGTTGGTCCAACGCTCGATCTGTTTCGCCACCTGCTCGGATGGACACGAAGGATGTTGTCCGAGCATGCCGACGGGCGCAAAGCGGCCGGGACTCAACCGACAGGCGCGAAGGATAAGGCCGTTATTGAGATCGGCCCAGACCGCGTTCTGTTCCGTAGTACCTTCATGCGTCGCCATGGCTTTCGCGCGGGGAGAGGCGAATGCGACATCGATGCCGCGCGAGTCCATCAGGCTGACCACCTGCTCCAGACTCTTCCTAATGTCGGCATCCGGGATGTTCGGGACGGCATCGGGATTCTTTCCGGAAAGTTGCGCCTGGCGAAAGCCCTCTACTTCCGGGTGGCGCGCAAGACGAACGAAGTGCTGGTGGGAGTCGATGATCATATTTGTCTCGGCACGGAATTCTAGAAGGGCCGGAAGCTTGGGTCAATCGGCGCTCATGAACGGTACCTTTCTGACGCTACTGGCTGGCCGGGCTGCCGCCGCAACACGAAGTGCCACTGTCAAAGGCGCGAGAACCAAGTCGCAAGCGCCGCGGTGACTTCTTCAGGGCGCTCCATGGGCGCCATATGCCCACAGTTTTCTATCACAACCAGCTTGCTTTGCGGAATGAGCGCCACCATCTCGCGATGCCCCTCCACGGGGCTCCAGGTATCCTCGCGCCCGCACAAGACCATCGCCGGGCATCGGACGGCGGAAAGCACAGCCGTCGCATCTGGCCGTTCGAGCAACGCCTTGATTTGCGCGGCAAAAATCTCCGGAGACTTGCGGGCCATCATTTCGACGATCGCGTCAGTCAATGGCTTGTCATCGAGGCGCTCGGGGGGAATGATGCCTTTCATCCATTGCCGCACCATGGCGCGCATGCCCTGCGACCGCGCCAGGTCGAGCAATGCGAAGCGCCTCGCTTTTTCACTTTCACCCGCGTCGCCATCCGCAAGCGCCTTGTAGGCCGTATCGAGGACGGCCAGCCCCGCGACGCGTTCCGGCACGCGGCGAATCATCTCGAAGGCTACGCGGCCGCCCATCGAGTGGCCGGCGACGGCGAAACGATCCGGCGCGTGCGCGAGCGCGACGCTCGCCATCTCTCCGATGGATTCACTGGGGCCGTAGTCGGCAATCTCGACCGTCGTGAATTTGGCAAGCGAGCTCGCCTGATGTTTCCATACGTCGGCGTCGCAGACCAACCCGGGGAGGAGCAGCAAATGGGGCGGCCGGGACACGGCTTACCGCGTCGCCACGGGCGCGGGCGCCAATTCCGATTCCGCGCGAACGCTCATGGTTTTGTGACCATCTCCACGGGAGGCGTGCCGTAGGTGTGAAACGATTCGATCGTCTTAAGTCCCCAGGCCTGACCCTTCTTGCGTTCTGCTTCGCTCCAGCGAATGGGCTTCCAGTCGGGCGCCAGAATCAGGCGCGCGCCCGCGTTGGCGACCTCCACGCGGTTGCCGCCGGGCTCGTACACGTACAGAAAGAACGTTTGCTGGATGGCGTGCTTGTGCGGTCCCGTCTCGATGTAAACGCCGTTCTCCAAAAAAATGTCCGCGGCAATCAGCACCTCTTCGCGGCTGTTGACGGCGTACGTGATGTGGTGAAATCGGCCGCGGACTCCGGTGTGGTCGCGCGAGTACGCGAAGTCGTAGCTCTTATTGGTGCAGGTCATCCACATCGCGGCTTCCGTGCCGTCGTCCAGCACGATCTGCTCCGTCAACCGAAAGCCCAAATATTTCTCAAAAAACGCGCGGTTGCCTTCGATATCGACCGCCAGCCCGTTCCAATGGTCGAGGCGCCGCACGTTGGCGCCGCGCGCGGGAAAGCGCTGCGCCTGATTCTTCAGGGACGGCCGCAGCTCGGGCGGCGCCTGATACCACTGCGTTTCGTAGTAGAGCTCGATCTTGTGCCCGTCCGGGTCGCGGCACACGAACGCCGGGCCATGAGCGAGGTCTCCATCATTCCAACCGACCTCGAACCCCGACCCTTTTAGAGCCGCGACGCGCCGCTCCAGCGCCTGCGGGCTCCGCGTGCGATAGGCGACGTGACCCAGACCAGCCAGCTTCGAAGCCGTCAGTTTGAGCGAGTGCCGCTCGTAATCGTCGTAGGCGCGGAGGTAAACCGAATTACCTTCCCGGCCGCTCTCGGTCATCCCCATCACCTCGACGAAAAATCGCAGGCTCTCCTCCGGTTTGGGAGTCAGCAACTCCAAATGGCCCAAATGTGCCAAATCCATGATTGGTTCAGTCTGCATGCCCACCTCTGCTATTTGCGAGGAATGCGCTCGTCCCGGAGCCGGCATCTCGGACGGCGAGGAGAAAATTATACATAGAACCCGGAGGGGAGCGGCGTCAACTTTGCGCTTCCAGGCGAAGCGGAATTCCGCGGCGAAATACGCGCCACGCCTTAGCGCGTGCATTCGCATGTCAAACGGAGTGTCAGGCTCGAAACGGCGGCAAGTCTCGCCCCTCCAAGCTGGGCTAGAGCGTGTGTGAGTTCAGGATTAGATGCGAGAAACGGAAAGAGGTGGCGTCGTTTCGCGGGACCGAGACTATTCCGGCAGCTCAATTCCCAGAGGACTGGCTTCATTGCGCAAGTCATCCAGACTGACCTGCACTTTTTCTCTCCAGCCGGAAATGGTGCGGCACAGCGCGAGATACATTTTGGATACTCGGCCGCGGAAGTCCGCGAGCATTTCGTCGCGCGCGCCTTCGACTTCACACAGAGACGCGTGTTTAATCATTTCAGCGGAGGCGCACGCTTCGGTGAATTCGTTCGACAGCGTGCCAAGGGCTTCATCGAAGGAGTTCAAGCTGAACGTATAGGTGTTCAGGAAGTGATGCACTTTCGGTTGAAGCGCCGGCGCGGGACTCTCTTTGACTTTTTCAAATCGGCGGCGCTCCTTCTTTACGATTTTCTTGGTTCGCTTGAACCATTTGCGAGTGATGGATTTCTCCAGATCCAATCGGCGCGGAAAGATCCAATTCCACCAGCGTCTGGAAGGAATCGCACCGAGAACGGCCGCCTCATCGTGCAGTAGCTGTGCCTCGAGTGCGCCGAGGTAATCCGGAAACTGCCGCAGGAACTGGCGCAGGCTCTCGCTCTGCTTCCGCTCGATTTCTTCAAGCCTTTGCTGTGCGGCAGACTCATTCTCGGTCCGTATGGCCTCGAACTTCGCCTGGTACTGAGATCCCATCTCCTTGATTTCCGCTTTCGATTCTGCGAGAGCGCCATCAACGCCAGATCGGGCGCTGCTGAGGGTTGTCTCGTACCTTTCATATGCTTTGCTGAACGGAGCCATTCGAGACTTGTGGGCAAGCCCGCGTCCCGCGATGGCCCCCGCCATCGCTCCCACCAACAAACCGGCGCCAACTCCCAGGGGCCCGGCCATCGCGCCGAGGCCTCCTCCAACCTTCGCGCCGATGTAGGCTCCGGTACCGACGCTTGCCACGTCCATCGCCACGTGCTTCACGGCGCGCTCGATCGGAGTCTTCTTGTCAAAAAGCAACTCCAGCTCGCGCCACGCGGACCGCAGCAGAGTGCCCAACGGAAAATGGAGTCCGGGGTCAAGCCCTTCGTGGATTACGCTGATGGCGTCCTTCGAGGCTGTGCCGATGGCATCGTGGTCGAAGTCCGGGAGACCATGAATCATGTCTCGCTTTGATTTGGCGGCCATTCGAAGGTCGCTAACAGCTTCCTTCGCGCCCGCGATGGATGCGACGCCCTCTTTGACTTCCAGCGGGCGGCCGTCCACGAGCCATCGCCAACCGGCCTGGTCAGCGTGCAGTTGGACCGCGTGGCCCGCCTTTTCGAGCGCGATTACAGCGCGCTGTTCCGCAGCATAGTCTTCCAGACGCTGCATCCAGGCTTGCGGGCTCGCGGCGGAAATATCATGAAACTTGGCGCGGACGTAGTCGCTGACGGAGTTTACGCTGCCCAGATCTTCCGCAGTCGAGGCTTGAATTGCGCGCAACACTTCGAGGTCCACGCCTGCGAGAGTGGCCGCTGCGGCGAACGTGGCCACGGCGCCGTCCGCGGCCGCTATTCCGGCGGCAGCCAGCGCCTTTTGCCGGGCGCGCGCAGAAGAGCGTCGCTTGCGGCTGTCCGAGGCTCTCTTTTCGCCGGTCGCGCCGGGTGTATCACGGGATGCGGACGATTCCTGGAACGGCGCAAATCCCCGGTCGGAAGCTGGGCCTCTCCACGATAGCTGGCTGGAAGGCAGAAGGAGTGTCCGAGACCAGCGGTAGCGCGTGCTCCATTGCCAGATTCTCCAGGTGATATAGGCGAATAGGCACAGAGCGATGCCTAGCCATATCGCCTCGCCCGTTCGCATCCATGCCTCCCTGAACAGCGAAAGTGCGGAGAAAACTTGATCCGGCGCCGGGGCGCATGCGCGCCCAGGATTCCATTGGAAAGCATGAGTTCTACCCGGTAAATGGTACGGCGCGCTTTTGTGTTGAATCTCACAATGACGAAAATAATGGAAAGATCTCCGCGACACCGCGCGCTGAGGGCAGATGGTATTCCGCCGGTCGCTTCAAACTGCGGAGAACAAGTAAACTCTCGCTACTTTGAGGAAATACTGCGTTGGGCGAACGCGCCGAGAACAGCGGAGTCGATACGCAACGGCAAACACGGGTTTTATCCGCCTCAGCGAGCTTTGAGGGCGAAGCGCCGGCGAACGTCCCGCGTTCACGCTCATCAGCTAATAATCCGTTTTGGAACTCTGACCACCGCCTGTCCGGCTAATCTCCAATTGAGAATCAAGAGTCAGTAAGGCAACCAATTGCATAGGCCGATAATCTCTAAGGAAGACTAAGCCCCAGTCCTCACTCTCTATTGGTGTTTCCTAGACCGATCGTGTCGATGGAGGACTGAACATGTGGCGAAATGCGTTTTTCGCGCTCGCACTGGCGAGCTGCGTCCTGCTGGTTGCCTGCGGCGGGCCGATGACGACCCCCTCAGCAAGCAACGGCGTTCCCATGAGCCTTTCAATCGGTGACACGCCGCCCAACGGCGTCGCCGTGCTCTTCTTTGAAAGCCTAATTACCGGGGCTAGTCTGCAGCCGTCGGACACCATGAAGCCAGCCGTGTCCGTGTTGTCCAAACCGGTCGAAGTGGAATTTGGGCATCTGCAGACGGACACGGCATTCCTGAGTCTCGCCAACGTACCGCCGGACATGTACAAGAGCATAACCCTGACGTTTGGAACCGCGGCGATGACCATCGTGAATCACTCGGGGGCCGCGATCGGCTCGTGCGCCAACAATACCGTGTGCGAGCTCACGCCGGCTTTTAGTTCCACAACGGCTACGCTCTCAACCGCGCCGTTCCCGATCACGGTCGACGACAATTCCGTTATCGGCATTCGGTTGGACTTCAACCTGGATTCTTCCGTGCAAGCCGACCTCTCGATCAACCCGATGGTCACCATCACGCACTTGACCCAGAGGGACGATTCCGACGAAGGAATGGAGATGGAGCAGATTGACGAGGTGGATGGAGAGGTAACAACGGTGGGGACCAATCAGTTTACGTTGATGAACGAAAGGAGCGGCCAATCGTTCACCATCAGCGTGGATGCGAGCACGCAATTCGAAGATTTCGACCGCGCGGGATGTTCGGCGATTCCCGCAGACTTCAGCTGCGTAAAGATGGGCCAGATTCTCAACGTGAACTTGAGTGAGGGCGGAAGCGGCACGATGCTCGCCAAGCGCGTTGAATTCGAGGAAGACGCGAACAAGGAAGCCATCAAGGGCACGATCACGAGCGTGGATAGCAGCACCCAGTTCCACATGGTGGTCTTCAACGAAGAGCCCGCCGTCAATGGAGTCTCCGAAGGCGCCTCTGTGTCGGTCATGATTCAACCGGGCGCCGTGTTCCAGGTGGGTCGCGAAGAGATGGGGGAAGAGGGCGGATTCAGCTTCGGCGGCCTCAGCTTTGCAAGCAGCTCCGATCTGATCGTCGGCCAGGACGTGCAGATCCGGCCCGTGAGCGTGACCTCGAGCGGCGGGACCACAACCATCGCAACAGACCTGGTTCGTCTATGGCCTTCGCAGATCACCGGCCAGGTGGGCAACCTCAATTCGGATGCGGGGACGTTCACGTTGACCGGACTCTCGCCGCTCTTCACCGGCGCGATGCCGCCGATTACGACGATCAACGTGGTGACGCTCTCGGGAATGGACCTCACGGACTTCTCCGGACTCAGCTCTCTGACTGCCGGAAACACCGTTTCGGTGAAGGGCCTCTTGTTCAACACTCCGGGGGCGCCGACGCTGGTGACGCGGACCATGCGGGAGGACCACGAGCACTAAGTCTCAGCAGTCTGGATCTGCGAAAAACTTCGAGCCTCCCGGAATCGCCCTCGGGAGGCTCGTTGTCTTTGTGCCCGCCTAGGAGTTCCCGCGGATGGGCCACACATCCGTGGCATTTCGATATCGAAGCCATGCGGTGCGGCGAGGAAGCGCCCTGTGGAGTGCGGCGGCTTGCCGCCGCTGTCTCCCGCGCCGCGCACTCTTTGCAGACCCCGCGAAGAGGTGCGGCACCCCCGATGGCTCGGCACTGCCGTCCCGCAAAGCCGTGTGTGGTAATATGCGCCCGCGCCCGATGTCAAACGAGAGAATTAACCAAAACAGAAAGAGTCGGCCACCCGCCAAACTTCATAGGGCAACGATTGCCTAGCGTACCCCGTCAGCTCGAGCTTGAATCGCCGGGACCAGGAGGAGGAAGCAGGTGGAGGTGGGGCCACTCAAATATGTCGGTCCATGGGGGCCGTATTTTTGGTTCACAGATAATTGGATAGTCGGTCGCCTCGCGGCGCGATTGTTTTCTTTTTCGGCGGCGTTGATACTTGTTTGGACCGTGGCGTTTGCCGCCGTCTCGCGATACGGCATCAAGGCCGCCCAGGCGATTCCTATCTGGCACGCAATGTGGACATGCCTTGATGTCGGTGTGGCCCTTCCTATCTTCTTCCTATGGTTTGGCATGTGGCGTTATTGGTTGCGGCTGGATCGGTCTAAGCCATGGGTCAGACGACTCTCGTTCGTCGCCCTTCTATTTGGCGTTTGGTGGGGCGCAAGCCTCTACTGCTTGGCGGTCTACCTTCCCCGGACGCTTGAACAAACGGGGCAGCGGGGCAAACAGCTATGACGACGACCGCGCGCATAGTGGTGGCAGCGTGGGCGGTGCTCTTTGGCTGGGGTTTATTTGTGGTCGCAGTTGCTAAATTGTTCGGCCGTGTTCCGCGGTGGGCTGTTTCATTCTTAACTGTTCCGTACGTCGGAGACTCGATTCGTTATTTCTACATCTTGCTCGCCCCGATAACGATCGTGTATGGCGTCCGCTTGCTATATCGCCGGGGTATGAAAAAGCGCTGACCGCGACTGACTGGATGACTTTGTCGGCGGCTGGGCCACACACACATTACTGGCAGTTTCGAAATCGAAGGCTCGAGCGCGCGTCTGCACACGGCTTTCCTTGCGACTCAACTCAAACCTTCGGGTGGCGCACGTTTGGGGTTGGAAACGTGCCGGCCTTCGGCCCGTGTCGCAGTTGAGATTCGGGGCACACAGATCCTTCTTGCCCTTCGCATAGAAACGAATGGTTCGATCTACGGCAGAAAAAGTTTGCCACCTATGAACTCGAATGAGGCCTGCATCGCCAGCGGAGGGGATTAGCATGAAACGTCTCGGATGGATTTCCCTGTCGATCTGTCTCACTGCGTTTGAAGTGTGGGCGGTTCTCGGAACTCCTGGCCACGTCGGGTTCGACAATCATCCCTTCCTGTTCCCACTGATCATCGCGACCTTTACCGTATCTGGGCTGGGAGGCTGGTGGATGCTGTTCAGAATTGTTCGCCACGAGAAGCGCGTATTCCCGATGATCCTCGTGCCGCTATTAGTCCCAAATTCGTTCCTCTGGTACTACTTTGAGCGGATCGCACAGCAGAGGTGGGAGCAGCCGGCGACGTGATCTTTTTTCGAAATCGCGGGTGGGCCGCACATCAGTGGCAGTTTCGATACCGAAGCCATGCGGTGCGGCGAGGAAGCGCCCTGTGGAGTGCGGCGGCTCGCCGCCGCTGTCTCCCGCGCCGCGCCCTCTTTGCCGACCCCGCAAAGAGGTGCTGCACCCCGATGGCTTGGCCCTGCCGTCCCGCAAAGCCGTGTGTGGTAGGATGCGCCCATGCCGGATGTCAAACGAGAGAATTAACCGAAACAGAAAGAGTTGCCCACCCGCCGTGCCCGATGTCAAACGAGAGAATTAACCAAAACAGTAAGAGTCGGCCACCCGCCGTTGAGCAGAGCCTAGCTGTTCCGATAATTAAGCGTTTTCAGCCGGCGGACACGGAGCCGGCGGACTCAGCTGCTCGCTCGTGAAAGCCTGATGGCGGATGACCGCGATGTTGAAGCTCTTGCGTCAAGCTGTCGCTCACGGTCAGCTTGCTTGGACGAGGAACCGGCAGCTATTGCTTGAAGTAAATTAGAGTCTCTTCGCTGACTCCAGGAATATCGAAGATCTGTCTGAGGGTGTGGCGTCCGGCGGACATGCTCCAGCGCTCGGTGCCGCGAATGTCAGGCTCTCTGATGTTTGATGTGTTCACATCCTCCAAATGAGAACGGATTTGAATGACGAGCGTCGAACCGTCCCACATCGCCCTAGTATAGACGCTAGTAGTCACGGAGCCTATGCGAGCGGAGAGCTGAAGATGTTCTTTTCCGTCAACGACATAAGTCCGCGTTAGGCTTCCTGGATTGGTGGATGTGCGGACTTGAATGGACTGGTCTGTGCAAGCGATGATGAGTTGCTCGGGCGCTGTGGCCGCCTTCGCAGTTTTACTATGAACAGACCTAAGTCTCCAGGTTCCCGAGAAATTTGGCGTTGCGGCATCTCGCGAAAACATCGCGGCGGGATAGACTGCTATCAGGAAGATGAGTAGCGACCAGCCCGTCGAAATCCTTGTCCGTCCCATTTCCGCGTATCCCTACCGCCGACGGATTACCAGCTCAATTTGCGAACCACTACGCATTGGTGCATCAAGACTTCATCAGCGCCCGTACCGACTGCGACGGTCGCCCGGCTTTCGCCAATGATAGAGTTGACCGGACCGATTTTTGCACCACAGCGAGTGAGAGAGTTTACATCACAACCTCTTCAGGTAAGGATGCAAATGGCGGCTCGCGGGGAGCCGTAGGCGACCGGAGAGTCGTCATTTGCGGCGCGATCGCTTAAGCAGACGTCCTTCATAGATTTACCCTTGCTTAGGTCTCATCCGACAACGTCGGCCTGAAATGCCTGGTAGGCCTAAAAGGCGGCATTAAAGCCTCGTCGACCAGCCCCAAACTCCGCGCGCGAGATCATACGACGCTTCCTTCGCTGCCGAACCGGTTTTCCCGCTTAAGAGCCGCCCTGGATAAGGATGGATCGCTGTCGCCAGGGCGTTCCCTTGCCGCTTGCCGGAGAGCGAAGGGTTCGATTGCGTTGATAGGGACGCCGCGCGAAGGTCTGCCGCGACTGGCTATTTCTTATATTGTTCGAAGAGCTTCTTGTAGTCGTGATTGTTTTCTTCGCAGATGTATTCTTGGATGTCCCATTCGGGATGAAGCGTGAAGGTGCCCGCCTCGCTCCAGGGCGCGGCGAAGACGTTCGGATCGTCGATCGTCGCCGAATACTTCAGCGTGTCATAAGAGGTTCGCTGGAATCGCTCGACCACGTGATACGCGGTCGTGTGACGGTACTCACCCACCGACACTTTGTCGTTGACGCCGGTCACATCGACGACGAGCGTGTCCCCTTCCCAGTGCCCCACGGAATTTCCCATCCACGTGGGGTCGAGATCCTTGGGGTGCGGGCGTCCGTCGGTTGGAATCACCCGGAACAATTCGTCGGCTTCATAGAGGATCACCACGAGTTTCGGAGTTTGCACGATTTGTATCGGATACGGCTCGTTGATCGTGTCCGGCACTCCTCGCGGAAGGCACACCTCGCCCAGAGAGAATGTGTATTCAGGTCCCACGTAATACTTTTCGGCGCCGGGCTTCAGAGTGATCTTGTCCACCGGCCTGATCGAATGGAACGGCGCGATATACACTCCGGAGAGATTGGGCTTGCCGTCGGGCATGCGAGGCACCGCGGTGTTCGCCGGAGTCGCGTTCTCCGCGCTCTCGGCGGCGGGAGTTGTGCCGGCTACGGTCACGGTCACCGATTGCTTGTCGTTCTTGGTGCCGCCGATCCCCAACGCGGTTAGCGTATAGGTCGTCGTCGCGCTCGGCTTTACGGTGCGGCTGTCGCGTGTGGCCACAATACCGATGCCCTGATCGAGCGTGATGCGGTCCGCATTCACGACCGCCCAATTCAAAGTCGCCGGCTGGCCGGGCTGAATCGAGTCGGGGCTCGCCGTGAAGCTCAAAATCCGAGGGCTCGGCCCGGCCGGAAATCCGTCGCGCGACGGCGGCCGCTGCGCAGGCGTTTGCTGCCCCGCTGCGCTTGATCCCAGCGAAACCCCGAGTGCAATCACTGCAAAAATTTTCCTTCGAATATTCATGGCCGTGATCCGCCCCGTAGAGTCAAAACGAAATTCCGATTCCGGTCCTGCTCTCGCGCATCGTATGCTCCCGCTGCGCTGGACACAACGAATTTCCTACTCGAGCGCCAGGGCGAAATCGCCCGTTGTCTCGGCGAACGCGTCACTCGATGAACGGATGCGAGAGTCATTTTCTTGACTTCGCTGCATCGCGCCGATAACATCGCGGGCAACTGCAACTCGAGCGATCGGTTGAGGCGTCCACCACGCCGCGAAGGAGAGCCAAACCATGAACCGCCGCAAATTGCTTTCACTTCTGGGAATGTCACCGGCTCTGCTGGCGGGAGCGCGCGCCAGCGGGGAAGCGACGAAAACCAGGGCCGCGGTGGCCGCATCCGGCGAAGCCAAGATCGAAGGGCTCAATCCCAAGGGAACGCCTCCGCCGATCCAGCTGATTCCCATGGCGCCGCGGCTCGGCAGCCTCGACGGCAAGACGGTTTATTTGGTGGATACCGGCTTCGAGGGTGGCGGCTTTCTGCTGCAGCAGATTCAGCTATGGTTCGGCAGAAACATGCCCAGCGTCAATGCGGTCTTCAGGCGAAAAGCGGGGCCTTACGCGGAAGACGATCCCGCGCTGTGGAATGAGATCAAGGAAAAGGGCCACGCGGCGATCATGGCCATCGGCCATTGAAGCACCTGCACTCCAGCGACCGTGGGTCACTGCATAAGCGTCGAGAAGCTGGGCGTTCCAACCACTCCTCTGGTTACCCGGGCGTTCAAAGATCTCGCAATCCTGAACGCGGCCAAGCGAGGAATGCCTCACGAGAGGATCACATTCACTCCTCACCCGGTCGCGGCCAAGACCCCTGAACAGCTTCGTGCCTACGTCGAAGGGAACGATCCCGTCAGCGGCAAACCGATGATGAAGGAAATCGTTGATGCGCTGACCCAGCCGCTTAGTGCCGAGGAGATGAGGACCGGATTGGTTCGCGTTGAAATCGGGCCGGAGAAATATGGGCCGGACACGCCCAGGAACCTGCAGCAGTATTACGCCGACAACGGAATGACCGATTTCCTGCCGATCTTCATCCCCACAGAAGAGATGGTCGAGGAGATGCTGAAGGGCACCACCCGCAAGCCCGATGAAGTCGTCGGGAAAATGGCCGCGGGCGCGTACCCGCCATGGGAATACACCGTGAAGCAGGTCGCCGTAAACGCGGTGATGGCCGGATGCAAGCCGGAATATTTTCCGGTGCTACTCGCCATCGCGTCGTCCGGAACTCCGTCGCTTATGAGCTCGACCAATTCCTTTGCGTACGCCGCCGTGATCAACGGCCCCATTCGCGACAAGCTGAACATGAATTACGGCATCGGGGCGCTCGGGCCGTTCGCACAGTCGAACGCCACGATTGGCCGTGCCTGGACGATCCTGACGAGGAACCTCGCCAACGGCGGCGTCCCCGGCGACACATACATGGGCTCCCAGGGAAACAATCTGAATTACAACAACCTCGTGATCGCCGAAAACGAAGCCGCGAGCCCCTGGGTTCCCTTCCACGTCCAAAAGGGTTTTAAGGCCCAGGACAACGTCGTCAGCCTGTTTCGAGGATTGGGCATCGTGCCTGGGCAGGGCGCTCGAGGGACCAGCACGGATTCTCCGAAATATGAAGAGCAGTTCAGCGATCTTTTCAGCGTGTTTACAGGATTCTTCGGAGGCCTCGTCGTCGCCGATCCGCTGATCGCGCAAAGTTTGATGGCGCGAGGCTACGACACGAAAGAAAAGCTGATCGCCTGGCTCTATAAGAACACGACGCAGACCGTGAAGGACTATAAGAGCCGGGATTTCGCCTACGGTTTCGACTACCCGCGCGCGCTCAAGGGCCTCGAGCCTTACGCGACCTGGTACAAAATGCCGGATGATGCCGTGATCCCGCGATGGCCTCACGAGAAGGACATCAATGTCGTGGTCGCCGGCGGGCAAACGAACGCGTTCTTCCAGGGTGGATGCCTGAGCTACGGCGTAAGCGTCTCAATTGATCAGTGGGCCTAGACGTCCGAGAGAATTCCGGCTGTCCCGATGTCCCTAGGGATGACGATCGCGTTCGCCTACGGCAATCTTTCGCCACGCAACCCTTGCGGATCGTCAATTGCATTTCCACCCCAGACAGGAATATAAATAACACGGCAGTGTGAAAGCGTCGCTCTTGAGAAGCGGGACTCTAGAGAGGTGTCGTGATGAATAGACGGAAGATGCTGTCGCTTTTGGGGATTTCGCCGGCGCTGCTGGCCGGCGCGAGCGCCGAGGCCAAGGAAAAGGCCGCTAAGGCCGCAGCCGGTTCAGCCAAGATTGTCGCGCTCAACCCGAAAGGCGTGCCGCCTCCCGTGCAGCTCGTCCCGATGGCGCCGCGCCTTTCCAGCCTCGAAGGCAAAACGATCTTCCTGGTCTCCGACGGATTCCCCGGCGCGGATCACTTTCTCGATCAGGTGGGAATCTGGTTCAAGAAGAACATGCCCAGCGTCACGACGGTGTACCGGCTGAAGGCCGGCGCGTTCGCGGACGACGACCCGAAGCTAAACGCGGAAATAAAGGCCAAGGGCAACGCCGTTATTATGGCCATCGGCCATTGAAGCACCTGCACCCCAGCGACCGTTGGTCACTGCGTAAAGTTTGAGCAGATGGGTTTCCCGACCGCTCCGATGGTGACGATCGCATTCAAGGATCTCGCGAAGTCGAATGCCGCCTCCAGAGGCATGCCGCACGAGCGAATCTGCTTTACGCCGCACCCGGTGTGGGGCAAGACCGACGCCGAGATGTACGGATACCTCCAAGGCAACGATCCGGTAAGCGGCAAGCCGCTTATGAAGGAGGTCGTGGACGCCCTCACGCAGCCGCTGACCGCGGACGAAACGAAAACGGGGCAGGTCGAGGTTTCCACGGGACCCGCCACATTCTCCGACACGGCCGAAAACCTGCGGCAATACTACATCGACAACGGCATGACCGATTTCATGGAGATCGTCCTTCCGACCGAAGAACGAGTTCAGGAAATGCTGAAGGGAACGAGCCACAAGCCGGATGAACTGGTCGGCAAGATGTCTCCGGCCCGCGGATCTTATCCCGAGTGGACCTACAACGTTCGGCACGTGGCCATCAACGCGGTGATGGCGGGAGCGAAGCCCGAGTACCTCCCCACGATCCTGGCGATTGCGGAAAGCGGCCTGACTTCGCTTTCGAGTTCGACGAACTCGTTCGCCACGGCAGCCGTAATCAACGGACCGATTCGCGACAAACTGAATATGAACTACGGAATCGGCGCGATGGGTCCATTCGCGCAGCCGAACGCCGCCATCGGGCGCGCCTGGACATTGCTTTCAAGAAACCTCTCCAATTCGGGAATACCCGGACAGACGTACCTGGGCACGCTCGGCAATGGAGTCAACTACAACAACCTCATCATCCCCGAAAACGAGAAAGACAGCCCGTGGACTCCCCTCCACGTGCAGAGGGGCTTCAAGGCCGAGGAAAATGTCGTGAGTGTTTTCGTGGGATTCAGCATCTCGCAAGGCCAAGGGGGCGTCGGTCTGGGCGTGAAGCCGGTGCCGCACTATCACGAGGCCATCGCTTACAACTGCACTCCGTTCGGCCCGCTCTTCGGAGCGCTGATCGTCTGCGATCCGCTGGTGGCCCAGGGATTGGTGGAACTCGGTTATAAGACGAAGGAACAGCTTGCCGACTGGCTCCAGAAAAACACGCTCATTTCCGCCAAGAACGCCCGGACGACTCTCTTTGGCGGCCGCTGGGTCCCGAACCCTCAGACTCCGGACGACACGATGATTCCGTATTACCAACGCCCGGAATCGTTCAATTTCGTCGTTGTCGGCGGACAAACGAATCCTTATCACATGGTCGCGAACATGAGCCTCCGCGCGAGCATCTCCATCGACAAATGGGCCTAGCTGCCGGCGAGAGAGGCCTCTGGTCCCTGGCGGCGGGTTCGTTCGAGCGGCCGGACTTGTTCCGTATTGGTTTCTGCCGAGCAATGCAACGAGCAAAGATAACTATCCCGAGAGGACCCCTTCCCAAATGCGAATAGCAATCGGAACCAAGTTAGGCTCTGTCGTTTTTGTGCTGGCATTGACTGCGGGTGTTGCCGCAGCGCGCCACGCCCGGCATGTGGATGATAACGCGTTGAAGAACGCCGCCAAGGACGGGGCGGAGTGGCTGACGAATGGCCACGATTATGCCGACACGCGCTATAGCCCGCTCAAGCAGATCGATGCGGCCAATGTGAGCCGCCTCGGCCTGGCCTGGTATTACGACACGAACTCATTCCCGGGAACTCTCGAGACGACTCCGATCATCTCGGATGGCACGCTCTACGGGACAGCGACCTGGAGCGTGGTCTTCGCCCTCGATGCGCGTACGGGAAAAGAGAAATGGCGTTGGGACCCGCAAATTGGCCACCAGAATTTCCCCCAGGGTTCGACCGGAAAACCCGATAAGGTTCGCACCGGCCCCAGCTTCTGCTGCGGCCCCGGGAACCGCGGAGTTGCGATCTATGACGGCAAGGTGTACGTAGGCACTCTCGACGCCAGGCTCGTCGCTCTCGACGCGGAAACGGGCAAGGTCGTATGGGAGGTTCAAACTGCCGATAAGAACGCCGACTACAGCATCACCGGCGCTCCGATCGTCGCGAACGGCAAGGTGATTATCGGCAATGGAGGCGGGGAGTACGCCGTGCGCGGTTATGTGACCGCCTACGATGCGGAAACGGGCAAGCAAGTTTGGCGCTTCTACACCGTGCCGGGCGATCCGTCGAAGCCGTTCGAAAATAAAGCCATGGAGGCCGCGGCCAAAACCTGGAGTGGAGACTGGTGGAAATTGGGCGGAGGCGGTAACCCGTGGGACGGAATCTCTTACGATCCGGAGCTCGGCCTTGTATATATCGGCACCGCGCAGGGCGGCCCGTGGGTCCGGAAGTATCGCAGCCCGGGGGATAATTTGTACATCTGTTCGATCATTGCCATCAGAGCCGACACCGGCGAGTACGTCTGGCATTTTCAAACCACGCCGGGCGATGAATGGGACTACGACTCCGTTCAGGGACTGACCCTCGCGGATATGAAAATCGACGGAAAGATGCGGAAAGTGATCATGCAGGCTCCCAAGAACGGTTTCTTCTACGTCCTGGACCGCGAGACGGGAGAATTTATCTCGGGCAAACCTTATGTGAAGGTTACATGGGCCACGGGTCTCGATCCCAAGACGGGCCGGCCAATCGAGGCTCACGATATTGATTACGACTCCCACAATGTGACCGTCGCTCCGGGTCCGGCCGGCGGGCACGTCTGGCAAGGAATGTCTTACAATCCGAATACCGGACTGGTTTACATTCCCGCGCTCGACAGCGATTTCCAGTACGTGGCCGCGAAGGAGTTCAAACCCGAGGTAGGGGCATACAACTGGGGAATCGTGTTTCGGCCGCCGCCTCCACCGCGTCCCGGCCAGGCGGCGCAGCCCCCGCCGACGAGTCGCTTGGGATCATCGCTCGTCGCTTGGGACCCGACGACGCAGACCGAGCGCTGGCGGCTTCCGCAGATGAACGGCGGTGGAACGGTGACGACGGCCAGCAACCTGCTGTTCGCGGCCTCCGGGGACGGAGAATTCGAGGCCTTGAGCGCGGACAAGGGTGAAAAACTCTGGTCTGCAAAGCTCCCGGTCGGGCTGGCAAACCCGGCTACGTATATGCTCGACGGGAAACAGTACGTTACGGTCCTCGCGGGCCGGGCGGGCAAGGGCCGGATTTACACCTTTGCGCTCGATGCGAAGGAGCCGATTCCACCCGCGCCGGTGATCGTCCCGCCGCCTCCTCCGCCTGCGGCCGCAGCTCCGGCTCCGGCGGCGCCCACAACGGCCAATCCGTAGTCCTCGAGTGTCGAGATGTTGGCCCGGTTGCGCTCGGGCCGTCGCGAAGGATTCGCGAGCGCAAACGGGGGATAGCGCAACGTAAGACGCGAGGATTGCAGGAGACTCCAAATCCTATGCGGTTCGCCCTCGCTGCGCTCGTTTCCGCAACGGCTCTGTGCGCGTCCATCCTTATCGCCGAGCCTCGTTCGCCGGTCGTCCACGCTCAGCCCGTCGGTATTCCACTGAGCACGATCATCGAATTCGGTGATCCGTATAATGGCGGAGACGAGCTGTACGACGCGAAAATCACCGTCGTCAAAATCGCGCGTGGTGCGCCCGCCTGGGAGGCCCTGAAGAGCGCAAGCCCCGCGAACCAGCCTCCGAAGGAAGGCTTTCAGTATCTGCTCGTGCAAGTCCGCTTTGCGTTTTCGGCGAGAACCACACCTTCACACTACAGCTACACAATCGATGAAACCCAGTTCAGTGCGTCGGACACCGACGGCAACGCCTATGCTCCGCCCGCTCTGGCGCGTCCGCCGCAGCCTCGATTAAGAGGCACACTCGCACCGGGAGACTCGATCGAGGGCTGGGTCGCGTTCCTCGTTCCTCGAATGGATCCGAGTCCGCTCATGTTGTTTCAGGAAGACGTGGGCAGCGTGATTCATCGCGGCGGCGGCGTATGGTTTCAGCTTTCTGAGAGCATCAAGGCCCGGAGCAAGCCGAAGGTCGGCCAAGAAAACCCCTCGACATCCGAAACTCCACGGTAAGATTATTCGTGGTTCCTCCATGGGTTCATTCCGGAGTTGCGAGGCGCGTGATGGCGCAAGCGAGCGCGAAAAGCGGCGTGCGCGCAGTTCGTCTGAGGACTTCCGGCGCGTCGATGGAGCGGCGCGCGGACGGCGCGATCATCATCCGGGCGGATGAACCGCTAGAAAACTATCCGCGAGTGCTCACCGAGCGCCTGGTTCATTGGGCGAACGTGGCGCCGGATCGCCATCTCGCAGCCAAGCGGCGCGGGGACGGCACGTGGCGATTCCTGACGTATGGCGAGGCGCTCAAAACGGTTCGCAGCATCGGGCAGGCATTCCTCGACCGCGGCCTTTCGGCGCAGCGTCCCGTCGCGATTCTTTCCGAGAATGACCTCGAACACCTCCTGCTGATCCTTGCGGGGCAACACGTCGGAGTGCCCACGTCTTCGATCGCGCCGCCCTATTCGCTCATCTCCACTGATTTCGCCAAACTCAAACACGTGATGAAGATTCTGACGCCCGGAATGGTTTTCGTATCGAACGGCGAGCGGTACCGCCGTGCGCTCGACGCGGTGCTGGGTCCCGAGACCGAAGTCGTTTGCACGGACGAATTCTTGCCCGAACGCAACATGACTCACTTCGACAGTCTCGCTTCCACCGCCGCCACGGCAACCGTGGACCGCGCGCACGCGGCCATCGCCCCGGACGACATCGCGAAATTCCTCTTCTCCTCCGGCTCCACGGGGCTGCCGAAGGCCGTGATCAATACTCATCGGATGATCTGCAGCAATCAGCAGATGATCCGCCAGGTCTTCCCCTTCCTGGCGGACGAGCCGCCCGTCATTGTGGACTGGATGCCCTGGAACCACACCGCCGGCGGCAATCACAACACCGGATTTCCTCTCTACAATGGCGGCACGCTCTACATCGACGACGGCAGGCCAAGTCCTGCCGGAATCGCCGAGACCGTAAGAAATCTTCGCGAAATCGCCCCGACGATCTACTTCAACATGCCGCGCGGCTACGACGAGCTGCTTCCCCACTTCCGCTCGGATGCTCGCCTGCGCGAGAATTTTTTCAGCCGGCTCAAGCTCATGTTCTACGCGGGCGCGGCGCTGTCGCAGGCTCTCTGGGACGCCTACCGGAATCTGATGATCGAGACGTGCGGCGAAAGAATCATGATGGCTACCGGTCTGGGCGCGACGGAAACGTCGCCGATGGCGCTGCAATGCTCCCGGGATACGGAACAATGCGGCGTGATCGGCATTCCCATCTCGGGCGTGGAAGCCAAGCTCGTGCACACAGGCGGAAAAATCGAGATTCGCGTGAAGGGCCCTAACGTCACGCCGGGCTACTGGAAAGAACCTGAGCTCACGCGGAATGCCTTCGACGAAGAGGGCTATTACAAATTCGGCGACGCCGTGCGGTTCGTGGACCCGCAAGACATCAATCAAGGACTCCTGTTCGACGGCCGCCTTGCGGAAGATTTCAAGCTCGCGTCAGGCACGTTTGTGAATGTCGGCCCGCTGCGCCTGAAAATCATTCATTGGTTTGCGCCGTACGTTGCGGATGTCGTCATCGCCGGTCACGATGAGAATTACCTCGGAATTCTCATCGTACCGAACCTCGCCGCGTGCCGCTCGCTCGCGCCTGATTTTTCCGCGCACGCGTCTGCTGCGGAACTTCTTCGCCACGATTCCGTCGTCAGAAAATTCGCGGAGCTTCTTGAATCCTTCGCCGCGCAAGCGACCGGCAACTCGAACCGCGTCGAGCGGGCGATTCTTCTCGACGAGCCGCCTTCGCTCGACGCCGGAGAAATCACCGACAAGGGTTCGATCAATCAGAGGACAGTCCTCGAGCGCCGCGCCAGTCTGGTCGAAGAACTCTACGCGCCGAATCCGCCCGCGCGCGTCCTCCGCATCGCCGAAGCATAGAAGTTGACCATCGAGAGCGCCCAAATCTCCTCGAAATGCCCGTCGAATTGACCATGCCGCCGGCTGTGGTACACTCCGCGGAAAGTCGAAAAAGGAGATTTTCCTTGAGATATCGGACTTCCGGTATTCTGGTGGCGCTCGCAATTCTAATTGCGGGGGCCCCTGCGCGGGCGCACCACTCGCCGTCGTCGATCTTCGATATGTCCACGAAGTTCACGCTGACGGGCACGCTGACACAGGTCGAGTGGGTGAATCCGCACATCGCCGTTTACATCGACGCGAAGAAGGCCGACGGGACCGTGGAGAATTGGAAATTCGAGAGCGCGCCGCCTTCCTGGCTGAAGCGGGTGGGTGTCAATAGCGCCGACTTCAAAAGGGCGGTGGGGCAGACCGTCACCGTCGAGGGGAATCGCGCGCGCGACGGCTCGCTCTACGGATTTCTGACCAAGATCACATTCGCCGACGGAAACTCCCTGGCGATGGTGAATCCGAACGAGGTCAACTCCGCTCGCTGAGGTAGGAGGTGGCGACAAATGAAACGCGAATTTGCATATGCCATCGCAGCCACAATGTTGCTGGCCGTCTCCGTGGCGGCGCAGGAGGGCCAGAATGCGGCCGCAGCCAGGTCCGCGCGCACGGCTGAGGCCCACCCCGATCTGAGCGGAAACTGGGCGTACTCGATTGCCTTGCCCGGAGGCGCGCTGAAAAAAGATGTGAACGGCTCGGTTTCCATTGCGACGGTTGATCTGAGCGGGCGAATGCCTGCGAAGACTCCGGTCCCTGGCGCGCTCGCGTTTACCGCGGCGCCTTCTTACAAACCGCAGTTTCAAGCCAAGGTTAAGTATCTACTGGACCACGAGGCGAAGATCGACAAGGTCTTCTTCTGCGGCAGGCCGGGCGTGCCCCGCATCAGCTCGCCGCGCATGATCGTTCAGCTCCCCACCCAGACGATTTTCCTCTACGAGGACGCGTCCGGCGATCCTTACCGAATTATTCCCACGGACGGACGGCCGCACCGGGCCGACGCCGATCCTTCCTACTACGGAGATTCCATCGGCCACTGGGAAGGAGACACTTTCGTGGTGGAATCGACCAACTTCGTCGAGGACACCTGGTTCGGCGAGGGCGGATATTTCCACTCGCCGGCGATGCGCGTGATCGAGCGATTCTGGAAGGTCGGCGAGAATCTCGCGTATCAGATCACCGTGGACGATCCCAACGTGCTGACCGAGCCGTGGACCGAGGCTCCTCGCGTGATCAAGCCGTCGAACGTCGCCCTCGAGGAATCGCCCATCTGCATCGAAGACGACGCTCATCGGATGGACAATCTCGATCACCACCTCCAGCGCTAACGCGCTCAAGCGAGCGTTTACCAGCCGGACTTCATCCCGTACGGCGCGGGGTTGACCAGCGCCTCAACGCGCATGATCTTTCCGTCCTGAATCTTGAACAACTCGGCGATTTCCCAAGTCCAGGGTGCGGTGCGCGTTTGCTTCACCGTGCGGCCGTCGGCGAGGATGTAGGAGCGGAGGGTGGCGTCGTGATCGAAGAAACCGAGCGCGAAGACGAGTCCGCGATCTTCATCGACGACCGCGAAGCGGCGTTCGCGGATCAGCGTGTCCGGTTGAAAATTGCGGGTCTTGATTTGATCGGCGCAGCCGAGTGCCAGCACCGAACCCGGTTGAGTCGCCAGCTGAGAATTGTTCGTGGTTTGAACTCCGGACTCGATTCGGTTGCAATTTGCGTCGAAGGGAACAAACGACGCGTGGCCCTTCTCGATCGCATTGAAGTAGCTGTTGGCGATGGCGATCATGTTTTGACGCGAGCGCCGCTGCGCGCCAGAAAGCGCTTCGGCGAAGGCCGGGTTGGGCTGCACGAGATTTTCCGGCCGCGCCAGAGCTCCGGGTTCCTTGCGAGAGACGATTACCTCAATTTCGGCGATCTGGCGTAGCTCGATCTTCAGGCGGACGCAGAAAATAACGGGCACGCCATTTTCCTGAACGACTCCCATGAACATCACCTGCCCTGCCTGCGGGTCGTCGGCGTAAATCTTGTAGCTTGGGAGCGCGCTGGCTGTGCCCCAGAATCCGTCGCCAAGTCGAAGGGCCTGGCCGTTCTCGGTGTATTTCGCGTCTCGGGCGAGCGGCAAGCGCGAAGGATCGTGCGCGACAAGCGCGGCTAGAAATTGATCGACGAAGCCGTTGAGGCACGCGCGATCGCAATCGTAGTTGAAGCCCGGATCGTAGTCCGCCGGCGGCTTCAATGACTGCGCGCCCGCCGAACCGCCGAGAACGGCCGCGAGTGTCAGCGCCGCGACTGCACCGAATTGGCTACGAATGGCGCGCATGGCTCCTCTTGGACTACTCCGAGTGTCTTACCCACGGGCTGGGCATGTAATACGGGACGGTAAGCAGAACGGCTTCAATCTGGCGAATCTTTCCGTTCTTGACCTTGAAAAGCTCGAAGAAGCAAAACGTGTACGGGCGATCGAACGGCGGTCCGATCGTGCGCACGCTGCCGTCCACCAACTTGTTCTGCCTGAGCGTTCCGCTGTGGTCGAAAAATGCCGCCGCGAAAACCATCTGGCGTTGTTCATCCACGACGAAACGGCGGTCGCGCGCCCGTGTGACCAGCTTCAACATGCCGGTTTCCAGTTGCGCCTGGCATCCCATCCGCTGCACCGCGCCCGCCTTCGGATCCGGATTGTTCGCCGTGACCGTTCCGTTCTCCATGCGCTGGCAATCGGGATCGAACGTGGTGTAGATCTTGCCGGTGTTCAGTTGAATCGTGTCGAAGTAGCCGTTGGCGAGCTGGATCAGCTTTTCGCGGGAGACGCGCTGATCGGCAGGCTCGTCTTCGGAAAAGAGCGGCTTATCCTTCAGATTGTCCGGGCCTCCCGTCAAAATGCCGGAGCCGGAGGGACCCGGGCGGTCGGGGCGTGCGACGATGACTTCGATTTCGGTGACCTTTTGGGCGACCACCTTAAGACGCGCGGCGAAACAGGAAAAATGCGTGTCTTCGTTGGCGACGCCGAGAAATCCGACTTGCCCGGTTTGCGGATCGTCAGCGTAGACCTTGTACGAACCCCATCCGTCCGACGTCTGCCACAAGCCTTCTCCGAGTTTCATCTCGACATTATTCTCGGTGTATTTCGCATTCGCCGAGTGCGGCAGCTTTGACGGATCGTGCGCCGCGACGGCAGCCATGTATTGATCAACGAAACCATTCAAGCACGCCCGATCGCAATCGCTCGCCTTGGCCGGAGCAGGTCGCGCGCTCGCAGTGCCTCCAGAGAAGCAGCCAAGGACCAGAACTGGCAGCACACGCGCTAGGACTCTATTGCGGATCATCTGCGAATCCCCCATTCCCCGATGTGATGGATGAGCCGCATCTATACCAAATGGCGTGCCGCGCCGCAACGAGGAGTTCCGCCAGTGCGGCCGGCGGGTCAGTCGAAGGAGAGATCCCTCGACTTGCTTCGCGCGCTCGGGATTTCGGCAGGCGACTCGGACGCCGCCTACCTGGGCCTCTTCCACCGGTGACGAGCCCAGCGCCCGTGCTTCACAGCGGGTACTTCAGCACGACGTTGGACACCAGGTCTTCGACCGCGGCTAAAACCTTTGATTCGGGGATCACTATGTCGTTCGGATGAGCACACGTATTCCTGAAGCCTAGCTTCTCATCCAAGATCCTCCTCACGTCTTTCGTAACAATGGCGGCGGATCGAAGAATCTCGACAAACGTACTCTCATCCTTGATCTCCAGGAAATCATCTTGTACGGCGATCTGGTGACCCCGGCAGTCAGGGCGTCTAGCCCACGCGTCGTTGAATTCGGCCAACTTGTGTGCCAGAACATATCGCTGCAGGTGGTCGACTGTCATCAGCCAAACCATGACAACGGCGGCGCGTCTCGCGTCCACATCCAGGCACGCCACGGCCTCTGCTAGGAAATGTTGTTCGGCGTCTCCCGAAATTTTGCCGACCAATGCAGCAAGCGCCGAAAGCGGGAGGCGCTGAGAAGCCGAACCAGGAGCGCTCCCTAAGTAGTCTTGGACTTCCTTCTGGCCGAACACTGAGAGCGCGTACTTTCTGCCGGTCACTCTCAAAAGCGGAGCGCCTTTCCCGCTACTTAGGCGACCGAGGCGAGTTGCTAAACGCCCGGGCGTAGGCACGCCGCCCTCCGCAAGGCGTGCCGCAAGTTCGCTCGTGCTAAAGCTGGTCCGGCCTCGCCGAAACCAGTGATAGGCCACGAGCAGTATCAAGGATCGAGCAGACAATCCCTTAAAGTTGGGCAGAGAGAGCAGGAAGCCCGACAGCGTGGGTGTCGCAGACAATTCTAGGCTTTCTGAGACGGCATCGCCGCGACCGCGTCCTCACCACTTATGGAGAGACCATAGGTCGCTCGTCCGAGGCTTCGAAGGAGACCCTGCTTGATGGCATTGACGTAGTATTGCCCCGCAATTGGGGAAAGCTTGGCCTCTCGGGTAAGTTCTTTTACGTCCTTCGTCGTGAACTCGCTCTTGCTGCGAAATTCGTCCAAATACTTAGCGAGCACAATGAGCGTTTCAGTCCCGCCGTTCGGGCTTTTCTGCCGAAAAAACTCAGCCGGGCTTGGGGCTCGTCCCGACTTTGCGGCAGCAACAATCTTCGAAGGCAGGTCCGTTGGTACCGAGCGAGATGTTGGCCCTAGCCGATCGAAGAAAAGTTTCAGTTGTTTTTGGATAAGGGCGTTATCGCCCTCGACCTCGATTTCTTGGTCGCCGACCTTCCAATACACACGCTTAGTCATCCTGGCTCCTCCCGTAACGATTCAATTAATAGTCCACGTTGACCTGCGAATATAGCAGAATATCCCCGAACTGAGATGGTTCCGACTGGGCCATCCACGGGCTTTCGCGCTTTACACGCTTCCCCCTCATACAACCAATAACACAGCAACAGCGTCAGTTCCTTCTAGAATTCGCTAGCTCGCCAGAGCGAGGCGGATTCGCAGTAGCAGTCGCAGCTGAGGCGCGATCCTCCGCGCCAGAACGGCTCCCGAGCTTGGGAGCTCAGGCCCGCAGAAGTCCCGGCGGCCTCAAGAAATGAACACAATGAGGCGGCCACAGGTCGCCGTGGCGACCGTGCGCCGCCGGAAAGGGCTCCCAGGTCGACGGCCAGTCGAGCCTGGGGGATCAACCGAGTCTGGGAGATCAGGACCGCAGTAGTCCTCGCGGCCCGACAAGAAAATCACAACAAAGGAAAACGGAAATGTTGAAGAAATCCTACCCCATGCGCTATCACGAAGACCGCCCCTTCTCAGTCGATCAACTCTATCCCGACAAAGAGACATATGTCCCCGACCCCGAAGAGCGCGGCGAATGCAGGAGGCGCAATACCAGCGGAGCAAGGCCAGTCAACGTCGCGCTCGCCGGCCCCAACGAACACGCCGAGGCCGCGCGACGAGCCGCAGCGCAGAATCCCGCCGCGTGTCCTAACGGCGAGGCCGAATCATCAGAGGATGAGAACCCGTATCCGACAACGTTCGCCGTCCTCAGCAACTGGCCTCCCGACCATCATCGCCGTCACTGCACCGTCTGCAACCACCCCTTCCGCAGCGCCATTGAGGAAGAGTTCCTCCACTGGGCGAGCCCCGACGCGATTTCGCATCACTACAGTGTGGGATGGCGCTCCGTCTATCGCCACGCGCACGCGCTCGGGCTTTTCGAGCAGCGCGGCCGCAATCTCCGCTCCGCGCTCGGTAACATCATTGAACACTCCAACCACGTCGCTCCCACCGCAGACAACGTCGTTCGCGCGATCCGCGCCTACGCTTGCGTCAACAAAAGCGGCAAATGGATCGAGCCCACCAAGCACGTCGAGTTTTCATCCCCCTATTCGACCGGGGCGCGCAGACCGAGGAAGGGACGCAAATCCGAAGCCCTGCCTGACGCCAGCACGATCAGCGTCACGGCCGAACAAACCCCCGCGATCCCCAGCGCGCCGTTGTCGCGTGTTGGGACCGATGCCCCCTCCCGAGTTATGAGCCGATGAGAATCTACCCTCTATCGAACGTGGCAGACACGATTACCGAAGGGTTGGCTAAAAGCCATCTCATAAATGGTTTCCGTCACGGCACGGCTTCAGCCGTGCCGAAAAGTGTGGAGAAGTCAGGGGTTTTAACCCCTGAGGTAGGCGGAATGGACGTTCAGCCTATTTATGAGGTAGGTTCTAATCACTCACCACTAAACGCTTGCCACTGCTTCCACGCGTCAATCGTGCCGAGTAGAAAGTGCCGCAACGTCCCCGGAATCAGCGGGTTGCATTTTTCTACCCGTCAAAAACCGACGATTCGTTCAGGATCGTCGTCCCGAGCGAACAGAGTGAGTCGAGGGATCTCTCAGGCTGTTCCCGACCCCGCTTCTCGAGTTTCCAGTTTCGGCTGCCGCCCGGTCTGCAGCGATCAGGTGAGGTGTAAACGTAGCGCCGGGTCCTTCAGCCCGGCATCTTTGCGCACAGACAGGATTGTCTGTGCCACAAGATCATCAGATCGAGTACGGGGTACGCGAGCGGCGGACGGTGACCCATTGCAGCTTGGTGAACTCGTCGGGATCCGCGCGGCCGCCGAATTGTCCAAAGCCGCTATCTTTTTCGCGGCCGATCGGCAGGCGGGGATCGGCGATCCAGGAAAACCATCAGGCTTTGGGCAGCGCCTCGGTCGGCACCCACCAGCCGTGGACCTGGCTGTAGGTGCGAAACGGCAGCTTCACCTTGGCGATGGGGCCGTCTTCCATGTGCTGCGTATCCACAATGACGAGATCGGAGCGTCCGCCTTCCAGCAGCCGGTTCGCCACGCCGACGAGATAGCCGTCGCCTTCGGCCGCGTCCTTGTTTCGGGGGATGAAGCAGCACTCCTGCAAACTGGAATCGTCGCCGACCCAGAATTCCCGAGTCTTGCGCGTTGCGTGGTCGAACATCGTGTAGGAATTTGTGGGACGGTAGGCCATGTTGCCCAGCTTTGGATTGACCGGCTTCGTGGGATCCGAGGTGGGCATGAATCCGAAACGATACGGAATCGTCTGATAGCGGTCGTCCTGTCGCGGCAAGGCGCCGGACTGCGGGTAGAGCTGCTCCATGTTGTAGTCGCGCGGCGTTTTGTCGGAGAGATCAACGGAGAGGCGATGCAGCGTTCCCGTCGCAGCCTTCGGATCGAAGGGCTCGCCGTGGAGATTGGGGAAAAACGGGAACTGATTCTTGAGCGCCATGTCCATATCGACGTAAATCTTGTTGCCGTCGGAGAAGGCGCCCATCACGTGTGTGGCGCAGCGCTCGGGTCCCTTGAACCAGCGCACGTCTTTGCCATCGCCGCCACGCTCCAGAACCCCGAACCACGTCGGAAGAGTGGAATCCCAGGCGAAGTGGACCTGGCCTTGCTTCATTCGCTCGACGTTCGTGGCCATAGGTATGACCAGGAACGCGATGTACTTCTGCGAGACGGCGAAATCGTGAACCATGCCGACGTACGGTACTTTGATCCAGGCCTCCCAGGTGATGTGGCCCCTGGCATTCGCCGAGAAGACATAGATGTCGTCCGTTGCCAGTCCCTTGGCTTCGTAACCGTAGGAAATCATCTCTCCGGTTGCGTTATCGAACTTCGGATGAGCGGTGTGCGTGAGACTGTGCAGGCCGCCGCCGAATGTGTAGTAGTCGTCCACGGTTTCGAGGGTGAGCGGATTCATGGCCACGGGCGGGCTGTCTTCCTTCAGCGCGAAGAGCAGGCCGTGGTGATAGACGACGTGCGTATTGGCGGTTCCGCGGCTGACTTTGGCGACGCTGGGGTCGTCTGTAAACGGATTGCGGTACATGCCAAAAAGACGCCTTCGGGCCGCCGCCTGTGCTTTGAACCGCTGGGTCCGCGGATAACGGCACCGGAAGTCAACGTGGCCGTTGGAAATGCGGAACATGCTGACGTGCCCTTCTCCGTCGAAGGGGATGTTGCCGGCCATCGGGGGATACTGCCAGTCCGGTCCGACGCGATAGAAGGCGCCGTCGATATTGGCGGGAATCTCGCCCTCGACGTCGCAATCGCGAATGTCGCATTCCGTGCGGAACGGGCCGCCTCCGCCCATCCCGGGAGTGTTGGAGGCGAAATGAACGGTCTCGGCGTGAACGGAAGGCGCGAAAGGGGAAAGGCTGCCAACCACGGCGCCGGTGCCGGCAGCGGCCGCCAGCGTCCCCATAAAACTGCGGCGACCCATCGCCGCTGCGCTCGCTGTTTTCTTGGATTCTTTCGGTTTTCTGCTCATGTGGCCCCCACATTGTTACCGAGTTCGATCGGTTTGACGACGCTGCTCTGGAAGTCGGTGCCGAGGTGGACTCCGCGCCCGTCGCAGGTAGTGTCTATAGAACCGCCCGGCTTTGCAAGTAATAGGCTATCGCCGGTGGATCGGATCGCCGTCGAGGCGTCGGCGCGAGAGCACGATTGAGCTTTGCAACGAAGTTGGGTGAAATGAATCCGCGGGGACCGGCGAGCGCCCACATAGAATCTTCCTGCGTCCCGGCGAAAACGATTCGCAGTAGAATGGCTCCGACGCGCCCGTAGCTCAGCTGGATAGAGCATCTGGCTTCGAACCAGAGGGTCGGGAGTTCAAATCTCTCCGGGCGCGCCAGCTTCACTAAGATGTCTTCCCACCCTTCGCAGAAACGGCGAAGGATGGGGCATCCGCAACTCTCGCGCTCTGCCCTTCGGAGGATGCCGGTGTGATGCGATTCGCTCGGGTCGTAGTCGGCGTCGTGATACGACAAAGTGCGAAAGTATGGGCCAACTGCCGGTGCTGAGAGGGGTTCCAACGATGAAGCATCTCTTTACAGCGCCTTCGTTTTGTGTCGAGGGGCATCCGCCGCTCGGAACGTGATCTAGATCGGAGACGCGGGTGGGCGCTGCTTCAAGGATTTCCGGCGGCGAACCAACACCCATCGAACGACGGCGATATAAAAGAACCAGTTGAATGTGAAACCCAGGAAAACGATCGCGTTTTCCCCGAGGTATGGATTCTGCTTAAGTAACAACGGAAACAGGAACAGCATTGACGGAGAAGCAAGAACCAAGAGAAGGTCGCCCTGGGTAGATTCGGACATCGGGAGAAGCATGGCGCATGCGACAATTGCATACCCGACCGCCACGATTGTCCCCGCGATGAGCCAATCCCGGCGTTCGCCCATCTTGAGCCCCACTTCCGCTGTAGCCCCCTCGCGTCACTCCGGTGCCGACTCAACTCCGTTGAATTGCGATTACCGAGACGGCCGAATCAAATTCAGAATGCGGCGGCTCAGGGTTTTTTCGCGCATCGACGACGATCGCGCGAGTCCTAGTCAGCTCCCGAAAGACTTACTGGCCGCCGCCTGACTCTTTCCGGTGGAGGTCCGTACAGATGTCGATCGCGTTCGTCGGGTCGATCGCGCCGCTACCCTCCTGTATGTGCTGGATCTTTCCCTGTTTGTCCACGACAAACGTGGTGCGGCTCGCAAATTGAGCCTCTTCATTCAAGATTCCATAAGCTTTCGAGACTTCGCGCTTCATGTCGCTGAGAAGCGGAAATTTGACTCCGATTTTCTCGGCGAAGGCGCCGTTGGAGGGAGGAGCATCAATGCTGATGCCGAGTACGGCGGTATCCTTGAGGTCGATCTTGCCCGAGTCGATACCAGACTGGTATCCCTGCAGCTCTTTCGTTCAACCACCGGTGAAGGCAAGTACATAGAACGCCAAGATGACGTTCTTTTTGCCCCGGAAATCGCTCAGCTGCACCGTGCTTCCCTGGTCGCTGCGCAGTTTGAAATCGGGGGCGACGTCTCCCACTTTAAGAAAGGTGTGAGAGAGTTGAGGCTGTTGTGGCTGCCGCGCCCGGGCAGCCGGCAGAGTGAAAAGCCCGGCAAAAAACAGAATGATCAAGAGTGGCATAATACGCTTTGTCATCGCTCATCCTTTCCTTGTTTGCAGCGACAGCCGACGTGAAGAAGTATACAGCCCGGGGCGAAACAAATCCCACAAGTAAATGACGCGTTCCGCCCGCCGGCCCAGGACAGTTGGAAATTCACGCACTTCTCCGGCACGCCAACCGCTTGGGGGAAACGACCAGGAATCCGCGCAATCCGGAGTCGAGCGCGCAGGAATGAAACGCCATGAGGCCGGAGCGGAGCGTGACACTATTTGGGATTACGATTACCCAGCGGTCCGACACCGCCGATATAGCTGACATCCTGCAATTGCACGCGGATGTTGTCGGGATCGGCGAAGTACAGTTCCTTGGTATCACCGCGAAGCCGAATGGTTCCCTTCAGGCCGCGATCATTCAGCTTTTTCAAGACATCATCGGCGTCGAAGTCATCAAGAGCCAGACAAATGTGGTTGATTCCCGCAGCCTGACCGCGCGCCGGATAGATTCCGAGAAAGCTGTTGCCTGCCTTCAAATTAACGCCGGGTTCCTGACGCGTCAGGACGGGCATGCCGAACAGGCCCTGATAGAACTCCACCGACTTTTGCACGTCCTGAACGAACACCGTCACATGGTTGAGCTGTTTCGCAACTCCGATAGCCGGTTCTGCGGCGGCCGCGGGTGGGGCCACGACGAGCAAGGACGCAAGCGTCGCAATCAACTCCCGACGTGTGATGCCGCCGTTTTCGTAGCGATTTAACAATTGGTTGAGCTGCTCGCGCATATAGGCTTTCCTCCGGGCAGCGGATTGTAGCTCGGCGCGGCAGGACGGGCAACATTAGCTGTCGAATTCGTTCCCCGAATTCAGCGTTGAGGCAATAACCGAGTGCTGGCTTCCGGAGCGTCCAGTCCGAAGCGTCCGAGGGGCTCACTTGCGTTTCTCGAAAATCACGATGTGCTGCCAAGGCAGGGTCTCGACCGTTTTCACGCGCACGAGCCCCACCGCGCTCATTTCTTTGTCGAGCTGCTCGATGGACATCTTGTGCACTTCCTTGATCGGGACGCTTGGATCTTCCTTACGATACTCGACGAAAACCACTCGCCCGCCGGGCTTGAGCGCCGTGCAGACCTGCGTCATTACCTCGAAGGGAAAGGAAAGCTCGTGGTAGACATCCACCATCAGCACGAGATCCACGCCGTGCGCGGGGAGGTGGGGATCGGTCTCGCTGCCCCGCACGGCTTCCACGTTGGCGATCTTCATGGCCGTCGCGCGCTCGCGGATGGTCTGGAGCATCTCGTCCTGGATTTCGACCGCCAGGACCTTGCCCGTCTTGCCAACCCTCGGTGCGATTCTGAATGTGAAGTAGCCTGACCCAGCCCCGAGGTCCGCGATCAATTCGCCCTGCCTGAGCTCCAATGCGTCAATCACTTTCCCGGGCTGTTCCTGTTCTTCGCGTTCGGGACGATCAAGCCACGGGATGCCGCCCGGTCCCATCACTTGAGCGATTTCCCGGCCCATGTAAAACTTCCCGGTGCCGTTCGAGTCGTGAACCGCCCGCGTTTCGTAGCGAGACTCAGGCGGCGCGTTGCTGATTTGGACATCTGCGGCAGCAGGCAGCCGACTCTGTTGCGCCGGCGCTAATGCGGGGAAATAGTCGCGCGGAGAAGCGGTCGCTCCCGCCGCGATCAAAGACACCGCCAGAGCCAAAGCTCCCGCCCAGCATTTGGATTTCGGGATCATGTCAGCGTTAATCTCCATGGGCGCGTCTCCCACCATCGTACGATCGAGGAACAGAAGGCGCTGCTCCAGATCTCACATCGTACGCCCCGGGATTATAGTTTCAAGCGTTCGAACTCCTGGTTATCGCGCCGATCGGGCAGCCCCGTGGGGATGAAATCGGCGTCACCGCGACACGAACGGACTGCGCGCCCAAAGCCTTGGAATCCAGAGAAGAAAAGGTTGAACATGACTCCTAGTTGTAGGAGATTGTTCGTCGGGCACCGCAGCAAGTCATTGATTCTGAGATATGCCGGAGTTTAGCCGAAGTGTAAGACAAGCCATGAGCGAACTTCGGGATTGTCGTCAGTCCGCGCGGTAATTTCGGAGACTCAGGTTCGTGGAAGCGCTTGTGGGTTGGCAGCGGGTGGGAACTGCGGAGCACGCACCTTGATGAATAATGTAGATTCCACTCGCCCCAAACCGCTTTCTCATCTGCGAGTTCTCGACCTTTCGCGTCAACTTCCCGGACCAATGGCGACGCTTCACCTCGCCGACCTCGGCGCGGATGTGATCCGAATTGAATCGGCCGATGAAGCAGATCCCGCGCGAACACTTGGTCCCGGCCTCGAAAACCGGCTTGACGCCACAACCCTGCTCTTTTTTGCACTCAACCGCAACAAGCGAGCGATCAAGCTCGACCTCAAGCAGATGGCGGGCCGCGAGATCTTCCTTCGGCTAGCCGAGACGGCGGATGTGGTCGTCGAAGGGTTTCGTCCGGGTGTTGTCGACCGCCTCGGAGTAGGTTACGAAGCCGTTCGACACGTTAATCCCCGAATCGTCTACTGTTCGATCTCGGGATATGGGCAGACCGGGCCGAATCGTTTGCGAGCAGGCCACGACATCAATTACATGGGGTGTGCGGGAGTGAGTGACCAGATCGGAGCAGCAGGCGGGCCGCCGGCGATTCCCAATCTGCAGATCGGGGATCTTCTCGGGGGTTGCCTGACTCCGGTGATGGGGATTCTGGCTGCATTGGTTGACGTAAAAGCGAGGGGAACGGGCCGCTACATCGACGTTTCCATGACGGACAGCCTGCTCGCCCACTCGGTGGTCGCGCTCGCGACCCTGATGGCCGCCGGCCATCCCGCTGAACGCGGAGAGGACGCGCTCTCGGGGGGCCTGCCGTGTTACAACTACTATCGCACCGCGGACGGCCGCTACCTAGCCGTGGGAGCTCTCGAGCGAAAATTCTGGGAGAGATTGTGCGACGCGCTGGAGCGACCGGACTTGAAATCCAAACAGCTGGTTCGAGGCGAGGAGTCCCGGCGCGTTCGCGAAGAGCTACAAGCGATCTTCGGTTCGTGCACGGCGGCGCAGTGGGCGGAGAGATTTCGGGAAGTGGACTGTTGCGTGACACCGGTACTGAAGCTGGACGAAGCGATCCAAAGCGAACAGATGCGCGCCCGCGAAATGATCGTCGAATCCGAGTCCACGGCGGGGAAAGTTACGCAGTTTGCGCCGCCATTGAAAATCAGCGGCTTCGAGTTTTCCATCGCGCGTCCCGCCGTCCGCGCGGGTGCGCATACCGAAGAAATCCTGCGCGAGCTGAATTACGGAGCGGACGAAATCGGAGCGTTCCGCTCAGCCGGTGTTCTAGGATAATCGACAATCCGGTCAGGAGATCCCGTGAAACGCGCGCATTTTGAACCCGAGCACGAGATGTTCCGTAAGAACCTACGGGCGTTTATCAAAGACGAAGTAACACCGCACTACGAGGAATGGGAGCGCGACGGCATTACTCCCAAAGAAGTGTGGAAGAAGGCAGGCGCGAACGGTTTCCTATGCACCTGGGCGGACGAGGCGCACGGAGGGGCGGGAGTCAGGGACTTTCGCTACGATCAAATCGTCTGCGAAGAAGGGGCCGGTGCTTCGGGCGTGGCGTTCAGCCTGCATTCTTCGGTCGTCGCACCGTATTTGGACCGCCTCGGCAACGAAGAGCAGAAGCGGCGCCTCTTGCCCCGCGCGGCGTCCGGAGATGCGATCCTCGCGCTCGCAATGACCGAACCTGCCGCAGGCAGCGATCTTGCGGGCATCAAGACCCGCGCGGAACTGCGGGGCGATCATTGGCTGCTCAATGGCTCGAAGACCTTCATCTCGAATGGGATCAATGCAGACATCGTCATCGTGGCGGCCAAGACCGATCCCGCCAATCCTCGACGCATCGGTTTGTTCATCGTGGAAACCGGCATGCGAGGGTTTGAACGCGGCCGCAAGCTCGAAAAACTCGGCTACCACGCGCAGGACACGGCGGAAATGTTTTTCAACGACGTCAAGGTGCCGTGCGCCAACGTGCTGGGCGACCCGCAGAAGGGCTTTCATGGCATGATGCAGTTGCTCGCGGATGAGCGGTTGATTTCCGCGTGCGGCTCGCTGGCCCTGGCCCGGGCGGCCTTCGACATAACCCTTCCTTACGTGAGGGAGCGCAAGGCGTTCGGCCAGGCAATCGCGGAGTTTCAGCACACGCGATTCAAGCTCGCGGAGATGAAGACGGAATTGGACCTGGGCCAGGTATTCGTGGATCGTTGCGTGATGGATTACAATGCCGGCGAATTGACGCCGGAGGTCGCTGCCCAGGCTAAACTCTGGACTTCCGAACTCGTGGGACGCGTGACGGATCAGTGCGTACAGTTTTTCGGAGGCTACGGCTACATGTGGGAGTATCCCATCACGCGAATCTATGCGAGCGCGCGCATCCATCGCATCTGGGCAGGAACGACCGAAATCATGAAGGAAATCATCTCTCGATCGTTGCTTGCCGATAAGAGCTAGCGCCGCGGCTCGTTCAAGAAGATAAGCGAGGCGGATTCGAGGGCGAACATGTCCGAAGCATTCATTTACGACGCCGTGCGGACACCGAGGGGGAAAGGGAAATCATCGGGTGCGTTGCACCAGTGCACTCCGGTCTCGCTGGCTTCCACGGCGCTGCGCGCGATTCAGCAGCGCAATCAGCTCGACACCTCCCAGGTGGACGATGTGGTGCTGGGTTGCGTAGAAGTGGCCGGTGAACAGGGCGCGGACATTGCGCGAACCGCGGTGCTGGATGCCGGGTACGCCGAAACCACCGCCGGCGTAACGGTGAGCCGTTTCTGCGCCTCGGGTCTGGAGGCATGCAATATCGCCGCGGCGAAGGTGATCTCCGGCGAAGCCGAACTCGCGATTGGGGGCGGCGTCGAGAGCATGTCTCGCGTGCCGATGGGGTCAGCGGGCGGCGCGCTCTTTGCCGATCCTCAAATCACGATTCCGTGGCACATTGTGCCGCAAGGAATTTCCGCGGACCTGCTCGCCACGCGCATGGGATACACCCGAGCGGACGTGGACGGCTATGCCGTCGAGAGCCAGCGACGTGCCGCGCACGCCTGGAAAAGCTGCCATTTCAAGCGCTCCATCGTTCCGGTAAGAGATTTGAACGACAGCGTGGTTCTGGATCGTGATGAGATCGTCCGGCCCAACACCACGCTGGAAGACTTGGCAAAACTCGAACCTTCCTTCGCGCTGGCCGGAGAAAAGTTGGGTTACGATTCCGTCGCAATCCAGCGATACCCGGATACTGAGGCGATCAACCACGTGCATCACGCGGGTAATTCGTCGGGAATCGTGGATGGCGCGGCGGCGGTCCTGATCGGAAGCAAGGAGATGGGTGAGAGGCTGGGACTCAAGGCCCGCGCCCGCTTCCTAGCGTTTGCGAGCATCGGAAGCGAACCTACGATCATGCTAACGGGACCATCGTATGTGACGGAAAAGACGTTGAAGAAATCCGGGATGGGCGTCGGGGACATCGACCTCTATGAGGTCAACGAAGCATTTGCGGCTGTAGTCCTGCGTTTTATGGACGTGCTTGGCGTGAGCCACGACAAAGTCAATGTGAACGGAGGCGCCATCGCCATGGGGCACCCCCTCGGCGCGACGGGAGCGATGATCCTGGGCACATTGCTCGACGAACTAGAGCGGCGGAACCTCGGAACGGGCCTCGCCACGCTGTGCGTGGGAGGCGGCATGGGTACCGCCGCGATTGTCGAGCGCGTTTAGCTTGAAAACGAATTTCCGCCAAAGGAACCTGCATCGTGATCGACTACCAGGTGGAGAGCGACGGGATCGCCGTCATCCGTTGGAAGGCGACGGATCGGGCGGCGAACATACTGAACGCCGCATGGGTTGCTGAATTCACGGGGCGGGTCGAAGAAGCGATTCGCGATCCGCGCGCGAGAGGCGTGATTCTCACGTCCGCAGGCCCGGATTTCGTTTCGGGAGTGGATTTGACGGAGCTTGCGCGAACCGGCGATCCGGCACCGGTGAAACTGGCTGTCCGCAGTTTGGATTCGGTTCTGCGGGCCATAGAAACGTGCGGCAAACCGTTTGTGGCGGCGGTCAATGGCTCGGCGCTCGGCGAGGGATTCGAGATTTGCCTCGCGTGCCATCACCGCATTTGTGCTGACGATCCGAACTCAAGAATCGGCCTGCCGCAAGTCCAACTCGGGCTGCTGCCCGGTGCGGGAGGCACGCAGCGTTTGCCTCGCCTGATTGGAATTCGCAACGCCCTTCCTCTTCTACTCGAAGGAAAGACCCTGAGGCCCGGCGAAGCCAAAGACGCGGGCCCCGTCGATAAGTTGGTCTCTCCAGCGGAGCTGTTGACGGCTGCCAGGTCGTGGATTCTGGGCCTGCCGGAGGGCAAAGCGAGCCAGCCGTGGGACGCCAAGGGATTCCGCGTGCCGGGAGGAGCGTCAACCAGCTCAGCGGGATTCGAAACGTTCAGCACCGTGCATGCGATGGTGCGCGAAAGGACCAGGGGGCTTTATCCGGCCGCCCTCGCGATTCTCTCTTGTGTATTCGAAGGCTGCACTGTGGATTTCGCGACTGGATTGAAGATCGAGGCAAGCTATTTCGTCAATGTGCTGGACGGGCCGCAGGCGCGCAACATCGTTCGAGCGTCGTTCGCCCGGGAAGAATTGAGCAAGCTTGCCGCCAGACCAAAGAGTGTGCCTGCACAATCGTACACAAAAATTGGAGTCCTCGGGGCGGGCATGATGGGCGCGGCGATCGCCTATGTCTCCGCAGGCGCAGGACTGGATGTGACGCTGCTGGACACCACCCAAGACAACGCGGACCGGGGAAAGGGCTATAGCGCCAAGCTCCTCAATAAGCTCTCCGCCAGAGGCCAGCTCAATGCCGAAGCGCGCGAGAAATTCCTCGCACGCATCAGTCCCACGACGAATTATGCCGACCTGAAGGGCTGTCAGCTTGTGATCGAGGCGGTCTTCGAAAACCGCGAGATCAAGGCGGATGTCACACGCCGCACGGAATCCGCAGTTGGGGCGGGGATACTGTTTGCCTCGAACACATCCACACTTCCCATTACCGGGCTCGCACAGGCATGGTCCCGGCCGGAGAACTTTATTGGCTTGCATTTCTTCTCTCCGGTGGACCGGATGCCGCTACTGGAAGTAATTCGCGGCCGGAGAACTTCGGAAGAGTGTCTGGCGCGGGCCTTGGATTTTGCGAAGAGAATTGGGAAAACACCCATTGTCGTCAACGACAGCAGGGGCTTCTACACAAGCCGGGTGTTTTCCACCTTCGTGAACGAAGGCCTGGCGATGCTTGTCGAGGGCGTCGCCCCTGCCCTGATCGAGAATGCGGGTCGAATGGCGGGCATGCCGGTGGGCCCTCTCGCGCAGGCGGATGAAGTGTCTCTGGATCTTATGCAGTCTGTTCGAAAGCAGACCATGGCGGATTTGGGGGCGGCCTATCGGCCCTCTGTCGGCAACGAAGTCTTTGAGACTATGGTCGAAAAGTTAGGGCGGCTCGGCAGAAAGGTTGGCAAGGGCTTTTATGACTATCCGGTTGGTGGGAAGAAGAAACTCTGGCCGGACCTCTCGAAGCATTTCTCCACGCGCTCCGATCAGCCCAGCGTCGAGGAACTCATTGAGCGCTTCCTCTACGTGCAGTCGGTCGAGAGTGTCCGTTGCCTGGAAGAGGGCGTTATAGGCGATCCCCGCGATGCCGACGTCGGTTCCGTACTTGGCTGGGGCTTCTGCCCTCCGATGGGAGGAACGATAGGTCACATCGAGACCGTCGGCATAACGAGTTTTCTCGCCCAATGCGAGAAACTTGAAAAGGCTCACGGCGAGCGGTTCGCTCCTCCTCAACTGCTCCGCGACATGGCCGCCAGGGGCGAGTCGTTTTACCCTTCGGCAAGAAACAATCGCTCCGGCTTGGGGCCCCGCACACTTTCGTTGAGCAACGAGGCTGCGAGCCGCTAGCGCTGGAATCTTCTCTTCGCGCCAGGAAATGAGCGGATCCTCGTTTATGAATTGCTGAAGATTCCGCAAATTTTCGGGCGCCGAATTCCGCTCCGTTTCTGACGCCGACTCTAATGGCGTTGGCCGCAATCAGCCCTCGTGACCGGGTAATTTCGGGAACCGCAGACGGGCCAGGCCTGAGGGCACAATTTCACGCTCGTCTTACGATTCCGCCGCTGCAGTTATGGTCAGGCGTCGCTCCGGCAATTTTCTCCAGGACCCTATACTTCTGGACCGTCCCGATACCCTTATGACAGTAGCACCGGCCACTGAGGGCTCAGACGGAATACCAAAGGACTGCCGCTCGAGAGCGCAAGAAGAGTATGCGAAAGTCTCCCCAATACCAACAGTCTAAAGACTTTAGCGTCAATTGCAACGCGGGCGAAACCGGGCAGCTCCGAGTGCGCACGAACCTGCTTTCTGTGTCCATTGGACAGCGAGTTCGCGCTCAAGGTGCACAAGAAATTTGGGATTCGGTGGTTGTGCGCTGCACGGTGGAACGAGGCAGCCCGGTCGTTCGAGTGTTGATCTGCAACCCTGACTGGGACGAACCTGTGGAAATTGCAAAGATTCGATCGGGGAGGACGAAGCTTCGCCGAAACCAGAAGCGTCTCCAAATCGAACTGAAACACATTGAACCGAGATCACGCCCGAAATCCACGCGCTGACTCCAGCCTGTGCGTTCAACAATGACGAGAGTTCACTGTTTATCGGCCGCAGCCGAAACCGATAGGCATTGCGAAATTGCCGTATGTCGCATTCTCCCAGGCCGAAATTGACTTCCCCCTGCAGAATACTGCCCGAAATCAGAGTTGTCGGGTAAAAGGTTCCGCCGCAACTTGACCGCCGTCTTCGCCGGCATCCGGTACCGTTGACGCCCGCCATGCCCTGTGATATTTACCGTTTGGGTACCTTGCCATAGGATGCGGTCGATGCCAAAAGACAAGCCGCAAGCTCGGTCCGGCCAACGGCTTAAGGCTGTCCGTTTGGCTCTGGGTATCAGCACGCGCGACGTGGAACATCACAGCCGTAGAGTCGCGGAATTTCACGATCGAAGTGAGTTCTACATCTCGCATAGCTCCCTGATCGAGATCGAGAACGCCGATCACACCCCGGGCGTCCACAAACTGTATAGCCTGAGCGTGATCTATCGAATTAGCTTCGTCGATCTTTTGTCCTTCTATGGAATCGATCTGGATCGAATCAGCAAGGCACAGTTGGCCGTCCCGCTTCCGAAGACGCACATGGTCAAGCCCGCTGCCTACGACTCGGATCGACCCGTCGTGTACCCTCGCCGAGTCAACACAACGGCGCAATTGGAGGAAACGAATCTGCTCTCCCGAATGGTGGCAGTTTGGGGGGAGCTTCCTATCCCGTTCGCGCGGGAATTCGATGCTCGGGCACATACCTACGGATTCATCGGACTCAGAGACTTCACGCTCTACCCTATGATTCGCCCAGGCGCGCTCGTTGAAATTGATGACCAAGACAAGAATCTGCGCGAGTGCCGGTGGGAATCCGAATTTGAGCGCCCAATTTTCTTTTTTCAACTGCGCGAGGGATTCGCGTGCGGCTGGTGCCATGCGGAAGGCAAGGCGATCAACATTGTTCCCCATCCTCTCTCCGGCGTGCGAATGCGCGGCTATGCATACCCAGGCGACATACAGGTCGTCGGGAGGGTTACGGGCGTTGCCACGACAATCACGAAGACGCTGGACTCACGCCAGGAGCTTTTGGACCGGGAATAGCGATTCTTCAGACGCGTTAACGCCTTTCTCTCTCGCAATCAAGTCTCGAACTCACGGTCTGCGGGAGGCGCGCACGAAACTCCGAGTTTGCAAATGATGATGTCAGATGAGCCCGACCCGGCCGCTGAATGGCCCGCCTCAGTGAGGTTTGCCAACTCGCCCGACCTGGACGTGCAGGTAACCACTCGAGCCGAAGCGGACCGTCAGACGAACACCGATGGATATCGGATAACTTGACTTGACACAAGAGTTAAGTCCTAGCTAGATTGTCGGGCATGCAGGAACGGGCCGCGCGGAGACTTGCGATGAGCTCTCCTCGAATGCGCCTTTTGAGCCCCGTACGGTTGGCGATCAGGCACAGCGAGTCGTGGAATCGAGCCGAAGATTGCTCGTCCGGGGGCAGAGTCGTACGCGTTCGTCGAATTCGCGTTGGCCTCGACCTGCCGGCTACTGCTGCCTTTTTCAGACTTGTCGAACGAAGATGCAGAGTTAGCTTTCGGCGGCGGCCAGCGAGGTGGTCTTCGGGCAACTCTGCGGAAACTTTTCGCGGAATGAAGAGCGCAAACTGATGCGGTCCACTGACCCTTTCGCTACTCCGACTCTTCGATACGAAGAGATTTTTCGGCAGATGGCAGAGAACGTCCACGAAATCTTCTGGATGCTCGACGCTTCGAACTACGAAGTCCTGTATGTCAGTCGCGCATTCGAAACCATATGCGGCCTTCCCTGTCAAAGCTTGTATGACGCTCCCACTTCGTACCGTGAAATTATTCACCCGGACGATCGCGCGCATGTCCTCGATCGGCTGGAACAACTTCCCAAGACAGGAACGTTCGATGAAGAGTTTCGCATCGTTCGGCCCGACAGCGTTGTTCGATGGGTGCGTTCCATCGGCTTTCTGGCGCCAGATTCCAGCGGAAAAGTGACCCGGCTTGTGGGAACGGTCCAGGACATTACGGAACGCAGGACGGCACAAGAGCTGCTACGCGACAGCGAGGAGCGTTATAGAGATCTCGTGGAAAACAGCGAAGACCTCATTTGTACTCACGATCTCGACGGCCGATTACTCTTCGTCAATGAGGCTCCCGCCCGGATCCTTGGCTATCAGCCGGACGAATTGAAGAAGAGGCCGATGAGGGAATTCCTGCCGCCTCGGTTCCACGACCAATTTGACGAATACTTGGCCCGGATCCAGCGCGATGGCTTCGCCGATGGTCTGCTCGCTGTACGGACACGCAGCGGCGAAACGAGGATTTGGCGCTACAAAAACACGCTGAGAACGGTTGGGGTTTCCAAACCAATCGTCAGAGGAATCGCGCACGACATCACGGATTTGAAGCGAGTGGAAAGGGCGCTGACGCTTTCGGAAGAGAAGTTCAGCAAGGCGTTCCACGCGAGCCCCATCCCGCTCGCCATCAGCACCGCGGGCGAAGGATGTCTGCTCGACGTCAACGAAAGCTTTGTGAGGCAGTCAGGGTATTCCCGAGATGAACTCATCGGTCACACGGATTTGGAACTCGCCGTCTGGATTGACCCGTCCCAGCGTGAACGTGCGGTCGCGGAAGTCTTGGAACGCGGGCAGGTTCGCAATTTCGAGGCGAAATTTCGCGCCAAGAGTGGCGAAGTCCTGGACGTCCGATACTGCTTGGAACGGATCGTGCTTGGGGGCACAACGTGCGTGCTCACGACAGCAGAAGACATCACGGAGCGGCGCGCACTGGAAGAACAGGTCCGTTTGTCCCAAAAACTCGACGCTGTGGCGCTGCTGGCGAGCGGAATCTCGCACGACTTCAACAACCTCCTGACGGGGATGTTGGGGTATGGCGAGCTCCTCCTCATGGGTTCAAACCTTGGCGACCGCGAGCGCCGGAAGGTAGAAGCCATTGTCGAGGCGGCGATTCAAGCACGATCGATTACGCAACAGCTTCTTGCGTTTGGCCGCCGCCAGCCGCTTCAACCTGCGGCGGTCAAGCTGAATACAGTTGTCGCCGACCTCTCCGACTTCCTTCGTGGAATGCTTGGGCGGAACGTCAAGTTTGCGACAGACCTGCAACCTGGCCTCGGCGAAGTGAGAATCGATCCGACCCAACTGATCCAGGTAATCGTGAATTTGGTGGCCAACTCCCGGGACGCCATGCCGCAGGGCGGCAGCCTGACCGTCAAGACTTCCACCTTGAGCGTGGCAGAGCCCGATGCGCAGCTGCCTGGAATCAAATCCGGCAACTACGCTGTGCTGGCGATCAGCGACACGGGGTGCGGCATGGACGAGAAAACGCAGGCCCGCATCTTCGAGCCGTTCTTCACAACCAAGCCGGAGGGAAGAGGTACCGGGCTGGGCTTGGCCAGCGTCCACGGAATTATCGAGCAGAGTGGCGGCCATGTCCGGGTATCGAGTCGAGTGGGTGAAGGTACTACTTTCAGAGTTTATTTGCCCAACACGCCGGGCGCCGACATGGAAAGAGAAGTGCCGCAGGCGGCCCGCAAGGCCGCGCCGAACTGTGCGACCGTCCTGTTGGTTGAGGATCACGACTTGGGACGAAAGTTGGCTTCCGAATTCCTGCGCGGACATGGATACGAAGTATTGGCAGCGAAGCACGGCCGCGAAGCCATTCAGATCGCAAGGAACCATCGTGGAGCCATTCATTTGCTGCTCACCGATGTCGTCATGCCGAAGATGTCCGGGCCGGTGGTTGCGAAACGCGTGGTCGCGATTCACCCCGAAACGAAGGTCCTCTACATGACGGCCTACTCACATCTCATGGATTTCGGTGAAGATGGCCTTCGAGAGCATTGCGAGGTTCTGAAAAAGCCTTTTATGCATCACGAGTTGATGAGCACGGTGCGGCACGTGCTCGGGGAAACTCTGACTCACTAGTGGCGTAGATGAACGATGGTGGTGTCGCAGACCAGTGCAACTCGCGGCCTAATTCACGACGGGAATCGGCCGCCTGGGCCGCGTAACCCTACTTCGCCGGCTCCCAGAGTTCGACAAACCCGCCGACGTCCGGATCCTGCAGCATCACGGCGCGACCGTCCTTCACTTTCACGATCCCGCCTTCGGAAACCGTCTTCGCGCCGGCGGCCTTCGCCCGTGCATACACGGCATCCAGGTCGGTCACTTGAAAACCGACGTAGTTCACGCCGATATCGGCAAAGTGCTGGTCCGGAGCCGGCTTGTCCTTATTTTGCGGCGACCCGAGCAGCTCGAGCCGGACATTACCGGAAGTGGTCGCCTGCGGGAACCAACCATTCAGCATAGTCATTCGTGGCGCAGCGCCTCCGGCGGTTGGCGGCGCCAACGCCGGATAGTCTCCGCCTAACACGCCCTGGTAAAACGCCAGCGCTTTCGCCGGATCAATCACGTTCAAGCCGATGTGATTAAATCCAGCCTGCTTCCCGAGCCTGTCGATGTTTTGCTGGGTCGCGGTGGAATTCGAAACTTTCGGTCCCTCGGGAGGCGCTCCGGGCGCGGGCGCCATCTTCGCGAACAGCTCGATGAACCAGCCATCGGGATCCTGCACAAATACGAACCGGCGGGGTCCGTTCGGCGGGGGCGGGCCGCCCGGCAGACTCATCTGCGGAACCTTCAGCAAATCCACAGCCTTCAGCTTGTCCATCACCGGGTTGCAGTCGTCCATCACCGTAAGATCCATGTGGCCCGCGCCGAGAGCTGCGGAATTGAGGTCGCTCCAATTCTTGCGGGGGATGCCCCGATATTCGCGCAGGATCAGGTCGAACGGCTCATCCGAAACGGAGCTTTGAGTCGCCATAATCGCGGTTCGGGACTCCGCGCTCTTCGTGCCGCCCAATTCGTTCGCCACCTTGTCGACCTTCCAGTCCGTCTTGCTCGACAGATGAAAATCGAGCACTTCATAGAATTTGATCGATTGGTCCAAGTTAGAGACTTGGTGGCCGTCAAAGGCCATGCCCAAGACTTTTCCCTGCTCGGCAGGAGTTGCGGCGTTCGGAGCGCCAGCCGAGGATCGTGCGAGACCCACGGTCGTAATCCCGACCGCAAGCGCGCCGGCCATGACGATGACTCCAAGATTGCCGTAGAACAGAGAATTGACTTGCTTCAGTTTTTTCACGAACACTCCTTTCATCAGCCTACCCCGTGTCCCCGCCCACGACAGCAGCGCCGGCGGGCCCGGGTATTATCAACTGCCTCCGGTAATTCAGAATCCGAACTTCCCTTGCGCGATTCTGGGTCCCGCCAATATCCAGGTGGATTCTACACCGATTGGGCGGTTCCGCTCGCTCGTTTCGAACTGAAATCGGAGCGTTCCGATGGCTCGAAAGCAGCCAATCGTTCTCCCGGATACCTGTTTAAATTTTTCGAGCAGCTCGAACGCCCAAACTCGCCCGGTCACATGTGAGCCGGAGGTCTCTGTCCTGCGCTCGAAAGGCAGGCGGCGCGCTGCGTTCCAGCACCTTCGAAACTCACGCCCCGGCAGCGCGCCAGGTGCGGGATGGCCCGCGAGTGGTGTAGATTCATCCGCGGCGTTGTGAATTGAGTCGTTGCATCGGACGGAGGACATTCATGGATTTATCGCCAAAGATCGCCGTCATCACGGGCGCAGGCAGCGGGATCGGCAAACACGTCGCGGTTGCTCTCGCGCAGAACGGCTACTCGGTCGTGCTAGCGGGCCGGCGCAAGGAGACCCTGGAAGCGACGGCCCTTGAAGTGAGGCGGGCCAACGCTCAGGCGCTTGTCGTGCCTGCGGACGTCACCGACCCCGCCTCGGTGAGCCAACTATTCGCGAAGACGATAGAGGCATTCAGCCGGCTAGATTTGCTGTTCAACAACGCCGGCACCTCCGGCCGAGCAATTCCACTTGAAGATTTAGGATACGAGCAGTGGATGTCCATCGTCGGGACGAACCTCACCGGATCGTTTCTTTGTACTCAGGAAGCTTTTAAGATCATGAAGAATCAGAATCCGCGTGGCGGGCGCATCATAAACAATGGCTCAATATCGGCGCACACTCCCAGGCCAAACTCCGCACCGTACACGGCTTCGAAGCACGGAGTTACCGGTCTCACAAAGGCGACTTCCCTTGACGGCCGAAAATACGACATCGCCTGCGGTCAGATCGACATAGGAAACGCCGCGACCGACTTGACCGAAAGGATGAAGCGGGGTGTGGCGCAAGCGAACGGTACCACGGCGGTCGAGCCCACGATGGATCCCGCCGACGTTGCGCGTGCCGTCGTATATATGGCTTCCTTACCGCTCGATGCAAACGTCCAATTCATGACCGTTATGGCGACGAAGATGCCGTTCATCGGCCGCGGTTGATCGCGAGGGCGCGACTTAAGGCTAATGGCGGGTGGGCGGAAGATTTGTGGACTTCACGAGTTCGGCGCCTGCTCCGCGCAACCGCTTCTCCAAATCGGCGCGGGTTGCGTCCGATGGATCGACCACTCCGATGAGGATCTTGCCGTTGGAAACTTCCGGATCGTAGATCTTGGGTTTCCAATTCGGCAGTTTCGTGGCGATCAGAAGCGCAATCACGGTTGCGAGTACGGCGCCATACATCGTGAGCTCGTACGTAACGATGGCGGTCGGCCACGGAGCCACCAGAGGCATGCCGCCCGTCACGATCGGGTAGGCCACTTGCGTGTAGCGTGCCAGCAGGAAACCGCAAATCCCGCCGATGAGCCCCCCGAGCGTGGCAAGCCAAGGCAGTGCGGTCTTGCGCTCCGCTCGCGCAAAAGAATATTCCTCGAAGGGCTGGGCGGACATGACGAGGAGCTTTTCGGGAGCGATTCCTGCGTCGCGCAAGGCGTTCATGGCCCGCTCGGCCGCGTCGGGTCCCGGAAAAAGGCCGTAGATTGAATTCAAGGATGCCACGTCAGCCGGCCCCTTCCTCGGCGGCTGGCGCCAAGGCCGGCGCACGTTCGGGAGCGTGGTGCTCTCCTGCCTTCAGCTCCCAGACCGAAATGATGGGAACAATTTTCGCGAACAGCATATAGAGCAAAACCATAGCGGCAAATGTTCCTACCGTAATGGTGATTTCAACCCACGTGGGCCTATACGTGCCCCAGCTATACGGCAGGTATTTGTGAGAGAGCGAGGGCACGATAATCAGGAATCGCTCGATCCACATCCCGATCACCACGCCGACGGAAGCGATCACCGTGCCCGCAATCGTCCGAAACTTCTTGATGGCCAGAATCGGGAACGGGAGCAGGAAATTGCAGAATACCATGGTCCAGAAAAGCGGCGAGAACGAACCCGTCTGTGTCACCCAGAAGACGGTCATCTCCGAGGACTCGTTGCCAAACCAAGTGGTCAAGCGCTCCGCAAAAACAAAGTAGAACCAGAGGAGGCTCATCACCAACAGAAGCTTGCCAAGATTCTCGAAATGCACACGGAGCAAGTATTCCTCGAGGTGCAGGAATTTTCGCAAGAGAGCCATGGCGATAATCAGAGCGGCGATGCCGCTAAAAATCGCCCCGGCAACAAAGTACGGCGCGAAGATCGTCGAATGCCACATCGGCACGGGCGCCATGGCGAAATCCCACGAAACAATGCTGTGGACGGAAACGGCTACGGGGATCACGGCGATGGCCATAATGTGCATCGCGGATTCCAACCGGTGCCACTGCTTGGGAGTGCCGCGCCAGCCCAAAGCGAAGACCGAATAAATTTTCTTTCGCAGGCCCGCAGCATGGTCGCGAACCAGAGCCATGTCCGGAATCATGGGGAGCAGCAGAAAGGTGACGCTGCCAACCAGATACGTGTTGATGGCAAAGAAATCCCAAAGCAGAGGCGAGCGAATGTTCGGCCAGATGCCGCGTTCGCTTGGATAGGGGAACAGCCAGAAAGCGAGCCACGGCCTGCCCAGATGGATCACCGGAAAGGTTGCGCCAATCGAGAGCGCAAAAACTGTAATCACCTCGGCGCACCGCGTTACCGGGCGGCGCCAGGTGGCGTTCGCCAAGCGCAGGATGGCGGAGATCAGCGTGCCGGCGTGGCTCAGCCCGATCCAAAAAACAAAGTCGGTAATATAAAAACCCCAGAATACCGGCGAACGAAGACCCGAAACGCCCAGGCCGCCGTAGACCTGCCAACCGAACGCGCAAAAAGCCGCAATGACCAGGACGGCAAAGAATGCGAGCGCCGTCAGGTAACGCCCCGACGCCCCCGAGAGCGGGCGCAGCAGGTCGCTATTGATTTGCTCAGGTGTCTTCGCGGCCATTCCAGGATTCCCGTGGTAGGTAGGTTACCTTCGGCAATGTCCCGAGTTCTCCGAGGAGCTTCGTGGCGCGGTTCGAACGCGTTCGGCGCGAAACCTCGCTCTCCGGGTCGTTCAGGTCTCCAAACACCATCGCTTCCGTGGGACAGGACTGCACGCAGGCCGGCTTAATTTCGCCGTCCTTCAATTTGCGCTTTTCGCCAGCAGCCTGCACTTCCGAAGCCTTGATTCGCTGCACGCAGAACGTGCATTTCTCCATCACTCCCACTTCGCGGACCGAGACGTCCGGATTGAGCTGCAGATGGAGCGGCTTTTCCCAGACGGGGTTGTAGAAATTGAAGAAGCGCACGTTGTAAGGGCAGGCGTTCGCGCAATAGCGCGTGCCGATACAACGATTGTAAATCTGGCCGTTCAAGCCCTCGGCGGTGTGGTAGCTCGCAAACGTGGGACAAACGGGTTCGCACGGGGCCTGATCGCACTGCTGGCAAAGGACGGGCATGAATTTCGTCTTCACTTCGGGAAACTCGCCCTCGTAGTAACGCTCGACACGAATCCAGTGTTTCGCGCGCCCGCGGGCGGCTTGATCTTCGCCGACAGTCGCGATGTTGTTCTCCGCGTGGCACGCGACCACACAAGCCTCGCAGCCCGTGCAGCGGTCCAGATCGATCACCATGCCCCACTGATGCGCCATTTGCCTTTAAAACCTCCTCAGCGATGCTTGAGTTCCGGCGAAGCCTCGGCGAGGCTGCCTCCGAACAACGCCAGCTTTCCCTGGCCGACGCGCGCAATTTTCACGCGCGTGGCGGCCCAGGCAAGCGAGTCAGTCCCGGACACGGTCATCGGCGCAAGAATCGAGATTGGGTTGGCGCCGCGGCCGCTGGCGTAGCGCGTGAAATTCGTGTGGCCCTGTCCGACGGGCATGGCGATCACGTCCGGCGCGATCCCCGGCGTCACAAAAGCCGGCGCCTGGAGCTTTCCATGCGCGGACTCGACTTCCACGGTGTCGCCCGTCTTCACGCCGAGTTTTTCCGCCGTGCGCGTGTTGATCTCCACCCACGTGCCCCACATCACCGTCGAGAGCGGATCGGGAGCTTCCTGCATCCAGGGCAGGTGGGCGAGCGATCCGTCGTAGAACATCTGCGAGGCAAACGGAAGAAAGTGGAACGGAAACTCATCCGGCGCGCCATCGAACTTCGGTACGGAATCCCTGGCTTCGGAAGGCGCGCGCCCGCCGCTAAGGGATGTCTGCTCTTCCTCGGCACCCCACCAGCCGCCTTGCTCCCTCACTTTTTGCCAGAACCCGTCGGCATCCTTCGCGGTCTTCGTTCCCTTCTCCTTATAGAGCGTTGTGAAGGCTGCCTGGAGCGCCTCGTCGTAAGTTTTCCACGGAAGGGCCTTAGCCAGATCGCCGCCAATCTGGTGAGCGACGTCCAAGAGAACGTCCGGCATCGCTCTAGTATTGTGGAGCGGATTCATCGCGGGCTGGGCGAGACTCACGACCGAGCGGGTGCTGCCCGACGGCGGCACATCGTCAAGCCAGGATTCCAGCGGCGAGTGATCGGGCAAAATCAAATCCGCGTTCGCGCTCGTGTCGTCGATGAAACTACCGAAGCTGACTACGAACGGAATCTTGTCGAGGGCCTCGCGCGCGCGTGCCGCAGCGGGAGCCGCGAATACTGGGTTTGCGTTGTACAGCACAAGAACCTTGACGGCAGCGGCGCCGGAGAGAATCCGTGACGCGAGAGCCTCGATCGAGATCGGGGGCACCTTCGCACTCCGAGCGGACGATCGGTTCGCCGCTCCGCCCCAAACGGGTTTGAACTGAAGTCCGCCGGGCTTTCCAACGCTCCCAAGTAAAGCATTCAGCGCATTCACAGCTAGCGCATTGAAGTAGCCATTCGTGTGCGCCGTCGCGGCGTCGCCGATCAACGCAACCGCTGGAGAATTCCCTGCTGCTTCGCGCGCGATCCGAAAGATCGTTTCAGTCTTGACGCCGGTTTGCGCCGCGATTCTATCGGGGGCGTGTTCCGGCAGCCCCTGCGCCCAGCCGTCGATCAGCGTAGCTGCATGGTCGCCCACGCTGCTCCGCCGCCACTTCTCGGCCATGATGATGTGGGCGATCCCCAGGGCGAGCGCACCGTCGGAACCCGGCTGAACCGGAATCCATTCGTCCGCGCTGGCAGCCGTCTGGGAAATGCGCGGTTCGAAGTGAACGAACTTGCCGCGCTCTCCCGGACGCCCCTGGCGCATCTGGCCGTAGCCGATGGATTGCGCTACGGGCGAGTTCCACGTGCCGAGAAAATCCGTGCCAAAGGAGATTACGTACTTCGACTGACTCAGGTCCAGCGTGGGGAGCGCCGCTTGCCCGAAACTCGAGGCGTTCGCCGCGCGCAACACATCGTCGGCGAAGAAGGCCGAGTCGACCGCCATCGAACCTTTGAAAGATGCGGCGAAGGAATCGACGATCGACCTCCGCTGTCCCCGAAGTGGTGATGTAATCAGCGCCAGCCCGCCCTCCTGCTGGCTCGCCCGCAAATCCGAGAGCCGCGATACGAGCTGCTTGAGCGCTTCGTCCCAACTGGTTTCCTTAAACTGGCCCGAGCCGCGAGGGCCGGAACGCACCAGCGGATTCTTGATGCGATCCGGATGGTAGGTAACCTGCAATCCTGCCTGGCCGCGAGGACAAAGCTTGCCCTGATTGATCGGGTGCGCCGGATTGCCTTCCAGCTTTTTCGCCAGTCCCATCTTCAGGATGCCGAGCTGCCCGTTACGCACGACCTCCGCTTCTCCCTGCATCACGCGCACCAGCAAGCCGCAGCCCGCAGGGCAGAGCGTGCAAATGCTCGGCTTCCAGGTCGCGATCCCCGGAATCAAGTCTTCTTCGGGGATGAATCGGATGAGCTGGTGATCGGGATTGCCGCAGCCCTCGAGAGCCGCCGCCGCCCCGCCTGCCGCTGAGATTTTCAGAAAGTCGCGACGTTCCATGGATTCCCTATGCGCCGCGGCTCGCGGCCGAAGCTAAACTCCAGCAAATTAGAAATGGCACGTCACGCAATCCACGGACGCATGGTTCTCGCGATGACATTCGATGCAAAACCCCATGGTGTGGTCCACTTTTCGCTCGGCAACCGTCAGCGTGCGCATGTCGCCGTGGCATTTGGCGCAGTCGACTCCCGCCCGGATATGGGGCGCATGGTTGAACTTGACGTGCGCGGACGGTTCGAAACCGTAGACCCGTTGCCAGGGGATGTCCTCCCCGCGCGCGCGATAGGCCGCGAGCTTCTTGATTTCCGGCTTGTCGGTAGCGATTACCTGATGGCACGTCATGCAGAAATTGACGCTTGGAATTCGCGCGTCAGGGCCCTGATCCACGCCTACGTGGCAATCCGTGCATTGCAGGCCATTGGCGAGGTGAACTTTGTGCGTATAGGCGATCGGCTGGACGGGTTTTGAACGCGCTCCGAAGAACTCTCGAACGGCGTCGTAGACTGTCTTATGCGAAGGTGTGAAGATCGGCGAAGTCTGCGCCGCCGGCTGCGGCGCCTCGTCTTGACTTCGGGCGGACAACGCCCGCTCGAGAAGAAATCCCGCCAAAACAATCACGGCAAAAACGAGTGCGACGCGAAGCTGACGGATCAAACCGAGCGCGGAAAACAACAAATCACCCTCTTGCGAACCAAGATGAATTGTTAACTCGCCATACTATCTGCGATCCCTGTGACTGTAAACCCGGAATTCGATGCAAGTTGACGTCCATATTCTTCAATTCATTCGCCGCAAGCGTACATTTCCCGTAACGGGACAAACCGGGCCTCCGTGTCCACCCCTCCTGTTTTTTTGGCGCCCAACGAGAGAAATCGAAATCAGCGTCCTTCGGGGGTCCCGCTGCTATTCCCCGCTTTTATCCGGGAGACGACACATCCTTCCAGGATTTTGTCGAGCTCCCGCGATTGGATCGGCTTGCTGAGATAGCCGTCCATGCCAGCCGCCAAGCACCGCTCGGAATCCCCCTTCATGGCATGTGCGGTCAAGGCGACCACGGACTGGTGAATGCCGTCTCCCTTATCTTTTTCCTTCTGGCGAATGGCCACCGTGGCTTCGAGTCCATCCATTTCGGGCATTTGCACGTCCATCAAGACGAGATCGAATCGTTCCTTCTCGAGCGCAGCAAGGGCCTGGCGGCCATTCGCGGTCACCACGACCCGATGCCCTCTCTTTTCGAGCAAGCGGGTAATCAGTAGCTGGTTTACCGAGTTATCTTCGGCGATCAATACCCGCAAACAAGCGCCCGGGTCGCGAGCGTCTGCCAGAGAATATCGAGTGACCAGGGGCACCGCGCCTGTCTGGTTGCGGGCTCCGAGCACTCGCGCAATGGCCTCGCGCAACTCCGACTGGCGGATCGGCTTCATCAAGTACGCCGCCACTCCTAGTTCCTGGCATCGCGCGGCGTCGCCTCGCTGACCTGCCGATGTGAGCATCATAATCGTGGCCGTCGAGAATCCCGGATCGTGCCGGATTCGTTCGACGAGTTCGAAGCCGTCCATCTTCGGCATCAGCAGGTCGGTGATGATCAGCGGGTAGGGAGCTCCGGCTTGCCGCGCCGCCGTCAGTTCCGCCAGAGCCTGCTCGCCGCTTTCGGTCAATGTGGGTTTCATCTCCCAGCGCATCAGCATCCCGTTCAAAATCCGCCGGTTGGTTTTGTTGTCGTCTACGATCAGAACCTTCACTCCTCGCAGAATCTCGGGCGGCGCAATCGTCCCCACAACGATCGGCTTTTCGTCCACAGCCACCAACCGCACCGTGAAGTGAAACTGCGCTCCGCGTCCCACTTCGCTCTCGACCCAGATTCTCCCGCCCATCAAGTCCACCAGCCGGGCGGAGATCGTCAGTCCAAGGCCTGTTCCTCCGTACTTTCGTGTCGTCGAGGTGTCGGCCTGGGTGAACGGAGCGAAGATCGACTTCAGCTTCTCCGTGGGAATCCCGATCCCCGTATCTGAGATCATGAAGTGTAGTTCCCGGCCCGCGCCTTCATCGGCTCCGACTTCAACCCTCAGGGCGACTTCCCCGTGGTCGGTGAATTTGATGGCGTTACCCGTGAGATTCACGACGACCTGGCGCAACCGCGTCGGATCCCCGCGCAGGATCTCCGGAACTTCGGGAGCGATTTCGCAAAGAAGCTCGAGCCCCTTTTCGTCCGCCCGAAGCGCCAGCGTCTTCATTGTTGCTTCCAAGGTGTCTCGCAAGTTGAAATCGACCGCCTCGATATCGAGTCTCCCGGCCTCGATCTTGGAGAAGTCGAGGACGTCGTTGATGACGGTCAACAGGGAATCGGCGGACAGTTTGACGGTTTCCAAATACTCGCGCTGTTCGGGAGTCATCTCGGTTTCCAGCGCGAGATCGGTCATGCCCACAATGCCGTTCAGTGGGGTGCGAATCTCATGGCTCATGTTCGCGACGAACTCACTCTTGGCCCGGTTCGCCGCCTCGGCCGCTTCCTTTGCGCTCGCGAGGTCCTGTTCGTAGCGCTTGCGCGCGGTGATGTCGCGAACGAGGCACAAAAAACCGGATGGCTGGCCGTCCCTGTCCCGCTTGAGCGAGACGGATTGCTCGACGAATACCGGCCGGCCTCCGAGATTGACCGTGTACTCGAATGGCGTCGTGGATTTTCCCGTCTCGTACACGTTCTTGAAGAATTCGCGGATCCTCGGCGAGATTCCCTCGCTCGAAGACTCCCGGTAGTTGTGGCCCTCAAGCTCGCTCTTTGAACGGCCGAGGAGTTTGGCGAATTTTTCGCTCACGAAGACATAGTTTCCCCTGAGATCGGTCTCATGATATCCGTCCTCGATATGATCAAAGATGGCGCGATAGGACTCTTCATTGGCGTGCATTGCCTTGTCCGCGCTCTTGCGGTGGGTAATATCGCGGCCAAAGGCGATGTAGTGAGGTCCGTCGGCACATCGCATGCGCGTGATCATCAATTCCAGCGGAAACTCGTGGCCATCCCGGTGCAGCGCCGTAGTTTCCATCAGTTTGTTGGCCGCCGGCTCTCCTGCCGAGGCCATGAACCGCGCCAGGCTCCTCTCATACGCCTCGCGACTAGCGGGATGGATCACCGTTTCGGAAAACACGCGCCCGACTATCTCCGTGCGCCGCCATCCAAATGTTCTCTCCGCGGAAGGGTTCCAATCGAGGATGCGCCCCGCCGTGTCCATCTCCACGAACGCATCCAACGCCAAGTCTGCCATCCTCCGCGCCCGGTTCTCGATTTGGCTCGAGCCTTGCGTGGCTTTCTCGCCGTTGTCGATCTGGTGTTTCACAGAAATACGCCCTACTTCGGTGGTATCGGCAGCGCGTGATATGGTCTTGAGTTCTCGTCGCGCGCTGACTCTTATCGGCCGCTCTGTCCCAGTTACGGCTTCTGCCGGAGAAGTTTTAGGCTGTGGCGAGAAGCCGTTCGACTTGGTGCACGTTCCAGAGCTACCAAAATTTTACGCCCTGACCGCCTTGCCATGTGCGTCGATTTCCAACACCCGTTCCAGCTAAGCAGCAACTGACCCTAACGGAATGCGCCGCCGTGGCATTGATTACCGGCGCGTGGGCGGAGTTCTATCTATCGGTAGATGCAAGGAGTTAATTTGGCAGGCTATCCGGCAGCCAACTGAAGGCGGGGCGATTGAACGGTAGTCGAGAGGCTAAAGAACCGCGGAGACTGAAGTGCCGGCGGCGGCGAAGACAGAAGACATTTCGGCGCGAGCCAACGGGAGGAAACGTTCCACGACTCGAGGATCGAACTGCGTACCGCGCGCTTGCAGCAGCCGGCGCTCGGCCTCGTCAAACGGCAACCCCTCGCGATACGGCCTGGAAGAAACCATGGCGTCAAACGCGTCGATTACCGCGACAATGCGCGATCCCATCGGAATCTCGTCGCCCGCAAGGCCGGCTGGGTAGCCTCGGCCGTCGTTGCTTTCGTGATGGTGCAGAATCATCAAGCTGGCGCGCTCCATCCCCGGTACGTGGCGCAAAACCGCCCAGCCATACTCCGGATGCTTTTTCATGAGATCGTATTCTTGGTCGGACAATTTGGCGGGTTTGTGCAGAATGGCGTCGGGAATCCCGATCTTCCCGATATCGTGCAGCAGGGCCGTAACCTCGATATCGGAAAGCTGTTTTTCGTCCAGCCCGAGCTCCGCCGCCACGTGGAGCGCCCATTCCGCCAAGCGGGTGCTGTGAACTCCGGTATTGAGGTCCTTAAGGTCGAGGAGTTGATTGAAAGCGCAGATCAGAGATGTTCGAAGAGCCGACAGTTGCTCTTCCATCGCCTTGACGTGATGGGCGACGGGCGACCATACATTCGAGGATTTGTTTAGAAGACTCGCCGAGAGGACGGGCGCTTCCAAGACCCGGTCGAATCGACCGGCCCGTTCGGAAGCGCCCGTAAACAAATTGACGGTTGTCAACATGAGGGCCCCGGCCTACTCGTCGCCGAGCAGGCCCTCAACGGGATTCACCGCCGACAACGTCCAGTAGACGTTCAAGCGTCCGTTGCCCATGTTCAAACCAACAAACTGCGCATGAGCGATGGCCCACGCCGCTTGGTCTTGGCTGTCACCGGGCTGCGCGCTCAGCACCAGCGACGCCGTACCGGCGACTAATGGAGAGCTGAACGAGGTGCCCCAACCCGCCGCGTACAAGCCGAACGGATAGGTTGTGATTACGCCCTCGCCCGGGGCAGCGACCCACACGATTTGATTTCCGTAATTGGAGAAGCTCGACCGCTGATCCTGATTGTTCGTCGAGGCAACACCCATCACATTGTTAAGGCCTGCCGGATAGACCGTCGTATTCGCTCCGTCGTTACCTGACGAGGCGACGCAAATGACATGCTGGCTGCCGGCATAATTGATTGCGTTCGTCAGTTCGGTTGAATTCTGCGTGAGGTCGAAGCTCATGTTGATGACGTTCGCGTGATTCTGGACCGCATAGTAAATGGCGGCCAGAATGTTGGAGAGAGAGCCGTTTCCATTCGCGCCAAACGCCTTCAGCGGCAGGAGCTTCGCCGTGGGGGCAACGAGGTGAATCACGCCCAAAACCATCGTTCCGTGGCCGAATGCCTCGTATCCGTTGCCGTCAAGCATGGACGCGGTATGCTGGTCCAACATCGCCGCGGTATGCTGATTGACGTAGGCAGCAGCGCAGTAACTGCAGGGCGGCGGCGCGCTCATCGAAATATCGTTCATTTCTGAGCCACCCGGCTGGTTGCGAGTGAAATCGTATCCCTGAAGCAGGGTTCCGCGGAGCGCTGGATGATTCGGATCCACGCCAGTATCGATGTCAGCGACGATTCCCGAGCCCGAGAAATCGAAAGTATTGTGAGCTTGAGATAGCTGGATGATTTGCGCGGCCGGTTGGTTGACATATCCGTGGGTGACCGTTGACCCGTAGTAATTAACAGGCTGCGTGTCCCATAGCCCCGGCGGCGGAGTACTCGTGGTGGAGTGACTCGTCGGGTTCGGCGGAATCGCGAAATTCTGGTCGGGCTCGGCGTCAAGAATTCCGGTGACGAGTCTCAAGACCCCTGCCAGCAGGTTGGGCAGAAGTCCCTGGACAGGCTTGACCAGGAAGACCTGGTTAAGGTTTCCGTCCAAGCTTCTTTGCACCGTGCAACCATTGGCGAGGCAAGCGTTCTGCAAGCCGCCTAGACCAAGATTGGTGCGTACGATAACGCCCGGCGGTGGCGAGAGCAATTTGGACACGGTATTCCCGAGGTTCGAAAGCAGCCCCCCGAGCAATCCTTGCGCCGACGCCGGCTGTGCCGATAGTCCCGCGAAAAGAAGTACAAAGATCCCGATTGCGCGTTTCATGGTTCCACCTGCTCCTTTTGCTTGCCGCCTCAGTAGCCCCGTACCCTCGGGAATTCGACCGATACAGTTTCGCGGGGACGACCTGTAGTCGACTATGGTACGAACGGCTAATATTGGCGGATCTTGAGCTAAACCTTCTTTCTAGTACTATCTTTGCCCCGCCGAAGGAGGCGGTTAAGTCTTTGAGATTCAGTTGATTCCGGACCAACTTGGTCCGGCTCGATCAACGGCAGGCGGACCTCGCCTCCCGGCAACTCGACCCTCAGTAGGAAGCGCTGCTCCAACTCGCACTCCAGATTAAACTCTCCGAACCGATTCGTAAGCGATTGCGCCAATACTTTCCGACCCTTGATCAGTGCCACGGCTACCGAGCCGACGCCCTCGCTCGGATCGGCCGAGTTGAGAACCTGCCCGACAATCGTGACCTTGTCCGAATCTAGGCGCGGCTCAATCCTTACGTCAATCCGGTAATCACCCGTGCCATAAAGCAACTGACGAATCGTAGTCGCGGTGGAACGCACTCCAGCCGGAAGCGGGTTCCGCGAACTGTCGAACAGCAGCTTGGCAATCGCTCGCATGCCGTGGGTAGGCTTACGAGGTCCGCGAATCGCAAAGGTGCCCTTGATCGTGCGCACCGCGGCCTCAGGTGGTTCGTAGCTCCGCTCCTGACGTGCAACCTGGTGGACGCGCTGCCACAAGCCCGCCGCTTGCGTACATTCTCTGCACCCGGTGTTGAGGTGGCTCTGCATCTCAGCTCGTTCCCGCCCTACGATTGCTTCCCGGGCAAAATCAGCCCATTTCTCAAGCGAATAGTGTTTCATCTTCAGTTCCCCCGTACGGCTCAGCTGCAGGCGCTCCCCCGATAGGGGTTGCGCCGACTGCTTCCATCACCAACTCAAAAGGGTGGGAATGGGCCCGAAAAATATAGGGGTGGGCAAGAAAAGTTTTGGCTGGTCTAAACCGGTAAGACCTTTCCTATCAACGTGAAAGGGGCCCAGTAGTAGGGATGGGGGTACCGCTCGCGAAGCTCCAGCATGGCTCCTCGAACAGCGGAGGCCTTCCCCTCGCCGGTACCGATGCGGCGGTAAAAGCCGGTCATGAAGTCCGCGGTGCTTCGGTCGTGGACATCCCACAGCGTCAACAATAGAGACTGCGCTCCGGCGTAAAGCAGTCCGCGGATCAGACCCAGCAATTCGTCTCCCGGGCTTACGACGTTCAACCCGGTAGCACAACCGCTCAGCGCGACAAGTTCGGCGTCGAGTTTGAGTTGGTAGAGATCGTAAAGGTTCAGATAGCCTCCGCCGAGACGAATGCCCGAGAACATCGGATTGTCCTGACGGAAGTTGCCGTGAGTCGCGATATGGATCAGCTTACTGTGCGCTCCCTTGTCGCGAAGCACGGCCTCGTTGGCGGGCGCGCCGACGATCAGTTCCGCACCGGGCAAGATTCCCGCCACCGATCGCACTTCATCCAGTATCAACGGCGCTTGAGCGTCGGGAACTCCCAAGACGAGGGGGGGACCGGATGCGGCCGACGCCTTCCGCTGGCATAGCGCGAAAACCGTCGCGCTCGGTGCGTAAGATACCGTAAAGGAGTCGATCAAATACCCAGCGCCGTCGAAGAGCGCATGAAACGGCAGATAGTGCAGGACGCCATGCGGCACGATGACGAGATGCTTTGCGCGGAGGTGTCCGCGCACGGGGGTGATCACCTCCTCGTCAAGCTGGCGAAGGTGAGCCTGCGCGGCATCCAGGAGAGCGCGTCCGAAAGTTTGAATATATTCGGCGCCGAGGCGAAATTTGGAGATCTGGAAGTGGAGCAACCGGAGCAGGTTGACCACCCGCGAGATGGGCGTGATCGGAACGATTTCCAGTCCCTCACGCGTAACCACCGCCGCGATCAGCTGGTCTCTGACGCTGAAATACTCGATCAGCGCGGTCTCCGGCGGAAGGCAATCGCGGATGGTTTCGAGCGAAGCGACCGCCGGCCCGACGCCGGCGGCCTGCTCCGCTTGCTGCGACGGAAGTTCGCGCAGAGCGCGAAGGAGTTCGTTCTCCTGGGCCAGGGCTTGCTTCTGGAGCAGGTCGATCCGTTTGGGGGAAGGCTCGTCGCCGCGTAATTGTTCAATTTCAATCCGACGGTAATACCAATTTAGCTCTTCGCGCATTTCCCGAATTCGGCGCACCAGACCGCTCTGCCCCGCATCCATCGGAGGCAGGGCCCTGCCGTGCTGCACAAGCAGTTCAGCCAAACTTCGAGACTTCGCCAGTTCCATGTAGCCGAACGATTCCTCGGCGGACGCCGTCCCCGCGCCGGAGCTCAGGCAGAGCTCCACAAGGCACTCGTAGACTTCCAGGCGGTTCTTCATGAACGCGATCTTGAGCTCTTCGCCACGGAGACTGCTGCGCAGGGTTTCGAGCGCTTCGCGCGCCTTCTGGCACGACTGGTACGCGCTCGAGAGATCGCCGGTAGCCTGCTGGATCTGGGCCATGAGGAACTCCGCCTGGTGGCGCAGCACGGGAGCTTCGAGCGATGCCAGCCGATTGAGGGCGCGCGCGCAATCCGCGCGAGCAGACACAAGATCCGCCGATCGCAGGGATATCCGCGCAGCAAGCAAATGACACAGCACTGCTTTGCCGGGCAGCAACGACGTATCGAAGAATCCGGCAGCGCCAGAGCAGAGGCGGCGAGCCTCGAAGAGACGCCCTTCGTCGTAAAGCACGACCGCTTGATAAAGGTCGATTAACCACGGCCATACCAGATTTTTCTCACGGACGAATTTCGGGCGCGCCTTCGCAAAGAGTTCGAGCGAGTGCACGGTCTTGCCCAGTTGGCAGAGCGCCATAGCCTCGTTCGCCTGGCATTTCGCCTCCTCGTAGCCCATCCCCAGTTTTTGGAAACGCAGATACCCCTCGTGAGCCGTTTCCCTGGCTTCCGCGCTCAGGTTGAGCTCGAGATAAATCTCGGAAAGGTCCAGGTAGCAGAGAGCCAGGACATAAGCGTCTCCATTCTTCTCGCACGCTTCTCGCGTGGCGCGCAGCATCTCAATGGCGCGGCTGTATTCGCCCCGGAGGTAATACAGGTAGGCGATATTGTAGTCCGCCTGCGTCACCAGAAGCGTCATGCCGTGCTGGACGCACATGTCGCGCGCGCGCTGATAGCTGGCGAGCGCCCGCGGAAAGTCGTTCATCGTAATCAGGCAGACAGCCATGTTATAGAGGGCGACCGCCAGCCCTTCGGAATCGTGAAGCGGCAGAAGCGCTTCGTAGGCGCGCTCGTAGCAGGCGAGCCCCTCCTCGAAGCGGTCCTGCCGGTGATAGATGTTCCCAACGTTGATGCCTACGTGGGCGATTCGCTTCTGATCTCCCAAACGCTCGAAGATCTGTTTTGCGCTGTCGGCGGCTTCAAAGGCCTTGTCGTATTCGCCCAGCAAAATGTGAGACTGAATGGAAGGGATCAGCGTGCGGGCTTCCTCTTCCGCATTGTGAATTCTTCGAAAGACACGAATGGCCTGGTCGTGAAATTTCAGCGCCTTTTGATTGTCTCCCAGGATCTGCAGGGCGTTGGCCTTGGAGCGCAAACCACGGCCCAGCGCTTCCTGGTTTCGCAGGCGCCGGGCGATCGAGATCGCGGATTCCACCAGGGCGAGCGCCTGGCGCGTGTCGGAGCGCAGTTTAGTCCGCACCACCTCGTTGAGTTGCTGGACTACGCTGTCGCGGTAAAGTTTTCGCTGCTTCAAAAATCTTGCGCGGCCGGCATCATTTGCGAGGTTCGCCAGATCGCGCAGCAGCTTTTCGGAAAGCGGTGGCTTCTTGACCCGTGGTGTCACGAAAACCCTGATTCGAGCAGCCGTTTGCGCAAACGCTCAAGGCACCGCTGCCGAATGAAACCAATCGAACCCGTGGCGATTCCGAGGGCCTGCGCCACCTCCTGATAGGGACGCGCGGGGTCCTCGAAGAAGAGCATGCGGATGAGCTGCTGGCAGCGAGGCGATAAACCGGAAACGGCCTCCCGCAGACTCTGTTCGTCTTCGGCCTGCCGAAGAATCCCCTCGGCACGGGGCGCGGTGCTCCTCTCGAACGTCGGGTCGTTCGGGTCGGAAACCTCAGTGCGCTGGCGCTGCTTTTTTCCGTGAAAACATTTGTGTGCCGTAACCTGAATAATCCATTTCGGCAGGGCTTCCGGCTTTCGCAACTTCGGCAACTGGGAAAGCAGTTCCAGGCAAACCGCCTGAAAAACATCCGTAGCGTCGTCCGCCGAGAAACCGTACTTGATCGGGATCGAGAAAATGAGGTTTTTGTATTTGTCAACCAGCGCTGACCACGCTTCGTCGTTTCCCTGGAGACACTCTGCGACAAGACGCCGGTCCGACCACGCCTTGGCCGTGTCGTCTCTCGTCGAGGTTCGCGTGGGCGCCATCGTATGTGTGCCCGGCAATTTCAGTGGAGATAGAGCTCGTCGATATTCCAAAGCGTGTAGGGGTCCAGAATCGCCGGTCGAAAGTTGCCAATGCGATCGCTGGCTCCCACCAAGACATTCGGACTGACCAAGCATATGACAGGAAGGTCTTCCGCCACAATTTCTTGAACGCGGTCGTACAGACGCTTGCGGCTTGGATAGCTCAAGGTGACAAGCTGCTGCTGCATCAATCGGTCCATTTCGGTTTCCCAGGGCGTCGCCGGATGAGTTTGATTGGGGTGCCAAAGGTGAGTGTCACCGCTGGACATCCAGACATTCATCTCCGAGGTGGGATCGGCATCGCCGCTGACCAGCCCCATTACGGCGGCTTCGTAGTCGTAGGTTGTCAAGAGGCGGTTCACCATCGAGTGGAATTCGAGCGAGACGACGTGAACATTCATTCCCAGTTTAGTCAGGTCGTCCTGGATCAGCGTTGCGATCTTCACGCGTTGAGCGTTCGAGGAACTGGTGAGAATCGAGAATTCGACCGGGTTGCCGTGGCTGTCCAGAAGGGCGCCATCGCTTTTCCAGTCAAATCCTGCCGACCGCAACAGCTCCCGGGCGTGGTCGAGCGATCGCGGCGGGTGCGCAATGCGGGAATCAATCCACAACCTGTTTCCCGGCGTGACCTGAGTCCACAGTGGCGTCGCGCGCCCGTTGTACACAAGGCGAACGAGACTCTCCCGATCAATTGCCGCCGACACAGCCTGCCGGAATCGCACATCTTGAAACCATGCTTGCTTTCGGGCGATTTCCGGAAGCGCTTTGGAAGAGAGATCGTTGAGGTTGAAGAAGAGAAAATTGTATTCCAGCCCCGCTCCCAGGTCGTCGAGGTGGTAGTGTTTGGCCGCCTGTTGCTTCTCCAGAACTGCGAAATTCTCCGCGCTGAAATGAGTGAGGAGGTCCACATCGCCAGCCTGAAAGCGGATTACTTGTGCGTCCTCACTCGACACAAACAGGAATACGACCTCATCGAGATACGGCAACCGATGACCGCTGCGATCTTCTTTCCAGTAGTACGGATTGCGTTCGAGGACGATCCGCTGACCCGGAAGGTATTCCTTCAGCCGGAACGGGCCGAGGCCCGCGAATTGGCTGGGCGCCATCGAAAGGTTCCATGCTTCAGAAAAGCCTCCGCTCCGATAGACGCTTTCGAGAAGGTGGCGGGGGAGAATCACGATGCCGTCAAAAAGCCTCTCGGCCGCGGCGTCGGGCTGGGCCAGCGTAAAACGAACCGTGTATTGGTCGATCTTCTCTGCCGCGATTGGCTTCCCGCCGACGACCAATAGGTCCCGCTGCGGAGAATCGATTTTCTCGTCGAGGTAGAGCTTAAAGCTGAACAGGACGTCATCCGCATCGAGAGGCTGCCCATCGGAAAAACGAAGGCCACGCCGGAGTCGCAACGTGTACTGTGTGCCGTCCCGGGACACTGTCCAGGATTTGGCGAGCGCGGGCTCCGTCTTTTGTGTTGCGCGGTTGATATCGATCAGATCGGCCGATAGGCAGCGAATGACATCTTGGGAGGGGGCGTCCTGGGCGAGAACTGGATTTAGGGTCTTGGGCTCCGAGCGCAGCGCAATGATGAGCTTTCCGCCGGGCCGGCCCGAAGCGCTGTCTGCGATCATTCGCTCTTCGCCGGCTTGAGGCGGCGCAGCTTGAGCGACAGAACAAGCAACCAGGGTCGCGACCGCAATCGCGAAGATGTTCATCCCGTGCAGCACTTTTCTCATAACCTCAACTCTTAGCAAAGATTCGGTCGTTATTATAGGGGCAAGGACTACAGGCGTTCCTGCAGAGCATCGGCGGCCGCGTAGTAGAGGAAGAACACGGGGATCAGGAGAACGGCCGGCAGGAACATCCACCAGTAGGAAGACAGCACATAGTACTGCTGCAGTGATGAGAGCAGCGTACCCCAACTGGGCATCGGCTCGCTGACGCCGAGTCCCAGAAAGCTCAGCGTTACCTCCGCGAGAACGTATTGGGGAATCAGGAGCGTTATCTGCGTAAGAACCACACCGGACGTCTGAGGAAGCACGTGGCGGCAGAGCAGATAGCCGTCCGAGGCGCCAAAACCCTTCGCTGCAAGGACGAAATTGCGCTCCTTTGCGCTCAGGACCACACCGCGAATCAACCGCGCGGGACGAGCCCAGCCAATCAACCCCATCACGCCAACCAGCAGAAGGAAAACCGCCCAACCGGCGATGTGCAAGGGCAGCACCGCGCGGACGGCGAACAGGAGATAGAGCCACGGCAAAGCGAGAAAAAGCTCGCCGCCGCGCATCAGAAATTCGTCAATCCATCCGCGATAGAATCCTGCAAGAGCTCCTATGAAAACTCCCAGCGAAACCGCCAGGACCGCGGCCAGCAGCCCCGCAAGCAGGGAAATCTGCCCGCCGTAGAGAAAACGGGAGAACTGGTCCCGGCCGTACGCATCGGTGCCCATCAGGAAGAGGCGTCCGGCGTCGTCGACTCCCAAAAGATGGCATTGCGAACGGAGTACTCCGGCGATTCTGTAAGAGGAACCGTGCACGAAGAGACGGAGTGAATAAACCTGCGCTCGATCCATTTCGAACGCGCCAGGATTCGCCGGATCGCTTTTCAGGCCGTATACGAACGGGCGGACGTGAAATCCTCCTCGAGAGTCCACGAAATGGAGATGGGTGGGCGGCGCGAACGCCAGCTCGCGATTCTGTGTCGCGAAGTCATACGGGGCGAAGAAGCCGGCAAATAGCACCAGCGCGTGAAAGCCCGCCAGCAGTATCACCGCGCCCCACAGTTTGTGCCGATGCGTCAACCGATTACTCCACGCGAATCCGCGGATCGCTCACGAACAGAAGCAGGTCCGCAAACAAATTTCCCGCGACCAGAAAGACGGACGAGAGCATCACGATCGCGACGACCACATAGACATCCCGGGAAAAGATCGAGTCCACGAGCAAAGCGCCGAGTCCGGGCCAGCTGAGAACGATTTCGGCGAGCACGGACGTGCTCAGCATCGTGGCCACTGAAAACCCCAGCAGCGAGATCAGGGGGTTGGAGGCCGCAGGCAGCGCGTATCGGAACAGAATCCGCGAGCGCCGGATACCGTGGCCGCGCGCTGCACGGATGAATGGAGACTCGAGGACCTCTACCATCGCAGACCGCACGTGCCGAACCAGCAAGGGCAGCATGACGACAGCGAGCCCGAACGACGGCAACAGGAGATGAAACGCGACGTCTTTCACGCTGTTCCACAATCCCAGGTCGTCACCGCCCGCCGAAGCCATTCCGCCGGTCGGGAACCATCCCGTGCGGACGGCGAACAGCAACAGGCCGAGGAAGAGCAGCAGGTCAGGAATCGTGAGCAGTGCGGACGTGGCAAGATTCGAGATGCGGTCCCACCAGCCCCCACGCTTTGCCGCGCTCCAGATTCCGATCGGAAGGGCCAGCAACCAAGCGAGCAAAGTCGCCGTACCGGATAGCAGAAGCGTGTTGGCGGCTCGAACCCTCAACAGCGGGGCCACCGGACTATTCGATGCCAGAGAGATGCCGAGGTGCCCCCGAAAAACCGCGCGCAGCCAACGTTCATATCGGACGGGAAGGGACTGATCCAAGCCGTATTCCGCTCGGAGGCTGCTGACCGTTTGGCTGGAAATCTGCGGATTGAGCCGCATCGAATCGAAGTAGTCGCCCGGCGCCAACTGAAGAAGCGCAAACGAGAAAAACGAAATCACGATCAGCAGCAAGGTCGCGTGGACGAGCCGTCGGCTTAGGTATCTCATGGCGATTCTCTACGCAAAGCGATTCGAACAAATCGATTCGAGAGACGGCATCGCGGCGAGCAGCTCCCGCGTGTAAGAGTCCTCCGGATGGGCGAACAATTCCGCCGCGGGCTTGTGCTCCACGATTTTTCGCTCGTTCATAACGGCCACTTCCTCGGCAAATTGAGACACCAGGCGCAAGTCGTGCGAGATGTGAAGGTAGGTGAGGGAGTGCGCCGCTTGCAGTTCGGCGAGCAATTGCAAAATCTTCTCTTGGTTCGCGAGGTCGAGACTGGATAAAGCCTCATCGAGAATCAGCAGTTTTGGGCCGAGCGCCAAGGCGCGGGCGATCGCCAGACGCTGGCGTTGTCCGCCGCTGAACTCGAGCGGCCGTTTTCGTTCCGAGCTAGCGGCCAGGCCGACCTGTTCCATCAATTCCAGGGCTCGCTTGCGCCATTCGGGCTTGTTTCCCGGCCCCTGAATCCTCAGCGGTTCCGCGACGATCTCTCCTGCGGTGAGACGGGGGTTGAGCGCCGAAGCCGGGTCCTGAAAGATGAGTTGAATCTGACGGCGAACCGGGAAAAGTTCCCGTTGATTCAGTTCGAGCAGGTTTCTGCCTTCGAACCAGATTTCTCCCTGCGCAGGTTTCTCCAAGAGGGCGAGGCACCGGGCCAGAGTCGATTTGCCGGAACCTGATTCGCCGACGAGCGCCAGAGTCGTCCGCTTCTGAATCGTCAGATTCACATTCTCAAGAGCGTGGACGACGTATCGTGTCCCCGTCAGCGGGCGTCTCTGGACGTACTGCTTGCTGAGGCCCTGAATGCGCACGAGCGCTTCGGTCCGCTGAGGTTCGAGATGTTGGCGTGAGTCCATTTTCAAACGCCGCTCACGGCGTGAATTGCTCATGCGCTGCGTTTTCGGATTGCGGATTCTCGTGGCCAATCGCGGAGCGATTCCTGCGAAGCAAGGCACTCGTGCAGGGATGAGAAGGATGGGAATACAGCCGATCAAAACTTCCCTGGTCCACGATTCGGCCGTCCTTCATCACCAGGATGCGATCGGCAAGACTGGCCTGGATTTCGGGAGTATGACTGATCAGAAGGAGCGAGATCTGCGAACTCTGATTCAGCTCGCGCAACAGCGACACGAATTCCGATTGGCTCCGCGCATCGAGTGAGGCCGTGGGCTCGTCGGCGATCAAGAGCGCCGGACCGCAAGCGAGGCCCTGGGCAAGCGCCACGCGCTGGAGCTGTCCGCCACTGAGCTGGTGGGGATAAGCTGAGAATATCCGGTCCGTCGAAGGCAGGCCCACTCGCGCGAGCAAGGTAAGCGCTTCACTCGTGGCTTCCTTCCAACTCATCTCGCGGTGCGCGTGAATCACTTCGGCAATCTGCATTCCCGCGCGCATGACGGGACTGAGAGCCATTCCCGGCTCCTGATAGACCATGGAAATTCCCGCTCCGCGAACCCTTTGAAGCAAACGCTCGTTCATTGAGAGCAAGTCTTCGCCACGAAACACGGCCGAACCCGAAACCTCGGCGCAGTCCTTCGAGAGCAAGCCGAGCAACGCGAGCGCAATGCTGGATTTGCCGCTCCCGGATTCACCCATGACGCCCACGACCTCGCCCCTCGCGACGTCAAGACTCACGCCTTCGACCGCCCGGCCTTCTGCCGGACCAGCGGAACGATAGCGGATCGTCAGATCCCTGACTTGGAGTAGTGGCTCCATCACATCCTTGCGGCATTTAGCACGCGCGCAGAATCGCGCCACGCTTGCGCGCCGCCCGTAAATCTCGCAGTCTCGGGCAATCCCGGCGCTGGGCGCCGCGAAATCGGAGAATTGAATCCATGCTGTAGGTTAAGCGAGGGATGGACACGGGTCGATAGGTGGCCCCGTGGGTGTAGCGTATGCGGTATCGTACTAGCGTACCAGGGAAAAAGGGCCGCGGACAGCGCGGACCCTCGCAGATAACGAGCCCGTGAATCGATGGGGATTAGTTGCTGCCGGCCGCCTTCACGGAGACCTTCACGAGCGCGTTCGTCCAGCAGCACTGAAACCCGCGGCCGCCTTCGCCGGACCAATCGTTCGCGACGACGTGCAGCATGTATTCCCCGGCTTCGCTGAAAGTGGCCGTCGTCTCCGAGCGGCCCGTGAAGACCGCATCCACCACCTTTTTGTCGTCGGTTTTTTCCACGGGAGGCCTCGCGTTACCAAAGGTCACGGTGCCGGGTCCGCGAAACTTGCTCCAGCGCAGCGAAACCGCAGGCATCATGGGCGGCTTGTCCCCGGGAAAGGTCTTGGCATCGTCGCCGACCCACAAGTTGAGAGCCATCGGAGTACCCGCCGTCGCGGTGAGCGTCTCGCTCACTGGGCGCGGCCCCTGCACGGAGAGAGCGCCTTCTCCGAAGCTAATTACAGGAGGCGTATTCCCCATGCCTACCTCTTGGAATGGAGAAACTTCCCAGCGAGGATCGAGGCCGGCGGGAACCACAGTTTTTATCCCATGGACGACCAATGTCCAGGTAACTTTCTTGTCGCCGAAATCCTTCGGCACCGTCACGGTGAACATGCCCCACTGGCGGCGCGGGAGGAAGTGAGTTGGCTGACCCTGGTCTGGACCGCCCGGTTCGATGTCATTGTCCGGGCCGACCGGAATGTCCGGCTCTTCCTTCAGGTTTCGATTGTAATACCCGAGCAGCAGGCTGAAGGTTCCGTCGGCATTCTTGAACCAGCCCTCGTACGCGCCGGTAACGCTCTGCCCGGTATCGTGCGTGGGTTCCAGCGGCAACTTAGCTTGCGCGCGAGAGAGAGGTGCCGCCGAGGCGAATGCGCAGCCTGCCAGAGCGATAGTAAGTCCCAGTCGCACCGTTCTCGATCGGTTTAAGTGTGTTTCGATGCCATTCCGTAAAATGCGAGCCATACCGACAACATTTAATTCCATGATTTCTTGACTCCCCCAACTTGAAATTCGCAGAGAACCACCCAGACATTAGGTACAGGGGTTCTCCTAACGCTCACGAAGGCCGGCTACGATTTTCCTTTGGCGAGTGGCTAGTGCGCGTCCGCCGCCCCGCCTTCGGTCATCGACGGCATGTGGCCCGCGTTATGACTCGCGAGCCACGCCTTGTAGTCATCTTCGCTGATATAGGTCACGTTGACCCACGCGTGGCCCATTTCATCGATCGTGCGGTCGCCCCAACCAACCCATTGATTCGGATCGGGATTGGTCGGATTGTTCGCGGTGTTGTCGTACCACGCCGTGAAGCGAAGCACAGTGCCCTTGGGCAGCACCGGCGCCGCATCATCCGTGTAGATGTAGTTGTTCATCCAGTTGAAGTTGAAATGGTCCACGTAGCTCAGCATCCGCGTGGTCCCATCCGGCAGAATCGCTTCCATCGACATCGCCTTGCCGCGCAGGTGCATGTGCGGCTGGAAATTCTCAAGCCGCGCCGGCTGGCTCAACACAGCGAACGACTGCGTCTGGGCGTACGAGTTGGGCGGAATATCAAGACCTTCCGGCCCGGCGCTCGATTGGAAAGCAAAGAGCCGCGTGCGGTACTTCGGCGTCTCGCCCTTGGGATAGAGGTAGATGGCGAGCTCGACGTGGTCGCGAATGGCCTCACCCACGGAGTGATAGTGGACCTCCCAGCGAATCTTCGCGCCGGGTAGAAGCAGCTTGCCGGTGTTCGGACGATAAATGTCGAAATTCTTACCAATCGCCCATTCCATCAGCAGACCGGGGCCGCCCATGCCCGGGTGATCGGCTGCGGGCGTGGCGCTGGCATCAGCAGCGGCAGGCTCAACTTGCTCGAGCTGCGCAAGCGCATGATGGGTTACCTTTGCGCCGGCGACGGTTCCCGGGCGCATCTCGACCGCACGCACCCACCGTGTTTCTGTAAGCGGAATTGCGGTCACCGGTCTCCACCATACGTCCTGCCCCTCGGCGGCCACCGTGTAGGGCGCGGACTCGATCACGATATCCGGCGGGCCGAACTGTTTCGCAAGCTGCCACTCCATGTGGTCCGGCCAAGTCTTCGCCGGGGGCATATCCTTCAGATCGCCTTCCGGCGCGCCGGAATCAACCCACCGCGCGATCGTATTGATCTGCTCGTCGGTCAGCGACCGGTCGTTCGCGAACTTCTGAATTCCGACGGTCTTGTCAAGGTGCCACGGGGGCATTTGGCGCGTCTGCACGCGTTCCTTGATCACGCCCGCCCACGGGCGCGTATCTTCATAGGTGATCAGGGACATCGGCGCGGGCGTGCCCGGGTGGTGACATTCCTGGCACTTCGCCTGCAAAATCGGGGCGATGTCCTTCGTGAACGTCACCGGCTTGTTCTTTTCCAGCCCGTCCGCGTAGAGCGCGCTCGAAACGATAAGGAAAGCGCAGAGGGTCAGCGCACTCATCACAACGTTTCGCCACGTGCCACCTTGAAGTCTCACATTGACCATGACCTGCTCCTTTTCGCTGCCAAGAAGATAGTAGGACTCGGGATCTCTAAGCTTTGTAGCGACCCTTAAGTTAAGTCAATTAGACCCAATACCACTCAGACCGCAATTTTAGCACCACATACCACTCAAATTCAATAAAACTCTTCGTCACTTCTTGACGTATTTCTTAAGGGCCTTCGGGCCCACCTCCGCGCCGTAGACGTTTTCCGCAGCGTCCGCCGCCACGCCTTCGGCGGCGCTCGAACCTCCCGCGGGATGCGGATCCGGAATGAACGCCGTTACCTTGCCATCTTTTGCGCTCCCGATCCGAATACCTCTCTTCCATCCCGGGTGGTATCCGTAACCTTCCTTATCTGTTGATTCCGAATCGGCCACGTAGAGCACGTCGTCCTTGTCGATGAAGAGCCCACTCGGCCGGCTGAATTGTTTCCACTCCTCCAGAAACTTCCCGTCCTGATCGAAAATCTGGATGCGGTTGTTGGTCCGGTCGCCCACAAACAGGCGCCCCTTCGAATCCATCGCCAAGGCATGAGGTGTCTCGAACTCTCCGGGGCCGGATCCGTGCTTGCCCCACTCCTTGATGAATTTACCGTCCTTCGTGAACTTCACAATCCGCGCGTTCGAGGTGGGACTGTGTCCGTCGGCGACGAAGATATCTCCGTTAGGCGCCACCAACACGTCCGACGGCATATTGAAAGTATCCGGGCCGTCTCCGGCGACACCGGCCTTTCCCAGCGTCATCAAAACTTTTCCTTCCGGACTAAACTTGAAAACCTGGTGGCCCTTGCCGTCCTTGCCCTGGCCGTCGGTGATCCAAACGTTGTCTTGCTTGTCCACAAAGATGCCGTGCGGAAAGATGAACATTCCCGCGCCGAAACTTTTCACCAGATCGCCGTTGGCGTCGAACTTGAGAATCGGATCCAGGCTGGAGCCCGCGCAGGAATTCGTGCCGCACCGCTCGGCCACCCAGATGCTCTTGCCGTCGCGGTCGATATCGACTGCCGAAGTCGATCCCCAGGTTCTACCCGCAGGCATCTTTGCCCAACCCTCGATGGTCTGGAAGGGGTTGGGCGGGTCGTTCGTAGGTTGCACGTCGTTTTGGGCGCGCGCATCTCCGGCGGACACGATGAATGCGAAGGCCATCGCTGCCACAATGATCGGCCTCACTCTCACGGTATCCAGCATTGCTGCACCCCCTGAAGAATTGAGTCCCCGCAACGCCTGCCCGAAATGCTACCCGCCCGAAACCCGGCCCGACGTTTCCAGTTCGGGCTGGTCGGTCTTCGCGTTAGTCTCTATCACATTTGGGTCGCTTCCCGCTACATCGATTTTTTCACGCGAGGCCGCGGTTCCTCGAGCGCCCTTGCCCTCCCCAAACACCTTGGACGCGAGCCACAGCAATCCGGCAAAAATCAGAATCCACATCAATGCGCGCATGGCCATCAGCAGGAGCGCCGCGTTCAGCGCGGGCCACGGGAACCGGCTCAGACGCGCGCCGCGGTCAATCATCCAGTGCCAGCCCGTGTGGGCGACGAGCGCCGAAAGAATGATCGTCCCCATTCTTTCCGCGACAACAAATCGGAACAGCACATTCAGCAAGGGGATCACGACGACGAGCACCAGCAACTGTCCGAGCTCCACACCGATATTGAACGAAAGCAGCGAAGTCAAAAGATGCGAGCCTGCGAACTGCATGGTCTGGCGCAGCGCGAACGAAAAGCCAAATCCGTGCACCAGCCCGAAGCCGAACGTGATCATCCACCGCCGCCGCACGTTGGCGCCGACCGCGATGTTCTCGAGTGCCATATAGACGATTGACATGGCGATCAGAGTCTCGATCAGCGGCGGAAACCAAAGTGCGTCCGGCGCCATGTTGTATGCGGAAGCGATCAGTGTGATCGAGTGCGCCACTGTAAACGCCGTGATGACGGCGATCAGCGGCCGAATCCGCCGCAGCGGGATGACCAGGCACAACAGAAACAGCAGGTGGTCCGTCCCGCTCAGGATATGGAGGAAGCCCAGCTTCACGAAGCGCAGCGCCGCCTGATGCCATCGAGGATCGAGCCTGACCAGCCCCGGGTCGCCCGAAAGCTCGAAGGCGCGGACCACACCGCTCGGCGGAAGAAACCGCAGAGCCGTCACCACGCGCAGTCCCAGAGTATCCACGGCAGGGTGAATCGAGAATCGCGACTGGTCCGAATGAATCGGGTACTCGAACAGAACGTCGAGCATCCCCTGATTCCAGTAAAGCTCGGTGTCGTCCGGCAGAGGCGGCCCCGTTACGTGCGCCACGGCCTCTTCGTAAGAAGTGAACGACCTGTCCGACGGGAGTGATACGCGTGCGCTCACGACTCGCGGGATCGGCAGTTTCGTTTCGTTCTCGTACAGCTCGATATCGTTCGAAATCCACAACGTCGCCGCATCGCGGAGCGACGAATCGGCTCGCGCAATATCCAGGTAGCCGGGCCCGCGCCTCGGAAAATCGATGTCGCGCATGGCGTTCAGCGGCACGCGGACCAGCAGTTCCAGATGTTGTCCGGCGGGCTTGACGAACGCTTGAATGGCAACATCGCTCGGAATGTCGTGCGCCGCTGCAGCGGAGCAGAGCACCAGCGCCAGCAACGTGACCAGCACGGCAAAAGCCAGCGGCGCAACGGTTCGATGTGTGTTAGTTCGCACGACCCTATTCCTCCGCAACGGCCCGACCCGCCTCGGGAACGCATCGTATCCGGACATTGCCGCAACTGACAATCAAAATGAAACGCCGGGCCGGTCAAAAATAGTTGCGACAATTTTGGAGGCGACACGTGTATACTGGCGCCCTCCTCGGGGGGAGTCTGGGCAGGGAATTTTTGGTTCGCGGATTTCGCTTTGCGTTGTCCGCGAGAACGTCGCTTGCATCCGACGCATGAGGGAGCGATGAGCGATAGAATGCGGATTCGTGCCATCGGTATAGGCGCGGCCGTGACGACCCTTCTGAGGCTGTCGATCCTCACCCGGTCTTCGCTCGACCTCATCTTCGGCGCGGGCGCCCGTTGTCCGAGCAGGTTTCGCGGCTTGAGCAGCGATGCGGTTAATTCCCACGGCACCGTCTATCGACGCAAGACTTACGAAGGCACGCGCGTGCCGCAATTCATTTAGAGGGGCCTGGCCGCCCGAGGCCAGAATTCCTGGAAACTTGGAAGGAGATCAACTACATGAAGGCGAAGCGAGACATTTTAGTGGGTGCGTCCTTTATCGTGCTCGTAGTCGGCCTCGGCGTTGGTCAGAAGCTGCTCGCCAAGGCCACGACTTCCCAGGGAAGCAAAGTCGTGATGGCGCCGAAATTCGAGGTTGATCCGTTGTGGCCCAAGCCGCTGCCGAACCACTGGTATCAAGGCATGACCATCGGCGTTTCCGTCGACGCCAAGGACGATGTCTGGATCATTCATCGCCCCGATACTCTGTCCGCGGGCGAAGCGGGCGCCGATCAGAATCCGCCCACCGGTACGTGCTGCTCGAAGGCTCCTCCCGTTCTCGAATTTGATCCCGCAGGGAATCTGATCGGCCACTGGGGCGGCCCGGGAGCCGGATATGAGTGGCCGGAGTCGAACCACGGCATCACCATCGACTACAAGGGCAATGTCTGGATCGGCGGCAACGGCAAGGACGACGCCCAGATTCTCAAGTTCACTCAGGACGGCAAGTTCCTCGCCCAATACGGTCACGAGGGCAAGAATGGCGGCAGCAACGACCAGGAGAATTTCGGCAGAGTCGCCAAGATTTTCGTCGACCCCAAGGCCAATGAAGCCTACATCTCGGACGGCTACCTCAACCATCGCGTCGTCGTCCTCGACGCCGATACCGGCAAGTTCAAGCGCTATTGGGGTGCCTACGGCCACAAACCGGACGACACCAATCTCGGCCGCTACAATCCTGACGCGCCGCCCGCGCAGCAGTTTCGCAATCCGGTCCACTGCGCACAACTCTCGAACGATCAGCTGCTGTACGTCTGCGACCGCGTAAACGACCGCATCCAGGTCTTCCGCCCGGACGGCACTTTTGTGAAGGAGCAGTTCATCGCCCGGCGGTCTCTCGCCGACGGTTCGGTGTGGGACATTGCTTTCTCCAAGGATCCGCAGCAGAAATATATTTATCTCGCCGACGGCCGCAACGAGAAGGTTTACATCATCCTGCGCGACACGCTGGAAATCCTCACCAGCTTCGGCGACGGCGGCAAGCAGCCCGGCGAATTCTATGGCGTCCACAGTATCGCCACGGACTCCAAAGGGAATATCTACACCACCGAAACCTACGAAGGCAGACGCCTCCAGAAATTCGTGTACAAGGGACTCGCGCCGGTTACGAAGCTCGATCAGGGCCCTCCCTGGCCCGCTTCTGCCTCAAGGTAGAGAAGCATTCGCATGATGACAATACTGTCGTCCACAGGACGTAGGAGGCAAGCAATGTCGCGAAGAGCATTTGATTCAATCCGTGCGGTAATCGCGCTCTCGGTGGGGCTGGCCGCGGCGGCGATCGGAGTGGCGGCCCAGACTTCGGCGCATTCTACGAAAAACGGTGAATGGCCGAGCTACGCCGCGGACCTGGCGAGCACCCGCTACTCGCCGCTCGACCAGATCAACGCGAACAATTTTGACAAGCTCGAGGTCGCCTGGCACTTCAAGACGGACAACCTCGGCACGCGTCCCGAGTACAAGCTCGAAGGCACGCCGCTGATGGTCAACGGCATGCTCTACGCCACAGGAGGTACCCGGCGCTCCGTCGTCGCGCTCAAGGCGGACACCGGCGAACTCGTGTGGGTCCACGCAGAATTTGAAGGCGCGCGCGCTGCCAATGCCCCCCGGCAATTGTCCGGCCGCGGTCTGGCGTTCTGGTCGGATGGCAAGGGCGACGATCGCATCCTCTACGTGACCACGGGCTATCGCTTGATTGCTCTGAATGCCAAGACAGGCGCCTTGGTGAATTCCTTCGGCACGAATGGAGTTGTGGACCTCAAAGTCGGAGCTGTGTACGGAACAGGCCAGCAGATTGATTTGGAGAAAGGTGAAATCGGCGTCCATTCCACTCCGATCGTGGCCGGCAACACCGTGCTCGTCGGTTCGGCCATGCGCGAAGGTTTTACCATCAAGACCCACAACAACACGAAGGGCCTCGTTCGAGCCTTCGACGCGCGCACGGGCAAGCTGCTCTGGAAGTTCCACACCATACCCAGACCGGGCGAGTTCGGCAATGACACATGGCTCGACAATTCCTGGGCCGTCAACGGCAACGCCGGCGTCTGGACGCAGATGAGCGTGGACGAACAACTCGGCCTGGCCTACCTTCCCGTGGAAGATCCATCGTCGGACTTTTATGGCGGCCACCGGCCGGGGAACGACCTCTTCGGCGATAGCATTGTCTGCGTTGATCTGAAGACCGGCCAGCGCAAGTGGTTTTATCAGGTCGTCCATCACCCGATGTGGGACTACGATCTTTCCTCCGCGCCGATTCTTGCCGACATCAATGTTGACGGCCGGGCGATCAAAGCGGTCGCAGTACCGAGCAAGGAATCGTTCCTCTATGTCTTCGATCGCGTCACGGGCAAGCCGGTATGGCCGATCGAGGAGCGGCCCGTTCCGAAAGGCGACGTTCCGGGCGAGTGGTATTCCCCGACGCAACCCTTTCCCACAAAGCCTCCCGCCTACGCGCGCCAGGCCGTCACAGATGAAGATCTGATTGATTTCACTCCGGAGATGCGCGCAAAGGCTTTGGAGATAATGAAGATGTACAAGATGGGCCCGATGTTCAACCCGGCCGTGGCGAGCAATGCGAGCGGGCCGCTCGCTGCTATCACGATTGGAACGGCAGCCGGTGGCACGAATTGGCCGGGCGCGGGATATGATCCCGAAACCCATGTCGTATTCGCGCCTGCCTCGAACTCCTCGGTCATGCCGATCAGCCTGGTCAAACCGCCCAAAGAATTCGGGACCGACATGAATTATGTTTACGGGCGAGACGATCAGCCGTTCCGCTTTGTTCTCGGCCCCGGTGAGGGCAGCGCAGCGGATGCGGCCCGCACACCCGCTGTCGCCCCTCCGCCCCCGCCGCCCTCGCGGCCTGCGGCCGGTGGCGGCAATTCGTACGCCCTGATTGTTCAGGGCATGCCTATCGTCAAGCCTCCCTACGGATTGCTTTCGGCGATTGATCTCGATAAGGGCGATATCGTTTGGCAGGTTCCGCACGGTGACACTCCGGACGTCGTACGCAACAACCCTGCGCTCAAGGGAATGGACATCCCCAAGACCGGGCAAGGCGGAAACGTCGGACTGGTGGTCACGAAGTCGCTGGTGATCATGGGCGATCCCAGTGTCACGACCGCGCCGGACCATCCGCGCGGCGCGATGCTCCGCGCGTACGATAAGGCGACGGGCAAGCAAGTCGGAGCGGTCTATTTGCCCGCGCCGCAGAGCGGATCGCCGATGACATACATGGTCAACGGCAAGCAATACATCGTTGTTGCGGTTAGCGGGGGCTCATATTCGGGCGATTACATTGCGTTCGCCCTGCCGTCAAACAATTAGCCGGGTGCTGAGAGGCGGCGACGTTTAGAGGATCGACGCGTTTGCGCGTTTTCCGCCCCGGCGCGTTGTTTCGGGAAGCCTCGACAACAAGCGGAAGGTACAAGAACTCCTGTCCCTCAAGACGACGCTGATGCTCCATCTCTGCCAAGCTGATGGCGCTCGGAAGATGCGCACAGCGAATTGGCGAACGTTCTGTGACGGGGCAGCGCGCGGTCGAAAACGTTCCCTGGGGTTGCCCAGATCACCCAAGACCCTAGCCCTTCACCGAGTTTCACGATATCCTCGGAGAGAAGTGAGATGAAGGCCATAAAGTCAAAACTCGGAATCGCCGCAATCGTCGGCCTCGCCGCGATCGGAGTACTCCGCACAGCGTCTCGTGCGCAGGAGTCCGCCCAGCCGACGCGATCGGTCTGGGACGGCGTCTACACCGCAGAGCAGGAAAAGCGTGGTGCGGTTCAATACACCAATACGTGCGCGCAATGCCACGGCGAGGATCTCGCCGGCAGCGACGAGGCGGCGCCGCTCACCGGTTCCGATTTTCTCGCGAATTGGGACGGTCTCACCGTTGGCGACCTAGCGGACCGGGTTTTGCGAACGATGCCGCAGAACGATCCCGGGCACCTGACCCGGCAGCAGGTCGCTGACATTCTGAGTCATGTGCTGAAATTCAACGGCTTCCCCGCCGGCAAGACTGAGCTCGACTCGAAGCGCGAAGTGGAGAATCAGATTCGCATCGAAGCGGCCAAACCTTCGCCAAAGTCCGAATAGGAGCCGCTCGGAATTCGCTATGAGCCCTGAACGGATTGAGAATCGGCGCGCGTTTTTGAAGTTCCTGGCCGCGAGTCCGCTGTTCGCGAGTTCCGGAGCGATTCTCGCCCAAACGCTCGCGCAAGTTCCCGACAGTGTGATTTCGAGTCCCGCCGAGGCGCTCAACGTGCTGGAATTTGAAGCGGCGGCACGCAAGGCTCTTCCGCCGGCGCATTTCGGATACATGACCACCGGCGTCGATAGCGACGTTACGCTCAAAGCTAACCGCGAGGGCTTCACTCATTACCAGCTTCGGCCGCGCCGTCTCGTCGACGTCAGCCACACTGACCTCTCGACCGATCTTTTCGGCACGAAGTGGCAGACGCCCATCTTCATCTGCCCAGTCGGCAGCCAGAAGATGTTCAATCCCGAGGGAGAAATCGCGGTAGCGAAGGCGGCGCGCGCGAAAAATACACTGCAAATCCTTTCCACGGTCACCACGTCTTCGGTGGAAGATGTCACCGCCGCCCGCGGAGCGCCGATTTGGTATCAGCTCTATCCCACGAATCGGTGGGAGGTGACGACCAGGATCGTCAAGCGCGCCGAAGCGGCCGGCTGTCCCGTCCTCGTCTTCACCGTGGATTTGATGGCCGGAAGAAACACGGAGACGGAGGCACTTTTCCGCCGCATCGATACTCGCGATTGCAAGGTTTGCCACTCGCCCGAGCCCGGCTCGACTTTTCGTCGCAAGCCGATGTTCGACGGCGTGGACACCAAAGGCCTCGGCGTCGCTTCGCCCGCGATTACCTGGGATTTTGTGCGCCGACTGAAGGACCTCACGTCCATGAAGCTCGTCTTGAAAGGAATCGAGACTCGGGAGGATGCTTCGCTTTGCCTGGAAAACGGAGTGGATGGAATCCTCGTCTCGAACCACGGTGGCCGTGCGGAGGAGAGCGGCCGCGCCACGATCGATTGTCTCCCGGAGGTGCTGCAGGCCGTTTCCGGACGCATTCCCGTGATGGTTGACGGAGGCTTTCGTCGCGGCACCGATGTGTACAAGGCCCTCGCGCTCGGAGCGCGCGCCGTTGGGATTGGCCGCCCTTATATCTGGGGCCTCTCCGCTTTTGGCCAGCCCGGAGTCGAGCGCGTGCTCGATATTCTTCACCGCGAGCTCGACCTCATCATGCGCCAGTGTGGCACGCCTTCCCTGAAACAGATCACGGCCGCCTCGCTCATCCCTGTCCACTAGCTCAAGTCCCGAAGATTAATGCGCCACAACACGATCAGAGCCCTGGATTCTTCGTCCGCTGCGGGCATCCTCGCGATCGTTTCTCGGAGAAATCGTCGCAGGCCTTCCGCACCTGCTTTGACATCGGCCAGGAGTAGCCGTTTCGAGATAAGTGCTTGGCGCTGGATGTGGGCGGTGGTACAAAGTCCGGTGCAGAGCGGCGAGCCGGAACAATGATTCGCACGGGATCGCGCGAAGGTAAAAGCGATGGCTTGCCGCCACGACAAGGAGAGGACAATGCTGAAGGCAATTTCGAGTCTAGCGATCTTGCTTGCGTTTTCACCCGCGGCTGCGCCGCAGGATTCCGTCCCGCCGAAACAGGCCATCGATATTCCCCTGGCCGATATCAAGGCCGTTCAGAAGACCGAGCCGCCGGCTGTCGACCAGCAGATCCGCGTGGTGGACATGGGCAAGTACAACCTGGCAGTAGGCGTCATCCATCGGGGGCCGACGAGGCCGGGCGCGCCCGTGACCGGCATCTCCCATGACTTCACGACCGAAACGTACGTGATTCTGTCGGGTTCCGGGACGCTTGTGACCGGCGGCACGATGATCGACCCAAAACCGATTCCGAAGGAGAGCGAGCCCTACCGCGTTCTGAACGGGCCCAGCGAGACCGGAACGGTAAAAGACGCCTACAGTCGCACGGTTTCGCCAGGGGACGTGATTATCATCCCAGCGAACGTATTTCACGGCTGGACGAATATCACGGACCACGTGGACTACCTTAGCGTTCGGCCGGACCCGGACAAGGTCTTGCCAGCGGGTTATGTCCACCCGGCGATAAAGAAGTAAGTGTGCAGCTGATCGAGGCGCGGGCGAATCGCCCGCTGCATCGCACCTCGCCTCGATCGCTGAAACTCGGAATTGAGCGGCCTGAGACATAGGTAACACATTGTACCGGACACATGGGTGACACTTCCTCCCTTAAAGGGAGGAAGTGATGCCTTGGAAGGAGTGTTCGGTGATGGACGAAAGATTGCAGTTTGTGGCTCGCCGGCTAGCTGGC
>DATEHV010000028.1:0-88260 GCA_035279445.1 Candidatus Acidiferrales bacterium | reverse complement strand
GATCCAGAGCAAGTGGAGCTGGCCGGCGCGGCTCAACTCGCACCCAAAGCGCGAGAGCTCTCGCGCTTTGGGTATCTTCCCCCTTCGTATTTGCATGGCGACACTCTACCGAGTGTCACCAATCATTCTGAACGAGAACATAGTCCCCGAGCGGGCCAGGCGGCGCGCTTATTTCTTGCCGTGCGTGACGCGCCAGATCGAGTTCGAACCGTCGTCGGTGACCATCAAGGAACCGTCCTGCGCCACCGCGACTCCCACAGGGCGCCCCCATACGTTTCCGTCCGGAAGCACAAAACCCGTCAGAAAATCCTCGTATTGGCCGGTGGCATGGCCATTCTTCATCGGCACGAGGACGACTTCGTAACCGGTTCGGACGGAACGGTTCCACGAGCCGTGCTCGGCGGCGAAGAGCTGACCCTTGAACTCCTTGGGGAACTGCTTGCCCTCGTAGAAGGTTATGTTCAGCGAGGCGTTGTGAGGCTCCATCAGAACATCGGGAACGATCGTCTTGTCCTTAAGCTCGGGATGCTTTCCGGCAAAGCGCGGGTCCTGGTTGCCGCCGATGTAGTACCAGGGCCATCCGTAAAAGCCGCCCTCCTGGACGTGTGTAATGTAATCGGGAGGGAGATTGTCGCCAAGTTCGTCGCGCTCGTTTACCGATGTCCAGAGCTCGCCCGTATCCGGATTCACCGCGATTCCGGAGCCGTTGCGGATTCCCGAGGCAAAGACGCTCAGGTCGGAACCGTCCGGATTCGCGACGAGGATGTCCGCGCGGTGAAACTCGCTCTTGTCCGTATCCACGTCGGTGACGTTCGTGTGCGAGCCAACGGAGATGAACATCTGTTTTCCGTCAAGCGAGAAGGCCACGCCGCGCGCGAAGTGATTGGGGCCGGCGGGAAGATTCGGCACGATCACTTCGTGGGGTCCCGTCGCCTTCAGGTCGCCATTCTTGTAGGGAAAGCGGATCACGGCGTCAGTATCCCCGACGTAGAGATACTGGGGATTCGGGCCCCGGGGATAGAAGGCCAGGCCGAAAGGCAATCTCAGGCCGGTGGCGAAGGTCTCCAATTGCTGGGGTTTCCCGTCGCTCGTAACACCCCGAAACACAAGAATCTCGCCCTGATTCGTGGCGGCGACAAAGAGGTCACCGTTGGGCGCGGTGATGATTGTTCGAGGGGCACCCTTCAGATTTTCGGCGTACGGGGCGACTTTGAAGCCAGCGGGCGCCTGCGGCCACACATCCGCGGGTTTCGGCACGGGCCGCGAGAAGATTGCGGCGGACTTCGTCGCGTAAGGCGCGGGCAAATCGGCCGCCGTGATGTGATGGATGTTGCCGGGCATCTCACCGTGGAAGTCTGTGAAGGGGCTCGCCGCAGCGGCGGGGTTTGCCGAAGCATCGTTGCGCGCGCCAGCATACTCTCTACGCGACACCACGAGAAGAACCAGCAGAAGGCAGAAGGCGATGGCCAAACCTTGATGAAGACGCCTCATTCGATTTCCTCCAAAGTATTTCTCACCGAAAAAGCTTTCCATTCGGGCCGCCGAGGCGCCCGCACGAACTCGATCCACACATAATCGGACGACCGGACCGCTGAAAGCGTTTCACTGCGCTCCCAGCGCTCCGGACAGATTCGAACCCGAATTGAGGAACGCATTCCGACGCACTCGACCGGCTCACCTTAAATGGGATAGTGCGAAGGCGAACGGCGAATCGTGATCCAGCGCAGCTCGGTAAATTCCTGGAGACCGGCGTTGCCGCCAAATTTGCCGTACCCGCTGTCCTTCATTCCTCCGAAAGGCATTTGCGGCTCGTCGTGGACCGTGGCGCCGTTGATGTGGCAGATGCCGAACTCGAGCTTTTCGGCCATGCGGAGCGCACGGTTGATGTCGCGCGTGAAGACAGAGCTCGAGAGGCCGTACGGCGTGTCGTTGGCGATGCGCAGCGCGTCCTCGGCATCGTTCGCGACGACCACCGGCTTGGCCGGTCCGAACGATTCCTCGCCGTACATGCGCATCGCGGGCGTGACTCCGAAAACCACGGTCGGCGGATAGCAGGGCCCCTGCGCCTTTCCGCCGCAAAGAACCTTCGCGCCTTTTGCGACCGCGTCGTCAACGAGCTCCTGGACGCGCTTGATCGCGCCGGGATTAATCATGCAGCCGAGCTGCGAATCGGGGCTGAGAGGATCGCCCACTTTGAGCGACTGGCCCTTGGCCGCCAGTCTCTTCGCGAATTCCTCGGCGACGGATTTTTCGACGACGATGCGCTCGGTGGACATGCAGATCTGGCCCTGGTTCATGAAGGCGCCGAAATTCGCGGCCGAGACTGCCGCGTCGATATCCGCGTCGCCGAGGACGACCATCGGCGCTTTGCCGCCCAGTTCGAGCACCACGCGCTTGAGATGACGCCCGGCGCTTTCGGCGATCAGGCGGCCGATCTTCGTCGAGCCTGTGAAGCTGATGCGGTGGGTTTTAGGATTGGCGATCAATTCATCCACGACTTCCGCGGCGTCCGGCGGCGCGTTGGTGATGACGTTGACGACGCCCTTGGGGAAACCGGCTTCTTCAAAAATGGACGCAATCATGAGGTGAGTGGCCGGACATTCCTCCGAGGCTTTCAGCACCACGGTGTTGCCATAGGCCAGCGGAGCGGCGATGGCGCGGATTCCGAGAATCATGGGCGCGTTCCACGGCGCTATTCCGGCGACGACTCCGACGGGCTGGCGAATGGCCATCGCGGTGGTGTCGGGCAAATCGGTGGGTATCACCTCGCCGATGGCGGCGTAGGCCTGCGCGGCGGCCTCACGGAGCGTGCCCACGCTGAAAATGCAATTGAACATGCCCCAGCCGAACGTCTGCCCGGTTTCTTCCGCGGTGATCTTCGCCACTTCCTGCATGCGGCGCTCGAGCACGTCGGCAACTTTCAAAAACAGGCTGCGGCGAACGGCCGGAGCCGTGGAACCCCAGGTCTGAAACGCGGCGGAGGCGGCTTCGATCGCCCGGCGCGCGTCTTCGCGCTTGCCGGCCGCGACCTGCGAAGCAAGCTGGCCGTTGAACGGATTTCTTTTCTCGTAGGTTTTCCCGTCGGCGGCACCGGTCCATTCGCCGTTGATGAACTGCTTTGCCTCACGACTTGCAACCGCTTGTGCCATGGGACATCTCCTCTGCAAATGGCCCTTCGAGTTCCGCTGTGGACGCCGGGCTCTTTTACCACATTCGGCGACTACCGAGAAGCCGGGCAGGTTCCGCTGGCGGAGGCCTTTATTTCTTCCGGGTGCCGTAGCGAGCGCGGTGTTTCTTGCCCCACGTGGACATCAAAACCAGGATGGGCCGCAGGCTCTGTCCGTGCTTGGTGAGAGAGTATTCCACGCGCGGGGGAACCTGCGCGTAAACCCTGCGGTGAACGAGCTCGTCCCTCTCCAGTTCTCTCAGATGCTTGGTGAGCATCTTCTTGTTGGTTCCAGGAATCAGCCTTTGCAATTCGCTGAAGCGATGAGTTCCACTTTCGAGATAATACAGGATGAGCGGCTTCCATTTGCCGCCGATGGTTTCAGCCGTGAGCCGAACCGGGCATTCATTCTCGAACACAGTCTCCTCCCGAGGGTCCAGGTGACCAAAAGGTGCCTACTGGCCAGGCGGAGACTTTAGCCTAAAAATCGTTCCCTGGCCATAGGAGAAGCAAACCGGAACGCTCCTCGCGGCCGGGGGCGCGGAATCCCAATCGAGCAGAGGCGACCGGGCTTCCCTCGATGACGCGTTCGACCCGGCAGGAGGAAAGTCATGTCGAGCAAGAAACCTGTGGTGCTCTACGGTGCGAGCGGATTCTCAGGCCGCCTCGCCGCGGAATACCTGCGCGAGTACAACGTGCCCTTCGTCGCCGCCGGGCGCAACAAAGCGAAAGTCCAGGAGGTGATGAATCATGTCCCGGGAATCGAAGCGGCGGAATACGAAGTCGTGGAGACCGGATCGTCCGCGGGCGAGCTGGCCAAGCTGTTTACCGGCGCAAAAGTTGTTTGCAATACGGTCGGCCCGTTCATCTACTACGGCCCGACGGTCGCCGACGCGTGCCTGCAGGCGGGCTGCCACTATCTGGACATTTCCGGAGAGCAGGCCTGGCACCGGACGCTCGCGGAACAATGGAGCGGCCGGTTTGCCGCGAAAGGGCTGCTGATCGCGGCGGGAATGGCGTTCATGTCCGCGCCGAGCGACGCGGCCGCGCGCCTGTGCCTGGAGCAAGGAGGGATTGACAGCCTCGAGATTCTCACGATGTTCGACGGAATGCCTACGTTCGGTTCGACGCAGACCATTTTCGCCGTGATCCAGACCGACGGGTATTACCTCGAACAGAACAAGTATAAGCCGTGGCAGCGCGCCGTGGGTTATGAGGCTGTAGTGCCGGGCTACATTCGAACGCAACTCGCGCTGAGCTGGGGAGGCTTTCCGCACCCGGTCTGGTACAAGGATCATCCGCAGGCCGCGAATGTGCGGTCTTTCGGCGGGCTTCTGAACCGCCAGATCATGGAAAACGTGCTGGCGACCGAAAAGCATTATGAGGAGACAATCCGGCCGCTCCCGAAGGCCGAACAGGAAAAAAAGCTGGCGGAGATGGCGAATGCCGTCCAGGGCGGCACGCCTCCGCGGGAAAACCCGCGCGAGCAGCGCACGATCGACGTGGTCGTCGGGCGCGGGACGATGGATTCGGCGCAGGTGGTCCTGTTTGGAACCTGCTGCTACAAGCAGACCGGCCTGATGCAGGCGTACGCGGCTCACAGCCTCGTTCACTGCCCGCCGCGCCAGGTTGGGTATGCGTCGCCAGCGGCGGCGTTCGGGCATCGCGAACTGCTCAAGGTGCTCGAGACTCACGGGCTGTCCAAAGTGAAGATTTACCCGTAACGGAGAGCGCGAAGGGCCGCGCGCCGAACCAATCGGCAGAGTCCCGGAGGATACCTCCAGCAGGTTAGGTTCATACGCGATGCGGTCCATCGACTACTTCGACAAATCGGCGGAGGCCCATCCCGACCGAGTCGCGATTCTCGATAGCGACGGGCGCTATTCCTATCGAGAAGCAAGTCGCGCGACCGAAAGGATCGCCCGGGCGATGTGGGCGGCCGGGCTGCGGCTGGAAGATCGCGCCGCCATTCTCTCGCCAAACGACGGGCGCGTCCTTCTGTGCATGCTCGGCCTGATGCGCTCGGGCGCGGCCTGGGTTCCTCTGAACTACCGCGATGGATTGGAACCCAGCGCGGAATACCTCAACTACGTCCAGGCTTCTTGGATCTTCTATCACAGCAGCTTCGCAAAGCGGACTGATGAATTGAAGGCACGCGTCTCGACTCTTCGGCATTTCGTGTGCATCGACGCCGAAGACCGCGGCCATCCATCCCTGCAAAGATTCATCGAACAGGCAGGCGACCAGCCGGAGATCGAATGGGGCGATGCCCTCGGGAATCCCGACCACCTGGTCGGTGTGGTGCCGACCGGCGGGACCACCGGGCCGGCGAAGGGAGTCCGCGTGACGACCCTGGCGTGGGGCACGATGCTGGAGATGGCATCGCACTACTGGCGTTGCGACGACCGCGAAACCGTCTGCCTCAGCGCGGCGCCGGTCTCCCATGCCGCGGGCGTGGTGGCTCTCGCAGCGTTCTCGCTCGGCGGGACCAACATCGTGATGACCGGCTCCCGCTTCGAACCCGTGGAGGTGTTGCGCGCGATCGAGCGGCACAAAGTGACGCACCTGTATCTGCCCCCCACGGCCCTCTACAGGCTGCTGGAGGTCCCGGAAGTCGGTGAATTCGACTACTCGAGTTTGCGAATCCTGCTGCTGGCAGGCTCACCCGTCGCGCCGGAGCAGTTCAAGAATGCGGTGGAGGTATTTGGACCGTGCGTGTGCCAGTGCTACGGGCAGACCGAGGCGCCCATGTTGCTCACCTGGCTTGATACGCGGACGGTCGCGGCCGCAGCGCGGGGCGTCCATCCGGAGCGGCTGCGGAGCTGCGGCAAGCCAACTTCTGCTGTGCGCCTTGCGATCATGAACGAGGACGGACGCCTGCTCGCGCCGAGGGAAACCGGTGAAATCGTCGCGCGAGGAACTCTGGTTACGCCCGGATACTACGGCCAGCAAGACGCCACGGCCGAAATCCGCCGGCACGGCTGGCATCACACCGGGGACCTGGGCTACCGCGATGAAGACGGCTACTTCTATATCGTCGATCGCAAGAAGGACATGATCATCACGGGCGGGTTCAATGTGTTCTGCGGCGAGGTCGAGGCGTGCGTCATGCAACTGCCGGGCGTGGCCGAATGTGCGGTGATTGGCGTTCCCGACGACAATTGGGGGGAAGCCGTCAAGGCAATCGTCGTGCTACAAGACGGTGCGTCGTTGAGCGAAGAGGTCGCGATCGCGCATTGCAAGGCGAGACTGGGCGGAATGAAGGCGCCGAAGTCCGTGGAATTCCGGGCGGAGATTCCGAAGACCGGTGCCGGCAAAACCGACCGCAGAACCCTCCGCGCGCCTTACTGGACGGGCGCAGACCGCGCCGTTCACTGAAACGCGCCGAATCCGACCTGATGCGCGGATTGCGCGCAGCCGATCGGAGCGCGGGCGTTTCATTTCGTGAAACGTATGGGCTTTGCCGCGCAACCCGCCGCAGCCGCGCGCTGGATTTTCGAGGGTCTTTCGGTTAGCATCTCGAAGTTTTGATTCAGCAATACCTCCGAAAGGAAAGCCGAAAATACGCCGATGGCCAAGAACCGTGCGAAGGCAAAGACTCTGCTTGAATCTCTGGACGCATTAGTCGAACAACACCATCTTTTGAAACACCCCTTTTATCAAGCGTGGACCCAGGGAAAACTCTCCAAAGAATCGCTTCAGCTCTACGCCGAGCAGTATTACCAGCATGTGCGCGCCTTTCCCGAAAACCTGCAGCAGCTGGCTGGCCGGGCCAACGGCTCTCTCGCCGAGCTGGTCAAGGAAAACCTCGCCGAGGAACTCGACCCGTCGGGGCCGCACCCGATGCTCTGGCGGCAGTTCGCGGAGTCGCTCGGCGTCAGCGAGGCGGCGCTGAATGACGCGCGCCCGCTTCCGGGAATCGCGGCGCTTCTCGACACGTTCGACGAAGTGACTTCACAAGGGACGATGGCGCAGGCCGTCGCCGCGTTCTATGCCTACGAGGCGCAGGTGCCGGAAATCGCGACGCAGAAGATTTCGGGGCTGCGGCGTTTTTACGATCTCACCGAGACGCGGGCGCTGGCCTATTTCAGCGTGCACGAGGAAGCCGACGTGCGCCACCGCGCCGCGTGGCGCTCCTGGCTTGCGAAACAGAAGACCGAGGAAACGTTTGAAGTTCTCTGCGCGGCGGAGAGAAGCCTGAAAGCACTCTGGGGCGCGCTCGATGCCGTCTACCCGCAAGGCTGCGCCGCGAAAAACTAGTTTCCGGGGAGCGCGCGCCGCGGAGCATTACCCGCGCGCGCTTCGGGAAACTTGCGTCAGAAGCTCGACCCCAGCGCGCCCACCCCGGAAATGCGGGGCGGGACCGCGTTATGATGGAGTCTCTAAGAGGCCAACGGGAGGTTATCAACAGCCATGAGCGCCCAAAATTTGGAGGAAGTGCTGAAGGCAGCCGGGAATCCGGTGACGATGCTTCGCAATTCGCAGATTGGAGCCTACGTCTACCCCACGGTACCGGCCGAGTTTTCGAACTGGCGCGACGAGCAGCGCGCCTGGCGGCAGACCGCGGTTCTCTTCGACCAGTCTCACCACATGGTGGATTTGTACATCGACGGACCCGACTCCCTGAAGATGCTCTCCCACCTGGCGATCAACAGCTTCGCCAAATTTCCGGTCGACCGGGCCAAGCAGTTCATACCGTGCAGCTACGACGGCTATGTGATCGGCGACGGCATCCTCTTTCATCTGGAGCAAAACAGTCTCGTCTTCGTCGGACGTGCGCCCTGCGCCAGTTGGATCGAGTTCCACGCGCAGACGGGCGGATACAACGTCAAGACAGTCAAAGACGACCGGTCGTCCGGGAACGCGCGGGGCAAGGCGGTGGTTCGCAAGTCTTACCGCTTTCAGATTCAAGGGCCGAATGCCGTGAAGGTGATCGAGAAAATGAACGGCGGGCCGATTCCCGACATCAAGTTTTTCACGATGGATGTGATCACCATCGCGGGACGCAAGGTTCGCGCGTTGCGCCACGGCATGGCCGGCGCACCCGGATTGGAAGTTTTTGGGCCGTACGAAGAACGCGAGGAGATTCGTGCCGCGATCATCAACGCGGGCAGGGACTACGGTCTTCGTGAAGTGGGCGCGAGAGCCTACGCGACCAATACACTCGAGTCGGGATGGATTCCGTCACCCCTTCCGGCGGTTTATACAGGCGAGAAGATGAAGGCCTACCGGCAGTGGTTACCGGCCACGAGTTACGAGGCCACCGGCTCTCTCGGCGGGAGCTTTTATTCCAACAATATCGAAGACTATTACATGACGCCCTACGCGATGGGCTACGGGCCGTTCGTCAAATTCGATCACGACTTCATCGGCAGAGAAGCCCTGGAAAAAATGGCGGACAAGCCGCACCGGAAAAAGGTGACTTACGCCTGGAACGCCGACGATGTCGCCAAGGCGTTCCGGTCCATGTTCGACCCGGGCGTGGAAAACTACAAATATATCGACCTGCCGCTGTCGAATTATGCGTCCGCTTCCTATGACAAGGTGATGAAGGGCGGCAAGATCGTTGGGGTGTCGATGTTCAGCGGCTACAGCTTCAATGAAAAGTCCATGCTCTCTCTGGGTGCGGTGGATCCCGACATCGAAATCGGTAACGAGCTTACGCTGGTCTGGGGCGAAGAAGGCGGCGGCTCAAAGAAGCCGACGGTCGAACGCCACAAGCAAATCGAAATCCAGGCGGTCGTTAGCCCCGTTCCGTATTCGGTGGCTGCACGCACATCGTATGCGGAAGGTTGGCGCACAGCTCAAGCTCAAAAGTAAACTCCAAGCGGAAGACACGCTTCGGAAGCAAGGACGGTCGAGGGCCGCTGGAGCAAAACTTCCCGGGCGGACCTTGGTGCAGGAACGCCCCGCCAATCGTTGTTTTCCTCAGCTCGCTTGTAGGCGACCAATCAAAGCAGCGGCAGAGTTTGGCGCGCCCGGTTATTGAGTCTTCTGGAAATCGATCCAGTCCACGGTTTTGTTGAAGCCGCCAAAGACAAAGAAGTGCAGGCCGTCGATGCCGAGCGGCAGTCCCGATCCGTTGGCGGGCCCGATCGCGGCGGCCACCTCGCGGATGATCGGCTCGGGACCCTTTTCGATCAGGAGCTTCGCGAACGACGGCTTTTCAGTCAAGACGCGCACCGAGTTGCCTACACCGCAGCGGATTGCGTAGCGCGTAAGCGCGATCAGCCCCGCCGGGCCCGCGAAACCAACGCGTACGGGAACGTCGATGCCCGCTCCGCGGATGCGCCGGAGCCATTGAACGATGGGCTCGGATTGAAAACAGAATTGAGTGACCACGCTGAGCCGCAGGCCGGCATTGCGCGCGAAGTTGATCTTTGCAGTGAGCGCCTCCGCCAGGACGGGATCCGAGATATTCGGATTGCCTTCGGGGAAGCCGCCGACGGCGACCCGGACGATGCCGGCCTTCTGAAAGATTCCGCTCTGCATGACCGCCAGCGTCGAATCGTACGGTCCGGCGGGTGTTTCGCGGTCACCTGCAACGATCAGGACGCGGTCCACACCCGCTTCGTCCGCAAGCCGGGCTGCCAACCGCTCGAGCTGCGCGGCGCTCTCGAGATGACGCGCGCCGATATGCGGGACCGGAAACAGGCCGCCGCGCCGCAGGTGCGCGGCCGGGGCGACGGTATCCATCGGGTCGGTGCCGGGTATCCAGGTGAGGAAAACCTCCGTCCCCGGATCGAGGCGGCTCGGTGCCGCGTCGACGATCTTGGACTCGCGCGGATTCACCTCGATGGAAAAGCCCCGCAGCATGTCGGCAACGCTGAGCGGAGCGGCGGAAACATTGCTCATAGCAATGATTATAGTGTGAGCCCGACGGCGTTCGCGAAGCGGCGGTCGGCCCGCGGAAAGTCCGCCACTTGCTTTGTTTTACAATGTGAAACCATCTTTCACATTGACATCAGCGCCGCCCGCACTACAATATCCAGTACATCCCGTAACGCGATTCCGGTCCATCCCAGAGATTCGAGAGCGACAAGGGTCTGCGAAGCGAGAGGGCAAGGTCGTGCCAGCCATTCTGAAATCAAGAAGGAAACGGAGCCGAGCGCGCGGCGAGGCTGGCTCCAGCAAATCTCTTCAGAAGGCCATTCGCATCCTTCTCCATATGGGCCAGCACGGCCCGGAGATGGGCGTGACGCAACTCGCCGCGGGACTCAGCTTGAACAAGACCACCGTGCACCGCCTTCTCAACGCCATGGAGAGATTCGAACTGATCGAAAAGAACTTGGAAAACGAACGATACAGACTCGGACTGAAACTCCACGAGCTGGGGAGCAAAGCCGTAGAATCGAGAACCCTGCGAACGGAAGCGCACCGGTTTTTGCTGGCGCTTTCGCGGCAGTCGCATGAGACGGTAAGTCTGGCGGTCCCCGGGCCGGGAGGCGCGCTCTGTCTTGACCGCGTGGACTCGCGCGACACCGTGATCACCGTGCGCACGAATGTGGGCGCGCTTTTCCCGCCGCACTGCACGGCCGTGGGGAAGGCGGCGCTGGCGCATCTTCCCGAAGAGGAGATCGAAGCGATTCTCTCGATCACCGGGCTTACTCGATACACGCCGTTTACTATGATCCGCATGGAAGACGTCAAACAGAATCTGCGCGAGGTCGTTCAGCGCGGTTACGCACTGGACCATCAGGAACTCGTGCGCGGACTGAGCGGCGTGGCCGCGCCGGTGCGAACACGGGACGGGAGCGTGATTGCGGCGGTGGGAATGACGGGCCCGACGACGCGCTTTCGAGGGAAAGAGCTGGCTCAGAAGATTGCGCTCACGAAAGAGATCACCGCGAAGATTTCGGCCAGCCTGGGGAACTACGAATCCTCGATCGCAAGACCCTGAGTCGAGTAGACTGCCTCCATCCGGACGGGGAAGGACATCGCAACCACATGCCCGTAGAGTACCGAGCTGACCACGTGGGAAGTCTCTTGCGACCGCCCGACTTGCTCGCCGCGCGGGCGAGCGCGACCGACCCCGAGACTCTGCGGGCTCTCGAGGATCAGCACATTCTTCGCGTGCTCGCCAAGCAAAAGGCGCTGGGGTTCGACATTTTTTCCGATGGCGAACTCCGACGGCGGAACTTCATGAGCGACTTCACGGATGCCGTCGAGTGCTTCGACATGAGCGATGAGGTGGCGCGCAAGTGGGGGGCCGCGGGAGAGGCGAAGGGCTCGCACGTCAGCCACGTCACCGGAATCGTCAACACCAAGCTTCGGCAGATTCGGCCGCTGACGGGGCACGAGCTCCCCTTCTTGAAAAAGCACAGCCCCGGGAACATCAAGATGATGTTGCCCAGCGCGACCCAATTTCCGGCGATCTCCTTCAAAAGGGGAGTCACGGACAAATTCTATAAAGACCATTCCGCCCTGCTCTGGGACATTGTCGAAATCATGAAGAGGGATATCGCCACGCTCGCATCCGACGGCGTGAAGTACATTCAGATTGATGCGCCGCGTTACAGCTACTATGTGGATCCCAAGTGGCGCCAATGGATCAAGAGGGAAATCGGTCAGGAGCCCGAGGCGGCGCTGGACGAAGCCATCAGGGCAGACAACGCTTGCCTTGAGGCGGCTCGAAAGCCGGGCGTGATTCTCGCGATTCATCTGTGCCGCGGGAACAATCGCAGCCACTGGTACGCCGAAGGGGGCTACGACGCAATTGCGGAAAAGCTCTTCGGGATGCTAAAAGTGGACCGCTTCCTTCTGGAATACGACGACGAGCGGGCCGGGACGTTTGAGCCGCTGCGCCTGATTCCGAAATCGAAAATCGTGGGCCTGGGGATTATCAGCACGAAAAGGCCGCAGCTGGAAAAGAGCGACGATGTGGTGAAACGCATTCATGAGGCGGCGAAACATTTTCCGCTTGAAAACCTCACGCTGAGCCCGCAGTGCGGATTTGCCTCGACGGCGGAAGGCAACCTGCTCACCGAAGACGAGCAATGGGCCAAGCTGGAACTTGTGGTGGAGACGGCCCGCCGCGTGTGGGGCTAACCCGCACGGAAGGACTTCCGGGCTCAAACCATGGACCTGCATCTCAATCACACGCGGAAGGACTCGGCAGCCGCGTCCACCGCCGAGATTGTCGCCACAACCCTGGCGCTCCTTCAAGAGGGACACATCCAGCCGGAGCAATTCGCGCACCTGCAGATTCATCTGGACTGGCTGCAATACCGCCACAATTTTCGCGAACCTGTGACCGTGATGCAGACCACCGGAGAGCCGGGCGGAGCCAGCCCTCCCATGGAAATCCGCATCGATTCGCGGCAGGTGCCCGCCGGAGCGCTCCACGAACTCCTGCAAGGGGCCATCAATTCCGCGAACCCGGAATCGCCCCGCGGTGCCGGCCGGATCTATCTGGAAGACTCGCGGTCGTTCCGCTCGAGCATCGCCTGGGAGTTCAATCGGCTCTACTGGCAGCGCCTGAAGGACTGGGAACGGATGACCGGCAAGAGTTACGACCAGGCGCTGCCCGGCGGGCGGTCCGACGACCACCAACCGGAGGCGATTGACGCTTCCGTAAGGGACTTTTGGGCGCTTCTCAGGAATATAGAGAGCCAGAATCAACTGCCCGCCGAGCTGTTCGTTCTGGAAATCGGCGTGGGCATGGGAAGGCATGCGGGCCTCTGGCTGGACTCGTTCTGCAAGCTCGACCTGGAGCGCGGGACCAACTACTATCCCCGCATCCGGTTTCTCCTTGGCGACTACTCTCTGGCGACGCTCGAGCATTCCCGGCCGGCCGTAAAGAAGCATCTGGAGATTTGCAGCTTCATCGCGCTGGACGCGCTCGATCCGATCAAGACGCTTTCATTTCTGCGCCACAAGATTCTCCACGTTCATTCCAGCAATATGTACGACAATTTGCCCGACGAAGAAATCGTGTGGCGCGACAATCGCATCTACTGGGTGCAGGCTCGCGCCTACCTGGCCGCTGCGGACGCAGCGCGCATCGCCGGAGCGTGCGACGTGGCCGCTGCGGAAATCCCGAAAATGGTGAATCGCCTGCTGGAGGTTGGGGCGGAGGCCCTGCCGGACCGCACCAAGGGCATGATTTTTTGGCAGGAGGTTTGGAATGCACTGCGCATGGAAGAACGCCTCGTGAACATCCTCGACCTGCCCGATGTTTCTTTTCCTGCAGGTCTCGGTTCCGCGCAGATGGAGGAGATCCTGCAGAATGCGCCGGGGGATCTGCGGTTTCACCTGAGCTCCGGGGCGCTCGAGAGCTTTCGGAACACGTTGCCGCTGCTGCACCCAAGAGGTTATCTTCAGGTGCAGGACATTTTCGTCGTCGACCTCAACGAATACAGCATGGGGTTTCACGGCCCGGGGAAACTCGAAGGCTCGATTGTGAATTGGGTCAACGGCGCCCTCCTGCGCGAAGTTGCGGAGCGAGCCGGCTACGACATTCACTTCGCGCCGTTTAAATATCGGGCGGGATCTAAGACCTCGGTCCTCCACACGACACGACGGGAGTAAGACCCATGACCCTTCCCATTCTTCCCACCACGATGGTCGGCAGCTACTCGATGCCGGGCTGGCTTGAGCGGCTGAAGACGGACTACTTCGCGCGCCGAATCAGCCGGCACGATCTGGACGAGATTCACGACGCGGCGGTGAAGTCCGCGATCAAGGACCAGGAGATGGCCGGTCTCGATATCGTGACGGACGGCGAGCTGCGCCGGGACAATATGATCGACTATTTCGTCGAGCGGCTCCCCGGAATTCAGATCGATCGCTCGTCGAAAAAGTTCTACTACGATTTCTACGACAGCGAAGTGCTCGGCAAGATTCCCATGGCCGCCATCGGGCTGGTGGATGATTTCCGATTCCTGCTGGCGAACACGGAACGGGAAGCAAAGATCTGCGTCACCGGCCCTCATTCTCTGTGCAAGCGGGTCCGCAACAAGCACTATCCCACGGAGGAGGCGCTGGCCACCGACATCGCGCGGGTGATGAATATGGAGTTGAAGGAACTGGTGAAGGCCGGCGCGAAACACATCCAGATTGACGAGCCCTACTACTCGGGATTCCCGGAGGACATTTCGTGGAGCGTGGGCGTGCTGAACACGCTCGTCGCGGGGGTCAACGCCAAGATTGCGGTGCACATCTGTTACGGAAATCGCTACGGCAAACCGTCCTGGGAGGGAAGTTACCGCTACCTTTTTCCTCGCATCCTGGACGCAAAGGTACAGCAACTGACGATGGAATTCGCGCGGCGCGGTGGCGAGGACATGGACCTCTTTCGGGAGTTCAAACCGCCGTTTGAACTCGGCGTGGGCGTGATCGACGTCAAGGATCACTCGGTCGAGACGCCGGATATCGTCGCCGAGCGCATTCGAAAGGCGCTGAAAATTCTTCCGCCGGAGAAGGTGTTCATACTTCCCGATTGCGGCCTCTTCCACCTTCCTCGAGACGTTGCCTTCGGGAAACTCCGCGCGATGGTGGAAGGAACGCGCATGGTCCGCAAGGAACTCGGAAGGTGAGATAGCAGCGCTGCGTGAATGGTCTGGGACTTCAAAGGGTCGATTTTGTCTCCAAGGACCCGGCGGGGATGTAGTGTCAGAAGGTACACTCAAAAAAACTGGACAGTTCCGAGCCTCATTGGATAGTATGCACGCGGGGCCTGGCGCTCAAATCATCGGGCGCCTTGGGTGGGAATGGACGGTCGCGAGCGGTTGCCACACGGGCAGGCGGGTTCGCCCGATAGAAAACTTGACAACGCTCGGCACAGGCGTCCAAGATTCAACAATTTAAGTTTCCGCAAGCGGTATCGCGGGATGATCTTGAGCTGTTGGGCAGTTCAATTTTCGAGGGGGGTGGAGTATGAAGGGACGTTCCGGTTTGTTGTTTGCTGTACTCGCCATTGCGGTTCTCCTGGTCGGCACAAGCTCGGCATTCGCGCAAGGCGGCGCGGCAAACGCGCAGCTAAACGGCACTGTCACGGACTCGAGCGGAGGCTCGGTGGCCGGCGCCGCAATTACCGTGCGCGAGACGGACACGAACACGACATACACGACGACCTCGAACGACAGGGGTTTCTACACCGTCGCCAATTTGCCGCCGGGCAAGTACGAGCTGAAGGCGTCCTTCACCGGGTTTGCGAACTACACGCAGACCGGAATCACTCTGGAGGTCGGCCAGGCCGCGACGATCAATGTGGCACTGCAGGTCGCGTCGGCCGGCGAAAAAGTCGTGGTAACCACAGAGGTGCCCACGATTGAGCCGACGAAAACCGAAATCAGCCAGGTCGTTGAGTCGCAACAGATTCAGTCCCTGCCGATCAACGGGCGATTGTTCACAGATTTTGCGCTTCTGACGCCCGGAGTGGCGACGAGCCGGACCAGTCTCGGAACCAGTTTTACCGAGTACGAGGTTACTCAGATCTCCTTCGGCGGAATGCGTTCGTTCAGCAATGAAGTGACGGTGGACGGCGCGGATTTCGTCAACGCAGCCAGCGGCGTGCAGCGGGCGACGCCTCCTCAGGAATCCGTTCAGGAATTTCGCGTGGTGAACAACAGCTTTGGCGCGGAATCCGGCCGGGCACTCGGCGGCATCGTCAACATCGTGACCAAGGGCGGCACAAACGATCTCCACGGTTCGATTTATGAATATCTCCAGAACAACGCAGCCGACTCGCGCAACCTTCTGCAGAAGCCGGAGCCGGGGTTGCAGTCGGTGGCTCTGCCTCACGCGCTGCGGCAAAATCAGTTCGGCGCCACTCTCGGCGGACCGATTGTCAAGGACAAGACTTTTTTCTTCGCAAACTATGAAGGCAAGCGGCGCGCCGAATCGCCACTGTACCCGCCCGATCTCGTCAATAATTTGCAGGTGATTGACGCCGCCAAGGCGCAAATGGGGCTGGCCCCGGAAGGCTGCACGACGGGCCTCGCCTCCTGCACCCTATCGGACCAGACCTATTTGAATAAGTTCTTGAAGACCGCGGACAACGACTACGGCTTCGCGCGGCTCGATCATCAGATCAACTCCAACAACCGCCTGGCGCTCCGCTACAACGTGGAGGACAGCCGTTCGCTGAACGAGCTGGTCGGACAGACGCTCGATGGCGGCGGCATCGGGACACCGAGCGGAGGCCGCAATCTTTTTATTCGCGATCAATCCGTGGTCGCTACGCTCGATTCCACGCTGACACCCAACGTGGTCAACTCGGTGCTCGCACAGTATGCGCGGCGCCACTATAACTTTACCGGCACCACCGGCCAGCCGGACTTCAGCATCCTGAATGATCTCGAGCTGGGTCACAACTTCGGAACCAACGACAGGCTGTACGAAACCCGGGCGCAACTTGGCGATTCCGTTTCGTGGGTCAAGGGCAACCACGTTGCGAAATTCGGATTCGACGGCAACTACCTCTCGAGCCTGATCAATTTCCCGGGCTTCACGCCGGTCCGGATGTTAGTGCCCACAGGAGCCACCGCGGCGTCCTGCCTCGCCGCGTTTTCCAACTTCGAGAAATTCGGGAACGCACAATCCCCCTCAGGTCTTGCGGCCTCCGCGGGTTGCCCGGTAGCGACTCCACAGACCCCGGACAATGGTGTCGTGTTCGCCTACTTTGGCGTACCGCTTCCGACGAGCCCAACGGCGTGCACCGGCGCCCCGCCTTGCGCTCCTACTGTAACGGCAGCCAATGCGGCGTCGCTGGGCGTGGGGCCGCCGAACTGGTCAAACGCGTTTCCTCCCTCGTTCTTTCCGAATTACGGTCGGCTGATTGATCACGGTTATTGGGGTGCGTTTGCGCAGGATCAATGGCGGATCACACCGAACTTGACACTGAATTACGGTCTGAGGTGGGACGTCGAGTCCGGCCTGACGTCGTACGTAAAGAACGACTATAACGAGTGGCAGCCGCGTCTCGGGCTGGCTTGGTCCCCGGACAGCAAGACGGTGGTTCGTGCCGGATTCGGAATGTTTTTTGACCGCCAGAACTTGACGTTCTTCTTCGTCCCCAATACTCAGAAGGTGGTCGCAGGCTATCAGTGCGGCAACCACCCGACAGCGGCTATCGCCAACATTTGCAACAACCCGGGTACGGATCCGTTCAACATGCCTTACGTGGCTACTCTGCCTCAGGAATTTCCAAATATTCAGGCCAACACCGGGCAAGCGAAACAGGGATACCAGATTTTCGGCTTCCCAGCCGCGGCGGGTGCAGCGGCCAATGCGGCAAGCGTTATACAGACCGGCGGTTACGATACAGCCTTTCCCGCGATTTCGATGGCGGGTACGTGCGCCTCAACTCTGGCCTGTGGAATCGGCGAGGGGGGGATGGACCACAATGCCAGGACGCCTTACGCCGAGCAGGCCAGCCTCGAACTTGATCACCAGTTCGGCCGGGGCTTGGCGGTGAATGTTGGCTACCTCTTCGTCGGAGCCCACAAGCTGGTTCGGGGCAACAACATCAACGTTCCCTGTCCGGTCGGGACAACGGACCTGAAGCAACCGGTTGTGGACAGCAACTTTTGGCCGATTCCGGCTAACCCAGCAACAGGTGGTTTTCCTGGGCTCCCGGCTATCCTAGGGTTTCCGGATTGGGTTCCGGGTAAGGTCAACGCCAACGGCACATTCTCGACTTGTCCGGACATTACCGACCCGTCTGGCCACCCAACGCTTGGAACGGGCGCGCTGGCCGGACTTGGGCCGTGGTTCCAAGGTGCAGGCCCAGAGGCCGGGTTGCAGACGATGAGTTCCGGCCTGGAAGACTACAACAACGACGTTTCTAACGCCATTTACCATGGTGGAACCGTGACCGTGATCGAGCGCGTGAAGAACTTCAACATGACCGCCAACTACACCTACTCGCACACGATCGACAACGGAAACTTCACCACATTCATCAACCTGCCCGTAAATCAGTTCGACTTCAAAGGGGAGCGCGCGAATTCCAACCAGGATGCGCGGCACCGCTTCGTAGCCAATTTCACGGCTACCGGGCCCGAGAGTACGCTGGCCCGGCATTTCACGCTGAGCAGCATCATCACCCTGCAGTCCGGCCGTCCCTTCACGATGTTCTACGGGGCGAATACCCTGAACGACGTCGCAGGCGGCGCGACCGACCGCGTGGGCGGCGCCCCGCTCAATATTTGCACAGCAAACTGCGGATCGCGATCCCAGCTGGTTTGTACGACCGCCAGCAACTGCTCGACGATGATCGGAAGGAACACCTACATTGGCGATCCGCTCTACTCCTGGGATTTCCATCTCGGGCGGTACTTCCAGCTCAGAGAGCGCCTGAAGCTTGACCTCAGCGTCGATGCTTTCAACCTGCTCAACCGATCGAACGTAGACGAAGTAACCTCGGTCTACGGTTCGCCGGTGTTCTGCGGTGGCGTCATTCCCAGGCGCTATCGGGATGCTACGAGCCGAGCCATCCAGGGACTTGCAGGTACTCTTACCATTACGTGCCCGAACGGCGGCGCAGCCGCGGGTGAAACTCCGGTCTGCGCTGCTGGTCCTGCTCCGTGTGGTGGTGCTTCTGGGCCGCAGGTCGGAAATAACGCCAACGTGCCGATAAATTCTCTTCCGCCGAACTTTGGTTTCAAACCGCAAACGATATTTATTCCGGATCATCCAAATGCGAATTTCGGTCTGCCGAGGACGATGCTCAACCCGAGGCAGTTCCAGTTCGCGGCGAAGTTCACGTTCTAAGTTTCGCGCAAGGAAGCAGATCTCGGAAGGCCGGGCATTCGCCCGGCCTTCTTGCTTTGCAGCTCTCGATCGTGGCGCCGGAGGCTCCCGCAGCTGCTGCTATTGTCGCGCGGCTCCGCTGGTAGTATTCTTCGGCCTCTCGAATGATTACGCGAATTCCGGTTGGCAGGGGGTCTGCTCTCGGGATTCCAGAAACCATACCGGAGAACTGTTCTTGGGAACTTTTGTATTGGTGCATGGCTCCTGGCATGACGGTTCTGCCTGGGACCCAATCGTTCGATATTTGGAAAGCAGGGGACACAGGGCCTTCGCTCCCACCGTAGCGGGCCACGGCAAGTCTGCCTCCCGGAACGTAAGCCACGCCGACTGCACGAAATCGATTACGCGTTTCATCGTAGATCACTCGCTGAGCGACGTCATTCTCCTGGGGCACAGCTTCGCCGGCACGATCATTTCCAAGGTCGTGGAGGCGATTCCCGAAAGAATCCGGCGGCTCATATTCCAAAATGCTTTTGTTCTCCGGGACGGCCACGCGCTGATGGACGAGTCGCCGCCGCACTACGTCACGTTGTTCGATCAATTGTCGAAGGAATCGAAAGGAGAATCGATCATGATCCCCTTCGCGATCTGGCGCGAGTCCTTCATCAACGACGCCGATCTGGAGACGGCCAGGTGGACTTATGCGCAACTTTCTCCAGAGCCATACCGGCCGTCGCGGGACAAGCTCGACCTGAAGAAATTCTACTCGCTCGATACGCCACGGAGCTATATCCACTGTACCGAAGATATCGCCCTGCCCCCGGGGGAATGGGGCTGGCACCCGCGCATGTCGAGCCGGCTGGGATTGTGCCGGCTGGTGCAAATGCCGGGTAGCCACGAAGTGATGTACACCAACCCCGCGGGCCTTGCGGAAAAAATTCTCGAAGCGGGACGCGACTGAGACCGAAACCGGAGACGAAGGATCATCGTGCCCAGACTGGACGCCAGGCCGGAACCCATCGAGGTCGAATTCTCGCGCGCGGCGATTGTCGTCGTGGATATGCAGAACGCCTTCGCCAGCAAGGGCGGCACGCTCGATATCGCCGGCGTGGATCTCTCCGATGCGCCGCGAGTGGTGCGATCGATTCGCGGCGTCGTGGATGCGGCCCGCTCGGCCGGGGTGCTCGTCGTTCATCTGCAGGTGGGATACAAGCCCGACCTGAGCAACGCCGGGGGGCCGCGCTCCCCCAACTACTACAAAGAGACGGCGATGCACCTGATGTGCACGCGGCCGGAGTTGAAGGGGAAGTTGCTCACGGAGGGCAGCTGGGATTTCGCCATCGTGGACGAGCTCGCGCCGAAGCCCGGCGATCTCGTCGTGACCAAGACGCGCTACAGCGGTTTCGCCGGCACCACTCTCGATTCGCAGTTGCGCGTTCGCGGCATTCAATATCTCTTCTTCGCCGGGATTGCGACGAACGTCTGCGTCGAATCCACGCTGCGGGACGCCTACTTCCTCGACTATTGGCCGATTCTTCTGGCCGATGGGACCATGCCGGCGGGCGACCGAAGCGTCTATGAAGCATCGATCTTCAATGTAGAGTCTTTTTTCGGCTGGACCGTGAAATCGGAGCAGTTGCGCGCGTGTCTGTCGGCGAAGGGCGGGTGAGGGCCGAGTGTGGACGGTTGACATCGATGTGGGCGGCACGCTGACCGACGGGCTGTTCACGTCGGGCGACAGCGTGGTCAGCGTGAAGGTCGATACGACGCCGCATGACCTGACCGTGTGCCTTTTCGATTGCCTCGCGCAGGGAGCGACGAAGCTGGATTTCCCGGACACGGCCGCGTTTCTCGAAAACGTGGAGCTGATTCGATGGTCCACGACGATTACCTCGAACGTACTCGCGGAGCTGCGCGGTCCGCGGATCGGGCTCTTCGTATCTGAAGGCCACGAAAAGAATCTCTATGGAAGCGAGGCTTCCAGTGCGGTCCTCAATCATTTGCTCGCCGCACGCGATGTCATCGGAGTGAACGGTTCGGCCACTGAAACGACGATCATGAACGCGGCCCGGATGCTTCTGGAGAACGGCGTACGGCGGATTTGCATCAGCTTGCAGGGATCGCACCGCCATCCCAAGCGAGAAATCGCCTGGAAGAAGATTATCGATCAGCAGTATCCGGACCATTTCCTCGGTTCCGTGCCCGTCCTCGCCGGAAGCGATATTTCCAAGAGCGCGGATGACCGTACGCGCGCGTACTGCTCGGTGATCAATGCCTATACCCACGGGGCGCTCGCGGCCACGCTGTTCAAGGCCGAAGACGATCTCCGCGAGACTTCCCGATACGCGGGATCGTTTCTCGTCAGTCACATCAACGGCGGCGTTGCCGGAATCGCGAAAACCCGCGCAATTGACACGCTCGAATCGGGGCCGGTCCTGGGGATTCTCGGCAGCGCGCATCTCGCCAGGATTCACGGACTGAAGGATGTTGTGGCGATGGACGTGGGCGGCACTACGGCCAAGATCAGCGTCCTGGAGGGAGGCGAGCCAATCTATCGGAAGCCCTCCGACCTGTTCGGCATTCCCGTCGAGCTTTCTCTTCCTTACCTGCGTTCCATCGCGCTCGGCGGCGGCAGCGTGGTGAAGCCCCTCAGCAGCGCGAAAAAAGGCGCCGTTCAACTCGGCCCTGAGAGCATGGGGTCGTATCCGGGGCCGGCGTGCTACGGCCTCGGCGGCGACCAGCCCACTCTTACGGATGCCTTCGTTACCGCGGGACTCATCAATCCGGATTATTTCCTCGGAGGAACGAAACAGATTGACCGCGAACTGGCCCGCCGAGCAATCGAAGAGTCCGTGGCGCGACCGCTCCGTCTTTCCACGGAAGAAGGGTGTCGCGCCGTTATCGCTAGCGCGTTCGAAATGGTTGCGGGCGTGATCGATGGCGCGCGGGCGGAGCTCCAGCGAGACCTGTCCCGGCACACCCTGTTCGCCTACGGGGGAAACGGCGGCCTTTTCGCGTGCAGCGTGGCCGAGATGGCCGGGCTGAGCTCGGTGCACCTGTTCTCGCTCGGACCGGTGTTCAGCGCCTTCGGCTCGTCTGTTTCGGATATCTGCCACGTTTACGAACGCGCGATTGCGGAGCCGGCGATCACGGAAGCAAGCGTCGCCGGAATCCGCAAGATGCTCGAGGAGATGAAGGCGGAGGGCGCGCAGGACCTGCTCGGGGAGGGCATCCGTCCGGAAAACGTCAGCTATAGCCTCGAATTCGAAGTTTCAGGCAAAGGCCGCCACTCGGTTCCCGTCGCGTGCTCGGAGTCGTCTCTGCGATCGGCCAAAGAATTCCAGGCGTCGCTTGCGAGTTCGGCGGGGGAACTGCGCGATGCGATCTCGCTCGAACTTTTCCGCCTGCGCGTAAAGAAGGAGATGCCCAAGGCGCGGCTCGTCGAGCAGCCCTTACAGGCGGCGGATTCTTCCCACGCGCGACTGGGCAAGCGGCAGGTCTTCTGGGGCAGCCGCGGCGGAGAGGCCAACGTGTATCGCTGGGAATCGCTGCGCCCCGGAAACCGCGTCGAAGGCTGCGCCGTGCTCGAGGGCGTGAACACCACGTATTTCATCCCCGACGGCTGGACAATGGTGATCGACGGGTACGGAAACGCTAGGCTGAACCGAACGCAGGCGCAACGCAATCCTTGAAATGAAGGCGGACGAAAGAAAAACATATGCCAACCGAACCGCAGAACAGGATTCGAATCACGGAATATCTCGATCTGGATATTGACCGGGAGCAGTGGATGTGCAATCGGTGTGGCCTTCCGCTGGGTTCGGCCCGCGAGAACTACAAGAAGGGCTGCCTGATCCATGACCGGGATCCGCGGGAAATCCACCCGCGACTGGTTTCGGCGGACTTCAATTTCTCGCCGGACCCACTTTGGGTCCGCATCGTCGAGTGCTATTGCCCGCGCTGCGGGACGCAGATCGAGACGGAATACCTTCCGCCCGGCCACCCCATCACTCACGACATCGAAATCGACGTCGACAGCCTCAAGGAGCGCTTGCGAAACGGAGAATTCGTGATCCGCGCGCAGAGGCTTGAGGCCGCCGAATGAATTCGATCGATATCGACGTCGGCGGAACGTTTACCGATCTGGTCCTCTCCTTCAAGGACAAGACGCTGATCAAGAAGGTTCCTACCACTCCCTACGACCTCTCCGTTTGTTTCTCGCGAGTGATCGAGGAAGGCGCGGGCGCGCTCGGCCTTGCGATCGAAGAGCTTTTGCCGGCGATCGACATGATTCGCTACTCGACCACGATCGCCATGAACCGGTTGATCGAGCGGAAAGGCCCGCGGCTCGCGCTGATCACCACCGAAGGCCACGAGGACGTGGTCCTCATCGGCCGCGGCGCGCAGTGGATCGACGGTACGCGTGTTTCCGAGCGAAGAAATCTCGCGATCCAGAGGAAGCCGCAGCCCCTGATACCGCGCGACCTGATTGTCGGCGTCAAGGAGCGCGTGGACTCGCGCGGGACGGTGATCCGCCCGCTCGACGAGAACAACGTGCGCGAGAAAGTGCGCTACCTCGTCAACCGCGGGGCTCGCGGCTTCGTCGTATCTCTTTTGTGGGGATTTCTGAATCCGGTGCACGAACGCCGCGTGAAGGAAATCATTCGCGATGAGTACAAAGAATTTCACATCGGCTACATGCCTGTGGTGCTCGCCGGGCAGGTGGTCGGCAAGCTGGGCGAGTACGAGCGAACGCTCGCAGCAATTCTCGACGCGTATCTTCAGCGCTCCATGCAGATCGAGCTTTCCGCCATGTGGGACAAGCTCCGCGAGCGCGGATACAAGAAACCGCTGCTCATGATTCAGAGCTCCGGCGGAATCGCCGAGGTTTTTCGCACGTCAGCCAGCCGCACCTTCAATAGTGGGCCCGTTTCCGGCCTCATGGGAGCGCATCACGTCGCCAAGTCGCTTGGTTATGAAAACGTCGTCATGACGGACATGGGCGGCACGAGCTTCGATGTGGGGCTGGTGGTGAAGGACAGCGTGCGCAGCTATGACTTCCGGCCGATCATCGACTGCTGGATGGTGGGCATTACGATGGTCAAGACGCTTTCGATCGGCGCGGGCGGAGGCTCGATCGCCTCCGTGAACCGCCTGCTGCAAAACCGCGTGCAAGTAGGTCCGCGCAGCGCCGGCTCGATGCCGGGCCCCGCCTGTTTCAATCTGGGCGGAACGGAGCCGACGGTGACGGATGCTGACGTGGTTCTCGGGTACATCAATCCGGACTACTACTTCGGCGGGAAAATGCGGTTGGACAAGAACAAATCGATTCAGGCGATTCGCGAAAAAATCGCCAAGCCGCTCGGAGTCGGAGTCGAAGAAGGCGCCGCAATCATCCGCAAGATCGTCAACGGAAACATGTCCTCGGCGATCATGAAGGAAGTGCACCTGCGGGGACACAGCCCCGAGGACTTCATCTTGTTTGTCGGCGGCGGCGCAGGCGCTACCCACGCCGAAGGTTTTAAGGGCGACATCCGCAAGGCGGTGATGTTCCCGTTTTCGCCGGTTTTCTGCGCGTTCGGCTCCTCGACGATGGATATCATGCACGTGTACGAGGTCTCGAAAAAGCTCACGCTGATGACGCCGGGCGACCAGCAGATTTCCGGCGATTACGCCCCCTACAACGAAACGGTCGAGGCGCTCGTGGGCCAGGCGCGAAAGGATCTGGTCGCGGACGGTGTCAATCCGGACACGGCGGCTTTCGTGCTGGAGCTGGACATGCTCTACGGCGGACAGTTCCACGTGAAACGTGCCCTCTCGCCGAGGCTTTCGATTCATTCGGTTGCGGATGTGCGGGCCATCTGCGACGCGTTCAACAAGGAGTTCAGCGAAGCCTTCAGCCCGTTTGTAGTGAATCCCGAGGGTGGAATCTTTATCGAGAGCTTCATCCTGAAGGCGATCGTGACGACGCCCAAGGTTCACTTGCCCAAGCAACCGCTCGGAGGACGCGATCCCTCGGCGGCGCGCAAGAGTGAGCGGCCCGCATACTGGCCGGAAGAGAAGGCCTTTCGTCTGACGCCGACATTCGCCTACGAATCCCTGCGGCCCGGCAATGTGGTGGAAGGGCCCGCGGTTGTCGAAGGGGAATACACGACCATCGTCGTGCCGCCGCTCATGCGCCTTTCGATTGATGAGCGCGGCCTCGGAATTCTGGAAGCGTAGTCGTTTCGCGAATCGAAGGAGACTTATGCCTATCCCGACATTGTCGGAAAAACTGAAATGGCTGAAGCCGGCGCCCGCGACCCCGCACGAAACGGAGTGCGCTGCGGGCGTGCGCCAGGGCGACTACGAAATCGGCGTGCAGATCACGAACGACATTCTCGACGAGGCCATGGAGGTATTCGTCCGGTCGTCGCGAAGTTATTTTGGGGTCTCGGGTGATTCGATGGTGGCGATCTTTACGGCAAACGGTGACCTGATCAACGCCGCGTGCGGCACCTATCTGCATGCAATCATCCAGCCGATCATCATCAAGTTTATTTTGAAGTATTACCGGGACAACCCGGGAATTCACGATGGAGATATCTGGTACACGAACGACGCGCTTTATGGCGGCATTCACAATCCCGACCAGGTCGCGCTGATGCCGATATTCCACAAAGGAAAGCTGTTGGCCTGGTCTTCGGCGGCTTTGCACACCACGGAAACCGGAGCGATCGAGCCGGGCGGAATGCCCGTGAGCGCGAAATCGCGATTCGAAGAGGGGCTCAATCTCCCGCCCATCAAGATTGCGGAGAATTTCGAAATCCGGAACGATTTCCTGGAAATGTATTCAGCTTACGGGATGCGTGCGCCGGCGATGTTCATTTCCGACCTGCGCGCGCGCTGCACCACCGCCGACCGAGTCCGCGTGCGGATTCTGGAGCTTGCGGAAAAGCGCGGCCCGGATTTTGTCACCGGCCTGCTGCGCAAGATGTCCGACACGGCGGAAGCGGGCGCGCGAAAGAAGGTTCGCGAGCTTCCCGACGGCAAATTCCGCGCGGTGGTCTTCAACGACGCCATCGGAATGACGCCGGCTTTGGTGCGCTCCTGCTACCTGACGCTCACAAAGAAGGGCGGCGGAATCGTTTTCGACTTCCACGGGACGTCGCCGGAGAATCCTTCGTCCTACAACGTGCATCCGCAGGCCGTTGTCGGCCACATCGCGAACTTCATGTACGAATACATGTTCCACGACCTGCCCATCTGCAGCTCCACGTTTGCGCCGCTCGATTTCGTTTTCCCGGAGGGCAGCATCGTCTATCCGGACAAGATGGCGGCCACGAGCTGCTGCGTGTACATCGGGATGCAGGCTCGCTGCGCCACGCAGAACAGTTTCGCGAAGATGATTTTTTCCAACGCGGCGCTCTGGCAACAGGTGGCCGCGCCTCCGGGAAGCCAGCATACGTCGCAGATTTGCGCGGGACTATCGCAGTGGAAACTCGCCTATTCGGACGTTCTGTCGTTCGCGCTGAACACCATGGGCCAGGGCGGGCGTGCCGCGACGGATGGAATGGATTCCTACGGCTTCGCCTGGTGCGCGTTCGGCCGCGCGCCGGATTCCGAGCAGGTCGAAAGTGAACTGCCGGTAACGGTCACGCTCTCGCAACACTGGAAAGACTCTTCCGGCCCGGGGCTTCATCGAGGCGGATCGGGCGGCGTGCAGAACTGGATGATACACAAGGTGCCGGAAGTGGTGTCCATGTGCATGGGCAACGGCAGCAAAGTGCCGCTCGGCCAGCCGATGTTCGGAGGCTACGCGTCCTCGCCGATTCCGGGTATCAGCATTCGCAAGACCGACTTGCTGAAACAGATGCGCGAGGGGAATCCGCAGCTTTCACTGGATAATCGCGACATTCTCGAGCACACAACAATTCATGGAAACTGGACCTACGAGCTCGTCGCGCGAACTCCCAAGGTTTACGAAGAAGGCGACCTGCTCTTCGGATTCAGCGGCGGCGGGCCGGGATACGGCGATCCGCTTGAACGCGAGCCGGCCGACGTCCTGGAAGATCTTCGCAAACAGATCATCTCGGATTGGACAGCTCAAAATATCTACCGCGTGGCCTATGACGCCGAACGCCGCAAGCTCGACGCCGAAAAGACGAAACAGCTTCGTGACGAGGAGCGACGGGCGCGCCTGACGCGAGGGAAATCGTTCGACGCGTTTCAGAAAGAATGGAGCAAGAAAAGTCCGCCGAAGGAAATCCTGCAGTGGTACGGCTCCTGGCCGGACGCCAAGCCGCTCGGACCCGTCGTCCGGTAGTTTGCGATGCCGGAGCGCGTGAATCCACTGCAGATTATCCAGGGCCTATTGCAAGGGATCGCGCCGCCGCGACCGCTCTTCCTGCCCATCGTGTTTTCCCACGGAGCGCGCGTGGAAAACATTCCTCTCCGCGCCTTCCTTTCGAATCCCACGAAGATCTCGAACGCGCTGAGACAGATTCGCGGCCGCCTGCGAGCGGACGGGATCACTTGTTACTTCGATCCTTTTCTCGAGGCGGAAACGCTCGGCGCGGTTGTGGAGTGGGACGCCGCCGGGCAGTCAGCATCACTCCACTTGCCGAAACATGCGGGCGGGGGCGAAATGCCCGAGGGAGTCCCGCCCGGCGAGCCGTTGCGGGATAGCCGGGTCGCGGTTGCCGTCGAGGTGATTAGGCGGCTCAAGGCTCTTGTTCGCGACGATTGCGTGTTGATGGCGGGTGTGACCGGCCCGTTCACCCTTGGAGCGCTACTCACCCATACGGCAAGCGGCTCGGATGTTCCGCCCTATCGCGAGATTCCGCCCGCCGCGATGGATTTAGGCGCCGCCGTGATCTCCGGTATCGCCAAGGCGTTCGTGGAAGCGGGAGCCGATGCAATCTTGCTCCGCGAAGATGTCTTTCCGACGCTCTCGGTCGAGGACGCCGCGGACTGGGCCGCGCGGCTCGCTACAACGATAAACATCATCCGGTTTTATCAAGCGCTTCCCGTGCTTCTCCTGACGTGCGCGCGCTCGGTGGCCGCAAATCGCGAGTTGATCCTCGGCCAACCCTGGGAGTGCGTCGTTAGCACACCGCTGGAGGGGATGCATGCGGATCGGGCTGCGCCAGGCGCGGTGCGGGGTGTCGCGCTGCCCGTCGGAGCGTTCGAACCGGGAGAAGCGGGCGAAGCCGTGTTCGAAGAGGCCCTCCACAGCATGCGGTCCGCCCCGAAGCCCGCGATCGTAACCACCGCAGGAGATGTTCCGGCGATGGCCGACATGGAGCGCCTGAACAAACTGTGGGAAAATATCCGCCTCTGATGAAATTTTGGAGATCTCGAGCGGGGCACACTGCAACCGAAGAAGGCGTACGCCGGGTTCGCATGCGCACCTCCGGAGCGTCCCTGCAATCGCTGGGTGGCGGCGCATTCTTGATCAAGCCGGAGGAAGCGCTTCGGGCGTATCCCAAAGTTCTCACGGACCGGCTGGTTCACTGGGCGAAGGTTTCTCCGGACCGCGTCTGCATCGGGAAGCGCGGCGCCGACGGTAGGTGGCGCCAACTCACCTACGCGCAAGTATGGGCATCGGTGCAAAGCATCGGCCAGGGTCTGCTTGACCGGAGGCTCTCGGCGGATCGGCCGGTGGCCATCCTCTCAGAAAACGACCTCGAACATTATCTCCTGACGCTCGCGGGCCAGCATGTCGGTGTTCCCATAGCGCCGCTTTCACCTCCTTATTCGCTGGTTTCGAGAGATTTCGGCAAGCTTCGGCATACCCTCAACATCCTCACTCCGGGCCTCGTCTTTGTTTCCGATGGAGCTCGCTATGCGCCCGCCATCGAAGCAGTTGTCGGCGACCATGTGGAGATTGTCGCCACTACCGCCCCTCCGGATCGCCGCAAGGCCAGCTCGTTCGCGGATCTTTTGGAAACGAACCCCACGCCCGCGGTCGAGGCGGCTCACCAAGGAATTCACCCGGACGGCGTGGCGAAGTTCCTATTCACCTCTGGGTCGACCGCCATGCCCAAGGGCGTGGTCAACACGCACCGGATGCTTTGCAGCAACCAGCAGATGATCGCGCAGATTTTCGGATTTCTCGAAGACGACCCGCCGGTGATCGTGGACTGGCTCCCCTGGAACCACACCTTTGGCGGAAATCACGACGTCGGGATCTCCCTCTATAACGGCGGCACTTTCTACATCGACGACGGCAAACCCGGTCCCGGCTCGATTGAAAAGACCGTACGCAACCTGCGCGAGATTTCGACGACGGTCTATTTCAATGTTCCCAAAGGCTACGAAGATCTGCTGCCGTTTCTGCGCGCAGACCATGAGCTCCGCGAGAATTTCTTTCGCCGCCTCGGCCTGATGTTTTACGCGGGGGCGGGTCTTTCCCAGCCGGTGTGGGACGCCTACCGCGAACTTGCGCTCGAGACCTGCGGCGAACGCATCATCATGGCAACCGGCCTCGGCTCGACGGAAACGTCTCCCATGGCAATGCAGACTACGTGGGAGACGGACCGCGCAGGCACGATCGGCATTCCGGTGCCGGGTGTCGAATTGAAGCTTGTCCCCCGCGACGGCAAGCTGGAGGCGCGGGTCCGCGGGCCCAACGTCACGCCGGGCTATTGGCGCCAGCCGGAATTGACGAAGAAAGTGTTCGATGAGGGAGGATTCTACTCGTTTGGAGACGCGGTGCGGTTCATCGACCCGAACGACGTCAACAAAGGCCTGCTTTTCGATGGCCGCCTGACCGAAGACTTCAAACTGGCCAATGGAACGTGGGTCAGCGTCGGCCCGCTGCGCGCCCGGATGATTGCCCACTTTGCGCCTTTCGTCCGCGACGTCGTGATGGCCGGCCTCGACCGCGATTTTGTGGCGGGGCTGATAATTCCGGACGTGGACGCCTGCCGCTCTTTGTGCCCGGAACTGCAGGCGGGCTCTCAGACAGCGGAGGTTTTGGGGAGTCCCGCCGTGCGCGCGAGATTTCAGTCGCTGCTGAACAGCTTTTCAAGGGAGTCCACGGGCAGCTCGACCCGCGTGGCTCGCGCGATGATCTTGGAAGAACCTCCGTCGCTCGATGCCGGTGAAATTACGGACAAGGGTTCGTTTAATCAGCGCGCAGTTCTCGATCGCCGCGCGGAACTTGTCGAGCAACTCTACGCCACCGAGCCGCCCCCGCGAGTTCTAAGCGTTCATCGAAAATAGCCTCGCGGTAGGCGAAGAGCGGATTGCGACCTTTCGTTGTTCGGAGCATCTCTTAGAGACCGACCGCGCCCGAAGGAGGCGCTCACATGCTCGGACAATCTGTTGGCCTCAGATATGTTTTGGGTGTGGCAGTTCTCGGCCTGGCCGCCATTCCGATTTCCGGCTCAGCTGAACTCCCTCTCACACCCGCAATCAGCTCGACTTCAGTCACGCACGTCGATTTCAAGTCGCCAAAACCGTTTGACGACGTAACGACGGCCCTTGAAAAACAGCTGGGTCGGTTCGATTCCGATATCAATCGTGCGCTCGGGACCGCGCCACCGAGCGCCGCGGAAGCGGAATCGAAGGTCCGCGCGATGGAGGGGAGTAGCGGCCTGATGATTTTCTCAGTGCGGGACCACGGCAAGCTCCTGGCATTGAAAGGGAGGAAATCGTCGGCTCGCCAGTATGAAATCGGCAATCCCCTGATCGCTCTCCAAATGACTCAGGAAGATGTTCGCGCTGGAGAATATGCGCCACTGAGAATCTACGTTTACGCGGGCGACGACAACTTTACCCACGTCGACTATGATCTCCCTTCCAGTCTCTTTGGAAGATTCCATTCGCTTCAAGTGGACAAGGTGGCCAAGGGCCTGGATCAAAAACTCGAAACACTCGTCCACAGCGCGCTGGGAAACTAGGGATTGAGCGCGGCGAAGCGCACAAGCGTCAATTATCAAGGAGTGAAAATGCAGCCGACATCCGAAGCGCCCGAAGCCTTGTATCTGGAGGACCTGCGCGTTGGCCAGCGCTTCACCACTGGCAGTTACCGGATGAACGAGGACAGGATGAAAGCGTTTGCGGCGGAATTCGACCCGCAACCCTTCCATCTGGACGAATCCGCGGCTCAAAAAAGTGTCTTCCACGGGCTCGCGGCCAGCGGCTGGTTGACCGCGGCCGCAACGATGCGGCTTACTGTCACCGGGCCGCTAAAGCTCGCCGGCGGGCTGGTCGGATTCGGGGGCGAGATTACCTGGCCGCAGCCCACGCGGGCGGGCGATACACTGCGAGTGGAAAGCGAAGTCCTGGAAATACGCCCCTCGCGCTCCAAGCCGAACCAGGGCATCGTGATCGTGCGAAGCGCAACCCTCAATCAAGACGGCGACGAAGTGCAGGTTTTCACGGCAAAACTCCTGGTCTTCAGGCGCCTTCAACAGCAGTCTGTGTAGGAGGTGATTGGTTGAGATCGTTCCACTTACTCGGCCGAGCGGTCGGAATCGCAGCCCGCGGCGACACGATCGATGCGGGACGCTGAATGCCATTCCCAGCCGAGCTTCTTGGCAGTTTTCGCATCGCCGACCCTACTGCGACGCCGCTACCGGGTTCGTCCAACCACGAGTGCGCCCCAGTATTGCTTCGTTGCACAACCTACCCTGGCAGCCGCTGCCCGGCGGCTATCCCTAGTGTAGTAACGTTAAAAGATGAATACCGGGGGAAAGAAACCATCCACCGATGCTCAGGTCGGGGCGGCTGCCAGCCTCGAGTTGGCGGAACTTCGTGAAGCCAATGCCACGCTTCGATCACTTCTGAACGCCTCCAAACTGAATGCGATCATTGCGAGCGATCCGAACGGATTGATCACTGTCTTCAATTCCGGCGCGGAACGGATGCTGGGTTATACGGCGAGTGAGATGATAGGGAAACAGACCCCTGCGGTTTTTCACTTGGCGTCGGAAATCGAAGCTCGCGGTCGCGAGTTGAGCGAACAGTTCGGGCGCCCGATACAGGGCTTTGACGTGTTTGTCGAGCTTGCCCGCCACGGCGAGCCCGAAGAGCGAGAGTGGACCTACGTCCGGAAGGACGGTAAACATCTGATTGTAAGCGTCGCGGTCAATGCGGTTCAGAATGCCGCGGGAACTATTGTCGGTTACCTGGGCATCGCCCACGACATCACCAAACGCAAGGAGTCTGAGTCCAAGCTCTTGTTGCTGACCGAGCGCCTGTCTCTCGCTACTTCCGTGGCGGCGGTGGGTGTGTGGGAGTGGGATGTGGCGAACAGCACGATGACCTGGGACGACACGATGGTCGAGATTTACGGCTTCTCGCTCTCGAGCGAGTCGCCTTATAAGCAGTGGAGTCGAGCGGTTTACCCCGACGACCTTCCGGCGGCCGAAGGTGCTTTGCAAAAGGTGATGGCGGAGAAGGGCCGGGCGGCGGTGGATTTCCGCATCGTTCGGCCGGATGGCGCCATCAGGCATCTTTCAGCGGCCGAGGGCGTTGTTCTGGATGAACTGGGGAAAGTCGCTCGGATCATCGGCGTCAATATTGACGTAACGAATCGAAAGAAAGCCGAGGCAGATCTGCAGCGGACCAAGGAAGAGGCCGAGGCCGCCAACCGGGCCAAGAGCGAGTTCCTCGCGAACATGAGCCATGAAATCCGCACCCCGATGAACGGAATCATGGGGATGACGGAGCTGGTGCTCGATACCGAGCTGGACTCGGAGCAGCGCGAATACTTGAACTTGGCAAAGGTTTCTGCGGATTCGCTGCTCTCCCTGATCAACGACATCCTGGACTACTCCAAAATCGAGGCCGGAAAGCTGGACATCGACGCGATCAACTTCAACCTCGGTGACTGTCTAGGCGACACGATGAGGACCCTAAGCCTTCGTGCACATCAGAAGGGACTGGAGCTCGCCTTTGAGATCGAACCGAATGTCCCGGATTCGATCATCGGAGATCCCGGCCGCTTGAGGCAGATCATCCTGAACCTGGTGGGCAACGCTATAAAATTTACAGAGCAGGGCGAAGTGGTTCTCTCCGTGCAGTTGGTCAGCCACGTTCAGGACGACCTTCAACTGCGCTTCACGGTGAAGGACACCGGGATTGGCATTTCGGTGGAAAATCAATCCGCGATCTTCGAAGCGTTCAAACAGGCCGACGGATCGATGACGCGCAGGTACGGCGGCACCGGGCTGGGGCTGACGATTTCATCCCGTCTGGTCGGACTAATGGGTGGGCGGATATGGGTCGAGAGCGTGCTCGGCGAGGGAAGTCGATTTCACTTCACCGCAAACTTCAAGGTACAGAAGGCGGCAACCAGGACGATTGTACCGCGAGATCCGTCGACCCTGTGCGACATGCGCGTGCTGGTGGTGGACGACAATGCGACGAATCGGCAGATTCTGGTCAAAATGCTGCAAAGCTGGCGCATGGTACCTACGGTCGCCGAGAGCGGCGCCAAGGCCATGATCACGTTGACGGAAGCCAAGGGCATCGGCAGGTCGTTTCCCCTGATTTTGCTGGACGCGCAGATGCCGGAAATGGACGGATTCGCCCTGGCTGAGTACATCAAGCGTCACCCCAGTTTCCGGGCGGCAACGATCATGATGCTGAGTTCGGCAGGACAACGAGGAGACGCCATGCGATGCCGCGAGCTTGGCGTGGCCGCCTATCTCACGAAGCCCGTGCGGCAGGCGGAGCTCATGGACGCGATTCTGACTGCTCTGGGAACGCGCGCGAAGAGCGACGCCAAACCCGCCCTCGTCACGCGCCATACGCTGCGGGAAAATCAACACCGGCTCCGCGTGCTGCTCGCGGAGGACAACGCCGTCAACCAACTCGTCGCCCTTCGATTGCTCGAGAGATTGGGGCACACCGTGACGGTGGCGGCCAACGGCAAAAAGGCGCTCGAGGCCCTGGAAAAAGGTCCTCACGACGCGATCTTAATGGACATCCAAATGCCGGAAATGAACGGTTGGGAAGCTACCCGGGCGATCCGCGCGAAAGAGAAAACGAGCGGCGAACGCATTGCGATTATCGCCATGACCGCGCACGCAATGAAGGGCGATGATGAACGGTGCTACGCCGCAGGAATGGACGATTACCTGACCAAGCCAATTCGCACCGAAGAGTTGATTGCCACTCTCGAAAGGGTCGGAGCTCGAAAGGTGGCCCGCGAGCTCCGGTTGGAGCGGTCGGCGGGCCGGGATGGCCAAGCGATTGACCTGGCGGGTGCGATGGAGCGGCTGGGAGGCGACCGCGAACTCTTTGACGAACTTGTTGAGGTGTTCAAGGCCGAATGTCCGGGCGCAACGGCAGATATGCGCCGCGCCCTTGACGCCGCCGATGCAAAGGCGTTAGTGCACAGTGCTCACAGTCTGAAGGGATCGTCCGCCAATTTGGGCGCAGTCGCAGTTTCCCAGGCGGCCTTGGAGCTGGAAAGGCTGGCACGCTCCGAGGACTTGAAGAACGCGGAAGAGAGTTTCACAGTTCTCCAGAAGGAAATTGCGCGCCTATTCTATGAATTGGAAGCTCTTCGCGAGCGGTGACGACACCTTTTGGCCGATCCGAATCGCCCTGCAACAGACGTGCCCGCCACCGCTCGCCGATGAGAAACGAAGATGAACGATCAGGAGAAACCGAAAAAGCGGGTTCTAATAGCCGAGGATGATCCCGTCTCCTGCCACCTCCTAAAGAGCTTCCTGGTGAAGTGGGGCTACGACGTGGCGGTTGTAACGGACGGGACGGCGGCTCTGAGAGTCCTCGAAAGTGAGGATACACCGAGGCTGGCGGTGCTGGACTGGATGATGCCCGGGATGGAAGGAGTTCAGGTCTGCCAGCGCATTCGCGAACGCAAGAATCGCCCGTATCTCTATCTGCTCTTGTTGACGGCGCGCACCGACAAGCAGGACCTTCTTCAAGGCCTTGAATTCGGCGCCGACGACTATCTGACAAAACCCTTCGACTCTAAAGAACTGCGCGCCCGGCTGCACGTGGGAGAGCGCATCCTCAGCCTGCAGGACGACCTGATTGCCACACGGGAGGAGCTTCGCTTCCGCGCGACCCACGATGTGCTGACCGGCATTTCCAACCGCGCCACGGTGATGGACGCGCTGCGAAACGAATTGTTGCGTCAGGCCCGGGAGCACCGCCCGATCGGCGTCATTCTGGCCGATATCGATCACTTCAAAAACATCAACGACACTTACGGCCATCTCTGCGGGGACGAAGTGCTCCAGGCCGTGGCGCGGCGCATGAAGGAGTGCGTGCGCCCGTACGATTCGGTCGGACGGTACGGCGGCGAGGAGTTCCTGATCATCGCGCCGTCCGCCGATCCGCCGGGAACGCTCACGCTCGCCGAACGAATCCGCGCCGTGATTGAATCGCAGCCGGTAACGACGCAAGCGGGAGAGGTGCGCGTTACAGCGAGCCTCGGCGCCGTGGTCACCACCGATGTCCACAGCTCGGACCCACAGGTGCTTTTGCATCTTGCCGATCAGGCCCTATATCGAGCGAAGGAAAAAGGCCGCAATCGTTCGGAGCTTGCCGACGCGAAGGAATCGAGTAGTTCCGCCCCAAGCGCCGCCGGGGATACCCCTCTCAAATCGAGCCGTCGCTGAGCCGGAGGGACGCTCGCATCTACTGAAATCAGAACAGAGGCGTAGCGCGCCCAAGCAACGAACTGAATTGATAGTTCTCGAGTCTCAAACTATCCGCCGATGCCCTTCAAGTCGTCCTTGGCCTGCTGCTCTGCTTCCTTAGTGGCTTGCTTGACGTTGGCATCAGGCTTCAGCTGACGGATGGCCTTGTTCAAGCCCTGAGGCTTGTCACCATCAGCCACCTTGCAGCGGGACATATCCAGACTCGTGTGTACACCTGTCACATTCGCGCGCAAACAACTGAAATCCAATCCGAGGTTGTGGCTGGCGTGAAGGGTGGCAAGGCATCCATCCAATGCCGTGAATTGGGCGCAGGCGTCGATAGCAGTCATGTTAGCAGCCAACACGCCCTTGGCTTGTAGGCCGGGAGTGAGCTTTTTCTCTGCCTCGTTTCTGCTGTCGAGCGTGCCGGCGGAATTCTTGGAATCTTTCTTGACCCACTTGATCGGATTGAGGGAGTGCGAGCTTTCCTGCGCGGCAACGGAAGCACCCGCGCCCGCGGGCCCTTGTGCCGCAGCCGGTTCCGCCCCCAAGGTCCAAGAAATCGAAACACCCAGAATCAGGATCGCGCTGACCAGTGTCGTTTTTCGCATATTTGCCCCTTCGCCGAAGATAGCTGCCGAAACGGCAGCCTGCCGGACGTGGCCTCACGTCCAGTAGGCCACAGCGCCGACGCTACCTAGCAATGAAGCGGCTGGTACTACTTCAATTGGTCAAGCTGGCCGTTCGAACAGGTGGAGGAGATTCGCAGCCTCGGGGAAACACCTCGCTGGTTCCAGAATCGTGCCGGGAAATCTTGATCGCTTACTGTTTAGCGTCCCGATCGCGTGATTGGAAATTCCCAAGATTCGAGCCGATTGTGCTGCGAGCAAAGTCGGACGACGAGGCGAACCTCTGAATGCCTCGCAAGTCGTTGAGAACAAACTCCACAAGAAAGTGGCGCGCCCGGAGGGGTTCGAACCCCCGACCTTGTGCTCCGGAGGCACACGCTCTATCCATCTGAGCTACGGGCGCGTGATTGCACGGTGCATCGATCTTACATGACCGCGTGGAGCGTAGCAAAGTGATCCCCTGATCCTGGTGATGGCGCGTCGGGGGTGCCCGTCTGCCCAAGGGCGAAGCGCCGCGCGAATGGTATAATTCCGCGCCTTGAATTCCATGACCGAATCGCTGACACGCTGGGCGGAGATAGCCGGGACGCGGGGCGCGCGCATTCTCGTGATCATCGCGATCGCGATTGTCCTGACGCGGATCTTGAAGGCCCTGACGGCGCGCCTGGTCCAGATTTCGAAGGGGCCGACGCGCGTCGCGCAGATGCGGGAGCAGCAGACGCGGACCATGGCCGGGCTGCTTTACAGCCTCGGCGCGGCGATCATCGTGGCTGTCGCAGTCCTCATGACCCTTCCTGAATTCGGATTCGATATCACGCCATTTGCGGCGGCCGCCGCAGTGGGCAGCCTGGCGCTGGGGTTTGGCGCGCAGAACCTGGTCAAGGACCTGATCAACGGTTTTTTCATCGTGTTCGAGGATCAGTACGTCGTCGGTGACCTGATTCAGGTGAACGGCGAGACGGGCCGCGTGGAGTATCTGACGCTCCGTCGCACGGTTCTGCGCAACCCAAACGGCGCGATTGTCACCATACCCAATTCCTTGATCGGTCAGGTGGCGAACCTGAACCGCGACTGGTCGCAGGCGTTCGTCGACGTGACGGTGCCATCCGGCGAAATGGTGGGGCGCGCGCTGGCGACGCTCGAAAAGATCGCCGGGGATTTCCGCAACGACCCCGATTGGTCGTCCGCGCTCGTGGACGGCCCGCGCGTGCTGGGCGTGGAATCCTTATCCCTCGATGGTGAGGTCCTTCGGCTCCAGGTCCGGACGATCCTCAACCGCAGGGACGATGTGGCCCGAGAGCTCCGGCGGCGAATCAAGCTGGGCTTCGAGGAGTCGCGCATCGCGCTCAGCCACACGCACCAGGTTCAACTGCAGGGTGGCGTTGCACCACCTCAGCCGCAGTGATTTATGGCAATGACTTGTTGCCTGCTTCGTAATCGACAATTCCTAAGGAGGAATTCATGGGAAAGGTGACACACGATCAAGCAAACCTGATGTTGCGGCTCTATGAGATGAGGCGCGAACCGCGTATGCGCGAGGCGCGCGAATGGTACTTCTCTAAATTTCATCCGGCTTCGGCCGAAGATGTCCAAAGGATCGCGCCAATGGGCAGTCCAGAGAGCGCCTCCATGCGCATGGTGATCAGTTACTGGGAGATGGCCGCAAGCATTGTGAACCGAGGCTTGATCGACGAAAGCTTCTTCTTCGAAAATACGGGCGAACAGTGGCTTGTCTGGGAGCGCATAAGAGCCTTTGTCCCGGCAATGAGGGCGCGAAGCAAGAATCCTCACCAGTACGGGAACCTCGAGAAGCACGTCAAGAAGCTCGAAGCCTGGCGGAAAAAGCGAGCGCCCGGCGCCCTTGAAGCCATGCGCGAAATGATGGCGCAGACGCGAACACCCGCTCGGGCAATGTAGCCGGCACCGCCCTCTCACACCCGCACGGTGTGCCGAAGGGTACTGACATCAAAATGGAAGTGTCCTAGAAACGCCCATGACGCCGGGGCCCTATTTTCAGACGAGGCGTCCTCCATCCGCCCAATGAGGAGTGAGCCTGGCCCTTCAGGAAGGGGGGCCAAAGGCTCTACGGGGAAGCGCAACTCCTTTGGCGCGGCGGCCGATGACCCCTGAACGGCCCCGGCATCACTCCCAAAATGGACGACCAAAGGGTCATCAAGCATCCGCTGGATCGTTTTGCGTTCTCCGGAACCGTGGGGGCGCTCGATCGGGAGGGCAGGGAGTCACTCGAGTCACTCATGTTGCTGATTGGCGACATGAGATTTCGCAGCGGGACTGTCGAAGGTACGTGTGCCCGGTATTTCCTGCTCGTAGATCCCACATGGGTCCCCAAGCTTTGCTATTCTGCACACATCAATTGCGCGAAGTTGCGCGAGCACCTATCGCATTCCGAGTATGAACAGGCGGGCGCGTCGGATCTCGTTCCAGACGTTGCTCAGAGTTCGCTTCCGTTTACGGATGATGTCGCGCAGCCACGAACGATCCCGTCAGGCGCGAGAGCGCCGCGATATAAGGCTTCGAAGATGAGCCGCTTGATGACGGCAGCGGAAGTAGTTAGTCCCGAGCTACAGCCGAAATTTCAAGCTGCGCCGCTCGTCCCGGCGGGCCCGCAATCCACGACCGCGGAGCGGGTTCCCTCGCCATCGGCGAAGCGATTCGCGGGCAGACGTATTTGAAATCCATGACCGGTCGGCTTGTATTCCATTAGATCGAACGAACAGCCCGCACGCATCATCTGTGATTCCTGCGGGGCACTGACCCAGGGTCCTGCCGAAGCCGCACGGGCGCGAACCCGCTCATTTTGAACCCTTGCCGGAAGTCGCCCGCCCGGCGGCACGGGAGATCGCGCACCCTTTCAGGCCCGTTTCCCGCTGGATTCATTGCCACTTGGGTGCTGGTATCGCTTTGGAAACCAGGGCCCTAGGGTACGCTTGGAAGACTGAGCAATCCGCCTGGATCGACGGCGGACGCCGGGTTTGATGCTAGCTTCTCAAGCATGGCGACTTTTTGGGGGGGAACTGCTCGCAAGCTGGCCCATGACCCCGGTGTCTTTCTCCCACCGGAATATGTGACCGGTGCGGTTGTCTGCTACGAAAAGGACGAAACCATCTACTCGCAGGGTGACCGCGCCGATTCCGCCATGCATGTGCGTGCTGGCGCCGTAAAGCTCACCGTAGTGTCCAAACAAGGCAAGGAAGCCATCGTCGCCCTACTCGGAGCCGGTGACTACTTCGGCGAGGGCTGCATCACAGGCCAGCGTCTGCGCAATGCGACCGCGACTGCGATATCCCCTACTTCGATTCTCACACTCGGGAAGAAGGAAATCGTGCATTTGCTGCATACCAATCAAAGGTTCTCCGATCATTTCATTTCTTACTTGATTTCGCATATTTTCAAAGTCGAGGAAGACTTGGTGGATCAGCTTTTCAATTCCACCGAGAAGCGGCTGGCTCGGGCGCTCTTGCTCCTCGCGCGTTTTGGCAAAGAGGGCAGGCCCGAAACAGTCGTACCTGCGATCAGTCAAGAGGCTCTCGCCGAGATGATTGGCACGACGCGGTCCCGTGTGAATATCTTCATGACCAAGTTCAGGAAGATGGGGCTCATCGACTACGATGACGCGGCATTGCGCGTGCGTAATTCCCTCCTGGACGTGGTCCTTCACGATTGAGTTCCGGTTTGTTTGCTATAGCGATCCAGCCGAATTCGTGTATGTATCCTAACTATTAACAGTGTGTCGAATCATACAGCCCCACCGGCCCTCCGGCGGCAACTTATACTCTAGGCGATGAGCGAGTTTACGGAGTCTGGGGTGCGGGGTGGCGCAATGGCCGGCGCGGAATTCCCGATGACCGAGCGTCACTTCTTCGCCTCGCATTTCCCGAGATTCCCCGGTGGTGTGCCTGGAGGGCGCGTAGCATGAATGGTGACAGCCCCATATTAGGCGCTCTGCGCCAGCGTCCGCTGCGCGTGCTCTGGCTCGAAGACAGCGCCTCGGATTTTGAGTTCTGCATCCGTGAGCTTCGGAGGGCCAGGCTGGAGGTCGTGGCAGACGTCGTTCGGACGGAGGGTGAATTCGTCGATAAACTCCTCGGCGAGACGTACGACGTCGTCCTCGCCGACTACAAACTCGAAGGATGGACCGGAATGGATGCGCTCGCGCGGATGCGCGAGCTACGCCGCGATACTCCTTTGATCCTCGTCACCGGGGCGCTTGGCGATGCGGTGGTCGTGGATTGCCTCAAGAGAGGCGTTGCGGACTATGTCTTGAAGGATCGCGTTGCCCGCCTGCCGATTGCGATCTGCAAGGCGTTGGAAGAGAAGTATCTCCGCGAGGAAAGGAAACTCGCTCACAACCAGTTGCGGGAAAGCGAAGAGAAGTTTCGTGCGCTCGCGGAATCGATTGCCTCGGCCATCTTCATCTACCGGGGAACCCAGTGCCGGTACGCCAATCGCGCCGCGGAGATTATTACCGGGTACGATCGGAGCGAACTCCTGGAGCTGAGCTCCTGGGATCTCATTCACCCTGACTCTCGAGAGTCGGTCATTCAGATGGGCCTCACACAGGTGCCGGGCGAGGCGGTTCCGCGCCGATACGAACTCAAAATCATCACCAAGGCCGGCGCGGCCCGGTGGCTGGACGTGACCTCCAGCTTCATCGAAGTCGAGGGCAGGCGCGGCGGACTCATCACCGCCTTCGACGTGACCGAGCGGAAGGAAGCTGAAGAAGCAGTCCAGCGGCTCGTGGCGAGCGACCCGCTCACGGGACTGGCGAACTATCGCCGGCTGCTCGACGCTTTCCAGTGTGAACTGAAGCGGTCGGGGCGCACCGGGCGCTCATTCTCTTTGGTGCTATTCGATCTTGATGGACTGAAAAGGATCAATGACGCCTACGGGCATTTGGCCGGCAGCCGCGCGTTGTGTCGCGTGGGAAACGTCTTGCGGGCGCAATGCCGCAGCATGGATGTTCCCGCGCGTTTCGGCGGCGACGAATTCGCAATCATCCTGCCGGAAACAGGCGCAGATGCCGCACGGCATGTGGCAAGCCGGGTCGCCGACACAGTGCAGAATGATGGAGAACTCCCGAAGATTACCGTCAGCTTTGGGCTGGCGGTTTGTCCCGATGACGGTGGCTCCTTCAAAGACGTCATGCTGATCGCGGACAGCGGGCTTTATTTGATGAAGGGCCAGCCAAGACTGGACGATCTGCAGTTCAACCGGACGAACTTGCGTCTTGTGGATAGCGCCGACTAGAAGTCGCCGGTTCCGCGAACTAACTAAGAATCCCGCAAAGGCCTTTTTGCGGGTTACCGGGTTCGCACCTTCCGAACTGGAATGCCATCGAGACCCTGGAACAGTCCCTCGGCTCCGCAGGGTCGACCCCATATCGATTTGGAGCGAGGCCGAGGGGCGGGCCGGGGCCAGAGACGAAGTTGGCGGTGGGCTGGAAGAATCGGCCCGTTAATCCACTGAAAATAAAGCGCCGTACATGGAGGCGCGGGTGGGAATCGAACCCACGAATGAAGGTTTTGCAGACCTCTCCCTTCCCACTTGGGTACCGCGCCTCGGATGCACAGTATAACGAAACCGTTGCAGGCTTTCAGCACGCAATCGGCAGGCGCACCACAGCAATCTGCTGTGCCGCCGCCCGCAATTCGTTTGCAATCGTCGAACGGCTTCTCCGCAGGCGCGGTTCGCGTTAGAGTGTTCCTGGCAGGAATTCGAGCCAGATTCTCAGATCACGCAAGGGCGGAACGGGGATGATTCTGATCGCATGGATTGCGGGTGGCGTCCTAGTGGCGATACTCGTGGTCGCGCTGCTGGTGCGAGCGGCAGGCCGCCGCTCGGAGGCGCAACTCTCCGCCGCACGGCAGGAACTCCAGAACTCGCTCACGGCGCAGGGCCAAACCGTTGCCGCCCAGCTCAACCACCTGATGCAATCCGTCACGCAACAGCTTGGTCAGGTGCGCCAAGAGTTGCAGACCGGAGTCGCCTCGACGGGGCAGCTCGCCAGCGAGGCCCAGCGGGAAGTCGCCAAGCATTTGCAATCGTCCACCGATATGCTGGTCCAAATGAGCCAGAAAATCGGAGAAGTGCAGCAGTCCAGCCAGGATCTCTCGAAGGCCACGCAGACCCTTCAGTCCGTTCTCGGAGGCGCGAAGACGCGCGGTTCGCTGGGCGAAATCACACTCGAGCGCCTGCTCGCGGACGCGCTTCCCCAGGCTGCCTATGCGACGCAATATCGCTTTCCTTCGACCGGCGCCGTCGTTGACGCTATCGTGCGAACCGCGGACCGCATTCTCCCCATCGATTCGAAATTCCCTCTTGAGGCTTACCGGCGCCTGGTGGATGAGGGCGACGACGCGCGCCGCGAGTTTTCCGTAGCGGTCCGAAAGCATGCGGACTCCATCGCCGAAAAATACATTCTCCCCGATGAACAAACATTCGAATACGCCCTCATGTTCGTGCCCTCCGAAGCGGTCTTCTATGAGCTGCTGATGACCGAGGATTCCAAACACGGAAAGCTCGATGAGTATTGCCGCGGAAAGCGCGTGCTCCCGGTTTCACCAAACTCGTTCTATGCCTACCTGAGCGCCATCGCGGTCAGTTTGCAGGGCCAGAAGATCGAGGAAAATGCGCGGCACTTGGTCGCGGGTCTCGCCGGAGTCAAGAAGCAGATCGAGGTTTTCGCCGATGTCTATGAAAAGCTCGGCACGCATCTTCGGCATGCGCAGCAGAGCTACGAAGATGCGGATGGCAAGCTAAACCGCGCACGAAATTCCCTCGAACAGATGTCTCAGGGGGCGCTTCCGGACGGCGAGCCGAAAGCGCTTGAGCCTCTTTCCAGCGAATAACGATTCGCAACTTCTTCGGTCAGAACCGTCACGGCGGTCGGCGGGAATCAGAGGTCTGCTCGGGCGGAGTCAACGAGCGTGCGGAAATCTCCGGCCATCGTTCGCGTAGCGATCCGCTGCAGCCGCACCTGCATCCATCGCGTGTCGCGAGGGTGCCGCTTCAGCCGGCGGGCGATGTCGAGAAGCTCTCGGCGCACGTCCTTCGGCGCGAGGGTCGCCGCAGCCAACAAATACCTCCCGGCGCCTGCGGCATCCGGAGCTGGGACCAGGTGAGCGCGAAACGAAAAGTTGCCAGAGGTAACGGCCTGCACGCTTATTCCGGCGAGATTCTCGGGGCCGCCTCCGCTGACGACCTCCAGAGTGTCGCTTCCTAGGAACCGCAGCACGCCCGGTGTCTCGTTCCGCACTACGATTCTCATTTTGTCGCTTGAGCCGCGCACGCGGATTCCCAGCCGGCCCTTCTGTCCCGGCTTGAGGAGCGGATTTGGGGCTTCGAACTCCAGCGACACTATCGTCGTGGTCGCGCTCCATTTCACTCCCGGCGCTTCCACCGAGATGGAGGCTGGACCGGGGGCCGCCTTGGTTCCCGGGAGGACGACGATACATTCGAGCGATGCCGCGAGCACCAGCGCGGTCTCGCCGTTGATTTTCACGATGTTTGCGTCGGCTTCGCCGGAGAGTCCTGCGCCGCAGATCCAAAAGCGGTCGCGAACGGAGACGACGGGCGGGAGAGTGACGGCCTGTGGCTCGCTCAACCCCACTGCCGGGTCGACGAGCGCGGCGACAGACGCGCCCGAAGCCGTCGCCACCAGATAGCTCCCCGTCGCAGGCACCGCAAATGATGCGCGCCCCGTGCCGTCGGTCGTTACCGTCTGGCGGTCGCCTAGGTGAACCGCGACGCCCGATGCCAGCTTTCCTTCTACGCCGAGGACCGCGAGTGTTGCAGGATGGCTCGCCATGAGCTTCGGCGGAAGCACGATTGTCACTTCCCAGGTTGTGAGCGGGCCAGACTGAATTTGAGCTCGAAGGATCGCGGTACGCGCAAGCGGAGCTGCACAGAGCAGTGTGAGGGCAGTGCAGACGCCCGCGAGACGAGCGCGAGCAGTTGCGCGCCCTGCGGTCCGGTGACGGTCAGATGCGGCTCTCATGATTCGTCAGTCGTCGAGGCGGACGACGAATGTGGTCAACTGCTCGGCGGACTGTAGCTGGTCGGCGAGCTGGCGCGCGGCGCTTTCGGTCGGCACGCGCCCGACGCGCACGCGATAAAAAAGGCCGTTCGGCGACTCAAAGGTTGCGATGCTGATCGGCGCATAGAGCATTGCGAGCTGCGCGCGGAGCCGCTCGGCGTTGTCCTGCGACTGAAACGCGCCCACCTGGACGCCAAAGAAACCGGCCTGAGGATTCGGCCCGCCGACGATCTCCAGCCGCACGGGCGCCGTGCCGGCTCCCACCATGCCGATGGCCTGCGCGGCGGAGAGCGAGAGATCGATCACCCGGTTCGCGACAAACGGGCCGCGATCGTTGACGCGGACCTCGGTCTGCATTCCGTTGCGGAGGTTGGTGACCCGCACGATCGCGCCAAATGGAAGCGTGCGGTGCGCAGCGGTGAACTGGTGCATGTCGTATATTTCGCCGTTGGAGGTGCGCCGGCCGTTGAACGGAACCCCGTACCACGACGCCACTCCTTCTTCGACATACTCGCCTGGCACCGCGGGCTGCCGCTCAACAGTCGGAGGCGGACCCGACGGCGGCGAGGGCTGCTCCGTTGGGGGCTGAACCGGAGGCGGAACAGTATAGGTGCGATGGGAGCAGCCGGCGGCAGCGAGCAGCGAAAACACCCAGGCGAGCGGCAGCAATTTTGGGAAGAAGCCGCGATGGCGGCCCGAAGCTCGCGTCGATTCCTTCGGGAAAACTGTAGGCCGCAGGTAGGTCCTCACGCCGCATCCTGATTCACTTGTTTGAACTCAAGTTCGGTATTATAGAAACGCCCGTACACTCTGGCAAGGAACCCCGTGGAAACTCTCGCGAGGCCCGCGCAGAAGATTCGACCGGTGAAAAGATGAGCAGATTCTTTGGCGGTTCGAGCGAACCGCCGCGCCCGAAACTCTGCCCCGCATGCGGCACACTCGTCGGCGCGACGGCCACACGATGCCACCAGTGCGGCGCGAGCGTGACGTTCTCGATGGCCGCCGCCAGCCGGTCCCTCGGCCGGCTGATGCCGGCAACATCTCCGGTCACGTACGGAATCCTGAGCATCAGCTGCCTCGTATTTGTAGTTAGCCTCCTGGCAACCATGCGCGAGAGCGGATTTGCGCCGCCAGCAGGGGGTGGCCTCTTCAGCCTCTTCAATTTCGGCGGCATCGCCGCCGACGTTCTGCAACGGCTGGGCGCGTCGTTGCCACTGCCTTACAACCTGGCACAGCCGTGGCGATTCGTGATGGCTGTATTCCTTCACGGGAGCGTGCTTCACATTGTGTTCAATATGTGGGTTTTGATGGACATCGGTCCGCAGGTCGAGGAGTTGTACGGTTCGGCGAGGTATCTCTTCATCTATGTCGTCACTGGCATCGGCGGGTACGTTTTGAGCAGCGCGTTCGGAAATTTCAGCGTGGGCGGATCGGGGGCACTGCTCGGACTCATCGGCGTCATGCTGGCCGTGACGACGGGCCGGAAAAGCGCCGGCGCCCAAATGCTACGCAGTTATCTGATCCGCTGGCTGATCTACATCGCGATATGGGGATTCCTTTTCCCGGGGATCGACAATTACGCGCATGGCGGCGGACTCGCGACGGGGTTCCTCCTGGGCAAGATCATGGCGGACCGTGCACCCGCCACGCCCGAGGAGAGGAAGCGGGCGTACGCGCTCGGCTGGGGCGCGGCGCTCATCGTCGCGGCCAGCTTCGTTATGATGCTCCTGCAAAACACGCGCGGGGTGTGAAGCGAAAAAAAACGCGCCTCCCTACTGCCCGGCGTGTAACTGCCGCGACACCACGACGCTGTAGTGCAGTCCGGAAATAACCACAAACGCCGCCACGATGTCGCCGCAGACTTGCCGGACGATCCATAGGCTCTGGTTATTCCACACGGACAGCACCAGAACAAGAATTATCAGCAGGATCTCGAAGAACGTGGTCGCCTTCCCCCAAATGCTCGGCGGAAACGGCCGGTAGCCGACGGTGATCAGAATCACGGCGCAAGCAGTCAAGAGCAGAACATCGCGGCCGAGAACCAGAATCGTCAGCCACCACGTAATTTTGGCCTTGAGAGCGAGAACCACGTAGGACGATGAGAGCAGGAGCTTGTCCGCGATCGGATCGAGGTAGGCGCCGAGCGGAGTCTTCTGATTCAACTGGCGTGCGAGCAGGCCGTCGAGCGCGTCGCTTAAACCCCCGGCGACGAGAATCCCGAGCGCCAGCGCGTCGCGGTCGTACTTGATCGCCATGATGAAAAAGGGCAGAAAGGCGAGGCGGAGAAATGTCAGCTGGTTTGGAACCGTCAAGATGCGGTTCTTCATCGGCATTTCCGGCCCTGCCCTGCGGATTCCACGAGCGCTCGATCAGGCAAACTGCGCGAGATAGTCCACAAGCGAACGGCCCACCTTTTTTTCGAACATTTCCGCGAGCGAGGGAATTGAGCCTCGCGCTTCGTCGAGTGCGATTCGCTCGATTCGCAGCATGGGGAAAAAGAGAGTCGGCAAACCGATGCGGTCGCCTTCCGGGTGCACCACTTGGCTCACGAAATCGTCAAAGGACCCCAGATCGATGCCGCGCAATGTGACTCCCGCGCTGGATACATCAATCAATTCCCCCCACAGTCTTTCTTTCGGGCTGTGGAGACTGACGACCACGATCGAGCGCGGCTCCATTGTCTCTCCTTGAAGTTCCTTGGCTGTGATGGTATCGCAGGTAACGGCCGGCGCGCACCTGTGCGGCGCGCGAGAGTCTCATCGCTCCCCCGAGCAAGTTTCGACGCTAGACGGACATCGTTTTCAAATTGGGCGCCCGCTGCAGCGTGGGTTCCGTCAGCTTTTGGACCGCTTCCGGCGTCACACCCGGCGCGGTTTCCAGGAGCACGAGCGCCTTCGGCGCGACTTCGATCACGGCGAGCTCGGTGACGATCAGATCCACAACCTCGACGCCCGTCAGCGGCAGCGTGCACTTCTTCATGATCTTGGGGCCGCCGTCCTTGGTCGCATGCTCCATCGCGATGATTACGCGCTTCGCGCCGGCGACCAGATCCATCGCCCCGCCCATCCCCTTCAGCATTTTTCCGGGCACGGCCCAGTTCGCGAGCGTTCCCTTCTCGTCCACCTGTAGGGCGCCGAGGACGCTGACGTCGATGTGCCCGCCGCGAATCATGGCAAACGAATCGGAGCTAGAGAAATAGCAACAGCCGGGAATTTCCGTGATCGGCTCCTTCCCTGCGTTGATCAGGTCCGGGTCCTCCTCGCCTTCGTAGGGATACGGCCCAATGCCCAGCATGCCGTTCTCGGACTGCATGATGACATCGACCCCCGGGGGGAGATAATTCGGAATCAGTGTCGGGATGCCGATTCCAAGATTCACGTAGTATCCGTCGCGCAATTCCTGCGCCACGCGGCGCGCAATGATTTCGCGCTTGTCCATTTCGGGCGGCATCATCCCTCCTGACGTTTTCTCTTCGGGCCGGGCTCAAGGGGTTTCACGTAGTTTGTGCCCCGAAAGATTGCGTCCACGAAAATTCCGGGCGTGTGAACGAGGTCCGGATTCAACTGGCCCAGCTCGACGATTTCCTCGACTTCAGCGAACACGGAAGTGGCCGCGGTCGCAACGACGGCATTGAAGTTTCGGGCCGTCTTGCGGTACGTCAGGTTTCCCCATCGATCGCCCTTCCACGCCTTCACGAATGCGAAGTCTCCGCGCAAAGCCGGAACCAGGATGTGCGGCCGGCCGTCGAAATCGCGAACTTCCTTGCCCTCGGCGACCATTGTGCCGTAGCCCGTGGGTGTGAAAAACGCAGGGATTCCCGCCCCCGCCGCGCGCATCCGCTCGGCGAGCGTGCCCTGTGGATTCAGCTCCATCTCGATTTCATTGTTCAATGCGAGCTTCTCGAAAAACTTGTTGCTGCCCACATAGCTCGCAATCAACTTCTTCACCTGCCGGTTCTCGAGCAAGACTCCGATGCCGAAGCCGTCCGTGCCGGGGTTGTTCGATGCAATCGTCAGATTCTTCGTGCCCTGGCGGCGCAGGGCGTTGATCAGATTCTCGGCAACTCCGCAGGTCCCAAATCCGCCCATCAGGATGGTGGCGCCGTCGTGGACCCAGCCAATCACCGCCTCGGCGTTCGCGACGCGCTTGTCCATCGACCGATATCTCCCAAACGTGTTTGCGAAAAATCTTACCTTACTACAAGTCTTCAGACGTCCGGCCGCGCCTCTCTTGAGGCTCCGCGCTTCGCCGGCTGATCCCCTCGCGTGCCGCCCGCTTGAGGATGCGGATCCGCTCCGCCACGGCGCGAGCGGCGTCTTCAGCACTGGCTGCCTTCTCGATTTCGGCCACGAGAGCCGAGCCGACCACCGCCGCATCTGCGATTCCGCCAAGTACGGACACATGCGCGGGCGCCGAAATCCCAAAGCCGACGGCCAGCGGCAGCTTCGTGAATCGTCGCACGCGCCGGGCCAACTCCGGCAACCCCTCGGGAAGCGACTCGCGCGCGCCCGTCACGCCCGTTCGCGAGATCAAGTAGAGGAAGCCGGTCGAGTACTCGGCAATCAGCGCCAGGCGCGCGTCGGTCGAGGTCGGCGCGGCGAGAAAAACTGTGTCGAGACCGCTAGCCTGCAGCGCCGCGCGATAGTCGCCTGCTTCTTCCGGGGTCAAATCTGTCGCCAGAACTCCGTCCGCGCCTGCTGCTGCGGCCGCCGTCGCAAATTGGTCGATGCCCATCTGCAGAATCGGATTGAAGTAGCTGAAAATCACCAGCGGCACTTCCGAATGCGCGCGGATTGCCCGGACAAGCGCGATCACGCCGGCGAGCGTCGTTCCGCTGCGCAGGGCCCGCTCGCTTGCACGCTGAACCGTCGGGCCATCGGCGACGGGATCGCTGAAGGGCACTCCGAGCTCGATCACGTCCGCTCCCGCTTCGGCGGCTGACAAGACGATCTTCCGTGTCACGTCAAGCGCTGGATCGCCCGCGGTTACGTAAGCCACAAGGCCCAGTTCCCCCGCCGCGGCCAGCTGATGGAAACTCCGCCCGATGCGCGTTTCGAAGCGGCTGGCGGCCTTGCCGGCGGGCGCTTGCATGGGAAGGGTTCGCTTGGGGATGGCCGCGTCAGGCATAGCGCGAGAGGGTTTCCATGTCTTTATCGCCGCGGCCGGAAACATTCAGTATGACGAGCTCATCGTTCTTCATTTTCGGCGCACGCCCGATCAGCTCCGCCACAGCGTGCGCGGACTCGAGCGCCGGAATGATCCCCTCGACTCGCGCCAGCGTCTTCGCCGCTGCGATCGCCTCCGCGTCCGTCACTGCCGTATATTCCGCGCGGCCCTGCTCGGCAAGCCATGCGTGTTCGGGGCCGACCGCCGGATAATCAAGGCCGGCAGAAACGGAGTGGGTCGTGGCAATCTGCCCGTCGGAAGTTTGCAGTACGAACGTGTAGGTGCCTTGCAGGACGCCGGGCCGCGCTCCCAGGAATCCGTCGGCGGCAGCAAGACGCGCGGCGTGCTCGCCGAGCGATTTACCGCGGCCGCCTGCCTCCACTCCGACCATTTTCACCTTGGCGTCACCGAGGAAGGCATGAAAGAGTCCGATTGAATTCGAGCCGCCGCCGACGCAGGCGAACAGATGATCCGGCAGCCGTTTTTCCGCGCGCAGAATCTGTTCGCGAGCCTCTTCGCCGATCACCTTCTGAAAATCGCGCACGATCTGCGGATAGGGATGCGCTCCCAGCACCGAGCCGAGCAGGTAATGCGAGGTGCGGACGTTCGTCACCCAGTCTCGCATGGCCTCGTTGATGGCGTCCTTCAGAGTTCTGCTGCCCGTATCCACGCCGATCACCTCGGCGCCGAGCAGCCGCATGCGATTCGCGTTCAATCGCTGCCGCTCCATATCCTCCGTGCCCATGTATACGGTGCACGAAAGTCCGAGCCGCGCGGCCACCGTGGCCGTAGCAACGCCGTGCTGCCCCGCCCCCGTTTCCGCGATCACGCGCTTCTTGCCCATGCGCACGGCGAGCAAGCCTTGCCCGAGGCAGTTGTTGATTTTGTGCGCGCCGGTGTGGAGTAGGTCTTCCCGTTTGAAATAGATGCGCCCACCGCCCAAATGCTCCGTCAGCCGTGAAGCGAATTGAAGCGGCGTCGGGCGCCCGGCAAAATTGTGAAGCAGGCCATCGAGCTCGGATTGAAAATTGCGATCGGCGAGCGCTTCCGCGTAGACCCGCTCGAGTTCCTCGAGAGGTGCCATCAGCGTCTCCGGCACATAGCGCCCGCCGTATGGGCCGTACCGCCCGCGCTCGCGGATCACATTTGCGGTGTAACTCATCGCTCTCCCGTCCTCTGCGTTTCCTTCACCGCTTGCATCAGCCTCTTCATGCGCGCGGGATCCTTTTTACCGGGCCTCGCTTCCACTCCGCTGCACACATCGACTGCGTAGGGCTGCGCCGCGCGAATCGCCTCGGCGACGTTTTCAGGCGTCAGGCCGCCCGCAAGAAAAAGCCGGCCATGCCGCTTGGCTCGGCGCGCGATTTCCCAGTCAAACGTCTTGCCCGTTCCGCCCCGCACGCGCCGGTCGAAGCCGTCCAAAAGGATTGCGCTCGCGCGCTTGAACGGAGCGAGCCGCGCGGCGCGAAAAGGTTTTCGTACGCGCACGGCCTTGATCACTCGAAACGAGCGCCCGAGCCGCGCAACCGCGGCCGGGGATTCATCTCCGTGCAGCTGCAGCTGGTCGAGCCCCACCGCGCGCGCGATCTTCAGCACTTTTTCTTCCGGCTCGTTCACGAATACTCCCACGGCGGAGACTCGTTTCGGCAGTCGCCGCACGATCCGCCGGGCTTTCGCGGGAGTAACATAGCGCGGGCTGCCCGGATAGAAGTTGAATCCCAGCAGGTCCGCTCCGCCGGCGATGGCGCTTTTCGCGTCCCTCCAGTTCGTGATCCCGCAGATTTTCACTCGCACTTTCGCCATCGCCATCAAGCCGGCGCATGTCCCGCGCTCACCGCGCCGATCAGATTCCGGAGCGGTACTGCGGGGTCGGCTTCCTTCATGAGATGCTCGCCCACCAGAAACGCGTCAAATCCCGCGCGTCTCAGTCGCGCAAGGTCCTCGTGCGTGCGCAGGCCGGACTCGCTCACGGCGATACACTCCTCGGGAATCGCCTCGACCAGCTCGAGCGAGGTCTCGATCCGCACCTTAAAATCCCGCAGGTCGCGATTATTTACGCCGATAATGCGCGCCCCGGCGGCGACGGCGCACTCCACCTCCGCGCGCGAATGGACCTCCACGAGTGGCTCCATCTTCAGCGAACGGCCCAGGTCCAGCAGTTCCTGCAGTGCTTGATCGTCCAGAATCGCGACGATCAGCAGAAAAGCATCAGCGCCCGCCGCGCGCGCTTCCCACACCTGCCAGGGATCAACGATGAAATCCTTTCGCAGCACGGGAATTCCGGTCGCCTTCCTTGCCGATTTCAGATCCGCCAGCGAACCCAAAAAGAACTGCTCTTCCGTCAGCACAGAGAGCGCCGCGGCTCCGGCCGCTTCCAGGCACGGAGCAAGCGCCGCGGGCGCGTAGTTCTCCCTCAGGACGCCGCGCGATGGAGAAGCCTTCTTCAGCTCCGCGATCACGTTGTAGCCGTCCCGCGCGAGCGCTCCGGCGAAATTGCGAGGCAGCTCGTTTTTCTCGGCCGCCATTTTCAGAGCTACGTCCGGCAGCACACGTTTTCTGTGTGCGATCGATTCGCGGCGAGCCTCGACAATTCGGTGGAGGATCGTCTTCTCGCGTGAGCCCGTTTCCATCGGTGGACGCGCCTGCCGGTCCAGAGCAGCCAGTCTGCGGCAGGCGTTGACCTTCAGTTTACCCGATGGGGCGCACGCGCACCATGGCATCGCCCGGCGGCGACCTCTCGAAAGACTTTTGCGAGACCATTCGCACAGGAACGTCGCCTTTCGCCCGCCGCGCCATCGGTGGCGGCTGGCGACCTCAATGCGATTTTCAAAGTCTCAGCCTGGTTGGACTTCTCGTTTTGAAAGCTTGCGAGCCTGGCACGGTGCTGCAAGCGAGCCCGCGCCCGGCCTTGCACTGCGCTCCCCGGATGTTACTCTGGCCGGGACGTAAAACTCCGAATTCGCGTCGGAGTGAGGACTCTCGGCTTTCAGGTGGACCGGCCCGATCAAGTCCGGCGCAGAAGTCTGCGGGATGTGGTGGCCCGCGCGTGCTCTTCATCGCGTCCCGCCGTCGACTTTCGTCCAATTGCCGATAAACAGCTGTTCCCAACACCCCCGCTAGCGAGGCCCTGTTGAACGCGCTCGAGCGTTTGAACGAGGAGATTGTCCATTGCCGAAATTGCCCGCGCCTGGTTCGCTATCGTGAGAAGGTTGCGCGCGAAAAGCGCTTCGCATTTCGCGATTGGGAGTATTGGGGCAAGCCCGTTCCGGGATTCGGCGATCACCGCGCGGAATTGCTGATTTTGGGCCTCGCTCCCGCTGCGCACGGCGCGAACCGAACGGGCCGTATGTTCTCGGGCGACCGCTCGGGTGATTTTCTGTACGCGGCTCTGCATCGCGCGGGCTTTGCCAATCAACCGGCCTCGACGCGTCGCGGCGACGGGCTTGCTCTCCGCAACGCCTACATCGCCGCTGCGCTACGCTGCGCGCCGCCCGCAAACAAGCCGCTGCCGCGGGAACTTGCGAATTGCCGGCCGTACTTCGAGGCGGAACTCAGCCTCCTGCATCCCCGCGCGATCCTGGTTTTGGGCGGGATTGCTATGCGCGCCTATCTTGGCCTGCTCAAAGAGCGCGGCGAGATTCAAAGCGTCGCGGCATTTCCGTTCCGGCACGGCGAGAGCTACAACCTCGGCAGCGTTCTGCCGCGCCTGTTCGTCTCCTACCACCCAAGCCAGCAAAATACGTTCACCGGCAAGCTGACGCAGGCTATGCTGGCACGCGTGCTGCGCGATATCCGGCGATTCCTCGAAGGGGCTTCATCCGCATGAGCATCGAAACCAGCGCCGGCCCCGACGTTAAACCGATCATCGAGTTTCGTGAAGCGGGTTACCGGCTTCCCGGCGGGCAGGCTCTGCTGCAGGACCTGAATGTCACGGTACGCCGCGGCGAGACTCTGGTTCTGCTCGGCCGCAGCGGTGCGGGGAAAACCACGGCGCTCAAGCTCGTCAATCGCCTGCTTGAGCCGACCGACGGCCAGGTCCTCATCGAAGGCCGCTCGACGCTCGAATGGGACCCGATTGCGCTTCGCCGCCATATCGGATACGTGATTCAGGAAACCGGGCTGTTTCCTCACTACACGGTCGAGCAGAATATCTCCCTCGTTCCGCGGCTGGAAAGCTGGCCCGCGCCGCGTATTCGCGCGCGCTCGCAGGAGCTTCTCGAACTTGTGGGTCTCGACCCGGACAAATTCTTGCGTCGCTACCCGCACGAACTTTCCGGCGGCCAGCGCCAGCGGGTGGGCGTCGCGCGAGCGCTGGCCGCCGATCCCTCGATTCTCCTGATGGACGAGCCATTCGGGGCGCTCGACCCGCTGACTCGCACGGAGATTCGCCGGGAGTTCCTAGGTCTGCAGAAACGGCTCGGAAAAACGATCCTCATCGTCACCCATGACACAAGCGAGGCCTTGATGCTCGGAACTCGCATTGCACTGATGGAATCGGGAGCGCTCAGGGGAATTTATTCGCCGAAGGACTTTCTTAATTCAAGCGAACCCGTCGCCGCCGCATACGTCGCGCAGTTGCGCGCCTTGGAACACTTTGAGAGGGACCAATGAATGGAATCGCGTTTTTCTCGCATCACGCCGGAGAGATTTTCCGGGCGACGCTCGAACACGTGTGGCTGGTGGGCGCGACCATGCTGATCGCCGTCGCCATCGGCGTCCCCTTGGGAATACTCGTGGCGCGGCGGCCGTGGCTCTCCAAGCCGATCCTCGGCAGCGCAAACGTCGCCGAAACGATCCCGAGCCTCGCGCTGCTCGGATTCCTGATGCCCGCGCCCTGGATCGGCGAACGCGCCGAGCGCATCGCGATTACCGCGCTTGTGCTTTACGCGCTGCTGCCCATTATCCGCAATACTGCCGCGGGGATCACGGGCGTGGATCCAGCCGTCCGCGAGGCCGCGCGCGGCATGGGCATGACCCCGCGGCAGATTTTGTTCCACGTGGAACTCCCGCTTTCGCTCTCCACCGTGCTTGCGGGGATTCGCGTCGCAACGGTGCTCACCGTCGGCGTGGCCACGGTTGCCGCTGCGGTCGGCGCGGGAGGCCTGGGCGAGTTCATCTATCGCGGCCTCGACCTGGTGAACAATCGACTGATTCTCGCCGGCGCCATTCCCGCGGCCGTGCTGGCGCTGGCGGCTGATCTTCTGCTGAGCGTGCTCGAGCGCCGCCTGCGGCCCGTGCGGTGACTTCGCGATGAAAATGCCTCGCGCGAAGATGACTTCCTGGGCTTGTGCGTTGACGTTCGCAGTGCTGGCCTCCGCGCAGGCCGGTTGTGGCGTGCGGCGGAACGACACGATTGTCGTCGGCTCGAAAAATTTTTCCGAGCAGGCCTTGCTGAGCGAAATACTGGCGCAGCATCTGGAAGCGCGGACTCACCTGCGCGTGGAGCGCCGCTTCTACCTTGCGGGCAGCTATATCTGCCAGCAGGCCCTTCTCGCCGGACGCATTGATGCCTACATCGAATACACGGGGACGGCGCTGACCGCCATCCTGCACGATCCCATCGAGAGCGACCCCTCGGCCGTCTTCCACAAGGTGCAGCTGGAATACAAGAAGCGATTCGGGCTCGACGTGATGCCTTCGCTCGGATTCAACAACACATTCGCAATCGTCGTGCGCGGAGAGGATGCGCGCCGCCTGCAACTGGCGACTCTGTCGCAAGCTGCGCGCTACACGCCCGAATGGCGGGCCGGATTCGGCTACGAGTTCATGGAGCGCCCGGATGGCTATTCCGGCCTCGCGCGCACGTACGGGTTGAAGTTCTCTGCGCCGCCGCGGATTCTCGACCTCGGTTTGCTCTATCGCGCCTTGCTTGACAAGCAAGTGGATCTTGTCGCGGGAAACTCGACCGATGGATTACTTGCCGCGCGCGACTTGGTGGTTCTCGCCGACGACAAGCACTACTTCCCGCCCTATGAGGCCGTGCCGATCGTGCGTGAGGATACCCTCGAGCGCCATCCCCTCGTGCGCGCCGCCATCGCGGAACTCGCCGGAAAATTCTCTGACGCCGAAATGCAGAAGATGAACTATGCCGTGGCCGGACAGGGCCGCGACGCGACCGAAGTGGCGCGCGAGTTCTTGCATGCGAAAGGCCTCGATTGAGGGCGCCTGGGACGCGACGCGCCCGGCGAAACGCAGACTGCCCGACTCAGGGAGGCAACGAAAAGTTCGACCATGATGTAATGCGGTTCAAGCGAACCCACACGCCGATTGCACGGTCAACGAATCACCAGGCTGGCGCCCGAAAACCACGGCGCGACAGGCGCGGCCTATTCGGTCTCCTGGAGCGTGTTCAAATGCGCTTCGAGCGAAGCGCAATACTGCCTTTGGGCTTCGAGTTCCGCCTGCAACTTCTTGACGAGGAATTCGAGCCGGCGAACTTCGTTTCGCAGCCTTTGCGCATCCGCTGAAGCGGGCCCGGTTGCGACTGCAGGTGACGGCGCGCGCGCCGCAGGGGCGGGCGCGTGGGCGGGCGGTGGGGCGACGGCGACCGGAGCGCTGCTCCCATGCGGAGCTCCGGGGTTCGTCGGCACCGCCGACGCCGGGCCGGTGGAAAACAAACTGGTCAGCGCCTGTGACGAGGCTCGCGGGGCGTCACCAGAATCCGTTCCGGCAGCGTCGTCCGAGACGGCACTGCCCCGCTGCGGATTCAGCAGATTCTTGACCCGGGAGATCAGGTCCTGGGGCTGAAACGGCTTGCGAATCAGCTCGTCCGCCTTCACCGCCATGGCCTTTTCGGCGACAGCGCGATTCACCACGCCGGACATCAGGATCACAGGTGTCCGGCCGAACTGTTCGTGTTCCTTGATGAATTGGCAGACCTCATAGCCGTCCTTATCCGGCATGATGACGTCGGTGATTACGGCATCCGGCGCTTCTTCGCCGAACTGCGCGAGCGCCGACGCGGCGTCGGGGCACGTGACGACGTGAATGTTCTCCTTGCGAAAGGCGATCTTAATCACCTCGCGCATGGTTGCACTGTCGTCGATGAAATAGACGGTGGGAATTCGCGCAGCCGTGAGTGTTTGGGTGTCGCTCATGACGACTCCTTGTCTGCAGGGTGCTCTTCGGCTTCGCGCCGGTCTTCATCCAGCTCGCGCATGGCGTCGAGGAGCAGGTCGGTGGCGGATCGCAGCACGGTCCGCTGCGCGGCAGTGGCGCCGTAAACGAATTTGTAGACTCCGGCGGTGGCGCTCTGGCACGTTTTCACGATCTGCGTGACCGCCTCGTCTCCAAAAAACAGGCCGCATTCGGCGTGAAAGATCTCGCCGCCCTCGAAGAAAATGATTCCGTCGATGTCGCCTGCGTTGATGTGCAGCGCGCCGGTCTGATGAGCCTGCCCGAGCATCTGGATTACGCCCGGAAGATCGAGATGCGTGAGATTGCCGCTGAGGGCCGTTTCCGCAGTCGAAAGCATTTGTGTCGGCTGAAAACCATCCTGCCGGCTGACCAGAAAGCTTCGGATGTGCGCCGCGATGTCCGCGGGCGGGCGCCTGCGGTCGACGTAGTCATCACAACCGGCTCGATACGACTCCAGCAGCGCCTGATCGCCTCCTGTCCCGACGGCGATGAGCGGAATGCTTGCCGTCTTCGGATCGGCGCGGAGAATCGGAGCCATCTCGTAAGCGCCCATTTCGCGGAGATTGGTGGCGCAGACGATCGCCGTCGGCGCATTCCATTCGAGCATGGTGAGGGCGTAGGCCGCCTGGGTGCTGGGAACCACCTCGAATCCCTGCTGCTGCAGCGCGTCGCCCAGCCGTTTTGCGAAATAGACGTTGCTGTCAATCACGAGAATCCGCGGAAGATTGGCAGGCGCGTTCATGGCTGCGCCTCCGCGCGCCCCGGCTCGCTCGATGCCGCGGCGTTCGATGCCACCAGCGCCTCCAGATTCAGGACGTCCAACGACTCCGCGGCGAGCGCCAGCGTTCCGGCAATATAGGCGGGACTCTCCGCAGCAGGTGGCCGCAATTCGCCTGCCGCGAGCTCGCACTCTCCGTTCACCGGGATCGCCGCGAGCTCGCTTGCCTTTCCGATTCGCCGCCGCGCGATCAGGTAGAACCGCTGCGCCGAAGAACTCTTCCCGCCAAGCACCAGGCTCGCGTCATATACGGGAACGATTCGCCCGCGGCGCACGATCACCCCCACAATGAGCTGCGAAGTGTGCGGGAATTCGTGCAGCCGCACCGGAGGCGCAAGCTCCGCTACAATTCCCGCCGGGAGGGCGAATCGGTTGTGGCCGACTTGGAGCAGGACGAACGACACCTGGCTCGCGTTTTTCGTCGCGCTCATGCTTGGGCGGCCCCTTGCAGCTCGCGCTGAGATTCCGCGGCTTTCGCCGCCCGATCGAGCCGCTGAAACTCTTCGGGTTTCAGAAACCCTGTTGGCTCGACCACGGGAATCACCATGTCGTCCAGATACGCCAGGCCGCGGTACCAGCGGCGCTCCTCGCCCGCAAAGGCCCGCGGAAGCGGATAGACCGCCGGAATCTCCGCCATGCGCTCGATCCGGTCGACCAGAAGAGCCGCGCGCAGTTGCCGGAGGATCAGGACCAGTGCCGGGCGCGTAACCTCCAATCCAAAATGCGCTCCGACGTTCACCACGTAGTAGGTACGGCGGTTGCGCTCGATCGTGTGCCGCACTTTTGGCAGCTCCGGCCGGTCGATTTCATTGGCGGCGCCGGCCAGGCTGTCCGTGCTGCGGATTTCCTGCACGGCGTCGGCGGCGATCGCAAACATCTGATTCGCCACGATAAAAAGAATCACCGTTTCCCAGCGGTGCCCTCGCCGCGATTTTCCCTCGTGCTCGGAGGCGGATTTCATCGGACGCCCACCGGAGCGAGGCGGCACAATTTTGCGATGCGCTTTTCGATTGCCGCGCTGACGCTATCGAGCGGAAGAACTTCGTCCACCACGCCCGTTTGGATTGCCTCCGCGGGCATGCCAAAAATCACGGAACTCGCCTCATCCTGCGCGAGGACGTATCCTCCGGCGGCCTTCACGGCCTTCACGCCCTTCGCCGCGTCGTTCCCCATTCCGGTCAGTACGACTGCCACAGTCAGCGCGCGCGCATACGCCGCAACGGTTTCCAGAGCTACGTCGGCGCACGGGCGATAGCCCTCGATGCGCGGGCCGGGATCGAGAGAGATTTTTCCGCCGAGGGAGAGTCGCAAGTGGTGCGACCCGGGGCACACGTATATCGTGCCCATTTGCGGTGCCTCGTTCTGTTCCGCTTCCTTCACCACCATCGAACTAATTTCCGCGAGCTGCATCGTGAATTGCTTTGTGAACGTCGCCGGCATGTGCAGCACGAGGAAAAGTGCGGCCGGGAGCTCCTTCGGAAGCCCCGCCACAACACGCGTCACCGCGGCCGGCCCGCCCGTGGAGGCGGCCACCACGATCATCGGGATTTTTCCGCCATTTTGGGCAGCGAAGGCTGCGCCGGCGGCAAGGTCCGTCGTGGCTTGCGCCGGCGCGTGGGCCAAGGGCAGCTTCGAGCGTGTGGCTGTCCGCACAACGCGAACCTTCGCAGCGAGCTTGAGTTTGCGCGTGAGCTCTTCGCGCACGGTCTTCATATCCAGATCGACGCCACTCGACGGCTTGGGAACGAAATCGATTGCGCCCAGCTCGAGCGCCTTCAGCGTGCTCGCGGCGCCTTCTCGCGATTCCGAGCTGACGATCACGATCGGCCGCGGATACTGGGTCATGATTAGTTCGGTCGCCTGCAAGCCGTCCACGTGCGGCATGTTGATGTCCATGGTGATCACATCCGGCCGCAGCGATTCGGCGAGCGCGACGCCGTCGCGGCCGTCGCGGCCTTGCCCCACGACCTCGAGCTGCGGGTCCGAGTTGATGATCTCCTGCAATACCTTGCACATGAAGGCGGAGTCATCCACCACGAGCACTCGGATTTTCTTTTCGGGCGCCTTCGTCATCTCATCAATCCTGCCGCAGCGGTACGGCCATGGCCGGCCTGCCTTGCGGCGTCTCCGAGCCGATCAAACTCTCGACAGTCGCAATCAATTGATCTTCCTGCACGGGCTTGGTCAGGAACGCCGACGCGCCTTCCTTCATGGCGCGATCGCGATGTTTCGCGCCCGCGCGGGACGTGACCACAAGCACGGGAATCCGGCGCGTCGCAGGGTCCTGGCGAAGATGGGCCATCAGTTCGTAGCCGTTCATCCGCGGCATCTCAAGGTCCGTAATCACAAGGTGGCAGCCAACCTGCGCGACCACTTCGGAGGCTTCCAGTCCATCGGAGGCGAGTTTCACCCGGTAACCCGCCTTCTCCAGCATCCGGCCGACAAATTTTCGCACGCTGATCGAATCGTCCACCACGACGACCACGCGGTCGTTTTCGATGGCGTCTACCGCCTCGGAGGGAATGCTGCCGGCGGCGACCGCTTCGGCGCCCGGTGCAAAGACGCGCGCGGCCGGCGAAGACGCAGGCAATGCGTGGCGCTCCGCCGTGTCCGCGGCAACCAGGCGGTTCAGGTCAATCAGCAGAATTAGGCTGCCGTCGGAAGCGATGGTCGTGCCCGGAAAGAGTTTTACCCGGCGGAGGTAATCGCCCAGATTCTTGATGACGATTTCGTCCTTGCCGAGCACCTCCTCGACCACCACCCCCACCTGGCGTCCCGCAACCTTCACGATCACCATGTGAAAGTAGCCGTTAAGCGGTTCCAGAGGCGGCAGCGCCAGCTGCAGGTCGAGCCGCACTACTTCCGTAACCACGTCGCGGACGCGCGTGAGAAGTTTCCCGCCGACGTCCTCAATCTCCTCCGGACGCAGGCGGCGGATTTCTTCGACCACCGCCAGCGGAAATGCAAAGACCGAAGTGCCGCAGCGGATAAACAGCGCCTGGGAAATGATAAGCGTCAGCGGCACTTTCACCGTGAAGCAGGCGCCGCGGCCCGTCTCCGAGCGAACTTCGATTTCGCCGTTGAGCGCGTGAACGTTGGAGCGCACCACGTCGAGGCCCACGCCCCTTCCGGCGAGCTCCGACGTGGAACCCGCGGTAGAGAATCCCGGGCGGAACAGGAATTCACGCAGCTCGCGCTCCGTCAATTCCGCGGCGGCGACCGACGTCATCGCGGCGGACTCGACCAGGCTCTTGCGCACGCCCTCGTAATCGATTCCGCCTCCGTCGTCCTCCACCTCGATGAAGATATGATTCCCGCGATGGTAGGCGCGAACGGCGATCCGGCCCTTTTCCGGTTTACCGGCGCGGCGTCGCGCCTCGCCGCTTTCGATTCCATGCGCGACGGCGTTGCGAACCAAATGAATCAGGGGATCGGAAATGTGCTGGACGATGTTGTTGTCGAGTTCGGTGTCCGCTCCTTCCAGGGAGAGTTCGACGGGTTTTCCCGCACCCTTGGCGGCGTCGCGCACCGTGCGCGAAAGGCGCGTATAGAGATTTCCGATCGGCACCATGCGCGCGGCGGTGATCTCATCCTGCAGGTGGTGCGCCAGCTTCGTAAACTCGTCGATATCGGAATCGACGCGGCCCATGAAGCCCTCGAGCTGGGTGAGGACCTCGCTGACGTCCGCCGAAATCTCGGTCAGCGACCGCGACAGGATGTTGACGTCGTCGTAGCGATCCATCTCGAGCTCGCTGAACTCGAGCAGATCGTTGGAAGTGATGGGCGAGAGCGATTTCGTGTGCCCGCGGAACGTATCCATCTGCGGCGGCTGGCTGCCGGGTACGAGCGACGAGGCGATGCGGCTGAATTCATGCTTCTCCTGAAAATCAGCGACCTTCCCGGAGAGCCGTGATTTCGAGAACTGCAGCACCTCGACGAGTTTCGACAACTCCGTCAGGCGCCCCAGCATTCTCGTGCGGTTGATGACGAGTTCGCCGACGGCGTTCATCATTCGATCCAGCCATTCAAGCGAAATTCGGACCGACTTGGCCTGCGGCAGTGCCTGCGCAGCAGCGGGCCGGACGGATGAGGCCGGGAGGGTCTGGCCGGCTGCGGGCGCTTCCGCTCCGGGCGCTGCCTGCGCGTCACGTGTTTCGTCGGCCGCTTCTTCAGGCGCGAGTTCGGCGATGCGCGCAAGCAGCGGATCGACCGCCGCAGCCATCTCGGCGTCGCTCGTCCACTGGCGATGGAGAAACTGTTTCAGGACATCGACCGACTGGAGGAACAGGTCCACGATCTGGGCGTTGGGTTGCAACGCGCCGTCGCGCAATCTCCCGATCAAATCCTCCACGCGATGCGCAACGGCGGAGAGCCGGTGCAAGCCCACCTGCGCCGCCGAGCCTTTCACCGTGTGCATCGAGCGGAACAAGCGGTGAATATCGTCCGCGTTGGGATTGCCCTCAAGCGCCAGCAGGCATTCGGTCACGGCCTGCAGGTGCTCTTCGGCCTCGGGAATAAAGAATTCCAGAACCTCGTCCGGCACTTCACCATCCTGTGGGAGGCGATCGGCGAAGGAGGCTGAAGGAAACACGGTCGGAATGGGCTCGCCCGCGCCCACGGCCTGCGCGCCCGCTTCTTCGGGGGTTTCCGGCGGCGGCGCCGCGGGGAAGGCAAACGCGTAGCGCTGCTTGAACGCGGCGATATCACTGGAGGTTTCCGCGCCGCTCGAACTGATTTGCAAAAGATCGAACTCGAGCACGGATATCGCGTCGGATAGAAATTCCGTCAGGGGGCCGTACATATCCGGCGTGAGCGCCGCGTTCATGGCGTAGTGGAAGATGTGCGCCATCTTGGCAGCCACTTCGGAGAATTGCGGAAATCCGTAGCTCGCCGACGTGCCCGCGAGAGTGTGAGAGGCGATGTAAAGCTTTTCGAGGTCCTCCGGCTTCGTCTGCGGCTCCTGCAAAAGCCCGGAGTACTCCCGCAGGAATTGGAGGTTTTCGGAAGCCTCCTGCAGGAATAGCTCGATCGACTCTTGATTCGGCCCGCTCACTGCGCTCCCTCCACCAGAGCTGGCGCGCGCCGCGCCTCCACCGCCGAACCCGGCTTGCGATAAAGCCGGCAATCGCCGAGCACCACCGGTTCGAATTTCATCGGGACGTGCGAGAGCGTCTCGGCGTGGCCCAGCAGAAAGTAGCCGCCGGGCTCGAGCGCGTCATAGAAACGCCGGAGAATTGCCAGCCGCCGTTCCTCGGAAAAATACATGAGCACATTCATGCAAAAGATGCAGTCGATCTTGCCGACGTACACCGGCTCGACGAGGTTCATTTGCACGAACGAAATCATCCGTCGGATCCGCGGCCCCACTTGAAATCCATGCTTCGTGGTCTTGAAATACGTCTCCACCTGGCCGAGCGACACGTCCTGCAGGCTGCGCTTCGAATAGACGCCGCGTTCGGCGTGGCGCAGCGCCCGGCGGCTGATGTCCGTGGCGAGGATTTCGATCTCCCAGGCCTCCGCGAATTTCAGGGCGTCGCAGACCGTGATGGCAATCGAATACGGTTCTTCGCCCGTCGAACACCCTGCGCTCCAGATGCGCAGCGTCCGCGGATTGTCCCAAAACTTGCGCTCCTGCACCTCGGGCAGAATTTTCTTCTCGAGGGCGTCGAACACCGCCGGGTAACGAAAAAACGAAGTCTCTTGCGTGAGCAGTTGTTCGAGCAGCGCCTCGTACTCGATGCTCGAGCTGCGCACGCGGACCAGCAGCTCGCTTCCGCTGGCGAGGCCTTTCTCCTCGAGGTATTCGCGCACGCGCGTGGAAAAAAAACGCTCGCGCGAAGCGTCGAACAGAATCGCGGAGCGGTGCTCGATCAGCGTCCGAATGTGATCCAGCTCGGACTCCGTGAGCCTCGCAGCCGTGACTGAGTGCTGTTTCATGTTCGGCGTTCAGCTCCGGCGCGCTGGCGCCGGGTCGCGGAGTTTGCCGTTAGCGATGCGCTCCCACGGGCACGCCGGGTCGCGCGTCCTCGTTCGCCGAAGCCGCTTCGTTGGACCGCGCCGATTGCGAGCGGAACTGCGCCAGGGCCTCGTTGAGCTGCTCCGAGAGTTTCACCATGTTTCCCACGGTCGAGGCCGTTTGCCGCGCGCCCTGCGTGGTCTGGCGCGTGATTCCGGAGATGATCTGCATGGCGTTGGCCACGCCTTCCGTGCCGCGCACCTGCTGCTTCGAGGCGAGCGAGATTTCCTGAACGAGTTCAGCCGATTGCCGCACCACGCTCGAAATCGCTTCGAGCGCCTTGCCGGCCTGATCGGCCAGGCCCGCTCCCACTTCCACCTCGCGAGTGCCTTCTTCCATCACGACCACCGCTTCGTTCGTCTCCGCCTGAATCGCCTTGATGAGTGCCGCGATGTCTTTCGTCGCGCTGCGGGAGTGCTCGGCGAGTTTTCGGACTTCGTCGGCGACGACCGCGAAACCGCGGCCGGCTTCGCCCGCGCGGGCCGCTTCGATCGCGGCATTGAGAGCGAGCAGGTTGGTCTGCTCGGTGATGTCGTTGATCACGTTGATGATTTCGGAAATTTCCAATGAGCGGTCGCCGAGCGATTTGATCTTTTTCGCCGTCGCCTGCACGGACGCGCGGATTCGCTGCATGCCTTCGAGTGTGTCGCTGACGGCGCGGTTCCCCTGCTCCGCGGCGTCGAGCGCCCGGCGCGCGGCCTCCGCGCTGGCTTCGGCGTTGTTCGACACCTGCTTCATCGAAACGGTCAGTTCTTCCACGGCGGACGACGTGTTCGTTATTTCCTGGTCCTGCTGTGTGGCGCCGGCGGTCATGTCGTCGGCCGCCTCGAGGATCTGATTGGCGCTGGTGCTGACGTCGATGGCGGCCTTCCGCACGCGCTCGAGAACCTTGGTGAAATTGTCGAGCATGAAGTTGACGGAATCGACGACGTTGCCCAGCGCGTCGTTGGTCACCTTGCCGCGAATGGTCAGGTCGCCGCGCGCCACTTGATTGATCGTGTTCAGCAGGTCGGTGATGCTGCGCTGGAGGGAATCCTGCGCCTGCTGATTTGTGACGGCGTGCGCCACCTTGGCCGCACTGCGGTTCAAATTCTCCGCGATGAAGCCGAACTCGTCGTCGCTGTCGAAGTCCGCGCGCGCGCGCGCATCGCCGGCCACCAGACGCTCGGAAAAGCGCGCGAGCTCTGCCACCGGCTTGATCACGCGCCGGCTCAGCACGAACACCACCGACAGCGCGGCGGCCACGGCCAGCACCACGGCCGCGAGCAGGGCTCCGCTGGCGCTTCCCGGCAGCGAAGGCGCATCGAGCAAGGATATCCCGCCGGAGTTCTTACCCGCGTTGTACGCGAGCCCCAGAACTCCAAACAACGCTATTCCGGTCCAGAAGACCAGCAACCAGATTGTCGAACTCAAACGTGCTTTCATGACTTCCTCCAAAAAGCGTTTGCGCTCACCGAACCGGAGCAGCCTATGAATCCTTCGGTGCCGGCTTTACTCGAAACACTTTGAACTTGGCGCCTCATATCACCGGAACTGGAAAAACGTCGGTCAGGCGCCGCAGGTCCACGACGAGCGCTAGGCGATCGTCGTGCCGCAGCATTCCGCGGCAGTGCGGCACCTCCGCAGGCGCCTGATCGAGCAGCGCGTCTTCGGTGGCCGAATACGTTCCGATCACTTCATCGGCGGCGATTCCGAGCCGCAGATCCTCGCGATTGGCGTCGCCTTTGATCGCGGCCACCACCACATGCTTTGGCAGCAAACCGGGCCGGCGGCCCTCGGTAAAGGCGATGTCCATCAACGGCACGATGGTGCCGCGAAGATTGAACACGCCCATCAAGAACGACGGCGCCAGCGGAATCCGCGTCACGATCGGCCAGTCCACCACTTCCTCGACCTCCAGGACCGAGAGACAGAACCTCTCGCGACCGGCGCGAAAAACGCAGTATTGCCTCTCCGGCCGGCGTTCTTCCGGAGAGACTTCGCCCTCGAGAAATTCGCCGTTATCGAATCCGACGGCCAGACCCAAATTCTCTGGTTCTGCAGGCATCAAGCGAACCTTTTCACCGCGCTGATCAACTCATCGGGAGTAAACGGCTTGGCGATATAACCATTGGCGCCCTGCTGTTCTCCCCAGTAGCGATCGCTTGGCGCTGTCTTCGATGTCACCAGAATCACCGGAATCTTCGAGTAAGTTTCCTGGCTCTTCAGGTCGCGGCAGACCTGAAAGCCATTGCGCTGCGGCATCACGACGTCGAGTAAAATTACGTTGGGCCGCTCTTCTTCTATGGCCTCTTCGATCTTCATCGGGTCGGAAATCGCCACCGAATGAAAACCGGCTTGCTGAAGCACCGACTGCAGCAGGCGGATTTCAGCTTGCGAATCATCCACAACCAGGACTTTCATGACCACTTCCACACCTCCACGCTCAAATCCCCGGGAAATAAGTGCAACTCCGCAGCCACCTGTCGCACGCGGTTCGAAGCCTGCGCCTCGAATGCAAACTGCTGTTTTTCATAGCCTTTACGCGCGCTCCGCGGCATCTCACGGCCTCGTCAACAGGCGTTCGGAGAGGCCCTCCGTCTCAGCTTGAGATTCTTTCTCACCGGCCCTCATCTCCGCCGCCAGCGATGAGAATCTCTGCATAATCTCGTTCAAACGCAGCGCCATCGTATGAATCGCGCGGATCTGCTCCCGGCTCTCTCCCGAATTCTGGCCAGGCTCGAGCAGCAGCAGGTCCGCGTTGCCGAGAACCGATGTCAGCGCGTTGTTAACGCTGGGCCGCATTTCCAGCATGTAGTGACCGAGCGTGGCGTGGCGTTGCGATGCGAGTGCCAGCTTTTCCGCGCGCTGTGCGCGGCCGACTGCTTCCACTCGCCGCAGTGCCTCCATCGAGACGAGAATCAGAGTTCCCGCCCAGCCGTCTTGCCGCGGCACAACCAGAAGGTGCGGGTGCTCCGCTTGCAGCGTCGAAACATATTTCTCGTCTTCGGCGACATACACGGCTGCGGCGCCAGGCAAGGCGCCGGCCGCCGCGAGGATTGAAGAAAGTCTCCCGCTGCGCACGGGGCCGACAATGACGAGGTCGCAGCCGGATGCGCTTGCGGGATGCCAAACGTCGCTGGTCACGAGCGTGATTTCCGGCACGTGCCGCTCCGACTGCCATCGCGCCGCGATCGTGCGCGCGAATTCCGTGTCGTCCGAAACGATCAGGACGCTCGAGTGACTCAAGGTTCGCACTGCTCCTTTGCGCGGTTTCGGGCTAGAGTTTTTCGGCTTCTTCCATGAACGAGAGCAGCCGCTTGGTGCTGATTCCGAGATTCACCGCAGCTTCAGTGTTCTTCGCCCGCTTGGCTTGCTCGACGCGGCCCTGGAAGTAGGAAACTTCGCTGCGCGCCAGCACGAGCGCGGATGCAAGTGCGGTTTCTTCTCCCGAGCGCTTTTTCTTGTCGCTGGCAAGTGCCAGTAGCGCGCGCGCCACCACCGCGCGGCGCAGGTCTTCCGATTCCTGACCGCCTTCGGTGACGAACGCCGCCACTTCCCACGAGGAGAGCAGCACCTTGGTGTCCTGGAGAACGACGGTCGACATCGAGCGGCCGCGCGAAGGCGGCACGGCAATCAACTGTTCCCAGATTGCTTCGAGGCACTTCTCGGCCTCTGCGGCGGCCGTTGGCGCCGCGGGAACTTCGGCGGCGGGTTTGGCGGCTGGATGGCTCGGCGGTGCGCCCGCGCCCGCGTGCGACGCTTGCGAATCGTCTGGGGCGGGCTCTTCTTGATGGCGCACGGCGCGAACCGGTGGCGCGATATCGTGAGCAACGACGGTCGATGTGCCCATGAGCGCCAGGTTCTCTTCTTCGGGTTCGGGCGCAGGCGCGGTTGACTTGTCACTCGGCGCATGTGCCGGCGCGGGCTTCGCGTTCGAGGGCTTGTTTCCGAGCGCTTCTTCGAGTTCCGCGCGAACAGCCAGAAGCTGCTCGAACGCTCGGCGAACCGAGCTCTGCGTGTAATCCTTCTGGAAGGGCTGCCGCCAGTTTTCGCAGAAGTATCGCAGCTGGATCGTGGTTTCCGCCGCGGAAAATCCGGCGCCGCGGCAATCGACCGACTTCACCCCCTTGGCTTCCAGACTATCGATGGCTTCTCGCACGGCGGTGAGGTCCGCGTGCAGCATCCGGATGAAGGCGCGGCGCAGCAGAAAGTTGAATCGGCAAAACGCGACGAGCGCTGCCGGATCGTAAAACATCGCGCCGGCGGAATCCTTCACCAGCCGCCCCTGTTCGAGCAGTCCGTCTTCCATCATGTCGCTCAGACTGTGGGAGTTCTTCGTCTTCTCGAGAATTTTTTCGAGCGGCTCGCACCATTCCAGCCGAGTGGGGTCCGCCGCAGCGAGGACCGGCTGCAGCGTGCGCGCCACGTCTTCGAGTGTGACTTCCTTGTGGACCAGGTCGTCGGAAGCGCAGAGCACGAAATACTGGACGAGCAGCAGGTCGATCTTGTCGCGATCGGCGTCGGTCTTGTCCGGCTTCGCGAGTTGCCGGTGAACCAGCGCCCGCAGACTCTCCTCGCTGGCATTGAGGATCTCCGGCGAAAGCTGGCGAATTTGGAACGCACGAACCTTCTCATCGATCGTGGCGAGCCATTTCATGTCGCCGTCAAAGACGCTTCGCGTGGGCCGGGCCGGCGGGAGTTCGCCCGGAGGGTACGGCAACGGCGCGAGATCGAATTGCGTCGCGAGCGCGGCGTAGATCGGGTAGACGAGCCGCGCCTCCTTCCACTGCGCGGCAAGATCCGCGGGAGCGGATTCGCGCGGCGCGGGCTTCGGCGCTCGGGCCGGAGGATTCAACGTTGTGCTCGGCGTTTTGGGTGTCATGGTTTGATGATCCAGTTCCCGACTTCGCCCACGAAGCGCGCCGCCACTGCTTTGCGGCCGCCGTGATACCGCACGGCGACCACGGTGGCGCGGGCGTCAAGCGAGCCGTCGGAGTTCAAGAGGCGCACGCGGTCCTCAAATTCGAGAGGCAAATTGGAGGCGAAGAGAACTTCGTGCGCCGTACCGAATTCAATCACGGTCTGCTCCTGCAATCGGCGGCGTCCAGCGGACGAAGTCGAAACACACACCGGGATTCGAACGGACGAGGCGCTGGGAAAGAGTTGAGCCAGTTTTTCGACGCACGTTTGTCCCGTCAGAACCGGCGCCACTTCGGCCTCACTCGACACAGTGTCTGTGTTCCTTTCGCCCCAGCCTTCCGGCTTTCACGTCGCAGCCAGCACGGTCGGGCGCAAATCAATCGAGACGCATGGATGCGGGACACTTCCCGGATGGAGGATTGCACGAGGGACGCCAAAGCTTTCTCAGGGCGCGGAACTGTAACTTATTCAACTGCCTGCACTTGCTGGAGCGCTCCCAACGGGAAGCCCGGATCCCGTCTCACGCTGAAACAGTTCTGTCTCAACTCTAGGCTTGAGAATCGTGAGCTCGCTGAGAAAGGCGAAAGCGAGATTGTGTCTCTAATCGGCGAGCGGCTAGTGAACTGTCTGGAGGGATTCCTTTTGTGAGGGGCGCAGCGGAATATTGTAGCGCTTGAGTTTTCGATACAGCGTGGCGCGGCTGATGCCGAGCATTTTGCCCGCCAGGGCCTTGTCGCCTCCCGCTTGCTCGAAAACGCGCAGAATCGTCATGCGCTCGAGATCAGCAAGCGCCGTGGTGGAGAGTTCCGACGCATCTTCGCGCGTCAAGGCCGGGTCCTGCGCCCCGCGAATCGCCGGAGGCAAGTCTCCCACATCGATCGTTTGATGATCGCCCAGCGCCACCGCTCGCGCGATGCAGTTCTCAAGCTCGCGCACGTTCCCCGGCCATTCGTACTGCAGAAAACTCTTCATCGCCCCGGGAGCGACCTGTATATTTTCTCCCGGCGCGTAGCGGTCGAGGAAGCAGTGCACGAGTTGCGGAATATCGGACCGCCGCTCGCGCAGGCTGGGGAGGTGCACTGTGACCACATTCAAGCGGAAGTAAAGGTCTTTGCGGAATGTTCCGGCGCGGTAAGCCGTCTCGAGATCGCGGTTCGTCGCCGCGATCACGCGCACATCCACCGCAATCTTCTCATTGCTTCCCACAGGCCGGATTTCCTTCTCCTGGAGCACTCGCAACAGCTTCGCCTGCATCTCCAGCGGCAGCTCGCCGATTTCATCGAGGAAAATGGTGCCGCCATTCGCCGCGTGAAAGAGTCCGGACTTCGATTTGAGCGCTCCCGTGAAGGAGCCTTTCTCGTGGCCGAACAGCTCGCTTTCCATCAGCGTCGGCACGAGGGATCCGCAGTCCACCGCGATGAAGGGCATGGGCGCAAGAGGTCCCCGAAAATGGATCGCGCGCGCAACCAGTTCTTTTCCCGTCCCGCTTTCGCCAGCGATCAACACGGGTGTGCGGATATCCTTGAGCCGCGAAACCATTCGCAATACGTCCTGAATCTTGGCGGAGGTGCCGGTAATTCCGTCGAGGTGGGTTTCCGCGCTCACGCGCTCGCGCAGAAACTGATTTTCTGTGACGAGACGCACCTTCTCGGCCATGCGCTGCAGGAGTTGGCGCAGTCTCTCGACGCGAAACGGCTTTTCGATATAGTCGTACGCCCCGTGCCGCATGGCTTCCACGGCCGATTCAATGGAGCCGTGGCCGGTCATGATCGCGACCTCGGTGCGCGGCAGGAGCTCCTTTATTTTCCGCAGCAGGTCCGTGCCCGAAAGGCTCGGCAGTTTCAGATCGGTCACGACGATATCGGGCGGCGCGGTTTCCACTGACGCAAGCGCCGCTTCCGCCGTCTCCGCTTCGGCACAAACGAAACTGAGGCCCTGGCCGACGGTCATGCAAAGCCGCCGGATGCTCTGTTCATCATCCACGATCAGGAAGCGAAGCCGCGATTCGTCCTTCATGGTTTCCCTATCGTCTTCTCCACCGCGGCCAGGAGCTGCTGGACGCGGAACGGCTTTTCAATGCAAGGCGTTCCCGCTTGCGCGAGCAGAGCGATGGTTTCGTCGCTGGCCGTATCGCCGGTGATGAATATGACCCGCGCGGCCAGCTCGGGGCGATGCCGCCGAAGCCAATCGTGCAGATCTGCGCCGTTGATCCCGCCCGGGGTGCGAAAATCGGAAATCACGCCGCGAAAGTCGCCCGTGGCCAGCAGACGCAATCCCAGAGCGGCGGACGCCGACGGCACCACGTCGTACCCGCGCCGCTCCAGCGCCGCGCGCATGAACGCCGCCACCGAAGGCTCGTCTTCGATCAAAAGGATGCGCAGAGACGCCGGCGCTTCGCCGCTGGCCGCCATCATGGCGCGCTCTCCGCGGCGAGCAGTTCCGCGCTTCGTGCCGCCACGGGCAACCGCACGAAAAACGTGCAGCCAATGCCGTCCGGATTGTTCCGCGCGAAGATCTCGCCTTGATGCGCGCGCACGATGCCGTAACAGATGCTCAGGCCGAGACCCGTTCCCTTGCCGACTTCCTTCGTCGTGAAGAACGGATCGAAGATGCGCTCGGGATGCGAAATCCCCGGGCCGTTATCGCGAAACGTGATTTCCACCTGGCCTTCCCGATGCGCCGTGGCGATCTCCATTTTTCCGGGGCGCCGGACCTCCTGGATCGCGTCATAGGCGTTATTGAGGATATTCAGGAATACCTGCTGCAGCTGGTGCGGGTCTCCGATGGTCAGGGGCAATTCATCGTTGTAGTGTTCGGCGATTTCGACGCCGTGGTTCGACAAATCGTAGGCGCGAAGCTGCAAAGTCTGCCGCAGAAGAGAGTTCACGCGCACGGGCTCGCGCTGCGCGGGCATGTGGCGCGCAAAGCTGAGCAGGTTCTGAACGATCACTCGCGTCCGCTGCGCTTCCTGCAAAATCACCTGCAATTCATCCTTGGCTTCCTGCGGTACGGAGGGGTTTTCCAGCAGCAGATCGGTGAATCCCACAATCGCGGCGAGAGGGTTGTTCACTTCATGCGCCACGCCGGAAACGAGCTGTCCGAGCGCCGCCATTTTCTCCGTGTGCATCAGTTTCGCGTGCAGGCCCGCCGCGTCGGTCACGTCCGTCATCACCACTACGACGCTGTTGATTTCGCCCTGCTCGTCCCGCATCGGATTCAAGCTGATGGAAAACTGTCCTGCGGTGCCGTCGCCCCGAAACACGGGGATCTCCAGATTGTCGATGGCGCTGCCCTGAAGGGTCCTCTCGAGGGCCTCGGCGAGGGTCGGGCGGCGCGCTTGCGGAATCATCTCGACCAGCGGATGGCCCAGCAGGTCCTGTTCGCGGTATCCAGCCTCGAAACAACGGCGATTGGCGTAGCTCACAAGTCCCGCCGTGTCGAGCACGAGGATCATGCTCTGCGTGTTGTTCAAAATATTGCGATTGAAATCGCGTTCGCGGCGATAGCGGCGCTCCGCCTCGCGCCGGTCCGTGATGTCCTTGAGCACGTGAACGGTGCGCCGCTCGTCTTCTTCCCCCGCATGAATCCGCGATGTGGAGACGAGATACGTCCGCTCTCCCGCGGGATGGATAAACTCTTCGCGCGCAGCGTTCGGATCGCGGCAAAATGGGCAGCGTCCGGGCTGTTCGGCCGAGGCCAGCAACTCCATCTTCCCGATATCTCTTCCCACGGCTTCGGTGGGCCGCAGGCCCAAGAGGTTCGCGAGCGCTCGGTTCAACCGCAACACACGGGCGGCATGGTCGTGGACGATGATGAAATCGGAGATCGCATCGAAGTCCTCGACCCATTGTTTGCGCGATCGCTCGATGCGCGAGAACAGCCGCACGTTTTCGAGCGCAACTGACGCATGGCCCGCCAGCGCTTCCAGCAGTTGGCCTTCCGTGGGCGAGAGGTCGCGCCCCATGTCCACCACGCACAACACTCCCAGAACCGCACCTTCGCTTCCCGTCAGGCGCACAAGTACGAGATCCCGCCAGCCCAGCGCCTCCGCCAGTTCGCGGCCCAGCAACATCGATCCGGATCCCGAACGCAACGCCGTGGCGGGCAGACCAGCTTGTGACGACAGCGCATCCGCCAGCCGCCGCTGGACCACATGCTCCCACCGGCGCGCAGGCCCGCTGATCGCCGTCATCTCCCAGTCCGAGCCGTGAGCCAGCGCCAGCGCGACGGCGCGCGCCCCCAGCATTTCTGCCGCACGCGCCGTCAGCCGCCGGGCAAACTCGGCCGTGCCAAGTGATGGATTGAGCTCGAGCGTAGTCGCTGAGAATTGGGCAAGCAGATTCTCGAAAGAGCCATCGAGACGAGCCGGAACCTCTCGGATTCGCTTCAGTGCGCGCATTGGGGGGATACGGGGTTGCCCCGATCTTCGCCTATACAAGTAAAGACGTTACGGCCTCATCTCATTTTGAGTCAAGCAGCGCACCCGCTCGGGGTGCCGTAGCGGTAATCGGTCCCTCATCGCAACTTGAGACATCCGGCTCCGCGGAAACGAGTCTTTGAGACAGCGCCGCCAAGATTCGCCTCCCGTCTTCCAAAGGCGGGCCCACGCAAATCTATTCATTTCAATTATTTAGACGCGAAGTTGCGAGATTGCCAGGCGCTCATAAGAACCCCTTGGTCATGGCATCGCCCTTGCATTTTCGCTAGTGGGTTTTTCCCTCCAGGGAGGAGATTTGGCATGAAACGCATACTCGCATTCATGGGGCTGGGGTTGGCGATGCTTCTGGGAGGGTCAGCCGTGTTGGCTCCGAAGGCATCTCCGCAAGACAACTCCGCCGAAACCGCCAAGCGGAAGGTGCGGACCAAGGTCGTGCCCGACTATCCGCCGTTGGCGAAGCAGATGAACGTCACCGGGAAAGTCAAGATTGAGGCCACGATCGCTGCCGATGGCCACGTCATCAGCACCAAAGTCGTCGGGGGCAGCCCTTTGCTTGTGAATTCAGCCCTCGATGCCCTGAAGAAGTGGAAGTTTGAACCGGCCGCAAAAGACTCGACCGAAATCGTCGAGTTCGAATTCAACGGACAGAACTAGTACCCGCACGCCATATCGGGGGTTTTTGACGGGCAGGGAGTGGAGGCTTTTCAAAATGACGATCGGTAAGAAGCTCTATTACGGATTCGGCGCGGTCCTGGCGATCATGGCGTTCCTGCTCGTGATCAACATCTTCACGGTGGCGCGGCAATACAGCACGCGCACGGCGGTTGCCGCCACGATGGCGGACGTCCAGACGATCGAGAGTGTCCGCTACAAAATGATCGAAAACCGCCTCTCGCTCGGAAACTATCTCTTGAGCGGCGATCTGCGCGACGAAGAAAAGACCAACAAGGGCGTCGCCGATTTGCAGGAACTGCTCAAGCAGGCCGAGGCCAGGGTCAACGAGTCCGACCTTCGCCCACAACTCCAGCAGGTGGACGAGAACGAACGCGGATGGACCGAGAATTTCGCGAAGCAGATGATCGCCAAGCGCCATCAGGTCGACTCCGGCGATTCCACCGTTTCCGATCTGCAGATTTTCTACCTGCAGCACGATCCCGCCTCGTGGATCAACAAGTCCACCACGATTCTCGACGAAGCCAATCGAACCGTTCAGAAAGCTCAGGACGAATCCACCCAGTCCTCCTCGTCCGCGCTCCTGTTCAACACCATCGTCACGACCGTGGGCACATTTCTGGCCGTGGCACTGGGAGCGTTTATCGCCTTCTACACGGCGCGATCGATCAAGGATCCGCTCAATCATCTGATCGAAGTGGCTCATCGAATCGGCAGCTCGGGCGACCTCGATCAGAAGATCGACATCCATCGCGGCGACGAAGTGGGGGTGCTCGCTGAAAATTTCAACAGCATGATCGTTCACCTCAAGGACATGGCCTCCGTATCGGCGGCGATCGCGGAAGGTCAGTTGTTCGTCACGGTCCAGCCTCGCTCGCAGCAGGACACGATGGCGAAGGCATTCTCGCGTATGACTCAGGGCCTCCGCGACCTCGTGCGCCAGGTGCGCGATAGCGCTTCGCAGGTAGCCAGCGGCGCGGGCCAGATGGCCGGCGCGTCCGACGAATCGGCCAAGGTCAGCGTGCAGGCCGCCTCTGCTATCGATGAAGTCACCAGCACGATGCACGAGATGAGCGTCAACGTGCAAAACGTCGTGAAGAACACTCAGGTTCAGGCATCCAGCGTCGCCGAAACCTCCTCTTCGATCGACGAAATGGTGACGTCGATCCAGCGCGTCGCCGACACCGCCAAGCTGCTCGTCGAAATCTCCCATCGCTCCCGCGAAGAAGCGCGCACCGGCATGGTCACGATGGACAAGGCCACCGAGGGGCTCAACCGCACGAGCCATGCGATCCAGTCTTCAGCCGAAATTATCGACGTGCTCGGCCGCCGGGCGGACGATATCGGCAAGATCATCGAAGTGATCGACGATCTCGCCGAACAAACCAACCTCCTTGCTCTCAACGCCGCCATCGAGGCGGCGCGCGCCGGAGAACACGGCCTCGGCTTTGCCGTGGTCGCCGAAGAGGTGCGCAAGCTCGCCGAGAAATCCACGCAATCCACCAAGGAGATTTCCGAACTCATTCAGGGGATTCAGAAAGAAGCGCGTGAGGCCGTCGAAAACATGGAGAAGAGCACGAGCATGGTGCAGGAAGGACTGGTGTTGAACAAGGATCTCAGCCTCGCGCTCGACAAGATTTCCGACGTGGTTTCCGAGGTCTACAAATACTCGCAGGAAATCGGCGCGGCCACGATGGAGCAATCCACCGGCTCGGCGCAGATCGCCAAGGCCACCAACCGCCTCACCGAAATCACGCAGGAAATCAACTCCTCGGTGGAAGAGCAGGCTTCCGGAGCGCAAGCGGTGGTCCGCTCGATGGAGCGGATGCGCGAGCTGGTGCAGCAATCCACGTCCAGCTCCACCCAGCTGGCCGCGACCGCCGAACAGATGTCGAAGCTCTCTCGAAACCTGATCGAATCCATGGATCGCTTCGCTCTCGACGAAACCTATTCGGAAGGCCGCCGTCCGGCGGTGCGTCGGCCCGCGTTGGCGCCGGAACGCCACGCCCCGGTGGAATACGAGGAAGCGGTCCGGTCCTGACCACCCACTCAACCACCATGGAAAAGGAACTCCAGCTCGTTGGCTTTCGGATCGGGCGTGAAACGTTCGGCGTGCCCATCGCGATGGTCCGGGAAATCGTCCGCGTCCCGGAAATCACCGCCATGCCGAACGCGCCGGAATACATCGAAGGCGTCATCAACCTGCGCGGGCGCATCATTCCCATCGTCGACTTGCGCAAACGGTTCGGCGAAATCGTCGAGGAGCGCAGCAAGAAGAGCCGCATCGTCGTGGTCGAAGTGGAATCGCGAGCCATCGGCTTGATGGTGAATTCCGCGTCGGAAGTTCTGCGGATTCCTCCCTCGGAAATCGAAGAGCCGCACAACGTCTTCAAAGAGGGCGAACTCAACTACGTCACGGGTGTCGGCAAGCTGAACGGGCGGCTGGTCATTCTGCTCGATCTGGGCAAGATTTTGCAGCGCGGAGAGCTGAATCACCTCGACGAAGTTGCCGAGTCCGCTGCTGTTCCCGCAGGCCACGCCGAAAGAGGCTACTAGACCGGACTGAGGAGTGCCACCGAGGGACGAATGTCCACAACACTGACGACGCAGGTTCCGCTGACCGAACCCGAATTGAAGTTGTTGCAGACGCTTGTGTACCAGGAGTGCGGCATGTATTTCGACGAGCGCCGCACGCATTTCCTCCGCGATCGCCTCCAGCGCCGCCTGAAAGCGTGCCAGCTGGACTCCTTCTACAGTTACTACCGGTTGCTCACCAGCCGCGAAGGCAAACAGGAGCTGATCGCGCTCCTCGAAAATCTCACCGTAAACGAAACCAGCTTTTTCCGCATTCGCCCGCAGCTGGAGCTTTTCCAGAAGGTTGTTCTCGAAGAACTCCTCAAAAGGAAGCAGGAACGCCGCGACTGGTCGCTCCGGATCTGGAGCGCCGGCTGCTCCACGGGGCAAGAGCCTTATACGCTCGCGATTCTCGTTTGCGACGCGCTCGCTTACTACTACCTGCGCAATCCGCTGCCCTTTGACATGCCCACGCCGAAACCGCTGATCCCTCCGCCCTGGAAGGTGGAAATCGTCGCGTCCGACATCAACTACTCCGCGTTGCTCACCGCGCAGCAGGGGGTTTACAGCGAAGCCCAGATGGACACCGTGGACTACACCTGCCGCCTGCGCTACTTCGACAAAGTGGGCGACAAATACGCCATCAAGCCGGCGTTGAAAAGCTTGGTGCAGTTCGACTTTCACAATCTCAAAACCGAATACCTGCCCCAGCGCAACGACGCCATCTTTTGCCGCAACGTGATGATCTATTTCGATGAGGCGGAGCAAAAGCGGCTGATCGACAAGTTCCATCGCTGCTTGAATCCGGAAGGCTATCTATTCGTCGGCCATGCCGAGAGCCTCTTCGGCCTGACCACGAAATTTCACATGATTCACGAGAATAACGCGACGGTCTACCAGAGGATCGAGGGGGCTCAGTGAATTTTCCGTCCGACGAACAAGCCTCCGAGCTCCGCGAACTCTTTTTCGAGAGCGCCGAGGAGATTCTCCAGGGCATGAATGAAGCGGGCCTCGCCCTCGAGGACCGCCCTGGCGACGCCGAGCAGCTCCGCCATGTTCGCCGCGCCGTGCACACGCTGAAGGGCGACTCCGCTGCCTGCGGTTATCGCGAGCTGAGCGAGCTTGCCCACGACCTCGAGGACGTCCTGACTCCCGAACTCGCCCAGCAGAACGCGGGCCTGATTCCCGAAGTCATTCTCGCCGCCGCCGACACGTTCCACGAAATGCTCGCGGCGTACCGGAATAACCTTCAGCCGCCTGCGGGAGACGCCCTGCGCGAGCACATCCAGCGGCTTTTGAACAAGCCCGCTGCAAAGCCCCAGAATTCCCCGGCCGAGGCGAAGTTCGAGTGGACGGAATACGAGCGGCTCATGATCGCCGAGGCCATCCGCCGCGGCGAAGTGGTTTATAACGTCGCGCTGCAGCTTGACTCCGAAGCGCTTCTGCCTGCCGCCGCCTTCGAGCTCGCTCGCAAGGCCCTTGAAAGCGCCGGAAAGATTCTCGCCCTCCGCCCCGAGGCGGGAGCGTCCGCGGAACATGTCCGCCTGATTCAGGCCGCGCTGTCAAGCGCCAAGCCTGCAGAATGGATTCGGAAGCACTGCCAGGTGCCGACCGTTGTCTCCCACATCTCGGTCGAGCGAGCGCCGATCGAGCCGTCTGCGCCTCGCGACCTCCTCGATATCCTGATCGAATCGGAAGCCGCAGCGGTTTCCGCTGGAGTGAAGGCCGGGAAGGCGGAGCCCGCCGCGGACGACGAAGAAGAGGAAACCCCCGAGGCCAACGCCCCGGCGGGCCTCGCCCATGCCGCCGCCGAAAACACGCTTCGCGTGGATGCAGGCCGCATCGACACGGTGATGAATCTCGTCGGCGAGATGATCATCGGAAAATCCATGTTGCAGCGGGCGATCTCGGAATTCGAGCGGCGCCACGCAAAAGACCCTGCAAAGGCCAAATTCTCCGACGCGCTCGCATTTCAGTCTCGCGTGCTGGGAGAGCTGCAAAAGTCGGTCATGAAAATTCGCATGGTTCCCGTGGAGCAGCTTTTCCGCCGCTTCCCGCGCATCGTCCGGGATGTGGCAAGGTCGCGCAACAAAGAAATCGGCCTCGAGCTCGCCGGACAGAACACCGACCTCGATAAGGGCATCCTCGACGCCCTCGCCGAGCCGCTCGCGCATGTCGTTCGCAACGCCGCCGACCACGGCATCGAGTCCACCGGAGAGCGGCAGGCCGCCGGAAAGCCCGCCCGCGGCACCATCCGTTTGAACGCGTACCATGACGGCGATCAGGTCGTCATCGAAGTCTCCGACGATGGTCAGGGCCTGGATCGCGACAAGATCGTTCGCCGGGCGATCGAGCGCGGCATCTTGCCCGCCGACAAGGCGGCCCAATTGAACGAATCCGAGGCGCTCCAACTGATTTTCGCGGCGGGCCTCAGCACGGCCGATGAAGTGACCGAAATTTCCGGGCGCGGCGTCGGATTGGACGTCGTCAAATCGTCGCTCGAAGCCCTCAAGGGTTCCGTCGAGATCGAAAGCGAACGCGGCAAGGGCACCACATTTCGGCTGATGGTGCCTCTCACGCTCGCCAGCATTCAGGCGCTGCTGTTTCGAGTCCATGGCAGGCTTTATGCGGTGCCTCTGGCGTCCGTTGCGGAAATCTCGCGGATCACCGACGCCGATATTCACCGCGTCGACGGCCACGAGGTTTTTCAGTTGCGCCAGCAAGTGCTGACCCTGGTCCGCCTGGACCGTCTCGGGCCGCAGGCCGTGGGAGATCGCGCCCGGCGCATTTTCGTGATCGTGATCGGCACCGGAGGGCGCCGGTTCGGTCTGGCCGTGGATAGCCTCATGGGCGAAGAAGAGTTGGTGATCAAGGCTCTCGAGGACCAGCTCGTCACATCCCCGCTCGTGAGCGGCGCTTCCATATTGGGCGACGGCACGGTTGTCCTGATTCTCAACGTTCCGGCGGTTGTTTCGCATCTTTCCCGGATCCCGGCGGTGGGTGCCACGGCATGAGCGAAAAGATTCGCGTGCTCGTTGTGGACGATTCCGCGCTCATGCGGAAGCTGATTCCGCAAACGCTGCTGAACGATCCCACCATTGAAGTCGTGGGAACGGCGATGGATGGCTTGATCGGGCTCAAAAAAATTCAGGAGTTGCACCCGCACGTGGTGACGCTCGACCTCGACATGCCGCGTATGGACGGAATCGAAATGCTGCGCCAGATCACTCGAAAGCACCGCGTCCCGGTGATCGTCGTCAGCGCGCACACCGAGGAAGGCGCCTCCCTCACGCTCAAGGCGCTGTCCCTCGGCGCGTTCGATTTCGTCACCAAGCCGCAGGAGGCCGCATCCGGCCGCCTCGCGCAGATCGCCTCCGAGTTGGCGCTCAAGATCAAGGTGGCCGCCTCTTCCGGCGCTCCGAAATTGATCATCACCGTGCCGGCAGCCAAGCCGAAGGAACCCCGTACATTCTCAACGGGGCCGCGCTGGCCTTCGCGCATCGTGGCGATCGGCGTTTCCACGGGCGGGCCCAACGCGCTTCACTATCTCTTCTCTCAGATTCCAGCCGATTTCCCCGGGTGCTTGCTCGTCGTACAGCACATGCCCGAGGGATTTACGGATATGTTTGCTCGGCGGCTCGACGAATCCTCCGCCCTCGACGTGAAGGAGGCGCAATCGGGCGACCTGCTTCTGGCCGGGCGCGCGCTCGTCTGCCCCGGCAACCGTCACATGAAAGTGTGCCGCATGGAACACGGCGACGTTGCGATACTCGTGGACCAGCCGCGCGTCAATGGACACCGCCCTTCGGTGGATGTGCTGTTCCATTCCGTGGCGCAGTCCTTCGGCAATAAAGCCATTGCCGTGCTGATGACCGGAATGGGCGAAGATGGCGCCGCCGGCATGGGAGCCATACAGGCAGCGGGAGGATTTACCATCGCGCAGAGTCCGGACACTTGCATCGTGGACAGCATGCCCCGTTCGGCCATTTCGCGCGGCTTTGCCGGGCGAGTCGTTTCCTTGGCGGGGATTGCGAGCGCCTTGCAGGCAAAATGCTTACCCGATCGACCGCCGGCGGAGCCGGTCGCGGTGCCCGGAGGCGTGGCTACCGGAGAAACAGGTTCTCGAAGGAGACTGTCATGAAACAATTTGAAGCGTTGACCCGGAAGGATAGCCAGCCGGTGCGTTACCTCATCGTGGACGACTCCGTCTTCGCGCGGAAGAGCCTCGCGAAAATGGTGGAGTCGTTCGGCGGCCATCTCGCGGGCGAAGCCGGCGACGGGTGCACCGCCATCACCGAATACGCCCGCACCAAGCCCGACATCGTCCTGATGGACATCACCATGCCGCAGATGGAGGGCATCGAAGCGGTCGAGCGCATCGTCCAGGAGCATCCCGAGGCGCGCGTCGTGATGGTCTCTTCGGTCGGCTACCAGGACAACATTCTGGCCGCGCTTCAAAAGGGCGCGCGCCATTTCGTGCAAAAGCCCGTGAAGCCCGACGCGCTCTACGAAATCATTCGCTACGTGCTCAATGACGACGGCGTGACGGCGCCCGTCCCCGTCGCGGAAGGGAAGCCCCGATGAAAATGGACCTGATTCAGCCGTTTATCGGCTCGCTCGATACTGTTCTTGCGGAGATGATGCAGGCCCCGGCAAAGATTGTGGACCTCGCCATGGAAGAAGAAGGCTATCGAAAAAAAGGTCTCGCCGCGGTGGTCACGTTCAAAGGGCAGATCGAGGGCCGCATCGTTCTCGATATGGAGCCCAGCGCGGCCGCGAAAGTTGCGAGCTATCTCGCGGGCAGCGAAGTCGATCCCGGAGAATCCATCGTCCCGGAAGCGGTTTGCGAACTCGCAAACATGGTGATCGGCAACGCCGTCACGCAACTCAACGATCGCGGCTTTCAATTCAAAGTGTTTCCGCCCTCTTTGCTCACCGACGAGCAGTGCGCGAAGGCCGGAACGGATTCCGAGGCCACGATCTTGTGCTTCGAAACCCCGTGCGGAAACGTTCACCTCAACATCGCGATGCACTACCATGCGCGGCGCGCGCGCGAGCGGGCTCCGATTTCCGTCGGTTAGACTCCTCAATCCGTGTCGATTAAAACGGCGCGCTTTCGTTTGTTTACAACGAGTTGCAGACGTTTCTAATCGCAGGTGTGTCGATTAGGATTGCGTACCAGGGCCGGCCGTGCAAGTTCGTCGAGTGTCCATAGCGTTCTCTTCGTAAGTCGCGCGGTTGGCGGGCGGGCCACTCATCGGTGGCAGTTTCGATATCGAAGCCATGCGGTGCGGCGAGGAAGCGTCCTGTGGAGTGCGGCGGCTTGCCGCCGTTGGCTCCCACGTCGCGCACTCTTTGCAGACCCTGCAAAGAGCTGCGACACCACGATGCCTTGGCGCTGCCGTCCCGCAAAGCCGTGTGTGGTAGTATGCGCGCGTGCCTGATGTCAAACGAGAGAATTAACCAAATCAGAAAGACTTTGCCACCCCGCTCCAAGAAGCGATTATGCGTAGGCTGAATCAAAAATTCTGTTTAGCGTTGATCGTGCTCACGAGTGCATTCCTCGTGGGCGCTAAGACCGTCCCTAAAGCCGTCGCTGAGAGAACACCTTTGCTCGAAGTCGTTCGCATGTCGTGGACCGTCGAACGTGATGAAACGTTGCTCTATTTGCGCGTCTACTCGGATGGCTTCGCCGAAGCCGATCCTATGAAGCAGGTGGACTTCCGGCACCTTAAGCTCAAAGAGAGGTGGCTTTCTAGTGATGAGCTTGCTTGGCTCACAAGTCTATTGGCCGACCCGGAAACGGCCAAATTACTGCCGGAATATTCTAGTTCTTGGGGAAATAAAGACTTCGGCTACAAATACGAGATCACAATTTCCGTCCCCTCTCGGAAGCAACTTCAGCTTGTAGATTTTCAGCCTTTCCTTGCCCGCAAGAAAGGCAAGCCATATCCCAAGCAACTCGAAAAGCTCGGTTGCTCCGTGTGGAAACTCAGGGCTGAAGTCTCAGGCGAGCCACTCGAGAAAGACTGGCTTAAGGGGTGCGCTGAACTCGGGTACTAACCGTCCGGCGGCTGCCCTCGGAGGGTGGGCCACGCATCGGCGACAGTTTCGAAATCGAAGCCATGCGGTGCGGCGAGGGAGCGCCCTGTCGAGTGCGGCGGCTTGCCGCCGCTGTCTCCCGCGTCGCGCACTCTTTGCAGACCCCGCAAAGAGGTGCGGCACCCCCGATGGCTTGGCACTGCCGTCCCGCAAAGCCGTGTGTGGTAGTATGCCCCCGTGCCTGATGTCAAACGAGAGAATTAACCAAAACAGAAAGAATTGGCCACCCGCCACCCCCAATGGCTGGGTATTGCCGTCCCGCAAAGCCGTGTGTGGCGGGTGGGCCACTCATCGGTGCCAGTTTTGAAATCGAAGGCTTGAGCGCGCGTCTGCACACGGCTTTCCTTGCGACTCAACTTGAACCTTCGGGTGGCGCACGTTTGGGGTTGGAAACGTGCGGGCCTTCGGCTTGTGTCGCTAACGAAGATTCGGTGCGCGCAGACCTTTCTCGCCCTTCGCTTAGAGACGACGTGGTTTGATCCGCGGCATGGTGGACAGAGTTGCGGAAGAGCCCCAAAACATCGCCTTCGGTACTTTTCACATGTGGAGTAAGTCGGACGCCTAACTTGTGCGCCTCAGGATCCAGCGTCCGTCCTCGTTTTCGAAGTAGGCCAACCTTCCGGGCTCACATGACAGAAAAGTGCCAAAGGTCCTACCGAGAACCGTTCCGACAGCGTCTTCAAGGCTGAGCCGCACACCATCAATCTCCTTCACGTCCGAAATGACGAAACACTGATCGCCTGCGCCGTAGCCATTTAGCAAGGCGACAATTCCTTCCACCGTTTGCTGCACACCAGGAATCGTGTACTTGAATCTATTGTCAAGTCCTCTAAAGTGGCAGAGTTCAGCTAGGAACTTTTTTCTCGTGCGGGCGCCTCGGACGAAGCCCTTATAGCGGTCCTTTTTGGAAGGCTCGAAAAACGCGTCGACGAGTGCTTCTTCTTCAGTCATAAGCGGATCAGTTCAAGCGGGTAGCGATAACAAATCGTATTTTTACCTATTCTATCCCAGTCGGCCGGCCGGATGCCCATTCTGAGTGTGTGAGATTTCTTTCCCCGGTAGTTGGTTTGTCGCTCCAATTCCACAAACCTCAGAACACACCACAGGCGCGCACGGCGGGTGGGCCAGTCATCAACGACAGATTCAAAACGGAAGGCTCGGACGCCGGTCCACACACGGCCTTCATTGCGCCTCAACTGAACCCTTAGGGTGCCGCACGTTTTGAGTTGGAAACGTGCGATCCTTGCTTTTGTACTTCCATTCCGGATTCGGCTGGCACTCTTTGCAAACCCTGCAAAGAGATTCGGCACCCCCAATGGCTGGGTATTGCCGTCCCGCAAAGCCGTGTGTGGTAGTATGCGCGCGTGCCTGATGTCAAACGAGAGAATTAACTAAAACAGAAAGAGTTGGCCACCCGCCGGGTGATTTTCTGTTCAACGCTCCCGCAACGGCCACTCGAAGCATAGATCAAACAGGAGGATACCAGAATGCAGCCAAGCCCAAGACAGGCGGGCTTCCTCCGGACGCGACGAAGCTGAAACGCGGCCAAGGGTACAAAGACAAGAATGGTAACATATGGAAAAAGGACAAATTGCACAAGGATCACTGGGACGTAATGGACCGAAGGGGAAATAAGATCAGAGAGGTTACATTTGATGGCAGACAACTTTGGCCGGACGGACCGAAAAATAAGAACAACTAGGCGGGTCGTCAAGCAAGGTCACCCATATAGGGCGTTTGAGAGTAGCACTTTGTGGAAGCGGGTGGATCGGGCGGTGAGTGCTCTCGTAAGGAACGGGGACATCCGAGAAGCAACTAGCCGCGAGTACATTGTCGGTTATATCTGCAAGATAGTGGCCGCCGGAAGGGAGGGCTCGCTCGGACGAACACGTGTCCGCAGGCCGAAGAACTCTTGAAACGAGATCACGCTAATAAATGACGCTGCGGGTGGCGCGGGCGACAATGGCAACGTGAGCGGCATCACGAATAATCGTGACGCGACTCGCACGCAAAGCTTTACTTACGATCAGGTGAACCGCATCGTGACGGCCGAAACCAGTTCAACCTCTGGCTCCAACTGCTGGGGCGAGACGTACACGGTCGACCAGTGGGCCAATCTGACGGCCATCGGCGCGGCTTCGGGATACACCGGCTGCGCCCAGGAAGGTCTGGGCGTCTCGGCGACCGCGAATAACCAGCTCTCCTCGACCGGATTCTCCTACGACGCCTCTGGCAACATGCTCACGGACGGAACGAATACCTACGGATGGAACGCCGAAAGCGAAATCAAGTCCGCCGCCGGCGTGAACTACACCTACGATGGCGACGGCAACCGCGTCCAGAAATCGAGCGGAAAGATCTACTGGTACGGCGCGGGCACCGAAATCCTCGACGAATCGGACCTCAGCGGCAACTTCACCAACGAGTACGTCTTTTTCGGCGGCAAGCGCATCGCCATGCGCAACGTCACCACCGGCACGATCTACTACTACACCGAAGATATGCTGGGTAGCTCCCGCACCATGGTCCAGGACGGCCAAACGTCGCCCTGCTACGACGCCGATTTCTACCCCTTCGGCGGCGAACGCGACATCACCGCCACGTGCTCCCAGAACTACAAGTTCGAAGGGAAGGAGCGCGACACCGAAACCGGCAACGACGATTTTGGAGCGCGCTACTATTCTTCTCGTCTCGGCCGCTGGCTCTCCGCTGATTGGTCCGCCGTTCCTGCTCCCGTGCCTTACGCGAACCTGACCAACCCGCAAACCCTGAACCTCTACGCCATGGTCAGCGACAACCCCGAAACCTTCGCCGACCTCGACGGACATCAGGACGGAACCAATCCAGACCTTACTACGACGAAGCCACCTTACAGCGGCCGAATCAGTATTGACGTGGGCGGCAACGGTTCCTCGACCGATCAGGACAAGCAGCAGCAAGCGCAGACCGCCCAGCCGCAAAATCAGCAGCCACAACAAAAGCATAACGACCAGCAGCCGCAGGGCCCAGATCTCGCGCAGCAGGCTGCGGATGCCACCGCCAAAAAGGCGTATGATGCAAAGACGAAACAGGACGCTCCGCCCGTAGGGAGCCCAGAGTATACGGCGCAGGTTTCAAGCAAGATCAACGCCGAGACGGCCGCAGCCAACAAGTCTATACTTGCGCCTGCAGCGGCCGTCGAAACCGCGGGGCTCGCTGCGGTTGCGGCGCCTGTGGCTGCAGCAGTGGGCGGCGCTGCGGTTGAGACCGTGGCACTCCACCCCGCTGAAACCGCACAGTTCGCAGAAGGGTTCGCTGCGGGCGCAACTCCTGGACTTACTCCCCCGCCGCCAACCGTTTGGGGATTTGCCGGGTATGCTGCCGGGCAGGTTGCCAGCCGAGCAGTTAGTTGGATCCAGGACAAGTTTTGATCATGCGACTGGTTAGGAAATGCGTTGTGTGCGGTGCTCAGCTGAAAAACGTTCAGATCATCGCGGCGGGTCCGTTCCCGTGTCCGAGCTGTCACGCCCAGCTTCAGGCTCCTGCGTACTACGGGCACTTGCATATACTTGGAACTATTTTGCTTTCTATATTCTTGCTCGGGGCGCTAGGTTTTCGAGGTCTGCGTCTCGTCGTTGCTGTGCTAATAGCGTTTTTTCCGATACTGTTTCTCACTGTCAATTTGGTGAAATACCTGATACCACCAAGAATTGAGGTCTATTTGCCAAAGGACACCACTCTGCGATTGCGGAACGGGCCCCGTTCATAGGTTGCAGCAGTTGAGAGGCGAGAGAGGCTGAGTGCGCTCAGCTCCGTGGAGCCGAACCAGATTCCTGCAAACGCATCGTAGCTCTATTTGGAAGGGCCCGACTTGTCTCCCTTCATTCCTTACGAGGCGCTCGCGATCCTCCCTGTAGCCTTCCTCCTAGGTTCTGCATTCAACCCCATCGAATTCTCTTGGGCCTTCCGCCACGGTCTAGATCAATTGCCCGACGATGTGCGTGAGAGAGCCGCCACAGTCGGACGCTATGCCAATTTTCTTGGGGATGGCCTCATTTTAGGTTTAGTTGCAGTTTTGATGATGAAGCACTCGGTTGCTGCTGCGCGCGTGGGGCTGCATCTTGCCAAATGGAAAACGAACATTGCGGTTGGCACAGCGGCGGGGGTCCTACTGATTGGGCTGCAGCGTCTCGCAATTAAGTCCGTTCCCCGTGGTAGGCCAAGTCCGTTCGCATACCGCGTCCGTAGAGGTTCAGTTTCTCTATGGGTGATTGTCTTCGCTGCGGGAGCATTCTCAGAAGAACTTTGGATGGCATTTTGTCTTGTGTCTCTGGCAACGACCGGGCATCCGGTCATCGTTTCCATTGCGATCACGGAGACGGTTTTTGCGGCAGTCCACTACGGATATCGCCTCGGCGGTATGGTGGCAGTCGGCCTAAAAGGCACCCTATCGGCGATACTGTTTATATGGTGCGGGTCACTGATCCCAATGGTTCTCGTCCATTTTATTGGAAACCTCGGTAGCCTCTTCTGGGCCCGCCACCGACAATGAAGCTGCGACTGTCTTTGCTTAATTTCGCTAGCAGCCTTGCTGTGAACAAGCTGGCTAAAACTCCACAGGCGCGCGTACTTGACACGCGGCCTCCCATCTACAACCATGGACGCATGGTCCACAAGACCGCAGTCGCTGCGCAGTTTGAGTATCGGTCGCCGAAATTGACGGCTCCTACAAGAGCACGGACCCGTTCGAATCGGCGACAGGCGGATTCTCAGCGTAAATTGCTGTTTCGGCGAATGGATTCCATCCCGCGCTGCGGCGCCAGAGGCTCCAGCTTCCAGTTTCCAGCGTCCAGCATCCAGAAACGAAGTGTCACACCATGCCGATCAAATCGCCGCGTAACTCATTCAAAACAAACGATGGACGCCCCCGCGAAGTGTCACACTTTTCGAAGGTGCCTCGTGCGCATTCCTGACGCACTGGCTGGGGAACTTTCCGGTCAAAATAAAACGGGAGGCAAGCGCCAAAGGCGCCCACCTCCCGGGGTGGGTGGGGTTTGTTGCCGAACACCCAGCAGGAATTTTGGAGTTCCCGCGCCTGGGTGCCTCAGCAAACCGGCATTCAGCCGGTGCCACGTATGAACCCATCCTTATCACGCGGCTCGAATGGGTGTCAACCGGAATTGTGGGGTGTCATTCGGGCGCGCTGATCGAGAGTTTCGCGAACTTTTCGCGCAAGGTCCTGGGGCGAGTAAGGCTTCTGCAGGACCGGCCAGCCCTTTTCCTGGACTTTTTGGAACGCGGCGAGATCCAGGCTGTAGCCGGTGGTGAAAATGACGGGCAGATCGGGGTTCGTTTCTTGAATCTTTCCGTAAACATCAGGCCCGCTGATTTTCGGGAGCATCATGTCCAGCAGCGCGACGTGGATCCGATCGCGATGGGCGTGGAATTCGTGCACCGCCTGCTCGCCGTCAGTCGCGAGCAGGACGTGGTATCCGAGCTTCGTCAGCGCTTCGTGGGCGAGCTGCCGCAAGCCCTCATGGTCCTCGGCGAGCAGGATGGTTTCCGGTCCTCCCCTCACCGCTGCGTCTTCCTCGACGCGATCGCGCGCCCCAGACGCGAGCCTGCTGACGGGCAGGTAGACGCGAAACGTGCTGCCCGCCCCAAGCTCGCTCCGCACGTGCACAAATCCGCCATGCTGCCGGACGATCCCGTACACCGTGGCGAGACCCAGGCCGGTCCCCTTTCCGACCTCCTTGGTCGTGAAGAACGGCTCGAAGATGCGGGCGATGATATCGGGCGGGATGCCCTCGCCGGTGTCGCTGACCTCGATCATCGCGTAATCGCCGGCCGTCACCTCGGCATGGCCCGCGGCATAGTCGGCGTCGAGGTGGCGGTTGGCGGTGGTCACGATCAGCCGGCCGCCGCCGGGCATCGCGTCGCGCGCGTTGGTGGCGAGGTTGACGAGGCTCGCCTCGAGCTGGGCCGGGTCGACCCGCACCGGCCAGATCTTGTCGCCGAGCGTCAGCGAGATCGGGATGTGCTCGCCGAGGGTCCGTCCGAGCAGCCCGACGATCCCGGAGACCAATTCGTTGACCTCGAGGCGCAGCGGCTGGAGCGGCTGGCGGCGCGAGAAGGCGAGGAGGCGGCGGATCAGGTCCGCGCCGCGCGTCGCCGCGTCGATCGCCTCGCCCAAGAGCTCGCGGTCGTCGCCGCCGACCGCGCCGCCGTCGCGCAAAAGGTCGAGATTGCCGATGACAACGCCGAGCAGGTTGTTGAAATCGTGCGCCATCCCGCCGGTGAGCTGGCCGAGCGCCTCCATCTTCTGCGCCTGCTGAAGCT
>DATEHV010000027.1:0-87674 GCA_035279445.1 Candidatus Acidiferrales bacterium | reverse complement strand
AGTTCTACCAGGTGATCCCGGAGGACTGGAGCATCCGCTCTCTGAATCCCCAACTGCGCCGCTGGGAGCATATCTACAACACCGTGCGTCCCCATCAGGCGCTGGGTTATCTCACCCCGCGCGAATTCCTGGACCGCTGGAGATCTCAACCAAAGAAAGCCGAGTGTCACTAATCATGTGGACGAGTACATCTGCTGGACTTGGACGGGTCGTCCCTGTACTATGCGGTCCCCTTGATTGGGTTGTTCCCAATTCAGTGGCGAGGATCGATATGACGCAAGACGTGATGAATCAATCTTACCGCGGGGTTCTGTGTCTATCGTGCAGGCAACCTATACCTCTGCCCGCTATCCTCGTGAACATGGGGTCCGCGTCCGCGAGCATGGAGGCGAGTCTATTGCAGTGGCAGTTGCCGAGGGTGTTCAGTCTTCGATGCCGCGTTTGCGACAGAGAAAAGCCGTACCGTGCGAGCGACGTCGTCGATTTCGAGGGAACGCCTCGAGCCAGGATTTCGCGTCCTCGCCCTCCCCGTAACGTCGGGCGCCAATCAGGCGGCCAATCCCGAGCGGCAAACGGCTGAAGCGCGAACCCGTCCTGTATGAACCTTCCTTCGCGAAGAGATCACCGGACCCTTCGGTCTGAGTCGGCCAGGCGGAGGAGCTTCGAGTGAAAGATAGCGCCCTCCGGCCGGTCCGGCTGGGACTCGACTGAGCCCGGCTCGGTCGGGAAGTGGTCGCCTCGAGCTTTTTCTGCCGACAGCATTTCGGCGGCTTTCCGCATCAGACCAACCCGGCCATCCACATGGAATTTCTGCAGCAGTGCGGAGACGTGAAATTTTATCGTCCGCTCGGCCACGTTGAGATTCGCTGCGATCTCTTTGTTCGAGAGGTTTTGGAGCACCCCTCTGAGTACGTCCTGTTGGCGCTGGCTGATCCGGACGGGCAGCACGGTATCCAGGCAAGCATCAATCAACCGTTTGGCGCGCGGCGCCAGTCCTTCGAGAAGGTCCTCTTCGACGGGAACCATCACCCTGAAGTCCGCGGGCGTCTGTCCGCGCACGACGCACTGCATAGCGAGCAGGCTGATGGTCTGCTCGACCGGTAAGCTGCCGTCCGCGTCTGCGGTTACTTCGAACCGCTTCGTACACGACGTCCGGTCGAAGAAAACAAAGGCCTTTGGACGCACCTGAAAGCTGCTTCTTGCTGCGCGAAGAGCTCGATGATTTCTCTGGTCTTTCATTGGACTCCCGCTTGCATCGGCCGTACGGAGCGCATCGACGTTTCACCCGGTCGACACCAATCGACACCATAGGCGTTCCGAGCCTAACCCAGGAGAATCGGCTGCAGGGGCGAGTTCTTTAGGCAGGGGAACGGTTCCTGGGGCCGTAGTCCAGAACTAACCGGCGGTCGTACTTCAAGGCCGCAAGCATCCAGGGTTGGATGTCTACCAGACCAAAGCGGGAATGATCGCAACCTGCGGACGGCTTTCCAAACCGCGCTGCCGCCGCTACTCTTCGTCCTGGCCCTGGGCCTTGGCGAGGCGCTCGATCACAGCCATGTCTTCGAGCGTGGTTGTGTCGCCGGAGATGCCGCCCTTGTGCGCGAGTTCGCGCAGCAGACGCCGCATGATCTTTCCGCTGCGCGTTTTTGGCAGGATGTCGCAGAAGCGTACATCCGCGGGACGGGCAATGGTTCCGATGGTGACGGAGACGTGCTCCATAAGCGCCGAACGCAATTCTCCCGAAATCGCATGCCCGGAACGCAACGTTACGAAGCACACGATGGCCTCGCCCTTGATCTCGTCGGGTCGCGCGACAACGGCCGCTTCGGCGACGGACGGGTGACTTACCAGCGCGCTTTCGATCTCCATGGAACTGAGCCTATGGCCCGCCACTTTGATCACATCATCCACGCGCCCCAGCACCCAGATGTAGCCGTCCTTGTCGCACTGTGCGGCATCACCGGCGAAATAAACGCCAGGGATTTTTGTCCAATATTCACGTGCAAAGCGTTCGTCGTCGCCGTAGATCGTCCGCAGCATCGAAGGCCATGGTCTTTGAATCGTTAGGTAGCCCGTCTCGCCTGGGGCCACAGGCTCATTCTTCATGTTGACGACGCGCGCGGCTACTCCCGGAAGCGGCAGCGTGGCGGAACCGGGCTTTGTCGGAGTGGCTCCGGGGAGCGGAGAAATCATCATTGCTCCGGTTTCCGTCTGCCACCAGGTATCGACAATCGGACACCGGTTTTTCCCGATCGCCTCAAAATACCATTTCCAGGCGGCGGGATTAATCGGCTCGCCGACCGTTCCCAGGAGCCGCAGGCTGCTGATATCGTGCTTGTCGATCCAGCTCATCCCCCAGGCCATGAACGCCCGAACCGCCGTCGCGGAGCTGTAAAAGATCGTCACCTTGTAGCGCTCAACGATCTGCCAGAAGCGATCCTTGGCGGGTTGGTCCGGAGCGCCTTCGTACATCACGATCGTCGCCCCGTTCGAGAGCGGGCCATAGACGATGTAGCTGTGTCCAGTCACCCACCCGATGTCGGCGGTGCACCAGAAAACGTCGTCGTCGCGCAGATCGAAAACCAGCCGCGTGGTCCAGGTGCATTGCAGCAAATAGCCCGCCGAGGTATGAAGGACGCCCTTAGGTTTTCCTGTGGTGCCGCTGGTGTAGAGAATATAGAGCGGATGCTCGGAGTCAAACGGCGCGGCCGGGCAATTCGTCGAAGCCGACTTTTCAATTTCGTGCCACCAGAGATCGCGTCCTGCCTGCCAGGCTACCTTCTCGCCGGTGCGCTTTACGACAATCGATTTCTCGATCGTCGGGCAGGTCTTCAAAGCTGCATCAGCCGTTTCCTTGAGCGGGACCACCTTCCCGCGGCGGAATCCACCATCGGCGGTCACGAGAATCTTGGATTTGGCGTCCGCAATCCGGTCGGCCAGGGCCGTGGCGCTGAATCCGCCGAAAACGACCGAATGGACGGCGCCGATCCGCGCACAGCCCAGCATGGCGATGGGCAGCTCCGGGATCATAGGCAGGTAGATCGCGACGCAGTCGCCGGGTCTGACGCCGAGAGTTTTCAGGGCGTTGGCGAACTGGCTGACTCGGTCGCGAAGCTCGGCATATGTGAATCGCACGGCCGTGCCGTCTTCGCCCTCCCAGAGCAGCGCGGGTCTGTCGGGGGTCTTCGCGGCGTGTCTGTCGAGGCAGTTGAAGGCGACGTTGAGCTTTCCGCCGGTGAACCATTTGGCGTGCGGCAGCTTCCACTCGAGCACTTTCGACGGCTGCTCGAACCAGTCGAGCAATTTGGCCTGTTCGCCCCAGAATCCCTCTGGGTCGCGCTCGGCCCGCTGGTACATCTTGCGATACTCATCGAGGGACCGCACATGCGCGCGCTTACGGAACTCTTCGGGCGGCGCAACGGCCTTCTCTTCGAGAACATGCGGATCAAACTCTAGCATCGCTCCTCCCGCTCTTGTCCAGCCGGCCCGCCGGGCAGACCCGAGGCCGGTTCAGAAGCTCTCGCGTGACTTGACCGCTTCTACGTTATTGAACCCCAGCCATTTGGTCAAGAACCTGGACTGACTTCGGCGTGCCCTCCGGTCCCCGTGATTGATAGGGTTCGGGCGGATAAGGCACGAAATTCGGGAACCCTTTCGTGACCCCGACGGAATACGAAACGAGAAGCAGCACGGGCCGTCCATAGTAAGCAGCGATGACTCAGACGAACGAACCGACGGATGCCGTTCGGCTGCGGCGGATGGTGGCCGGCGATGAGGAGGCCTTCGCGGATCTGTATCGCGCCAAGCATCCGTTGATCTACCGCTTCGCGCTGCACATGACCGGCAATGCAGCTGTTGCCGAGGACGTGACCCAAGAGGTTTTCATGACCTTGATCCGCAATCCCAGACGATTCGATCCCGCCCGCGGAACGCTTGGCGGATTTCTCTTCGGAATCGCGCGCAATCACCTCCGAAAGCGCTGGGAGCTGGACCGCCGCTTGATATCGTTCGCCGGTGACCCAGACGATCTCGACGGTGTCGTATCCAACGGAAAAACCTTCGACAACGGAGCCAGTCGTGGCGGCGCGGCCTCGAGCCTGGACGAGATTTCTGCCGTCGAGACGATAGGCCGCGTGAGGCAGGCGATTTCGACACTCCCGGAAAACTACCGCGAGGTGGTCGTTCTCTGCGAGCTCGAGGAGATGAGCTATGAGGAAGCCGCCTCGGTGCTGGATTGCCCCGTGGGCACGGTCCGCTCGCGCTTGCACCGCGCGCGGGCGATCCTGGTCGAAAAACTTCGCGAGGCGCGTCCCGTGCGTCGCGCTTCGGCGGTGGGCGAATAGACAAGGAGAAGACCTCCATGGACTGCGCTCAATTCGAAGAAATAGTTCACGATCTCGGCTGTCCTGCAACCGAGTCCTCGTCGATTCGGGCCAGCGCTCGCGCCCATGTGGAGTCGTGTAGCCGCTGCGCGCAGTTGTTGACCAAAGTTGAATCGCTCGATTTCGCCCTTCGCGCAATTGCGCGGCGAGAGGCGGGTCGCCAGGCGCCCAAGCGTATCGAAGCGACGTTGATGTCCGAGTTTCGCGATGCGATAAGGGTTTCATCGCGCCGGGGTGCGCGATATCGAATTGCCGCGCTCGGAGCTGCTGCCGCGATAGTTCTCGCCGCAGGAATGTGGTTCTATCGGGCGCACGCGCTGACACCGGTAGATATCGGGCGCACGGGCGCGGCGGTCGCGCCGGCGACACGGTCCGCTCAGCCGTCAGCGCAAATTCAACCGAATGAGGGCCCCTCGGAGACCGGCGGCCGGATTGCCTTGGCGGAGGGCCAGTCTGTTCCGCGGCAGTCGATTGAGCGAGCCTCTCACGTTAAATCGGAGCGTGCTGCCCAGCTGGCTGACGCGGAAAGTGACGTGGATTTTATCCGCCTGCCTTATACCGATGATCCTGGCGCGCTGGCCGACGATGCCGTGGTGCGAGTCGTGCTCACACCTGCTGCGCTCGCCTCGCTTGGCTTACCGGTCATCGGCGGTGAAGGTTCCGTGCAAGCCGATTTGGCATTGAGCGAAGACGGAACGCCGCAGGCGATTCGATTGGTCTCGCAGACCGGCGCACGTGAGCGATTTTGATTTCACTCGGATAACGCAAGGGGAGACCAAGACCATGAATCTCAGCTTCAGAAGAATTTGTGTAGCAGCGAGCATCGCCACGCTGGCAGCATGCCTCATTGTAAGTCGGCCCGTGCACGCTCAATCTGAACCGCCTGCTCCTCCGCCGACGGGTGACGTAATTTATCAAAGGGTTGGCCCGGGACCCCTGGTGACATATAGCGCCTTAGGGCTAGTCGGATTTGGGGGCGAACTCGGGGGCAAGACCGTCACGGGGGCTCCCTTCCGCGCGAACATTTCCACGCAAACTACGCAGACGCTCGCCGACGGCAATAGCATTCAGCACACGACCACCGGCATAATCGCGCGCGATAGCGAGGGCCGCACCCGCCGCGACATCACCCTGCCCGCCATCGGTCCTTTTGCCGCCTCTGGCCAGGCGCCTCCTCACGCGGTCGATATCAACGATCCGGTTGCCGGCGCGCAGTACATCCTCGAGCCAGATCGCAAGGTGGCTCACAAAATAATGCGTCGCGAACGCGGAGCACGCCTGCGGTTCGAGACTGGCACAACGCTGCGAGGCGGCCAGGAAGATCAAAGAGAAGTAACGACCGCGTCGCTGGGGGCCCAAATCATCGGTGGCGTTGCAGCCGATGGCACGCGGTACACCCGGACAATCCCCGCCGGTGAAATCGGAAATGCGAAGCCAATTATGATGGTGACGGAGAGCTGGTATTCACCAGACCTTCAAATTGTGGTGATGACCAAGCGATCAGACCCGATTAACGGAGATAGCGTGTTCCAGTTGACCGACATTCAGAGGCAGGAACCTGATCCGTCGCTATTTCAGGTCCCGTCCGACTACACCGTGAAGAAGGGTGGAGAGGGGCGGATTGTCATTCGGCGGTTCCGCGGAATGCCTGCGCCGCCCGGCGATGGGCCTCTGCCGCCGGAGAACTGATTTCGTCAGCCGTCTAGCACCATGCCTGCGGGCCGCCTTTCCTCGCCCGCACCGCCCGCAGGCGCTCCCCTTGCAAGGGTTCGCTCCTGTTATAATTCGTGCGAATCGATGTCCTCGCCCAGCGAACGCGATCTCCGGAAGGCGCTTGAGTCCGAGGGTTTTGCACACGCGTACGTGTGGCAGGACGGACCGCACGCCTTCTATGCGGATCACACGCACGCGGGCCTCACCGCGCACGTGATTCTCGACGGCGAAATGACTCTCACGATGGGCGGCGCGGCGCAAACCTATGGCGTCGGAGAACGCTGCGACGTTCCCGCCGGCGCGGTCCACTCCGCCCGGATGGGTCCGCGCGGTTGCCGTTACCTCGTCGGCGAAAAATAGCTAGCTGTTTGGAATTATTGCGCGATCGAGGAGTTCGACGACGTGCAGAACTTCCTGGCCGGTGCCATGAATCGCCGCGCCGGCACGGAGCTGCAGAATGCAGCCGGGATTCGCGGTGAGGATCGCCTGCGCTTTCGTCCCGCGAGCGTTGTCCATTTTCAGCGCAAGCAGTTCCAGTGACGTCTCGGTCTCGGTGACGTTGTAGACGCCGGCCGAGCCGCAGCACTGATCCGAGAGCGGCATTTCGATTAACTCCACGCCGGGCACCGCTCGAATCAGACTGCGCGGAGCTTCGCGGATTTTCTGCCCGTGAACAAGGTGGCATGAATCCTGGTATGTGGCCCGCAAGGGCAGGGCCCGCAGCGGCGCCGTGAGGCCGAGGTCTGCAAGGAATTCGGTGACGTCACGCACCTTGCTTGAGAATTGGAGGCCGGGCGCGTGCGAAACGTCGCCTACCGGGAACAGGTGCGCGTATTCCTTGAGTGTGGAGCCGCAACCCGCGGCGTTGGTGACGATGGCGTCGCAATCCGTCGCGGCGAACGCCGCGAAATTCGCTCGCGCGAGATCGCGCGCCACGTCCCGCATGCCGGCATGCGCGGCCAGCGCCCCGCAGCAAGTCTGTTCCACGGGCACGACTACCTCGCAGCCGTTCGCTTGTAGGACGCGAATCGTCGCGCGATTGAGCTCGCTGAATGTGACTCGGGCGACGCAACCCGCAAAAAATGCGACGCGCGCGCGCCGCGCGCCCCGCGCCGGAAACGTTTCGCCCAGTTCGGCCGCGAAAAACTGCGAGTCGATCTGGGGCAGCAACCGCTCGCGCTGCCGCAAACCAAGCAGCCTCAATATCCCAGTCGTGCGCGCGAGCGCCGCCAATCCCGATCTTTGATAGATCCGAAGGAGACGCGCCGCTGCCGCGATCCGCTTTGGAGACGGGAGTAGCCGCCGGTAAACAAAATTCCGCGCAACTCGCGACGCAAGCGGCCGCCGGTATTGCTTCTCGATCTGTGCGCGCGCCAGCTCGACCAGTTTTCCGTATTCGACTCCCGACGGGCACGCCGTCTCGCACGCGCGGCAGTCGAGGCAGCGGTCGATGTGCGTCACAAAACTCTCGCCCAGTTCCAGCCGTCCCTCATCAACGAGCTGCATCTGGCGAATTCGCCCGCGCGGCGAATCCGCTTCCTCGCCCCACAGGCGATAGGTGGGGCAATGATTCAGGCATAGCCCGCAGTGAACGCACCGCGAGTAGTCCGCGTACTCCGGCTTGTCCACAGGCGTGAATCCGGCAGGTCGAAGAGGCCCCGCCATCGCGTTAAATACCTCCCACGAACCGACCCGGGCTGAGAATCCCGTGCGGGTCAAAGACATTTTTCAGTTTTTGCATCAGCAAGAAATCGCCGGGCGGTTCGCCCCACACGTTCAGCTCGTTCTTAAATTCGGGAGGGCACCAAAGCAGGGCGCATCGGCCCCAGGGACTCTTGCCGGAAAGACCGAGCACTCGGGCGCACTCCTTTTTCAAGCGTTGAACTGATTCATCACCGCTTCCAGGAGCGCGTAATGCTAGATAACTGACTCCGACTCCGCGCAGTATCGCGGCCCAGGGAAGCTCGCATGATTGGATGGCCGCGGCCAAGGTCTCCAGGTCCCCGGGGAATCCGGTGATCTTAAATATCGCCGCCGCGCGCGACTGCTCTGCATTCACGCGAGGGAAATCGCTAACGTAGGTCGCGATGCTTTGGTGGTCCTGCTCGCTCAACTCGCTCAGTTTCTCCGGCGCGCCGCGACCGGCAGCCTCGGCAATCCCTTCGAGCTCGCGGCGATCGCGCTTCAATACCCCCTCGTCGCCTGCAAAGGACGCGACCACAGACCATTGGCCACTCTCAAGCGAAATCCTCGACCGCTCGCGGAACCGTTCGTTGAGGTCTCCGCCGGCGGCGACGATTTCAAGGCTCTGTGGCCGCAAGACGGATCGCGCGATGGCGTGGCGAAATTCGCATGCACCTCCGGGTCCGCGGAACGCGGCGACCAGGGTTCGAGTCATCCGCGCGAGGGGAAACGTCCGGAGATTAATCTTCGTGATTACGCCAAGCGTGCCAAGCGCGCCGATCATCAATTTGTGGATGTCGTAGCCCGAGACGTTTTTCACGACGCGCCCGCCGCTCCTGGCCGCCACTCCCTCGCCCGTGACGAACTCCATTCCGAGCACGAAATCCCGCGCCGTCCCGTAGAATTGCCGCAGCGGCGAATCGACGCCCGACGCGATCGTGCCGCCCATCGTGGCTCGATCCATGAACGGCACCGCGAGCGGCAGGAACTGCTTGTGCCCCGCCAACACGCCCGAGAGCCGGCTCAACGGGATTCCCGGCTCGACCGCCAGCGTCAAATCGTCGGGGTCGTACGCCACCACGCGATCGAGCCGTGTCAAATCGAGCGCCAGATCGTATCGCCGCGGTGGCATACCCATTGCGAGTTTGGTTCGGGCGCCTGCGGGAACAATCGCGAGTCTTTCGGCCGCGGCAAACCTTACGATCTCCGCGACCTCGTCACCTGATCCGGGCCGTACGACTGCCGCCGGAGTCTTGCCATCGATCTGGTAGGCGGCAAGTTCGCGCGGGTCGCTCGTGACGCCGGCTGACCCGGCGATTTCCGCCAATCGCGTGGAAACAACGGCGGAACCGGGGGTCATGCTGGCGGCGCAACTGGTGGCCGGGGTCGCACGTAAATTTCGCCGCAGCCTTTTGAGTTGGGGAAGATTTTTCCAGGATTGAGTAGCCCGCCGGGATTGAAGACGTCGCGAACCCGTTTCATCAGGCTGAGATCGGCGTCGCTGAAGAGCAGCGGCATCAGCCGGTCCTTCTCCATTCCCACGCCGTGCTCGCCCGTGATCGAGCCGCCCGCCTGGATGCAAAATTCGAGGATTTCGTCGCCCGCTCGCACCGTGTCGCGGAATTGCTGCTCGTTGCGCTCATCGAAGAGAATGATGGGGTGCAGGTTGCCGTCGCCGGCGTGAAACACGTTTCCGATCTGGAGGCCGTACTTCTTGCCGATCTCGCCGATTCGCCGCAGGGTGGCAGGGAGCTTTGTCCGGGGGATCACGCCGTCCTGCGTGTAGTAACTCGGGGAGAGCCGTCCGGCCGCGCCAAACGCGTTCTTGCGGCCTTTCCAGAGCAAGTCGCGCTCGCGTGCGTCGCGAGCCACGCGCACGTCGCGTGCATGATGCAGCCGGCAAACGTCGGCGACCTCCGCGGCCTCGGCTTCGGTGGCTTCACGCAGCCCGTCGACTTCGATTAGCAGAATCGCGGCGCAATCGAGCGGAAATCCAGCGTGGACGTACTCCTCAACGGCGCGAATTGTCCAGCCGTCGAGCATCTCGCATGCCGCGGGCGTAATCCCGCGCGCCGTGATGTCGGCGACCGTCTCGGTGGCTCCGTCGACGGAGTCGAAAACAGCGAGCAGCGTCTTAATCTTCTCGGGGAGTCGCGTCAGTCTCACCGTGACTTCCGTCACCAGGCCGAACGTGCCTTCCGAGCCGACGAAGAGACCCGTGAGGTCGTAACCGGGCGGATCAAGAGTCGGACTGCCGAGACGCAGCAGTTCGCCGCTGGGCAGCACAATCTCGAGCGCCAGCACATGGTTCGTCGTCACTCCGTACGCCAGCGTGTGCGGCCCGCCGGAATTCTCGGAAACGTTTCCGCCGATCGTGCACGCCTTTTGACTCGAAGGGTCGGGGGCGAAATGAAGCCCCAGATTTTCGACAGCGGCGGTCAGGTCTGAGTTCACCACGCCGGGCTGAACGGTCGCGCGCTGGTTTTCCGAGTCGATTGCGACTATGCGGTTCATGCGCGCGAAGGACGTAACGATGCCACCGTGCCGGGCGATCGCGCCGCCCGAAAGACCGGTCCCTGCGCCGCGGCCGACCAGGGGAGTCTGGTGACGATTGGCGAGCCGGACGATTTCGACCACGTCCGCCGTCGTGCGGGGAAATACGACGCAATCCGGCCGGGCGATTTCGACCGAGCCATCGTATTCGTAGAGGAGCAGGTCCTCGGGTTCGTGCAGAAGGCCGCGAGGGCCGAGCAGCTTTCTTAGATCGCGCAGGAGCCGCGAATCGATCGGCGCGTCGCGATGCGTCGGCCTGTTTCCCATCTTCCGGCCACTATAGTCGCGGCACCAGTGGGCGTCAACGTGACTCAGGTCCGCGAGCCGCGTATGGTCGCGCGGCGATGGCATTCCCGCCTCGATGAACCAGCGCGCAGTGGTGTATTCTACCGGGCGATCGCGAATCAATCTTCCTTCGGAGTGTCTCGTGAGCAAGCCGAAAGCCCTTGTGACGCGGCCGCTCTTTCCGGCGGCGCGAACGATCCTCGATCGTCTCTTCGACGTCGAATATTGGACCGCTCCAGAACGCATCCCACGGTCGGAATTGCTCAAGCGCGTGGCGGACGCGGACGCGCTCGTCTGCCTGCTCACGGAAACAGTGGACGAAGAGCTGCTCGCGGCCGCGCCGAGACTCCGCGTAGCCGCCACCATATCGGTCGGCTACGACAATTTGGACGTGGCCGCGTGCACGCGACGCAAAGTAGTCGCCGCGCATACCCCCGGTGTGCTCGACGAGACCACTGCGGATTTCGCGTGGACGCTCCTGATGGCGATTGCTCGCCGGCTCGTCGAAGGAGATGCGTGGATTCGCTCCGGAGCCTGGCCGGGCTGGGATCTGGATCAGCTCCTCGGCGGCGATGTCTGGGGGAAGACTCTCGGCATCATCGGCTTTGGACGGATCGGCCGAGGGGTTGCGCGCCGCGCGATGGGGTTTCAGATGCGCGTGCTTTATCACGACCAATCGCGGGCATCCTCCGACGTGGAAAGGGAACTGTGCGCGGAATCAACCGATCTCGACACGCTTTTGCACGAATCCGATTTCGTCACTCTGCACGTCCCGCTACTTCCCGAGACGCGCCACCTGATCTCAACTGCCGCGTTTGAGAAAATGAAGCGCGGCGCGTTTCTTATCAACACTTCCAGGGGGCCGGTGGTGGACGAAGTCGCGCTGGCAGCGGCGCTCGAGCGGAGAAAAATCGCCGGCGCTGCGCTCGACGTATACGAAGAGGAGCCTAGAGTACACCCGGCGCTGCTCGCGCGAAGAGACGTCATCCTCGCTCCGCACATTGCGAGCGCGACGGTCGATACGCGCACGAAAATGGCGGTCATGGCGGCCACGAATGCCGCGGCGCTCTTCGAGGGCCGGCGTCCGCCAAACGCGCTGAACGCGGACGCGCTCGGCTTGTAGTCCAGGGGGAGAATTGTTATGTCGCTGGTCACGCGCAATCACCCAAAGCTCAGTCTTGACGGCGCCCGCGCCGTTCTCGCGGCGGCGGAGCGCCGTTCGGAAGCGATTCGTGTTCCGATGAATGTCGCCGTCGTGGACGATGGCGGTCACTTGCTCGCATTTGCCCGGATGGACGGCGCCAAGCCGTCGTCCGTGGCGATCGCGATGGTGAAAGCACAAGCCGCTGCCCTCCGGCGCGCCCCAACCGGCCCAGCGATGGCCGGCGACCAGGTGAATGTGCCCGTCGCGATGGGCCTCGCGCTCGCCGCACCCGCCCAGCAGACCCCGATCCGCGGTGGCGTGCCGCTCGTCGCGGACGGCGAAGTAATCGGGGCGATTGGAGCGAGCGCTGGCACTGAGGACCAGGATCTCGACGTGGCCCGAGCCGGGGCCGCCGCTCTCGAGAAGGCGTGAAGCAAACAGCCCAGCGTCTCTTCCGTGAAACGCTCGCTGCCCTCGACGTTCGGGCGGCGCTGGAGAGAGCATTGGCCCGCAGCGGCTCCTCCATCCATGCGGGCAACGTAACCGTCGATCTTCGAAGCTTCGACGCCATCGTGGCGATCGCCTACGGCAAGGCTTCCTTCGCAATGGCCGAGGGGTTGTACCGCGTCCTCTCGCCGCAGTTTTCTGCCGAGGGAATCTTGGTGGTTCCCAAGGCGCCGTCGCATGAACTTGCCGGTTGGACGACGTTCGTCGGAGGACATCCTGTGCCAAACGCGGCAAGTTTTGCAGCGGGACGCGCGATTCTCGGGCGTTTGGCGCGCTGCGACGAGCGCACTCTGATCATCTTCTTGATATCGGGTGGCGGCTCCTCGCTTGTGGAATTGCCGCTCGATGCTTCCGTGACGCTTTCGGACTTCGACAAGTTGCACTCGGCGCTCGTCACCTGCGGCGCGCCGATCGAGGAAATCAACGCGATCCGAAAACACGTGTCTGCCACGAAGGGAGGGCGCTTGGCCGCGGCCGCTCCGCGCTCGATGCGGTTGACGTTCGCGATCAGCGACGTGCCCAAAGGGCAGGACTCGGCTCTCGCCTCGGGACCTACGCTGCCTGATCCGACCACGATTGGCGACGCGGAGCGCGTCGCGACGAATTATCACCTCCTGGACAGGTTTCCTCGATCGCTCCGCGCCGCGTTCGAGAACCACGCGCTCGGCGAGACTCCCAAGGCTGGCGACCCAGCCTTCGCCCGATCGCATTTCGTTCTTGTTCTCGGCGAGCACGAACTGATGCATGCCGCCCATCACGCTTGCGAGGCGGAAGGTTTCGTTTGTGTCTGTGACAATGCGACCGACAACTGGCAGCTCGAGAACGCTGCCGACTATTTACTCGCTCAACTTGGCGCGCATAGCGACGCCAATCCGGGCCGGCCTGTCGCTGTCTTGGCGGATGGCGAACTGAGTAGTCCTGTGACCGGCAACGGGACGGGAGGAAGGAACTCCGCGTTCGTGCTGTCGTGCGTGCCGAGGATTTCCGGAAAAGACATTGTGGTGCTGAGCGCGGGGACCGACGGGATTGACGGAAACAGCTCCGGGGCGGGTGCGGTGGCGGACGGCGCGACGCTCTCTCTCGCCCGCTCCGCGGGTCTTGATCCCGGCGATTTTTTGCGACGGAGCGACGCCTACAATTTCTTTGCCCGCCTGGGTGACGCCATCGTCACCGGACCGACCGGCAACAATGTGCGCGACCTCCGGATTCTTCTCACGCGCCCGGCGCCGCGCTCCTAGCTATTTCGCCGTCGGCACCGCCTTCAGAGTTCTCAGCGCTGATTCGATGTAAGGACCGATGGCCACCGTGAGTTCACCGTTTTTCAGCATCTCTTCGAGTGGCGCGATCGCGTCGGTGTCGCCGCGCACGCCGAGCGCGAAAATAGTAGAGAGCCGCACATCGAAATATGGCTCGCCGAGATAAGAGACGAGAGCCTTCGTGATTGCCTTGTTCTTTTTGTCCAGATCGGCCATCGCGCCGATCGCCGCCCGACGGCTGGCCATGGGCTTTCCGACGGCCGACCAGTCCATCAAAATCGGTGAAGCGCGCGCGTCCCCCAGCGCGCCAAGAGCTCGCAGCGCCGCATCCCGGAGGACGTCATCCGGAGAATCGGACTGCACCGCCGCGCTCAGCACGTCGAACGCGTTCGCCGCCTTGGTCCCCGCAAGCGATGCAAGTGCCGCCGCGCGCACCCGGTACGCCGGGTCGTCCGCCGCGAGGTCCGTCAGCTTGACTGCCAGCGCAGCATCTTCGCTGAAGTGTCCCAGCTCCCGCACGTCCGCCTCACGCACCCATGGCTTGTCGTTGCTCAGAGCCGCGAGAATCTGTTTCTCGGCTTCCGGCCCTCCGATCTTGCCGAGAGCTCGCAGGGCCTCCACGCGGATTCCCCAGAACCGTTCGTGTTGCGCCGCTTCGCCCAGCGCCGCAATGGCGTCCGGATTGTTTTGCATAGTGCCAAGCGCGACCGCCGCGTCGGCCCGATCGGGCACCGTTTCCGCGTTTTTCAATTGATAGATCAGCATCGCGGCGTCTTTCTTGAAATCCACCGCCTTTAGAATCTTGTCGCCCTTGTCAAAGATCACCATCAATGGCGCGCTTTCCGCGGGGAAGAAGAAGCTCTGGACTGCTTCGTTGATCTCGACGGAGTGGGTCTCGCGGCCGTTGGCGGTGGCGATTTCGATTTCGGCGGGCGCGTCAATCAGCCCCACGAATCCCTCCACCCTCTGCGTCTGTCTCACGTCGAGTCTCACCCGATGCGCCGCGTCATCGTACGAGTAGCTGACATCGAATTTCGGAGCGCCCGCGCCGTAAACCCACTGCTGGAAGAATTGATCGACATTGACCGAGGTCGCCTGTTCGATCGATTTTTGAAGGTCGGCGGTGACGACGTTCTGCCCGCGATTGGTCTCCAGGTAGCGGTGCAGCGCGCGGAAAAAATCGTCGTCGCCCAGCTTCTCCCGCAACATTTTCAGGACCCACGAGCCCTTGTCATAAATGTTGCCTTCGAACTCGGTGGAGTCTTCGAAATCCCGACTCACGATGGGCACCGGAAAGAGGCGCGTCTGACGGAACCATTGGTTCTGATCGCGCCAGAATTCATATTCGGCGTCGTCCGCGCCGTAGTGCTGCTCCATCCAAAAATGCTGGAAATACGTCGCAAAACCCTCGTTCAGCCACAGATTCCCCCAGTCTTTGCACGTAACGAGATCGCCGAACCACTGATGCGCCATCTCGTGGGAGGTGACCGTGTCAGCGCCGACGCGATTCTCGGCCGCGAGCTTGGGATTCACTAAAGCGCGAGTCGTCAGCGTCGTCGCGCTCGTATTCTCCATGCCCCCCGCGACAAACTCGTCGACGAAAGTCTGAGCGTACTGTTGCCAGGGATAGGGCACGCCGAGTCTGCTCGAAAAAAGATCGAGCATTTCCTTCGTGCGCGCAAAAGTCGGCTCGATCGCGGACTCTTCGCCGTGCGGCACCACGTAGCGCAGCGGCACTCCGTGCCACGAATCCTCTCGCTCCACGAATTCTCCGGCGACCGCGGAGAGCAGATACGTCGAAAGCGGCTCGGACTGCTTCCAATCCCAGGTCTTCATGCCGTCGGATTCATCTTTCACGCCCACGAGCCGCCCGTTGGACACCGTGATCCACGCGGCGGGGACAGTCAGCAGCATTTCCGACGTCGTGCGGTCGTTCGGGTAGTCGTAGAGCGGAACGTAGTAGCGCGTATCTTCCGCCTCACCCTGCGTCCATACCTCTTTCGGCTGATGCGGATAGTTCTTGTCGGGAAGGATGAAATAGAGGCCCTTCTTGGGTTGGCCTTCGTAGCGGATGAGTACCTTATGCCGCTCGCCGCGCTCGGCGGGGCGGACGAGTGAAACGACGAGCTGCTTCGGGAGGATCGAGAACTTCGCCGTCTTCCCGTCCACCTCGACGCTTTCAATCTTCAGATCGACTGAGTCGAATTTGAGCTCGGATATGCCGTCGCGCAGCGCCGCCACGCTCTCGGATACCTCTCCCCGCACCTGGCGCTGTTCGACGTTGAACCACAAGTGCGTGCGAATCTCCTGCAGGTCGTAGTCGCGGCTGCGGGCATACGGCTCGTCCGCGAACGCGGACGGAATCGCGAGCGCGCCTGACAATAGCAGCGCGCACCAAAAGGTGACGGGGAAGAGTCGAGAACGCCGCAATGGCGGAATCATTCTGCTTTCTTTTCGACGACCGAAAACCATTTTCGTAAGCCATTGATTATATCCGGAGTGATGGCAATCGTGTCAGGTGAATCGCGCGATGCCTACTGCCAAGCCGCGTTGGTCCTGTGTATGGCTCTGGGGTTCTAGTCTTCTCGTTCGTCGTGCATCCTCAAAATTTCCGGCCACGCGATCGAATGGTCGCCTGCCTTACACGACCCGTACTCTCCTGGCCTCCCACTACGCCTGGCCTGGCGATTTGCCGCGGTCACCGTTTCCGTTCGGCGTGGCGGCCGGCGACGATGTTTGTGGCCGGCTGCACCCAGGACGTCTTTGATGGATGGAACTTCTCGCGTGTTTACGGCGAACTCGGAGGCGAGCGCTTGGTCGCGTCAGTAGAATGATCAGCCGGCGGAGAACTCGAACACACCCAGCGGGTTCAGTTGTGAGGAATGAATACGTTCTGGTGAGGACTCGGCTCTAGAAGCAGGCGAGTTCCTTTCCGCCGTCTCTCTCGGTAGAGCTCTCCGGCGTCAGCGCGCACGCGAGGATCGCGACAGTCCCAATCGTGGCACCGACTTCGGCAATGTGCTTCCAGTTGGGACCGCTGCCGCCGACACCTGCGCTGTTCTGGGCGCCTCCCGGAGCGGGACCAGCTGCAAGGGACGCCTCGTAGGTTTGGCCCTGCTCGATTGTCTTCTCCAAGCCGTTGCCCGTATCGACAAGCAGAGTCCCTTGATAGGAACTGACTCGTATCTTCGTCGAGCTAAGGACGGTCACCTGCCCGAAGATTGACTGGTGATTCGCTCCACGAACCACGCCCAACGGCGTCTCGATCTCCAGTTGATCGGGGCTAGGCGTGGAGAAACCCATCGTTCCGCGCTCCACCTTGGCGCGCACCCTATTGTCCTGTGGCGCGAGTGTCGCGGAGCTGGAAGCGAGCAGGTAGACCTGGCCCGACCCGACCTTCAATCGCAGCGAGCCGTTTGTCTCAGTGGCGATTGCGTCGCCAAAATAAACATCCGCTCCCATCGCCGCCTTCGCGTTGTCGAGGCTAGCGTGATCGGCTGACACGACCACCCCAAGCGGCTTTTCGGCCGCCGCCATTGCGGGCAGATTCAAGAGACCGGCAGCGAGAATCGCGATCAGGCACGAGCGGGCTCCAGCGAGGACGATGGAACGCACGGTTCCCTCCAAAACTACACCGCCAATGTACCCGCACGATCTTGCGGTGTCAACACCTTCTGGACACCACTAATGGGGCACCGCTCCCGCGTTCGCTGAGTCACCCTCCGAAGTCTCGCGTCCGCGCGGGAGTTGTGACCACTCCGACCCTTTGCTAAGCTAACGAGCGTCGCATCGGCGCGGAGAGGTGTCTGAGCGGTTGAAAGAGCTCGCCTCGAAAGCGAGTGTAGGGGGAACCCTACCGTGGGTTCGAATCCCACCCTCTCCGCCATAATGCCGTATTCCAGCTCCCCGCGGCGCCGACCGTAGGCACTTTCCGCAGAACCGTTGAAGCGCTGTCCCCGGGGCCGTCCTCCGAATTCGATCTACAACTCCGATGCCCTGATTCCTCGAATCTCCGAGGTCGGTGCCGACATCTCGGCGGAAAATCCTCCCAAACGATTACGGCGATGGAGTATTCTGTGCGGCGGCCTTGGAGCGAATCCGCACTCTGCTTCCTTAACTCTCGTGCGATTGAGGTCGTCGTGGATGGAAACGTACCCCCAATTGGGCCGCGAGCCGACCACTCCTTCGGCTCCGGCGCAGGGTGTGAATCGGCGGAGTTCGTTTGCTGAGGCCTGCCTGCTTCGGACGGTTTGTGTGGCGTGTCGCCTGTCCGCGCTGCCGTCGTCTCAACGGAGAGTGATGCGTGCCTGGTGGTCGTCGCGGTCTTCAAAACCGTCGCCCCGACACTTCGTGCCGGGGGGTAGGTTCGATTCCTACCCTCTCCGCCGATTTTCGCTGGAAGGAGTATTCCGCGTGACTGAAGTCGACCGAGCGAGGTGATCGCGCTTGTCCGCCGACACAGTCTTGAAATTGACGGCACTGTCCTCCTGCGCGGGCTGCGCTTCCAAGCTCAGCCGACAGGCACTGACGCAGGTTCTGCATCAACTGCCGATGTTGCGCGATCGCAACGTCCTTGTCGGTGCGGCGACGGGGGACGATGCCGGCGTCTATCGCCTCGACCGCGACCGCGCGCTCGTCCAGACGACGGACTTCTTCACTCCTATTGTTGACGATCCCTATTCCTACGGTCAGATCGCGGCGGCCAACGCGCTTTCCGATGTATATGCGATGGGCGGGCGCCCCCTCACCGCGCTTGCGCTCGTCGGAATCCCGGCCGACCTCGTTCCTCTCGATCTCGTGAATCGCATCCTCCGCGGGGGCGCGGACAAGATCAAAGAGGCCGAATGTGTACTGCTTGGCGGCCATACCATCAAGGTTCCCGAACCGATCTACGGGTTTGCCGTCACAGGGCTCGTCTCGCCGCGCCGTATAATGACCAACGCGAACGCGCGCCCCGGCGATACGCTGATCCTCACGAAACCTCTCGGCACCGGTATCGTCACCACCGCCGTCAAGCGCGGTTTAGCAAACGCGGCACTCGAAAACGAGACCATACGCGTGATGTCTACTTTGAACACGATCGGCGCGGAGTTGGCCGAGCTCGGCCTGGTAAGGGCGGCGATCGACGTGACTGGATTCGGTCTGCTCAGCCATCTCAGTGCCGTGTGTCGCGAGAGCCATGTCGGCGCCGAAATTTCGGCAGCACGCGTGCCTGTGATCGGCGATGAAGTTTTCGAGCTTATTTCCGCGAACTGCATCCCGGGCGGCAGCCGAGACAATCTCGAGTACGCCAACGCATTCACGGTATGGGACGGCGCGACGGAGGCCCAAAAAACTCTCCTGACGGACGCCCAGACGAGCGGCGGGCTGCTGCTGTGCGTGTCGCAAAAGCATCTGAAATCCGTTCTCAAGCGGCTCCGGCCCCCGCGAGCGCTTTGCGCCGCCGCAATCGGCCAGATCGTACGCTCGGCCAAGCCGCGGATATGGGTCCGTGCATGAAGGCGTCTCAGCTTCGCGCGATTCCCGCTGTCGAAAGGGTTCTTCAGGCGCTTGGTGACGCTGGCCTGCCCCGACCTGTGGTCCTTGCCGTGGTGCGCCGCGAACTCGCGGCAATTCGCCGCGGGAAGAAAAGCCTAGCTTTCGACGAACTGCTAACCTGCATTCGCGCGTCGCTTCGCGACTTGCGCGCCTCTCGCATTCAGCCGCTCATCAACGGAACGGGAATTCTGGTGCACACGAATTTCGGCCGCGCCCCGCTCGGGCCCGGAATCATCGAAACGCTTTCGAGGGTTGGTGCGAACTACGTCAATCTGGAGTACGGCCTGATCGGAGGTGCGCGGAGCGGCCGGGCGACATATCTCGAGCATAGTCTCGCGCTTCTCTGCGAAGCTGAAGCCGCCACCGCAGTGAATAACAACGCGGCGGCACTTGTGCTGATTCTGCGCCATTTCTGCCGGCCCGCCGGGCAGCCTGGGAATCGCGAGTCGCGAAGGGACGAAGTTATCATCTCTCGCGGTGAACTCATCCAGATTGGCGGCGGATTTCGTATCCCAGAAATTCTGGAGTCGAGCGGCGCAAGGCTTAGCGAGGTGGGCACCACAAACAAAACCTCGATTCAGGATTACGCTCGCGCGATGAACCGCGGAACCGCGCTGATTTTGAAAGTCCATCGCAGCAATTTTTTCATGGGAGGGTTCGTCGAGTCGCCGCCTGCCGAAGAGATCGCGGCGCTCGCACACCGGAAACGAGTGCCATTCGTGGAAGACCTCGGCAGCGGCGCGATGATTCAGACGCAGGCCATCGCCGGGCTCGAGCACGAACCCACGCCCGCCGAGGTCATTCGCCGCGGCGCGGACCTGGTGTGCTTCAGCGGCGACAAGTTGCTCGGCGGTCCGCAAGCCGGGCTGATCGCCGGAAAGCAGAAACTGGTCGCCGCCCTGAAGCGAGATCCTTTTTTCCGCGCACTGCGCTGTGACAAGCTGATCCTTTCCGCGCTGGAGACGGCTGTGGACATCTACTTGGGCGGGTGCGGCGTCGATTCTTCGGACGTTCGTTCCTCGATGGATAAAGAGCCATCGCCCCCGGCGAAGCGTCTCGATGCCACGATTCCCGTGCTCGAAATGCTCCAGGTCCCGATCGAAGAATTACGTGCACGCGCCGATCGAATCGTTTCGGCGCTCCACGGCCTGCCAATCAATATTCGTGTGGGAGTCGGGCAAGCGCAAATTGGCGGTGGCACATTGCCTCGTTCCGTCGTCGCCTCGGTCACACTTGACCTGATCCACGCCAAAATGAATCCGCAGGAATTCGCCTCCCGTCTGCGGGATCAACCCGTGCCGGTCGTCGGTTACGTCGCGCGAGGCATGCTCAAGCTCGACCTGCGTACGGTCTTTCCCCGGCAGGACGCCGAATTGATCCAGGCGATCCGCGTGGCGTCCGGCTAGCGGGTACTTACGCGAACGCAGCGGCCGTGGCGCGAAAATGCGGCCGTAGAATCCGGCGAACGGGAATCAGCTCGTGTCCGATATCCGTCATTTCATACTCGCTACCGCGGGCCATGTGGACCATGGCAAGAGCGCGCTCGTCAAGGCGCTTACGGGCACCGACCCTGACCGTCTGCCGGAGGAACAGTCTCGCGGAATCACCATCGACCTCGGTTTTGCGCATTTGGCGCTGCCCTCGCCCATGGATTCCTCTTGCTCCCTTGAATTCGGCATCGTGGACGTTCCGGGGCACGAGGATTTCGTAAAGAACATGGTTGCCGGCGTCGGTTCGATTGACCTCTCGCTTCTCGTGGTGGCAGCCGACGACGGTTGGATGCCGCAGACCGAGGAGCATTTGCAAATTCTGACTTACCTTGGTGTCAGCCGCGCCGTAGTTGCCTTGACGAAAATCGATCTGATCCACGACGAAACTGCGGCGATCGCCGCCATTCGTGAAAAGTTGATTGACACGCCCTTCGAAGGCGCGCCGATCGTGCCGACGTCCGTTGTCAGCGGGTGGAGCCTGGGCGATTTGAAGGCGGCTCTGGCGGGCGTAGCAGCGGGTACGCCGTCGCCGGCCGACATCGGTAAGCCGCGCCTACCGGTTGACCGCGTCTTCAAACTACAAGGCATCGGCACGGTAGTCACCGGCACGATGACCGGCGGTGTGCTGCGCCGCGGTCAATCCGTCGTAATCCAGCCGTCCGGAAAGGTGGTGCGCATTCGCAATATCCAGTCCCACAACCGCGACGTCGAGGCTGTCGGCCCCGGCACGCGAACCGCCCTCAATCTGTCGGACGTGGACGCGATGGAAGATATTCATCGCGGCGATGTAGTTTCACTCGACGGCTACGGCCGGCCGAGCGATGTCCTGGACGTTCTCTTCGAGATTTCTCCAAGAACCAGTCGTCCGGTCAAGAACGGCGCCCGGGTGCACGCTCACCACGGAAGCGGGAGCGTAGCGGCGCGCATCGTTTCTTACTCAGGCAACGATCTCGCCGCCGGAGAACGCGCCATCGCGCAGCTCAGGCTCGAATCACCGGCGTTCGTTTTTGCCGGCGACCGCTTCATCGCGCGCGATTGGGCGGAGCACAACACGCTCGGCGGCGCGACGGTGCTCGATCCGGACGCGAGCCGGAGACTTTTCCGCGGCGAGGCGCGCCAGAAATTTCTCAACACGCGCTCGGAGGCGCCGGGCGACGCTTCGCGATTCGTTGCCTCCCAACTCTCGCGCGACGGCGCAGCTCGCCGGTCTCGCCTGTTGGTGAAATCGCGGTTCAGCGCCGCGGACCTCGCCGCGGCCGTCTCGCAATTGGCCGCCGGCGGCGCGCTAATCCTCGCCGGCGAATTCGCCGTCGACGCGCACAGGTGGCAAGAACTTCGTCGCCATGCAGTCGAGGCGATTGATTCGCGGCATCGAGCGCATCCCGAGCAAGTCGGTTTGCCCCTCAATGATCTGCGGGCCGCCCTCCGAACGGAACTCCCGGTCGCTGAGATCTTCGACGCGCTCGTCGGCGACTTGTCCAAGAGCGAATTCGCGCGGATCGGCACGGCAATCCGCCGCGCCGCGCACCGCCCGGCGTTGTCCCCGCAATTGCAAGCTGCGGGCGGACGAATCCGCGCCGCGCTGGCAGCCAAACCGCTCGATCCTCCTTCGCGCAAAGACCTTGCGCCTGATCCTGTTTCGCAGCAGGCGCTGCGCTTCTTGATGGATACCGGCGAGGTCGTCGAACTCAACGTCGAAATCGTGATGGCTGCGGAGAGTTTTAAGCGTGCTGCGGAGTTGGTTCGCCAGTTCCTCCGCGCCCATGGGCCCGCAACCACGAGCGAGCTGCGGCAGGAGCTTGGCAACACCCGGCGCGTCGCCATCCCCCTGCTCGAGCGTCTCGATCGCGATGGCGTTACCCTGCGACAGGGAGACAAGCGCACCCTCCATGTGTAGCGCTGGTTGAAGAGGCGGCGCAGGTCGCACCGCTGGAAGAATCCCTCGGCGACGCGTTAACCGATAGCGCAGCCATCCCTTCTCTTGCCGCGAGTTTTGGTGGGTGGTAAGTTACTGTGGTCGTAAGTGCCGTAGGCAATCGTGGAACTACTCCTCAATCTTCTCTGGGCGCTGATCGCCACGGGATTGGTGTGGATATGGCGAACTCGTTGGATTCGCCAACGCCGCCGGCACGATCGCAATTCACTTCAAGAGTGGACCGCGCTTAGCGTCGCGCTTGTTCTGTTGTTCTTTGCCGTTTCGATGACGGACGACCTGCACTCCGAAATGGCCATTTTCGAGGAGTGTTCCACGAGTCGTCGCAATTCGCCCGTCTTTGTGGACGCCCACTCGTTGCTTCAGTCGGGTCCGGCGCTGCATTCGTCGGGTCCAGCTGTCTTACCTCGTCTCTCGTCTCTTACCTCCCTGTCGGCAGCACGCACTGTTGAGCCTGTCACAGAATTGTGGGTATCCCTTCTTCAAAGTGATCCCGGTTTTGGCCGCGCCCCGCCGGCGTCTTCTTAACAGTCAAAGCGATTCCCCGTCCATATTTCCAAGAATTTACGAGCCGGTTGGGGTTTCTTCCCAATTCACGCTCCGCTGTGAATCGTTGACCGCTTAAAATCCAGCGATTCCCACTGGAGCTTGCGCGGGCTCATCCGCCACAAACGTTGGCGCCTTGAGGGAGTCAGCCTCATGAAACTCTTTCTCCTACCGTTGAGCCTGTTACTCAGTTTGGCCGGGTGTGGCTCGGGTCGCGTTAAGGGCGACGCATCCTCGACTTCGAAACCCGCGGATTCAACGAACATCGAGTACGTGGCCCCCGACTCCAAGGGGATTCAAACCCAAACCACGCACGCGACAGCAGTACCGGAATACCTGGATCTGCCGGCCCACACGAGCGCTGATCCAACCCGCGTCGTGCACGTCTTCGCCCCGGCCGGCGGCCGGATTGTGGAAATGAAAGTTCGGCCGTGGGATCGCGTGGAAAAAGGGCAAACGTTGGCCACCCTCGAAAGCAGTGATCTCGCCCGGGCGGTCGCCGACTATCACAAGGCTCTCGCGGATAGTCAGGTCAAGCAGAAAGCGCTCACGCGTTCCGAGGATCTGCTCGCTCATCACGCGATCTCCGAGCGCGAGTATCAGCAGGCGCAGGCCGATGGGGAACAATCTTCGGCGGAGGTTGAGGCCGCGCGCGAGCAGGTGCGCGTATTCGGCATGGACCCCGACAACGCCTCCACGCAGTTGGTGATCAAATCGCCCCGCTCCGGGATCGTTCTCGATGTCGGAGCGGCGCCCGGAGAGTTTTCCCAGGCGCTTTCCGCCCCGGCGCCGCTTTGCACGGTGGCGGACATCAGCTCGATCTGGGCTGTGGGCGACGTTTACGAGCAGGATCTTTCCGCGGTGCGATCTGGTGACGAGGTTCAGGTCATTCTCAACGCCTATCCCAGCCGGCGCTGGTCCGGCCGCGTGAGCGTCGTGTCGGATGCCGTCGATCAAGCCACGCGCACGCTGCAAGTCCGCGTCGTACTTCCAAACTCCGGCGCACTCATCAAGCCCGGGATGTTTGGCGTCATCCGCATAGTGCGGTCAACGGCTTCCGGAATTCTGGTTCCCGCGTCCGCGGTCCTTCGCGAAGGGAACGACTCGTACATGTTCGTGGCTGAGGGAAAAGGGCGGTTTGAGCGCCGAAGCGTGAAGATCGGGCGTTCGTTCGACGGCTCAGTGGAAATTCTTTCCGGCGTGAATGCCAGCGAGACCATCGTCTCCGAAGGGGCTTTGCTTCTTCGTGCCGCGGGGCAGGACTAATCCACAATGCGCCGTTTGATCGAAGCGCTTCTCCGGTACCGGCCGCTCATGCTTGTGGCGCTTGCGGCTTGGATTGCGGTGGGCTTCTACCTGTTTCTCCGGCTCGATATCGAGGCTTACCCGGACCCGTCGTCGCCGCTCGTCGAAGTGATCACCCAGAATCCTTCGTGGTCCGCCGAAGAGATGGAGCGCCAGGTCACCGTGCCCATCGAGACGGTGCTCTTCGGCATTCCTCGTCTGCAATACGTCCGCTCGACCGCAATCTTTGGCCTGAGCGACGTGAAACTCTACTTCGATTACGACAGTGACTACTTTCGGGATCGCCAGGAAGTCTTGAACCGTCTTCAGCTGGTTTCGCTGCCTTCCAACTTGAGTCCGCAGCTCTCGCCCGAGTCTCCCATCGGCGAAATCTATCGCTATCGTCTCGTCGGCCCCGGTTACACCCTCAACGAGCTGAAGGCTACTCAAGACCGGTTTGTCACGCGCGAAATCAAACAAGTCTCCGGTATCGTCGATGTGGCCGGGTTTGGCGGCAGTACACGTCAGTACGTCGCCGAGGTGGATGCACAAAAGCTCTTGCAGCTCAACGTGACCCTCCCTCAGGTAGTTGCAGCCGTTGCGGCGAGCAACGCCAACGCAGGCGGCAACTACCTGACCATGGGCAGCCAGAGCGTCAACATCCGCGGCGTGGGCCTTTTGCAGTCGGTTCAGGACATGCAGAACGTCCTCATTTCGGAGCGAATCGGCGTGCCCGTCTATCTGCGCGATGTTGCCGACGTCCACGAGGGCTCCCAGCCGCGCCTCGGTCAGGTAGGCGTGAACCACGACGACGATGCCGTGGAGGGTATCGTGCTTCTGCAGCGTGGCGAACAGTCGCTTCCCGCGCTTCGCGAGCTCAGCCAGAAAGTCGCCGATCTGAATAACGGTTTGCTTCCGCCCGGAATGAAGCTGGTCACGCTCTACAATCGAGCCGATCTCATTCACATCACCACGGCCACCGTGCGCGATATCGTCATCGTCGGCCTCGTGCTCGTCACTCTCGTTCTCATCGTATTTCTTGGCGACACTCCGATTTCCTTGATTGCCGCGCTCACGATTCCTTGCTCCCTGCTCTTTGCTTTTTCCTTGATGGTCTTCTCGGGACATTCCGCAAATCTGATTTCTATCGGCGCCATTGACTTCGGAATCCTGGTCGATGCGGCCGTGATCGTGCTCGAAAATATCTTCCGGCGTTTTCAAGCGGCGAATGCCAGCGCCAACACGTTCGACCTGATTGCCGATGCGACTGCGGAGGCGGTTCGCCCGGTCGCGTTTTCGGTCCTGGTGATTATCGTCGCGCTCATCCCGCTGTTTACGATGCAGGGCGTGCCGGGGAAAGTCTTTGCGCCGATGTCGGAAACATACGGCTTCGCTCTCACAGGAGCGTTCCTGTTCGCCGTTTTGTTCGCGCCGGATCTCTCGTCCTGGATGAACCCGGAGAAGATTCGCAGCCATCACACGCGGTTGGTTCGCTGGCTCGGCAGGCAGTACTCTGGCGGCCTGCGGTGGGCGCTGGCCCGCAGAAAAGCGGCCCTCGGGATTGCCGGGTTGGCGCTCGCCGTCACGTTGGCTGCCGCATATCTTTTTCTAGGGGGCGAGTTCATGCCCAAGCTTGAGGAAGGAAACCTTTGGGTCCGCGCGACGCTGCCTCAGGACGCTTCTTACGAGACCGGCGCGAAAATGGCCCACGAGATCCGCGAAATTTTGTTGCGCTTTCCCGTGGTTACTCAAGTCGTCTCGCAGATGGGCCGGCCCGACGACGGGACGGACGTAACCACGTTCAATAACATCGAGTTCATGGTGTCGCTCAAGGATCCTGGCCAGTGGTCCAGTGGTTTGACCAAGGACAAGCTCGTGGCCCAGATGGACGAGCAGCTCGGAAAATATCCTGGCATCGATTTCAACTTCTCACAGAACATTCAGGACAATGTCGAGGAGGCAATGTCGGGCGTCAAAGGCGAAAACTCACTCAAGCTTTTCGGCGACGATATCGACACGCTAGTCGAAAAAGCGGGCGAGATTCGCGACGTGATGGCTGCGGTTCCCGGTGTCGCAGATTTGGGAGTTTTCCAGGAATCGGGCCAGCCCGAACTTGTCATTTCGATCGATCGCCGCGCCAGCGCCCGCTACGGAGTGATGGCTGCGGACGTTGATGCGGCCGTCCAGGCGGCCATCGGAGGATTCGCCGCCACCCAAATTCTTCAGGGGGACCGGCGTTTCGATTTCGTTGTTCGCTACCAGCCTCAGTTTCGCACCAGTCCCGAAGCCATCCGCAAGATCCTCCTTCCCACGCCGGCAGGTAACAACGTCCCCCTCGGCCAGGTTGCCGATGTCTCGCTTCACCAGGGCGCTTTCATGATCTTTCGCGAGAATGGGCGCCGCTATATCCCGGTCAAATTCAGCGTTCGCGGACGCGACCTGGCCGGCACCATCCGAGATGTTCAGACCCGCCTGGCCGGGAAAGTGCGCCTGCCCGAAGGCTATCACCTCGAATGGGCGGGCGAGTACGAAAGCCTGCGGAAGGAACAGCAGCGGCTCGCCGTCATCATTCCCATCAGTTTGTTGATCATCCTCGCGCTCTTGTTCATGGCCTTCAATTCTCTTCGCCACGCGTTGCTGGTTTTGGCGGTACTGCCCTTCGGCGCCATTGGAGGGGTCTTGTCGCTGTTGCTGACGCGCACTCCGTTCAGCATTTCCGCCGCGGTTGGCTTCGCTTCCGTGATTGGCGTCTGTACTCTCGGAGGCGTCGTCTTCGTCACCGGCATTCGCCGGAAGGAACAAGGGTCGCTATCAATGCGCGCCACGATTGAACTCGGGGCTCTCGCCGAAATGCGTCCCGTTGTCATGGCCTGCGCCGCCGCGGGATTTGGCTTGCTGCCCGCTGCGGTTTCCACGGGGATCGGCGTTCAGGCCCAACAGCCGCTCGCCCGCGTGGTCGTCGGAGGAATGATCACCTCGCCATTCGCGATTCTGTTTCTGATTCCGGTCTTCGCCAGCTATTGGTTGGCGTCCAGCACCGAAACTGCCGCTGAGAAGGAGCCGTGAGGAATCGCTTGCTTTCATCGTCGTACCGCGAAAAAAGTTCTCAGTAGCTCCGCCGTATCTTCCGCGAGCACCCCGGAAGTCACCTCGACGCGGTGATTGATCTGCGGGTGATCCAATATTGAAAAGCACGAGCGCACGGCGCCTCCCTTCGCATCGTCCGCGCCGTAAATGAGCCGGCCGATCCGCGCCTGCACGATCGCGCCCGCGCACATCGCGCACGGCTCGATGGTGACGTAAAGCGCGGCGTCCGGCAGCCGGTAGTTTCCGACGGACTTCGCAGCCTCGCGCAGCGCCGCAATCTCCGCGTGAGCTGTCGGATCGCAATCGGTGATTGTCCGGTTCCCCGCACGCGACACGATCTTCTCTTCGATCACGACGACGGCGCCCACCGGCACTTCGCCTCGATCGGCTGCAGCTCGCGCCTCTTCGAGCGCAGCTTTCATGAACAAGAGGTCCTTTTTGGCGATATCGATCATGGCGTGGCAGAATAGCATGACGCCGCGCTCCACTCCGTCTTCGCGGCCGGCCCGCCTTGCGGCCTGCGAATTATCGGCCCAGTCGTTTGGGGGTGAACATGTCGAGCAGATTATCGCTGCTTCTTTGCGTGTTGTTCCTGGCGATGGCAATCCCACTTGTGATGCGCGGTCAGCAGGCGCCGGCGGTCGAGCAAGCTCCGCTTCCTGCAACTCCGCCGGCCGCGCCGGCGCCCGCGGCACCGGGCCAGGAGCCCTCGAAGGCCCCTCAGCAGCCTCCTCCAACAGCCATCAATCCCAAGACCGACTTGCCCTCGGTCGCATGGGCACTGCTAATGCAGGGCGCCGCTTCCGATAAGCTTCGCGACCGCTCGGATGCCATCGTCGCGCTTACGATCCTCGAACGCGAGCCGAAGGCAGTCTCTTCGATTGCAACTGCCCTTGACGACAAGGACGAAAGCCTCCGGTTTCTTGCCGCAACCTCGCTCGGTAGCATGAAGGCACGGGCCGCGATTCCCAGACTCCGGTCTGCGCTGGATGACAGCTCGGCGCAAGTCAGCTTTGCCGCCGCGCAGGCGCTTTGGAAAATGGACGACCGTAGCGGACGCGAAATCCTCTACGAGGTTCTCGACGGCGAGCGCAAGACCAGCCCCGGCGTCATCAAAGGGAAAATGAACAAGGCCATGGCGGACATGCGCGACCCGAAAGCGCTGGCGATGCTTGGCATCAACGAAGCAAGCGGCACTTTGCTCGGCCCATTCTCCATGGGCGTCTCCTTCATCGAGGAATATGCCAAAAAGAACTCCGCGCCGGTGCAGGCGCTCTGCGCGCAGCTTCTCGCCTCGGACAATTCCAGCGGTACCTTGGACGAGCTTTCCGAGGCCCTTGGCGACAAGAATTGGGCCGTGCGCGCAGCCGCGGCGCGGTCGCTTGCGAAGTTGAACCACACCGCCGCCATCCCGCGATTGAAAGACATGATGGAGACGGACAAGGAGCAGCCGGCGCGGTTCGCAGCCGCGGCGGCCATCATTCGGCTCAACGAGCGCGCCCGGAAATCTGCGCTTGCAGTCCCGCCGGCCGGCAAGCCCAAAAGCAATTGATCGCGCCCGGCGTCTTTGGGCGTCGCTTCTAGTCCGGTCTCCAGCGGCGAACAATGCGGCTCAGAAAATATATCGCGGCGCCCGCCGCCACAACCGCCAGGCCAATGACCAATTGATTCGTACCGCCCACCGCCTCGCTGCCATTGCGCACCAGCGCCGTGACGATCAATGCGAGCGGCGGCAGCCCGATGACAATCGCGCCAAGGGTCCCGCCGGGCACGCGGTAGGGCCGCGGCATGCCCGGCTCGCGGATTCGGAGCGCGACCAGCGCCCAAAATTCCAACAGAATGCTCAGCCCGGTAAGCAGCACGTCGAGGATGAGGCTTCGCTCGAAGCCCAGCGGGTAGCACAGCGCCCAGAAAATTGCGCAGATCACGATCGCCACCCACGGCGCCCCCGTGCGTCGGTGCTGGCGTGTGAACACCCTTGGCAGATAGCCGTCCTCGGCCATCACGGCCGGCAGGCGCGTGAACGACATCATCAGCGCGCCGAACGACCCAACAGCGCCCAGCAATCCGGCCACTGCGATCGCCAGAGCCAGCCCGTCGCCTCCCACGATTCGTCCGACGTCCACCCAGCCGCCCGTCGTCCAGCGATTCGGGTCAATGCCGATGCGCGCCACGGCGGCGACAGGCAATAAATAGCTTCCGACGACCAGCGCCACCGCGCCGAACATCGCCCGCGTGTAGGTTCGCTTTGGCGCCTCCACTTCTCCCGCGATCGTCGAGAGGTTGTCCCATCCCATGTAGTTCCACATGGCGATCAGAATGCCGCCGAGCAAGTCGGCATGCCGCAACGGAGTCGGTGCGGCCGCGCCCGCGTGTCCTTGAAACAATGCAAATCCCACCAGCACTACGAACGGCGCCAGCAGCGCCGCGTTAAGCAATACGGAGCCTTCGCCCACCGCGCGAACTCCGAAAATATTCCAGGCCGTGCATAGCGCGATCATCGCAAAGCCGATCGCGAGGCCGCGATGCCCGGCGGTGACGCTGGGCGCCAATCGTCCCAGGTAATCGACGAACAGGTTGGGGTACAGCGCCATCTCGAAGATGCTCCCCGCCATCGTCATCCACGTTTCCTGATAACCCATGAAGCGCCCCAAGCCTCGTCGCACCCAGATGTAGAATCCGCCTTCTTCCGGGATGGCGGTCGCCAGCTCGCTCACCATCATCGCCGTGGGGATGCTCCATATCAGCGGCGTAATCACGAGGATGAGAAGCGTCGCCCGGTAGCCCGTCTTCTGCACGATGTCTTCCAAGCCGTAAGGGCCACCCGCCACCATGAAGTAGGTGGCCGCGATCATCGGCACCACGGTCATCTTGCGAATCCCCGCGGACCTCGCGCGACCATTCGAGCCTGGCGGGCGAATTTTCGAGACTTCGCTCACGCTTCACGCCTCATTGCCGCTCCTCGGTTCTTCTCACTGGCAAATCGCCATCCGGAATTGCCGCTCAAGTCGAAGTGTAAACCGGAACGCCTTCGACCTCGCCGTTTCTCCGCGTGATTTCCGTATCCGCCGCGATGCCTTCAACCCAGTTGCCTTTGTCGCCCGGCAAGGCTTCGTTATAAGATGACTTCCTAATTTTTTACACAAGGATTCCATGGAGCTACGAAAGGACCCTATCACCCGCAGTTGGGTCGTCGTCGGTCATCTCGAGCGTGAAGCAGAGCGGGCCGAACCGTGCCCGCTGTGCGCCGACAACCGCCTCGCGGCGCCCGTTCTCCTGGCCTTGCCAGCCCAGGGAGATTGGCAGGTCCGGGCGTATCCGCACTTTCGTCCCCTGTACCACATCGAGGGCGACCCCGGCCGCAGCGCCGACGGCATTTTCGACCGCATGGATGCGATCGGGGCGCATGAAATCATCGTCGAAACGCCGGAACATTCGCGCGCCCTCACGCAGCTCTCCGATGAAGAGATCGAACGCGTCCTGGAAGCCTATGCCATGCGGATCACGGACCTGAAGAGGGATGCTCGCTTCAAGTATGTCACCGTCTTCAAGAATCAGGGGCCGACGGCGGGAGAGGAGTGGCCGCACTCGCATTCTCAAGTGTCCGCCACGACCTTCGTGCCCCGCCGCATTCTTTACGAGCTGCGCTCCGCGCGTGAGTGGTACCGCGACCGCGATCGCTGCGTTTTCTGCGACATCCTGCGGCAAGAGATCCGCCAGTCGAAGCGAATTGTGGACAGTGTTGGTGACTACTACGCATTTTGCCCCTATGCGTCCCGCGTGCCGTTCGAGACTTGGATCTTGCCGCGCACCCATCAACACCAGTTTGAGGTTTGTCCGCCTGGCGAAAACCGCCGCCATTTGGCCACTCTACTCGGTCGCACCCTTCGCCGGCTCCTCCAAGTCTCCGGCAGCTACCACATGGTCCTGCATACGTCGCCAAATACCCTTCAGACCAAGGGCGAGCTGAGCGACTACTGGGCTACGATCGCGGGAGACTATCACTGGCACTTCGAAATCCTCCCCATCGTGGAAACCCGCAGCAAGTCCTACAGTATCAAGGAGGTCTACTTCAACGGGACCCTGCCCGAGCAGGCGGCCGAACGCTTGCGCCAGCTCGATCCCGGAAAGTGATGGTTGGCCTCACTCGATTTGGCCTGCCTCCCTATCTCCAACGCGGCGGGATCGTTTTTCGCTTCCTTTTGTTCCTGAGCTTTCTACTTCTGATGTTGGTGCTATACATCGCGCGCCATCCGCTATTGCGGCTGGCAGGAGCTTTCTGGGTGGTGGATGATGCTGCCGTTGCGTCCGATGCCATAGTGGTTCTCGGCGACGACGACTTCAATGGCGACCGCGCCGCTCGCGCCGCCGAGCTGTATAGAGGTGGATGGGCGCCTCGGATTGTCGCGAGTGGCCGCTACCTCCGGCCCTACGCCAGCATCGCCGAATTGGAACAGCACGACCTCACGAACCGCGGCGTCCCCTTGAGCGCCGTGGTTCGCTTGGCGCACCGTGCGGAAAACACCCGCGAGGAGGCTTTCGTCATCAGCCGGCTGATTTCCTCGCGCGGATGGAGTCGGATCATCGTAGTTACGTCGAACTATCACACGCGCCGGTCCCGTTACATTTGCGAGAGGGCTTTTCCGCAGGGAACGAGCCTCCGCGTCGTCGCCGCTCGCGATTCCGAATACGACCCCGACAACTGGTGGCGCACCCGCGTGGGCCTGAAAATCTTCGTCCATGAGCTGGCTGGCATGGTTGTGGCGATCTGGGAAATGCGCCACAACGGCGTCCAAACCGCAGATTCCGGCTCGCTTTCCCGCACCCATCCCATGGTTGCCGATTGGTATCACCGGAACGCACTGCTTATTTACTGCCCCGTGCGCCTGTACTATAGTTTTTCCACCGCAGAGGATGTCTGCCAGCCAACGCAGCGTCTTGGTACTCTCGGAGGGAGGATTTGATGTGGCGCAAACCTAATGACGACCAGCCATCTTCACACGGCCTGACTTCACCGAGTTCCACGAGGCCTCCGGACGCGGCGCCAATCGCGGGATCCCGCGTCGCGTCGCCGTCTTCGGCCGTCTCGTCATCGGCATCGTCGGAATCTTCGGCTTCGCTCGGACGGAGTGCCTCCAGAATCGCCGCCGGCCTCAAGATTCAAGGCGAGTTTTCGGGAAGTTCCGACCTTTACATTGATGGCGAAATGCAAGGTAAGATTCATCTGGCGGACGCCCGCGTCTCCGTCGGTCCCAATGGCCGCGTTCAGGCCGATATCGATGCTCGCGAAATCGTCATTGATGGCTCCGTGCAGGGTAATCTGAAGGCTTCCGAAGCGATCCGGTTGGGCGGTTCCAGCCGAGTTGCGGGCAGCGTGCTTACGCCTCGCATAGCGATCGACGACGGCTCGCGCTTTCGCGGGAAGGTCGAAACCGTTCGCGCTGGCCAGATCCGGGAATCCCTGCCTGCTCCCACACAGTCTTCTGACGCAGAGGTCCTGCAGCCTGTCACAGTTAGCGCAAGGGGCGAATAGAAGCACCTATGAGTTGGACGGCCAAGTCTCGCTCGGGCGGCGCAGCCGCCGCCACTGGCGCCGCGCTGGCGAAACCGGGCCCCGTGGCCTCCGTCAGCACCTCCCAGAACGCTCGCGTCTCGAACGGCTTGAAAGAGTTCCTGTGGCTGATCAATGACATTCCCCACGGCCGCGTCCTCGATCTGGGTCCCGTCTGGCAGTCAACCGTGAGCTTCTTCGTGGAACAAGGCTTTCGGGTTTCGACCGAGGATATCCTGCGCACTTGGAAGGATTTTCTACTCGCCGAAGAAGAACAGCTTCGTATGGCTCCGATCGGTCAAGAGTCCGAAAAGGCTTCTCAAGAAATGCTCGCGGCCAAGTTTCTGGAAGGGGCGTTGCGATACCCGCAGGAAAGCTTTCACGGAGTGTTGGCTTGGGATCTGTTTGACTATTTGGACCCGGAGGTCGTTCCAAGTTTGATGGACCGGCTCTCCGCAATCCTCCATCCCGGCGGTGCGGTGCTGGCGTTGTTCCACAGCCGTCCCACCGAGCGGTTCCATCGCTATCGCGTCGTTGACAACCAGACGGTTGAGCTCCTGGCTTCACCCACCATCGCCGTGCACGCGCACGTTTTCCAGAACCGCGAAATCCTCGGGCTGTTCGGGCAGTTCCGCTCCTCCAAGACCTTCGTCGGTCGCGACCAGGTTCGCGAAGGCTTGTTTCTGAAGTAGCGCTCCCCGCATTTGAAATCCAGTGCCGGATCCCGGCCTGACAACCAAATCCGCTTGGTTTACATCTTGGTAGGATCGTGTTTCAATTCTTGGCGGTGGGTCGGCCGGTACTTCGCGCTGCGTACCGAGCAAAGGATATCGAACTATCGCGTCTTTGGCGGGGATTACCCTACACGTTTCTCGCTCCTTGGGAGATAGATGCACGATGACGAGCCTGAAGGCCACACGGACCGGAGCGATTCGGAGTCGCAATACCGCGCTGGATGTTGCCGATTCGAGCGGCGAATCTTCCGGGATGCCGATAAGACTCCCCGCCTTTTCCCTGCTCGTGTTGGCGATTTTGGCCGGCTCGATTCTTCAGGCTTGCGGCGGCGGCAGCAGCACGACCTCGACAACCATTAAATCGATCGCGATCACTCCAACAGCGATCACGGTTCCCCTCAATACTCAGACCAACTTCACAGCCGTCGTCACGCTGAGCGATTCCACCACGTCCACGACCACCACGGTGACCTGGGAGGTCAATGGCATAGCGGGCGGTAACGCCGCGACGGTGGGCAGCATCGTAGCGTCCCCCAACGACCAACTGATCGGCGTGTATACCGCGCCGGGCCAGGTTCCTACCATGAGCAGCGGCTCGGGCGAACAGCTCGGTCAGGTCAATATCACCGCAATCGCACAGCAGACCAACAGTACGACGTCATCGTCGGGCACTCCCAACACGGGCACGGTCACCTCCAACACCGCCATCGTGACCGTCGGATCGGGCTCGGGCCTTGTGGTCACTCCGGCGAGCGCCACCGTCCCAGCCGGGGGAACTCGTCAGTTTTCCGCCCTCTTGAACGGCCTCGCCGATGCGAGCGCGACGTGGACCGTGACAACCTCCGGCGGCGCAAGCGTCGTCGGCTCGATCGATGCAACCGGACGCTATACCGCTCCCTTGAGCCCCCCGACGGGAGCTTCGGTCACCATCTCCGCGACGGACCCCGCGGCTGTTGCGCCGGCTACCGCCACAGTGACGATCGTTTACTCCGATCATTCCCTCACCGGGCCGTACGCGTTCTCCTATTCGGGGAATGACGATTCCGGTTTCCTCGCTGTGGCGGGCAGTTTCGTTGCCGACGGGAATGGACACATTGTCAGCGGCGTCGAGGACCTCAGCAGCTTCCTCACCGGAGTTTCGACACAACTCCAGATCAATGGAAACTCATCGACGTACGCGATTGGAGCGGATGGACGAGGAAGCGCCTCGATTAATACCACCCTGGGACGCAATACGCTGGATTTTGTGATGACGACGGCGAGTCACGCCCAGCTGACGCGCTTCGACACGAATAATACCGGCAGCGGGTCCATGGATCAGCAGAGCGTCGGCGCCCTCTCGAATTCACCTTCGGTCATAACCGGACCGTACGTCTTCGCCGTTCTGGGCGACGACGCGGCCTTCAATCCCCTCGCGATGGCGGGTAAATTCTCCGCCGATGGGTCGGGAGGAGTCCCCCAAACCAGCACCGTCCTCGACGTCAACGATAACGGTATTTCCGGTTCCGGAAAGATCACCACCGGCGACACGACGCTCAGCGGCATTTACGCGTTTGATCCCGTCTTTCCCGGCACGGGCCGCGGCACCCTCACGCTGACCAGCGCCACGACCGGCGTCACAGGCCGCGTGTACGCGTTCTACGCCGTTTCCAGCCCTCAGGGTTCGAGCGACGTTGTTCGCCTTCGCCTGGTTGAGATTGACGGCACACTTGACGGCAAGGGTGGCGCCTTTGTCGCCGGCGATATGCTCAGCGCCTCCGCCGCTCCAGGATTGGCCAATGCAACGTTCGTTTTCACCGGCGGCGGCAATTCCGGCGCTGGTGCCTACGCTGCGGGAGGGGTTTTTGCCGCGGACGGAACAGGAACGGTTACCTCCGGCGTTTTCGACGCCAATAGCGGCGGCACGTACAACACGGGTCCGACGATCAGCTCTGGTTCCTACGTCGTTGATCCCGCCGAGGACCGCATCGATCTGAAGCTGGTTACTTCGTCCACTGCGGAATTCGCCGTCTATCCGTCGTCAGTTGGACCGGCCTTGATGCTCGAGATTGACGCGACCGCAGTCTTAACGGGCGCAGCTTTCCAGCAATGCGGCCCGCAGTCGGCAGGTTGTTCCGGCGCTAACCCGACTCTCGGTAGTGGAAGTCTAGCGTTGGGGCTCGGCGCCGAGGGAGTATTCCACGGAAGCCAGAACCAGGCTTCGTTTCAACCGGATTTCGACGGTCAGATCTCGTTTAGCGGAACGAGCATTACGAGTGGAAACCTCGACCTCAACAACTTCAGCGGCGTTTTTGCCACTGATCCTGTCGCTACCACCAGCTCCGTCCAGACGCCTGCATCCGATGGTCGCGGCACCGCCGTACTCTCGGCAACGAACCCGGCTGCGACCTTCAAGCTCGTCTATTACCTCGTTGATGACAAAACGGCGTTGCTGTTTGACCAGGACGCTACTTCCATCGCATCCGGCGTTCTGCTTCGCCAGTTCTGACGTTCGCCTCAAAACTCTAAAGAGCTATTTTCTTCTTGCGCCGAGCCTCATACGGGCGTATGAGTGCCCTTGTGGGAGCAAATGCCCGTGGGAGGCACGACCTCGCCGGGCATCGACGCTTGACACCGCTTTTCACATCGCTCCTACAACGCGAACCGCTGAAGAGGCTTTCGGTCTCGTCGCGGCATAGCGGATGAACAGGATGGGGAGCTGCCAGGCTCCCCATCTTGCATTTAGGGCGCCTTTGATTGTTTGATTCTGGATTGACTTTCACGCAGGCGGATTATTTCTGCCTCTCGCTTTCCATCCCTGATAGGCGGCCGGCATCAGCGAGACCACGATCACCGCGGCAATGATGTAGTGGATCCGGCTGTCAATATTCGGCACAGTCCGGCCGAGCGTGTATCCTAGCAGCACCGTACTCCACACCCAGAGCAGCCCGCCAACAACGTCGTAACTCAAGTATCGGACATAGCTCATCCTTGCCGCCCCGGCCACGGGCGGACAAAATGTCCTGATAATGGGAACAAAACGCGCCAGGATAATCGTCTTTCCGCCGTACTTTTCATAAAATTCGTGCGCACGCTCGAGATGGCGCCGCTTGAAGAATCGGGAATCTTCGCGGCGGTATAGACTCGCCCCCGCCCTGCGGCCGATCAGGTATCCGACTTGATCTCCCGCGATTGCGCACAGCGTCACCATCGACAATAGCGCTGCCAGCCTTAAATGCCCCGCTCCGGCAAACACCCCCGCCGTCACCAGCAGCGAATCGCCGGGCAGGAAGAAGCCCACAAACATGCCTGTTTCGACAAAAACGATCACGCAGACGGATAGGGTTCCGCCCCATTCGATCAAGCCTCGAACGTCGTAGAGCCGCGCCAAAAGATGTTGAAGGAGTCCGATCTCGAAACTCTTTTCTGGCCTCTAGGGCCGCTAGGCGGCCCGTAAAGCCAACATTTACAATACCAGAAACGCCCATTGCCGCCAGCCCTTCGCCGCCACCCTGTTATAGTACTTCGCTCCTACCAATCTTAGCCCCCTGTACCATTGGTCACCCTGCTCCCCTGCCCGAGAATTCAGTTGTTCGAGCAAATCGCTCTGAGGAGGGGACCACGATGGAAGGTGGCTACGCAGTCTGGATGGGACAGCCGGTCATTCTTCGAGTTGTGGCAGGAAACCTTCGCGTGCCGCTTCGCGGCCGATTGCTATCGGAAACGAACGAAATCGTTCGGCTGCGCATCGCCGACAGCTGGGACGTGGACATCTTCAAATCAATGGTCGTAGCCGTTGAACACGACAATCCCGTGTACGTCCTGAACTAGTGCGCGAGAAATTAAATGAGCCCAACCAACGTTTACGACTGGAACAGGAGACGCGGCGCTGTCGCGGTTGCGATTCCGTTTCCCGCGGGCTTCGAGGGAATTCGCATGCGAGACAAACTCGTCGCGGTCCGCGACACAATAATCGTCCTCGGATTACAGATCGTTTTTAGGACGACCATGCTCCTGCGGCGCCTGAACTACTAGCGCCGCTCGACCGAGCGAGCCGCCGATGCGCCAGCCCCGGCGGTTTGCAAGCGGGGAATTCAGCACAGTTTGCCGGCCCAGTAGCTTCCCTCACTGCCCCAAGCCCCGGATCTGCCCCCTCCCAGATCCGGGGTTTTCTTTTGTCCACACTCGCCCCGTCTCGCCGCTCAGCCATTCTCTTTGACTCGGACGCCAACCTCGATGACACTAGGCCGCAGTCATCGTGCATACGAGACTCGACCTCGCCGATTGGACCGTCATCGCGTCCTATCTGATTTTTACTCTTCTGCAAGGCTTGTATTTCCGGCGCAGGTCAAGTCGAAGCACCACGGATTACTTCGTTTCTGGCCGCCGCGCGGCCTGGTGGTTGATCGGCACTTCCATGGTTGCGACCACGTTCGGGGCCGATACTCCGCTCGTGGTCACCGGTTACGTCTACACAAACGGAATTGTGGGAAACTGGATCTGGTGGAGCCTGTTGCCTTCAGGTGTGATGACAGTCTTTCTTTTTGCCCGCCTCTGGGTCCGCTCAGGCCTCTTGACCGACGTCGAATTCGCGGAGGTGCGCTACGCCGGAAAACGGGCCGCCTTCCTTCGCGGATTTCGCGCGCTCTATCTCGGCCTTCTGGTAAACTGCATCATCCTCGGCTGGGTAACGAAGGCCATGACGACGATCGCCGCCGTCGTCCTCGGCGTCGATCAACGGGCCGCCCTGGCCATCTGCATCTTCTTCCTGATTCCGTTCACGGGAATCTACGTCGCGCTCGGCGGTCTCTGGGGAGTGCTTTGGACCGATCTATTCCAGTTTATTTTGAAGATGGCCGTGGTCATCGCGGTTGCGTGGTATGGCGTGGACGCTGCCGGCGGTATGCGCGCGCTCCTCGCTAAGCTGGGCGGAATGCAAGCCGCGGCCGGACCGGGTTCGTCGAACATCACCTCCTTCTTTCCCGATTTTTCGCGCGGCCTGGCAAGCGAAGCCCTCTGGACGATTCCGGTGATCACGTTTTGCGTTTATCTCGGCGTGCAATGGTGGGCCTTCTGGTATCCCGGCTCAGAGCCGGGCGGGGGCGGCTACGTGGCGCAGCGAATCCTGAGCGCGCGCGACGAGCGCCACGGTCTGCTCTCGGTGCTGTGGTTCAACTTCGCGCACTATGCATTGCGCTCCTGGCCCTGGATTCTTGCGGCGCTCGCGGTTGTGGTCCTCTATCCGCAGCTCGCGCATCCCGAGTCGGGCTACGTGCTGCTCGCCGTGGATCATCTCCCGCGCGCCGCGCGCGGACTCCTGGTCGCCGGCTTTCTGGCGGCATTCATGTCCACGATCGCGACGCATCTCAACTGGGGAAGTTCGTATCTCGTCTCGGATTTTTACCGGCGCTTCATCCGCCGGGATGCGCCCGAGCGTCACTACGTGGCCATATCCCGCTGGGTGACGATCCTGCTGGTCGTTCTCGCGGCGGGAGTTTCCTGGGAGCTCGTCACCATTCGCTCGGGCTGGGAAGTCTTGCTCGAGGTCGGCGCCGGTACGGGCAGCGTTTACCTCCTGCGCTGGTATTGGTGGCGAATCAACGCGTGGAGCGAAATCGCGGCGATGAGCGTGGCCCTCGGTGTGTCGCTCGCGATTCGCTGGGCCGCGCCGTTCCACGGCTCGGAGCCGGCGGTCTTCGCGAAGCAGACGCTGGTGACGACGGCAATTACAACCGTTGCCTGGGTCGTCGTCACTCTGTTGACTCCCGCCGAGCCTCGCGACACTCTGGTGAGCTTTTACCGGCGCGTGCGCCCGGATGCGTTCGGCTGGCGGCCAATTGCGCGGCTGGTTTCCGGCGTTGCGCCCGAGCATAGTCTGGTGCGCAACCTGATCGACTGGATCGCCGGTTGTGCGATGATCTACTGCGCGCTTTTCGGCATTGGAAAAATCTGTCTACTACGCTGGCGGCCCGGGGCTATCCTTCTCGCCGCATCTGTGGCCTGCGCCGCGTTCATCTATCGCCGCCTGGCTGGTAAGAAATCGTCGCTCTTCGATTCCGAGCGAAGCTCAAATCCCGCGCTTTGTCGCTAAGCTCTGTTTTCCCAACTCACCTCATCCGCACATCGTTATCCGCAGTCAGAGTTCAGAGAGACGGACAAGAAAGCGGCGTAATTTGGAAGGGAGGCGGAATCGATTGTGGGCCAATGCTGATCGTGTGTGTACTCAGCGAAACGATCGGCTTAGCGGTCAATCCATTGAATGAGACCCCGTCTGGCAGCTGAAACGCCGCCAGCTGGGGAATTTGTACGCTTGTTCCGTTGATCGTGGAGATGCCGTTGTTGACCGAGCCACACAAGTTTGAGACGCCCGCCTTTATATTCGCCAAGTCGACCCGGACATTCGCGAGGTCGCCGATTGCGTTGGTTATGCCGGTAAGGTCCGCGAGACCCTTCGGTATCTTGGAGCAAATCGTAGAGATCGGTCCGCCACTGCCCACAGAGAAATTGCTGCAAAAATTTGCCGGATCGAAATCAGATGCTTTCGGAAACAGCGACGACGGATCCGATAGGAAATCGCGGACATTCCCCGGCAAAGGTATCGAACTGATAACATCCGAAACGTCTTGGAACGTTGCCTGGGGATTTTCCAAGGCCTGAAGAGTCTTTTGAGGCGAGACGACTAGTTTCAAGTTGCTCAGGTTATCCAAACCGGTGGTGATGGCTCCATTTTGGAGCTGAGGGAGGCTCATGTGCAACTGTATGAGTTTTTCCGCCAGCGCTCTTGAGCCGGCCGTGACTCCGCTAACGAATTGGCCGATGTCTGTCGTTACCAAATTCCGTCCGAGAATGTTGGACTGCGTGATTTTCAGACAAGTGCTCCTCTCAAATCCGCTATCCCCGCCAACCTCAAGGCCGACCTTAGCGTCGACTTGGCCTCTGGCATCCGCCTCGACGCCGTCGCCGAACTCATCCAAACCGACATTTCCTTTTACGAATCCTTTCAGATCGCCCTCGCCGCTAAGCTTGGCGGCGGCCGACAATGAAGCCTTGTGGCACACCTCCGTCTCCAAATCCACGGGGATGGCGAACGAAGGGGAGGCGAACTGCGGAGAGGCGCCCGGCGCAGCGGCACGACCCGGCAACGGCTCGGCCGCCATTTCCAGCCGCGCAGGCGGGGCCTGATGGCTCTTCTGATACGCGGCCAGCTTGGCGTTTTGGTACTCGAGCGACTCTAGTCTTGCATTCAGGGCGCGCGTTTGTTCGTGCATCTCAGACTCGATGCTATTGAGCTTCGCCATGACGTCGTCCAGAGTCGCGGCTTGTTCTTCTGTCGTGGCCTCAATGTTTGCTTTGGCTGCGCGCACTTTGTGCGCCCACAGACTTGTGGCCGTCATGGCAATCACAGCGGTCGCAAGCGCGAAAATCATCAATGACTTCGTTCCCAGGGTGCTGGCAAGCTGCAATGCTATCCGACACGCTCTGTTCTTCATCGCAAGTCTCCTCGAAGCAGGAATTAGAACTGATTCGTCACCGCCAGGATCGAAAGAAGCCCTTAAATGGCTCTTCCTCTCCGGACTGTCCATGGCCCGCCCATCATTTAGAATAGCAACCGCGAAACAGTTCAATCATTTGGACGAGAAATGATTCTTAAGTTCTTTGACCCGGAACTTCCGGTTTGGACCCCAGTTCGCGGACGATACACCTCTTCTGCTCTCCTACACAATGAGTAAATCTCCCGAGTAGGCCCTGGGCGAGATTGTGGGGTTTCGACGACACTCTCGACGCCTGGCTCGCATGAAGGCGCCCGTGAGCGCACAACCTGAAGCCTGAGGTGCGCATCAGATCAGTCAACCTTTGAGTGGCCGGCGCGGCCGCCGCAGGTTGACGCGACGGGTGGGAAGAGGGTGGCGATCGCGTGGGAAGTTTTCGGCCGATTCTCCAGAAACTGGCGCGGAAACTCGCCAATATTTCGTCGCTCTTCGATTCGGAGCGAAGCTCAAACAATCGGGATGAAAGCTGTTTCGCGTGGCATTTGATATTATGCGGCCGTACGCGCGGCCCGGTGGGCCAGGGAGCTCGCTCATGAGAATCGCCAGCGTCGCAAGCGCATTTCCGAAGCACTACTACAAGCAGGAACTCCTGGTTCAGGCGCTCAAGAACGACTGGCGCCATCGATTGCCGAACCCGGACATTCTCGACCGCCTCGACGAAAGCATGAAAGTCGAGGGGCGGTTCACCGCCCGTCCCATCGAGTTTTACGAAAACCTGAAGACCTGGGGCGAGGCCAACAACACCTGGATCGAAGTGGGGCTGGATATCGGAGAGCAGGCCCTATGCCGCGCGCTCGTCGCCGCCGGACTCGAGCCCCGCGACTTGAGCGCGATCTTCGTCACGTCGATTACTGGCATAGCTGCGCCCTCTCTCGACGCTCGGCTCGCGAACCGGATGGGATTGTCGCCGAACATCAAACGCATCCCCATTTTCGGCCTCGGATGTGTGGCGGGCGCCGCCGGTCTTGCCCGCGCGGCGGACTACGTCCGCGGCTACCCGGATCAGGCCGCGGCTCTGTTGTCAGTCGAGCTCTGCTCTCTCACTCTCCAGCGCGACGATCTCTCGATGGCCCATCTGATTTCCGCCCTTCTCTTCGGCGACGGCGCGGCCGCCACCATCGTCTTTGGGTCCGAGCGCGAGTCCGATGGCCCGGAAATCTTGGCGACGAAGTCCATTCTCTATCCGAACACCGAAAGGGTGATGGGCTGGGATATCTCGGAAAAAGGTTTTCGCATCGTGCTGTCGCCGGAAGTGCCCGACACGGTCGTGCGTCATCTCGGCGAAGACGTGGACACATTCCTCGCCGAAGAGGGATATTCCCGAAGCGACATCCAGAGCTGGATCATGCACACCGGGGGCCCTAAAGTGCTCGAAGCCACCGCGACAGCTCTCGGCATCACGGCTGCGGACCTCGAATCGTCCTGGGCATGTCTACGCAAAGTGGGCAACCTTTCGTCTACATCCGTTCTCCTCGTTTTGGAGGATGTTTATAAGCATCGCCGGCCGGCTGCAGGCGCGCTGAGTATTCTCGCGGCGATGGGGCCGGGCTTCTGTGCCGAACTCGTACTTTTGCGCTGGTAGCGGACTTCACGGGGAACGATCGTGCGAACGGATGTCGTGATCATCGGCGGCGGCCCGGCCGGACTGGCCACCGCAATTGCAGCCCGCCAGAGAAACCTGAAGGCCGTCCTGATCGACGCCCGCACTCCCCCAATCGGCAAGCCTTGCGGAGAGGGTCTGCTTCCGGAGGCGGTGGAGGCCCTGGCGAATCTCGGAATCAGACTCGATTCCAGCGGCGCTCCCTTCGCCGGTTTCCGATTCACTGACGAGAAATCCTCCGCCAGCGCGAGAATCGGAAGGGGCAGGGGCGTTGGACTTCGCCGCAAGGTTCTTCACAGACTCCTCGCGGACCGCGCACGGGAACTGGGCGTGACTCTTTTGTGGGGCGCACGGATTTCGGCCCTCGACTCGCGCGGCGTCTCGGTGGGCGGCGAACTCTTTCCCTGCACATGGCTTGTGGGCGCCGACGGCCAGCGTTCGAGCGTTCGCCGGATCGCCCGATTGGAGCCGCGCCGGCGTCATCATTTCCGCTTCGGCTTTCGCCGTCATTTTGCCGTGGCTCCCTGGACGGATCTCGTCGAGGTTCACTGGGGCGAGCGCTGCCAGATGATCGTCACTCCGACGGACGCCGAAGAAATCTGTATCTCGCTCTTCTCGAGCGATCCGCGCCTGCGAATGGATTGCGCCCTCGCGCAATTCCCCGAAGTCGCTGCGAGGATTCGAGGCGCGCGTCCCGTCTCCCGAGAGGCCGGAGCCGTAACGGCGCTCAGCCGAGCTCGTGCCGTAGCGAGAGGAAATGTGGCCCTCGTCGGCGACGCGGCGTGCTCGGTGGACGCCGTCTCGGGTCAGGGACTCAGCCTTGCCTTCCAGCAGGCGTTGCATCTCGCGGACGCGATGGCTCACCAGGATCTTTCGGAGTACGAACGCGCGCACCTGCGGATATTTCGACCGGCGGTGCGTATGACTCGACTCCTGCTGTGGATGAACGCGAGCTCCGCGCTCCGCCGCAAGGTAATCCGGCTCTTCGCATCACGGCCGGGTCTTTTTGCGAACATGATCTCTGTTCATACGGGCGAGTCGGCGCCGGAGTCGTTCCGGGCCGCCGAGGTTCTTGGTCTTGGCTGGCGCGTCCTCTGGGCTTAGCACGTGACTCCGCTTCGCCATCTCTCGGAAAAGCTGTGGCGCACCGCCTTCCGGTTTGTGCATTGGTACGCTTACCACACGCGACGGGCGGCGCGATTCGTTCTGCTTGCCGCTGCCGTATGGTTCCTGCTCCCCTCGCCGGCTCTCCGCGCTCAGGCGTCTTCCGCGACTCTCGATCCGGCTGCCACGAATATCGACTTCACCCTTGGCGCCACGCTCCACACCGTGCACGGAAGTTTCAAGCTCAAGAGCGGCAAAATTCAATTCGACGCCTCGACCGGCAAAGCGAGCGGTGCCTTGATTATTGACGCGACGAGCGGCGACACCGGCAACAGCGGGCGCGACCACAAGATGCACAAGGAAATTCTCGAAAGCGCCAAATTCCCCGAAATCGCGTTCACCCCCGCTCAGGTAAGCGGCGCTATCGCACCGCAGGGCACGTCTCAGATCGAAGTGTCTGGCGTAATGCGTCTCCACGGCCAGGATCACGAGATCACTTTGCCGATTTCCGTCGAACGCGCTCCCGACGGCGCGCTGCACATCACGAGCAAGATTGCCGTGCCTTACATCAAATGGGGGCTGAAGAACCCGAGCACATTCGTCCTCCACGTCAGCGACACCGTCAATGTGGAAGTACACGCCACAGTTCGGCTCATGCCTGCAGCGTCGTCTCACTAGCACGTCTCGGTCCGAGTTTTTGCCGGAAAGCGCCAGAAGGATCCCTCGGCTGCGTTCTGTAGGCGCTTTGGTCAATCGCACCGCGCTCAAGGCGCCTGCTTGCCTCGGGCGGCGGTAGAGTGGGGGGAACAGGCGGCATGCCGCCGCAGCGGAGGAACTTCTCATGAAGGCTTCGAGTTTTATCGCAAAGTACATCCTCGCCACGTTCGTTGTCGCGGTGGGCCTCGTGGCGTTTAGCGCGCGCGTCGCCGGCCAGGACGACGCCTGGCAAATGACGCGGGCGGACTACGGACACGGCAACCAGCGCACGGACGTCACCGACCTGCTTCGCGACCTTTTGTCGCGAGGCGGAGTGAACGGACGAATTGCAGTGAACAACCAGACCATGGGCGGCGATCCCGCCGTCGGTCAGGATAAATCGCTGCGCATCTTTGCCAGGAATGGAAGGAATCAGGAGCACGAGTTCGACTTCAAAGAGGGCAGTTTCGTGGACGCGGCCATGTTCCCGGTCCGCAGCGATGATTGGGGCGATCGCGGCAGAGACGATCGTCGCGGTGACCGCGACGACTATGGCCGTGACCGCGGCCGGGATGATTCGCGGGGACTCTCTATCATTCGAGGCTATTGGGGCGTGCAGGGAAGAACCGCGAACGTGACCGACGCGCTACGCAGCATGGTTCGCGACGGGCAGCTTGTCTTGAACGCGAACAACGGCTCGCTCGGCGGCGACCCGGCACCCGGTGCCGACAAAATCCTCATCGTGATCTACAGATACCAGGGACAGGAGCAAGCGACCGCGGTCGGGGAAGGGCGAACTCTCTCCATTCCCTAGTTGTCGCAAAGTTTTCGGCCGAGCGTCTCCGGGTTTCAAGTGCCGGGATCAAGTTGCCATCAGTCCGCCGGTTTTCGACGCGACCGCGCACTCTGCCGCAGGCGCATGAGGAAGCCGGCGATTTGCCTATCGCGCTTGCGCCTTTGCGAGTGTCCCCTTACTTCTCGGGATTGTAGTAGTCTGTCGCGCTTGGCTCAATCGACCGGTTCAGGTTGGGGAGAATCGTCCACGGGAGCGGAACATGAAAATCGGAGCGCGCAATCGAATCGTCGGCAAAGTGACGGACATCAAGAAAGGCAGCGTGATGTGCCTCGTCAAGCTCACTATTCCGGTATCGTCACGGATGGCTTCTGTGATGACGCTGGAGTCTCTCAGGGAACTTCGCCTCAAGAAGGGCGATAAGGTCGAAGTAGTGGTTAAAGCTGTGAACGTGCTTTTGATTCGGGGTTAGTTCGCGAAGACGCCTCGGCCGAGCCGCATTTCAGGGTGCGCCCGGCGCTGCGTACGTCGTCACCGCTCCTCGGCTCGCCTTACGCGCTCTCGTCGGTGACCAGCAACTCCTTGGCGCGTTGCGCCGCCTTCACCACGGCTTTGATCAGCGTGACGCGCAGGCCGCCCTCTTCGAGTTCGAGGATCCCGTCGATTGTGCAGCCGGCCGGCGTAGTCACCGTATCCTTCAGTAGCGCCGGATGGTGTCCCGTTTCAACCACCATTTTCGCGGCGCCCAAAGCCATCTGCGCCGCGAGCAGCGTCGCCAGCTCCCGCGAAAGCCCCACCTTGACGCCGCCCTCCGCCAGCGATTCGAGAATGATGTAAATGAACGCGGGTCCGCTGGCGGATAGCCCGGTTACTGCGTCCATGTGCTTTTCGTCGACGACCACCGTCTTGCCCACGGCATCGAAAAGCCTTCGCGCCGTCTCGATATCCTTCTCTCCGGCGAATTTCCCCGGCGAGATCGCGGTGATTCCCGCGCCGACCATCGAGGGCGTGTTGGGCATTGCGCGAATCACGGAAACTTTTCCGCGCACCCGACGCTCGATGTAATCGGTCGGCACCGATGCCGCGATCGAGATCAAGAGTTTCTTCTCGTTCAACTCCCCGCGGATCTCGTCCACCACATGTCCCACGGTTTGCGGCTTCACGCACAGGAAAATCACGTCCGCTTTCCTCGCCGCCGCGCGGTTGTCGCCACCCAGCGCAACGGGAAGCTTCGTGCCGTTCTTGCGGTCGTGCCCGGAATGTTGCACCGTGGCGAAAACATTTTGCGGCGACACCAATCCCTGCTTCACCAGCGCCTCGATCAAGATGCCGCCCATTTTCCCCGCTCCGAGGACGGCCAGGCGCATTTGGGTTTCCGAGTGTGCCATTTGAATTCTTCCCCTTTCGCGCTTATCGATACAGCGTTTGAATCGGGCAGGCCAACAAATCGGGAAGTCCCGCGCGTAGGGACGGCCTGCGACGTGCGCCGCGCGGCCGGTTTCGGACTAACGCCGCGGTCGGTGCACGCGTGCCGGAGACGGTCGCCGCGTGAACGGAAGCATGCTGCATGATACAGGAGGAAGCGCCGCAGGGGAATGTTTTCCCTCAGGTTTTGGAACTCCTCTGTGCGGTGGGCGGAATCCCGACTGTGCGCCAGCCGGAGACCATCTTGGGGCCAGTCCGTTGCAATCAGCCATTCGTGGCTACCGGAATACACGATCCGCGATTCCGCCGGCCGGTCACGTTCCCCCTCGAGCGCTGCCCGGCGCAACCGGGCGGGTAACCCCTTCCGGTAAGGCGCCGTCCAAGATGTATGCCGCAGCCAAGCTGTGATCGCGTCCGCTGAGAGAAGGTTGTTGCCCATCCCGATTCGCAATAGAAGTGGCCGTCAAGCAGGCGCATGCCTCGCTGCGCTGCTCCTCGCGATCCCGGCGGCGACGTTCGCTCAGCAGTCGCAACCCTCAACGCAGCCAGCCGCCCAATCCGCAAATGCACTCGCGGACGCGGGCGCCAGTTCCGCAGCGCCGGCGATTGCGGCCGGCGTGGTTCACACAGCCGACGGCTCTCCCGTTCCCGGAGCCACCGTTCGCCTCACGAGCGCCGATAACGGGAAAATCTGGGTAACCTGGACCGACGAGTCGGGAAAATTCCAATTTCCCGCGCTCCCTTCCGGTGGCTACACCCTCGAAGCAACACAGATTGGATTCGTCTCGATATCGCTCGAGGTTCAAATCCCAATCGCCGCTGCCACACCAGTCGAACTCGTCCTGCGTGTTGCGACGCTCGCGCAGCTCGCCTCTCCGTCCGGCTCGCCGCCTCCAGCCGCAAGCCGAGGCAACCGCGCGGCTCCCGGCGACAGTACTAACCCCTCGAATCCCCCCAACCGAACGGCGGCTAGCCCGCCCGGAGGGCGCGGCAGAAACGGAGGCCGGGGCCAGCTTCCCCCCGGGGTCCTGAACGCGGTGCGCCAAGGCATGGCAGGCGGCGGATTTCAACAAACCGATCTCACAAGCGATGTCGCGGAAGGCGATCAGACCGCCGGAGCGGCGGGCGCCGACTCCGAGGCTCAATCATCGGCTTCGGCCGGCGCAGGCTCATCTTCCGATTCGTTTCTGCTTCAGGGAACCGTAGGGCAGAGTCTGGCCCTCAATGCGGCTGGCGGGCGCGGCGGTTTCGGCTTCGGTGGACAGCCACCGGGAAGGCCCGGCGGTCCCGGCGCAGGCGGGCAGGGCTTCGGCCCACAAGGTGGCGAATTTGGGGGCGGCGGGGCGGGAGGATTCGGCGGAGGCCGCGGCGGTTTCCGCGGAGGCGCCGGTGGAAACCTATTCCGCCAGCAGGTCAATCGCGTCCGCTTCAGCTTTTCCGATAGCTATCAGAACTCGGCGTTCGACGCGCGGCCCTTTGCTATCACGGGCGAGGCCGCGCCGAAGATCGGCCATTACGACCAACGCGTGGGCGGAGTCATGGGCGGCCCGCTAAAAATCCCGCGTGTCTACAACGGAAGCGACAAAACGTATTTCTTCGTCAACTATCAGCACGAGACGGCGACCAATCCAATCAACACGTTCTCAACGGTCCCGACCGCCGACGAGCGCGCGGGATTCTTCTGCCTGGCGAATGCGAGTGCGCCCGCGCTCTTCATGCCGTTTAGCTCGACGCCATATCCGGCCGTGGCCGACACGAACTGTTCGAGCGGCGCCGCGCAACAAGTGCCTGTAAACAGCGTGGCGCAGGGCCTCTTGAAATTCTTGCCGGGGCCGACCAGTGCCTCGGGCCCGGTGCAGAACTATCTGCTGCAAGCGACGACTCCGCTCAATACCGACCGCGCGAGCATCCACGTGCTCCACACAATCAACGCGAAGTTCAATACCAACATGGGTTACAACTTCAATTCTCAGCGCTCCGACACGCTCAGCAATTTCGCCGGAATCGGGGGGCACGATTCCACGCGCAGTCAGAGCGTGAGTCTGGCGCTTTCCCACAACTGGTCCTCGCAAAAAATCGAGACCACGAGTATCGAATGGAGCCGCAACCGGGTTCGCGTCCTCAGCGATAATTCCTTCAATAGCGCATTCACGCCCGCGGCCCTCGGCATCAACCTTGGCATTCCCGCCGGAGCGTTTCGCGCCGTGGACGACGGCCTGCCCCAGATCGGCTTTGCGAATTTCTCCGGCTTCCTTGACCCCATTCCGTCCCTGGTCCGCAATCAGACTCTGCGTTTCGCCGATGGCGTCACCTGGACTCGCGCGAATCATTCCATGCGTTTCGGCGGCGAGCTCCGGCGCAGCCAGCTCAACTCCGATTCCAATCCCAGTCCGCGAGGAGCCTATACCTTCACCGGGTTTCTGACCAGCCAGCTCGATTCAAGCGGCACGCCGATCCCGGGCACCGGCAGCGATTTCGCCGATTTCCTGATCGGCATGCCCTTTAACACGTCCGAGCAGATCGGCGACCCCAACACCTACTTTCGCAGCTGGGGTTTCTCGGTCTACGCACAGGACGACTGGAGAATCAATAAGGTGTTCTCGTTGCAATACGGCATCCGCTGGGAGGCGGTGACCCCGCCCGTCGAACTCTTCAACAATATCGTCAGCCTCGACATTTCCAATCTTTCCCAGGTGGTGGCCGTGGCGCACGGCCAGCCGGGGCTGTCCGCTCCCGGCCTTCCGCGCGCGCTGGTTCACGGCAACTTCAACAGCTGGGAGCCGCGCCTCGGGATTGCCTGGCAGCCGCCGCTCAAGCCAAAGACAGTCGTGCGCGCGGGCTTTTCGATTTTCTACAACGAATCCATCTACAACACTCTGGCTCGCGAGATGGCCTATCAGCCTCCTGTCGCCGTCGCGCAGACTCTCACCACGACGTCGACCGATCCGCTCACGCTCCAGAACGGGTTTCAGGGAGGCCAGTCTGGCTCCATCACCGTGCCGAACACGGCGGGCGTTGATCCCTCGTACAAAAACGGCTACGCGCAAATCTGGAGTCTGGGGACGGAGACTTCACTTTCGCCCGACTGGGTTCTGGACCTGACCTACACCGGCACGAAGGGAACCGATCTCGATGTGCTGCGCGCCCCGAACCGCGCGCCGCTGAGCACGCCGCAGGATCAAATTCAGGTCAATCGCATCGACCCGTTTGCCACCGGTTTCACGTTCGATCAGTCCGGAGCGAATTCGATCTACAACGCGTTGCAGGTCCGCGTGGTTCATCGATTCTCCGACGGCTTTTTTCTGCAGGGGATTTACACCTACGGAAAATCGCTCGACGATGCGAGCTCGATCGGCGGCGGGGCGGCCACCGTCGAGCAGCAGGACGGCAACCTCCATGCCGAGTACGGCCTCTCCACATTCGACGCCCGCCACCAGTTTCGCGCTGTCTCGATGTGGGAGCTGCCCTTCGGTCAGCGGAGCCGCTGGGCGAATCATGGGTGGCCGAACAAGGCATTCAGCAACTGGAGGCTTCAAAACATTTTCACCTGGCAGACGGGTACGCCCTTCACCGTCCTGCTCGGCGGCATAGCGTCGGACAATGGTACGGGCGCCAACTTCTCTTTGCGCCCCGACCTGACCGGCAACCCGAACCTCGGAATTTGCGGTGGCTCGCGCTCGGTATTCTTCAATCCGCAGGTTTTTCAGCTGCCGGCACGCGGTTATGGCAATGAACCTCGCGGAGCCGTCGAGGGGCCGTGCCAGTTCAGCTGGAACGGATCCCTTTCAAAATCGTTCCGCTTTGGCCCCGAGCAACGGCGGGTGATGAACGTGAGCTGGCAGGTGCAGAATCTGACCAACTCCCCGAATTTTACGGGCATCGGAACGCAGTTTCTTCCGGCCGCGAATGGATCGGCCACGGGCCCAGGTTCGTCATTTTTCGGTCGCGTGACCAGCGCGGGGGCGATGCGCACGATGTCTCTGATGGTTCGCTTCAATCTTTAGCGATGCGCGAGCCGATGCAATTGATGAAAAGCCGTCAAGTGTCCGGAGCGCAGTCCGACGGCACGCATGCGGAGTTGCTGCGCGAATCAGATCTTTACAACAACAACCTACTTGCGCCGGTCCCTGCGAGGCCTAACATGTTGAGGATGGAAAAGTGCGCGGAAAAGCCGGCCGAAGGGAAAGCCTCAGAAACCGCGCTGCTTCGGGTGGTTCAGAGACTCTTGCCGCCCCTCCGGACTTCCTCGCACGGCGGACTACGGATTTCTAATCGCAAACTATTATTATTAGAATCCTCCTTAAGTCGCAGAGAACAAACGATTGGGACCGTCTCTAATCGCAAATTTCGCGGGGGTAGCGTGGTTCGCGGCCTTCTGGCGGCGCTGCTGGCTGCGGGCGTCTCTCTCGCTCCCGCTGCGGCCCCTGCCCGGCAGCAGTCGTCGCCCGCTCCGGCGGGGCAACAGCCTCCGCCCCCGAATTCATCGGCCGTGCTCCGCGCGCAGTCCAATCTGGTCCGCATTGATGTAGAGGTCACCGACTCCTCCGGGAAGACGGTCAGGGGACTTCGGACGGATCAATTCGATGTGACCGACGACGGCAAGCAGCAGAAGATTTCCAGCTTCTCCTATTCGGACATCGAAAAAGTGGAGACGGCGTCCGCCGAGAACTCCACGCCCGTCGTCGTGCGAGTGGACAACGAAGGGCCCGGCGCCGCCGAGGGCGTCACCGATAAGGTGCGCGACCGCCGCATGATTGTGCTGTTCTTCGATATGACTTCGATGGAGACGGACGATCTCCTCCGCGCGCACGCCGCAGCGCAGAAGTTTCTCACCCGCCAGATGACTCCGGCGGACCTCGTTGCCGTTGTGTCCTACAGCACGCGCCTTACCGTCCTCGCGGATTTCACGACCGATCGCCACACGCTGGATAAGGCTATCGCGCGGATTCTGCCGGGAGCGGCATCGCAGCTCTCGAATCCTCTTTACGCCGCGGCCCAGAACGGCGAATACGATATCCAGCAGGATACGCAGGCGGCCTACACGCCCGACGAGACGGAGTTCAACGTTTTCAATACCGACCAGAAGCTGATCGCGATCGAGGATCTGGCCAACGTTCTTGCAGGGATACCAGGCCGGAAGGCGCTCGTCGAATTCACAGGCGGGATTACGCAGACAGGTGAGGAAAACCGCGCGAAGCTTCGCGCCGCAACCGACGCGGCGAACCGCGCCGACGTCTCCATCTATTCCATCGACGCGCGCGGAATCTTTACCACTCCTCCCGGTGGCGACGCCACCACAGCGGCCTCCGCCGGGGCCTCGATGTTCAGCGGCGCGTCCGTCTTTCACCAGACCGACGAGCGGGAAGACTCCCGCGATACCCTCGCCACGCTTTCCACGGACACCGGCGGGCGCGCCTTTTTCGATCTCGGCGATCTTAGCGACGCCTTCCCGAAAATCCAGCAGGACAACGGCGGATACTATCTGCTCGGCTACAATCTTCCGCCGGACGTCCAGCGCGATGGCCGCTGGCGCGCCGTGCGCGTGAAAGTCGGCGTCCCCGGGGCGCATCTCCGTTACCGCAACGGCTACTACGCACCGCGCGATTTTCAGCACCTCGAAAAGCAAGATCGCGATCGGCAACTCGCGGACGCCTTCCGCTCGGAAAACCCCGAAGTGGATCTGCCCATCGCGGTTGAGACGGCGATGTTCCGCCTGAGCGACCAGCAAGTCTACGTTCCCATTTCCGCGAAACTTTCTTCCTCAGCGCTCGACTGGGCGCAAAAGCACGGCCGCCGCGAAGCCGCATTCGATTTCGCCGCCGAAGTTCTTGCCGTTCCCTCGGGCCAGAGCGTGGCCGCGCTGCGCGATACCATCACCGTGCATCTCGATGAGCAGCGCTTTCAGCAGGTGAGCCGCGGCAACCTTGTGTATCAGGGAGGTGTGGTGCTCGCGCCCGGCACCTATCGTCTGAAATTCGTCGCGCGCGAGAATGAGTCCGGAAAAATCGGCACGTTCGAGCACGCGCTCAATTTGCCGCCGCGGCCGGCCGGGCGGATGACGCTCAGCTCCGTGCTCCTGTCGAGCCAGCTTGTCCCCGTCGAAAAATCGTCGGAGGTTCAGACGCAGCGGCAGGGAATTCGCGCCCGGCTCTCCGGATCGCCTCTTGACGTGGCGGGCGAAAGAATCGTCCCGAGCGTCACCCGCTTCTTCACGCCGCAACAGACGCTCTACGTCTTCTTCCAGGCATATTATCCGGAGACGGCCGATGCGTCCGAGACATTCGATGAGAGTACGCTCCGCGCGGGCCTCGTATTCTTCCGTGGCGGCGTGCAGGTGAATGCCACGCCGTTGCTCGCGCCCGCCGGCGTGGATCCGAAGACGCACGCGGCTTCGTTCCGCATCAGTTTGCCGCTCGCGAAACTACCGGCTGGACGCTATACCGTGCAGGCGGTCGTAATTGCCGCCGGCACGCAGCGTTCCGCTTTCGGCCGCGCCTATCTCGCTCTCGAGCAGTCCCCGCCCGCGCCCGGCGCCGCTACGCCGCCTGCCGCGCTGAACACTCCGGCGCCCTGAAGCGAACGGCCGCGCATTTTCCGCAAAGTCGGAACAAAAAAAAAGCGGCCCCGATTTCTCGGGGCCGCCGGCGCGAGTCGATCGATTAGTGGGAGTGTTTTTCGTCGCTCTTGTTGTTGTTCTTCTCAGGAGGCGGAGGAGGACGCCGCTCTTCCTGCTTCGGAGCCGGTTGCAGCTGCTTCTGGGGATTTGGCGGTTGCGCCTGCCTCTGATTCAGCGGCGGGTGGACGTCGTACATATCGTCTCGGGCCTTCGGCGGCGGCGCGAATTTCATCGCCGGCCGAGGTTCGTATTGCGGTTGCGGGTGCTGCACGGAGCGATCCTGCGACCAATTGAAAGTGTTGCCGGCGTTGCGGTTCTGTTGTGCCGGCGGATTGTTTCCCGCCGCGACCGGCGGGTTGTTGTCTTTTCCTGCCGGCGGTTGGAAGGGGTGGAACCCGTTGCGCGGTTGCTGCGTGTTGCTGCCCGACGCGGGAGGTTGCGGATTGTTGTTGCCGCCGCGGAAAGTCGGCGGTTGCACGGTATTGTCGCCGCGGGCCGCCTGCTGTTGATTGGTCTGTTGACGGTTGAAACCGCGGCTATCGTTGGTTACGACCGGCGCGGGCCTTGAAACTGCGGGATTCAGCCGGGCAACCACGGGCCGCTGCGCAAAGGGAACTTTAGGCGTTGCCGTCGAGATTTTCGCCGTCGCCGAGACGAAACTCGTCCGCGTCGGAACCACCGGTGCGGAATCCACGACGCGGGCGTGGTTCATCTGGTCGGCCGTAACACGCACCGATGCGCGGGAGACGGACCGCGCGTTCACGAAGGTTTCCTTCGAGACCGCGGTGACGGCGGCCTCGTTTCGCTCATAGGTGTAGTGATTGACGACGGTCGTGTTGCGGTTGATGTAGACGTTGTTGTAGACGTTGGTCACCTGCGTGACATTCACGACTCGCGTGTTGGTAATGTTGACGTTCTGAACGTAGCGCGGGCTGCAACGATATCCCGGAACGTATACGTCGCGCGGACCAAGCGGGAACCACGCCACGCCCGAAAATCCGCCGCCGAACGAGACCGCGATACCGAAGCCGCGTCCACCGACGAAGCCAACCAGCGCGGGCGCGTACACGGGACGCACAACCACTGGGCCCGGAACCCACGCCCAGTAACCGCCCACAAATGCCCATCGGCCGTAGTGAAATGGCGCAAAGCCCCACGGCTCCTCGTCCACCCACGTCCAGCCCCACGGCGCCACGTAGACCCAGTGGCCGTAGTGATAGGGAGCCCATCCCGCAGCTACGCCGCGCGGAATCCAGACGGCTCCGTAGTCGGGATCGTCGTGCCAATCGCCGTATTCGTCGAGGTCGTAGTAACCGTCGACATCTCGCGAAACGTAGCGGGCCGAGGCGGAGCCGTTCTCACGCTGATCGCGCGACTGGCACCAATCTTCGAAATCGTCGAAGCCCGGCGCTTCCATCGCGTCATAGGAAAGCTGATCGGTTCCGTTGAATTGGTACTGCTGGCCGCCGCGCAGTTCCCAGGATTCTCCTCCGCCGGTCACCTGGCCTCCGCCCTCGCGCACTACGATGACCGTGGAATTGCCGTCGGGATCGGTCTGGATGCGGTATTCGCCGCTGCTGCTGAGAGTGAACGCCAGGTTCGGCGTGTCGATTTCAAAAGCGTCTCCGCTCAGATGGTGGCGAAGGTGAACTTCAATCGTTCCCTGTGCAAGCTGGAGCTGGACCGTACGGTCGTCGAGAGTCAAAAACGAAAGGCCGGTTTGGCTTGAGAGGCGGATCGCCGTGCTGCCGATATGGACCTCGCCCCGCGAGTTCTCATCGACCCAAAGATTGTCTCCAGTGGTCAGAGGGCGATTCGGATCCGCCTGTACCCAATCCTTGTCGCCTGACACCTGGTACGACACGGAGCCCTGCGTATAGTTCAACCGCGCGACGCGGCCAGGGGGGTCGTCGTCCTGCGCCGCTGCAGGTTTCGGAAGCGCTGCGAACAGTCCCGCGATCAAGAATGAGAGTATGAAGAGCGAGTTGATTTTTCTCATGAGCTTGCCTCCTATCGTACCCTGTTCCAGTTGATAGCATATTGACCCGTCTCAGACAATTGCATCCCACTACCGCTTTGAGCCATGCGCCAACATTCGAGTTCGACATCACCTCTCTTCTCTCCATTTACGCCACGGCCCCGAACTCTCGGGGCCGCTGGTTGTCAGACGTTCTTCGGATCAGCGCGAATGATTGTTCGAGTGGCCGCCACCGCCGCCACGAGAGCCGCCTCCGCCGCCTCCGCCACGCGGTGCGCTATAACCGCCACGAGGGGCGCTATAGCCGCCACCGCCACGCGGAGCACTATAGCCGCCTCGCGGTGCTTCGTAGCCGCCCCGCGGACCCGCGGAGCCGCCAGAGGGCGCGCGAGTGTAAGGCTCGCGGCCGTAATATCCACCGCCGCGCTGCGTCACGATGGGCTGCCTCATATTAAGTTGAGGACGAGAGTATGAATTGGGGTAGCTCCCTCGTGACGCTGACGACGGCGGATGGAACTCGCGTTGTGACTGGCTCGGTTGCATAAAGCCACGATTCGAATCTTGGGACTGCGACCCTCGCGCCGGCGGAGTGAAGTGCTGCCATGAGTTTCGATTCTGCGGTTGATTTCCCTGAAACGCCTTCGTCGAAGACGGTTGGGACGGAGGCGCAAACGTTCCGCGCGACGGCCTCGTACCGGAAGAGCGATCGTTTGGCGCAATGCCATGAGCTACGCTGCCGGTGCCGGAGGTCGTCCGATTCGGAGGCGTAAACGTGTGCCATCCCGGCCGGTTGGATTGCGCGGTGGTCGAACCGTTTGGCTGATTCCAGCCTGTGGCACGAGACGGCGTCGGCGAAGTGGGCCGCGCAAACGGACTTCCGTTGCGATTGACATTGATTCCGGACGGCACCCGCGCTGTGCCATTTGTGTTTCCGAATGACCGACTTCCCGGCACGTTCGCCGCAACGCTGGTTCGAGCGCCGCCGGTGAAGAAATGCTGCGATCTCGGAGGAACGTTGCGAAAAGCCGACGAATTGACGGAACGGCCGGACGGGCTGAAGCTCTCCCGCGTCGGCGCGACGGGCATCTTGCCGGTCATCACGCTCGCCTTCCGAAATGAAGCTTCACTGATCCGCTGTTGGTGCGCCGACACGGCCGCCCTGCCGAACTCTTTGCTCGCCATCGAACTCATCCCACCGCGCACGCGATCGTTTCGAACAGCTTCGTCAAAGTTCGAAAAGCGCCGGCCCCTGAATCCATCGCCGGCGAGGGGTCTGATCCCATGGAAATCGCGATCGCCAAACCGATCGTGATCGTGGAAGTTGTTGATGTTGATGACCGTAAAGCTGTTGCCAAATCCGCCAAACCACGGAAAGAAGGGATCGCACGGCCCCACCGGCAGCCAGCCGACCGAGCCGAATCCCGCGCCAAAGCCGAATCCAAATCCGCCGCCTCCGAATCCGAAGAAAGAAACGTAGGCCGGAGACCACACGGGGTAATACGCCGGGTACGCAACCACCGGGCCCGGCCACCAAGCCCAATCGCCTCCATAAACGAACCATCGCCCGTAGTGGTAAGGCGCCCATCCCCAAGGCTCATACGAAACCCACGTCCAGCCGTAGTAGGGCTCGTACACCCAGCGACCATCGCGGTAGGGGGCCCAATCAGGACCCTCGGAATTAGGAATCCACACCGGACCGTAGTCGGGAACCTCACTCCACTTGCCATAATCGTCCAAATCTTCCGAGCCGGTATAGTAACGGTCGGTCTTGCGCCAGCTCTCGGCGCTGTCGATTCTGTGATTGCGCTCGTCATTCCACGAGTCCCAATCGTCTTTTCCCAACGCGGCTTCAGTTTTGTACTGCGGGTTGTCCGTACCCTGGACGGTGACCATCTCTCCCCGATCGACATGCGTGCTGCCTTGAGGAGTCGAGACATCGGCCGAACCGTCGCGAACCGTAACTTCCGTCTCCGCATCGGAATTCACGAGAATGCGATACTGGCCCGGACCCTGGGGATGAATTGCCGCGTTCGGCGTATCGATTTCCGAATCCGCCTCCGAACCCTTCAACACAGAGTAGCTGACCAAGCCTTGTCCCACCTGGAGTTGAATGTGGGTGCGCGCGAGCGTGGCGACCTTCACGGTCGCGCTGTCCGCCATGCGCAGGCTATCAGCGTAGTCGAGCTGAAGTTCCGCGCGCGATTTCTCACCGGTGGCCACGCGGTCATCGGGCGAAATCGGAGCGTTCAGCGTGACCGCGACCCAATCGCCGTTGTCGCCGCGCTGCGAGGAAACGTCGCCATGAATGAAGCTGACCCTGGCTACGCCGGGCTGGGGCTCGGCCGGCTGGTCCGAGGGCGGAGGAGACGCCTGATATTGCGCCGTCGCCGGTAGAACGCCCGCCATCAGAACAATTGCTGCCAGTCCCGCCAGATGCTTTTTCATGGGTCACCTCCCGGCGGCCGCGCCGCCAGGCCTTTGATTCCAATCGCAGTAATGCAGGGCCGCTGCCAAAGTGGCGAATCACAACGGAGTAGACGGAAGTCCCGTGTTGTGAATTAGATACAAGGATCGGCGGGCCGGATTTCTGAGGCTCGCCTGGGACGAATCTGGTGGTTTTCGTGCGGAGGTGGTGGTTTTCGGCCACCGCTGACTGGAGTCCGAAGCGTTTGGGAATTATGAATCTTTGTCTGCGGGATCGGGCACTCCCATCTTGGACAGGCGATAGCGCAGCGCGTTGCGCGATAGTCCGAGCGCCCGCGCAGCCTGGCTCTTGTTACCGCCGGCGCGGCGCACCGCCTCGCGAATCATTTCGTCCTCCCACTGTTCCAGCGTCACGCCTTCGGGGAGAGAGCGCGCAGCGCCCGGGGTTCCTCGCGACGGGGAGCTATCGAGATGGATGTCCGCAGCATCCAACATCGGGCCTGCCGCCAGAGTTACGCCGCGTTCGAGAACATTTTGAAGCTCGCGCACGTTTCCCGGCCAGTGAAATTCCGTGAGCAGCCGCATCGCTTGCGGCGTGATACCGCTGACCGTCTTACCAGAGTCGCGCGCGAATTTCTGCAGGAAGAATTCGGCGAGCGCCGGAATATCCTCTTTGTGGTCGCGCAGAGGCGGAATGTCGACGGCCACTACGTTGAGGCGATAGTAAAGATCCTCGCGAAACGTGCCTTCTTCGAGCGCGGCGCGCAGATCGCGGTTAGTGGCGGCGATGAGCCGCACATCCACCTTGAGTGTTTTCGTAGACCCGAGGCGTTCAAATTCGCGGTCCTGCAAGACGCGCAAGAGCTTCACCTGAATGGCCGGGGGAACGTCGCCGATTTCGTCGAGGAAGAGTGTCCCTTTGTCCGCCGTCTCGAACTTTCCGGGCTTGCTCGACGCGGCGCCGGAGAAAGCGCCCTTTTCGTAGCCGAACAGCTCGCTTTCGAGAAGATTTTCGGGAATTGCGGTGCTATTGATTTTGACGAACGGGCCGCCGGCGCGATGAGAATGCTCGTGAATTGCGCGCGCCACGAGGTCCTTGCCCACGCCGCTTTCGCCTCCGATCAGCACGGTCGCGTTCGTCGGCGCCACGCGTTCGACGAGCGCCAAAACGGCCTGCATTTTGTCGCTTCGCGCGACGATATTCTTGTACTCGTAGCGGCGGCCGAGAGCTTCCCGCAGTTCGCGGTTCTCCTGGCGCAACTGACGGGTGGCAAGCTCCTTGCGAATCACGAGGACCAATTCGGCGAGCGAGAACGGTTTTAACACGTAGTCGCTCGCGCCGGCTTTCATGGCGTCCACGGCGGACTCAACCGTGCCGTAGGCGGTCATGATCACGACCGGCAGATTGGCGTCGATGCGCTTGACCGCCTGAAGAAATTCCAGGCCGCTCATGCCGGGCAGTTTGAAATCGGTCACGATCAGGTCGAACGGCTCTTTGGTGACGAGTTGAAGGCCGGTTTCAGCGTCGGGCGCGGAATGCGCGAGAAAACCCTCTTCGACGAGCTGCAATTCGAGGACTCGCCGCATTTTCGGCTCGTCTTCGACGATGAGGATCGAAGGTTTTTCCGGTTTCATGATCTATTTGTGCTCGTTGCTGGCTCAACCGATGATGCCGCGAAATGTCGCGCCGTCCACTTCATGCTTGGGCGCTCGGGAAAAACAGATGGAAGCGCGCGCCCGGCGAGGAGTCGCCCTCCAGCCGAATCCATCCGCGGTGATCATCGACAATTTTGGCGACGATCGCTAGCCCGAGGCCGACGCCGTCTTTCTTCGACGTGAAAAAAGGGTTGAAGATTTGCTCGCGCGCCGCGGCCGGCACGCCGGGGCCCGTGTCTTGAATCGTGACGCCGACGCCACCCCTGCCATTGGAATTCTCAGCCGCAATCGAGAGACAAAGAACGCGCGCGCTGTCACCGGTTAGTTCCTGCATGGCCTGATATGCGTTTTGAATCAGGTTGACGAAGATGCGTTCGCAGAGTTGCTCGTCGGCGAGAGCCTCCGGAAGGCTCGGAGCGTAGTGCCGCTCGACTCGGACATTCCTATCCGGCGCCTGAGCCAGCACGGAATCGAGGGCGCGATCGACGATCGCCGGCAGCTGCTGAGGGTGGAGATCGAGGCTCGAGGGCCGGGCGAAATCGAGGAATCGGGCCACCAAGGCGTTGAGCCGGTTGACTTCGGAAGAGATGTAGCCCGCGAGTTCGCTCACGAGCGGTTGTGCGTCCTTGAGCTTCTCGGTAAGCATTTCCGCCGAACCTTTGATGACGCCCAAGGGATTGCGAATTTCGTGCGCCAGCCCGGCGGAAAGCTGTCCGAGTGCGGCGAGCCGCTCGGAGCGGCGCGCGTCCGCCTCGGCGCGCTGCAGCTGGCGGTTGGTTTCCTCGAGGGTGTGCGACAGCGCCTGGTATCGGGCGACCTGTCGGCGATTTTCGACCGCGAACCGGTTCACAACCATGGCGGCCAAGAAGAAAAACAGGATGCGAATGGCCAGAAAGTATGCGCCCTCGGCGGTGAGTTCGTAGTCTTCGATATAGATCGCCGGGATGAGGAACAGGCAGTAGGCCAGCGACGTGAGAGCCGTCCAGCCAAGAGTGGCGATGGGGCCGAAATAAATCGCCGCCGTCACCACGGGCAGATAGTAGATGGGATAGTAGCTGCTGTTGATCCCGGCTTCGCCCGTGTGATCGAGCAACAGCGTCGCGAGGCCGATCTTGATCAGCATGCTGTAGGAGCGCCCGCGTCCGGGCAGCCACGCGATCAGCTTGCCTTCGAGAAACTGAAAAACCCCGATGGCGAGCAGCGTGAGCTGCTTGTGAATCTCGTTGATCGGAGGAAGAAATGCGAGGCCAAGAATGAAGAGGAGCGAGACCACGTCGATCCAATCGACGGCCGATCGTTTGCGGTCAAGCATGTTGCGCAGGCTCCACGAGAAGCTGACCCCGATCTAGGACGAATCTAACACGAAGCGCGCGTGTTTTATTTCCCGGAGATGCGTTTGTGGCCACAACGGCGAAACGAAGGCGGGGACTACAGCGAAGAGAGAATCAACTCTGCTTCATTGAAAGCGCGCGACGCGGCAGCGTCCGCCGATCGCCGGCGCGCGCGGTCGAGAGACCAGCCGATCAGGAGAACAGCCGGTGATTCCATTCGCGGCAACCTATCAAGCTCGCCCAATGTGGTGAATCGATGCCGCTCGCCGGCGATGGTGGCGCGGGAAACGATCGCCGCGGGAGTCTCCGGCGACAGCGCGGCCGCGAGAAGTTCCGCGCGCAATCTGCCGAAATCGTGTCCGGGCATGTAGATCAGAAGAGTTGCGTCTTCGCGAATCAGGGCTTTCCAATCCGTCTTCCTCGCGAGCGTTGCTCCATGGGCCTCATGGTTGGTGACCACGACAACGCGGGCGGCATTGCGCCGATCCGTCAGCGAAACGCCCAGCGCGGCCGCCGCGGCTGTGCCGGCCGTGATTCCGGGAACCACTTCGAAAGGCACTTCGGCGGATTCCAGCGCGTCAATTTCTTCCGCCAGGCGGCCGAAAATACCGGGGTCGCCACTCTTCAGGCGAACCACTTGCAGCCCGCTTCGCGCGGCGCGAATCATGCGTGCGTTGATTTCGTCCTGCGTGATTCCTTTGACGCCGCAGCGCTTGCCGACGTTTGCGACCTCGGTATCGGGCCGCGCCAGCGCGAGAATCGGCTCCGGCACCAGATCGTCATGCAGGACGACGTCCGCCCGCCGCAAGAGCCGATCAGCTTTTACGGTCAGTAAACCCGGGTCGCCCGGACCCGCGCCGACCAGATATACTTTTCCCCTGCATTTCTCGTTCATTTCAGGCCTTCCCTCATTCCAGCCACGCCGCTCCCGCTCCAAAACGAAAAACCCGCCTCCCAGTTCCGGCGCCGGTCAGCGGGCTTCAAATCCGATTCAGGCTTGGGCTAGACTATCCGGATCGTACACCCGCGCGGGCCGTGGTGCGACAACAGCAAGTCTCACAGGCCGCCGCTTCGGTACAATAGTCCATGATGGCGATTCTACGCGAGCCATTTTAGGCGGTCAAGGCGACCCGTCGCTCGCCTCCACGGAGCGCTTCGATTAGAGCCGGTTGGCGGGCGTGCGGCCGGCGGATCGGTCCGGCGGTCGTGTATCCCGGAAAGGCTCTCAAACGTCTAAAATCTGTGGAAAAATAGGTTCCGAGGGTGGAGATGTCCTCATCGGAAATATCGAACGTTGGCGGCGGCGTGCCCGGAGACCCGATCAAGGGAAACGGAGTCGAGCGGAGCCACCGCTGGGTGTGGATCCTTGCCATCGTGCTCATCGCCGCGGGCGGAACCGCGTACGAAATACACTCGCGCTCGCAAGCCGCGTCCAAAGATCCTGCCGCGCCGCAGCCGGTATCCGTCGGCGTGACCTCCGTGCAAAAGATGGACGTTCCCTTCTATCTCACGGGATTGGGGTCGGTGACGGCGTTCAATACGGTAACCGTCCACAGCCGCGTCGATGGGCAGATCGTAAAGGTGCACTTCACCGAGGGGCAGTTCGTCCACGCAGGCGATGTGCTGGCGGAAATCGATCCCCGGCCTTTTCAGGTGGCGCTCGATCAGGCCGAGGGGCAACTGGCGAAGGACATCGCGTCGCAGAATGACGCTAAAGCCGATCTCAACCGCTACCAGCAGCTCTGGCAGGCGGGGGTCATCGCGCGGCAGCAACTGGATTCCCAACAAGCGACCGTCGGTCAATTCGACGGCGCCATTCAATCCGACAAAGCCCAAATCGACAACCAGAAGCTGCAATTGAACTATTGCCGCATCACGTCGCCGATCGATGGGCGGGTGGGGCTTCGGCTGGTGGATTCGGGCAACATCGTCCATGCGTCGGACAGCAATGGAATGCTGGTCATCACGCAGGTTCGACCGGTCGCAGTGGTTTTTACGCTTCCGGAGGACAGCCTACCGCAAGTGGTCGCAGAGATGAAGCAGAGGCAGCTTTCGGTCGAGACCTACGGCCGCGACAACAACACGAAGCTCGCCGACGGCAAGCTGCTGACGATTGATAATGAGATTGACCAGACGACGGGCACAATCAAGCTGAAGTCGCAGTTCGACAACCGGGACATGAGCCTGTGGCCGAACCAGTTTGTCAACGTGCGGCTTTTTCTCAATGTTCGCAAGGGCGCCATCGTGGTTCCGACGGCAGCGATCCAGTCCGGGGCGCAGGGCCCGTTTGTCTACGTAGTTGGTTCGAATGATGAGGTGCAGGCCCGCTCGATTCAAGAGGACTTCAGCGAGGGCAATATTTCCGTCATTCGGCAGGGGCTGAAAGAGGGCGAAGAAGTCGTCGTTGACGGCCAGGACAAACTTCAAGGGGGAGCGATCGTCAGCCCACAGGACTCTTCCAACCGAGGTCGCGCGCAAAGCGGGGAGGCACCACAAGGGTTACATCCGTGAGCCCTTCCCGGCCGTTTATTCTCCGACCCATCGCCACGTCGCTGCTGATGGTGGGCGTACTGCTTGCCGGAGCGGTGGCGTACCGGCAGCTTCCCGTCTCGGCCCTGCCTCAGGTGGACTACCCGACGATCCAGATCCTGACGTTCTATCCCGGCGCGAGCCCGGACGTGATGGCGTCGGCAGTCACGACCCCGCTCGAGCGCCAATTTGGCGAATTGCCCGGCCTCGCCCAGATGACCTCGACAAGTTCCTTCGGCGGCTCGCTGATCACGCTGCAGTTCGATCTGAAGGAGAACATCGACGTTGCTGAGCAGGAGGTGCAAGCAGCGATCAACGCGGCAAACACGTATCTGCCCCGCGACTTGCCGAATCCGCCGGTCTACAACAAAGTCAATCCTGCGGATACCCCGATTTTGACCCTCGCTCTGACCTCCGACACACTGCCGCTTTCCAAGGTTGAGGACTTCGCCGACACGAACCTCGCGCAGAAAATTTCGCAATTGTCGGGCGTGGGGCTGGTCACCATCAGCGGCGGGGAAAAGCCTGCGGTGCGCGTCCGCGCCAATCCCACGGCGCTCGCGTCCTACGGCCTGAGTCTGGAAGATCTTCGGGCGGCGCTGGGAACGGCGAACGTGGACCAGGCCAAGGGGAATCTTAACGGTCCGCGCCAATCGTTTACGATCGAGGACAACGACCAGCTCCTTTCGAGCGACGCCTATCGCCCCCTCATCATCGCGTTCAAGAACGGCGGGCCGATCCGGCTTTCGGACGTGGCCGAAGTAGAGGACGGCGCCGAAAACAATACACAGGCCGCCTGGATGAATTCCAAGCCCGCGTTGATCCTGAACATCCAGCGGCAACCCGGCACGAACATCATCGGCGTGGCGGACGGCGTAAAGAGTCTGCTGCCGCGATTGCAGGCCACGCTACCGCCCGCGATCCATGTAACAACTCTCACGGATCGAACCGTTACCATTCGCGCGTCGGTAAAGGACGTGCAGTTCGAGCTGATGCTGACGGTCGCGCTCGTCGTGATGGTGATGTTTCTTTTTTTGCGGAGCGTGGCCGCAACGATCATACCGAGCGTCGCTGTGCCGCTCTCGATTGTCGGGACGTTTGGCGTGATGTATCTCGCGGGCTATAGTCTCGACAATCTCTCGTTGATGGCGCTGACGATCTCGACCGGCTTCGTGGTGGACGACGCGATCGTGATGATTGAGAACATTGCCCGCTTCATCGAACAAGGACATTCTCCGCTCGAGGCCGCACTCAAAGGCTCCGAACAGATCGGATTCACGATTCTCTCGCTCACGGTCTCCCTCATTGCCGTGCTGATTCCGCTTTTATTCATGGGCGATGTCGTCGGGCGGCTCTTCCGCGAGTTCGCGGTCACCCTGGGCGTCACGATTCTGGTTTCGGCGTTCGTTTCCCTCACGCTTACACCCATGATGTGCGCGAACTTGCTTCATCGGCAGGAGGAGTCGAAACAGACGCGGTTTTACAGCTCGGCGGGCCGCTTCTTCGAGCGCCTGATTGCGGGCTACGGCAGGACGCTTCAGGTGGTTTTGCGCCACCAGACGGCGACTCTCGTGGTGACGGTCGGGACGCTTGTCCTGACGATCCTGCTTTACTACTACGTGCCGAAAGGCTTTTTCCCCGTGCAGGATACGGGCGTGATTCTCGGCGTTTCGGACGCTCCGGAGGCCGTGTCGTTTTCTGCGATGACCGACCGGCAGCAAGCGCTCGCTGCGGTGATTCTGAAGGACCCGGACGTGGAGAGCTTGTCCTCGTTCATCGGCGTGGACGGCACGAACATGACACCGAACAGCGGCCGCATTCAAATCAACCTAAAGCCGCGCGACAGCCGGAAGACCAGCGCGTCGGACATCATCCGCCGCTTGCAGCCCCAGCTCGCCGCGATTGACGGCATCACCCTGTTCATGCAGCCGGTGCAGGACTTGAGCATCGAGGACCGGGTGAGCCGAACCGAGTATCAGTATTCGATCGAGGACACGGACGCCAAGGAGCTTTCACAGTGGGCCCCGAGGCTTGCGGAAAAGCTGAAGACTCTGCCGCAACTGCGCGACATCGCGTCGGACCAACAGGACGCGGGATTGCAGGCGAACCTGGTGATCGATCGCGATACGGCGTCGCGCCTGGGCATACTTCCGGCGGCGATCGACAACACGCTCTACGACGCCTTCGGCCAGCGCCAGGTGTCGACGATGTTCACGCAGTTGAATCAGTATCACGTCGTGCTCGAGGCCGATCCAAAGTTCCGGCAGAATCCCGACGCTTTGAAAGACATCTACGTGAAGTCGGCAACCGGGGCGATGGTCCCTCTCAGTGCGTTCAGTCATTTCGAGACGAAAGCGACGGCGCTCGCCGTAAACCATCAAGGGCAGTTTCCGGTTGTAACTCTTTCGTTCAATCTCGCACCCGGCGCCTCGCTGGGCGATGCGGTGAATGCCATCAAAGGCGCCGAGCAGCAGATTCACTTGCCGGCGTCGGTTCATCCAAGCTTTCAGGGGATGGCGAAGGTATTTCAATCGTCGCTGGCGAACGAGCCGCTGCTGGTGCTCGCTGCGCTGGTGACGGTGTACATCGTTCTCGGAGTTTTGTACGAGAGCTATATTCACCCGATCACGATCCTTTCGACCCTGCCGTCGGCCGGAGTCGGCGCAATTCTGGCGCTGCTGGTCTGCCGCACGGACTTCAGCGTCATCGCGCTGATCGGCATCATTCTGCTGATCGGTATCGTTCAGAAAAACGCCATCATGATGATCGACTTCGCGCTCGATGCAGAGCGGAAGGAAGGGAAGCCACCGCACGAAGCGATTTATCAGGCGTGCCTGCTGCGCTTTCGTCCCATCATCATGACCACGATGGCCGCGATGCTGGGCGGGCTGCCGCTGGCGCTCGGCACGGGAACGGGTTCGGAGCTGCGCCGGCCGCTCGGCATCAGCATCGTCGGCGGGCTACTGATCAGCCAGGTTCTCACGCTCTACACGACGCCGGTGGTCTACTTGGCGTTCGACCGGCTGGCGCGACGGTTCGCGCGATATCGCGTCGGCAACCCCGCTGAATCGGAAGCGACAGCCGACTAGCAAAGGCGGACAATTCTCGAAAGCGACAGACAGCGGCGAAGATGAACGTCTCCACCATATTCATTCGAAGGCCGATCGCCACGTCGCTGCTGACGGCGGCCGTGCTGCTTTCGGGCGCGATTGCGTACCGCTTTCTTCCCGTCGCCCAACTGCCACAGGTGGAGTTCCCGACGATTTCGGTGCAGGCCAGTCTTCCCGGCGCCAGCCCTGAGACCATGGCCTCGGCCGTAGCGACGCCGCTTGAGCGGCAATTCAGCCGCATCGCCGGCGTCACGGAGATGACGTCGAGCAGCCTGGCCGCCTCGACTTCCATCACCCTGCAATTCGACTTGAATCGCGACATTGACGCGGCCGCCCGCGATGTCCAGGCCGCAATCAACGCTGCGTCAGGCCAATTGCCGGCGAATCTTCCGAGCCGGCCGAGCTACCGGAAGGTGAATCCCGCAGAGTCGCCGATCATGATCCTGGCGGTCAGGTCGGACGTGTTGCCGCAGAGCCGCCTCTACGACATCTCCGACTCGATCCTGGCCCAGAAACTCTCGCAGGTGCAGGGAGTCGGCCAGGTATTCGTCGGCGGCAGCGCCCGGCCCGCCGTTCGCGTTGAACTGAACCCCTCGATATTGGCCAACTACGGGATTGGCCTGGAGAGGCTGCGGGCGGCGCTGGGGCAAGTGAACTCGAACGAGCCGAAGGGCGACGTCTCGAACGGCCTGGTGCGCTGGACGATTGCGGACAACGATCAACTCTTCGACGCGAACCATTACCGCTCGCTGATTGTCGCGTACCACGGCGGCGCTCCGGTCCGCCTGGGCGACATCGCGACGGTACAGGATTTGGTGGAAGACATCCACACCGCGGGGCTCGAGAATGGAAAGAGATCCGTCCTCGTCATCATTAACCGCCAGCCGGGCGCCAACATCGTGGGCACGGCGGATCGAATCCGGGCGATTCTGCCATCGCTGCAAGCCTCGATCCCGGCTTCGGTGGAACTGGCGGTCGCGATAGACCGCACGATGACGATTCGGGCGTCCGTCACGGATATCCAGATCACGCTGCTGATCACGATTGCGCTGGTGATTCTGGTCATCTTCGTATTCCTGCGAAGCGTCCGGGCTACGGTGATTCCGGCCATAGCGGTTCCGGTATCGCTCGTCGGCACGTTTGGAGTGATGTATCTGCTCGGCTACTCGGTGAACAACCTGTCGCTGATGGCGCTCACCATTTCGACCGGATTCGTGGTGGACGACGCCATTGTGGTGATCGAAAACATCACGCGCTACCGGGAAACGGGCCTCTCGCCCTTTCAAGCGGCGCTGCGAGGCTCGCGGGAAATCGGGTTCACCGTTCTTTCCATGAGTCTTTCGCTCATCGCGGTCTTTATACCCATACTGATGATGGGCGGAATCATCGGGCGCCTCTTTCGCGAGTTTGCCGTCACGCTCAGCGTGACCATCGCGCTGTCGCTGGCCGTTTCGCTCGCAACGACCCCCATGATGTGCGCGAAATTCCTGAAACCCATCGAGAAGGAAGAACACAACCGGCTTTACCGATTGAGCGAAGGCGCTTTTCAAAGACTGGTCGGCGGATACGACCGCGGGCTGCGCTGGGTGCTGGACCACCAGCCGCTCACTCTGACCATCACCATCGCCACGTTTGTGCTGAGCGGAATTCTCTACTACTTCGTCCCGAAGGGGTTTTTCCCGCAGCAGGACACGGGTCTTCTGAACGGATCGATCCAGGCCTCGCAGGATATTTCCTTCGACGCCATGCGCGCCAAGCAAAGGCAGTTCACGGACATCGTGATGTCCGATAAAGCCATTGAGAGCATGGTGTCGTTCGTGGGCGGCAACAACGCGATGAACACGGGGCGGATGTTCATGATGCTCAAGCCCCTCTCGCAGCGCAAGATTCGCGCGGACCAGGTGATTGCGCGCCTGCGCAAAAACCTTGCGGTCGTTGCCGGCGCGACTCTCTACCTTCAAGCGAATCAGGATATTCGCGTCGGCGGCCGCCAGAGCAACGCCCAATACCAGTACACGCTCGAGAGCGAAAATTTGCCCGACCTGGATATGTGGTCGCCACGAATGCTCGAGAAGCTGAGAGCCTTGCCGCAGCTGAAGGATGTCTCGACCGACCAGCAGAACAAGGGCCTTCAGACGCAGCTGGTGATCGATCGCGATACCGCCGCGCGACTCGGTATCAATGCGCAGGCCATCGACGACACGCTTTACGATGCCTTCGGCCAGCGGCAGGTCTCGACAGTCTTTACGCAATTGAACGAGTACCACCTGGTGATGGAAGCGGCGCCGGAATTCCAGCAGAATCCGGACGCGCTGAAGAATATCTACGTACAGTCATCGAACGGCACCGAGGTGCCGCTCGCCGCCTTCAGTCATTTTGAGGCGCGCTCATCAACGCTTGCCGTCAACCACCAGGGGCAGTTTCCGGCGGTGACGCTCTCCTTCAATCTGACGCCGGGTGTCGCGCTGGGGGACGCCGTCACGCTGGTCAACAAGGCGGCGCGGGAAATCGGTCTGCCGGGATCGATTTCCGCCACGTTTCAGGGCACCGCGCGAGCGTTCCAGTCATCGCTCAAGAACGAGCCGTTGCTGATTGCTGCGGCGTTGTTTGCTGTCTATATCGTGCTGGGCATGCTCTACGAAAGCTTCATTCACCCGATCACTATTCTCTCGACTCTCCCTTCGGCGGGCGTCGGAGCGATCCTGGCGCTGCTGTTATGTCGAATGGATCTGAGCGTGATTGCGATGATTGGTATCATCCTGCTGATCGGTCTGGTGAAGAAAAACGCGATCATGATGATCGACTTTGCGCTCGACGCCGAGCGCAAGGAAGGGAAGCCGCCGCACGAAGCGATCTACCAGGCGTGCTTGCTGCGCTTTCGTCCGATCATGATGACCACGATGGCGGCGATGCTGGGCGCGCTGCCGCTCGCATTGGGCACGGGGACAGGATCGGAATTGCGCCGGCCGCTTGGCATCAGCATCGTCGGCGGCCTGATCGTCAGCCAGATGCTTACGCTGTTCACGACTCCGGTCGTCTATCTCTACATGGATCGGCTTCGCCTGGGTCTGGCGCGGCGGAGAGAGAGGCCCGCGCCGAGACGCTCGGATCGTTCCGCGCCGGACTTTCGCCCGTCGTCGCTTCCCGATTCGCGGATGGGATGACTGGTGGCGTTGCTGGAGTACTCCCTCTCCTAGTGAGAGCGTTTTCCGCGCCGCATCCGAGTGATAGAGACGGCGACTGGGCCGAGCGCCAAGTCCCCCTTCAGGGCAGCGGCAAAAACTGCAGCCCGTTCGACGAATCTTCCAGTGCTGGGCCGGGAGGTCGCCTTTAAACCGCTGAGATAGAACGACATAAAATCACCCGCGATGGAACGGTTCGTGCTACTCCCAAGCGCACCAGCTACATCTTAGACCGAGGTGAAGAATGAGGAGAACTGTTTTGACCGTGGCTGCGTTGGGACTGCTGGGTGCGGCTTATGTAAGCGCCGCTCCGAAGGCGAACCCGGGCGTTGCGTCGGCTTCGCTCTCTGCCACCCAGAATCAGTCCAAGACTCAAAACCAAGTTCAGACTTTCACCGGCACGATCGTGAAAACCGGGGACGAATTCGTCTTCAGCGACGATGCCACGAAGTCGGCTTATCAACTCGACGATCAGAAAGCCGCCAGCAAGTTTGACGGAAAGCGCGTGAAAGTGACGGGCACGCTGGACGCCGCGAACAACATGATCAAGGTCCAGAGCATTGAGCCAGTCAGCGCCTGAGCGTAACCTCTGCGTTCGGAGGAGCGGGCGGCTCTGCTGTCCCGCCGCTCCTCCGGCACATCGGTCACATTTTCATGTAAACTCTCTTGTGAGGAGGTATCGTGAGACTCAGCCTCCGATTAATCCTTTTCCTCGTCGTCGGTATCACCGTGGTCACATTTATAATCTCCAGAAACGAAGTGAAGGCGGAAAAGCAGGGACTTCGCACTGATCTGGAACGCCGGGCGGAGGTTCTCGCCGAAAGTCTTCAGGAAATCGTCGAGCCGGCCCTCAACCGCGGATCGCGCGCTCAACTCCGGCACATCGTTGAGCGGTTTGAAAACCACCAGCAGCTCGCCGGCGTGATCGTCTACGACGCCCGCGGCAATCTGCTGGCCGAGAGCTCGAGCCTCGTGGATCGATTCGAACCGCCTCCCGTTCCCCTGGCGCGTTTGGAGAGCGAGGGCCAGGGCGTGAGCGAGTTCCTGCGTCTCGGTGGCGCGCCGATGAACGCATACTATCTGCCTTTGCGTGACGACTCGACGATTACCGGAGTGCTGGCGATCTTCCACGATGCCGACTACATCGAGGCTCAGAGCGAGCGCATCTGGCGCGAGACCGTGTGGCACGTCATCGCCCAGGTCCTTCTCATTGTCTTCGTGACCGTCCTGATCATTCGATGGAGCATCGTGCTTCCGATTTCGCGCACGGCGCAGTGGATGAAGGACCTGCGAGGTGGGCGCGTGCGTCCGCGTCCCCGGCTGCCGGACGAGGGTTTTCTGGCTCCGTTTTCGCAGGAGGTTGTGAACTTTGCCCATAGCCTGTCGGAGGCCCGCGCGGCCGCAGCCGAAGAGGCGCGCCTGCGGGAAACCGGGGAATCGCTCTGGACTCCGGAGCGCCTGCGTGTGAGCGTGCAGAGCAAGCTTCGGGGTTCTCTCTTCGTCGTCTCGAACCGCGAACCCTACATGCACGTCCGCCGGGGCAAGAACATCGAGGCTTTTGTGCCCGCGAGCGGCCTGGTGACGGCGCTCGAACCCATCCTGCGCGCCTGTGACGGCACGTGGATCGCCCACGGCTCGGGCGACGCCGATCGCGAGACCGTCGACTCGCACGATCGCCTGCGCGTTCCTTTCGACAAACCGGAGTACACGCTCCGGCGCGTATGGCTCACGAAGGAAGAAGAGGAAGGTTATTACTACGGATTCTCGAACGAGGGTCTCTGGCCTCTTTGCCACATCGCCCACACGCGTCCGACATTCCGGACTTCCGATTGGCAGAGCTATCAGGCTGCCAACCACAAATTCGCCGACGCCGCCCTGCAGGAAATGGATGGCGCGGAGCATGCACTGCTCTTGGTGCAGGACTATCACTTTGCGCTGGTCCCGCGGATCGTCAAGGAGGCGCGCCCCGACGTGCGCGTGGCGATTTTCTGGCACATTCCCTGGCCCAATCCGGAGGCGTTTGGGATTTGCCCTTGGCAGCGGGAGCTGCTGGACGGCCTGTTGGGAGCCGATCTGGTTGGTTTCCACACGCAGGCCCACTGCAACAATTTTCTCGAAACGGTGGACGCAGCACTCGAATCGCGAATCGAGTGGGAGCGCTTCGCCGTCAAGCGCCGGGACCATGTGACGTTGGTCCACCCGTTTCCGATCAGCGTCGATTTTCGCGAGTCGCGCACCGAGCCCGGAGCCACCGCGCCCTCGCCCTATACGTTGCGAGCCCGGTTGTTGAAGGATCTTGGCATCCAGGCAAGTTTTCTCGGAGTCGGCGTGGACCGCGTGGACTACACCAAGGGAATCATCGAGCGGTTCCGCGGAATCGAGCGCTTCCTCGAAAAGTGGCCGACGTACCGGGGAAACTTCACGTTCGTTCAAATCGGCGCTCCCAGCCGGACGACGATTCCGCGCTATCATGATCTCCTGGCCGAGGTCGAGGCCGAGGCGGCGCGCATCAACACCCGCTTCGCGGACGTCAACTGGAAGCCGATCGCTTTGCTCACTCGTCACCACAGCCACGAAGAAATCCTCCCGTACTACCAGGCGGCGGATTTTTGCATGGTGACTTCGCTGCACGACGGCATGAATCTGGTGGCCAAGGAATTCGTCGCCGCGCGCTACGACGAGGAAGGAGCGCTCATCCTGAGCCAGTTTACCGGCGCGACGCGGGAACTGCGCGATGCGCTCATCATCAATCCCTATGATACCGATCAGGTCAGCGATTCGATTCGCGTCGCTCTGGAAATGGATCCGGAAGAGCGCAAGACCCGCATGCGGCGCATGCGCCACGTCGTCAAGGAACACAACGTCTATCGGTGGGCCGGAAACCTGATCGCCGCGCTTTCTGAAATTCGGATTGACGAGGCGGAGCCGGCGCTGATGCAGCGGTCGTGAGAAACCGGAGAGAATGCGAGGCGCGGTTCAGATGAAGAGCCCGGCGGCTTTAGCGATTGAGGAGGAGGACAGCGCGCTCGCGGACGGGCAGGTTCGACCGCGGGCCGCGAAAAACCGGAGTAAACAACACGCGTCGCATCCGGCCCGCGCTCCTCGCTCGGCGTTCCGGGCATATCCCGCGATTCGCGCCCAGTTGCTCGCCGCGGATCGGTGGGCGCTCTTTTTGGACTTCGACGGTACGCTTGTCAATCTTCGGCCGCGGCCCGACGATGTGCGCGTGCAGCCGCGGGTGAAACAGATCATCCAGCGTTTCGTCGGACACGCGAATTGTTTCGTCGCGATCGTCAGCGGCCGCCGGGTCAAAGATCTTCAAGGCCTGATCGGTGTAGAAGGCTTGCACTACATCGGCTTACACGGCGCCGAGCGCGACGATCGAGCGGCACCGCTCAGCGCGATTGCGCGGTTGGCTCTCGGTCGCGCGAAGCGCGCGGCGCGGCGCGATCTGAGCCGGCTGCCCGGCATCTGGGTTGAGGACAAAGGCCTTGGTTTTTCGGTCCACCATCGCGCCGCGGGAGCGGCAACCTCCCAATCCGCCCGCGAATCGCTCGCCAAATTGCTCGCACCATGGGGCGATGCCTTGCACGTCCTGAATGGAAGCCGGGTGTGGGAAGTCTTGCCCAGCGAGATTCCAGGCAAAGCCGCGGCGGTCCAGGAAACTCTGAGCCAGTTGCCTGCCGATGCGGGGGTTGTTTACATCGGCGATGACGGTACGGATGAAATGGCTTTCGCAGTTCTTGCCAATCAGGTTACTGTGCGTGTGGGCCACTGGCGCGGCTCACACGCGCGCTACTATCTGCGCAGCCCCGCGGACGTGCTTCGTTTTCTGGCCCGATTGGAAGGGGAGCTTCATTGAAAGCGACCGAACCTTTTCAGTTTGCAACCGCCTCCTACCTGGTCTGCATTGGGAACCAAAAAGCCACAAACCTGATCGAATTGGAACAGGGAATCGAGAATTGCAGCGACGCGTCGATTTTTTATCACACGTTCCAGAGCTTGGGCCGCCACCATTTCCTTACCGAAGGCTTCTCCAATGACTTCGCGCAATGGGTCCTCGGCTCGTGCAATCGCCCCGCGCTCGCCGAGCAGATGGCGTCGGTGGACGTGCGCGACTATGTTTCGCTCGCCGAACTGCGGAGTGATTTGCGCAGGGTTGTGGCGGAGTACCACACCGCGCATCCGACGACGGCCTCCCAGGCGGCCTTCGAGGCGTTTTTCTTCTGCGAGACGCTCGAAGAAAAGGTGCCGTTGGGGCGGGAAGCATGGACGCTTGAGGAATTCCGCGATACGCTGAAAGACCTCTCGCACAGTTCGCTGCAGTTTCACTTCATCACTTCACGCCTGCGGATGCAATTGCGCACCAACGACTTTTCCCGTTGGCTTTCCAAGGAACTGAATCTCGCCGACCTGGCGCGCAGGGTGGATCAAATCGACATCTATACCAGCACGCTCGACGGCGCTCGCTCTACCATCCTTCAATTGGTGGACAGGGAGCTCGGGCAATGAGTCAAACTCAGACCGCGCCTCGCGTGAACAGCCTCGACGATTACGACCACGTGGTCGGCAGCGCGGAAATCGCGGAATTGCGAACGCTTGCGTCCCGGCTGCAGGGCCGCTCGGTGCAGATGGTGAATTCGACCGCGGTCGGCGGCGGCGTGGCGGAAATTCTGGTGCGCATGGTGCCCTTGATGCAGGAGCTCGATCTCGATGTTCGTTGGGACGTGATCACGGGCAGCGAGGACTTTTTCGCGGTCACGAAAGCCTTTCACAATGCACTTCACGGCGAGAGTTTTCGATTGTCGGACGATAGTTTCAAGATATTTCTCGCCTATTCTGAGGAGAATCGCGCGCGGCTGCATTTTGATTCCGACTTTACGATGATTCACGATCCTCAGCCGGTCGTCATGATTGACGCCCGGTCCGATCACGGCGGCCATTGGACCTGGCGCTGCCACATCGATTTGTCCCAGCCGAACCAGAAAGTCTGGAATTTCCTCGCGCCGTTCGTAAACCGGTACGACGGAGCGATTTTTTCTTCGCCCGCGTTTTCCCGCCAGCTTCCGATCCCGCAGTATCTCTTTTATCCCTCGATCGACCCTTTGTCGGAAAAAAATCGGGAACTCGATCCCGGAACGATTGCGCGGACGCTCGAGCGTTTCCAGATCGATCCGCACCGGCCCATCGTCACGCAGATCTCTCGGTTCGATCGACTGAAGGACCCGGTCGGCGTGGTTCGCGCCTATCACATCGTGAAGCGCTATACCGATTGCCAGCTCGTATTGGCCGGCGGCGGCGCTTCGGATGATCCCGAAGGTGATGCGGTCCTGGCCGAGGTGAGAGAGGCTGCAGGGAAAGACGGCGATATTCACATCCTGGATTTGCCGGCGTCGAGCGCCCTCGAAATCAACGCGCTGCAAAGCGCCTCGACGATCATCGTCCAAAAGAGCTTGCGCGAAGGGTTCGGACTAACCGTTACCGAAGGCCTGTGGAAGAAGAAGCCGGTTGTGGCCTCGGCGGTCGGCGGAATCCCGTCGCAGGTAATCCACAAACATACGGGGATGCTCGCTCACTCGATCGAGGGAACCGCTTATCAGATCCGCTTGCTGCTCGCCAACCCGGCGATTGCACAAAGGCTCGGCGAGCGCGGGCACGAGCATGTCCGGGAACACTTCCTGATCACGAGTGATGTTCGCCGGCACCTGACGCTCTTCCTTCATTTCCTGCGAGAAAACTAGAGCATCCTGCTATTCTTTGTCTGGTAGGCCGTTCGAACGATCCCCTCGAAAAAAAGGGCGCTCTTTCCCGAACGCCCGCTTCGGAGGCTCGTGTCTGCGACCCCTAGCCGGCGAGACTCACCACCGCCTCGCCCCCTCAAAGGCAGCATCAGGGCATTTTCCATATCCTGAAAGATTAATGCGGGGTTGCGAACTGTGCGGCAGCGATCTGGAAATCGTTGCGACTCTGGAAACCAGCCAGTCGTTCCGTATTGCCCGGGGATGCTTTGGAATATCCTAGACGAGTTGAACGGCTCCCGGATGACCACCTCGAACTGTCGAAAACATGAACGGCAGAGATCGAATATGCGGCACGCATCCTGGGTATCTATCAGGTCGTAAGCCCCGGATCGCTCTCCTCTCAGGGCTCTCCTTCGAGCACGTGTCGCGCATGGGCAGGCTCCGCAATTGACGAAAGAGAGAAACACCGGTTTCTCGCCGGACGACCCAGAACGCACTCGGGATCCGGCTGAGTTGAGGGCTGCGGCGTTGGACGTGATGGCCAATGCCGTCGTGATCACCGACCTCAAGGCCACCGTCCTGTGGGTGAATTCTGCGTTTGAGCGCCTCACTGGCTACACCGATGCGGAAATCGTGGGACAGAGCACACGTGTCTTGAAATCAGGCCGGAACCCGCGGGAACTCTATGAGGAAATGTGGCGAACAATTCTCGCGGGAAGAATATGGCGCGGGGAACTCACCAATCGGCGCAAGGACGGCAGCCTCTTCGATGAGGAAATGACGATTACTCCGGTACGGAATGGCGCGGGACAAATCAGTCACTTCGTTGCCAGCAAGCAAGACGTCACAGACCGCATGCGCACCGAGAAGCGGCTCTCACTTCTTTCTCAAGTGCTGGAGAGCACGTCGGAATTCATCGGAATGGGCGACGCGAACGCGAACATTACCTTCGTCAATCAAGCCTGGCTCCGCGCGCTGGGGTACTCCGAGCAGGAGCTGATCGGGCAGAGTTTCCATTTCGTTCTATCACCGAATAATCCTCCGAAGCTTGCCGACGAGATCACGGTGAAAACATTTGCCGGCGGATGGAGAGGAGAATGTCTGCACCGCCGCAAAGATGGAACAGACATGCCGGTGCTCTTGAGCACGGGCTTATTGAACGACCGCGACGGCCAATCGGTCGGGGTTTTCGGCATCGCGCGCGACATCGCCGAGCGCAAACAATCCGAGCAGGAGATTCTCTTCAAGAACACGCTTCTCGAAGCACAGGCCGAAACGACAATCGATGGCATCCTGGCGGTCGACGAAGGGAGGAGGATCATTCTTTCGAACCAGCAGTTTGCCAACATCTGGAACGTGCCGCCGGCGACCGTCCGTATCCGGGACCAAAACCAGCTGATCCACTCCGTGCTGGACCAAATCGAGGATCCCGGCCAGTTCCTGGAGCGGGTGGAGTATCTCTATAACCATCGGGAAGAAAAGGCCAAGGACGAAATCCAACTGAAAGACGGCAGGGTCGTCGATCGATACTCGTCGCCGCTCATCGATTCCGCGGGGAAGTACCGCGGCCGGATCTGGTACTTTCGCGACATCACGGAACGCGTCCGGGCCGACGAGCGATTGCGCTTGTGGTCGCGGGTTCTGGAGCAAAGCGCCGAGGGCATCTTCATCAGCGATCCGCAGGAGCGAATTCTGCTTGTCAACTCCGCCTTTGAAAGGTTGACGGGCTACTCGGCGAGCGAAGCCGTCGGCCAAACTCCGCGAATCCTTCAATCGGGACGTCAAGACCGCGCCTTCTACGTCAGCTTGTGGAAGAGCGTCCTGGAAACGGGAACTTGGCATGGCGAGATCTGGAATCGGCGGAAGAGCGGCGAAGTCTACGTCGAGTGGCTGTCCATTAGCGCCGTCCGCGACCCGAAAGGCAACGTAACGCACTTCATCGGGATTTTCTCCGACATCACGGCGCGCAAGCAGGACGAAGAGCGGATGATCCACCTGGCCCACTATGACGCGCTGACAGACTTGCCGAACCGGGTTCTCCTCACGGACCGGCTCAATCAGCTCACCAAAGCTGCCGATCGAACGCATTCCAAGGTGGCCGTGGTCTTCATCGACTTGGACCGCTTCAAGGAAGTGAACGACTCGCTCGGCCACGATGCCGGCGACCTGCTCCTCCAGACGGTGGCCAAGCGGCTCTCGAATGCGGTGCGAGTGGAGGACACCGTGGCGAGATTGGGCGGCGATGAGTTCGTCGTAGTGTTCCAAGGGGTCCACGACGTGCGGGACGTCGCCGTGCTTTCCCAAAAACTGCTTGCGTGCCTTGCCGCTCCCATCGCGCTGAACGACTACGAAGTCACCGTCACGGCGAGTCTGGGCATCTCCTTGTATCCGGACGATGCCGCCAATGCGAAGGAGATGATTCGTAACGCCGACGCGGCGATGTACCAGGCCAAAGGTGCGGGGCGCAGTACGTATCAGTTCTACACCAGCGACCTGAACCGGCGCGCCCTGGAAATGCTGTCGATGGAGGGCGATTTGCGCCGAGCCATCGAGCGCCGGGAGTTCGTGTTGCATTATCAACCCCGAATCGAGATCGACTCCGGTGCCGTGGTGGGAGCTGAGGCGCTGATTCGCTGGAACCATCCTGACTTGGGGCTGGTCATGCCCGGAAAGTTCATCTCCATCGCAGAAGAGCGCGGGCTGATCGTTCCCATCGGGAGCTGGGTCATCGAGGAGGCTTCACGTCAGACCGCGCACTGGCAGAACTCGGGAATGCCGCTCATCCCGATCGCCGTGAATGTCTCTGCGGCTCAATTTCGCCAGAAGGATTTCGTGGAGCAGCTGGCGAAAAGCGTGCAAAGACATGGAATCACCCCCAATCACCTGGAACTGGAACTGACCGAGAGCATCATCATGCGCGATGCGAAAACGACGATCGAAATTATCGAAAAGCTGCATGACATGGGATTTAAACTGTCCATAGACGATTTCGGCACGGGATATTCGTCGCTGAGCTATCTCCGAAGATTTCCCATTGACAAAATAAAGGTCGACCAGTCCTTCGTTCGGGACGAAAGCGCCGGAGGGATCGTAAACGCGATCATCGCCCTCGCACGAAGCCTCAAGCTCAAGGTGATCGCCGAAGGCGTAGAAACGACGGAGCAATTGGAAAGACTCCGCCAGCAGCGCTGTGATGAAGTGCAGGGATTCCTATTCAGCCCCGGCCTGCCCGCCGCGGCGTTCGAGAAGCTGGTCCACGCGTGGACACCGAAGCATTTGGGGCCCCGGGAGCCGGTCGCTCGATAGATATTCGCTTTGCTCGACGGTCACCGGTGTCCGCCAGGTCCGCCGCTCCCTGCCGTTGCGGCACTTCCGGCCCCGGATTCAGTCTTTTCGGACGTTTCGCTCGGGGCTTCTTTCTGGGGAGCCGGCTCGACAATGATTTGGCCGTAGACCCACGGGTGTTCTTTGCAGATGTAAGTGAACGTCCCTGGCTTGTCGAAGGTGACCGTGCCGACGTCGAGAGGGTTCAGCAGGCCGGTCGACCAGGATCCATCTTCAGCGACGATGGTGTGCGCCATTCGGCCGTTGTTTCTCCAGCTGACTCGCGTTCCGGCATTGACTCGCGCGCGGTACGGATTGAACTCGTATTCATCGGTGATGTAGTGCGCGCCGGTGAGGCCCATGTCCCGGGCAAGCGTGGCGGTTTCGATGTTCGCCGTATCGGTAATCGCTCCCACGAAATCTTCCTCGGACGGAAATGCAGGCGCCGTGGCCGCCGGAAGAGTTCCACCCAATTTGAACGCCCACACGGAGCTGCCCGCTATCGTGGCGACGTACTGTTCGCCGCCGCTTTCAAACGAGAACGGGGGGCTCCCGCCGAGCGCGCCCGTCTGAAACTGCCAGATAAGTGACCCGTCGCGGGCGTCGTACGCCTGCAGGTTTCCATCGCCGGCCATCTGGAATACCAGGCCTCCGGCGGTGGCGAGCGCCCCGCTCGGCCGCAATCCGCGGAACTCCTTCTTCCAAACGATCGTGTTCGTATGGCTATCGAGCGCGGCCAGAACTCCGTAGCTCAATTTATCTAGCCCCGGCACGCGTCCGTTGAAGCTGAGACTAAAGAAATCCGGGTCCTCGGCGCGCCGGAACCATTGCAGCGCGGCGTTGCCGGTGACGTAGAAAAAGCGAGTCTGCGGATCGAACGCCATGGGCGTGACACGCATGCCATACACCGGCGCCAGAATGTTTTCCTTCTGCACCGACGCCGGCGTGAAGAAACACCCCAAATCGAAGCCGCGCGGAATCGACTGCTTTTTCCAGTCGTTGCAATCCGGCAGGACGTGGTCAGCGCCCGCAGGATACGGCTGCGTGGCCGCCGTCTTCTGGAACACGTCCTGCGGGACGGGCCGCTCCTCCACGCGCCCGAGAGGCTTTCCGGTAGTGCGATCCAACATGAAGAGATACCCGTCCGTGCGCATGGCCGCAATCGCCTTTCGAGGCTGGCCGTTGATTTGCGCGTCAAACAGCACGGGCGCTTCCGCGATGTCGGCTTCCCAGATGTCGTGGCGAATCACCTGATAGTGCCAGCGCAGCTTGCCCGTCTTGCTGTCCAACGCGACCACCGAGCAGAGGTAAAGGTTGTCGCCCGCCCGGTTTTCGCCGCTGTATTGCGGGACACCGTTTCCCGTCACGTAGTACACCAGGCCAAGTTCCGGATCGGACGCTCCGACCAGCCAAACGGCGCCGCCGCCGCGCCTCCAGGAGTTGTTCTTCGGCCAGGTCTCCGACCCTTTCTCCCCCGGCGCCGGAATGACGAAGAAGCGCCACGCCTCGCGTCCGGTCTTCGCGTCGACGGCCACAATTTGTCCTCGATTTCCGTTGTCCCCGTTCGTGCCGATCGAGACCAAGCCATCAGCGTAGAGCGGCGCGCCGGAGGCGCCACCGGTCGGGCTGCCCGCCGGATCGATCAGTGAAATCTTCCAGGCGAGCTCGCCGGTCTTCTCCCAAAGCGCAATGAGATGCGAGTCCGAGAGCCCTGCGAATATCAGGCCTTCGCCCACCGCCACGCCCTCTCGTGCGGGTGAACCCGCGACTGGCGTGCCCGGCGCGGTGTCCGGCCCCAGGCGATAGCGCCACGCGACGTGGCCCGTGCTGACGTCAATTGCGTAAACGAATGGCGGCGCCGTAAAGAACATCAGGCCGTCGTCGATCACCGGCATCGCGCGGGCCGTGGGCGGCGGCGCGATCTTTTCCGACACCCACGAGGCCCCGAGCCGCGCCACGGTTTGCGAATTGATCTGCGAAAGCGAGGAATACCGCGCGTTGCCGGAACTTCCGCCGACTGTCGACCACTGGCTCGCGGCAGCGAGCGGAGCCGCCACGATCATGACCACGAACGCGAGTGCCGCTTTTCTCTTCATGAAAACTCCCTTCACTCTAGGCCACGCGGATCGTCATGGGGCGCGCTGGCGTCATCTCTGGGAAGCGAATCCTGTATACTTGCATCGCCTTATTGTTGTCAAGACACCGTAATGCTCCGGCGCGCTCGATCGCGCGGCATCGCAAACTCCTGCATTCGCCCTTGGGACGGCCGCCATACTCCTCTATACTCGAAGCTCGGTGATCCGGGAGAGAGGCGACGATGACCGTCGACCGTGCGCAGCCCCTTCGGCGCCGCAAGGTCCTTGACAGAGCAGGAACTCGGCGAACCCGTCGGTCGAAAACGGAACGCCGCCACGAGCGGGCTCCGCATATCGATGCGCTCATCCGGTTGGTTCCCGTGCGTGTAGTGCGCGTCGCCGATTTGATTCTTCGCATCGGCACGCTTACGTGGGATCGTTTCGGTTTGAAGAATACGGACCTGCGGATCCTGGCGATATTGGGCGCCTACCAGCCCATCTCCGTGAATGAAATCAGCCGCCGAACCCACATTGACAAGGCCTGGATCAGCCGCTCATCGAGAGGCTTGTTGCGCCGCAAGTTGATTGCGAAGTCGGCGCACCCAGCCGACAGCCGGGCTTCTTCGCTTTCATTGACTGGAAAGGGTGAGGCGCTCTTGCGTAAAATTGCGCCGATCGCGCAGGAATATCAGCGCCAACTCTTGCAGGGGCAACGAACGCGCGACGTGGAGCGAGTTCTCGATTCGCTCGCGGCTCGCGCGGAAGAGATGTTTCAGGCCGCCGCGCAACAAAAGAGCCGCACTAAGTCGAGACGATAGCTTTCTTGCCGCGCCCGCAGAGCTCTGACCTCTCTTGCTTCGTACAGTTGTTTTGACAACAACCACTGATACAGCTAGAATTGCGCGAGAGTCCGCACCTGCGGAGGTGTTCATATGGAGCCGAATGGCAAACTGACGGTCCTTGATCCGCACGGGCAGCCCAGCGGCGTCTTTGGACGCCGTTTGGATGCGCATTCGAAGCCCGGAGACATCCTGGACCCGGTCGCGCAGCCCAGCACCGATCTGGCAAGAACCACGCAGATGGCTCCGCGTATCGACACACTCGAGGGCAAGACTCTCTATCTCGTGGAGACCGGCTTCGCCGGTAGCTTCGAATTCATGCAGGAAGTTCAGGAGTGGTTCTCCCGAAACATGCCTTCCGTGAAGACGGTTCTTCGCCACAAGCGGGGCACGATGTTTACCGACGATCCCGAGCTTTGGGCGGAAATCAGGTCGAAAGGAGACGCAGCAGCACTGGGCGTCGGCGGTTGAGAGGCCTGCTCGGCGAGTCTCGCCGATTACAGCAGGACGCTTGAGGACGAATACGGCGTTCCCACCGCGCCAATGGTTACTGCGCGATTTGCCGATTTCGTGGAACGCGACGCACGCGCTCGTGGAAGCTATTTGCGGTTTGGTTTCCCTCTCTATCCCGTGGTGGGCATGTCCCGCGAAGTGCTGCGCAGGTATGTTGAGGGCAACGACCCCATCACCCGAAGACCCCTGATGCAGGAAGTCGTGGAGGCTCTCACGAATCCGCTGACCGACAGGGAGCGGCACCCCACGATCGTGCGGAAGCCGCGGAGTCCGCGCCTGCTACCTCTCGATACCGAGGAAAATCTCCATCGCCGCTTCGTTGAAAACGGATGGACGGATGGTCTGCCGATCGTTCTTCCGACGGAAGAGCGCGTGGCCGAAATGCTCACGGGGACAGACCACGAGCCCGGCGAGATCGTCGGCCAAATGCTCATCACCACGCACCAGGAGAAAATGGACTATACAGTCGAGAAAGTGGCGGCTATCGCCGTGATGGCGGGAGCACGTCCGGAACATTTTCCAGTGATCCTCGCGCTGGCAGCTTCGCAGGAACCGTCGATGCCGAGCTCCACCACGTCGTGGGGTCGAATGATGGTGGTTAACGGACCGATCCGCAACGAAATCGCGATGAACTGCGGTACGGCGGCGCTCAGTCCGTTCAATCTCGCGAACTCCGTCATCGGCAGAGCGTGGACTTTGATGAGTATCAACTTCGGTGACGCGCGAGCCGGGGAAAACTTCATGGCGACCTTTGGCCATAATTTGAATTACAACAATATGTGCTGCGGCGAAAACGAAGAGATGAGCGTCTTCGAGCCGTTTCACGTACAGAAAGGATTCCGCGCGGACGAAAGCGTGGTGAGCGTGTTCCGCGGCTGGAATGTCCTGAATTTCGGTATCGGACCGGCGAAAGAGATGGCGCACGTGATCGCGACCTTCGGGTCGATGGGGACGAGCGTCACGTTCGTTGTGGATCCGCTGGTGGCGAAAAACCTCCGAGCCGAGGGGTTCAGGACCAAGCAGGAAGCGGCCAAGTGGATCGTCGAAAACTCAAGAGTTCCTGCCGGACACTACTGGGAGGGACAGATGCAGTCGGGCTTTGCGGCGGGATTGGCTGCGCAAGGGATCGAGCCGTTTGCCTCTTGGGCCAAGCTCCCCAAGGACGTGCCGATCACTCCGCGCCGCTCGCCCGACGACATCAATATTCTCGTTATCGGCGGCGAGACGAACCCGATGTGGATCACCACGGACTTCACGCACACGCGAAGCGTCTCGATTGATAAATGGCGGCCGAAATGTGGAATTCGCCACGACGCGCGTCCGCTGCGTATGCCCGCACCCGTTACGTGCAAAGATGGCGCCTGCGGTATACCAGAGAGCGTCCAACCACCAGCGATGGATGCGTTAAAATACGGCTAACCTGTAGCCGTAGCTGTCATCTCCAAGCATCAATCGAAACGCTTTTTTCCGGCATGAAATCGGTCGCAAACCAGACGCTCGCCGTCTTCCCGCCGACAACGACTGCATGGATGTTCTTCGGATTCGTGAACGGCTTGATCGCTGTATTGCCCGGCAGTTTTCTCCAGCTTGCGTAGGGCTCAAGCCCCTGGGTGCTTAGGGGACCCAGCATGCTCGATACGATTGAATTTCCCCAGTAGGATTGGGCCGTTTTCTCGACATTCCGAGAGAGCCAGTCGGCGAGCATCGCCTTCGTCGTAAATCCCTGCACGTTGTTGAGCAGCTCGGCGACCGACGGGTCCATGATGATCGTGGCGCTCATTCCGGACAGCGAAGACATGTAGTCGCGCATCAGCATTTGAGGGGCGTAGTGCTGCTCAGCCCAGCCGGTGCTGTTGATGAAATTCCATCCGGTAAAGATCGTCAGCATGTTGTCCGCAGGCTTGTGGCCCACCTGCACATGAAGAGGCAGCCATCCTGCCGGGAGAGCTTCCTCGTTCTCGGCGATACAAAGATTGTCGTACCGCAATGGGTTGCTCAGAGAAGCGAAACCTGTCACACCCTCCTCGTATCCCTGAATTACTTTGTGAATCAGCGTCATCGCCCGCCCGATGACAGAATTGGCATCGTTGTTCGGACCGAGAGCGCCGAGTCCGGAATTCATGCCGATCTCTTTGCGTATCGGTCCGTTCACCACAATCATCTGCGCGATCGAGGTCGTCGAGTCTTGATACGGCACCATGCTGGCCAGCGCTAGGATGACCGGAAAGTATTCAGGCTTGGCACCCGCCATGACCGCAAGCACCGCCACTTTTTCCACCGTAAATGGACGGCGCGTCCCGAAAGTTCCGGCAGCCGACTTCACGATTTCATCCGGCTTGTGGCTGGTCCCTTTCAGCATCGCAGCCACTCTCTCCTCCGTCGGAATGATGACCGGATTGAAGTCGGTCCAGCATTTGTCCTTGAACAAGCGCTGCAAGTTATCTTCCGTGTCGGCGGGAAGCAGTCGCGGCTCAGCCGCCGCCTCCGCGGGAGCCCCGGACATCCTTTCCGCATCCGTGAGGGGTTTTGTGAGAGCGTCGACGATCGCCTGCATCATCGGCTTGCCGCTCACCGTGTCATTCCCTTCAACATACCCTTTGAGCACGGACCTTGGTTGGCCGGAGAAAGGGAAGGGGACGCCGACGTAGCGAATGGGCATGCCTGTGTTGTATGTGACGTTTGGGCCAATTCCGAACGACACGACATTTGAACCGGCCGCCGCCACGGTGGGTATCTGGTACTTTCGCTCGATCTCGCCGGCCTCGAGGCTCACGGCCCCGACGCAGCCATGTCAACCCGCTACACCGAGAATGACGCCGTCTCCTTTGTTCTCGGCGATTTCCTTCCACAAGGCAGGATCGTCTGTGACGAAATTTCCTTTCTTGACCTTGATGATCGTCTTGACCGTGGGCTTCTTTTCGGCAAACCACGCCTGCATTTCTTCGAGGATGCCGTCGTTCTGCCCCATCCCTCCCCAGTCGGTGTCCACGAGATAGATGGTCTTTCCGTCTAATTTGTCGAGGCGAGGTGCGAGCGGTATTCGCGCCGCTAATTTGGGGGTGACGGCGGGGTTCAGAGGCGTAATTAACCGCTCCGACATGGAGGCGGCTCCCTCTGGAACTGCCACTCGAGCCGTCCCCGCGCGCGATGGCGCGCCGGCAACGAGCGCTGGGCTAACGCCCAGGAACGCCAACATCTTTCGTCGATCCATGACCATCTACCTCCTCAGGCGGTTACGCCCCCCTTTGGTTCAGCGCTTCTTGCTCCTGGTGGCGCGGCAATATCCAGCTTCGTGCTGGTACATAGCCGGGCGAGGCCTCAACCGATTTTACTGGTAACGGGTTCCCATTGCTCCCGTTCGAGAACCGCGCGATATCCCACTTATTCACCCGGCTCGTCCGGAAGTCCGCAGCTTCCGTCGGCGCAGGTTTCCGCAGCGGGCCCTGCGCGCCATTTGTCCACGGAAGAGCTAACGGAGTAAGCGAAATCCGAGACCTTCCACATGGGGCTGGTCTCGCCGCCGACCACCACGACGTTCATGTTCTCGGGCTTGTCGTACGGCGCAATGAGCGTGTCTCCCGGCAGCTTCTTCCACGACGCGTACGGTTCGACGCCTTGATCCGCCACTGGGCCCATCATCATGTCGATCAGGTCCGTGCCCCAGAATTGGCCTGCAGAAATCTTGAAGTTCTCCGAGAGCCAGCGGCAGAAATCCAGCTTGGTCCGAAAACCCTCATTTTCCTTAAGATGCCGCGCTACGAGCGGATCCAGAATCAATGTCGCCGCAGAGAATAGCGCCGGCATTGCCGTCAAATGCAGGAACATGTCTTCGCCCACCGAACGGCGAGACGACCCGACGACATTGTTCACAAAGCTCCACCCGCGGAAGAGGCTGACCACGCTCTCTTCCGGGCGAAACTTTTTCTGCACGTGAAACGGTTCCCAGGGGCTTCGTTCTTCGTTCTCAGCGACGCACATGTTGTTGTAGCCGATGGGATTCCCTTGCGAAGTCCAGAACTGCTTCTTCAGTCGCATGTAACCCCAGTTGATGGTCAGAAGCGTCCAGGCGCGTCCGATCACCGAATTTGCCAGATTGCGGGGGCTGAAGGCGCCAATTCCGGAGTTCATCTCGATCTCATTGCGGATCGGCCCATTCACCAGGAGCATGCAGGCGAACGGCGTCGTCGAACCCGGGATGGAAGGTTGCCCGGTTGACGCAACCGCGAGGAGAACCGGCAGGTGTTCAGGCCTCGCCCCGGCCATGACGCCGACCGTGGCCACCATTTCGACGGTAAATTTCAAATATTCCTGCGTGTCGTGCAGGAAAATCTCCGCGACCACTTCGTCGGGCGCGTGGTTCGTGCCCGTGAGCATTTCCGCAACGCGCTCTTCCGTGGGAAGGATGACGGGGAGCCCGTCCGTCCAACCTCTCTCGAAAAATAGCCGCTGCAGATTGTCTTCGGTGTCCGGTTCAAGAAGCGCCTGCCTCATGCCGGTTCGAGATGCCGGCGCGAACGTGGCGATGCCTTCTTCCTCGCTCACCGGCTTCGTAAGCGCCTCGACTACTTCATCCATCACGGCGCGCTTGGTCGAGGGATCGCTGCCTTCGATATAGCGCTGAAGGACGGATGCGGGCATGCCCACGACCGGATGTGGTGTGTAGATAAAACGAAGGGGAACGCCGTGAAAACGGCGATCGTCCGCCACTACACCGGCGAACTCAAGAGTCGAGACCGGCGCTGTCGGAATGCCGTATTCCTGCTCGAGCGTGCGGGAACAAGCGGCAACTGCCGCCGCGCAGCCGGGTCAACCAGCCACACCCAGGATTGCCGCATCGCCGCTGTCCTTGATCTCCGCCCAAAGATCTTTGGTGTCGTCGCGGAAAACGTTGCCGGTCTTGCGTCGCCGCACGGTCTTGACCGAGGGGATGTGCTCGGCAAACCAGGATTGCATCTGGTCGAGGAACCTTCCGCTTCCTCCGAATCCGGTATCGACGAGATAGATCGTCTTGCCACCGAGACTGTCGAGGCGCGGCGCCATCGGAGAAAATGACCGGGCAGCACCCGTCTCGTCGCCGGCGGATCGAACGCTCCGAAACGCTTCCGGATTCAGCACCACCGAACGCAGCAGCGTGGCCATTCGATGACCCCTCTCCGATTCGATCAGGAGCCTATCACGGAGTGTGACGCGTCACCCGCGCTTCTTGGGAGGTGACGCGCCAGTACATCAAACTCCCTTCTCGTTGTCAAGACAACACACGAAAAGCTCCGACGTGTTTCGAGCGCCCGCGCCCAGAACGGATCTGCGAATCGTGGGACGACCGATCGTGTGCTGGCTCCAGTCAGAGACCCTGCCGCAGCGTAGCAGTTTGTGATTGTGCGGTGAGCGGCCTGAGACATAGGTAACACATTGTACCGGACACATGGGTGACACTTCCTCCCTTAAAGGGAGGAAGTGATGCCTTGGAAGGAGTGTTCGGTGATGGACGAAAGATTGCAGTTTGTGGCTCGCCGGCTAGCTGGC
>DATEHV010000026.1:0-5866 GCA_035279445.1 Candidatus Acidiferrales bacterium | reverse complement strand
GATCCAGAGCAAGTGGAGCTGGCCGGCGCGGCTCAACTCGCACCCAAAGCGCGAGAGCTCTCGCGCTTTGGGTATCTTCCCCCTTCGTATTTGCATGGCGACACTCTACCGAGTGTCACCAATCATTCTGAACGAGAACATGGGGGACGCGCCGCTGGCGCGGATTGATTGGCGCGTCAACCGCCGGCGGCCAACACGACAACAATCGCGAGTACCGACGCAGAAAGCGACTGCGATGTGCGCTGCGTCTGAGCAACCGCGCATCGTTCTCTCGCGGAACCTGCGTGTTACAATCCCGGCCCTGAGCGATCCACATGCCCGACCAATCAGCCGCCGGCGAAACCGGCCTCGAAGTCGTTTCTCCTGGCGGAGCCCGCCGCTTTGTGCGGGTGGAGGAGTCTCCCTTTCTCATCGGCCGGGGCGGCGAGACAGGAAAACACCTTCAGCTTGCCGACCCGCGTATTTCCCGCCAATGCGCCGCAATCCACGCCGAGAACGGCCGGTACTATCTCGAAGATCGCGGCCAGCGCCATGGCATCTTCGTCAACGGCGAAAAGGTTTCCAGGCGCGCCCTCGAAGACGGCGATGTAATTGGCTTCGGTATTGAAGATTTCTACAAACTCATTTTTCGATGTTCCAATCTGGACACATCGCTACCGGACATCCTTCAGCGCATCGAGAACATCACCGGTAGCGACGCTTCGCCGGTCGGCCTGCGCAAACTCAACCTCCTGCTCGAAGCAACCACGCTTCTGCACTCGCGCCTCCCCCTCAATTCCGTATTGGGCACAATGCTCGACCATGCAGTCGCCGTCACCGATGCCGACCGCGGCTTGCTCCTCGAGGCGAATTCGTCGGGATCGCTTCGGGTTCGACTGGCGCGGAGCGCAGGCGGCAGACACCTTTCGCCTGAGAAGCTCGCTCCGAGCCAGACCGCGCTTCGCCTGGCTCTCGAACAGCGATCGAGCGTTATCACCGAAGACGTCGCCCAGGCCGACGCGGACCTCCAACTGGCCCAGAGCATCGTTGCCCAACGACTCCGTTCCATCGTCGTGGTTCCCCTCTATACGATGCCCCGCGCTTCCTCTCACGACTCAACCGTCCACGGCAGGCGCGGCGATTTTCTCGGTGTCGTCTATCTCGATTCCCGCCGCCCGGCTGCGTTTTCTAAGCTCGACCGGCGGATTCTTGACGCCCTGGCCGTGGAAGCCGCCAGCATTCTGGATAACGCGCGTCTGGTCGAGCGCGAGCGCGAGCGGCAGCGTCTGGAGCAGCAGATCGGCATAGCCCGAGACATCCAGCAGGCCCTCCTTCCACGCGGCTTTCAGAATTTTTCTCACCTTGCGGTCACGGGCATCAACCAGCCCTGCCTGACCGTCGGTGGAGATTATTTCGATGTGTTTCCCTTGAGCGACGAGCGCACAGCGTTTCTTATCGCAGACGTCTCCGGAAAGGGCCTCGGCGCGGCTCTGCTAACTACCATGCTCCAGGGCGCGCTCTCGGGCATGACCATGGGCGCCGATCCAGCCCAGGTTTTCAACCACATCAACCGCTTTCTCTGCGAGCACGCGGACGTCGAGCGTTATGCCACCATGTTTTTCGGAATCCTTGACTGTAACGGGAATCTCGAGTTCATCAACGCTGGCCATCCTTCGCCGTTCCTTTTGCGGCGAGGCGAGGTCACTGAGCCTTTCTCGGACGGCTCCGCTCCGGTGGGCCTCCTTCCCGGAGCCGAGTACCTCACGGCACGCTTGAAACTCCGTCCCGACGATACCTTGATCCTGTTCAGCGACGGAGTCAGCGAGGCCATGGATCCCGAGGAACAGATGTTCGGCGTTCCCCGCCTCCGTGAGGTGATTGCGGACCAACACGAAGCTCCACTCGGAGAACTTCAGAAGCGTATTCTCGACGCCGTCGAGCGTTTTGCCCGCGGGGCCGCCCAGGCGGATGACGTGACGCTTCTCCTCGTCCGCTATCGGGGGGCCGCGTCGTCCTGAACATCCTTCCCCTTTTCTCGCCGGTCAATAATGTCCCTGCGAAAAGGAACTGCGGCGCTCCACCGCTGCCTGTTCCCAAGGAGGGTAATTCCCTCGCGCCCTTACTCGTCAAATCAGTAGACAGCCTTTGGTCGTGCCGTTCTAATGAAATGAGCAGGGCACCGGCAGATGGGTGTCTGGGGGCAGGCAATGCGACACGTTGGTTTTCTGTGTGGGGCGGTTCTTCTGCTCGCCTTTTGCGCGGGAGGACAGACAAACGCGGGGGGTACATATCTGTTCGGCCCTTCGGTTTCGGCATTTGCGACGGGCGCACCTGCGCTCAGCATTCCCGCTGAACCTCCTCAGGGCGTTTACGGAGTCTTGCCGAACTATCCTTGGCAGGTGTATGCCGGCGTCACGTTCTTGCGCTTTTACGAGCTTCCAGGTTTGACGGGTAACATGGACGGCTTTAACTTTTCGGTCGTCTACTACCCGCATTCGGGCCGGCTCGGCGTGGATGGCGAGTTCGCGACCGGGTATGCTCCTCAGAACGGGGTGAACACTCAACTCGCCTTTGTCTTAGGCGGGGCGCGCTTCCGACTGGCACGTACGCAGGGGCTGGAACTGTGGGTCCATGGCCTGGCGGGCGGCGCGAAATTCGTGCCCCAAACGGCGTTCGGCGGCACGGGTGCGCTGGCCTTCGCGCTCGGTGGAGGGATTGATTACAATCCGCGCCATCGGCGACTGGGCTACCGGGTGCAGGCGGATTTGGATGGGACGCGATTTTTCGGCACACACCAGTACGGCCCGAAGCTCTCAATTGGCCTGGTTTACAACCTCTAGCAAACTACTTCCGCGGTTTCCTGGGCATACGTTTAAATTGATTTCATCCGCATTCGCTCCATCGTGTCTCGCAGACCCCGAAGCGGGACTAAAGCTTGTAACCAATCTTGCGGACGAACTCATGGCGGCGTTTGGCATCTTCGGGCGTTTCAATGCCCTTCGGCGAGCTGCCATCAACCACACCCAGCACGCCGCGTCCCAGTGAGGTCTGAGCGAGAACCACTTCGACCGGGTTTGCCGTGGCGCAAAAGATGCAACACACTTCGAAGCAGTCGCGGACTCGGCTGAGCAGATTGATCGGATACGCCTGGCGAACTAAGAGGACGAAGATGTGTCCCGCCCCGATCAGTTGCGCATTCGATTCAGCCGCGCGGCGCAACTCGTCGTCATTCGCTTCCACCCGGACCAGGCACGGCCCGGAGGCCTCGTTGAACGCCACTGCAAATTTCGCTCCGGGCACCGTGTTGACCACGACTTCGTAGAGATCCTCCGCTGTCTTGATGAAATGGGATTGCCCGAGGATCAGATTCGCGCCCTCAGGAATCTTCAATTGCACGCTCAGAAGTTCCATTTTCTTATCCCCCGTTCCGTAGGAATTTCCCACAATTGGAATTTAATGCGTGTACTTCCAGAGTCTGCGCGGGTCGAAGTCCATTATCGGCAGCGCGTTGCCGTTGGGCAAGCGAGAGCGATGTTGGCACGTCGCGTGCTTCAAGTTTTCCGACGCTCGAACGGCGAAATGTGCATCTAAGCTGTTAGGGCGGTCAAACGAAATGGTGATTAAGACTCTGCAACAGGCCAAGCGGTTTCTGAAAATTCTTTTCGGTTTTACTCTGCTTGCCCTCGGCGTCGTGATGCTCGTCACGCCGGGCCCCGGATGGCTGACCATTTTCCTCGCATTGGGAGTCTTGGCTGCTGAATTCGTGTGGGCGCGCCGGCTCTTGGACCGGCTAAAGGACCACGGCGAACGCCTCCGCGCGTCTGTTTTCCCGCGGGCCGATCGGACCGCCTAATCTAGCCTCAATTCCCGCTTCCGAACGCTACCCAACTGTGGTTTCATGCCTCGACGTCCGCAGGAGGCTTCCGTGTCCCGCAATTCTCGCGATCGATGGGTTGGGCAGTGGGCGTTGGTCACCGGAGCAAGCGCCGGCATCGGCTGGGCGCTGGCTGAGCAGTTGGCTGCGTGGGGGGCGCATCTTGTCTTGACTTCCCGACGGACGGACAGACTCCAAAAACTGGCGGCGGAGCTGTCCGCGAAGCACGGTATCAAGGCCGAGGTCTTTGGCGCCGATCTCATTCGACCGGAAACGCCGCGGGAAATTCACGCGTTTACCTACCGGAAGGGAATCGAGATCGAGCTATTGATCAACAACGCGGGGTTCGGCATTTTCGGCTCCAATCACGAGATCGAGGAGTCGCGCCTTATCGAAATGATCCAGGTGAACTGCTCTGCCCTCGTCGGTCTGACTCGGCTCTACGTTCCTGAAATGGTCAAGCGCGGGCACGGCGACGTTTTGATCGTGTCCTCCACTGCGGCGTTTCAGGCCGTCCCGTTTATCGCGGCGTATGCGGCGACGAAAGCATTTGATCTGATTTTCGCGGAAGGGATCGCCGAGGAGGTACATCGGTTCGGCGTTCGTGTCTGCGCCCTCTGCCCGGGTTCCACGAACACCGAATTCCAGCATGTCGCACAGCAGCCCGATCGAATGTTTCGAGTTGCGGAGACGGCGGAAAAAGTCGCCCGCGTCGGCCTCGAGGGGCTCGCGAGGGGCAAGCATTGCGTGATCTCGGGAACGAGGAACCTCTTGATGGTGCAAGGTGAACGGCTCGCGCCTCGCCGTTTCGTCGCAAAGATGGCTGCGAAGATGATGGGGCCTTCCGAGGCATAAGCAGCCGCCGGAATCCCGTCCGCGGTCACTGCATCCGAATCGGCCTTGTCCTCAAGCCTATCCGCTCGAGAGCAGCCTCCCGTAGCCCGAAACTCTTCCGCTGAGACCAAGCAAGCGAACGCCCGCCCAAAGGGCGTGCGGCAGGCTCGATACCACAGGGACCTTGCAGCGCTGTTCCACGGGTACCAGGAGCTCAAGTGTCTTCAGCGCGCCACACGAAATCAACATCGCGTCGGCCTTCGGCGCCGTTTCCCACGCTTCCACGCTAAACTTCAGGAGCTCATCTTGGGTCACGGGCGCTCGGTCTTGAAATCGCTCGATCCCAAGACCTTTTGCCGCCAGTACTTCGAAGCCCGACTCTTCCAGAAACACCTTCAAGCGCGCGTTCACCTCCTCGTTGTAAGCCGTCGCCGCCGCTAGCCGCTGGCTACCGACTGCCCTAAGGCCTTCGACAATGGCCGTGCTCATGGTGGTTGACGGCAATCCAGTCGCTGCGGTGACGCTTTTCATCAATTGCTGATTGAAAGCCGCGCCCTTATAGAAGGTCAACGACGTACCCATTACGGCGATGGCGTTTGCTCCCTGGGCGGCGAGCTGCTGCGCCGCTGGGACGATGTGATCAACCACTTTATCGTAGCCTTCCGGCGTCATCCGCTCCAACCCTACGCCGGTCGCTAGAAACCGAACGCCGGTTGGATACATCAATTGCGCTTCTGGTGGCACCGGGGTGTTGGCCGGCGGAAAGATCAAGCCCAATACCGGATCGCCGGCGCCTTCGGCGCCGCTGCCGAGGGTGGCGTAGGCAGTCCCAACGGACGCAATCTTCAAAAACTGGCGCCGGGAACTCTTCGCCATCGTGCCTCCTATTTGGCTGGCGCGCCGTTATGGAGCGCGGCGCGACGGGCGCAGTATAAACCAATTGCGAACCGACGTTCGAACTACTGTTTCGTCCCGCGACTAAGATTCGCTCGATGAGGGGGAGCTCGTTGCCGAGTCAAAAACAGCTGGGAGCCTCTGCTGTTCTCGTTCAGAATGATTGGTGACACTCGGTAGAGTGTCGCCATGCAAATACGAAGGGGGAAGATACCCAAAGCGCGAGAGCTCTCGCGCTTTGGGTGCGAGTTGAGCCGCGCCGGCCAGCTCCACTTGCTCTGGATC
>DATEHV010000025.1:0-227297 GCA_035279445.1 Candidatus Acidiferrales bacterium | reverse complement strand
TCCCTTCATCATTCGACTCAACACGCGTGAGGGTGCCCGCCTGCCAGTCGCGGTTCTTCTCTTTACCTTGAAGCTGGCACGCTAGTAGGAAGAAGGCTAACAAGGAGATGAATGATTTTCTTGTCATAAGGTGCCCGCTTTGATCGGGTGATGCGAAGCTGGATCGTATCGCATTCTCGTCTGCCTCGCCATAATTGAGATGAGTTGTTTGCGCGCTCTGTAACTCACAGTGTCCTGTGGCTTGACCTTCACATTTTCCCACAAAATGTACCGCATATGGTACACTGTTTCCGTGGGTAGGAAATCCAAATCCCCGACGGATATAGGTACCCAGCCTGAGGCGCTCGAAAGACAAGGGAAGCGCGTTCCAGCGATCTTCTTTCGGACTGAGGGCGGTGGAGAGCCCTTACGGGAGTGGCTGAAAGGACTTCCACCGGAGGATCGGAAGCGCATCGGAGAGGATATTAAGACCGTGGAGTTCGGCTGGCCAATTGGGATGCCTGTTTGCAAGCCATTGGGCGGCGGGATGTATGAAGTGCGGTCGAGATTGCCTCAGAACCGAATCTCGCGGGTGCTTTTCTACATCGACAAGAAGGGCCGGATGGTTCTGCTGCATGGATTCATTAAGAAAACGCAGAGGGCGCCGGACGAGGACTTAGAACTTGCGAGGAGCAACAAGAATAAGCATCAAAGGGGAATGAAATGAAAGTGAGAAAGAGTCACAAGAGAACGGACCATAGCGGATCGACCTTCGATAGTTTTCTCGAACAGGAAGGAATCCGAGAAGAAGTCGAGGCGGTCGCAATCAAGCGGGTGCTGGCATGGCAACTTGAGCAGGCCATGCAAGAGCAGCAAAAAACAAAGCAGGCGATGGCGAAGCAACTTCACACGAGCCGGTCACAACTGGATCGCCTGCTTGACCCTAGCAACGTCTCGGTGACGCTCGATACGATCACTCGGGCAGCCAGGGCGCTCGGCAAACGTGTAATCATTCGCGTAACCGACGTGAAAGCAAAGCGAGCGTAAGCCGCGCCTGCCTGCCGTCTGCCTGGTCGCAAGGAGAAACTTGGGACCAACTTGGGTCCAAGTACCGCCAAATTAGGTCCAAAACCGTGTACCACGACGCGGAACAAAGCTAGACGAACCAACAAGATAGATTATTTGCAACTGCCTTGGGCGCAGGAGGTCTCCGGTTCAAATCCGGACGCCCCGACCACTTACTCCTGATTTTTCAATTCACTCTTGTTGATGTCGCTTGCAGCGGTCTCTGAACATGTATGCATTTGGGTCCAAGTACGAGCGTCTCCTGTTCACTCCCACCGGCGCGCCGCAGAGCGCGAAGGGAATATCTCGCCCAAAGCACTCTGCTTGTCTCCGTGTTCTCCCGCTCGCTAAGATGACGTTGATCCACGCTTATTGAGGCGTGGAGATCGACTGTTCGGGCTTCGCGCCCCCCGCGCGCTGCCATGGCGTGCAACAAATTGCAGTAGCATCTGATAAGTGCTAGGCTCCGCCCTCGATGAGCCCGATGTCCAGCGCTCGACTTGCCCGAGAATGACCACTGATTATGAAATCCTCCGCCAGCGCCACCAGTCGGAGGCAATGGCCCACCTCCCTGAGCACCTAGCTCGGATTAAGTGGCCTCGCGAGCGATTGGAGGCGCACCGGGAGCAGTCTTTGCGCAGCTTGGTCGAGGTCGCCCAGCGTCAATCGAAATGGCATCGCGAGCGTCTTAGTCATTTGAACGCGAGTAGTTTGCGAGAGCAAGACCTGCCGAACATTCCCATAATGACCAAGCGGGACCTCATGTCGAATTTCGATTCCATCGTCACCGACCCGCGCTTGAGGCTCGATGAATTAGAGAAGCACCTCAGCGATCTGACCAGTGACGCATACTTCCTCGACCGGTATCACGTGGTGAGCTCGAGTGGTTCCAGCGGCCGCCGTGGCGTTTTTGTTTACGATTGGGATGCCTGGACTCTGTGCTATCTGTCGTTACGAAGATATAGCTTTCTCAAGATCGCCGAGGCTCAGCAACCGAGCCATAAGCCGATCATCATGGCCAAAATTGGCTCCGCCAGGGCGCTGCATGTTAGCAGCGCCATCGCACAGACTTTCTCAAACCCTTCCTTGAAGATTCACAGCTTCCCCATGACATGGCCTATGGAACAGATCGTAGAGGGACTGAATGAGCTCCAGCCGGAACTTCTCGAAGGTTATTCGTCGGCGATTTTCCACCTTGCCAAGACGGCACTAGCAGGTGATCTCAAGATTTCGCCGCGATGGGTGTCGTCGATCAGCGAGCCTCTACTCCCTGAGATTCGGGAAGCTGCCGAGCAAGCCTGGAAGGTATCGGTCCTCAACGTGTGGGGTACTTCCGAAGGAGGCGGCTGCGGGGCTTCTTGTGGCCTCGGTCCCTGGATGCATCTCAGCGACGATCTCGTCATCGTCGAACCTGTCGATGCTAACGGACGGCCTACGCGCCCGGGAGTTCGCGCGGCTAAAGTTTACCTCACCAACCTCTACAATCGGACTCTGCCGTTGATTCGTTACGAGCTCACCGATGAAGTCACTCTCATTGACGGGCGTTGTCCTTGCGGGTCCTACCACCGCCGCATAGAAGATGTTCAGGGTCGGCTGGATGACAATTTCTCCTATCTAAATGGTCCCATCGTGCACCCTGTCGTGTTCGAACTGGCGTTCGCGAGCGAACGTAATGTGGTCCAATACCAAGTCACTCAGACCACGCGCGGTGCGGCGATTGCCGTTGTGGGCATCGGTGAGATCGATGAAGAGCGGCTTCGCAAGAGAATCGCCAGCAGTCTGGAGGACCTCGGCCTTCGAGACCCGGAGATTCGAATCGCTCGCGTTGATCAACTCGAAAGGCTGCGCTCGGGCAAACTGAAAAGGTACTTTCCGCTCGTGTGAGTATGAAAACGGAATCGCCGTTGACATTGAGCCAATCTCAAATTGGGCGCGGCTTCAGTTGGCTGGTGGCCGGGCTATTGCTCCTGTGCCTGCTTCTGAACTACGTAGATCGTCAAATCCTCGCCGTGCTCGCGCCGTTCTTGCCTCATTCATTGCGAATGAGCACCGTAGTTTACGGGCGAATTCAGTCGCTGTTTCTCCTATCGTATGCGCTTGCAATGCCAGTGGCTGGATGGGCGGTTGATCGGCTAGGAGCCAAGGCTGGATTGGCATTTAGCGTGGCTGCGTGGTCCGTCATCGAAGCGCTCCACGGAACGGCCCGGAACCTACTAACGCTTGGATCCTACCGTTTTTTGCTTGGCATACCCGAGGCTGCGGGCTTGCCTGCGATGACCAAAGTTGCGAGTGAACACGCCGCCCCGCACGCGAGAGCCACCCTGATTGGCGCCGCCATGTTCGGCTTGGGGCTTGGGGTTACCGTCGCTCCTCCTATCGTGGCATTCCTGACCTTGCACCTAGGCTGGAGTTGGGCATTCTACGCAACCGGCGTGGCGGGGCTCATTTGGGTTGCTCTGTGGCTGAGGTGCTACCGCTCGACGCCGAACCCAGCGGCGGCCACGCCGAATTTGGCCGCCACGAGGTCATGGAGCGATCTCCTGCGGAATAGGCAAGTGATTGGACTGACCCTCGCGCGAGCGTTTTCGGACTCGCTCTGGTGGTTCTATCTGTTTTGGGTTCCTCCGTACCTGGCCCAGGTGCGGGGTTTTAACCTTCGTCAGATGGGCATTGTTGGATGGATACCCTACCTTTTCACAAGCCTGGGTAGCATTCTGGGTGGATACGCCTCCGGCTATCTGGTCCGCCAGGGTTGGGAACCGTTGCGCGCTCGCAGAACAATCATGTGGGTCTGCGCTTGCGTGCTCCCCTTCACTTCATTAGCGGTTAGAGTTTCGAGCGTGTGGGCTGTGCTCACGTTGCTGGCCATTGCGACGTTTTTCATGCAGGGTTATTTCGCCAACTTGTTTTCTCTCCCCGCGGATTTGTTCCCTCGGGAGAAGGTGGCTTCAGTGTTCGGACTAAACTCGATGGCCGGCACGCTATGCGCGCTTGTAATGATTCAAGCGACCGGGTATGTCGTAGGACGTTTCTCGTACGTTCCTGTCTTCGCCGCCATTGCGTTCTGCTTACCGTTGGGAGCGATTTGCACGCAAGTGCTCGTTCGCCAGAAGCGAGAGTCTTCAACCCTTCCCGGTGCGGAACGCGCATCGTAATGATGTCTCCGCGCGTCCTCTCGGTGTAGCATGTGCGTGCTTGGAGGCGAAATGAGAAAGAAAACAGTGTTCGTGATTGTGGCGTGCATTTGCGGGCTGGCGCTCTTCTTGGCCGAGGCGTCCCCTGCTGCCGCGCAAGCTCCGACCTGCATGCCCTCTGCGGAGCAAGCAGCACAGTTATTTAACCCGCGGGCCGGGGGGCCTGCCGGACAGCGCCCGGCACCGGCGGCGCAACCGGTCCCGCGCAACGTGACCATAACGGCAATCGCGGGCGTCGTGGCCGAGGGCGGGGAATGGGCGAAGGTCTGGCAAGAAGGCGGCAACAGCGCTGACGGCATCATCCGTGACCGGGATGGAAGCGTGCTTGTGGCTCAGGAAGACTACGACAGCGTCCTCAAGATCAATGCGGACGGCCATACATCTGTGGCTGTTGCCGACGCCAAAGGCGTCGGATCGTTATCGATGGATCGGTTAGGCCGCCTCTACGGCGTCCACCGAACGGAGAGACCCGGTTCGACCAAGCCGGACAAAGCGTCGATCGTGAATGCCGTCACCGAGCTGGCGCCAAAACGCATGATGCTGACCGACAAGTGGGCCGATGGCTCTGCGCTGACGGTACGGCCAAACGATCTTGCCGCTGACAGCCACGGCGGGGCGTACTTCACGACCGGCTGCCTCTACTATGCCAGCCCAAAGGGCGTGACCGTGATGGCCGATAATATCCGTACCAACGGAATCGCGTTCAGCCCCGACGACAAGATTCTCTACGTCACCAATGGCGGCCAGATCGTCGCGTTCAATGTGGATGGTCCAGGCAAGCTCACCAGCCGTCGCGATTTCGCAATGCTCCCGGCGGGCAGCTACGGGGACGGCATGGCGATCGATACAGAAGGCCGGTTATACGTCAGTTCCGGTGCCGGCGTACAGGTTTTCGACAAGTCCGGGAAGTATCTCGGCGTGATCCCCACGCCTCGCGGAATCATCAGCGTAGCGTTTGCGGGGCCAGATAAGAAGACTCTCTACGTCGTGGGAAGCGGCGCGGAAGATAAGAACGGTGCACCGATTCGTGAAGGCCCCCAACAGACCGCAGCGACGGTCTACAGGCTGCCGGTGATCGCGCAAGGTTTGAAAGACCGCGCAAAGTAGCATCCAAACGATCGATCCCCGGCGCGAAATCCGCGAAGGCCAAGCGCATCGACGCAGTTATGGGTCACCGAATCTAGGGACGAAGGCGTATTTCGCGGGCTTTCGGCGACGAGGCAAACCCGACGTCCGGGGTGATGCCGTCCAGCCGCACAGCAGCGGCAGATTCCGGTCCGACTTGAGCGCGAGGCGGATCGTATCGCCGCGAAGCGGCGACTAGCCTTTCCCTTAGTAAACAATTCCCTCGGACGCCGCCACTGCCCGAGCCCTTTCGTCGTTCGGGTACCAATAGTGGAGGTGGCACGTCTCGCAGGCCTTGTCGATTCCGTCTTCCGCTTGAAATAGAGCGTCCTTATTTTTCGCGTCGACTGCCTTCATTGCCGCCACGGCCGCGTCTTGCAGCCCTCGCGCACGACGAACGAAGGCGGGGCGGTCGCCGTCGATCAATTGTTGAATTTGAGGCGGCTCTAGTTCAATTCCTGGATTCTGGGATTGAACATCGGGCGGCGCAACCTTGCGGCCCGGCATCACGAGCAAGTTCGGAGCTTCAAGCAGGACGACGAGGTGTTGGCGGACCTCCGCCCAATCCGCATCGGTCTGCGGAGCTTTTTCGCGGATGCCGTGCTCGTCTGAGATCTGCTGGACCGATTGGAATACAAACTCTCCGCTCGGATTCACCATGGAATCCATGATGTCCTTGACGGTTGCGGGCCGCAAAAGTCCGGGCGTCAGTTCAGAATTTTGTGCTCTGCGACACCCCGTTCCAAGGAATGCGCAAGTGACCACCAGAACCCAATAAAACAGCTTCATGATTCCCCTTCTTTCCAGCGCACGATTTCTGCCCCAGTTCGTCTATAAAATCCCGCGGAGGCACGCTCGCGCCCCGAAAATGCGCTGGCGCGCTGCTACACTCGTAATGATGCAACACTTTTGCGCGCGCCTTATCAGGAATTCAGAGGCTTGTGAAGTTTTCGTGCCGCGCGCAGGCAAGTTGGAGGTCCTTCCGCTTGGTCACTCTCGTCTTGTTCTGCAACTTTCCCCACAGCATCGCATTTCGCTTATCGCGGATTTCGTCTGTTTCATGTTGACTTCGCCATTTGACGAGTGTATCTCCGGCTCTGGCATCGCTCTCAACGTACGTCTCGCACCCAGAGTGGGACCCGGCAGAATTGAGTTCAAGTCCTCGCCAGGTTTCGGCAACCGGGATATGATCTCGCACGTCGAATGAGAGTAGAGGAATGCGGAGGGGGAGCCATAATGAAAAGTAGACTGTCCGTAGTCTCGTTTGCGTTCGTCGTCCCGATCGCGCTCATGTGGATGCCTCCGACCTCGACGGCGCAGGGCGTGGACGGTACACAGGCGCAACAGGAAACGCCGGAGCAGCAATGCGCGAAGGTGCAGGGCGGATTTCGAGTGGGGCGTAATTTCTTCTCTGGGCCGCACGGTCCATACACCAATGTCATCGGGCCAATGAGCATATGTACGCCGACATTCGACGCCCCGGCGGCAGGAATGAAGCCTTTGCCGATCGATTTGTTCACTTCGAAGAACTTTTATCTGGATCGCAAGTACTGGTCGGACCCGCGTTATTTCCGGTGCAACACGCCCCGCCAGCTAACGGATATGTGGACATCGCGCCGTTTTGGTCGCGGGAACCCCCCGGAATCGGCTGCCTGGGGCGACTGCAAGTGGGATATTCCCAGAGATCAGATTGTCAGCCATTACCCCTATAAGACTGCCAAGGAACAGTACGATGCCTTGCTGGCAGAAGCGAAGGCGAAGGGTGGCCCCACCGTTTATACCAAGGCGACGATTCCGGACTGGGACGGATGGTATACACGGGACATGCAAGCGGACACTCAAGCCGAGTGGATCTGGGGGACGGTCTCGCAAGTCCCTACAATTCTGTCGCTACTCACTCCGGAGTATCAAGGCCGGATGGTCCAGGACAATTATCACGAGGTGGTGGACAACGCTCCGCAATGGGAAGCCTCCTTCTGTTGGCCGGAGGGATTCATGCGCTGGTGGGCGCAGGCTTCGCAAGGCGGGGATTTTCAACTCACGATAACTCCCTGGAGTGTTCAGTTCCTATCGGGCATCGCGGCGAACTTCCTTCGCCAGGTCTGGATCGGAAGGCAGCCTGTGCAGCAAGTCGCGCAATGGTACGGTGAATCGGTGGGATTCTGGGACGGAACCACTCTCGTTACATGGACTTCGCACGTTCAAGCCTGGAATCTTTCGCACTCGATGTTTGAGAATAGCGGCAAGATGGAGACCGTCGAAGTGTGGAAGCCCGTATACGACGCGAGCGGCAAGTACACGGAACTGGATCAGGAAACCATATTTTATGATCCCGAAGCGTTCGTCCAGCCGCTGCGGGCCACGTATCGTTACCGGCGGATAGCAACCCTGGATTCCCCGACCATGCGATACACGTACATCGAGTGCTTGAGCAACATCAAGGATATCAACGGCAGGGCGACCCAGCTGACTTCCGACAACCCTGACTATGTGGATTACTATGGACGGCCTTGGGCGCAAGACTGGGAAAGGTATTTCGAAAAGGGCTGGAAGGATAAGCCGAACGAGAATCCTGTACCGGACGACATACTCAAACTTTTGGATAGCGATAAGAAGTAAAGGCTTGAGCGGTCGCGCAAGCACGCTGGATCGTTTGCGGCCGCCACACAACGGAGAACAAAAGAGATGAAGAAGCCGAGGACGACGATCTGGCTAATTGCGGTTTGCGTCGCATTCGTATCGTTGGGAATCTATGTCAAGCCGGTGCTCGCACATCACTCGTTTGCCATGTACGATCAGACGAAAGTGCTGGTGTTGACCGGCGTAGCCCACCAGTTTATCGCTCAGGCGAATCATGCCGAACTGCACTTCTACCTGATTGGGCCCGACGGCAAACTTGAGAAGGACCAAAGCGGGCAACTGATCGATTGGGGCGTCGAGATGGCGGGTGCCGCAGCGGTGGCACAGCAGGGAATTACCGCGGATTCGTTCCGCGCGGGTACGATATTTACGGTGCACATGAATCCCCTCCGCAGCGGCGGTAATTTCGGGTCGCGGATAGGCCCGATTTACAAATGCCCGTGGAGAACGCCCCCCGCCGCAGGTAAGACCTGCGACACCGTCGAGGGTATGACGACGATCGGCGGCAGATTCTAATCGACATTTTCATCCACAGGCTGCGCGGCCGCGACATGGGCAGAGCCGAAACGCGGTAGGTCAAGCCGTTTAGCTTTCTAAGGACAAAGCGAGGAAGGAAGGCTCACGTGGGTCGATTTGCTGAGTGGCTGACCAGGACACCCGTGAGCCACTCCTTTCGACTCCACGAGAGCTGGCTAATCCCGGGCGTTCAATCCATCCACATTATCGGCATTGCCATCATCATGGGATCCGTATTCATGCTCATTCTCCGTATTGTGGGATGGGCGGGGACGGATCAAACGCTGCGGCAGACTTCGGACCGGTTCGGCCCGTGGCTGATCGGCGCGCTGTGCCTGCAACTGGTAACGGGGATCGTGATGATCATCGCGGAGCCCGTCCGTGAACTGGTGAATTTCTCGTTTTGGACCAAGATGGTCTTCGTAGCGGTCGGTACACTGCTCTCCGGAACCTTTTTGGTCACGCTACCGCAACATGAACAACAGTGGGAAACGCTCGTCAACCGCAGATCCATTAAGTCGCTAGCGATACTGACGTTCCTGATTTTTCTCTGCATTATCGTGCTGGGGCGCCTGATCGCCTATGACCATATCTGGGGTTCTTGGTCGCCGGCCACTTCAGAGTATTGATGATTCAGGATCAGAGCCCCCATGCCGATTGACTCGTTTCTCAAGTTCATCGAGGCGACTCGCTTCGCCACGACCATTCGCGATTCGATCTGGATGTTTCCCATCGTAGAATCAATCCACGTCATCAGCTTTACGATGGTTGTGGGCACGATTGCGATCATCGACCTGCGGTTGTTGGGACTTGCTTCCACGCTGAGGTCTTACCGGAGGATGGCCTCGGACATCCTGAAGTGGACGTGGGCCGCTTTTGCGCTGACCGTGGCGACCGGACTGACCATGTTCTGTACCAATGCACGAATCTACTATCACAACCCCTTTTTCAGGACGAAGATGCTGCTGCTGGTCCTCGCCGGTGTGAATATGATCGTTTTCGAGATGACCGCCGGCCGAACAATTCACCGGTGGGATCAGGCTCGCTCGGCGCCCCGGGTCGGCAAAGCGGTGGCGGTCGTCTCGCTCACGCTGTGGATTGGCATCATATTCATGGGCCGTATCATCGGTTTCACTACCCATCCGGGGAAAGTGTTGCCGCCGCCACCCGGCGTCAATTTCGACAATTTTCTTGAACCGCCGGCGGGTGGTAACGGTGGCGGAGCCCCAACCGCGCCGCCGACGAATCCAGCCAAAAAGTGAACCGACGTGTTGTTGCAGCAGGCTAGGTTTCACTCATAATTCCGACAAGCCAATCCGCCTGACTGCCACTACCGCGAGGATTTCAACCGTTAGTCGCCGTCGCTGAGCTGTGACGCGGTTGTGCCCGCCTGCACGGAAGTTGGGGGCAAATCGGCCGCCAAGTCCAGCGGTTTCCTCAGCTCTATTCTATTGGAGCGACTACGAAAATGCCCTTGCCCGCCACTGGGACGAACACGTGTCTGTTTTTGGCGTTTGCGGCGACGGAATGGCTTCCCAGTGGAATGTACGCCACAAACTTCTCGGTCGCGGCATTCGCCACGGCCAAGTTGGAATTTCGCGAGAAATAGTAGTTGTCTGAGCCCGGGTCGTACCAGACCTCATCCGCGTCGGCGCCTTCGGGAATGGGCTTTCCGACCCTCCCGGTTCTGGAATCAACCGTCAGGCCGCCAAGACTGCCGCAAACCGTCATTAACTGCCCGTTTGGCCCAACCGTCAGTCCGCTAAGGGTCAGGCCGAGCAAGCCGCCCGTGCATTCGACAGGGAAGCTTTTAACCGGATTCGGGAGGCGGCGAGGATCAAACACATCGAGACGGTTCATCTTTCCGGGAACGTTCTGGTAGAACATGCCGGTCTGGGGGGCCCAAGCCGGCTGCTCCATGCCATCTTGCTCCTTGGGATAGACGAAACGGCCAAGCACAGAACCATCCGCGACTGAGACGAAAACGACATACGGTGGCGTATCGCCGTCGTTTTCAGCCATCAAAACTCTGTCCTTGGGATCATAGGCCAGCTCGTCAATCCGGCCCTTGCCGCCGGTTGGGATGAACCGAATGATAGTCGCGCCCGGCTTGCTCGCGTCTGCTTCGATGATGTCTGCGTCACCGTCGCCAGACCAGACGTGGCCGAGTCCATCCGTCACGACGCCGTTTGGGCCGGCGCAAAGCCGCAGATCCTTGGGATTCTGAGGGCAAGGCCTGCTGCCGGTGTAGTGGCCCTGGCCGATGAACCCGAGGAACGTGTCCGTGGCCGAGTCAACGAGGTCGATCGCGTTGTTCGTGCGGTCTGCCATGTAGTATTTCTGTGTCGAGTTGTCGTTCCAGCTTACGTCGAAGGCGCGCAGATTGGTCGGAGAGCCTTTTATAAGAGCCGGTTCCGCGAATGGCTGCGCAGGCTCGCGCGCGGCAACGCCTGCACGTTTGGCGTTCGGCGGATTGGCCGCCAGCGCGGCCAAGGAGACAATCAGCGCCGAAAGAAGCAGGGCTCGCGAGGCTTGTTTCATCTGGCGGTTCCCGGTAGCCTCTCGTTATGGTCTGACTTAAAGTGCGACCCATGCAAAAAGTACGGCCAGGCAAAGGCCGATTCGGCATTTGCCTGGCCGTCTTCCTCTACGTGTCCAAGTACCTCTTAGAATCGCTCAGAACGTTGCTTTCAAGCCCAACAGAACTTCGCGCGCGCCGCCCGTCCCGTTGACGGGATTGCCATCGTTCGGCTGCCCGTGGGATGTGCCGAAAAGGACCGGAACGTTCACGATGCCGCCCAGAAAGCCAAGGGAATAAGCATGGTTGTTGAGGACGTTGAAAGCCGAAATGCTTGCCTGCAGGTTGAGCCGCTCGCGGATTTTGAACGACTTACGGATCGACAGATCCCACTCATGGAATGGTGCGCCGATCAGCGCGCCCGGCCTCATATTGCCAAAGGTTCCCTGAGCCGGCGGAAGGATCACTGATTTTCCATTGGCCGACATATAGCATCCGATTGCGTCAAGCTCTGCCAATCCGCTGGAGCCAGCTACAGACGAGTTTATGGGTTCCTTGTTAGCCGCATCTATGCATGCTTGCGGTAGGGTGGCACTGCACCCAAAGACATTGAGGAAAGGAAGCGCGGGATTGAAACCCGAGCCAGGGAGCCCAAAGCACGGAATGCCCGTGAGTTTTCCGATGTTCTTGAAATTGCGCCCGCTTCCGTACAACGACCACTGTTCTGTGGTGCCGCCGAAGAGTCCTCTGTTGTCATTTACTCCTGCGAGGTCGTGGGCGCCATCCAAGCCGCTAAACGGCTGGCCACTCTGCAAGTCGATTGCGCTGGAGAGTTCCCATCCTTCCAGCATTTCTGCCGGCGACTTCCTCCCGGGAAGCGCGTAGACCAGTGTAACTCCCAGGTCCTGCGTGGGCGTGGCGAGCCCATAGTCGCACCCAACACATTTGCTGTTCGTGATGTACGGGTTGTTGCCGCCCTTGGGAGTGGCCAGGTCTCTTGAAAACGTATAAGCGGCATTCAGCGTCAGGCCGTGAAAATTCCGCTGAACGAAGGTCGCTTGCAGGGCGTGGTAGTTGGAAAACCCGGCAGGACCATAGACAAATATGCCGGCGAACCAGGGAAATTGTTTGAAGTACGGCTGCCGTTGCTGAATATCCGCCGGCACCGAGTCGCCCGGTGCCGCCTGGTTGATATTGATCTCGCTAGCCAGATTGTACGCGTGGGTACCCACGTAGTTTACCGTCAGTGAAGTGTTGGGTCGAAAAGCGTGCTGGATGCCCAGAGTCCAGGTGAACATCGGGGATCGAGCGTTCGACGTATTCATTGACAACTGGCCGCCTGGAAGGCTGACAACCGTGCCTCTCGCCTTTAGAGTGCACGGTGAGGGCAACACGCCATCCGGCAGCGTCGGACCGTTACCGGTGCCGCAGGTCAGGTCGCTGTTCAGACTCACAGGAAATACTGGATTTCCGGGAGGGCTGATCTGCCAATTCAGAGCGCCGCCCGGAATCGTGATCACGGCCGTCTTGACAGCTTGCGGGTTTGAGGAGGGCGGAAACACCGGGCCAGCATCGTTGTAAAGTGCGAACCCGGTGGGTATGACGTTTAATCCCGCACCGAAAGAGTGGGCGATCAAGTCGTCCACTTGAGGCGTATCGTAGCTGACGCCCATACCTGCGCGCAGCACCGTGGTTTGCTTTCCGGTGATATCCCAAGCGAAACCCGCCCGCGGGGCAAACGCCTTGTGATCAGCCTGATACAGAGGGCTGCCTTTTTGTTCCACCATGCCCGTCGCCGAAGAGGGGCTAAAATTGCCCGCGCTGTTATTGTCCACCAGAATCGCGGGTTCCAATTCGTAGCGCAGCCCCAGGTTTACAGTCACCCTTGAATTCAGCCGGAAATCGTCTGAAAAATAGAAGGCTTCGCGGTTGAAGCCTAGAGACGTGAGCTCCTGCTGCGGGTTGACTAGAATTTGATTGCCGCCGCCAATTGCTCCAGCAAGGAAATCCTCGAGATCGGTGGAACCGTCGAACGCGACTCCCCCGTTGAAGTTGAGAACGCCGTCAAGAAACCCCGGGGCGCCGATCCCCCGGAACTTACTGTGATGGAACTCAAACCCAAACCTGAAATTGTGCTTGCCGTGCGTATAGGAAGCGTTGTCGTACGCCGTGTACGTGTATTGAAACACACCCTGATCGCTGATGAAGAACGACAGCGCCCCAAAGCTCGGAAAACCTGACTGGGTAAAATTCACTGCCGGGAATCCGCAGAACGGAGAAGGAGGATTCGCTCCGGAATTGAACCCAAGCGCCGCATAATTCGGCTGGCCCACGTTTCCCGTCGAATAATTGCCTCCGGCGCATTCCGCGTTGCCATCCGCCAGGTTGTACCGGTTGTAGCCAAACCGGACTTCATTCACCCAGTTCGTATTCGGCGTATCGATCCAAACTGCGCGCATCATTTGCGTGCGGCTGAGGTTCAGGTTGTTCCAGAATGACGGTTCGCCCACGTTCGGCGTACTCGTAATTGCCTGACCGAAGAAATACTCGCCATTGATTGAGTTCCGGTCGTTGAGGTGGTAATCGACTCTGCCGATCACGTTGTTTGAATGACCGGCCGAGTCCCCCGGCACGCCGAGGTTGTTTGTCCGGAGTGAGTTGTTCCGGAAAACACCCTTCGTCCCGCAAGTGGCAACTGCGGTGGGCGCTGCGCCGGCGACTGTGCAGTCCGACAAGTTGAGACTCAACTGGCTTGGCAGAATGTCTTGGTTGTTGATGAGGTCTTGAATCGCAAGCGGCACGCTGTGGGTGGGATCATCTACTCCCGCCCCGCCGTTCACGGTAGGCACGGTGGCGGTGCCGGCTGTCCCGACCGTGTAGCGCATAAGGTCGAAAGCGCCGAAGTAGAACAGCTTATCCTTCTTGACCGGTCCGCCTAGAGACCCGCCAAACTGCTTGAAATTATCGTCCTGCTTGGGCGCAGGGGAACCGCCCAGGTACGGGTCGTAAGCATCCAAGCTGTTGTTGCGGCCGAATCCGTAACCGCTGCCGTGGATAGCGTTAGTTCCCGATTTCAGACCGACGTTGACTACGGCTCCCTGAAACCAACCGAACTCCGCGGGTGGATTGGTCATTACGTTGACTTCCTGAACGGCATCCTGGGGCAAGATCGTCAGTTCGTCGGTGCTGGTGGCTGCGCCGATGAGAGGCCCGGAGTTGACGAAGATGTTGCTGTTTTCCACGCCGTCGAGCAGGAAGTAATTGCCCTGGCCGCTCGCGCCATTGGTTTGGTAGTTGGGCGAATTTCCGCCCGGGTTCCCGTGGATTCCCGGCTGGAACTCGAGGACCTTCGTGTACAGCTGGCCGTTAATTGGCAGTTCGGCGAGCTGCGTACTCTCCACAGTGCTGGAAAGCACCTCGTTCGTTGTGTCCACAAGAGGCACAGCCTCCGTCACGGTCACCGTCTGCGACTGAGAGCCCGGCTGCATCGACAGGTCGACGCGCACAGCCTGACCGACACCCACCGAGACGGACGTACGATTCAGCGACTGGAAGCCGGTAAATTCGACGCGCACAGAATAGCTGCCCGGCGTAAGGCTGGGCGCGAAATACTGACCGGCCGAGTCGGTGATCAACGTCCGCGAGACGCCGCGGTCCACGTCGGTGATGGTCACGGTCGCGCCGACGATGACAGCTCCGCTCGCGTCCGTGATGGTCCCGTTGATGCTTCCATAATTCAGTTGCGGATAAGCAGGGACACAAAACAGCAACAATCCCAACGCGAGACCGAGCGCCTGAAAACCTCTCTTGCTACGGAGACACTGCAACCCCAAGAATGTGCTCATAAGTTCCCCCCGGAAACGTCGTCGCAGACTTTAGCGGCGCCAAGACTCAGGAATGCACAGTCAAGACGCGACGCCTTGGCAATGCGCAGTTGTGTGTTATGACTAATAATTCCAATCCACCCCGTGGATGGCCACCCAGAAATCCCTACCGAATCTCGCGCCCAACTTGCGGCGGACGATCCGCGATCCGCCGAACATTTCCCTACACTACTCCCCTTGGCTCTGTGTTCGCAGAGATGTACTCCCCCAGACGTAACGAAGTCAAGCGACATAAAACTATTTTAATAATAAAGTTATGAAGCGCGGCCAATTCGAGCGCCTCGGCGCGAGGTGCGCCGACCGGAATTATTTCGATAGGCCGTCCGGGTAGTAGCCCGATCGGGCGGCCGGTACGACGCACGTGAGTACATTCGGCGCGCGTTCCGAAGCTCAACGTTCGGAAGCAAGGGCGGCGTAATACGAGACGCATTAAGCGGAATTTCAAATAATCCGCTGGACTTTGATATCGGAGTGGTTTAGATGACGGGACGTGTCTACGCTGGTGGCTCCTCGCGGCACGGAGCCGATTTATTTAGCGCAGCAGCAGTTTGAAATTATCGATACCAACGATAGGATCCTTTGGCATTTCGACCGTTACGACAGGGAGTCTGACACATTGACCGACCGCAGGGCCGTCCCGGCGACCAGTACGCCTAACGGGCATCCGTGCTCCATAGAAGAATTCAGGACATGGGCGCGGGTAAGAAAGCGAGGCTTCCCGGGCGCGCGCCTTTCGGCAAGCGACAACCGGTCTGGAGGCACACGGGGCTCGATACCCCATTTGACTCGCCCTATCGAGGTCTCGCGGAATGGAATGGGCTTCATTCACGGACTCATAATCAGTGATGAAGGCGCGGACACTTCAAATTTGAAGGGGAGGTACGACCATGGACCGAAGGTCTTTTCTGAATTATGGCACGATCGCTACGGCGAGTCTTTTCGTCCGGGGGGCGCTTCAGCAGGCATGGGCCCAGGACCCAGGGTGTGCTTCACCGAGCGCCGTCGTTCGCACAACGGCGGGACGAGTCCGGGGCATCACTCGGGACAAAGTCAGCGCATTTTTTGGTATTCCCTACGGCGCGTCAACAGCAGGTGCCCGGCGTTTTATGCCCCCCTCCAAACCCGACCCTTGGACGGGCGTCCGGGAGGTCGTGGAATTCGGCCCGCGATCGCCTCAAGGACCATCGCAATTGATTCCGGAGGTCGCCGCTGTGGACAGGCGGGAACCCGCGAGCGAGGACTGCCTTCGTTTGAACGTGTGGACCGCCGGTCTGGGGAAAGGCAGCAAGCCGGTGATGGTGTGGCTGCATGGCGGTGGGTATTCCCAAGGATCGGGAGCCTTCGCCATTTATGACGGGGCGAACCTGGCGTGCCGGCACGATGTAGTAGTGGTCACCGTGAATCATCGGCTCAACGTGTTCGGCTATCTGTATCTCGCCGAGCTGGGCGGGGAAAAATATGCAAACTCGAGCAATGTCGGGATGTTGGACATCGCCGCGGCGCTGGAATGGGTACGAGACAACATCGCCGCGTTCGGCGGAGATCCGAACAACGTGACGATCTTTGGCCAATCCGGCGGCGGCGGAAAAGTCAGCACGTTGATGGCGATGCCATCGGCCAAAGGGCTGTTTCATCGAGCTGTGGTGGAAAGCGCCTCTGCGATCCGCGGCGTTCCCAAAGACGAGGCTACGAAGTCGGCTGAGGCCTTTCTCGCTACGTTAGGGGTGAAGTCGAGTCAGATCGATGAGCTCCAGAAGCTTCCAGCGGAGCGGCTGGTCACGGCAATGGGCCAGGAAAGTGCGGTTGGAGGAGCCGGTCTCCGTTTGGCGCCGGTGGTAGACGGGCATTCGCTGCCGCGGAACCCGTTCGATCCAGACGCTCCGGAAATCTCAGCAGCCGTTCCCCTATTGATCGGCTCGGTCGAAACGGAGGTCACGTTTATGCGCGGGACTCCGCTCGATTCAATGGACGATGACGCTCTCCACGCGCACGTTAAACAAGCCTTGCGTAACGTTGACGACAGCGCCGCGAATCGGCTCATTGATGTGTATCGCAAAGGCCGTCCATACATCAGCAATACGGATCTCTATTTGATCCTTGCATCGGATGCCACGTTCCGGGCGGGCGTTTTAACTGAGGCTGAACGCAAAGCGGACCAAGGAATGGCTCCAGTCTACATGTACTACTTCACGTGGAGATCGCCCGTGCGGGACGGAAAGTTGAAGACGTTCCACACGCTCGAAATCCCGTTTGTCTTCGACAATGTCGATCTGGCCACCGCCATGACTGGCTCGGGTCAGGAACGCTACGCTCTGGAAGACAAGATCAGCAGCGCCTGGGTTGCTTTCGCGCGTACGGGAAATCCCAGCCACAAAGGCCTGCCAAACTGGCCGGCTTTCAACACCAAACAGCGCGCAACCATGATTCTCAATAACGAGTGCGAAGTCGTCGACGATCCGAACGGTGAGGAGCGGCAGGCGCTACGCGCGATCCGGCACCTTTGAGGAGGAAGTTGCGGGAAGGTAGGGGCATTTCGAACTTTCGCCCCGGCCGATAATCGTGGTTAAACGGGGATTTGCGACACCATCAGGCGCAGGACCTTCAACGAGGCTCCCGTCGCCGGCTCGATCGTCGCACTCTCGGATGGTCCGAGATACACGCCGGCACCTTTCGATACATCGTAATCCTTTTTGTCGAGGCGGATACTTCCGTTCCCCTCCATCAGGTAGAGTAGCTGGTGCTTGTCGGAAGCGGCCGCCGTCAATTTCTCCCCGGATTTGAGCCAGTGCAGTGCCGCCACCACGTTCTTTGCGCCGCACAAATCGTGGTTCAGAACTTCCGTCACATCGCCTTCCGGGGTTTTTCTCCGGGGCAATTTGTTCGTGTCGATAAAAGTGAGCATGAGGCCTCCTTTGACCTAAGAGTAGCCCTAGGTCTGAACCCACACGCCGCCTTCCACGCGGTTCCAGCGAAGGTCGTCGGGAGTGCCGTCGAGAATCGTGGTGACGAAGCGGTTCGGAGCTTGAAACTCAAAATAGAACAGAGGCGACTTGGACGCCCGCAGCCGATGTTTCGCTTCGGCAGGAATGAAAACCATGTCGCCCGGGCGCACGTCGCGGGCTCCGTCCTCCGATTCCACCGTGCCCTCGCCTTCCATGATGAAATAAAAATGTTCGCAGTTCTTATGCAGATGATAGGGTGAGGACGCGCCTTTCACGTAGTGCATCACCCCCGCCAACAGGTCGTCGATTTTGGTGAGTTCCTTGTTGACGAAGAAGGTGCGCTCCCGGCCGGGTACCGCGGACACCAGCTTCGGCAGATCGTTTTCATGAAATATGTACGCCATCCGGATTTCTCCTAGAGCGACCCTGTCTCAGTGTGGCCGATAGGCTGAACGTGCGACCTCGGCGAAGGGGACTGATGCGACAGTCGCGCGGATCTCCGCTTGCACGTGACGCTCGACGGTCGGTTTCGGGGAGCCGCGATTTTCCTCGCCCCATACGACCGTGACCTCGGTGCCCACTTTGCTGTGTTGGCTTTCCACAACGCCCAACGAGAGCATCGCGCGTTCATTGTAGGTATAGCCGGTATAGGTAGATAATCCGATCGTTTTCCCATTCTTCAATACTTTGTCGAACGGAAGCGTCGAATAATTAGCCAGCGGAGTGTCTATATATTTGGAGATATCGCCACCCTGGAACAGCGAACCCCAGACCCGTGCGACATCCTGGCCGTTCCATACCAGCGTTACCTTCGTTCGATTCTGGCTCGTTGCCATTCGCTCAAGCGCCTGGCGTCCGACGAAGTCATGGTCAAACTTAACGAAAGGTCCGTAGCCGAGGTCGTAAGGAGTCAGATAGTAGTCAGCGATATCGTTGGAGTAAAAGCTGCCTCCTAGCGACGCCATGGCCTCATAACTCGTCGTCGTAAGCCACTGCCGGTATCCCTTCAACGTTGCACTCGTATAAATCGCCGGGAGGGGAGAGGGAATCCACCCTGATTCGAGGCAGGTGGTAGGGTAAGCTCGAGAGCCGACTTGTCGAATTCCATATTCTTGGCCGCCCTCGACTATCGCGTTCCGGACTTCTTCGCCGTGCTCCCAGGGACCAAACAGTTCCCACCCCGGTTGGCCGACCATTCCGTGACGCAGGGCTCGGACCTTCCTGTCAGCAATAGTGAACACACCAATATTAAAGAACCGGATATCCGGCACGGGCTTGCCCGTGATCTTCTCCATCACCCGGAGCGCATTCGGGCCTTGAATCTGGAATCGGAACGCCTTCCTGTGACCTTGATTGACAGCGGACCTCTCGTCCCTCTCCGCGGATGCCTTGTACCCGCGCGTCTCCAAATTGTATTGCACCCAGTTGTGAGCGGGGGGACGCCCGACGAGGTTGAATCTGTGTTCGTCGAGATAAAAGAGGATTGCATCACCGATTACATAGCCATCCTGATTGCACGCAACAAATTGCTTGGCTTGATTGACCTTGAAATTCTTAAAGGTATTCACGCCAAGATCGGAGAACAATTTCAGGGCGTCAGGACCCTCTACATAAAGATCGGTCATGTGATGTGACTGGTCGAAAAGTGCGCAGGTCTCTTTCCACGCGCGCTGTTCATCTCGCCAGTTCGAGAACTCTGGCCGCACTACCGGAAAGGCATACGGTCCGATCTTGGAATTACGCAACAGCTTGACGGGGTTCTCTACGGTTTGTAACAGGTCCTCCAAACTTCGGTAACTCATCGTTGCTGGTAACTCCTTCGGTCGCCGTAGGCATTCGATCGCTCAAAGAACCTAGTAGGCCGCCCCAATGATTCGGATGTGTGGTCCCTCAACTCCTAAATAATAACGGTCCCTAGTGCCTCGATAATTGAGACCGGAAACCACCCTCGTAACACTGACGTTCAGAGTTCGAGCGAGGTTCCCGCAAATTTCGGTCCATTGCAACTCGCTTCGAGGCGCCTTGTGTGGGAGGTGTCCCGTCCGCAAGAAAATTTCCGAAGGCCCTCTGCCGACACCACTAAGTTTCTCGAAAACCCGAATCACACCCTGCGCAATGCACCGCAGATGCTATACCAAGCGTCGCACTCCGTAAAACACATTCTTTAAGCCCTAGAATAACCCTTTTGATATTTTGTGCGAGAGTACTCGAGGTCCGTCTCAGGCAGCTTCGACATCTGCCTTATTTGGCTTCCTCTGCGGATACGCTGAACACTTGGCGGGATGGCGAGCCACGACATTTGAGTCGTCAGGCCCAGCATTTGAAGCGGGAGCCCGCTCAGAAACTATTTGACCGGGCCCAGCGTCACATTATGCTGACGCTCGCCGGGGGCCTTCGCCGTCGCCGGACGCGATTGAATCGTGCCTGGTCTTGCCGGACTCAAGATCTCTCACGCATGTAGAATGAACGCGGGGTTTGCGTCTAGGTAGTTTGCTGAATTTGGGTCGAAGGCCATCACTGAAGTTCACTTCAATTCGAAGGAGTCGTCCCCGATCGCGAGGATATATTCACAAATCACGCCGGCGTAAGAGATGTCGTATAGTAGAGGGAAGCAGTCTGGCGGGATGCGAAGAACTTGGCGCGGCGATCTCGAAATGGGCGGCACCGTTCTGCGCGTGACTCCAATGTATTACGCCAGAGCGGTTCGCATCCTCAAAGCGAGGCCGGCACATTGAACCGGGATTTCTTGGTGGCTCTGTATCTAAGGGCGAGAGCGACAAGAGTGGCGTAATGAAAAAAGGGAAAATCATCCAGAAGAGCTCCGGTGCGAGTGTCGACACGGAAAAATGGCTCGAGATGTACCGGCGGATGCTCGCGATCCGGCTTTTTGAAGAGCAGGTCAACGACCTGTACACTCGCACCTTGATGCCGGGGCTCGCTCACCTTTATATAGGCGAGGAAGCCGTTGCCGTGGGGATTTGTTCGGCGCTGCGGCAGGATGACTACATCACAAGCACCCACCGCGGACACGGCCACTGTCTGGCAAAGGGCGCTTCGCCCGATCGAATGTTTGCGGAACTGTTGGGAAAAGCGCCGGGCTACTGCCGCGGAAAAGGCGGATCGATGCACATCGCGGACCCCGAGACCGGCAATCTTGGAGCGAATGCGATCGTCGCGGGCAGCACAGGCATCGCGACCGGCGCGGCGCTCTCTGCCAAACGCCTGGGTAACGGGCGCGTCGCGGTCTGTTTCTTCGGGGAGGGCGCGCTTGGCCAAGGGGTCCTTTACGAGGCGATGAATCTTGCGCAGCTTTGGAAGCTGCCTGTGATTTACGTTTGCGAGAACAACACCTACAACGAATACACGCACTACTCCGAGACAACGGCCGGCGAGGTTTTGGGCCGCCCCAAGGCTTTCGGAATTCATGCCGAGAGTGTCGACGGGCAGGACGTGCGGGCCGTATATGCCACGGCGAACCGGTTCGTAGAGCGCGCACGAAAAGGAGATGGGCCTGCCTTCCTTCTCTGCAATACGTATCGATACCGCGGCCACCACGTCGGCGATGTGAATCGCGAATACTACCGGAGCAAACAGGAAGAACAGAAATGGATATCCGAACGGGATCCGATTAATCTGCTCCGGGAATGGCTGATTGCGGAGAGACATGCCGGCGCGGCTCTCCTGGATGGCATAGCCGCTCAGACCAAATCGACTATCGATGAAGCGGTTCAATTCGCGATCGCCGCACCGTATCCGGACCCGAGTGAGGTTCTGCAAAATGTCTACGCCTAAGATGAGAAGCGCGCTGCAGGAGCCATCCGCGGCGGAACGCGAAATTACTCTGGCGGAGGCGATCAAAGAAGCGCTGGCCGAAGAGATGCGGCGCGATCCGCGCGTGTTTATCATGGGCGAGGACGTTGCGGAGGCCGGGACGGTCTTCAAAGTTCTCTCCGGGCTCAGTGCGGAATTCGGCACGGAACGCGTGATTGATACGCCGATTTCCGAAGCGGGCTTCACGGGCCTGGGCATAGGCGCAGCCATGACGGGGCTTCGGCCCGTGGTCGACATCATGTTCGGCGATTTCATCGCGCTGGTGATGGACCAGATGGCCAACCAAGCTGCAAAGGTCCACTACATGTCGGGCGGCAAATGGAAAGTTCCGATGGTGATGCGGACGACGCTGGGAGCGACGCGGCGTTCCGCGGCGCAGCACTCGCAATCACTGCACGCTTGGTTTAGTCATATTCCGGGCCTGAAGGTCGTCTTACCCTCGACTCCCTACGACGCCAAGGGTTTGCTGAAGTCCGCGATTCGCGACGACAATCCCGTGGTTTTTTTTGAAGATAAGATGATGTATCGGCTGAAGGGTCCGGTGCCAGCCGACGAATACACGATCCCGTTGGGCGTTGCCGATACGAAAAGAATTGGGGATGACATCACAATCGTGGCGACCAGCAGTATGGTGCAGGTGGCGCTTGGCGCAGCCAAGATGCTCGAGGAAACGGGTATCAGCGCCGAGGTGATTGACCCTCGTACCACCTGGCCGCTGGACGAAAAGACCCTGATTGAATCCGTCCAGAAAACCTCGCGAGCGATCATCGTGGACGAGGGTTACGCCAGATATGGCGTGACCGCGGAGATTGCTTCAGTTATCGCCGAGGGCGCGTTTCACTATCTGGATCGGCCTGTCAAGCGCATCGGAGCCATGCATGTACCGATTCCTTTCTCTCCGCCCTTAGAGGATGTAACCGTGCCAACCGAGCAAATGGTGTTCGATGCGGCCCGCGCGCTTTGTAACCGGTCCTAAAGCCTCGGCCCGCATCCAGAAGAGGAGAACTGAAATGGCACTACCTACCCACGGAACAATGGCAGTCGATTGGGAGCAGCGGATTGATTTCGACCGCCTGCGCCGGGAGCGCCTTGGCCGGATCAAAAGCCTGCTCGAAAAGTCCGATGTCGGCGCGCTTCTTTGCTTCGACATGAACAATGTGCGCTATATCACGTCGACGCACATTGGTACCTGGGCCCAGGACAAGAACAGCCGGTTCACGCTGCTGTCCAGGGGCGCCGAGCCGATCGTATGGGACTTCGGATCCGCGGCGAAGCACCATCAACTGCATTGCCCCTGGCTGGGAGAGCGCTCGCGCGCGGGAATCGCCCTGCTGCGTGGCGCCATGTCGCCCGAGATGGGACGCGCCGAGGACGTCGCCCAGAAAATCAAAGTGGAATTGCAAAAACTCGGCCTAGAGAAAGAGCCGGTGGGTGTCGACATCATCGAACCGCCCATCCTTTTCGCCCTGCAAAAGCAAGGCATCCAAATCGTCGACGGGCAGCAAATGTTGTCCGACGCCCGCGTCATCAAAACGAAAGATGAAATTGCACTCTTAAACCATTCGGCAATGATGGTGGATGCCGCCTACGACGAGCTCTACCGCGCCATGAAACCGGGCATGCGGGAAAACGAAGCCGTGGGCCTGGTGAGCAAGGTTCTCTACGATCTGGGCTCGGAATACGTCGAGGCAGTCAACGCGATTTCTGGCGAGCGCTGCAATCCGCATCCCCATGTTTTCTCCGATCGAGTATTGCGCCCGGGCGATCCCGTCTACTATGACATCCTGCATTCCTACATGGGGTATCGCACTTGCTACTACAGAACGTTCACCGTGGGTTACGCCTCGCATGCTATGGTGGACGCTTACAAGCAATGCCGGGAGTATGTCGACGCCTCGATCGAACTGATACGTCCCGGACGTACCACTGCGCAGGTGGCCTCGGTGTGGCCGAAGGCGCAGGAATTCGGGTTCCCCAACGAAGAGTCTTGTTTTGGGCTCCAGTTCGGCCACGGAATTGGTCTGGCTATCTGGGAGAAACCCGTCATCAGCCGGCTGGTCTCGCTTGATCAGCACTATGAACTGAAGCCTGGGATGGTCTTCGCGCTCGAAACCTTCTGGCCTTCCTCGGACGGCTGGAGCGCCGCACGAATCGAAGAAGAAATCGTGGTAACGGAAACTGGCCACGAAGTGATCACGCGGTTCCCGGCGGAAGAATTGCTCGTCGCCGGCCAGCGCTACTACACGGTCAACGGACCGCTGGCGACCACGCGTGAAACGGAAGCGGCGCCGAACCTGCACGTGCGCGAACTGGTCGAAGCCGGCGCGAAATCGGAAGGAATCGGCAGCTGAATCATTTCCGCGAGGTCCGCGCCGCCGAGAATTGTCGAAGGTGCATGTTTCAACCGTTTCTGGCTGCCAACTAGGCTCTCAGGAATCGCCGAACCCAACATGCCGATCAGCGTAGTCATGCCCGCATTGGAAATGGCGCAGGATACTGGGAAACTCATCTCGTGGCGGAAGCAGGAAGGCGAAACCGTCACCAAGGGTGAGATTCTGCTTGAGGTCGAAACGGACAAAGCCGTCGTCGAAGTGGAAGCGCAGGCAGGCGGCGTTCTCGCGGGAGTAAAGGCAAAGCCTGGCGATGTAATTCCAGTCGGCCGAACCATCGCCTGGATTCTGAGAGCCGGCGAGTCGGTTCCAGTGGACGAAGTCCCCGTTTCTGCACCGGGTGACGGCGCGGGCCATCCGCCATCGACAATTCCCCACGCGATTCAATCGTCGTCAGAAACCCGGGCGGGCGCGAAGAAAATTAAAATCTCTCCTAAGGCCCGCCGCGTCGCCCAGGAGCGCGGCGTGGACATTGAACATGTGCGCGGCTCCGGTGGCGATGGTGAAATCCTCGTGTCAGACATTGTGGCTGCGGCCGAACCGGCTGAAGCCGCCGCAACCACGAAGTCTTCAGCGACTGTCGCCAGCCTGTCGACCAGTGACGCCGCACCAGGCGCTCAAGCGCTGAGCTCGATCGGCCGCTTGATGGCGGAGAGAACAACTCAGAGCTGGACGAGTGTGCCGCATTTTTTCCTCACTCGTGAGTGCGAGGCAAGCGGCTTGAATGCATCTAGGGCGAGATTGTCAAAAGCCATTGAGGAAGCACGAGGAGTGCGCCTCTCTCACACGGACTTGTTGATTTCCGTCGTCGCTCGCGCCCTGGAGCATCATCCGCGCCTGAATGCCAGTTGGACCGGGCAAGCGATCCGATTCAACCAGGAGATCAACATCGGTGTTGCGATGGCCGTCGAGGAAGGAGTCGTTGCCGGCGTCGTTCGCAGCGCCAACAAGATCGAGCTCGCTGAAATCGCCGTTCAGCGGCGCGATCTCGCAGACCGCGCGCGGGCCGGCCGGCTTCGCCCCGACGACATCGCTGGCGCGACGTTCACGATCAGCAATCTCGGGATGTATCACGTCAATGCGTTCACGGCCATCATCGTTCCGCCGCAGGCTGCTATTCTCGCTGTCGGCGAAATTGAGGATCGCGTGATTGCTGTTGAGGGAAAACCGGCCGTGCGCCCCATGATCACCCTGACGCTTTCCTGCGACCATCGCGTGGTCGATGGAGCCCGCGCCGCCGAATTCATGGACACAGTAGCCTCCTCGACCCGGAGTGAAGGACATCACCGATAGGCGCGGGGTCGAGATGATCTAGAAATCTGCTCGAGGAAGTTCTCCGCGTGTGAAGCGCTTTCTGCGTGTCTCGGCCCCACGTCGTTGGCAATCACAACTCGGCGGTTTTCAACGCCGTGATGATTCAGGGTGTGCCCCCACCGGCGTGTTTCAACGGCCTGACAAGCAGAGTCAGAACGAAACCCCCAACCAACAGACACGCGAGCACCCGCAGCGGCAGATCGTAGATGTGGACTCTGCTTTCGCCGGGCACCAGCCCGGCCTTGGCGCGCTCGGAAAGCTGGGTGATGATCACTGGTCCCGCAACGGCCGCAGCGCTCCAAGCCGTAAGCAGGGCGCCGTGAATGGCGCCGACGTTTTCTTCTCCAAATATGTCCGCCAGAAATGCGGGAACCGTAGAGAACCCGCCGCCATACATAGTAAAGACGACGAAGATCGCCGCCTCGAACACCAACCAGCGCCCCGTTGCGGCGAAGCCGGGAATCAGGAGGAATAGGACGAACTGAACGACGAAAAAAGTGACGTACGTGCTGCGGCGGCCGATGTAATCGGAAATCGCCGCCCAAAAAAATCGCCCGCCCGCGTTGAAGAGGCTGATGAGAGAGACGACGGCGCCGGCTTCGAGCGCCGTCTTCCGGAACATGTCCTGCATCATCGGCGAAGCCTGCGCAAGAATTCCGATCCCTGCCGTAACGTTGATGAACAGAATTCCCCAAAGCAGATAGAACGGCACGGTGCCCAGGGCGTGATTCCGGCTGACGCTGATCTCCGTGATCATCTTGGTCGCTCGTGCCGGTGCAGTCCACCCGGCGGGCTTCCAATTTGGCGGAGGTCGGCGAATAATCCGAGCGCCGATCATCATGATGATGAAGTACGTGAGTCCGAGAACCATCACCGTCCGGGCCACGCCAAATAGGCCCATGAAATAGACGTTCAGATAGCCCGCCAGAAACGCGCCGCCACCGAAACCCATGATGGCCATTCCCGTAGCCATGCCGCGCCTATCCGGAAACCACTTGACCAATGTGCTGACCGGTGAAATATAGCCGAGCCCACAGCCGATTCCTCCAATCACCCCCATGCCGATCCATACGAGCACCGACTGTCGAAGGGCCAGTCCGATTCCGCCGATTAGGAGGCCGCTGCCAAAGAAGAATGCCGCCGCCGATGCGGCCACTCGAGGGCCGCGCCGTTCCACCCACGGACCGCCAAAGGCCGCGCTCAAGCCGAGCAGCACGAGGGCGGTCGTGAAGGTCGTGTAGGGCGGGCTAAACCACCAGGGCGATGTGGGGAAGAGCGCCTTGATCGGCCGATTGAACGTGCTCCAGGCATACACCGAGCCAATGCAGATGTGAACCGAGACGGCGGCAACGGGGACCAGCCAACGATTGAACGCCGGGAGAGTTCCGCCGCGTTCCAGGCCGGAGGCATGCGAGGTCGCCATAAAGGGGGCTCCTTACGTCACGCGTTACTGGGTACATGGTCCAAATCTCAGAACGATCGGCGACGCCCGTGCCGATTTGCGCGCCACTGATAACACGAAAACCAGCGAGGAACAAACCCGAATTCAAGATGAAGTGCGCCCCTTGATGTCACGGAACCTTAGCTGGGGCATAACACGCCTGTAAGAAAGCGATTCGGCCAGCGGTGAGCGGCACCGATGGCGATCTAACGAGCAACCGCCGCCGTACAACGGTACACGACGCTCGGCGACCCGCTGCAAGTTTTGGGTCCCCAGCGTCTCGCAGGTCCGTATACAATGGCAGGATTGCGCCGACGGGTTTTGGCGCTTCCGACATGGTCACACTTCAATCGATAAACGCCGCGGCTAGCCGCATCCGCGATTCGATCTTTCGTTCGCCTTTCGTGCGTTCGGAAACGTTTTCCAAGCTGACGGGCAATTCCATCTTCTTCAAACTCGAGAACCTCCAGATGACCGGCTCCTATAAGGAGCGCGGCGCACTCAACAAAATTCTTCTGCTCACGGACGAGGAACGGCGCCGGGGGGTGATCGCCGCATCGGCGGGGAACCACGCCCAGGCTGTCGCGTATCATGCGACGAAGCGGGGAATCGCCGCGCAGATTTGCATGCCCCTGACCACGCCACTGGTGAAGGTATCCGCCACCCGGGGCTACGGCGCGGAAGTGATTCTCTACGGCGCGAACTACGACGAAACGTGCCAGGAAGCGCTCCGGCGTTGCGAGGCGGAGCGTCTCACCTTTATCCATCCGTTTGACGACGAGGCTGTGATCGCGGGGCAGGGCTCTCTCGGAATCGAGATGCTGGAACAACAGCCGGACGTGGATGTGCTCGTTGTTCCGGTCGGCGGAGGCGGCTTGATCGCAGGCGTCGCCTGCGCCGTGAAGGAAACGAATGCGAGGATCCGGGTGATCGGAGTGCAGACGTCGAAACTGCCCTCGATGAAAGCCGCTCTGGAGCACAACGGGCCTGTCACACTGCCGGCTAGAGTAACGATCGCGGATGGCATCGCCGTTCGCTCGGCCGGCGCGGTCACGTTCCCGTTGGTCAAAAGATATGTCGATGACATCGTGACCGTTGACGATGAAGAAATCGCGAATGCGATTCTTCTGCTCCTCGAAAAGGAGAAAACGCTCACCGAGGGGGCGGGTGCCGTCGCAGCGGCGGCGGTTCTTCAGCACAAGATTCCGCTCCGCGATAAGAAGGTGGGCGTATTCATCGGCGGAGGCAATATTGACGTCTCGCTGCTTTCGCGCATAATCGAGCGCGGCTTGGTCAAGGACGGGCGGCTGGTGCGACTGCGAATCCACCTGCCCGATCACCCGGGAGCGCTCCAACGCCTCGCCGGGGTCATCGCCGGGCAGAAGGCGAACATCGTGGAAACGAACTACGACCGCGCATATTACGGGGTCATGCTCGGCGACACTGTGATTGACATCACTATGGAGACGCGCGGGCCGGAAAATATCGCTGAGCTTACCAAAGCCCTGGAAGCGTCCGGTTACACGCACGAGCGCGTGCTTTGATGCGTTATCGAAAGCTTACGGTTCGCGAGACGAATGAGGTCCTCCGCACGATTCCGTTTAATCGATTGCTCGGCATGCGTGTCTTGCGCATGCACCGCGATGGCATCACGATCGAATGCAAGGTCGGCAGCCGCTTGCTGAACAGCGCGAGAATCGTCCACGGCGGCGTGAGCGCTGCGATGGCGGACGCGGCAGTCGGGATCGCTATCCATCGCCACACAGGAGACCGCCGTCCCATCACGACCGTCGAGATGAAGATCAACTATTTTCGTCCCGTGAAGGAAGGCCGGATCTTAGCCCGCTCCCACCTTCTCCGGGTCGGATCCACGATTTGTGTCGGTCGGGTTGACATCACCGATGGCCAGGCACGAGCGATCGGCACGGCCCTGGTCACCTACATGTTGGTTGGTCCACGCGGGAGCGCCTCTGCTTAATGGCGTTGGCACGTCTCATCCAGCGATGTTTTCAAAGCGCACGAACTGGAAACTCGAGGAAAACGCCTACACTCGGGCGCTGACCCGGCATCGGCAAAGCGGCCGAGAGCTGCTCGATCTGACCGCTTCCAATCCTACGGAGTGCGGCTTTAAGTACGACGAAGCCGCAATTCTCACTGCCCTCCATGACCCCGCCTCGCTGCGCTACGATCCCGAACCGAAGGGTTTGCCGCAGGCCCGGGCAGCGATAGTTGAGTATTATCGGCAAAAAAAGCCGGCCGTGCAGCTGGACCCGGAATGCGTGGTCCTAACCACAGGCACAAGCGAAGCGTACTCGTTTCTCTTTCGTCTGCTGTGCGATCCTGGCGACGAGATTCTGGTCGCTCATCCGAGCTATCCGCTCTTCGATTTTCTGGCCACCATCCACGATGTGAAGCTCTGTCCGTTTCATCTCGTTTACGACCACGGATGGCAGATCGACTTTCAGAGCGTCAAAAATGCCGTCAGCGACCGAACGCGGGCGATTCTAGTGGTCCACCCGAACAATCCAACGGGGAACTTCATTGGCCATGATGAGGCCGAGCAGTTGCATGCTGTCTGCGTCGAGAGAAAACTTGTGCTGATTGTCGACGAGGTGTTCCTTGATTATGACCTTCGGGCGGATTCCGCGCGCAGGAAGGGACACAGCAGCTTCATCTCGAACAATCGGACGCTCACGTTCGTGTTGAGCGGGTTGAGCAAAATCGCGGCCTTGCCGCAGATGAAGCTCGCGTGGATCGCCGCGTGCGGACCGGATGGACTGGTATACGATGCATTGGCTCGACTCGAGTTGATCGCCGATACGTATCTCTCGCTGAACGCGCCCGCACAATATGCGCTGCCGGCACTGCTCAGCCAGCGCTTTCGGATGCAGTCGCAATTGTTGGCGCGGATCAAAGCGAACTTGAAAGAGTTGGACGAGCAGCTCGCGCGGCAAGCGCTGGTTTCGCGCCTGGAGATGGACGGCGGCTGGTACGGCGTGCTTCGAGTGCCCGTCCTGCAGTCCGACGAAGCACTCGCGATCCAGCTTTTAGAGAAAGAGTGCGTCTTGGTCCATCCCGGACACTTTTACGACTTTTCGGATGATCGTTACCTGGTGGTAAGCGTTCTCGGGCGCGCGGATGAATTCAAGGAAGGAATCCGCCGGTTGCTCGAACGTATCGCCGGCTTATGACCTCGCAACGGCTCAAATGTTAGGGGCGTATGATACTTCGCAGACGGGCGCAATGAAGTTCAGCTGGCCCGTCTGCAATTGAATTAACATTGCCAAGCCGTTAGTGCTTCTTCCCGAAGGCGCTGCGAACGTAGGCGACCAGTCCTTTGATCTGCTCGTTGTTCAGCGTGCTTTTGAACGGCGGCATATTGTTCTTGCCGTTCGAAATCTGGTCGGCGATCTGCTGGTCAGTCAACTTCTGGACAGCCTCCGAGTTCAGATCAGGTGCCTTCAAGCTCTTCCCGGCGGCAGTACCGGTGCCATCCTTGCCGTGGCAGACCACGCAATTCGATTCAAACGTCTGTTGACCGGCCGATGCATCGGCTGCAGCATTCGCGTTGGTCCTCGGCGTTACGCCAAGCGCCGCAAGCGCCATCGCACCTCCTAGAATTATTGCCAAGGCGCCAAGCCGAGTCATTCGCTTGAAAGACCCTCTCCTGACTTCGCTTGTGCCGGAACTTATTGACGCTGTGTGCTTGTTCAGTTCGAGCATCCATCCTCCTGTATGTATGGAAAACTATGTTTGACGGCTCGCTCGCCGCCGATGGGTATGCTATCGGCCGTAGTCCCCGAAGCATTAGGATGCGTCGGGTGGACCCGGCGTTCCATCGGCCTAGACCGCTGCATCTTATTTTGCATCACCCACTCTGCGACTGCAAAGGGAATCGCCGCGCGCGCCCGGTTGCCGGGCGAGGCAATTCAACGTAGACTGGTCTGCAACGTAGCGAGGATTCGGGGCGTGGCTCAGCCTGGCTAGAGCGCCTGGTTCGGGACCAGGAGGCCGGTGGTTCAAATCCACTCGCCCCGACCACTACTCTCAAAGAGATTTGCGGAACGCTACGTGATTCCCGCACGGCAGAGTGGATATTGCTTGCTTCGATGAGCGGCGCTGCACTCAGAATCCCCTCTGAAAGTTCATTCGCAATTTGCCGCCGGCGACGGCCATCAATGCGAAGTTGCAATTTGACGGAGTTTTAGAATGCCCCCGGGGTTCGAGAGAAACGAAGGGCTGATCCTGTTCGGTTGAGGAGGCTCTCACGCAGTTTTACAGAAGGACAAAACTATTCTGGACCGGATGCCGCTGGGGTCGGCGGAACGCTTCCCGCCGAGAATCGATAGCGCTGGAGACGGTACCCATCTCGCGCGCGTATGTGGTACTTCTTGTCCTGCCTTCCCACCAGTTTTACCGTGATCGTGCGCCAGCCGCGATTAGGATTTGCCCGAGGATAATAGCTCAGCGAGTAAAGATGAGCCAAGTCATCGCGAATCGAAGCGAACGCATCCTGCTCTTCCCGCCAGTTCTTCGCAAAATACACTTTGCCGCCCGTGGCGGCAGTCATGCGGCGAAAGACCGCGTTGGAAATCGATTCCAGATGAGCCTGTTCCGTGCTCACCATGTAGATCGTTGTCCCGGTCGATTGCGCCAACTCAGCCACTTCCTCCGGAGGGACGACGCTTGCATTGTCCGGGCCATTGGAAAAGACGACAATCACTTTTCGTCCCGTAAAGCGCGCCGCATCCTCCACCGTCAGCAAGAGGCAGTCGTAGAGCGCGGCATCGTCTCCGGCGACCGTTGTTCGCACGCCGCGCAACACCTGCGACCGATCGGACGTGAGAAGCGCCCCTCGGGAAAGGTCGCGGCTGTAGGAGTAGAAAGCCACTTTGTCCGCGCCCTCTAGGGAGCGTACAAAATCGGCGATGGCATCCTGCGCAAATACGAACCCGCGGTACATGTAGTTGCTGGTGTCGAATAGGACGAACACGTTGGCGCCGCCCAGCATCGAGCTTAACTCACTCGCAGTGACATGCTCACTCGAGTCCCTGCGCTGGTCGCTGGCGGCGACAGCAGGCGTTCCCGCCGGCGGCCTCACGCCCAACAACGTGCGAGTGGATTCGTTGCCCTCTCCAAAAGTGGCGATCTCTTCAGTTATCCCGTCTTCGGTTACGACGAAGTCCTGCGGCCGAAGCGCGGTAACGTAGTTCCCTTTGTTGTCTGTGACAGCTACGTTCAATTGAACCAGGTCAACGGCCACGTGGATGGCCGGCGCGCCGCTCTCTTGCGCGCCCGTCCAGCTTCCTGTTAGAACGAAGATGCTCGCAAACAAGAAGAGAGACGTTAATGGTTTTTTCAACATGATGGTCCTCGACTTTAGCCCCAACCGCTTCTATCCGGCTCGCCTGGCCAGCTAAAATTTGATCAACACCCGTCGGGCTTGCCTAGGGACGCAGGGCGCCACTGATTACCGGCAAGGAGGCAATCCTTCCGTGCCGAAAGTCTTCTCCTGTTTCTCGCATCGCGCGAAGTATGGCCGGCCAGTCATCTAGGTCCGATGCAAAGATTTTCGCAATCATGCGAACCGTGAGTGTTGGGACGAGCGTATTTAGAGCGACGGGTGGATAGTCCATCTCGTCGGCCAGGCGGGCCCAATAGAGATTCGTAGAATCCCAAGTCTCAGCCAACAACCGGCTGGAATAACCCTCAAACATGGGGAAGGGCTGCACGCTGAGCAGATCGCGCGCGTATGTTTTTTCCAATACGGGGTGAGGCACGCCGAAGTCCTGCGATAGCCGGTCCCCGTCGACCTCTGCCGGGTACTGGCGCAGCAGAACCTCCAATTCCTTCCCCGCGGGCCCACAGGAGCTGAGTTCGGTGGGATAGCTTCGCCGAAACTCAGCCGTCAAGTAGAACAGGTCCGCCGGAGTCAATTGAACGGAAATGTCGGTCGAGCGCTTTTCTTGCAGCGAGTTTTCCAGCCACCACGACCTCTGCGGAATCATGCGATCGGATAGGACACTCGTGACCTTGCTGCGCAGCTCGTCATTCGCCGCGGCGGCGGCCAGGAGCTCCTCTCCGGCACGCTGATAAAGGGCGACCGCGTGAAGCTCATTCCGGGTCACATTCCACCAGCGCGGCAATTCGGCATTGGTGAGGACACCCGGCACGAGGTCTGACCAGATCAGGGCCTGAATATTTTCCGGAACGACAAAGTCCTGCTCCATCTGCGCCAACACATAGGGGAGATCGGCCAGCGAACCGACAAAATGAGCACCGCCGCCTGCCGGCGATCCCGCTCCGAGCAAGCGCGGACGCCGCCACAAAAGCCGATCCATGCCGATGACTGTCTCTCCGGAAAAGTCATGCGAGCGCACCAGCAGGGGATTGTTGTGGAGAGCCTGGGCTCCGGGAGGCTCATAGTATGCGTAGTTCAGGCCCACGAGAGTGTCCCTCAGGAACGGTGCAAGCTCTCCCCGAGCCTCGCGCAACTGGTCGCCGGAAGGGGGCGCCTTCACAACTTTCACGAGGTCTGTACGCATCTGCAGGTCGGTGTGGCGGTTGTTGTAAGTTCCCGCCGCCCATTCAGTTCTCTCGCTGCGAGAGAAGATGGGACGCGGCATCTGAAATTCCTGAAGCTGCTCGGCCAGCGGAACAAGGCTATCGCCTATCGGCGCCCCCTGCGCCATCTTGTTCAGGCCGTCGCCGAGGGCCAAAAGCGTATCCAGGGACACGAGGCGCTGATCCTCCATTACGGCGCGAATCCGCTCGGCCATTTGCGCATGCATCTGCTGACCTGCGAGGCTCGATTGCGGCGGGCCCGCGATCAATTCGATCATGCCATTCTGGGAACCCTGTGGTTTACCGCCCGCCGCTTGTTGCAGTTCAACCAATGACTGGCGACCCGCGTCGAATAGCTGGGCAGGAGATGAAATCTGAGCAAATTCCTTTACGACGGCCCGCCAAGAAGCGTCCTGCCCAGCCGGTGGAATTTGGCTCTGCCGCGCCAGGATCTGCCACAACCCGACATTCGCCTGAAAAATTCCCATCGCGTTCCCGCGAAGTGTGTGGTCGGGAATCTTTTCGAGCGCCCCCGAGGTTTTCAGGAACAGAGCAACGGACGCATCGCTGAGTTCTGGGAACTCGGAAAAGATCAAGTACTGATCCTTGAACTCCGGGAATTCACCGGCCATCAGTTCGACGGTCTGGGCGCTCAGGCGACGTCCTTCGGGACGCCTGCTATCGAGTTCACTCAGCATCAGATAGGCTTGACTTGGCCCGTCGTCGATTTGCACACGGGAGAGCGCAAACATCGCCTCCAGAAGGCCTTCCGAGTTATTCAAGCTGCCGAAGCGCACACCCCGGCTCCGGGCGAGGCGGGAATTGGCTTGGCGACTCAGGATGGTCTTCCATGCCAGTAGATTTCCAGGCACGCGAGGTTCACCGTTCGGATCGAACTGAAGCCGAGTCATCAAGAGCAAGAGGTCTGGGTCGGGACGAAACGTCGACGCCGTGGCGCTCGGAGACGCATACTTTCCCCGAAGCGCCTCGTAGAGATGTTGGAGTCTCGAAGGATCGGTGAGATACGCCTGTTGCGCGGGACCGACGCGTGCGAGCGAGTCGTAAAAGGCAGCGAGCCATCCATTGTCTTTTGCGAGGAGCCGGAGCACGAATTCTCCCGACGATTCCGGACTGACGCCCACCAAGTTCTTCCAACCCGGCTCGGTTCTTGCGCCGCCGGGCACCATCACCCGTCCCGATCGGATGCGGATGAAGTCTCCGTAGAAGTCGAGCGAAGCAGCGACTGGCAACAATTTTTTCAGACCTGGGGACTTCCGCAACGCAATTTGCGTTTCCGGGTCCATCCCTGCGCATGCATGGTAAAGACGAGCCAAAGCATGGTCATGCAGAATGGCATCAATGAATTCCGCGTTCTCCTTGCTTCCTCCCTCGCTCGCAGTTGTCCAGTCACGTGCTCCTAAGAGCACAGGCACTCGAGATGTGGGAAACGTATAAGCGAAGACTTCGCCGCCCTGTAAAGTCTTCTCGAGATCGGAAATGGGGAACCCGGAGTCGATTGTGACGAACGCTCTCTTTGAATCAGCAGTCTCGAGGAAGGTCCCGCTCTTTCCACAATCCGGGCGCGTGCGATAGCCCAGGATTTGCAGCACCTGCTTCGCGTCATCGCAGCCGGAAACACGGATCGTGCCGCCGGGACCTGCCAGCGTCTCGAGCTCTCGCGCCTGCTGCACATACCGTCTCAATAGGATCAGGAATTCCGTTGGCTGTATTTCGGCGCCCTGGCCCTGGTAACCATGCAGGAATAGGTTCCGAGCCAGCAAGGGCATGACTTCCGCTTGGGATACCTTCTGGCTGATCGCCGCCATACGCAAGAACGGCCGCAATGGCCCTGGGATAGCGACGGTCTCCGTCCCCGATGGTTGGACTCCGCTATCATCTGTGGGAGAGGGACGAGGAGGAGGCGCGCCTCGAACATCGCGTGCCAAGGCGGCACAAACGCACAGCGAAACTACCACCAGGACCGAACGCCGAACGGGATACTTCATCACTGGCGCCCACCCGAACCTTTACAGCATCCTGCTACCAACTCCGGTAACCAAGTTCTGGGAAGCTCGTCTCTCCGCTTTCAAATAGGAGCCTGCTCCGAAATTCCGGGTCAAGCCGATGGCACAAACTAAATCATCCTCCGCCAAATGCCAAGACCTTTTATGCCGCCAACCCGCGGTCTCGGACCAGCGAACGATTCCGGCCGCGCCAAATGCTGCCCGCTCAATCAGTGCCGATCCTCTCGACGCGACGCAGACCGTCCGTCTCATGCCAAAACGACTCAAGGATACGTAGCTGGGGAGTAAACACCCTGAGCCGACCGTTGTCAACAGCTTGGTGTTGGTAGATTGGGCGCGGTGAGGGGCCGAGGGCGAAGGGGATTACAGGGCAGCGTGACCAGGTATACGAAGGTCGCCACCGTGTGGGAGAGCTGAGTTCAGAGCGAAGGCGAAACACCCGCTGACCACGCCCGTATCGAGAACATCTCGAGCGCAGGAAGCCCGATTTCCCCGCGATGAATTTTTGAGACCCTTGGTCTCGCATTCGGACCGATTCGAGAGAGGTTGTGCGCAAGACCTGCCAGTAGAGTCCCGACACAGCCCAGGATGCCTCAACGCCAGTGACTGGACCCAGGTTTCGACAGTCCGTTACAGACGAGAGCGACTAGCGGATTCCAATTGTGTATAATCTCGCGCATCATGCCCAGTCAAGAAACTCTCTATCAGGTGGCCGACCGAGTCGCGACGATCACACTGAATCGCCCGGATAAACTGAACGCTTGGACCGCGATAATGGAGCAGGAAGTACGCTCCGCAATCGAAGCGGCGGAGCGGGATGACAACGTGCGCGTAGTTATCCTGACGGGCGCCGGCCGCGGATTTTGCGCTGGGGCAGACATGTCGCTGCTTAGCGAGGCGGCGAAACGAGGCGTTAGTGTAGCCGCGCAGGAGCGGGCGATGCAGGCGGGCGCCCCCCGGGAAGGCATCCGTTCCGATTTCCAAAAGAAGTATTCGTATTTCCCGGCGGTGGGGAAGCCGGTGATAGCCGCCATTAACGGCCCTGCCGTCGGACTGGGTCTGGTCATCACGCTGTACTGCGATTTGCGATGGGCATCGGACTCCGCCCGCCTCAGCACCACATTCGCTCGCCGCGGTCTGATTGCCGAATATGGAATGGCCTGGATGCTGCCGCGGCTGGTGGGGCTCTCGAACGCGCTCGACCTGCTCTTTTCCGCTCGCACGATTGATGCCGCCGAAGCGCTGCGCGTGGGGCTGGTCAACCGCGTATTTCCACAAGACGTTTTCTTGGACAGAGTCCGTGAGAACGCGTCCGAGTTGGCATCGAGCGTGAGCCCGCGTTCGCTTCGCGTGATGAAGCGACAGGTGTACGATGGCATGTTTCAGAGTCTCGCGGAAGCGTTTGAACTCTCCGAGCGAGAAATGCTGGCCAGTTTGCAGAGTCAGGACTTTAAGGAGGGCGTCGCGCACTATCTCGAAAAGCGCCCCCCCGCCTTCACGGGCAAATAAGGAACTCCATTGAGATTCGAATTCAACGACAAAGTGAAAGACTTGCAGCGCCGGGTTCAGGCTTTCATGGACGAGCATGTGTATCCCAACGAGGAGCGCTTCCACAAAGAGATTGAGCGCAACCGCTGGCAGCCTACGAAGACCATCGAAGAACTCAAGCCGAAGGCTCGCGCCGCGGGACTCTGGAACCTGTTTCTGCCCGACGACGAACACGGCGCGGGGCTGACAAATCTTGAGTACGCGCCGCTCTGCGAAATTATGGGCCGGAGCCACATGGCCCCTGAAGTCTTCAACTGTTCCGCGCCGGACACTGGCAACATGGAGGTAGTTGCGCGCTACGGCACGCCGGAGCAGAAGGAGCGTTGGCTCAACCCGCTCCTGGCAGGAGAGATTCGTTCGTGTTTCGCGATGACGGAGCCCGCCGTTGCATCCTCGGATGCGACGAACATCGAGGCTACAATCGTCCGCGAGGGCAATGAGTACGTGATCAACGGCCGGAAGTGGTGGACTTCTGGAGCTGGCGACCCGCGCTGCAAGATCGCCATCTTCATGGGCAAGACGGATCCGTCGGCGCCGGTTCATAAGCAGCAATCCATGATTCTCGTCCCCATGGACGCGCGCGGCGTGAAGATCGAGCGGTTGCTGAGCGTATTCGGCTACGACCACGCGCCCCACGGCCATGGCGACGTCACATTTGCCAATGTCCGCGTGCCCGCGTCGAACATGTTGCTCGGGGAGGGGCGAGGATTTGAGATCGCCCAAGGCCGTCTGGGTCCGGGGCGGATCCATCACTGCATGCGCAGCATCGGCGTGGCCGAGCGGGCGTTGGAGACGATGTGCAAGCGTGTACAGTCGCGCGTGGCCTTCGGCAAATCCCTCGCTGAGCAAGGAACGATCCGCGCCGATATCGCGATCTCGCGCATGGAGATCGAGCAAGCTCGCCTGCTCACGCTGAAGGCCGCCTACATGATGGATACCGTCGGGAACAAAACGGCCCGCGGCGAAATCGCGATGATCAAAGTGGTCGCACCCAACGTCGCCCTCCGGGTTCTGGACCGAGCCATTCAGGCGCAAGGGGGCGGCGGGGTCTGCCAAGACACATTCTTGGCTGCGGCTTGGGCGGGTACGAGGACGCTCCGGCTCGCGGACGGGCCTGACGAGGTCCACACCGAAGCGATCGCCAAGCAGGAACTCCGGAAATGGGCCAGACCACCGGCGCAGTCCGCGGCGCGCTAATCGCCAGCTCTCTCGTCCAATCCCGTTTCGTTCACAAGGAGCTTTCATGCCTCCGCTGGTGGTAGAGACGCCGCGTTCTCTTAGTGACCTCGTCGGCCGTGAAATCGCCGTCACGGACTGGTTCACCGTGACGCAAGAACGTATTGGCCAGTTCGCTGAAGCGACCGAGGACCGGCAATGGATTCATCTGGATCGCGAACGCGCCCAAAGAGAGTCCCCTTACGGCACCACCATCGCGCATGGTTTCCTGACTCTTGCGCTGACGAGTCACCTCATGAAGCAGGCCATCCAAATTCGAAGCGGCGTCCGGATGGCGATCAACTACGGCTTAAATCGCGTGCGCTTTCCTGCCGCGGTCCGCGCAGATTCCAAGATCCGCGCCCGCGTGAGTCTCCTCTCGGCGAAGGACGTTTCGGGCGCCATCGAAGCTGTCTTTTCGATAACGATGGAGGGACAGGGCTCGGACAAACCCTGTTGTGTAGCGGAATGCGTAGCCCGCTACTACCTCGAATGAGGAAATCTGGAAACCGAACGTTGCGTCGTGTCCAGAATCGGCCACTCTCAAATGGCGGGGTGTTCCGTTCCGTGCAGGGAGGCGCGCATCAGAATCTTGACTACGTCCAGCATGGAGGCGAAGCGTGCGTCGTGTGTCAGGCCCTGATGGTAGCGGTAGTAGATCTGCTGGACGATGACCGCAAGTTTGAATCGAGCGAATGCGATATAGAAGTCGATGTGGCTCACATCGCGGCCGGTCGCCCGCGTGTAGCGCTCGATGATTTGAGACCGCGTGATGCTGCCGGGATACGTCGAGGGGCACCAGCGAATGCTTAATAGCTCTTCCGGATCCTGCGGACTGACCCAGTATGCGAGACACGTCCCAAGATCGGCGAGCGGATCGCCCACCGTAGCCATCTCCCAGTCGAGCACGCCCACGATCCGGGTGATATCGTTTGAGTCGAGCACGACGTTGTCGTATTTGTAGTCGTTGTGAATCAAGGCAGCACCTTCCGTGGGAGGTGTGTGAGCGCTCATCCAGGCTGCGATTCGGCCGACTTCAGGTAAATCGTCCGTCTGGGAGCCATAGTAGCGGTCGATCCAGCCACGCACCTGCCGCTCGATGTAGCCCTGTGGTTTGCCGAAATCGCCGAGGCCAATCGCCGCGTAATCCAGACAGTGCAGCCGCGCCAGATTGTCGATGAACGATTCGCTCAGGCGCCGCGCAGTCTCGGCCGGGAACGGTACGCCTGCGGGTGGATCTTTGCGGATGATGACGCCCCGAATCGGCTCCATGAGATAAAAGGGCGCGCCGAGTATGTTCAGCTCGTCGCTGTAGACCAATACCTTGGGTGCTGGCGGGTACGCGGGGTGGAGTTTCGATAGGACGCGGTACTCGCGGCTCATGTCGTGCGCCGATTTGACCTTGCTGCCGAAAGGGGGTCGCCGCAACACGATTTCCCGTTCGCAGAGATGCAATAGGTAGGTCAGGTTGGAATGGCCACTGGGATATTGCTCGACCGTCAGCGGGCCCGTGCTGCCGGGAAATTCCGTCAGCAGGAACGGTTCGAGTCTGGCCACGTCGAGCTCTTCCCCGGCTCTTACGGCGGTCGGACGGTCTCGAAGGTCAGCCATAACCCTTTACGGATCCCTCTATCGATACGTGAGCAGAGTGGGATCGTCGATGTGTGGAATCGCATTGAACGAACTGAGAGTAAAACGATCGCCCGAGAAAATAAATTCGCTGTAGGAACAGTTTCGAGACATCCACACAACCCGGAGGGTATCTTGCGGCGAGAGTTGCAAAGCGCGCTGCATCGCCACCGCGATCGGCCCCCCGGATGAGAATACAGCCATTCTTTCGCCCCGTTTGGCGCCGGACATAATTCGCGAAAGTCCTCGATTCACCCGTGCACAGAATTCCTGCCATGGCTCGACGCCGGGCACAGAAATCTCTCCACCGACCCATTGTCCGATTACTGCCTCGAACATTTTCTGAAAACTTCTCCGCTGCTCCCCGGCATCCTTCGACGCGACAAACGCTCCGTGCAACTCTCGAATTTTATAGTCGCTTTCCAGCAGACGCGGCAGGCTCTTCTTCAGCACCGTTTCGGCCTCGTACTCGTCGAACTCCTGCATTACGACCTGCTCGGGGAATCGGAGCCCTGCGCTTCGATAGCATTCGGCTGCGATCTTTACGGTGTCCCGCTGCCGGAGACGCGGTCCCGTGAAGATGCGGTCCCATGCCACTTTGCGCTGCGCCCAGTATTCACCCAGAAGGCGGGCTTGCGTTTCTCCGGCGGAAGAGAGCCTATCGTAGTCTTGTTCTAGGAATGAAGCTTGCGCGTGACGCACCAGAAAGATGACGCTCACGTGGCTCGTTCGAATAGCCCGGCTGCGCCCTGCCCGCCGCCGACGCACATCGTCACCACGCCGTACCTCGCCTTGCGGCGCGCCATCTCGTTAGCGATTGTACCGACCATTCGCGAGCCGGTCATTCCGAACGGATGGCCGATCGAAATCGATCCGCCGTTGACGTTCAGCTTGTCTGGATTGATGCCCAGCCGGTCGCGGCAGAAGATTACCTGGACGGCGAACGCTTCGTTCAGTTCCCAAATGTCGATCTCTTCGGTCCGCACGCCGGTGCGCTTCAGCAGTTTGGGAACGGCGAACACTGGACCGATGCCCATCTCATCGGGGTCGCAGCCGGCGATTTGGAAGCCCCGAAAAACCAGCGTGTACGGGATTCCCAGCTGATCGGCGCGCTGGCGGGACATTAATAGCGTGGCCGATGCGCCATCCGACAGCTGAGAGGAATTGCCGGCGGTCACCGTGCCCTCGCCGCTGTCGGGATCAAAATGCGGTTTCAAGGCGAGCAAGCCTTCGAGCGTCGTATCCGGGCGGTTGCACTCATCGCGGTCTGCGCACACCTCCTCCTTCCCCGTCACCTGACCCGTTTTCTTGTCCAGGATGGCGCGTGTGACACGCATCGGCGCGATTTCGCCTTCGAAGAAACGCTCTTGCTGAGCTCGGGCCGTGCGCTGTTGGCTAACGAGTGCGTACTCATCCTGCGACTGGCGGCGGACTTTGTACCTCTTAGCAACAACCTCTGCCGTCACCCCCATCACCATGTACAGCCCGGGCAGCCGCTGCAACAGCTCGGGATTCGGGTCGTAATCGCGCGGCGTGAGGCTGATGCTCTCGACGCCGCCGCCGATGGCAGCATCCACGCCCTCGCTCACGATCTGATGTGCGGCGGAAGCAATCGCCTGTAAACCGGAAGAACAGAAACGGTTGATCGTCGTGGCGGCGACCGACGTCGGCAGACCGGCCAGCATCGCAGAGATGCGGGCGACATTTACACCCTGAGGGCCATGGGGCTGCCCGCACCCTAACACTACGTCTTCGATTTCGCCGGGATCGAGCTTCGGCGTCTTGCGCAGCACATCTTTGATACAGTGCGCGGCGAGTTCGTCGGGACGCGTGATGTTGAACGATCCGCGATACGATTTCGCCAGCGCCGTCCGCGAACTGGCCACTACCACAGCTTCTCTCATGCGCTCTCCGATTGAATTCTACGAATAGATCGAAAAATCGCCGCGCGCGCCGGCGCCCTCGGTTTCCAGTCGCTAGGCCGCGGCGCCGTGTCCCGCGTCGACGCTGGCGAAGGACTTTCCCTGCTCGGCCAACTGTTTCAGCAGCGGGGCAGGCTCCCAGAGTGGGCCGTGCTGCTTGTGGAACTCGCAGACGCGGTCGTACACTTTCCGAAGCCCCACGGTCTCGGCGTACCACATGGGCCCGCCGCGATATGCCGGGAAACCGTAACCATTGATATAGATGATGTCGATGTCCACAGCGCGAAGCGCATAACCTTCTTCGAGAATTCGCGCGCCTTCGTTGACGAGGCCGTAGACGCAACGATCGACGATCTCCTCCGAAGTGATCTGCCGCTGCGGAATACGCGCTTCCGCGGCCCACTTGCGAACGAGCGCGGCGACCTCGGGATCAGGAGTTGGACGCCGTTTCTCGTCGTATTTGTACCAGCCCGCGCCGGTTTTCTGGCCGTAGCGCCCCATTTCACACAACCGATCGCCGGCGATGGGGAGGCGAATTCCCGGTACTTCGAGATGGCGATACTCTTTGCGGACGCGCCAGCCGACGTCGAGCCCCGCAAGGTCTCCCACGGCCAGCGGTCCCATGGCCATCCCAAATTCGTAGAGGGCCCGGTCCACCGCCTCGACGCTCGCGCCTTCCTCAACCAGGAAGACGGATTCGCGGACGTAGGGTCCGAACATGCGGTTGCCGACAAAGCCCCGGCAATTGCCGACGAGCACGCCGATCTTGCCGATCTTCTTCGAGAGCTGCATGCAAGTGGCGATCACTTCCTTGCTGGTTTTCTTCCCACGGACAATCTCGAGAAGGCGCATGACATTTGCCGGGCTGAAAAAATGCGTGCCGATGACAAATTCCGGTCGTGACGTGCTGGAAGCGATTTCGTCAATGTTCAGCGTTGAAGTGTTGCTGGCCAGCACCGCGCCGGGCTTGCACACGCGATCAAGCTCCGCGAAGACCTGCTTTTTGAGCGCCATACCCTCAAAAACGGCCTCGATAACCATATCAGCCTTTTCGAAACCATCGTAGGTAACCGTTGGCCGAATCATTTTCAACCGTTCGTCGACGAACTGCTGCGTAAAGCGGCCTCGCTCAACCGACGTCGCATAGTTCTTCCGGATCTTGGCCAGTCCTTGGTCGAGAGCCGTCTGGTCCGCCTCTTTGAGCAGCACGGCAATACCCGCGTTGGCGAACACCATGGCGATGCCACCGCCCATCGTGCCGGCGCCAACCACGGCGATCTGCTTCACCGGAATCGTCGGCGTCTCCTTCGGCACATCCGGGACCTTTGCGACCTCGCGCTCACCGAAGAAGACATGAATCAGCGCCTTGGACTGATCTGAATTCAGGCACTGGATGAACAATCGCTGCTCTTCCTGGCAGCCTTTCTCGAACGACAGTTTAGTGGCAGCCTCCACCGCATCGATGGCCGCCAGAGGAGCGACCATCCCGCGCTGTTTCTTTCGGACCGCCTCGCGCGCGGCCACAAAGATCGGCGCGTTCTGCTGCGGCGTTCCAAGTCTGCCTTCGCGGTCGCGCGTTCTCGGGGCGGGGCGTCCCGCCACTTCACGCGCGAAACGGACAGCGCCAGCCAGCAGGTCGCCTTCGATGATTTGGTCGACGATCCCGAGCTTGAAGGCCTCTTCCGCTTTGACCGGGTTGCCCTCGGCGCACATTTCCACCGCTTTGGCCACTCCCACAAGCCGGGGGAGGCGCTGCGTTCCCGCTGCGCCCGGAATTATGCCGAGCTTCACCTCGGGCTGGCCAACCTGTGCGCCCGGCGAGGCCACCCGATAGTGGCCGGCCATCGCCACCTCCAGGCCCCCGCCGAATGCCGTGCCATGAATGGCCATCACAATCGGCTTGCGGCAATCCTCGATTTGCAGCAGAAGCGGCAGCATCCCTGCGCCTCGTTGCCTCGTCCCCGAAGTGATCTTTCCAAACTCCCGGATGTCCGCGCCCGCAATAAACGTGCGTCCGCCGCCAATCAGCACGGCCGCGTGAACGGCGGCATCTTTGCTGATTTTATCGATGGCCTCGGAAATACCTTCGGGGACGCCGGGGCTCAGTGCGTTCACCGGTGGGTTGTCAATCGTGATGACAGCGATACCGTCGTTCTGGCTGAGTTGAACAAGATCGCTCATGGGAGTGGGTGGTGGCCCTCCGAGTCGTTAGGCTTTTTGGACCGATGCCGCGCTGGCGTCGATCACCAGCCGGGCGATGCGCTCACGATGAAAGATCGAGTCGCCGAACGCGGTCTCCGAGGCCTTGGCGCGCCGGTAATAGAGGTGGAGATCGTTTTCCCAGGTGAAGCCCATTCCACCGTGCACCTGGATGCCGCGGTTACCGACCGTCCTGCCTGCATCGCTTGCGTACATCTTGGCGATTGACACAGCCACGGCTGCGTCCGGCGCGTTCTCCTCGAGAGCCCACGCGGCATAGTACGCCGCCGAGCGCGCGCTTTCGGTCTCGAGGTACATGTCCGCGCATTGATGCTGCACCGCCTGGAACATCCCAATCGGCTTGCCGAACTGTTTCCGCATCTTCGCGTATTCGACCGTAATGTCGAGCGTGCGTTGCATTCCACCCACCATCTCCGCAACCAGGGCAGTGGCGGCGATATCGAGCGCACGCGCAAGGCCGGCCGCACTGCCGAGTCGTTCCGCGGGCGTGCCGCTGAATCGGACCGAATACAGCTTGCGCGTGAGGTCCATTGCCTGCATGGGCTGAATCTCGATTCCGGAAGCCTTCGCGTCCACTACAAACACGCCATCGCGCGCCACAACGATCAGGAAGTCTGCCGCCATGGCGTCCGGTACGAATAGCTTCTCTCCGGTGAGTCTCCCGCCCGCCCCGGACATCTGGACGTCGGCGCCATCCCAGCTCGCGCTTGCCTCGAGCATCGCAACCGTGGATCGCGCCTCGCCGCCGCAGATCGCTGAAATGTATCGTTTCTTCTGTTCCGGGGTGGCGATCGCATCCAGCACGGAGCCGGCGAGCACAACGGTTGAAAAGAGGGGGCCCGGCAAAAGCGCCCGCCCCGCCTCTTCCATGAGCAGAATGAGTTCCACCTTGCCGAGGCCGACACCGCCGTACTCCTCGGGGAAAATGACGCCCGTGTAGCCTTGTTCCGTCATCTTGGCCCAGAGCGATTCATCGTAAGCCGTCTTGGTTTCCGCGAGGCGCCGGACTTCTTCCATCGGACACTCGCCCGCAAAGAATTTTCGGGCATTGTCTTTGAGCAGCTGCTGGCTTTCACTCAGTCCGAATTCCATTGGGTTAGTAGCTCCTGGGCAGCCCGAGAACGAAATGCCCGATGATATTTCGCTGAACTTCCGACGTCCCAGCCTCGATCGTGTTTCCGCGAGTCCGCAGATAACTGTATGACCAGACACCGTTGTCAACCGCGCGCTTTTCGCCTCCGACCAACTGGCCATATGGACCGAGCATCTCCTGCGCGATTTGCTGAAGGCGCTGGTTCAATTCACTCCAAAAAATCTTCTGGATCGACCCTTCGGGTCCGGGCACGCCCGTGGCCGTGATCCGGCTGAACGCGCGCAACTGATTCAAGCGCATGATTTCGATCTCGCCATAGCACTGAGCGAGTTTCTGCCGGATGAGTGGATCGGCGGAAGCCGGTTTCCCGTTTCTCTGAACCGTGCGCGAGAGTTCTATCAGCCGGTCAATGCTTCGCTTGAACATGAGATGGAGGCGCGCCCCGTATGAGCCGCGCTCGTACATCAGCGTGCTGACCGCGACATTCCATCCATCGTTCACTTTGCCGAGGACGTTTTCCACCGGAACGTGGACATCGCGGAAGAAGAGTTCGTTGAATTCGCTCTCCCCCGTCATCTGCCGCAATGGGCGAACCTCCACTCCGGGCGATTTCATATCGACCAGCAGAACCGTCAATCCCTTGTGCTTGGGGACGTTTGCGTCCGTGCGAACAACGAGCTCGCACCAGTCTCCGGCCCAGCCGTAACTCGTCCACACCTTCTGACCGTTGACGATGTAATGGCCGTCTTCCAGCCGCGCGGCAGTCTGGAGGCTTGCGAGATCGGAGCCGGCGTTGGGCTCGGAAAATCCCTGACACCAGATTTCCTCCGCGCTGAGAATCTTGGGAATGAATCGCTTTTTCTGCGCCTCCGTCCCGTAGGCAATAATGGTGGGGCCGATCAGCCCCAGGCCAAGCGCGTTTGCCATTGACGGCGCCTGGACTCGCGCCATCTCCTCCCAGAAAATCGCCTGCTGCATCAACGTCGCGCTGCGCCCGCCGTACTCCTTGGGCCAAGAAACCGCGGCCCAACGGCCCTCGTGGAGCTTCCGCTGCCATGCCCTCGAGTACGAAAACGATTCTTCGAGCGGCTTCTCTCTCCACTCGGGCCAGTCCTTAGGCACGTTGGCTTCGAGCCACGCGCGCAGCTCGTCGCGGAACTGCCTTTCCTCGGCATTCAGTTTCAGATCCATTCAAGCAACTCCTTTTGTGTTCCGCCGCCGCGGCTGATGTTCGCAGGCTTGCGCGTCGAACGAGCAGCGCGATTGCCTACGCGGACGAACCTTTTCTCGTCGCCGCGGCAAATTCCGGCCGAATCGTATCTTGTCCCTGCCAGTATTTCTTGCGCAGGTCCCGCTTAAGGATTTTCCCTGTGCCGGTCTTGGGCAGGCTCTCCAGGAATTCAATCGAGCGCGGGCACTTGTAGTGGGCCAGGCGTGACCGGCAGAATTCAATCAATTCCGCTTCGGTCGCTCGCGCGCCGGCTCGCAAAACCACAAGCGCCTTGGGGACCTCGCCCCATCTCTCATCCGGTACGGGAATGACGGCGGTTTCCAGGACCGCGGGACTTGCCAGGATTGTCTTTTCCACCTCGAGAGAGGATACGTTCTCGCCGCCGCTGATGATGATGTCCTTCTTCCGGTCGACGATAAGTATGTACCCGTCCTGGTCCCACGTCGCCATGTCTCCCGTGTGAAACCACCCTCCGCGCATGGCTTCAGCCGTAGCCTCGGGCTGCTTCCAGTAGCCTTCCATCACGCCGTCGCCGCGGGCGATAATCTCGCCAACGGCGACTCCGTCGCGCGCCACATCCTTGTCGTTTCCGTCCACGACCCGGATTTCAACGCCTGGAACGGCAAATCCCGTCATCGCTTGTCCCGCGTATCGCCGCTCGCCTTCCCATCCGAGCCCAGGCTTCATCAAAGAGCTGGTCAGCGCCGGCGACGTTTCGGTCAGTCCATATCCGGCGAAGCATGTGCACCCGAACTTTTCTTCGACCTCTTGCACCAGAGATGGGGAAGATGCCGCGCCCCCGATATTCACCCACTCCAGACTGCTCAGATCGTATTTCCGGAGATCCGGGAAGTTCACTAGCGCGATCGCCATGGTCGGTACAGCGCCCAGGCTTCGCACGTGTTCCTTCTCGATCAGTTGGAAGACTTCCGCAGGATCGAAGCGCGAAATCATGACGTGCTTGGCGCCCCGCAGGGTGACGGTATGTGCAGCGCCCCACCCGTTTGCGTGAAAAAGCGGAATCGTATGCAGGTGCACCCCGTCGGTGGGGGTGTCGTGCGAAAGCAGGCTGCTAAAGGCGTGGAGGTAGATGTTCCGGTGGGTGAGCATCACACCCTTCGGATTGGCGCTGGTTCCGCTGGTGTAAAAGAGCTCCGCGAGGGCGTTCTCGTCGAACTCCATGATGTCGGGGCGGTGCGGAGTGGCAGCGGCCAGAATCTCGTCATAGCTCTGCGGCATGAGCCACGCCGCGCGGGGCGCGCCGTCAAGCAGGAAGTACGATTCCACCGAGGAGAGCTTTTGGCGGAACGCATCCGCCATATCCATGAACCCTTTTTCCAGAAACAGGGCCTTTGCCTCGGCATGATTCAGGATGTAGGTCAACTCATCGGGTGAAAGCCGGATATTCAGAGGGAGAAGTACCGCGCCCGCCTCCAAAACGCCAAAATACGCCTCCAGCAGCCTGTGGCAATTCAAACTCAAAAAAGCGACCCGGTCGCCCCGTCTCACTCCGGCCTTAATAAGCGCGCCGGCGAGGCGGGCCACACGCTCGGCAAATTGAGAGTATGTAAATCGCTCGCCTCCGCACACCACTGCAGTTTTGCCGGGGTACTGCTGCTCCGCGTAACGCAGGAACCGCACCGGTGTAAGGGGAACGTTCATGATTTCTTTCGCCGTTCTAGGCGGTTTCTCCCCCGTCCACCACCAACACGGTTCCGGTGACGAAGTCGGAAGCGTCGGAGGCCAGGAAAACCGCCGCCCCCTTCAAATCGTGCTCACTACCCAGGCGACCCAGCGGAATTCCCCGCAGGATGCTCGCTTTGTTTCGTTCGATGAGAACTTCAGACATGTGCGTCGGAAACCACCCCGGCGCGATGGCATTCACTTGGACGTTGTGCATCGCCCATTTTCGGGCCAGATCCCGGGTGAAGGTAATCACTCCGCCTTTGCTCGCCTGATATCCGATAGCCTGGAATTCAGGCGATGAGCCTCGGAGCCCCGCGGTAGAAGCAATATTGATGATTTTTCCGCGCTTCTGCGCGGTCATGAACTTGCCCACGGCTTGGCAACACAGAAACGTCCCCGTCAAGTTCGTCTCGATCACCTTATTCCAGTGCTCAAGACGCATCTCTTCGATCGGGGCTCCCCACGAAGTACCCGCGTTATTGATCAGAATATCGATCCGGCCAAATTGCGAGAGGGACCTGTCTACAAGCTCTTGAACACTTGCCGGATTCTTCACATCGCAATCGAGCGCAAGCGTATCTACGCCGAGTGCCTTCAATTCCTCCGCGGCGCGCTCGCAGCGTTCCTTTTTGCGGGCGCACAGCACGAGATTAGCGCCCATTTCCGCAAGGCCCTCCGCCATCTGGCGTCCCAGACCAATCGAGCCTCCCGTGACGACGGCCACGCGTCCTGTAAGATCGAACAGCTGTTTGACGTTGATTGATTGTGTGACTGCATTCAGCATTTGGGCACTTGGTTTACGAACGCCACAGCTGCAAAAGGTCTCCAAGACTAAGTGGCTTCCTTTTGCAAGTCAAGATACGCGCCGCCTGAAAAAGCGCGCCGAACTAGCACATGCACAGGACCACGGGTCGGGGTGGGCAGATCCCGTGGTCCCCTGCATGGTAAAGCAACTCAAAGCGTCATGCGCATGCTCAGCCGCATCTCGCGCTTGAGCAGCGCCGACGCAAACGCAAGCCGCGTGCTGGACATCACCTCCCCCGCCAGCGCGGGCGGTTCCGGATCGCATACCACGCTCTTTCCTTCCCGGCCGCCTGCCGATGCGGGTTCCGTCCAAAATTATGATAGCGAATAACACATTGTAGAGAATAACGTCAAGCTGAAAGCGCAGAGCGCTGGCGAGGCGGATTCACTCGGGATTCTGCGGCCCGGGACTCCCTAGCGGAATGTAAGCGCCACTCGGCCTGAAACGCCGCCGCTTCGCAATTGCCCCAGAACCTCGTTGGCTTGTACGAAGGGACGAGCCGCCGTCTGGCAGCGAACCTTTCCGGAGGCTGCCATCGCTAGGACTTCGGCCAAATCCCGTCGCGTGCCCACGGCGGAGGCCTGCAAGCGAATCTCGCGGCCTGCCATGAGGATAGGAGGGAAACAGATGTTCTCCGCGGGCAAGCCAACAACGAGAAGAATCCCGCTAGGCCGCACGCAGGCAAAAGCCGTATCGTATGCTGCCTTCGCCGCCGACGTCACGAGTGCAGCGTGCGCCCCGCCGATTTCCCGAAATCCCTTGGCCACGTCCGCTGTACCGGCATTGAATGTGCGCGACGCGCCAAGGGCTTTTGCGAGTGCGAGCTTCTCCTCGGAGACGTCCACGGCCAAGACTTCCGCGCCGAGCGCGCTCCCGATCTGGACAGCCAGGTGCCCCAGCCCTCCAACGCCGAAGATCGCGAGCCGCTGGCCCCGCGAAATCGCCGCCTGCTTAAGCGCCCGGTATACCGTCACGCCTGCGCAGAATAGAGGGGCCGCCTCCAGGTTGGTAAGGCCGTCTGGAATTTTTTGCGCGTGGCTCGCCGGCGCTTTCACGAATTCGGCGTAGCCGCCGTCTACCGTGACGCCGGTGATCTTCTGGCGCGCGCAGAGGTTTTCATTGCCTTCGCGGCAGAATTCGCATTCGCCGCAGCTCCAATGGAGCCACGGCACGCCCACGCGGTCACCGACCTGCAAATCGCGGACCGCAGCGCCCTTTTCAACCACGCGCCCCGCGATCTCGTGCCCGAGAATCAGCTGCTTCTTGACTATTCTGGCCAGTTGCGGCCAGTCTCCATCGGCAACGTGGAGGTCGGAATGGCAAACTCCGCACGCTTCGACTTCGATGAGGACTTCCTGAGAGTCGGGCTTTGGCGGGTCGACTTCCTCAATGGTAAGCGGCTTCTTGAACTCGCGCAGGATGGCGGCTTTCATTCATCGAGCCTCGGACCAGCTAAGCGCCGCCCGCCGAACAGTTCGATAGCCTTTCCCGTCACGCCTGAACGGCGCACAGGAAAAACTCGACCGCGCTGAGGACGCGCTCGCTCAGACTATGGGGTCCCATGAAATCAATCGCCCAGTGGCGAACGATCGTGGTGTAAAGCCCCCTCATGAATTGGGCCAGGTGAGCCACCGGGAAAGCGCGCGTGATCTCCCCGCGCTTCTGTCCCTCGACCAGAATCTCTCGAAGCAAGCTGTTGGCCATTTCCTCAGGCTGCCGCATTTCCGGAGAACGCACAGGGTCCATCGCTCCCGAGAGCACCACGGCTTGCCACAACGGCCGGTCCGACTCTACCTCCGCGGCCATCCCCTGATACATTCGGCGGAGGCGCTCCGCGGTGGAAGTGCGGCTCGAAAGCTCCGTTTCGAGATGGTCCTTAATGCAGGCGTACCCGCGGCGGCCCACTTCGCGCAAAACTGCGTCCTTGCTCGGAAAGTACCGGAAGAAAGTCGGCTGGCTGATTTCGAGAATCTGCACGATGTCGTCGATCCTCGTGTTTTCGTAGCCGCGCTTGCGGAACAGGCGAATCGAGGTATCGATGATCTGCTGTCGGAGGCGCACTTTCTTGCGTTCGCGAAGGCCGGGTATCTCGGTCCGGCCTGCGGTTTTTTGGGCCCGGGCAAGGGCGTGCCGCGGAGTCGCGTCGGTGAGGTGCGGAGCGCTCCGGCGGGGTGCGCGGGTTGAATTGATTCGAGCGATCTTCGTAGCGGACATTAGTCAGCACTCTCCTGAGTTAATTGTGCAGCGCGCCAACCTGGCGTCACATTTCGCGAGGACTACTCTAACATGTTCATGGCGCACGTCAATTCCTACCTATGTAGGCGACGATTCCTCGCAGTAGCCGTCCTCACCTCAGGCATTTTCCAGGACCTTGCGAACCTCCGAAGTCGGATCGTTCTCTACCGCGCTTTTCACGTTGAATACCATGGTCGCCCGAGTTTTGGTGTCGTACGGCGGCCAGTGCGGAAGCCCCTTCGCGTCCGGCCTGCCGGAGTGAGCGAACGCGAGCCAGGCGGAGCTCATGGCATCCGCAACCTTCTGGGCTTCCGCAGCTCCGGCGCCGATAATCGAATCGGACTTCGCGACATTGTCGAACACCATCGGCAGGTCCAGCGAGTGTGGCGTGCGCAGCCGCCCGCCCTCCACCGGCGTCTCCCACTCCAGCCGGTAGAGAAATACGGGTGCCTGACCCTGTTCGCTCTTGCGCTCCGCCAGTGTGATCGATCCCATCCCCATGGTACGCTCGGTGGTAATCTGAAAATACAGGTCGCTCGCCGACGCCTGCGGATACATCCTGCGGCACAACTCCACGACCTTGGCAGTGTTTGCGCCGAGCACCGGCGCCAACCTCTGCGGCAACGTCGTCCAGTCCAGCGAAAAGACGCCGGGCGGCGGGAAGAGCACGGTCGTCTCGTCCTTGTTGTAGCCCACGATAATCGGAACTTCCGCCGACACCGCCGGCGCGTCGGGCGTAAACGGGTCCCGCGGCAGGGCGCGCCCGTCTACCACCGGCCCGAATCCCAGGGGCGAACCCTGCGTCACTGCCTTGACGGCCTCCACGATCTTTGAGGCGAGCAGCTGCTGGAGCTGTTCAACCTGTTCCGGTTGGAGCTGCAAGGCGGCCATAATCTGTTTCGCGGTTTTCGTCGCCGCTTCGCGTGACGTGCCTCGGAGTCCCGGGCCGCTTTGAATCGCAGCGCGATGGAATAACTCTTTGGCTGCCGGCATCGCGAGAGTTGTGGAAACTTTCCCACCTCCGCCGGACTCGCCGAAGATCATAACGTTGTGGGGATCGCCGCCAAATTCCTCGATGTTCTCGCGCACCCATTTGAGCGCGAGGATCAGATCGAGCTGGCCGACATTGCCCGAGTCGGCGAATTTCTCGCCGCCAAGGTCGCCGAGGTATAGATAGCCGAATGCATTCAGGCGGTGATTGAGCGTCACAAGAACAACGTCGCCCTTTTTGCAGATTCGTTCGCCGTCGTAAATGGGGGCGGAGCCGCTGAACACGGAGTAGCCGCCGCCGTGAAACCAGACCATGACCGGCCGTTTGCGTCTGTCGCGCAACCCGGGCGTCCACACGTTCAGGACCAGGCAGTCTTCACTCTCTCCCGTCTGCCTTGCCCACGACGCCCATGCCGCGGTCGGAGGAGGCGGCACCTGCGGGCACTGATCGCCAAATTCGAGCGCATCGCGCACGCCATCCCAGGGTGCGGCCGGCATAGGAGGCATGAATCGCAGCGAGCCCGTTGGCGGTGCGCCGTAGCGAATGCCCCGAAATACGTTGATACCCTCTGAAACTTCGCCGCGAACTTTGCCCGCTTTAGTCGCGGCAACCGGTGAACTGCTTTCCGCAACAGCGAACGCCCAGCCCGTCGACAACGTGCGCGCTGCGAGGACCCCGCTTGCCAGCACAGAGGCGCGGAGTAGCGCTCGCCGGTCCAATGTCAACCCAGAGTTAGGTCTCGTCCGCTCGCGATCCTTCGCTTTCAAGATGTTCTCCTGATCTATTTTCTGCCGCATGAGGTTTTACTCCTGCAACTGAACGCTCCTAGATGCCAAGATATCGAATTAGCACACCCGCCAAGCCTCCGCCGATCAAAGGACCGAAAACGGGAATCGGCGAGTAGCGCCAATCGGAAGATCCCTTACCTGCAATGGGAAGAATCGCGTGGGCAGTCCTTGGGCCGAGGTCGCGAGCCGGGTTTATGGCGTACCCCGTCGTGCCTCCCAGCGAAAGACCGATCGCCCAAACGATGGCGCCAGCCAGATATCCTCCCAAACCTCCGACCAGGCCAGACGAAGACGCGACGGCCTTCGACGCAAGAGCGGCGCCGAGAAACACGAGCAAGAATGTGGCGATGATCTCGCACGTTAGGTTCGAGAGGGTTTTGCGAATCGCCGGCGAAGTGCAGAAGACTCCGAGTTTGAGAGAAGGGTCGGTCGTTTCCCTCCAGTGGGGCAGGTAAAACAGCCACACGAGGACTGCACCGGCAAACGCACCCAGTATTTGCGCCACGAAATACGGGGCCAATTTGGAATACCCCCCGGATGCCACCGCGAAGCCCAACGTAACGGCGGGGTTGATATAGCCATCCTTGCTTCCGCAAGCGACGGCCGTGAAGACACCGGCCATAACTGCGAAGCACCATCCGGTGGTGATGACAATCCAGCCGCTTCCCTCGCCCTTGGACTTCTTGAGCAGGACGTTGGCGACGGCGCCGTCCCCCAGTAGAACCAAAACCAGTGTGCCCAGAAACTCGCCCAGGAACGGTGACGTCATGTTCTATTTGCTCCTCATTTCAGGCCTGCCTATTCGCTGCGTGGGTCCTGGAGCCCTCGGCGTCTTCGCCGACCTCGTCCACCCAATCGAACGAACGCGTTACGGCCTTCTTCCACGTCCGATACAATCTCTCTCTTACGGATTCCGCCATCTGGGGCTTCCAGGTCTGTTCGACAGCCCAGTGCGCTCGCAATTCCTCAAGATCCTTGAAGAAACCGACCGCCAGGCCTGCGACGTAAGAGGCCCCGAGCGCCGTCGTTTCCTTAACCACCGGCCGTACAACCGGCCGGTCCAGGATGTCCGCTTGGAATTGCATGAGCAGATTGTTTTCGACCATGCCCCCATCCGTGCGAAGTACGTTGAGCTGGATTCCGGAATCCATCGCCATGGCCTCCACTACTTCGCGTGTTTGAAAGGCTGTGGCTTCGAGGGCCGCACGGGCCAGGTGCCCCTTATTCGCGTAGCGCGTCAATCCGGCAATCAATCCTCGTGCGCTCGCCTTCCAGTACGGCGCGTACAAGCCGGAAAAAGCGGGAACGAAGTAGACGCCGCCGTTGTCGTTCACGGAGCGGGCGAGCGCCTCGATGTCAGAACTCTTTTCTATGAGTCCGAGGTTGTCGCGCAGCCACTGAACCAGCGCGCCCGTAATCGCGATGCTGCCCTCAAGAGCATATCGGGCCGGCTCGCTGCCAAGCTGGTATGCCAACGTAGTCAGCAAACCGTAGTTCGACTGCACGGGCTGAATGCCCGTGTTCATCAGGAGGAAACATCCGGTCCCATAAGTGTTCTTCGCCTCGCCAGGCTGGAAACACGTCTGGCCGAAAAGCGCCGCCTGCTGATCGCCAAGGATTCCAGCAATCGGAACATCCTTGATGGATGTCAATTGGGCAGTTCCGTACACCTCGCTGCTCGAGCGGATCCGGGGCAGCATGATTTTCGGAATCCCGTAGACCTTTAAGATGTCGTTGTCCCAGGTGAGTGTTTGAAGATTGAGCAATTGAGTCCGGCTTGCATTCGTCACATCGGTGACGTGAATTCCGCCTTGAGGACCTCCCGTCAGCTTCCACACTAGAAATGTATCTACGTTGCCGAATAGCAGGTCGCCGGCTTCGGCTTGCTCGCGCGCGCCCGGTACATAGTTGAGAATCCAGCGTATCTTCAGGCCGCTGAAATAAGTGGCAAGCGGTAGGCCCGTCTGTTTGCGGAACCGGTCTTGTCCGCCGTCGGCCTGGAACTCGGCGACGGCCCCTTCGACGCGTGTGTCCTGCCAAACCAAAGCGTTGCAGACCGGCTTACCGGTCTTGCGATTCCATACGATTGTTGTCTCGCGTTGGTTGGTGATGCCGATCGCGGCAAGGTCCGTCGCGCGAAGCCGGCTCTCTTGCATCGCGATCGAAATTACCTCCTGCGTCCTGTGCCAAATCTCTTCCGGATCGTGCTCCACCCATCCGGGCTTGGGATAGATCTGTTCGTGCTCCTTCTGAGCGACGGCGGCGATCTTTCCATCGCGACCGAACACAATGAAGCGCGTGCTCGTGGTTCCCTGGTCGATTGCCCCGATATAGCTAGCCACGATTCACGTTCCTATCACGAGTGCGCGGTGAGCCGATCGCGGCTTCGAAGGCCACGGAGACGTACGAGTCACGCCCCTCGATGCTCTCGAGTCATTCGAGCCCACGCAATCTCGAGTCTCGAAGTGCGATACTAACTAACACTTGACTGCGACTAATGCAAGGAGTTACCGCGCGGATACTGTGCAGCGCTTGACGCGATTCCCTCACTGGCTCGTACCTATCTCCGCGCCGTGTAGTCTTTCGCGGCACGATGGCATTCTCCGCTCGCATTCTGGTGAGCCCGTTTCGTGGTTGCCTAAAAACCGCGATGGGCGTATTTGTACGGCGGAGGGAAACCATGCCGATGGACAGGAGACGATTCTTCAAGTCTGCGGCGGCGTCCTACGCTGCGGTTGCCAGCTGGCTGAAGGCGGCCGGCGCCCAGATCAGCATGCCTGCGGGCAATGAGAGCGCCACAAAGCCTCGCAAGGTACCTTACAAGCGGATCGCCACTGAAGAGGCCTGGGGCCCTGCGGAAATGTTTGAAATGTATCGCAAGACGATCGAAAGCAATCGATATGCGCACCCTGGTCTCGCCAGCATGTGGGGAGGCGGAACCAGCGGCGGCGGCCGCAGCGGAGAAGGCAGCGGCGGCAATCTGCTCGTCGCACGGCTGATGGACATGGGTGAAGGGCGCATCAAGGATATGGACGCTAGTGGAATTGATGTTGCGCTGCTTCTGCTCACGGCGCCCGGTGTTCAAGTCTTTGACGCCGCCACAGGAAGCTCTCTGGCCGCGTCAACCAACGATCAGCTTGCCGACGCTATCCGCAAATACCCCACCCGTTTTGCAGGGCTCGCTGCCATCGCGCCGCAGGATCCGAAAGCGGCTGCCAAGGAACTCGATCGGTCGATGAAGAGTCTCGGCCTCAAGGGTGCTGTGGTTAACTCACACACCGAAGGCGAATACCTCGATGACCCGAAATTCTGGGAAATCTTCGAGGCCGCGGAGGCCCTTAACGCTCCGGTATACATCCATCCCCGGGAGCCATCGCCGCAAATGCTTCAGCCGTTCCTGCAGCGCGGGATGGAGAGGGCGCTCTACGGCTTCGGTGTCGAGGTCGGTTTGCACACCCTCGCGCTCATTACCAGTGGAGCGCTCGATCGTTTCCCGAATCTCAAGATCGTCATCGGGCACGCGGGCGAGGCCCTGCCCTACTGGCTGTACCGGCTCGACTACATGCAGGAACACAACCGAAAATCGTTCATGCCCAGGCTCAAAATGCGGCCGAGCGAATACATGCGGCGCAATATCTACATCACCACCAGCGGCGTTCCATGGGCGCCCGCGATCCTGATGGCGCAATCCGTGCTTGGAATGGACCGCGTCCTTTACGCGATGGACTACCCTTACCAGTTTCAAATCGAAGAAGTCACTCTGACCGACGACTTTCCCTTGAGTGATGCCGACAAGAAGAAGCTTTTTCAGACCAATGCGGAACGACTGTTTTCTCTCTAACAGATCTGGCGTCGTGTTGATTGCCTAATCTTTCACGATGAGCGTAAGATGCGAGCGCAGGTCGCGGAGGACTCCATGAGCAATTCCCGATTGTATCGCTTCAGCGCGCCGTTGGCGCTCCTGCTGTCTTGCGGTCTTGCAGCGGCACATCCTCCGGCGAACGGCTACCACCTCGTCAAGAAATATACGTTCGGACCGGCAGCGGGTAGCACTCGCGAGTATTTCGACTACATCACGGTCGACTCTGCAGCGCGCCGCGTCTATCTATCGCACGGGACCGAAGTGAAAGTTGTAGATGCCGACACTGGCGCTGTTATCGGCAACATCGCGGGCTTGAAACTTGTCCATGGAGTCGCGCTGGCCGATAAGTTCGGGCGCGGCTTCATCAGCGACGGCGTGCAGGGCAAGGTTTTCATCTTTGATCTCAAGACCCTCCAGGTGACCGGCGAGGCGAAGGCCGATCCCGACGCGGATAGCATCCTGTTCGATCCGGCCTCCGGCCGCGTTTTTTCGATGAACGGCGATAGCCGGACCTCAACGGCGATCGATGCAATGAGCGGCGCGGTCGTAAAGACCTTCGAGCTCGGCGGCGCCCCTGAGTTCGCCGTCGCGGACGGGAAGGGAACAATCTACGGCAACATGGAAGACAAGAATCAAGTGATTGCGATCGATTCCCACAGTCTTACCATCAAATCGCGGTGGCCGGTCGCGCCCGCAGGCAGACCTACAGCGCTTGCAATGGACCGCAAGCATCGCCGGTTGTTCAGCACGGGCCGCAATCCGCAGATGCTGGTCGTCCTGAACGCGGACAACGGTAAAGTCATTCAATCGTTCCCGATTAGCGCTGGCGCAGACGCAAGCGTCTATGAACCCGAGACCGGCATGCTCTTTGTCTCCACTCGAGAGGGAATGATTCACATCTTCCATGAAGACTCGCCCGATCAGTTCAGCGTCGTCGACACCGTCAAGACCGAATTCGGCGCCAAGACGATGGGACTCGATACGAAAACGCACAACCTGATCGTCGACACCGCGGATTTCAGCCCGCCGCCCGCGCCGAATGCGGAGCGGCCCCAGGCGCGGCCGACTCCGATTCCCGGCACCTTCCGCATGTTGGTTTATGGGCGTTGACAATTAGGACGATCTGCATACGCAGCACACCCTGGCTCCAACGAGTTGGGTTCCGCGTTCGACAGCTGTGATGTAGACTCTCATACTCACAGGGCGACCAAAACGCGACTCGATCGATGGTTTCGTCCTGCGTTTGGTGACTTGGAAATCGGCCGGCAGAGTCTGAGTGATTCTGCGCCACTTTGGGCCCGATTTAAGTCGTTGCTGCCCTGACTCGTAGGGAGGGAAACCATGTTATTCGCCCGCCGAGGAATGATTCTGACGCCCATGCTTCTCTCCGCGGTGGCATTCATGCCTCCATGTGCGCGCGGACAAGTTGACTTGTCCGGCGAGTGGAGCCAGACCGCGGGACCCGATAACACGACCGACCCGGATATCGGCGACTACACCGGCCTGCCGATCAACGATGCAGAGCGCATGAGAGCCGACAGTTGGACGGCGGAAAAGTGGGACCAGGAGGAGCATGAGTGTGAGCCGCACCCGGCCGATTACGCGTTTCGAGCGCCCGGCGGCCTGCGGATCTGGCCGGACGTGGATCCCCTTACGAAAGAGATCACCGCATGGCACACCATGGTGTTTGTCCTGGGCGTCGAGCGAACGATCTATATGGATGGGCGTCCGCGTCCACCCGCATACGCGGCCCAAACCTGGGCGGGGTTCTCGACCGGAAAGTGGGTAGGCGACAAGCTGCAAGTGATTACGACGGACCTTAAAGAGGGATGGCTCCGACGTAACGGGCTAGCGCGCAGCGATAAGGCCAACGCGGTCGAATACTTCATTCGCCACGGTGATTTCCTGACGATCGTCTCGATCGTGAATGATCCCGTTTACCTCACCGAACCACTGGTTCGCACTGAACACTGGGCACTGAATCCGGGTTACAACCTCACTTCCTACAATTGCATACCCAAACACGAAGTCGATAAACCCAGAGGCTGGGTGCCGCATCACTTGCCCGGCACCAACGAATGGCTTACCGAGTTCCCGACCAGATTTGGGATTCCCGTGGAGGCCGCCCGCGGCGGCGCGGAAACGATGTATCCGGAATATATGAAGAAACTGGCCACCCTGCCGCCGCCACCGCCGCCCAAACCAAAACAACCGGCGGCGCGCCAATGAAGCGTTACCGATACGCCCCGGCTCGAGCGACCGCTAACTGCGCGATCCTCGCGCTCGCTGTCCTGTTAACGGCGCTCGGCCACGTCTCCGCGCAGCAGGATCAAAACGGCGACAAGTCGGATGTCCACTTACTGCATGTGCAGGGCAGGGTCTACATGCTCGTCGGCGCCGGTGCGAATATCACAGTCCAAGTGGGTGACGAAGCTATCGTGCTCGTGGATTCAGGGGTCTCGAAGATGAGCGGGCAGGTATTATCCGCGATTCGAACTCTTTCACCAAAGCCCATCGAGTTCATCCTAAATACGAGCGTGGACGACGACCACACCGGCGGCAATCAAGCACTCGCGCAAGCGGGCCACTACAATACCGGTCTTGCCGGTGAGCAGCCGGGAGCATCCATCGTCGCCCACCTTCGCGTGCTCGACAGGATGACCACGCCGGTTGGAAAGGGTACCGCAGTTCCAGAGGTATTGTGGCCCACCGATACCTATGACAACGATAGGTGGGACCTGTTCAATGACGAGCCGGTGATCATCGAGCATCCGCACGCGGCGCACACCGACGGCGACAGTATTGCTTTCTTTCGACGATCCGATGTGGTCAGCGTGGGTGACATTTTTGCGCCCGAGCACTACCCGGTGATTGACACGCAGAGAGGCGGCAGCATTAGTGGCGAAATCGACGCGCTCAATCGCGTAATTGAGCTGCTGGTCCCGCGAGCGTCCGAGGAGGGCGGGACCTACGTGGTCCCCGGCCACGGGCGCCTCTGCGACCGTGCCGTCATCTCCGATTACCGGGACATGGTCACAATCATCCGGGATCGCGTCGAAGACCTCGTCAAGAAAGGCAAAACACTGGAGCAGGTGAAGGCTACGAAGCCGACCCTCGACTACGACGGCATCTACGGCGCGGATACCGGTCCTTGGACCACGGAAATGTTCGTCGAGGCGGTCTATCGGGACCTGTCCAAAGCGAAAAATCAGCAAGGGCAGAAGGCCGCGGGGTCGGGCGAAGGTCGATGATGAAACTGCGAAATCTTTGCAGGCGCATTGTACGGTCGTGTCTGGTTTCGAGTTGGCTGCTGCTGGCCGTAGGCGCATTTCACCGTGGAGTGGCTGCCCAAGCGGGAGGCCGCGACGGGGGGCAGCCTCCGCCAGCGCAGACGCCGAAGGCGGCGGCCTTGCTTGACCTGACCGGGTACTGGGTTTCGATCATTAACGACGAGTGGCGATGGCGGATGATGACGCCGCCCAAAGGGGACTACTCCTTTGTTCCCCTCAGCGCCGAAGGGCGCCGCGTGGCAGCCGCCTGGGACCTGGCGAAAGACGAGGCCGACGGAAACCAGTGCAGGCCGTTTGGCGCGGCCGGAATCATGCACCTGCCGGAGCGCCTTCATATTGTCTGGGCCGACGATCGCACCCTCGAGATCGATGCGGACGCGGGCATGCAAACGCGACTTCTGCACTTCGACGGCTCCAAATGGGATGGTGGCGAACGTCAGTGGCAGGGAGATTCCATGGCGTCCTGGGAGAAGCAGATGCAGTTTCGCGGCTTCGGCTTTCCGGTTCGCGGGCTCTTGCCGCCGAATTCCGGGAGCCTCAAGGTTGTGACCACGCACATGCGACCCGGCTACTTGCGCAAGAACGGTGTGCCATATAGCGGAAATGCCGTGTTGACGGAGTATTTCGACCGCTTCGACCTCAACGATCAAAGCTATCTGGTCGTCACGGGAGTGGTGGAAGACCCGCAGTACTTGACCGCCCGGTTCATAACCACGGCGCAGTTCAAGCTCGAACCGGACGGATCCAAATGGAATCCGACACCGTGCAGAACCGCTCCGCCTTCGGCTCCACCGGCTCGCCCGAACGGATTCTAATGCCTTCGAGCGGTACGCGGCTGGGTCGCTGGCTTAGCGGGTCCGGTAGCCTCCCGGCATAACTGATCAACAGCGACGCGCGTCGGGAAATCAGTTGCTTTTTGGCGGCGCAGGCGGATTGATGAGTGCGCCGTCCCAGTGCTCGTCCGCCTTGGCGTCCTTCATGAGCCACATATCGAACCACGTCGTCGTGTATTTCTTCGATGGGTTCCGCGGGTCGGTGTATTCCCGCGGCCTGACCACGATCACGTAGTCTCCCTCCGCAACGACTGCCACGATCTCCGTTTTCATGTGTTCGGGAATCGGCGATGGCTTGCGCGTGGCCGTGAAGTACTTCACCACACCCTCGAGTCCTGACGCCACATTAGGATTGTGTTGGATGTATCGAGTCGTGATGTATTTGCCGGCCTCGTCCCAATGATTCGCCTCAAGCAGGTCGCGCATGATGTGCAGCGCCGCTTGCTTATTGGCATTCAGTTTCGGATCGGGGCTGGTGAAGAGGGATTCAGGGTTGGCGACGCCAACGACCGGCTCCTGTGCGACCATTGGCAAGCACGAAAGGAGAACTGCGAGCGGAGTCCACAACAAAAGGTGTTTTTTCATGCGCGCTAGATAAAACCAAAACACCGGGCGTGTCAAGTTCGTCGCAGCCGCCATTCCGCCGCACGCTCCTGTCCATCTGGACGCCGCTCATGCCTCGTTGGATCTGTGTTCGATCAGGGAATAGAGTACCGGCATCACGAGCAGGGTGAGAAACGTCGAGAGCAGGAGTCCGCCGATAACGGCCAGCGCGAGCGGCCTTTGTAGTTCCGCCCCAGAGCCGATCCCGAGCGCAAGAGGCAGCAGGCCGAAGAAGGTGGCGAGCGTGGTCATCAGGATTGGCCGGATGCGAATCTTACCCGCGGCGACAAGCGCCTCGGCAAGAAGCATCTTTTCTTCTTCCAGGAGCTTCCGCACGTACTCGAAAAGAATGATTCCGTTTTTCACCACCAGCCCGACCATCAAAATGATTCCCATGAATGAGGAAACATTCAGCGCGGTTCCCGTCACCAGCAACATGGCGAAGACGCCAACCAGTGACAGCGGCGCCGCCGAAAGGATGATCAGCGCTGGCGCGAATGCGCGGAACTGAATCACAAGGACGATGTAAACGGCGCCGAGCGCGAGACCCAGAACGTAGAGCAAGTCGTGGAAGGAGCTCTGTTGACTCTCGTACTGACCGCCGATTTCGTACGTCGTTCCCGTCGGCAGCGCAACACTGTCCATCAGTTTTTGGACGTCCCCGATCGCTCCGCCTAAATCGCGATTCTCCAGCCGTCCGGTCAGCGAAACCATCAGTCGTTGGTTTTCCCGCAACAATTGATTGTCCCCGTGAACCTGCTCCACCTGCGCCAACGAAGAAAGGGGTACGATCTGTTTCGTTGGCGTCAGCAGGGGAAACTGCTGGACGTCGGAATAGATATAGCGGAACGCGTCGGGAAAGCGCACGCGGATGTCCACGGTCCGGTCTGCCTCGCGCAGTTGCGTTTCGGTTAGGCCCAGCAGCCCCGCGCTCACCTGCTGAGTCACCTGATCGGCCGTCAGGCCGGCCCTGCCTGCAAGCGTCGGATCCACGTGAAAGAGGATTTCGGGATTGCCCTTTTGAATTCCTTTGAAATCCACGACGCCCTGAATTTTCTCGAGCCGGGGGCCGACTTCTTTGGCCACTTGTTCGAGCGTGCCCATGTCGTTCCCGAAGATTTTAACCTCCACTGGCTCCGGCGAGCCTTCCAGGTCGCCGATCATGTCCTGAAGGATTTGAGTAAACTCGACATCGATGCCCGGAATGTTCTGCGTGATCTGCGCGCGCATGTCGTCCATTACCTCTTCGGCGCCGCGCTTGCGTTCGCTCGCGGGACATCCGATCCAGGTCATCGGCCAGCGGCAGCGCGGCTTCAGCTTCACGAGGATGTCGCCGGTGTTCTGCTCGGTGGCGTACAGGCCGAGTTCCGCTCCGGTGCGCCGCGAAAACGCCGCGGTCTCCGGCATCTTGGCCACACGCTGCTCCACTTGCTGAAGAATTCGATTCGTTTCATCGAGCGACGTGCCGGCTTCGGTGCGGTAGTCGAGAACGTAGCCGCCTTCATCCATTTCCGGCAGGAAGCCGGTGTCAAGCTGCGTGAAGAGAAGGACGCCCAGCACGACACAGCCGAGCGCAGACCACGCCACGGTCCCGCGATGATTCAGCGACCAGCGCACCACCTTTTCATACACGCGGTTGACCGGCCCGATGAACCGGCTGGCCATTTCCGTGCGATGCGTCGAGCCGGTGAGGTATCGCTGCGACAGCAGCGGAATCAGGACCACGGCGAACACCAGAGACAAAAGGACCGACACACCGAGGGTCAGGCAGAGCGCCGAAAAGAATTCACCGACCACTCCTTTGAGCAGGCTCAACGGCAAGAACACAATCAGCGTCGTCGCCGTCGAGCCGACCACCGCCCCGATGAGCTCGCCCGTGCCGCGTTCCGCCGCGACTTCCTGCGACTCGCCCAGGCCGAGATGACGGTAAATGTTCTCGATTACCACCACCGCGTCGTCGATGATGAGCCCGATCGCAATCGCCAAGCCTCCCAGGGACATGAGGTTGAGCGTGCCGCCGAAGATTTTTAGAAAGTAGAACGTCCCGATCACGGAAAGCGGCAGCGACGTGGCGGCAACGAGCGTCGTTCGACCGTCGCGCAGGAAAACGAAGAGAATCAGTACGGCCAGCACTGCGCCGATGATGATGGCGTCACGCACGCTTGCCATGGCTTCGGAGACAAATTCGGCAAGGTCATACACAACGGAAATATGCAACGTCTTCGGGATCGCCGAGCCTAGATTCCGGACTTGATCTTTTATCTGTTGCGCCAGTTGGAGGATGTTTCCGCCGATTTGGCGAGTGATGTTGATCAGTGCCGCAGGCTGGCCATTGCCGGTGATCAACGTCTGCCGGTCCGCCACTCCGTAGCGGACGTCCGCGAGATCGCGAACGCGGATCGGTGTACCGTTGTCCACGGCGACGACGGTATTGCGGATGTCGTCCAGATTGACAAATTGACTTGCCGTGAGAACCAGATACTGCGAGTAGTCCTTCGAGAGCCGCCCCACGGAGGTAACCTGATTCGTGTCGCGCAGCTCGTTGGAGATGTCCACCAGCGACAACCGGTGCGCGAGCATTTTCTGCGGATCGACGATCACGGAAACTTCGCGGGTATCCGTTCCCTGGACCTGAATCGCCCCCACGCCCGGCACGCGGCTGAAAAGTGGGCGCAGAATGTAAAAGGCATCATCGCGCAGGTCCGCGTCCACCACGTTGCCGTTCAGGATGAGACTGAGGACGGGAAACACGGCCGGAGAGACGCGCTCGACTTGGATTTCCGCGTCAGGAGGCATCGAACCGCGAGCTTCGCTTACGCGAGCCTGCACCAGTTGCAGCGAATACTGCATGTCCGCGTCCGGCTGAAAGAGGAGCGAAATCTCCGTGTTGCCGCGAATGGTCTTAGAGTCGACGCGCCGCACGCCGAGCGTGGTGCTCACCGCCTCCTCGATCGGCCGCGTGACCGTCAGCAACATCGTATCCGGCGCCAGATCGCCCGCGTGCGCGAGAACCACGATGCGCGGAAAATTCAGTTCCGGATAAATGTTGCTGGGAAGCTGGAAGACAGAAACCAATCCTGCAACCGTAAGAAATACGGTGATCAGGTAGACGGCATAGCGATTCTCGCGGCAGAAGCGGACGACGTTCATCGTTCTCAGCGGGACTTCGCCTGGATTTGCGCCTTGTCGCCGAGGCCGTATCCGCCGGTTAGGATCACCGTGTCTCCCTCTCTCACGCCCGCCTGAAGCTCGACGCGATCTTTCGTCTCGATTCCGAGCGTTACTGGCGTCGCCGTTGCGGTCGTCTGGTTCACGATGAAAACGCGGGGTTCGCCTGATTGGTCGCGATAAACGGCTTCGGGCGGAACCACCAGCGAGTGAGCATGCGTGTCGACAGCGGTCTCGGCGGTCAAAAACATTCCCAGGCGAAGCAGCCCGTCCGTATTCGGCACGCGAATACGGACGAGCCCTACTCCAGTCGCAGGATCGACGGCCGGCGAAATCGCCACGACGCGACCGGGAAATCTCTTGCCGGGCACGGCCTCGCTCGTTACGTTAACGGGTTCTCCCGGGTGCATCTTCGAGAGATACATTGCGGGTGAATTCGCCAGGAATTCCACGTCGCGGAGGTTTGCGACCTCGACAATGGGCTGCGCGGCCGTGCCGTCGACTTGTTCACCCACGCTGACGAACCGCTTCACCACAGCGCCGTCCAGCGGCGCGTGAATCTCCGACCGGGCCACCTGTAAATTCGCCAGCTCAAGCGCAGCCTCGGCCTGGTTCATCGCAGAGGTCGCGACGCTTTCCTGGGTTCGCGCATCATCGAGATCCTTGCGAGCCGCGATGCCCCGCTGGAAAAGGTCCTCGTTGCGCTTGCGCGTGAGCTGCGCATTCTCGAGATTGGCCTTGGCTTGCTGGGCGGCCGCCTGGGCCTGCCGTAGCTGATCGCGGTAAGGACGGTCATCGAGCTTCGCCATCACCTCGCCCACGTGCACGCGATCGCCTTCCGCCACATTCAGCTCCGCGATTCGCCCGGCGACGAGAGCGCTGACGCGCACGTCCTGGTTCAGGGGAGCGGCGGCCGTGCCCGTCAGCGAAACCTTGGCCGAAATGTCGGCGCGCTCAACCCGCGTAAGCGTCACTTCAGCCTTGGTTGTCGCGCCGTCGGCGCCCTCATCCGCGGAGGGATGAGAGCAGCCCGCGATGGCAACCGCGCAGAGAGCCGCCGGGAGGCACACCTGCAGGATTCGGATACGTTCAAACCTCGACGCGGATCTCATTCACTCGAGCGGTGCGCCCACCGCCTCCTCCAATTGCGAAAATGCAGTCTCCGTAGTGAGCTGACTGTCCAGGTATTCGCGTTCGACCTGTTGCACGTCGCGCTGCGCGCCCAGCACGGTCAGGATATTCGCCTTGCCCGCGCGGTAGCTCTCTTCGGCCATCTCCTCGAGCTGGCGGGAAGACGGCAGCAACGTCTCGCGATACAACTGCGCCTGGGCCTTCCGAGCTTCCAGATCGAGATAAGCCGACTCTACTCTCGCGTCCGCCGCACGCCGCGCCGCGGCCAGCGCACCCTCGAGCGCGCGCACGTTTGCGATGGACTGTGCAATCTCTCCTTGATTGTGCGAGAAAATCGGCAGCTCCATCGAGAGTTGCCCCCGTGGTCCCGCCTGGAATCCCCCTCCGTTCGGCATGGAGCTCGGCGAATTCAGATCGGATCCGAACTGGAGACCGAGATTGGGTATACGCTCTGACTCGAGCAGGGCCTTGCGGCTTTGTTCTACCTTTTCTTCCTGGGTGATCAAAGCGCTCTCCGGGTTGGCCTTCGCCGCGCGCGAAAGCAGATCCTCGAGCGAGAGTGCCGGTGGAGGCGAGCCGAACGCGTCGCCCAGATCCCAATCGGTGGCTGCAGGCTCGTTCAGCAGCGCGTTGAAATCGCTGAGCGCCACCCGCTCCTCCTGTTGCGCCACTTGAAAACTCGCTCGCGCGCGCGCGGATTCCAGCTCCGCTTGCGTTACTTCCAGCTGGGGAATATCACCGGCATCGAAGCGAGCTTTGGCGATATCGTGAAGCCGCTCGGCGAGCCTCAGAGCCTCGGCCTGCTGCGAGGTGACGCCCCGGGCGTGGGCCAGCCCGTAATACGCGTCCCGAACGCTTCGGCGCACCTGCTTTTCGAGATTCGAAATGTCTGTTTCCGTCAATGCGCCTTCCTGCCGCGCCACCTCGATCCGCCTCCCTCGCTTCGGTCCGAGCTCAATCGGCTGATCGATCAGCGCGGTCTCGTGCGGCGTGTCCCGCGACGCACCGAAACTCAGCGTCGGGTTGGGGCGCTCTCCGGCGATGCGGACTCCCGCCGCGGCCACGGCCCGCCGCGCTCGGGCTGAGGCGAGATCCAGGTTCTGTTTCTCAGCCAGGTCGATCGCTCCGGCGACCGTCAGCTTTTGTGGCGGTTGCTGCGCCCGCACAGGGGCACAAAGTGTAGCGCCCAGCAGCGCCGGCCAAATGAGCAGATGGTTTGGCTTCACTGTTCCATCCCTGAGAGCTTCTTCGCCCAAAACCCTCGAGACAAACAACCTGCTGCAAAGAGCCCTCGGCTCTAAACACAAGCAAACCGATGGGTTCTGAATATTCGCTGGCGGCTCAATTTCCGCCCTGCGATATCCAGAAACAGGCACCTCCGACCGCGGGATACCGGATGCGTCGATTCGATCGCGTCCTCCTGACAAGGGTAACCCGACTCCCGCCCTGGCGTCTCGACATGCAGCCGAGACGCAAAGGTCATCCTGGGGCGCTTGAACTGGATCGCGGTCGTCCAATTCGCCCGGCCGCGAGTACGGCGAAGATAAGAATTAGGCATCCGGTCGGGAGCAGCTCCAAGGTTGCATCTTTTCGAGCCGCTCTGACCCCGCTCCGCGGCTCAAGGTCGCTTGATGGCCGTCGCCCGCAAACACAATTCGTTCCGGCAAACGGCAGGGTTAGAGCTTACCTGCCACCTCGCCCCGCGCCGATGCATACAGTCTAGCGTATCCAAATCGGGGGGGATTGCGCCTGAATCGATGATTAATTCTTGTTAATCCCGACAGCGGCAAGGGGATTCGCGCCGCTTACGCGACCGGAGAGCCATTTTGGCCAAGTACAGGCAAGGTCACGGTGAACGTGGAGCCGCGTCCCGGAACCGTTTCGCACTCGATCCTGCCGCCGTGAGCGTTGGCGATCGCTTGGGCGATTGCCAGCCCCAGGCCGCCGCTGCGCGCTTCTACGGGGTCCGGTCCCGTGGCCCTATAAAAACGTTCGAAGATATGGGGGAGGTGTTCCGGGGGAATACCGATGCCCTGATCTTGGAACTGGACTCGCGCGGAACCGTTCACTCGGCTGAGATTGACTTGGATTCGCGTGTTCGGCGGCGAGTACTTGACCGCGTTCTCGAGAAAGATCAGAAAGAGATCGCGCAGAAATGATTCGTCCCCGGTCGACGCAATCTCCGGCTGCAGGTTCTGATCGATCGAGATACCTTTGGAGCGCGCCAGAGGCACGGCAATTTCGCAGGCCTCCTCCAGGACCTCGTTCATGTGGAGCGCGTCGTTCGCAACTCGAAGCTGGCCGGCGTCGGCCATCGACAGCGTGAAGAGTCCTTCGACGATCCGGCTCAAGTGCCGCAGTTCGCCGTGGATGACCTTCAGGGTTTTCTGATAGTCCTCAGGTTCCCTCCGCTCGGCCAGCAGCAATTCCGTTTCTCCCTGAAGAACGGAGAGCGGCGTGCGCAGCTCGTGGGAGGCGTTCGACACGAACTGCCGCAGTTGCTGGAACGCCGCAACCACACGCGCGAAGAGCTCGTTGAACGTCGCGGCCAGGTGTCCGAGCTCGTCATGCGAGCCGGACACCAACCTGGGCGTGTCCACGTCGACCTGACCGGGCGTCGAGACGACTCGCGTCAACCGCGCGGCTTGCGCCGTCAGCTCGGCGATCGGTGAAAGGCTCCGGCCCACGTACCACGCGGAAATGGCGGCCATCAACAGCAGGCTCAGCGGGAGAAGAATCAACAACACCTTCCGAAAATGATCGAGCGCGATATCGATGTCGCGTGTCGGCCCGGCGATCGCCAGCGCGACCCGCCGATTCACCAGTCGAAACGGGATCAGTTCCACACGCATCTGGCCACCGGGGCCTTGCACCGTGCGAAATGTCGGCTCGTCAGTCGAGAATCCGGGGGGACCGATATCGATCGGATGCTCGCGCCAGTTCGGAGACATGTTCAGCGTCGCCCCGGACCCGTCAACCAGTTCCAGGTATTCATCGGGCAAGTCGAGCCGAAAGACGTCTTCTTCCGGAGCATTGGCCGCGAGGTCTGCCACCATCGGCACCCCGGCTTCGCTGAGCCGCCGATCGAGCTGAAGCCGGAGTTCACGCGCAAATATCGAATAAATGATTGCGTAGGTGCTGAGAAGGAAGACGCCGACCACCAGACAGAACAGCAGCATCATGCGGAATCGGAGTGATTGGCCCTTCATCACTCAACGCTCCAATGCAGCGATTCGATAGCCCGTGCCTCGGACAGTTTGAATCAGTTTTGCCGCGTGCTCCTGATCAATCTTCTGGCGCAGGCGGTTGATGTAGACCTCTACGATATTCGTTTCCGTGTCGAAACCGTATGACCAGACGTGCTCGATGATCTCGGAGCGCAGCACGGCATCGGGAGAACGCATCATCAGGAGTTCGAGAAGCGCGAATTCCTTTAGCGTCAGCTGAACCTGCGACGTCCCCCGCTTGACGATCCTCTTCGGCCGGTCGAGCTCGAGATCGGCGATCTGCAGCTTGGGGCCGCCCTTGTGAAAACCCCGACGTGTGAGCGCGCGAACACGCGCATGAAGTTCGGCAAGAGCAAATGGCTTGGTCAGGTAGTCATCCGCGCCGGCGTCGAGTCCCTCGACCCGCTGTTCCACCAGGCTCCGTGCAGTCAACATCAGCACCGGCATCTCCAGGCCGGCCTCCCTGATTTCCCGGCACACTTCTACTCCGCTCAGTTTTGGCAGCCGGACATCCAGCAGGACCAGGTCGTAATTCGAGCGGGAAACCAAACTCAAGGCCTTCTCGCCGCTCTCGGCTACGTCGACCGTATAGGAATTCTCGCGCAGCGAACGCGCGATGAAGCTCGCGACCTTTCTCTCGTCTTCAACCAATAGAAGACGCACCCGACCCTCCCGTATGTCCAAATCCCGTCAGATCGCTTGCCGGCCGGAGCCCTTGGACGTCCAGCCTAAGTTACGGCCCGCCTGCCACCGCCGGGCCCAATCGAGGAATACGACGATGGCGAAGATGTTATGGCCGCAGGCAATCTCTGTCAACCCGCATCGAGAACGAGTCGATTGATTGCGGCGGATCTTTGGCAAAGAAGGACTGCATTCAGGCGATCGCTCGACACGTTTGAAGTTTTGCGTGAAAGCGTCCCACGATCTACGGCCGCTTGCTTAGTCGTCGGAAGTATTCCGCAACGGCTTCCTGGTAGCCGGGCGGCACGGGAAGGGAATCGCCGCTGCGCACTTGTCCGGACTCTTGATCATCCACCTTGCGCCGCAACTGCAATTCTAATTTGTCCACGTCATTGAGCACTTGCGTGTGGAGCTGCTCGACAAGTTCCGGATTGCCCGGGAATCGCTTCGGGTCCAGGCGCTGCATTTCGCGAATCAGTTCCTGGACCTGACGCAGCGTCTCTGGGTCGGTCTCCACCGCTTGGCGAAGCTGGTTCAAATCATTCATTCCCTGTTCGTATGTGCGCTCGGGATCGGTACCGGCCGTGGTCGTATTCGCTGGCGCGGTGGTTCTCGGGCCGGCCGTCGAGTTATTGCCCGTATCGATCGACCAATTGTTGCGGCCGCCACGATAGCCGTCTCGATTATTTCCGTAAAAGCCGTTGTCGATCGTCGTGCCCAGCCCCGGCGCCCCGGTTCGATCTCCCGGCGCGCCCGTCCGCGCGCCTAAATTCGTCCGCCCTTGTCGTCCGCCAAGAGCGTTACCGGGATTGAATCCTCGGTCGAGTGATTCGAGCCGGCTTCGCAGGCGCTCCACTTGATTGATCGCGCTTTCGGAGCCGTGTTGCTGTCCACTGCCGAGCGCCTGTTGGGCCTGGCGGATCTGGTCGCTCAGGCGCTGAAGCCCCGTGGCAATCTCCGCCTCGCCGGAATTCCGGTAGGGATTTATTCCGGTTCGCAGCCGATCCGCGCTTCTTTGGATGCGAGTCTCCAGATCGGATTCATCCAATTGGCCAAGTGCGTCGCGAAGTTTCGAAGCCGCCGGACGATCGCTGGCAGCAAGCCCGCTTTCGGCGTCTCTCATTTCCTTTTCCAGCCGCGCAAGCTCGTCGGCTAAGCGCAGGCGGTCGCCCGCCAGCTTCGCTCGTTCCTGGATTTGGGCTTCGTCCGGATACCGCTGCTCAAAGCCCGAGGAGTCGTCGCGTCCGAACGCGCGCTGCATTCGATCGGCCTGCTCCTGCTCTTCCTTGGCAAGGCGATCGGCCTCACCCGCCATCGAATCCAGCCGCCCTGAAGCCGCTTGGCGCTGCATTCCATTGAGCAAGCCCTGCGCTTCCCGCAAGCGGTCGGCGGCGCGGCGGGCGTCCGCCTCGCTCTGCCCCTGCGATGCGGCGCGGCGCATGTCGTCGGTGGCCTGCCGGAGCCGGTCGAGCGCTTGCCTGGCGCGCGAATCGGAACCGCTCTGAGAACCGCTTGAGCTCGAAGAGCTGCCACTCGATTGGTTGCTCGACGTGCCTGACCCCTGTTGGCTATTCCGGGAGAGCTGCTCGACCTGCCGCTGCAACTCTTCGGTCTCTCGGCGCAGCATCTCCTGTTGCCACCGCTGCTGCATGGCCTCCGAGCTGTTGCGCTGTTGATCCGCCAGATCGGCCTGTCGTCGCGCCAGCTCGTCGAGCTTGCGGAGCGCTTCATCGATCGCTTCGTCGCGTTGATTTCCGGAGGACGCCGTCTGCGCGGTCTCGTACTGATTCTTCTGGGTGTCGAGTTCGAGATCGAAGAGGCTCGCGAGATCGCGTCCGGCGCTGCCCCCGGCGCCTCCGCCGCTGTTGCCAAACGCGACTTCAATCTGCCGGAACGTCGCTTCGGCTCGCAACAGGTATTGGAGGGCCTTTTGTTCGTTGGGAATCGCGTCGTTCCACTTTCGCTGTTGTAGTTTCTCCGAAGCCGGGCTCATCGCGGCCGCGGCCGCGTTCATGTCCTGCTGAAAGCCGCTGAACTCGGCGTTCTGCTGGGTCAGATCGCGGCTCTCGAGCCGGCCGGCGAGCGAGAGCGCCTGCTCTCGCAACTTCGCCTGAACGCCCGAGAGGAATTTCGCGTTTTCTGCGGCTTTCTCCGGAGTAGCGCCCTTGTCGCCGAGCTGTTTCCAGGTGGCGGCGATGATTTCCTTTTCTCGCTGGGAGATTTCCGACTGATCTCCACCGCGACCGCCTCCGCCGCCTCCTCCGGCTTGCTGAGATTGCGAGAACTCGCGTTCGAAAGGCTCGGCTTGAATGAAGAACATGTCCGTGCGCGATTCGGCGCGCGCATCTTTCGCCGTCGCATACACGCTCACGATATCGCCCGGCACCACCTTGAAATCCTCGAGATGAAGCACGGTCGAGCCGTCCGCCGACTTTTCACTCTTACCCTTGAGTAGATTCACGCTCTGCTCGGCGCCGCCGTTCACTGAATAATGAAGCTGGAAGTCGTGGAGCCCGAATTCATCGGCGGCTCTCGCCGATACGGTGACTTCCTCGATGGGGCTCGCCTGATAATCGCGGCCGGGCCGCGCGATCGCGACTTCCGGTGGATTCGCCTTGCTGGCTTCGATGAAATAGTCTTCGGAGAGGCGGACGGGCTGGCCTTGCTCGAGCGTGGCCACGTGATAGGCTCCGTCCTTTTCGATTCGAATGTTGGCGTCGTACCGGTTTTCCTTGCCGCCGGTCAGCCGAATCTGCTGATCGTCGACCACAAGAATCCCGTCGCGCAGTGGCCGGTCCGTCAGAATTTCCAGCGAAGCATCTGTCCCTTCGATCGCTCGCAGGTCTCCGCCGCGCTCTTCAACTGCATTTTGCAACCCGGTCCACCCTGGATAGTGATAGGTCACGCGAATTTGCTTGATCGCTGGCAGGTCGGCCACGCGGATGTTGAAGTGGCGCGAGCGCAGCGGGCCGGCCTCGACGTAGTATTCGACACTCTCGGGTAGGCCGGCAAAGGTGAACTGAAAGGCGGAGCCGCCCGGCTGCGGCTGCATGTTCAGGCGTTCCCACTTGGAAGCGCTTTCGGACCGTGCGTAGAGGCGAACTCTGTCCGTCTGCAGACCGATCGGCTCAGCGGTAATAAGTTCGTCTGCGTTGCGTCGCACCGTCACATCGCCGGGGCTCACCCGAATGTCATAGAGTGGACTCACACCCTCGGACGGCCCGGCCCACAGCAGTGCCGCGCCGTATCCGAGATACCCCGGTCCGGCGAGGACTAGCCAGATCAGCACGCCGAGCGAAGCCGCGCCGATCCCCATCGAGGCTAGAAGCGCGTTCCTGGGAACCAGGTGCACGGCTTCGGACTCGCTGGCCGTCGGCATCGTGTCCGCGGCCAGCAGCTCGAGGAAAGGTTCGCGACCCTGCGGATCGCGCTCGGCAAACGTGATCAGCCGCTGCTGGAATTTTGGAAACGCGCTCTCCGCCTTTCCCGCGGCGTTGCGCCGGTCGAGTCTCCACAAGGGGATCGCGAGGCCGAGAGCCGCGCTGACGCCCAGAGCGAGGAGCAGCGCTCCACGCGCGCCAAGGAGGCTCCCGCGGGAGAACGCGAGCTGATTGATGATGAGCACCAGACCGACGGTAGCCGTTAGCGCGGCCGCCAGCAGAACCGCGGCGCCGCGCAGCATAGTTCCCAGGCGCAGGCGCCGCTCCAAAGCTTCGAGGTAGGTATTCAGCTGCTCCCGCGGGTTCATGTGTCGTCCCCCTGCATCCCCAAGTATCGACTGGCAAGCAGCGATTCCGCAACTTCCACCGCAAGCAACGTGAGCATAGCGTACCACCACAAGCTATAAGGCCTCGCTTCTTCTCGCGCTGTTCCTGCGCCCGAAGCGGAGGTTTGCGGCGCCTGTTCGTGGGTGCGGCCTGTCCATAGTGCCAGCATGTCGGGCGGCATCACGGCGAGGTCGGATTCCCGGCGATCGGCATTGACGCCGATCACGTCCTGGCGGCCGTTGGCGAGTCGCAGCTGGTAAAAGCCCGCTTGCGTCAATTGGTACGACTGCGCCGAAGTGGCTTCTTTCAGTGAAAAGGGTTTGCGGCCAGCCGGATCGATCACCTCTACGCTAACTGCTTGCTCCTTTGCCGTCCGCAGCTCGAGAAACGTATCCACCAGCCGCGAACCGCTACGCCGCTCGGTTCCCGAGAGATAGAGGGCGGTCTCCTCCACGAAGGGTAGGAAAATGGGATGAAGGGGGAAATCATTCGTGAGGTTATCGAGGCCCGAGGTCAGCAGCAGCGCGCGCCCTTCGCCGATCTTCTTCTCAAGCAGCAGCGGCGTCTGGTCGCTCAGCCGCGCTATCACCCGCGAGTCCGCCGCATCCACCAAGACCGCGTAGTAGAACTTCACGCCCTGCCATCGCCCCGCCTTTGCCACGGACGGGTGCGAAGGATCGACTTCGCTCGCGCTCAGGAAGCGGGCTCCGTCCCGGGAGTAGTCGTGCGAGTTGAGGATTTTGTTTCCGATCACGGGCACGCTCGAACGCCGCGCTGAGGAAGCGCCCGCCGCAATCAACAGGCTGCCGCCGCCGCTCACGTATTGCAGCAGCTCATTCTCGAACGACGAAGGCAGCGACGGCACGTCGGAGAGCACCACGAACGCATACGGCGAAAGTTGCAGTCCGGCCGCGCGCTCCACGCTCTCGCTGTCCAGTTGAAATGCGGATTCCGCCGCCGCGGTCAACGCCGCGCCAAAGTAAGTCGGAGAGCGCGAATCGCTCGACTGATGCACAAACAATACGCGCTGCGGGTCGGAGCGCTCGACCGCGAACATATATCCGTCGTCGGCGCGGAGAGAGTCGTCCGAATCGATGCGGACTTCGCAGCGGCTGAAGCCGTAGGGCGCGTCCAGCGCTGAGAATTCCACGGTCGCGCGCCCGGCCGCCGGCACATCAACGCTTCGCGTCGAGACAGTCTTGCCGTTCACGATCAGCGAAACATTTCGCGTTCCCGCCGGGGTGTCATATCCTGCCACCACTGCTTCGACACGGGATTTCTTGGGGTCCCAAATTTGACCAGGGGCGTTTACGCTCTCGACCGTCCAGTTTGGGACCGCAGCCTTCACCACCGGGTGCAGGACCAGCGACACATTCGACGGCAGCGCCAATTCCGCAAAGCTCGCGGGCATGTCGGATTTCTGCATGTCGCTGAAGAGGTGCAGCTCGATCGGCGTATGCACGCTCGCAGCCATTCCATTCACGGCGCGTGCCAGCTCGCCGAAACTGCCTCGCGAGTCGCCCGCCTCGACGCTTTGTACGGCAGCGCGCAACGCCGAGGAATCTTGTTCCGGCTGCGTCAGCACGTGGACCTCCGAGCCAAGCGCGAGGATTTGAGCGCGCTGGGCGGGATTCCGCCCGTCGAGCACCGAGATTGCCTCACGCTTGGCGTCCGCGAGCCGCGAACCTGCCCGCATGCTGAACGAGTTGTCGATCGCAAGCACCAAGAGCTTTTCCCCGCTTGCGCTCGCCACCGGCCGGCTGACATAAGGATTCGCGAATGCGAGCGCCAGCGACAGCAGAACAGCCGCTCGCAACGAGAGCAGCAGGATGTATCGCAGGCGGCGGTGCCGGATCGAACTCTGCGTCCGCCGCTCGAAAAACATCAGTGAGCTGAAGGGGTGGGGCGTGGTCGTGTGACGCCGTAGCAAATGAAGATAGAGGGGCACGCTCACGGCCGCGGCGCCGGCCAGAAACCACGGCGCGAGGAATCCCATCAGTTCCTCCCCTGGCGAATGGTCAGATATTCGCGGAGAGCGCCGTCGAGAGGCTGATCGGTTACCAGCAAATGGTAGTCCATTCCGGAGGCGCGCGCGCCGTCGCGCAGTCCCGTGATGTGCGCGTCGATTCTGTCGCGGTATTCGTGGCGTGTATATTCCGGCGTCACCTCGATCCGCTCTCGCGTTTCCAGATCGACAAGAATAGCGGACTCGGCGAGGTCCGGCCGGATTTCCTTTGGATCGAGGATGTGAAAGAGAACCACTTCGTTTCCATGGAAGCGCAAGGGCTCGATCGTGCGGATGATCTTCTCGGGAGTCTCGTAAAAATCCGAAAGGATCAGAATCATGCCGCGGCGCCTGAGGAACTCCTGAAAGTGGTGCAGCGGCTTGCCGAAGTCGGTGTGCGCGCGAGGCTCGGCGAGCTCAAGACCGCTCATCAGCCGCTGCAATTGGCCGTGCCGAGTGGACGGCCGGATGTAGTTGCGCACTTCATCGTCGAAAACGATGAGTCCCGCGGCGTCGCGCTGATTCTGAATCGCCAAATAGAACAACGACGCGGCGGCGAAGCGCGCATAGTCCATTTTGTTCACGGCGTGGGAGGAGTAGTTCATCGAGTTGCTCGCGTCGAGCAGAACGGTCAGCTGGCTGTTCGTCTCTCCGCGATAACGCTTCAGGTAGGCGCGCTCGGTGCGGGCAAAAACGTTCCAGTCCACGTGCCTCAGGTCGTCGCCCGGAGTGTAGGCGCGGTATTCGGCGAATTCCTGGCTGAATCCGAAATCCGGCGAGCGGTGAAGCCCCGCGACGAATCCGTCCACGACGGTCTTGGCGACAAGATCGAGCCCGGAAATCGCTCCCAGCACCGCAGGATCCAGAAATCGCTGCACTCTCAGGCCCCTTTGGGCGGCGGCATCTGTTCGAGCAACCGCCGCAGAATTTCATCCGCATCGATCCGGTCAGACTCCGCGTGAAAGTTCAATAAGATTCGATGGCGCAGCACCGGAACGGCAAGCGACGTGATGTCTTCGTAGGCGACGTGATATCGCCGCCGGGCCAGAGCCCGCGCCTTCGCCGAAAGTACAATGAATTGCGCCGCACGGACGCTCGCGCCGTAGCTGACGTACTTCTTGATGAAATCCGGGGCCTCGTCGTTCTTGTGCCGCGTGGCTCGAACCAGCCGGACCACGTATTGGGCGAGCGAGTCTGCGATCGGCACCATTCGCACCAGCTTCTGGAAGTCCAGAATCTCCTCGGCGTTCGTTACGGCCTCGACCTTCGGCACGCGAGTCGTGGTCGTCAGGTCCACCACCTGAACCTCGTCTTCGGCGCTCAAGTAATCGAGCACCGTATTGAAGAGGAACCGATCGAGCTGCGCCTCCGGCAGCGGGTAGGTTCCCTCCAGTTCGATCGGGTTTTGCGTGGCGAGCACGAAAAAGGGCGCCGGCAGATCGTAGTGGTTGCCCCGGACCGTGCAGGAAAGCTCTTGCATGGCCTCCAGCAGCGCCGACTGCGTTTTCGGAGGCGTACGATTGATCTCATCGGCGAGCAGGATGTTTCCGAAGATGGGGCCAGGCACAAACGTCCACTGGCGACGCCCGGTCGTCGAATCTTCCTCGATGATGTCCGTGCCCGTAATGTCGGACGGCATCAGGTCCGGCGTGAACTGGATTCGCCGGAATACCAGGCCCAGCGTTTGCGCGATGGTGCGAACCATCAGCGTCTTGGCCGTCCCGGGAAGCCCCGTGATCAGGCAGTGCCCGCCGACGAACAGCGCCGTCAGAATTTGATCGAGCGGCTCCTCCTGCCCTACGATCACCTCGCGGACCTGAGCCAGAATTCCGTCGCGCACGGTCTGAAATCTCTCGACCCGTTTCTTGAGCTCTGCCGAATCCAACTTCACTTCTGCGGGCGTAGCCATCCGTTATTTCCTCGTGTTTGTGTCTTCGAGTTGCAGCAGCAATTGCTGCGCAGGCCGGTAATCGGGAGCTGCCTCCAGTGCCTGCAAAACGTTCGCCTCGGCCTTATCGCGCTGGCCCCCAGCGAAGTACGCCTGAGCCAGCTTGAATTCGGCCGACGCCCGGTCCAGAGGATGCAGCGCCACGACGGCGCCGTATTCCCGGATCGCACCGGCATAATTGCTCTGTTGAAACCACAAGTCGCCGAGATGCCGGTGCAGCTCTTCGTCATTCGCCGGATCGATGTAGTTGATTCGGTCCAAGGTCGCGGCTGCTTCCTTGGGAGTGCCGAGTTCTTCCTCGAGTGAAGCCAGCTCCTTGAGCGTCGCCGGCCTCCGGCCTCCGGTTTTCTCATATTCCGTCAGCACGCCTGCCGCGCCTTGCTTGTTTCCCTTAGCCAAGTACGCCTCCGCGAGGAATTCGTAAGCATTCGCGTCGTAGACGTACTCAGGATACATTCTTCGAACTTCCTCGCCCTTCTTCAGCACCTCGTCATATTGCCTGTTCCGGGCAAGCTGCACCAACTCTTTCAGCTCGGTCCGCCACTTGTCGAAGTTCGCCACCGTTTGCCCCACATCCTTGTCCAGCCAGGCAAGGAATTGCGTGTCGAACTCTTCCGGGGTCATGCCGAGATTCTCCTGGATCGCCTCAGGAGTCGTCTTGCGCTGGGCGAACGAATGCACCATGTCAAGCAGCTTGTCGTCGCCCCACCGGCTCTTGATGTAGTCGCATATCCGGCCTGCCTGATAGTACGAAACGATGACTTGCGCCGGGTACTCGGGCCGGACAAAACCCCGATCCAGCTTCGCCACGGGAAGCAGTTTCTTGTCACTCAAGGCGACTACGATCTCCGGCGTCATGCGATCTCCCCACTCCGGCGACGCTTCCGTCTCCTCGTGAACCGCAAGACCCTCTGTAAACCAGCGCGGCACCCGGTGGTTGGTGGCCGTGAGTATGAAAACGTGGCTCATCTCGTGCCAGAGCGTGCTCGCCCAATTGAAGTCGCCGGGCGGCCGGCCCGACGGGCTGTCCATAGCCACTACCTCTCCAAAGGTCACGCCCAGGGCGCCGAGACCCGGCATGCCCAGCGTGCGCACGGCGAAATCCTCGTGGTCCGGATACACCTCCACCTGCACGGGCTCCGGCAGCTTCATCTTGTATTTCTTCTCATAGGTGGCGATCGATCGCTTCAGCACATCTTCAAAATACGGGTAAAGCAACTCCGCTTCCTTTTTTTGAAGCTTGAGAATCGTGGTTTGATCCTTGAAGACGACGAAGTTCTTGTAACTGTCCAGCAGCCGCAGGCTGTTGACCGTCGCTTCGTTTCGGTAGCCGTTGTCGTAGCACATCTCGAGCTGCCGCCGCGGTTCGTCCTCCAATCCCAGACGCATCAGATTAATGCCCAGCTCCGAGCGCGCCGCCCAAAGCCGCGGATCGGCCGCCACGGCCTTGCGGTAGTACGCCACGCCCTCTTCGTATCGGCGATTCAAGACCAGATGATGGCCCACAAGGGCGTATCCCTCACCATAGGCCGGATTCACCTGCCGGATTTTTTCAAGCCACGCTTCCGGTGACCGATCGGCCAGAATTTCGACGCTCGCATGGATCGCCATCGCTTCCATCGCGTCGGGCGAAATTTTGAGCGCAGCGTCTGCTTCTTCGACCGCCTTCGCGGTGTTGGAATCCTCCAGGGCGAGATTAGCCATCAGTTCGTGCGCTTCCACGAGTTTCGAATTCAGCTCGAGCGCCTTGGATGTCCACTCAAGCGCCTGATTGTCGAAGCCGTCGGCGCTCACCAGGGCGAGCCCGAGGTAAGCCTCCGCGTTTTTCGGATCGATCTTCAGGGCTTCCTTGAACAGGCCGTCGGCTTCGGTGTTGTTGAAGCGTTCGTGCAGTAGGCGCCCCCAGCGCACACGGTAGGCCGCGTTGTTGGGGGACTCCGCCACGGCGGCTCGAAATTCGCTGTTCGCATCCTCGTACATTTCCACGCCCCAGTATCCCTCTGCCCGCAGATAGCGGACTCGCTCGCGGGTGAGCGATTCATAGCAGGCGTGCGCCTCGGCCGCGCGTCCATGCAGGCGCAGGGCGTCGCACTCCTCGGGCGTTGCGCCGCGCGCCGCACCCGCACCCAGTATCGCCGCGACGCACAATGTCCACGCTCGCCCGGTCGACGTCACTTGTCCAGCTCCTGCTGAACCTTCGCCAGCTCCACCAGCGCTGCCGTGAGTTGCTGCTTATAATCCTCTTCCGACATCGCCGCCTTGCCATACTTCAGCTCGTCGATTTTCTGTTCCAGCGCCTCTTTCTTTGCCAGCAGCTCCCGTTTGGCGGGGTTGTCGGCGGCCTCTTGGCCGGCGCCAATTCGAACCAGCGTAAAGCTGGAAAGCAACAATCCTTCGCGGCTTTCCGCCGCGGGCGCGCGGACGGGTTCGCCCCTGCCGGTGTCTTCGAACACGGCGTGTTCGGTGGCGAGGCGTTTCTGCGATTCGTAGAAGCCGGCCGTCTTGTTCGCGGCGTATTCAAACGCCTCGAGCGCGCTGATCGCGTCATTCTTGTCGGTATCGGCGGTCGGGTCCTGCAGCGCCTCGGTCCAATAGCGGGCGAACACAGTCGCGTTCTTTTCCGTGCCGCTCTTCGTCGCCGCGATCACCGCTCGCCCCGGCCTTTCCAGTGCCGGAATCGATCCGCCGCTGGCGCTTGTCGTGTTGACGATCAGTTGCCGTTTTGCGGTGATGCGATCGCACAGCGCCGCCAGCTCGCCGCCGGAAATGTCGGGGCCCGGGAGATTGAATTTGTAATCCACGCCGTCGAACGAGCCGTGCCCGATGAGGATCAAGATGAAATCGTCGTCGGGCTTGGCATGGCGTGCGATGTCCTCCAGCGTCTCGCTCAAACGCGCGCGCGTGGCATCCTGGCCCGTCAGCGTGTAGACGTGCGCGTCGCCACCGGAAGCCTTGAAAACTCTGCCGAGATCTTCGGCGAGCGCCGTGAAACGCTGCTCGTAGTCCGGCTCGCCGCCGAGGCCCGCGACGCTGACGGAATACACGCCGGCCCTCGCCGAAGGAGCGAGCGCAGCGAGGGCCGCCAGCCAAAGGACCGCGCACGCCGCTCTCACACGATCCCCCACTTACGTCGCAACAGCCATTCGGAGAATCGCAGCAGGATGATCGCCAGGAAAATCGCGGGCATGTTCCAGAGTTCTTTCGTCTCGCGAACCGTGATTCCCGCCTCTGAATACGGAATCTCACTGCTCAGTTTCGAAAGCTCCTCGGGCCGCCAATAACGCCCGCCCGTTTGCGACGCGAGCCTCTCGAGCAGTTCGCGGTTCTGCCCGGTATGGAAACTCTCGGCCACACCGTCCCTTCGCTGGAACATTACGGCATCACTTCCGAGAACTTCTTGCCCGCGCGCCGCAGTGATCTCGGCAATGTAGGAGCCCGGCTTTTCCGCGCTCCAGTCGGCCTGAAACACCCCCGGGGTATCGGGAGCCGGGCTCATCTCGACCATTGCTGAGATGCCATTGGGACCGGTTACGTGCGCCTCGACCCTCGCATCGGCGGCGGGCTTGAACTCTTTGTCGCGCACTTCTGCCGAGAGCCGGATGTGGCCATCGTCGAACAGCGCCTGATTTGACACCGAGGCAACCACACCCCCGGGCGTGTCCGACACGAGCCAGCGCAGCAGTTGATGCCAGAACATGTCGTGCGTAGTGTCTCCGAGCGGCTGGCTCATTTTCCAGCGCCAGGTCCCGGAGGTCGCCAGCACGGCGGTTCGCCCGCGCCCGTAGTTCTCGGTGATGAGCATGGGCATTTCGCGGCCGCCGCCCTTCATCTCGGCCAGCACGACCGCGCCGGGCTTGGGCGTGCCGGCATCCTGGTAGTCCATCAGATACGGCAACTTTTTCCAGCGTTGCACGTTGCGGTCCGAGTCGTCCACCAGGCGGCAGATGATGCTGTCCGCTCCGGCGGGAGTCAGTTCGGCGGTCGCGGGCGCGCGATGGAACGTATCCTTTCGATTGGGCAGCGTCACCGGAAGCAGGTCTGCGAGATTTGATCCACCCCAGATTCCGTCGGCCAGCGCAAATCGCCCCCCGAGCAGCAAAAGGCCGCCGCCCCGCCGGTCGACGAATTCCCGGATCAAGTCCTGCTGCGCCGGCGTGAAGTAACCCGCTTCAACCGAGCCGATCAGGATGGCCTGATAGCCGAAGAGATCTTCGGCGCGCGTGGGGAACCCGTCCGCCAGTTCCTTGGGATCGCTGATGCCCTGGCGGTAGATTTTGTTCTCGGTCGTCCTCAGCATCGAGACTATCTGCACGATCCGGTCGTCATCCTCCGCGCGACGGATGAATTTGTATTCCCATCGGGGCTCCCCCTCCACGTAAAGTACTCGCCGCTTGTCCGATTCCACGCGGACCAGGCGCATCACGGAATTGTTTGCGCGATTCTCTTCACTGGGCAGCGCCTCGATCGAAAACTGAAGATTTTTTGCGCCTGCCGCTCCCACGTTGAAGAGCAGCGTTTCCGTTTGCGTGTTTTTGTCCGCGGAATAGGTTATGTCCTGCGATGCCAGGGTTTTCTCGCCGTCGCGGACGCTCAGAGTCGTTTTTCGCCCGGCATATCCTGACTGGTGGAAGCTGACGGTGGCCGCCAGTCGGGAGTCGGCCATGGCGTGGGGGGACACGATCACGTCGTCGATCTCGGCGTCATTGGGCATTTGCTCCGCCCCCAGTCCCACGGTGTGGACGGGTATGTGTCGGTTTCGAAGTGCGGAAATCGTGTCGAGGTCGATGCCGCCCGAATTATCCGAGCCGTCGCTAAGCAGAATCACCGCGCCGATCGGGAGGTCGGATGTCTCAGCCACCAGTTGCCTGAGACTTTCTCCAATATGTGTGGAGGGAGCCGAAGCCTCTCCCAGTTCCTTCAGGTCGGAAACCTGCGTGAGATGGTCGTTGAGACGATAGAGGCGCGCCTGAAAATTCCTCTCCAGCGCTGTGAGTACGCCGCCTTGGAGCGCCTTGATGGCCTGCGCCTCCCGAGTGACGCCGCCTTCGGAGATTCCCATGCTCCGCGAATCGTCCACCAGAATCGCGATCACGTTTTGCTGGGGCTTGAGTTCCGCAATCAGGATGGCGGGCTGCCACAATAAGACAAGCAGCAGTGCGGCCAGCAGCGATTCCAGCAACCAGATGACGCCGGCCCGCCAGCTCCTTAAGCCCGCGGCGGCTCCGACGAGTCTCGAGCGGATAAGGTATGCCAGGCCGGCGGCCGACCCGGCAATCAAAACACACAGAATCCACTTCGGCCAGGCGCCCAGTAGAACGAAGTCGCCCTTGGAAAACACCGCGATCGGATACTTGAAGAGAATTTGAAACATCACCAGGACAACCGCGCGCCCGATCGCGGCCCCAATAATCTGTTAGTGCGTCATCCCGTACATGATGTAGTTGAGCCCGAGGCGAAACGCCAGCGACGCGAAGTTTTCCGGATATTCTGCGGTGTCCGCCCATTCCCACGCGTCGCCGAGATGCATGTTGTGGCAGATGGCGACCATCACGCGGCCTTTATCGTCGCGAATCGCGCGCCATTTCGGGACGTATCCGTCCTTTTCGTACGTCCTGCCCGTCGAGACGTATTGCTCGCCCGGCACCTGAAAACGTTCGCTGAGATCATAGAGGACGTGAAAAATCTCGTCGTTGTTGTCCAGGTCCTCGACAGGGCGATCCGGCAATACCATGCGCATCCCATCCATGAAGCTCTGCCAGTCCGCCGTTCCGTGAAAATCGTCCACCATCAGAAATCCGCCCTTCAGCAGGTACTCTCGCAGCCGCTTGGCTTCGGCTTCGGTAAAGGTCCAGCTCTCTACTTGGACGGCATACACCCACGGATAGTTGTAAATTTCGTCGCTATCGAGGTCCACCACCTGTTCGGTGGACCGCGCTTGAATTCGCGTGAGCCGCCGGAGCGCCATCAAAAACTGCCGGTCAGCCTTCGGATAGTCCCTCGACCAGAATCCGCCGCCGTATCCATACCCATATCCGTACCTATAACCGTAGCCGCCCGACATACTTGCGCGGGAGGTGTAACGCAGCCGGGACCAGTAAAACTCTGCCTTCTCGTGGCTATCACTCGAGTAGGCTGAGTCGTCCCCTCGAAACCACTGCGAGCCGTTCAATTGCAAGGCGATCAGGGCGATGCTCAGGCATGTGAGCACCAGAGCTGTCGAAAAGCGGGGTACGAACTTCATCGATTTCTCTATACGCCACGAGAGTAACAGATACCGTCTCCGGCTCCAATGAAATCTGAGGCCACCGAAACGCCGGGTTGGAGACATCGTAGGATTGGAGGCTTGTCCTCCGCGATTCAGCCGTGAGACGATCTCGTTTTTGGCTTGGAAAAATCGTGAACCGACGAGACCTCTTCAAACTCGGAGCCGGTGCCGTCCTGCAAGCGAGCGCTGCGCGGCTTCTTCCCGCGCGGGCGCGATCGCAATCAAACTCCGCTCCGCCCGAGGCGACCAAACCTGATTTCACTCTGCGGATCGCGCCGGTCACCGTGGAGATCGCTCCCAACCACATCATCAGCACCATCGGCTACAACGGCGCGGTTCCCGGGCCGCTGCTGCGTATGCGCGAAGGCAAGCCCGTGACGGTTGAGGTGATCAACGACACCGATGTGCCCGAGTTCGTCCACTGGCACGGTCTTTTCGTTGCCGCTGAAGTGGACGGCTCGGACGAAGAGGGAACGCCGGCAGTGCCGCCGCGCGGCCGCCGTCGTTATCAGTTCACGCCGCGGCCCGCCGGCACGCGGTGGTATCACACCCACGCCATGGCCGGTCCCGATCTGCATCGCAGCACGTATACCGGCCAGTTCGGTTTTCTTATGGTCGAGTCCGGCGGCGACCCAGGACGCTACGATCAGGAAATCTTCCTGGCTCTGCGCGATTGGGAGCCATTTTTCACCAACGTCGACGAAAACGAAGCGGCGGAAGAGGGAGGAATCGGGCCGCAGCCAGAAAAGCCGGCGACTCTCGACACTCGCCCGAACGGCCTGGAAGTCAGCGCGCCGATTTATTCCATCAACGACAAAGTCCTCGGAGCGGGAGAGCCGATCCGCGTGAAGGCTGGCGACCGCGTGCTCTTGCATTTGCTCAATGCGAGCGCGATCGAAAACCGGCGGATCGCTCTCCCCGGCCATCAGTTTCACGTTTTCGCGCTCGATGGCAATCCGGTTCCATCGTCGCGTTCCACAGAGGTGGTCGCGCTCGGCCCCGGCGAGCGCGTGGACGCGTTCATCGAAATGAACCAGCCGGGTGTCTGGATACTGGGTTCCACGGACGACAATATTCGCAACGCGGGCCTGGGCGTCATCATCGAGTACGCGAATCAACACCGCGAGCCGCAGTGGGCCAAGCCATCTAGCCCGGTGTGGGACTACACGATTTTCGGCCGCGCTCCTCAATCGCCGGCCCCCGCCCCGGAACACACGCTCGACCTCGTATTCGAAAAAATCCCGAGAGGATCGGGACAGTTCAATACGTGGCTCGTCAACGGCAAGCCCTACCCGCATGACCGCGAATTCGTTCTTCAAGAAGGCGCCCGCTACCGGCTCGTTTTCCGCAATCGCACCGACGATGCGCACCCCCTGCATCTGCATCGCCACTCATTCGAGCTGAGCGACATGAACGGGAAACCTACCTCAGGCGTACTGAAGGATACCGTCGTCGTGCCATTCTACGGTCGCGTCTCAGTGGACTTGCTCGCCGACCAGCCCGGTCTCACTCTTTTTCACTGCCACATCCAGCAGCACATGGACTTTGGCTTCAAGGCGCTTTTCCGTTACGCATAGTCCTGCGTGCAGAGAACCCGGTTGCACGGTGATTGCGGACCAAACCCGCCATTGACAGCCGCTATTCCACAAGCGTATCTACCTGAGTATGGCGGGCTCATTCGCTGAGCGCGCCGCGCGTACTGAGGATTTGCATGCAAGGGACTTCATCAAGACTCTGTGCCACAGTTTTCGTGGTTCTCCTGTTTTCAGGCTTTGCGCTCGCACATCACGGCACGTCACGTTACGACCTCGAGAAAACGATCGTATTGAACGGAATCGTAACGGGATTTGATTGGGGCAATCCACACTGCCTGGTTCACCTGGATGTGAAGGACCGCAAGGGCGCAATTCAGCATTGGACTCTCGAGCTTGCTTCTCCCTTCACTATGTCTCGCGACGGCTGGACGAAGGATTCGCTCATGTTCGGCGACGAGTTGACGGCCGAAACGCATCCGGCCAGAAACGGCTTGAATCTGGGAATTAGCTCCACATCCAGGTTCGTCATGAGGTTCGTCGTAAATGGAAAACCGCTGTCCACCCAGTAGTGGTTTCCGGCCTAAAACGTGAACTTCGCCGCCAGTTGAACCAGCCGGGGATCCACGGCGCTCACAATCGAGCCGAATGTCTTAGTATCATTCACCTCGCCATCCACAGACCCCGCGCCGTAGAACTGAGCGTGATTGAACGCGTTGAACGCCTCGATTCGGAAATCGAGGGACTTCGATTCGGTGAGCCGCACGCTCTTGGTGAGCTGAATGTCGAAATTGTTGATGCCGGGGCCGTAGAAGAATCGCCGACGCGAGTTTCCCAACTGCCCGAGCGCCTCGGTCTTGAACAGCGCCGGATTGAACTCCGGCCTTCCATTGCGGGGATTCGTATTGATCCCGAGCGGTCCTGGAGTGAATTGCGGCGTATCCAGCAGGTTGTTGTTCACCCCGTTGCCGAGCGTGCCCAACAGCGAATTGTCGGAGTTATCGAACAGCGTAACTGGGAAGCCGCTTGCGAGGCGCGTGGTGCCCGAAATGCTCCATCCTTCCGTCAGCCGGTTGGCGCGGCCGAAAAGAGTCCCGAGCGGCAGTTCGTAGCTGTAGCTCGCCACGACGTTGTGGCGCAGATCCCATGAGGAAATCGCCCGGCTGAGCCTCGCATTGAATGGATTGATTTGTTCGCCGATGTTGGACGCCTGGTCGATCGACTTGGCATAGGTATAGGCCACGAGCAGTGTCGCGCGCTTTGCGGCATAGCGAAGGTTCGTTTCAAGGGCGTTGTAGTTCGAGTTCCCGAGCGTCCTTTGCGCCGTCGTCGCTCCGTAGTTCGATCCCAATCCGATATCCCGCGTCCCCGTGAACGCCCGGCCCGAGGCCGACGTATACGTGGCGTCCTCGCCGTATGGCCCGCAGGTGGAGCTTCCCGGCGCTACGTCGCTCTGCGTGCTAAGACTTAGGCAGAGTGCCGCATCGCCGATGTTCGTGGGAACGAGGACGAGGGTGTGGTGCCCTTCGTTACCCACGTAGCTCATCGTTATCAGGATGTTCGATGTGATCTGGCGCTGCACCGAGAACATGAAGTTCTCCGTGTAGGGCACGCCGTTGCGGTAATAAAAATAGGGATCGGCGCTGATGGGTGTCACGGCTCCCCAGTCAAACTCGGTGTAAGGATTTCGGGCCGACACATCATGCGGGGGAAATGTAAGTGGAAACGGATTGACGTTGTCCACACCGTCTCCCGCGTTGATGAAGGGCGTGGCAAAAAGCGGCCGCGCGGGACTCAGATAGTTGTATCCGAACGGAGGAACCGAATACATGATCCCGGCGGACAGCCCCGGAAAAGCAGTATAGAAAATTCCATAGCTCGCTCGGATGCTGCTTTTTCCCGGTCCCCCGAGAATTTTTCCGGGAATTCCCCGATCGAAGCCCGGCGCATAAGCCAAACCGATTCTCGGCGCGAAATTTCGATACTTGGATGGCGACAGCGTCGAAGGAATCCCCGGATCCCCTGCCACCACCAGGCCCGCCACGGCGTTTGGGTATAGAACGGACTGTTCGCCCGGGACGACGGTCTGAATGTTGTTGTTCTTCTCCCACCACGGCATGATCAGGTCCCAGCGCAATCCCAAATTCAACGTCAGGTCGCTTCGCGCTCGCCAGCTATCCTCGAAAAAAGCGCCGGCGTACCGGTTCCGCAGATAGAAGGGCTGGCCGGTAGACTGCGTGAAATTACTCGGGACGCCCAAAAGGAAATCGGCGAAAGCCGAGCCCGTTTCGGTGCCCAGAATGCTGAAAGTTCCGTTGAAGGTTGCATTGGGATGCTCGTTCACCTGATCGGCGTGCAGCTGGCCGCCGAACTTCAGCGTGTGCGCTCCGGCGACTTTCGAAATCGAGTCGCTGATATAGAGCGTGTTGTTCCACTGATTCGTGTTGGTGATCGGCACGCCCATGATGAACGAGGGGAACACGATGTTCTCGACGCCCTCGTACTGCGGCGCCTGAACGGTAATGCCGGGCGTGCCCGCGCCGGTGACGAATCCCTGCGATGTGAGACTCACGCCCAGCCCTCCGTGCGGCTGGCCGATGTTGTTGGAATTTCTGATCAAGCCGGCGTGAAACTCGTTGACGGCTTCGCTCGCCAATACTTTCGTGAACCCCACCGTAAACAACTGCGCCTGGCCCGTCGTCAGTGCATCGAATCCGGGAACGCTTGCGCCACCCTGGCCGCCGGGATACGGACTATCGAGGCGGTAGTTGTCCGCAAAATAGTAGACGGAAAACTCGCCCCAGCGCGTATTCGCGTCGATCCGTCCGGCCGCTTTATCGTCGCGCACGGTTTCATCGAACGCGGAGGTTGAAAACAGATTGCCCGCCTGGCTCGGTTTGGGAATGTACTTCAGCAGGTTTAAGGCGGGCGCCGACCAGAAACTCATCGGAAGATTCGCCCCCGGCAGCACGCACGAGGCGCTCGTGCATCCGTTCGAAAAATATGGCTCACCCTGAGACACCGGATAACCGAGCTTGGCGCTCAAAAGACTCGCCAGCGCCGGGCCGCTCACCCTTCCCGTCAGCGAGTCTTCGACGTCAGAAAGATTCCCCGTCCGGTCCGCGAGCGAAGGCACGGAAATCTGCGGCGAAGTCACGCCCTGCGCCATGCGCGTTCCCTGGTAATCCGCGAAAAAGAAAAGCTTCTGCCTCTCGACCGGGCCTCCGAGCGTTCCGCCGAATTGATTCTGGCGGAAGGCGCCGCGAGTCAAGGCGAAATAATTCTTGGCGTCCAGCGACGTGTTGCGCAGAAACTCGAACGCGTTTCCATGGAAAGAATCGCTGCCGGATTTCGTCACCACGTTGATCATCCCGCCGTTGTAGTTGCCGTATTCGGGATCGAAATTCGTCGTCAGAACTCGAAATTCCTGTATCGAGTCCAGGTTGGGAACTACCGACGTTCCCCCGTTCATGTGCTCTTGTACATCGGTCCCGTTCACCAAGAAGCCGTTGGCGGACTCCCGCTGGCCGTTGATGGAAACGTCTCCGGGATTCAAATCGCCCGAGGGGTTGAGCGTGCCGGTCACCCCAGACATGATCACCGAGGTCGGCGTCAGCGTCGTCACCGGGCTTACGCCCGGTTGGATTGCCAGCAGATCGGTGTAGCTGCGCCCGTTCAGCGGAAGGACGGTGATTTCGGCTTGTTGTACCACCTCGCCCAAATGGGTCGCCTCTGTTTCGACCTGCGTCTGCGATTGGCTGGCGACCGCCGACACCGTGACCGTCTCGTTTCTGCCGCCCACTTCCAAAAAAAGGTCCACGCGGACTGCGGCATCGGCATCCACAACGACGCCGGTTTTCTTTTGCGTTTTGAAGCCTGCGGCTTCAATCGTCATTTCATAACGGCCGACGGGCAGTGTCGGAAATTCATAGAAGCCCTGCGCGTCGGTTCGCGTCTTGTAGCTAGTCGCCAGATCGAGGTTCACCAGTGTGAGGCTCGCGCCGGGGATCACCGCGTCGCTCTGATCTTTCACCGTCCCGGAGATGCTTCCCCCGGTGGCGCCCCTGGCCTGCGCGCAGAACGCAAGGAGGAAAATGAAGAGGACCGAGAACAATTCCGTTCGAAGGCCGTGATTCATCACTGTGGTTTCTCGTTCGATATTTGGTCCATCTGTGGAACCCAAACGCCGCGTATCATCCGCCATCCGCGGAATGGAATCTTTTCAGGACGCTAGAAGAATGCGATGGCTCGTCCCGCGAACACAAGCGCAATCCAGAGAAATAGCGATACGCTCGCCCAGCGTCTGGCGTTGACCGGCGCCGCAGAAGTCTCATCCCAGGCGGCCACGCTGCGATACACACCGAAGCGGAAAACCATCGCGTTCACACCGGCGATCAAAAGGAGCCCTACGGAAATCCAGAACACGATGTTGCCGCAGTACTCCAATGGATCGGATGCCGCAAGGAGCGTCCCGGTGACCAACAGAATGCCGAATGCCGTCCACTTCCATGGCTTGAATTGCTCGATCACCTGCGACACGGGCACGCTGCGCATCGCCCATCCCAGAACTCGCAAGTTGCCCATCACAACCATCCCGCCGAATACCGCAATGCTCACGACGTGAACGATGATCAGCGCCGGAAACGGGTACGGAGCCTCCCGCAGCCAGGCGCTGAACGAAGTGTCGTTAAGCCATCGGCATAGGTTCAGCAGATTCATCTAGAGGTTTCCGATCCACAGCCCGCCGAGCAGCACGGAGAGCCAGAGGCCGAGCGACGCGCAGGCCGCCGGCCTGCGCCAGCCCAGCGGTGCTGCGTCGCCCGAAGGCGCCGTGGCCCGTCGAATCACGGTGAAGTGAAAAATCAACGCCAGCAGCAGGAACAGCATCTTGTTGCGGAAGGCCGCGATCTGAACGTATTCGCCGGGGTCGCCGGAGAAGAGAAACGGTCCCGTCGTCAACTGAATTATGATCCCCGCCCAGATCCAGGGTGCCAATTCATGGGCAAGCCGCGACACGGGTTGGCCGCGTAGGCACACTCCCAGGAGCCGAAGGTCCAAAATTACAATCGTCCCGACTAGCAGCGTAAACCCGCAAATGTGGATAGATTCAACTACGGGAAACACCCACTCCCACCGCGCGATGGGATTCAGCGGGAGAGCTTCCGGGTGCGCCTGCAAAATGTAAGTCAGAAACACAGTTCGTCGGCCTATCGTGCGCGCTTATCCAGTTGAAGCCGGGCTCTTCGAATGAGAAGCGGCGGGCTGCGTTTCCGCCAGCCTTTTACGGCCACAGCATATTTACGGAACTCACCGTGGTTGTCACGTAGCCGATTGCGCGGCCGCCGAGCCCGACTCCCGTCCAAAGCAGCAGGGAAACCAGCGCGGCCAGGATCCGCCACGCGCGCGGCACCCGGGATTCGTCCGCCATCGTCAGCCTGCTGTGGATGGTGAACGTGAAAATCAGCGCCAGCACGAGCGACGACATCTTGAACTGAAACGCCCAGTTCCCATACATCTTGACGGCCTCGGTTGAAAACAGCAGGAAGCCCGATACCAGCATGACCCCGAGACTTCCGAGCATCCACGGCCGGACGTCTCGCGCAAGTTCCGCAACCGGCTCGTTGCGGAAACGCAGGCCGAGAAGGCGCAGGTTCAGAAGCAGGATGGTTCCCCCGAGCACGCTCAGGCCAATCAGATGGAATATTTCCACGAACGGAAAAAGCCATGTGGAATTGCGTATGCCGTGGCCGAAGAAGGAGTCGTTGCACCACCGGCAAAACGATAGGACGAGCACTCTAAGCCACATCCCGGACGGACCTCCTCATGGCGGCGGAAGAGCGTAGGCAATGCCGCGCCCGGCGGCGACGATCAATACCCACAGAAGGAGCGAGACGACCGCCGCGATTTTGGCTCCGCCCGGAGTCGTCGAAACCAGGTCCCACTCGGACACTCTGCGGCCGATCGTGGCATTGAAAACCAGAACATTCGCGCCCGCAAGAACGAGCATGATCATTTTCAACTTGAAAAAGGTGGTCGTGTAAAAAGCCACCGGGTCGCCGCAAAAAAGCAGCGTCCCGCTCACGATCATTATGGCAAAGCCCCCGAAGAGCCACGGATTGAGCTGCGCGAGCACCTCCGACATTCGCCTGCGGCGCAAGGCGACGCCCAGGAGGCGCATATCCAGCAACACGGCAAATCCCAGGAACAGCGTGAGCGTAAGAACGTGGATCGTCTCGACGAATGGCTCCGCCCACAGCGACTCGCGCATCGTGATGCTGAATTGCGTATCGTGCAGCCACTGCAGAAAGCTAGCCAGTGACATCCATCATCCTTGGGGAATCTGCGGTCGGCGGGTTGCCTCGAATCCGGTCATTTCGCTTTGCACGGCGTTGGATTCCAGCCGGAAGCATCGGGAAGTTTCTTGAATTGCGAGCTGGTAATGTAGCTCTGCGCCAGATACTGCGGATCGGTCACGATCGCGGTTACGACCAGCCACGTATCTCCATTCGCTTCTTTGAAGCTGTCGAAATACTCTTCCACTGTCGCCTTCGAGCTGTAAGGAACGCCGTTCTTGCGCACATATCCGGGCAGTAGATCCGACGTCTCGACCTTCAGATAGCCTTCCTCGGGTGGTTTCGCAAGCGAGGTCCTCGATCCGGCCACAACCGGAAGCACGAAGCCGCGCGGTTTGAGGCCTTCCCAGCTGGCTACCGAGTACCCCTGAAGCGTGGGCGGGCCGGCCGGCGTTCCGGCAAAATGGAAAACGCGAGTTTGCGTTCCCGCGTCCGCTTCGATCCGGAGCGTCGCATCGTTCTCCCAGGTGATGTGCAGCCGCGTCGGCACTCGCATGATGGCGCCGGCTCCGTACGACTTGCACTGATTGCCGGACGCCTCGTCTTTCGCCGGGTCCCACGCGTCGGCCAGGCGCCGGCCCTCAGGCGTAAGGAAAATACCCGGGAAGTCGCCTTTGTCCGGTGTCATCATCCGATAGCGCCAGTCTTCGGTTACCACCGATACCCAATAACCCGTCAGGTCGAGCGGCGCCTCCGCCCGGGGGTTGGCTACACTCGCGTTCGGGGCCAATCCCACCTGGGCGCGAGCGCAGGCCGGAATCGCGAGCGATAGCATCGTCAACGCGATTGTTGGCCCCGCGGCGCGCTTCCTGAAAACCCTGTAGTGCATTTGTTTCCCTCAACTGCCCCGATGTCTCTGCCCTTCACCGTATCGAATCCGGTGAAAACTCGCCGCTCACATGATCACGCCTTCCCACTTCCATCCATCCGAAGGCCGCACAATCTTGTGCAGGCGGATTCTGTGTTCGGAAGGGTCGCGCCCCGGATTTCCCGTGACGATCACATGGTCGCCCGGCTTCAGCGTCTCCCTGGTCACGTGCTCCTGCGTGAGCTGGGCCCCGCCGCCCCATTCCACCGACCACGTCTGCGTCTGCCCCTTGTCGTCGGTGACTTCCACCTTCACGAATGAATGTGGATTGCGGTACATGAACTGCGTGAGCGTCCCTTCGACGGTGACTTCCTGGTCCACGAAATACGTTGCGGCAAACGAATGATGGGCGTACGCCCGGCCACCGGCCAGCATCGCTACCGCCACCGTCAAAATCAGCGCCGTGCGTTTCATCCCTTCTCCTCCCGGAGGTCCTCGGCCCGTGCAGGCCCTCATGTGTCCCGCGCCAACTAGTGTTTCGCAGTAAGGTTCTTGTAGACTGCCTCCACAAACTTGTCTGTCGTCCAGAAACCCGTGGTCGCGCCGTAACGCGGATCGTAATCTCTTGTGGGCCTCGCAGCCTCCACTTGTTCGAGCGTCATGCCCTTGTTCACCATGTCCTGAATCCGGTCGCGGATAATCGTGACCATTTCCTGGTAAAACACGACGTCGGCCACATCGCAAAGCCGCCCGTGACCCGGAATTATCATTGTACCGCCTTCTTGTTCGTCGGCAGGAATGGCCAAATCGATTATGCGATTCAGCCCTGCGATCACTCCCTGGATATTGCCGCCCCGGGCCAGATCGACGATCGGATAGCCGGTGGTCACAAAAATATCGCCGGTGCTGATCACGTCCGAACGGCGGAAAAACACGATCGTATCGCCATCGGTATGCGCCGCCGGCTGATGGATCAGCAGAATCCCTTCATTGTTGAAAAAGAGTTTCCTTTCCGGAGTCGTATATGTTTCGGTCGGCCAGGCGCCTTGAGGCATCGGGGGCTGCTTGCCACTCGGCGCGCTCATCCGGTCCAGCACTTCCTGGGCCGCGATCACCGTTGCTTGATTTCCCGCGCTCGCGCCGATATCGCCCACCACGTTTCCACCCGCGATGGTGCTGCCCAGCTTCGCAAGGGCTTCGTTGCCTCCCGTGTGATCCGCGTGGACGTGTGTATCGATAATATACCGGATCGGTTTGTCGGAGATCGACCGGATCGCTGCGTAGACTTTGTCGCTCATCGACGCGAGGCCCGTGTCCACTAGCAGGATGCCGTCGTCTCCCACTTGCATGGTGATGTTTCCGCCCACGCCCACCACCATGTACACCTTGCCCTGCACCGGCATCACGTGCGCTTCCGCGTTCGCGAGATCGCGATTCGGCGGAGCGGCATTCGAATTCTGTTGAGCGTTGGTATACGTCGGCGCACCAACCACTCCAACGACGATGGCGGCAATCAGCACGTAGGCAGTGTGCAGTCGTTCGCGAGTCTTGAACCTCGTTCGTGCCGCTGTGGTCATCGATTGCGTACTTTCTTCGCCGGGCGCGGCAACGTTTTCATGCTCTTCATTTTCAGCTGATACTCGGGATACATCGTTTCGGCGCCGCCTCGTGTGGCCTCCGGAGGAATTCCGTAATTGGCCGGAAATTCGTTGAGAAACGTATTTGCTCCAGGCAGGTGAGCCGGCACCGCGCCTTCCGGGCGATCCACCTCGTCCACGGACTCGCACGGCCAGGGAGCCATCTGCTGCTGGGGGTTATACACGAAATCGCTCGTGCGGATGAACGGCTCGGTCAGGTACACGGGATCGTAGGTGATCGCCGCCACCGTCAGATAGTTGCCGTGTCTCATCAAGTGCGCGGTCGCCGTAGCCAGGTCGCTGCGCGGAAGGCCGTTTCGCCGAACCCAATTCTCTTTCAGGTGGGTGGTCGTTATGATCAGAATGTCTCCTTCCCATTTTCCCGTTGAGAATCCCTGCCAAGTGTGGGGCGCGTAGTCCGGAGGCTGCGGGCGTCCGTCCATCCAGATGGTCTGCTCCGCGCCATAAGCGGAAAGATGCGTGTGGAAGGCAATCACTTTCTGCGTGGCCCTGTCGACCTCTTTCCAGATGCTCAGGTTGGAAGGGCCTCGCCATCCGTAATCGGATCCGTGCTGGCGGCACTGGTTCTCCGGCAGCTCGACAAGACTCGCGTCCCAGGTGTCACCCCGCAGGCGTGCGGCGTCATTGATCGGGATTCCCAGGTAATCGCCGATTTCCGGGCCGGGAATGCGCTCCTCCCAATCTTCATCGAACCGGGGGCTCCAATTTCCGGAGGGATCTTCCTGGGCGAGAGCGGGGCGAGCGAGAAGCGCGGTGAGGAAGAGCAGCAGCGCGAAGCAACACGCAATTTCAGCTCGGCGAAAACCGGTGTTTGTTCGACCGGCGTTGCGCATCTCAGGCTCTCCAAAAAAAGACAGCTCGTACCCGGCAATTCGCGCGCGACGAAAGTTTTATCACAAAAGCCGTCCGCCCAATCATCGAATTCGCGCCGCCGCGGTCGCCGAACGCCTCCGAGAATCGCTCGGCTGAACCTCTTGCGGGAGCGCCGCATCGTTCGATAAAATCCGCACCGGCGGCGCGCAATCGGCCCCGTGCGACGCGCGAGTGTCGCGGCGATGCCGCTGCAATGGGGCCCAAAAGCACCTGTGCTAAACTCCGGTCGGAGGTATAAGGATAATGTCCCTCGTAAAAGGTCTGCATCATATGACCGTCTGTGTGGGCGGCGCGCAAGAGGATATCGACTTTCAGACGCAGGTTTTCGGCCAGCGCATGATCAAGCAAACCGTCCTTTTCGACGGCCGCTACGCTCACTATCATCTCTATTACGCGAACGCGAACGCCGAGCCTGGTTCCGTCTACACCACCTTTCCCTATGGACGCGTGAGAGGTCGCCAGGGTTCCGGACAAATCCAGGCCACCGCGTACACCGTTCCGAAAGGCTCTCTCAAGTTCTGGCTCGATCATTTGAAAAGACACAAAATCACGAATGGCGGCATTCAGGAGCGATTCGGGCAAAAATTTATCCGTTTCGATCATCCGTCTGGAATTCAACTGGAAGTTCTCGAAGACACGGCCGACAAGCGCAAGGCCTGGACGGTCGGAGAGGTCACTGGCGACGTCGCCACGCGCGGCTTCCATGGGCCGGTGCTGTCGGTCCGCGAAATTGCGGAGACGGAGCGTTTCTTCGTCGATGCCCTGGGTTTCAAGAAGACAGGCCAGGAAGGCCCGTATCACCGCTTTGAGATTGGAGATGGGGGCGCTGCGAAGACCGTCACTCTCCTGCACGAGCCGGAGCGGCCCTCCGGAAGCTGGATTTTCGGCGCGGGCACCGCACATCACATGGCGCTCGAGGTGGAGAGCGACGAAAAACTGACGGAACAGAAGGGCATTTACGAGGAGCTTGGCTATACGGACGCGTCGGAAATCAAGGACCGCATGTACTTCCATTCGGTGTACTGCCGCTGCCCGGGCGGGATTCTAGTGGAATGTGCGGCCACGGTTCCTGCGGGATTCGCGGTGGACGAGCCGGCCGATCAGCTTGGCCAGAGCCTGCTTCTCCCGCCCTGGTTTGAGGCGCGCCGCACCGAAATCGAAGGGATGCTGGAGCCGATCAAGGTTCCGGAAAGCAATTTCCCGGGCGGAATGAAAAAGGCTCCGGTGAAGGTGCCCGCCACAGCGGCGGCGGCCCCGGCGAGCGGAGCATCGCGGCGGACGAGCGCGGTTTTCATCGGCGGCGACAAACCGCAAAAGAAGAACTGAAGTGGAGTTACGAATTTCCTTCAATTGGAACGATCTCGTATTTCAACGTTGTAGGCATTAACGGCCCTTAGAGTGCCCTTAAATCGGCCTAGCGCCCCATTTTTGTGCGTTTGTGGCGCTTGCACCGGCTTCGGCGCTCAGTACGAGGCTTCGAGCAGGCCGATTACCTCCGCTTTTGTCACCGGGCGGTCTACCACTCCCGATTTCTCGAGTTCGTGCATCACGGGCGCCACAATGTCTCCGATTTCCGCCCGCGATACGCCCGCATCCTTGAGCGTGTGAGGCACGTCGAATCCCGCGATGAATTGCGCGGTGCGGTCGGCGCAAACTAGCGCGCCGGCTTTGGGATTGCGCGGGTCAAACGGGAGATGAAAACCCTCCGCGATCGGTCCAAACCGCTCCGGCGCGATCTCCGCCATAAAGCGCATCGCGTGCGGGAGCGTGATGCAGGAGGTGACGCCGTGCGGCACGTCCCAGCGCGGGCCGATCTGGTGTCCCAGCAGGTGCGAGATGCTGAACCGCGTGTTCATCGAGCCGTAGATCGAAAACCAGGCCGCAAACTGGCAGAGGCCGCGGTGCGCGAGCTGTTCGGCGCCGCCGGTCTTGATCGAAAGGGCGAGGTGCTCGACCAGCAAGGAAATCGCCCGGGAGCCGAGAGCGTCGCTGAGCGGGTGATGGCGGATCGAATAGATTGTCTCGATGGCGTGGTCGAGGGCGCGCATTCCCGTCGCCACCCAGAGCCAGTCCGGAGTTGCAAGCGTCAGCGCCGGGTCGTTGAGCACCGCGCGCGGCTGCAAGCGAGGGTCGGAGACGCCTGATTTCACGCGGGTGGTTTCGTCTGTGACGCCTCCGGCGTGCGTATACTCGCCCGCTGAGAGCGTGGTCGGGATCGCGATGTGGACGATCTCGCGGCTTGCGAGAAAGGCGTGGCTTGCCACCTTGCACGTGTCAATCGGGCTTCCGCCGCCGAAACTGACCAGGCAATCGGCGTCCACGCGCTTGATTTCCGCTTCGAGCTGGTTGACCACGCTTCGCGGGACGTGTTGGCGCGCGCCTTTAAACACGGCCGCGCAGCGCGCACCAAGCGATCCGGTCACTTTTTCGAGCAGCGGGGAATTACCGAGGGTTTTTCCGGTGACGACGATGGCGCGATTCAGACCGCGGCGTTCGAGTTCCTCTCCGAGCGCAGAGATTTTCCTCGGCCCCGAGATCACGCGCTCGAGCCGGCTCAAAGTGAAATCAACGTTTGGCGCTTCCATGGGGCGAGAGTATACATCACGGCGTCCGCGAGCACAGGCACGCGACCAGGAGGAGTTAGGTCGGAAGAGTCAGAACCCACACCCTTGCACAAGCGGAAGGGATGCGGCGCCCGCGGAAGTGTTGCGGCGAGGCCTGAATGAGTCGATGTGTGGAGCTCTCGAACGTGCCTCCGGTTGCGCGCGACAAAGAACAGTCTGGCCCACTCGCCAACGGCGTTCCGAGTTCGTGGAGCAGCTGAAAATCACGGGTAGCACGTAGTTGGAGGCTTCGGTCCGAGGGCTAGTTCTGCGGTCGGCCTCTGAGCTGTCTTGTCAGGAACCACGTCAAGTTTGAAGGTGAATTTCGCTAACAACGGATTGCCCTGCTGGTCCTTTGTATCGCTCCACTCTACGTTCGTGAATTCGAATGTCACGAGCATCCCTCGCACTCTGAAGTTCCTGACGGTGCTGTATTCTGGGTAGGCGAGACATTCTCCTCGTAGCTGGCTCGAGAGCATCCGGCCTCGGTTCCACCAGTCAGCGCTGCGCTCGTCTCGAGTATTCGCAGCAAGGAGGTTCGCACTCGTCACTGCACTGTTTCTTAGTGCGAACAGGCCGCACTGAAAATCCCCCGAGAAGCTCATTTCCGATTTACCTTCGTAGTACCCATTGTGACATTCGAGCCTATATACGGGCACTCCGACAACATCTTTGACGAAAGTGAGAAGGGGTGTGTCTACCTCACCAGATGGAACGACTACCGTATGCTCCTCGTGCGAAGGTTGAATACTCGGCCACGTCTGAGTGCGGGCTAGCGCAGCCGGACCGGTCAAGAGACATAGGGAAAACCAGCATAGCTCTAATTTCACACGTCGCACCTTAGGGCACCTGCGTCAGCTCCGCCGGACAACTCATACCTGCAGAAACGTGCAGGTTGGTCCCGTTAGTCCCAGGGTCTTTCGACCCTCCGGGCAATTCTTGGATCAGGGTCTCGGGAGGATTTCCGTTCATCAGGAAGGGCTGGACGGCGCGACAGACGGCGGCAAGCCGCCGCACTCCACAGGGCGTTCTCTCGATGCACCGCATAGCTTCGATGTCGAAACGGCCCCGATGAGCCGCCCATCCGCGAGCTTCGTCTCGGCCGCGCCACAAAAGGCCAGAGCGCCCTTCGGCCGGGAGGATGTGGCGAGCTCGACGCGACGAGCGCTCGGAGAGAGGCGTATTTTCTCGGGCGCGGGAACGAGAACCCGGCGCTGTATTTCGACAAATCAGCGCGAGACGTTTTGAGCGTCGCGAGGAAATAGGCTCTGTCGCCGCGAGGCCCCTCCGATTTCGCGAGCCAGGATCCGGTGCGGGATTTCAACTACATCTTGTCGTAAACCATCTTCTCGTCAAAGTTCCCCATGCCGGATTCGATGTGCGTAGCCTCCGTCAGCGTTTTGCCATCGGAGCTAAGCGTGAAGTTGTCCTTGATGGCAATGTCCGCCCCCTGGAAAGTGGTTTTGGAATCCACGATCAGCGCAGCGCCATCCCAGTGAGCGGTGCTTGTGACCGGCGCGCCGCCCATGCCGGAGGATGTGGTTTCCTTACCGTCGGTGCTGACCGTGGTCGTGTACGAGGTATCGCCCATCATCCCGCCCTTTTGATCCACGGCAATTTTGACGGTGGGCTCGTTGTCCTCGATCGTGTCGGTCTGGCCGGCGGGTGGAGGAATCTGGCCGAAGTCGCTCTTCAGCAGGTCCAGTTTCCAAGTTCCGCTTAGGTTTGGCGCCGGACCGCCCGCGTGAATCATACTCGCAGCGCCGGCTGTGGCCGGTGCCGCGGCGGCCGTGGCCGTCGAGGCATCCTGCTTGTCGTAGACAGCCTTTAAGTCGAAGTTGCCCATGCCCGTCATGTACTGAGCGCTGATGTTGAGCGTCTTGCCATCTTCACCCAGCGTATACGTCGCCTTGACGGTTACATCGCTGCCCTGCACGCTCAGCTTGGAGTTGACGACGAGCGCGTTTCCCTGCCATTGCGCGGTGCTCTTCACCTCGTTGCCGGAAGCGTTCCACGTGACTTCCTTCCCGTCCGTGGTGAGATTCATAACGGTGGTCGTGTCTCCCCCCATGCCGCCCTTTTGATCGGTCGTGATCTTGAGGGAAGGTTCGGCATCCACCATCGTTTGGGTCTCGCTGGTCGGCGGGGGAATCTGGCCGAAGTCGCTTTTGGGAATATTCAGTTTCCATACCCCGGTCAGATTCGGCGTCTGCGCCAGACTGGGGAGCGCGAGGGCTGCCAGAGCAAAAGAAATCACCAAGAATTTTCGATGCATGTACTCCTCCTGGGGAGTTAATACGTATGCCCGGGCGGATTGTTTCATCCGAGGGTTGCGGGATTATACACTGGAGTTGAGGCACTCGCGACAACACAAAGTGCCGTGCGGGACGGTTTTAAGGGCCCCCTGAAAACCTCTCCTTGGCCGCGCTCGTCTAATTGCACGTCACGTTTGGTATTCGCCCCTGCCGTCCAGCGGATCGCCTGAGACCTGCCGCTCGAATCTGGCACCCGGCAAGGCCCGAGGGCCCTCACCATCACTCGCAGCCGTGCGAGGTGGCCATTACCAGAAGCGCGCGGCGCGGCTCCACAGCGAACTCACCCGCTTTGAGGTTGCAACGTGGTATCCTCGCGCGGTATTTTTTTCACGGCGCCGATACCGATTCGTCCAAAAGAGGCCTCGATGAAGCGAAGCACCGACCGGATTCTTACCACCCACGTGGGCAGCCTGCCGCGCCCTCAGGAGGTCGTCGATCTACTTTTTGCGCAGGACCGGGGCGAACCCGTTGATGAGGTTCAATTCAACGAAGTGATGCGCCGCGCCGTCGCCGCGACGGTGAACCACCAGACCGAGGTCGGCATCGATATCGTCAGCGACGGCGAAACGAGCAAGATCAGCTACGCCACGTACATCCGGCACCGCTTAACGGGCTTCGAAGGGGATTCCGCGCGCCCCACGCCAAAGGACCTCGACGACTATCCCGAGTATCGCGACCGGCTCGTCAAGTCCGGACATTCGGCCACTTACAAACGGCCAGTTTGCAAGGGGCCGATCAAGGTGAAGAACCTGAAGCCAGTCGAGCAGGATATCGCGCACATGAAGGAGGCGCTGGCGAAGGCCAAAATCACGGAAGGCTTCATGAACTCCGTTTCCCCGGGCACGATCGCCGTGTTCCAGCCGAACGAATACTATCCCTCGCACGAAGCGTATCTCGAGGCGCTGGCGAACGCCATGCGCGAAGAGTACGAGCTGATCGTGAAATCGGGGCTGCTGCTGCAGCTCGACTGCCCCGATCTGGCGATGGGGCGGCACACGCGGTTCAAGAATCTCAGCGACGAAGAGTTTCTGCGCTACGCCGGGCTGCAGGTTGAGGCGCTCAACCACGCGCTGGCGAACGTGCCGGCGGATCGGGTGCGGCTGCACGTTTGCTGGGGAAATTACGAGGGCACGCACATCGACGACATGGACTGCATGAGAATCTTTCCCATCGCCATCAAGGTGAAGCCGATGGCGCTGCTGATCGAAGGCGCGAACCCGCGCCACGAGCACGAATGGGAGGCTTGGACGCGGATCAAATTGCCCGAGGACAAAATATTGATCCCGGGCGTGGTGGCTTCGAGCAGCAACTATGTGGAGCATCCCGAGGTCGTGGCGCAAAGACTGCTTCGCTATGCCGATGTACTTGGGCGCGAGAGAATCATGGCGGGATCGGACTGCGGATTCGGCACGTTTGCGGGCTTCGGTCCCGTCTACCCGGCGTTTGCCTGGATGAAACTGCGCTCGCTCGTGGAAGGGGCGAAGATCGCGTCGAAAAAGCTGTGGGGGCGCGCGGCATAGTTCGGGTGAATCTCCCGGACCGAGACTCAGTGCACACAGAATCCCGTGGGCAGACCGAAGGAATGTATGGAGGGAACATCATGGATCGGCGGACGTTCATCCAGTCGGGCATACGTCTCGGTTCTCTGGCCGCGGGTGCGATGGTGAGCGGAAAATTCGCGAGCGCGCTGGCGCCGGAGGCGAAAAGCTCACCGGGCGCAACCGTGGAAACCACTGCGGGAAAAGTGCGCGGGCTCGCGCAGGGAGGCGTGCAGGCCTTTCGAGGCGTGCCTTACGGTGCTTCGACGGCGGGCGCAAACCGTTTTATGCCGCCGGTTAAGCGGCAGCCTTGGACGAACGTGCGCGAAGCCTACGAACTGGGTCTGCGCGCGCCGCAGCGCATCTCGGATTTTCACGGGCAGGTGCCCCCAGAGTTCGACGTGATGTGCCCGGACGAGCCGATGGGAGAAGATTGTCTTGTGCTGAACGTGTGGACACCGGGCGCGGGCGCCGGCCACAAGCGTCCGGTGATGGTCTGGCTGCACGGCGGCGGGTACACATCGGGGTCGGGTGGTTTTCTTTGCTACAACGGTCAGGAGCTCGCGCGAAAGCACGATGTCGTCGTGGTCACGGTCAATCATCGCCTGACCGTTTTTGGCTATCTCTATTTCGCCGGAATCGGCGGAGAAAAATTCGCGCAAGCGAGCAACGTCGGCATGCTCGACATCGTTGCGTCGCTCGAATGGGTTCGCGACAACGCTGCAGCGTTCGGCGGGGACCCCGGCAACGTGACGATTTTCGGACAGTCCGGCGGGGCGGGGAAGGTGAGCTCTCTGATGGCCATGCCCGCGGCCAAGGGACTTTTCCACCGCGCGATTATCGAGAGCGGTGCGGACTTGAAGGGCGTGCCGGTGGAGGTGGCCGACAAGTCAGCCGAGATGTTCCTGGCAAGGCTGAACCTCAAGGCTGATCAGGCGGGCGAATTGCAGAAGCTGCCGATGGAGCAGTTGTTGGCGGCGATTCCGCCCGGAGGCGGGCCGGGCAGCCCGGGGCTTGCGCTTGCGCCGGTCGTCGATGGCCGGACGCTGCCGGCGGGTCCGTTTGATCCGACGGCGCCCGAAATCTCCGCGAATATTCCGCTGCTGATCGGCACGACCGAGACGGAAGTCACGTTTTTCCCCAATCAGCTGCTCGACCCGATTGATGATGCGGGCCTGCACGCGCACATTAAGCAGCTTTTGCGCAGGGCTGCGGACGACCAGGTGGAGAAGGTAATCGCCGCTTATCGCACCGGCCGTCCCGGCGCGACCAATACCGATCTGTACCTCATCATTGCGTCGGACGCAACCTTCCGCGCGGGAGTGGTTACCGAGGCGGAGCGCCAGGCCGCGCTGGCGAAGGCTCCCGTGTATCAGTATTACTTCACGTGGAGATCTCCGGTGCGCGACGGCAAGCTGCGATCGTTCCATACAATTGAGATTCCGTTCGTCTTCGACAACCTGGACGCGGCGAAATCCATGACAGGCTCAGGCCCGGGACGGCAGGCACTGGCCGACAAAGTGAGTGGCGCGTGGGTGGCGTTTGCGCGCAGCGGGAATCCAAACCACAAGGGTTTGCCGGAATGGGCGGCGTTCAACAACACGCAGCGCGCGACGATGATACTGGACAATGAGTGCAAGCTCGTCTCTGATCCGCACGGCGAGGAACAGCGCCTGCTGCACAGCGTACAAAGCGGCCAGGGATGACGTTGCGAGTGGGGACGCGAATTACCGGCTTCAACTGCGGGATTCGTTGGAGAAGGGCTTGCGAAGGCCTGCCTGCTCAAGCAGGGGCAGGACGTCGCGGTTGAATCGCTTCAGTCCATCGATGTAGTCAGTCCAGGTCATGATGACGCCATCGATGCCGGCCTTCGAGATGGCGTCAAGCTCCTCCGCGATTCTCTGAGCGGTGCCAACCACGGGATGGCCGGCGCCCCGAGCCATGCGCGTCCGCATGAAGGCAAGCTGCGGCGATCCCATCGGGACGTTATTCTCTTTGCTGATCGTTTCCATGATGCTGTCGAGGGCCTCGACATCGACGAGTTCCTCCGAGTAGCGGCGCAGGTAGTCCTCGGCGGCTTTCTGGGTCTCCCGCTGAACGACGGAGACGTTGGTCCAGATCTGAATCTCACGGCAGAACTCTTCGCGGGCCGTCCTTTTGTAATCTTCCACCTGGGGGCGCCACTCTTCGACGCTGTTGCCGCGCAAACCGATCAGGCCGATGTCGGAATGTTGCGCAGAAAAGCGAATACCGGCGGGCGACATGGCGGCGTTCATGATCGGAACTCCCCCCTGCTGGACCGGCTGCGGATGAGAGATCGCTCCCTTCATGTGAAAGAATTCAGAGTCGTGATCAAACTCTCCGGGATGCGTCCAGAGTTTCCGCAGCACCTCAACCCACTCGGCAAGGTAAACGTAACGGCGGTCATGCTCCATCAGGTTGATGCCGAACATGTCGAATTCGCGGCGGTTCCATCCGCCTACGACGTTGAGGGCGAAGCGGCCGTTGGAGATTGCGTCGATCGTGGCAGACTGCTTGGCAACGACGATGGGATGGACCGTGGGGGCGTGCGAGGTGGCGAACACCGCGGAATAGCGCGTCGCTTGCGCGAGGCCCGCCGCCCAAATGAATACGTCGAGGACTTCGTTCGAGGGATGATAAGGCTTGCCGTCCAGATAACCCTTCCACCGCGCGATCGGGACGATCGCCTCCCAACCGGCGTTGTCGGCAAGCTGCGCCGCGGCGAGGCAGTTGGCCCAGGTCGGGCGCCACTGCTCGGGCACGAGCGTCATGTTCGCGATGGTATTCGAGCAGAAAGTTCCGAGTCTCAGCTTGTTGTCATTGAAAAGCGGGTTATTCGGTCGGCCGGACACGCCGGCCATTCTGCCAGAATTCCTACATTTCCACAGCAACGACTCGGCGGCAGGCAATCGCGGGTACGGCGCAAGGACTCAGACATGGCGCGAGTGCCCGGAATGAACCTGAACGTCACATTGGCGGGCGCACTTTCCGGGCGTCCTACGGCGACGCCAGCCCAGCCGAAGAAATTGTCTGCTACACTTTCCGGCAATTTGGAGTCAAATGCGGTAAGAACGCGTATGTCTGGTCGGGGCGAAAGCTGGGAGGGACAACGATGCGCAGGAAGATACTCATGGCGATTTGCGCGGCAGCCGTGCTCTTGTGTCTGGCGCAGCCGGCGAGGATTTCGGCCCAAGCGCAGGAGCCGCAGAAGACTGCGCCGGGAGCAAACGCCGCTGAGCCGTGCGATGCCGCAGCGACCAAGGAGGAATCGTCCGTGACGGATCACACGATCCGCCTCGGCGCCCAAACGATTCCCTACAAGGCGACGGCAAGCACGACACTGCTCAAGAACCCGAAGGGCGAGCCGACCGCGCTGATGTATTCGGTGGCGTACACGCGGAGCGACGTGAAGGACCCGAGCGAGCGGCCGATTTCCTTCCTGTACAACGGCGGACCGGGATCGGCGACGATGTGGCTGCACATGGGAGCGTTTGGGCCGCGGCGCGTCTCTACCGTGGACGGACAGTTCACGCCGCCCGCGCCGTATAAGCTGGTGGACAATGCGGAGAGTCTGCTGGACAAGACGGATCTTGTCTTCATTGATGCGATCGCGACGGGCTACAGCCACGCGGTCTGCAAGGCGCAGAACAAGGACTTCTTCGGCGTGGACGAGGATATCGCAGCGTTCGGGCAATTCATCGACACGTATTTGAGCCGAAACGGCCGGTGGAACTCGCCGAAGCTGCTGATCGGCGAGAGCTATGGAACGTTCCGTTCCGCGGCGCTGGGCGACTACCTGCAGAGTCACTACTCGATTCAATTGAACGGCATCGTATTGATCTCGTCCGTGCTCGACCTTTCCACGTTGACGTTCGCTCCCGGGGATGACCGGCCGTACATCTTCTATCTGCCAAGTTACGCGGCCGTGGCCTGGTACCACAAGGTTGTGAAGGACAGGCCCTCGGACTTGCCCGCATTTATCGAGGAGGCGCGGCAGTACGCGCAGGGCGATTACGCCGCGGCTTTATACAAGGGCGCGATGCTCGCGCCACCCGAAAGAGCGGCGGTGGCGAAGCGGCTTTCCTATTTCACGGGGCTCAGCGAGGACTACCTGCTGAAGGCGAACCTTCGCGTCACCCTCAGCCAGTTTCGCGCGGAATTGCAGCGAGCCAGCGGCCTGACCACGGGGCGGATCGACGCGCGGTTTACCGGCTACACGTTCGACCTGCTCGAAGAACGGGCGGCGAACGATCCCGAGGGTCCGGCGGTCGCCGGAGCTTTCACCGCGCTGATCAACGAGTACAACCACAACGAGCTGAAATTCGGGCAAGACCGCGTGTACCACAATTCGATTGACGACAGCGAAGAGAGCGAGTGGAACTGGCGGCGGCATGGTCGCGGAGACGGAGGGTTTCCCGGAGCTCCCAACGTCGACGCGGATCTCGCCGACGTGATGGTCCAAAATCCGCGGCTGCTCGTACAGGTCGAGAACGGATATTTCGATTTAGCGACGCCGTTTTTCGCGACGGAGTTTACGATGAGGCATCTCGGCTTACCAGAGAGCCTGCAGAAGAACATCACTCTCGATTATTACACCGCGGGGCACATGATGTACCTGCACGACGCGGATCGCGCGAACCTGCACAATAAGATCGCCGGATTCATCGATCGGGCGGCGCATCCCTAACGCCGATTGGGTCCGCGCCACTCTACCGGTTCGCATTCGTTGAGGTGCCGGCGAGGATCGCCGGCAGCAGGAAAGTACGCGCGCACAGTCTCTCAACGTACAATGTCCACTGCTTCCGTCGCATTTCACGCATCGGTCAAGCCAGGCAAAGCATCGATGCTGCTCCGATTTTTCTCGCGGCGATAGGTCTCGAGGCCTTGCGGTCCGCGATTGCGCGTCCACGCCGCGAGTTGTTCCCGTTCTTTCTCGTAGTGCAGAATCGGAACGGCGTAGCCACAGGAATCCGCGACCCGGCTCAGCGCGATCACAATAATCGCTCGCGCGCCCGGATAATCGGGAAAGCGGCCGCGCAGAGACTCGAATTCCCGCTGGTGCGGCTCGACCACGCTGCTGCGTCCATAGAGGCGCAAGATTTTCGGCGGGCCCTCGAACGAGCAGAACATCAGCGTAACGCGGCCATTCTCTTTGGCATGAGCGATGGTCTCGACTCCGCTGCCCGTCAAATCGAGATAGGCAACGGTTCGAGGATCGAGGATGCGGAGAGTATCGAGTCCTTTGGGGGAAACGTTGACGTGACCGTTCCGATCGAGGGGCGCCGATCCGACGAAGAATACCCGCTGCGCCTCGATGAAGCGCCGAGTCGTTTCGTCAATCTCCGTACATGGCTTGCCCATGGTCACGCTCCTTCGCGCCGAAGGCTCTTCGCCGGCCGCGCCGATTACAACCGGCCTCCGTCCACGACAATCGCCTGGCCGGTGATATAGGAGCCGCGATCGCTCGCGAGCAGGAGCGCGACTTCGGCAACCTCCTGGGGCTGGCCGAGGTGCTTGATGGGCTGGGCCTCGATGGCTCTCTTCAACTTTCCTTCGTCCTTCCAATAGAATTCGCTGAGAACGGTCTGAACCAAACCGGGAGCAATGGCGTTGACGCGAACCCCCTTCGCGCCGAGCTCGAGCGCATAGGACCGCGTCATCATGATCAAGGCAGCCTTGGTCATGCTGTAAAGCATGCCGTCGGGCGAGGGGTGCATTCCGGCGATCGAGGAAATATTGATGATCGAGCCCCAACCGCGCTCGCACATGCCGGGGGCGACGGCCTGCGTCAGCCGGAAAGCACTTTTCAGGTTGATATCGACCATCTTCTCGAACTGGGCTTCATTCACCTGCAGCACCGGCCCCTGGGCGATGTTCGTGCCGGCGTTATTGACGAGAATATCGGCTTTGTCGAATTCGCGATGGGTGGTTTCCACCAGGCGCTCGATTTCTTCGGGGCGGCCAACGTGACACGCGAGAGGGAAAATCCTGCCGGAGGCGCCTTTGAGTTTTGACGCGACCTGATCCAGAGTCTCTTGCTTTCGCCCGCAAATCACGACGGTGGCGCCTTCTCGCGCGAATGTTTCGGCAATCGCGAGGCCTATCCCGCGGCTCGCTCCGGTAACGATCGCTACTTTCCCCTGCAAGTCTGGTGTGGATGCGCTCATAGGAACTCGTATCTCCTGACGGGAACACTTTGAGTTTTGGAGGTGAGAGAGTACACCCGCGCGGGAAATTTGCAAATCCAGGACGCGAGCACAATCGCCAAGCGCCGCGCCGAATGCGCCGGCCACAACGGGATCGTACAGCCAAAAAATTCCGGAGTCAGTCTCCGTCTACCGAGAATGCCAGCAACACGTTTCCGGGCAATCCTCCCCATCCGCCGTAGCCCGAAGCGGCAAACACCATGCCTCCGGAGATTGTCGGGCCCGGGCCGTCGATCGAACCGCCGCTCGCCGTGAGGCCGTTCACGGTTTTGAATTCCCGGGCGGTATCGAAATCCCAGACAACCGTTCCATCGCTCGCCGAATAGGCCCGCAGGTGCCCGTCAACGGAGCCGGAAAAGACCACGCCGGGGATCGCGGAGACGGCCGCCGATTGCGCGGGACTGCAGTTCGGCCGGTCTCCACAGGACGGAGGAGGCGCGGCCCATAATTTCTTGCCGGTGAGGATGTCGATCGCGAAGAGGCCGCCGCCGGACTTTGGATCTACGAGGAGCTTCCTTCCGGTGGTGAATTCCTTGCGCTGGAAACCAATGTCGGAAAGGGCCACGTACATGTTTTTGCCGTCGGTGGCCGAGCCCCATTCGATTCCTCCTAACGCGCCGCCGTGGCCGACGCGCGTCTGCCAGAGAATCTTGCCGCCGTGATCCGGATCGAGACCATGGGCCACCCCCGACTTCTGGCCCACGAGAAGAACGCGCTTTCCCTTCGCCAGCGTCGCCAGAATCGGCGAGCCGCCAATATCGAAATCCGGCCCCACAACTTGCGGGCAGTTGGCTTTCGACGGCCCCTGTTCACACGCCATGTTGAAGACATCGGCGCCGGTGAGTTGCTTCGACCAGACCACCTTGCCCGAATCCAGGTCGAAGGCGAGCACCGCGTCGCTGGTATCCGTGGCAGGGTCGGAGAAATTGTCCCCCGTGCCGGCGTAGATGATTCTGCGCTTCGTGTCAATCGTGGGCGCGGACCAGATGCTGGCGCCGGAAGGGCCCCACAATTGCGTTCCCGCCGAATTCTTTCCTTGCAGATGAGGCTCCTCGGCAATCGTGTAGGATTTCCATATCTGCTTGCCCGTGGTTGCGTCGAGCGCCGCAATGCCTCCTCGCGCCGAGCAGCAGGCGTACGCCGGATTCATCGCCGGCGCCTCTTCGGACGCGGTCATCGGGACGTACACGCGCCCTTCGTAGAATACGGGCGCGCCGGCAATCCTAGACTGCGGGTGGGAGTCGAGGTGCACTTTCCACAGGAGTTCACCCGTCGAGGCATCAACCGCGTAGGCGTTTCCGCGACCGTCGCCAAAAAACGCGGCGTATCGCTGCGGCTCCCCTGGAAGGGCCGCTACCGTGATTGCGGTTCGCGACGGGGCATCGGGAACGAAAGTCCAATACTGACATCCCGACCGAGCATCGAGGGAATACACGGTGCGGTTCGCGCTGGGCACGAATATGCGCCCGCCGACCACCGTGGGTTGCCCATTGGCGACGAGGGTGTTGGGGAAGGCGAAGGCCCATTTCAATTTCAGTTTCGGCACTTGAGCGGCGTTGAGTCCGGCGCGGCCGGCGGGCTGAAACCGCGTGTTCGCCAGATCGGCGCCCCAGCCGTTCCAATCCTTGTCAGAGGGAGAAAAGGGAGCTTTAGTATCGGCACACGCCGCGACGGTGGGCTGGGGAGCCCGCTCGCCGGTTTTTTTGTCCGCGAGGAACTCGGCGACCGCTCGCTTCTCGTCGGCCGTCAGCGACGCGCCCTGCAACTTCATCGAACCGGTCTCCAGGGCCAGAACGATGTTTTCAGGCAACATCGCGCGCAGGATGGCAGGAGCGGGAGCGCGCGTGACCGCGGAATTGTCGTGGCAGCTCGCGCATTGACTCTGGTAAATCGTGGCAGCGTCGCGCTGCGCGGCGAACGCCGCACCGGCGGAGTTCAGGAGTAACAGAAAAAAAACGGCGCGAAATGCAAAGAGCCACCCGGCGTGGGCAACGCATGTGATTCGGTTCTCGCGGTCCGCCTTCCCGGGCGACGGGCGCTGGTTGTTCGATGGACGGGACACGCCCGCCATTCTGCCAGAGATTTCTGGAATTACACAGTGGCGAATGCGCCACGCCGGCCAAGGGCTCGAGCGGACTCGAGCGGATCGTGCGGTGCCAAGGCGTGGTGAACGAGGCGTCGCGTGTGGCCGAGCCGCGAGGCTCACGTTTCGCGCGATTCATCGAATGTGAGCAAAACGATCTCGGGGTTTGTGCCGACGCGCAAGGGAGGACCCCAGGTGCCCGCTCCGCTCGACGTATAAACGTGGAGACTCCCCAGCCGATTCAGGCCGTGCACCAATGCGCCGTAAATCCGCGAGGTGAACCAAGTGTACGGGAAAAACTGGCCGCCGTGGGTGTGCCCGGCAAGCATGAGTCCAATTCCTTCGTCGGCTGCGACGGCCGGTTGATCGGGGGCATGCGTCAGCAGGACGCTCGCGGAATTTCGATCCAAGCGAGCATTCTGCAAGATGGCCCGCAAGCGATCGGGGCGGGCCGCATCACGGTGGTGGACGCCGACAAGCTGCAATCCGTCTAGGACGACTTTTTCGTTATCGAGCACGCGCACACCGGCGGCCGCGACCGCTTCGAAATATTTCGAGCGGTCGCCAAACGCTTCGTGATTTCCGGCGATGAAGTATGTCCCAAGCGGCGGAGACAGGCGGCTCAGCGGCGCCGCGAGCTTGCGATCATCGGCGGCCGTGCCGTCGTAGAGATCACCGCCGATCAGAACGATATCGGGCCGCAGACGGGAGACCATAGATACAACCCGCTCGGCGAAACGAACGCCTCGGACGTGCCCAAGGTGCGTATCGGTGACGAGCGCCGCAATGCGTCCCCGCCAGATTGCCGGGAGGTTTGTCAGCTTCACTGCAACGCGCCTTACGCGTACCCGCATGGAATTCACTAGGCCGTAAGCACCCGCCGCCGTCGCAATACCGAAAAACAGAAATGCAATGTGCTCTCGCTGTCCCGGCACTCGCAACACGCTTGCCAATCCATAGAAGATCCAGGAAGCGCAGGCCGCGAGGAAGTAGAAGTTGAAGAACCCCAACCAGACGGCCGCTGAGGTGTAATAGACGCGCACGGGCAGCGCCGAGTAGCGCCAGGCGAGCAGCGACGCCGTAATGAACGTGACCGAGAGAAATGCCGTCGCCACGCCGAGCCACGAGACTCCCGGCGGATCAAGCGCCGGAACCGCCGCCGGATGAAGGGCCGTCCAGGTCCGGTACACGAACCAGTGTGACGCGAACAGGAGCGCCTGAACGGTGGCTAGTAAGAAAATGATGCGCGTGCGCATTTTGGCGGTGTACCTAAAAGATTGGATGAATTTGCAGCGGGCAGCGATTCGGATCGGCCCGTCAATCGCCGGTGGCGCCGGCTAGATTCGCGCGCGCCGGGTCAACCGGTCGCGAGCAGAAGGGCCAAGAGAACTGAGTCGCGCGACGCGATTTGAGTTTTCGGCCCAAGCTCTCCGGCTACGGATTGCGCCGGGCGTTCGAGGTATGACTCCACGCGCCGTTGCCAATCACCGGGCGGCGAATCACAGCGCACGATCCTAAAACGTCGCGATCGGATTCACGGGGAAGCCGGTGCCTCCCGGAACCGGCACCGGTTCGATCACTATCAGAAACTCCCACCGATGTCGCTGCGCAGCCGCCTCCGCCACAGCTTCCAGATCCATTACGTCCACCAGCGGAAGGCCCATCGCAGCGATCGCGATCTGATGGATCGGCCGCGGAACTCCGTCGATCCCTGAAGGCTGCACGTCTTCCACCGCGTCGTTGCCGAGCAGCGCGACGTCGCGCTCTTTGAGCCACGGCATCACCGACGCGTCGTAGCCGGCGGCGTTCGCCGCCACATTCCACGGCCCGAGTTTCGCGCGGCGCACCCAGCGGCCCGTGCGCAGAAACACGGCGTCGCCGCTGCCGATTTTTACCTTCGCGTATTTCTCCCAGGCTTCCAGGTCCGCGGGATACACAGGCGTGCCCGGCTCGAGATACGGCACGCCTTTCAGCCGCGGCAAATCAACTAGGATGCCACGCGTGACGATTCCCTCTTTCATGTTCTGGACGCCTAGAACTCCGCAGCCGGATTCTGGTGTAATCTCGGAGCGCGCAAAGCCGTTGTACAGCCTACCCTGGAAGGAATAGTGGCAGAGCGCATCGATGTGGGTAATCGTCGATCCGTGATACCAGATTGTGTATAAGTCCAGCGCGTGGCCGCCCGCATCGAGCGTCATCTTCTGCTGGATGGGGATCGGATTGTCCGGAAACTTTTCCTTGTCGAGGGTGTGCGCGAGCGATACCGACACGCCTTCACGCGCGAGGCGGAGCGCCTGCAAACGCTTCTGCGGAGTAATCAGGTTCAGCGTGCCGCGCTGGTCGTCCTTGCCCCAGCGGCCCGCGTTGGAGAGCTGCGTCATCCAGAGGTCCACCTGTTCGTGCGTGATGCGCGGCTGCGCGGCCTGTGCCGGTTGTGCAGCCTGCGCGGGCGAATCGGCTTGGGCGCCGGCGCGCGCCGCCATCCCCGATTGGCTGCTCACGCCGGCAAATCCGAGGAGTAGAGCGGTGAGCAGGCGAATATCGCGATTTCTTGGCGCGGCGTTCATAATCGACCTCCTCCGGCAGAAAACCAAAATCCTTCCATCGAGTCGCGGTTTTGGACGCGCGCGTATCTTATTCGCCAGGCTGACGCGAGGCAAGTTCATCCTGCATTCCGCCCGAGAGTCATGGCGACGGGGCACACCGGGTTCAGCCGGAAGGGCGGCAGGTGTATAAGTGTACCCGGCCGGACAAAACGGAAATCCAGCCCCGAGTAGGAATCGGGGATCGGCAGCAAAGTCTAACCAATCCCGAAAATCTCCGGCGGAGAGCCTATGAATCGCGATTCGTATAGGGGCGTATTGCTGATGATGGCGGCCGTCTGGGTCTTGACCATTGCCGGTTGTAGTCGGCGCGTCGAAGTGGATGACGCTGCGCTTCGCAATGCGGATTTCGATTCCGCGAACTGGATCACTTATGGCCGCACATACTCGGAGCAGCACTTCAGCCCGCTCAAACAGATTGACGAGCAAAGTGTCGGCCGGCTGGGCCTGGCGTGGTCGATGAATTTTCCAACCCTGCGCGCGTACGAAGCAACTCCGCTGGTAAACGATGGCGTGATGTATACGACCGGCGCATGGAGCGTCGTGTACGCGGTGGACGCGCGAACCGGGGCGCAGTTGTGGACGTTCGATCCGCAACTGGCGAAGGACCACGCGAAATTCGTTTGCTGCGACGTGGTGAATCGCGGCGTGGCGCTCTATAAAGGCCGCGTCTATCTGGGCGCGCTGGACGGGAGGCTGATTGCGCTGGACGCAAAAACGGGCGGCATAGTCTGGCAAGTTCAAACGACGCCCAAAGATGGACCTTATGCCATCACCGCCGCGCCGCGCATCGCCAATGGCCGGGTTCTCATCGGCAACACCGGGTCGGAGTATGCCGTGCGCGGCTATGTGTCTGCGTACGACGCGGAGACCGGAAAGCTGGATTGGAGAACGTATACCGTACCCGGAGATCCCTCGCAACCGGGAGAGTCCGAACCGTTGCGCCGCGCTGCGAGCACCTGGGACGGAGAATGGTGGAAGGCGGGCGGCGGCGGAAGCGTCTGGGAGGGCATCGCTTACGACCCTGAACTCGAGCTGGTCTATGTAGGTACGGGGAATGGCTCACCCTGGTACGGCCGGCTTCGCGGTAAGGGAGACAATCTGTACGTTGCTTCCATCCTGGCGTTGCGCGCCGACACCGGCGAGCAAGTCTGGCACTATCAGACAACGCCGGGCGACAACTGGGACTACGACGCGACGCAGCCCCTTTTGCTCGCTACCCTGGCCATCGATGGACGTCAACGGCGCGTTTTAATACAGGCCAATAAAAACGGCTTCTTTTACGTCCTCGACCGGGAAAAGGGAACGCTGATCTCCGCCACGCCCTACGCCCAAATCAACTGGGCGAGCGGCATCGATTCGAACGGGCGTCCGGTCGAAAACCCCGAAACCCGCACCATTCAAGACGCCGCGATCGTGCGACCCTCGACCGAGGGCGCGCACAATTGGAATCCCATCTCGTTCGATCCCGCAACGGGGCTGGTTTACCTCAGCGTGCTCGAAAGCGCGTCGCTCCATGCGCCGGCGCGGAACTGGAAGATTGATCTTCACGATCAGACCACGGGCGCAGACAGGGCGTATCGCGGTCCGGTGCTCGATCAGTATTTGAAGCTGGAATCGAAGGGACGGCTGGTGGCGTGGGACCCGGTCGCCCGGCGCGAGGTCTGGCATGTGGACCAGCCTTTTCCACGGAGCGGCGGAACTCTAAGTACCGCTGGGAATCTGGTGTTTCACGGAAGGGGAGACGGAAAGCTTGTCGCCTATCGCGCGACCAACGGCATGCCGCTGTGGGAGTTTGACACCGGCGTCGGGATCATGGCGGGGCCAATGACCTATTCGGTGGACGGAACTCAGTATGTGGCGGTCATGGCCGGATGGGGCGGACCCACGACGCTCGCGAATCGCTCAGTCGGCAACGGAAAGATCGCGCATGGGAGACTCGCGGTTTTTGCGCTCGGAGGCACGGCGAAGATTGAGCAGCTCGAGCAAGCAGTTGAGCCTGTTCCCATGCCGACGTTCAAGCTCGCCGTATCCCGGAGCGAGGTGGAGGAGGGCTCGAAGCTGTTTGCCGAATTCTGTTCGCGGTGTCACGGTGGCGACGTCGTGAGCAGCGGGTTGGTGCCCGACCTGCGCTACGCGAATGAGTTGAAGCACCGAATGTTTCAGCAGATCGTTCGAGGCGGGGCCTTGCGGGATCTGGGTATGCCGTCGTTCTCCGATGACCTCAGCGCTTCAGAGGTTCGCTCGATCGAGGGCTACATTTTGAGTCGAGCGCGGGAATCGGCGCAGGCAAACGCCGCGGCCAAGCATTGATGGCCTCGATCAATCGAAGGCATTCAAGGAACACCCAGCCGCGTTGATTCGTCAACGCGAGCCGCTTGCGGCTCCCCCGGCTTTCCTGTGCGCATCGAAGAAGTCGAAGATCGCCGCCATGTTCGGCCCGGGGACGCTCATGTGGCTGCCGCCCGACACCACGATGAATTTAACCTCTGTGCCAAGCTTGTTCATTGCCGCGACCATCGCCTGCGCGCCCGCGATCGGCACGACCGTATCGGCGTCGCCATGAACGACGATTTCAGGTATGCTGCGCATTTTCTCGACCGTTGCGGGATTGCCCGTTCCCGAGATCGGTCCGAGCGCCGCCCAAACGTCGGGATACTTCGCGCCGAGCGCCCACGTGCCGATCCCTCCCATCGAGTGGCCCATCAGGTAGATGCGGCTGTCGTCGATCCTGTATTCCTTTCGTACAAGCCCCAGGACCGCGATCACGTCCTGCTCGCTCAATTGCGCGGAGCGGCTCGCAGGTCCGGCACCAGGGATGCCTCCGTAGAACCCGTCGATGCGATACCCGAGCGGCCCGACCACGATGTAGCCGTGTTGTTCGGCCAGCGGAACCATTCCATACATGGGCCCGAACATGGAGTCTTCGGTCCCGCCGAGTCCGTGCAGCGCGACGATCAGAGGGAACGCGCGCGTGCCGTTATAGGATGTCGGCACGTAGAGCCGGTACGGCATGATCTCCTTCGCCGGTTCGAGATAATAGTGACGCTCGAAACTTCCGGTGCGGCCCGCGAACGGGTCTCTCCCAGCTTTCGCGGCGGCTAGTGTTTCTTCCGCGGTTGCGAATTCCCTGGCCGGATCGAATGCGCCCAGATCGATGCGTCCGAGGTCGATGTTGCGGATGCGCTCGACCGGAAACATCACATCGGCGCGGACTGCTTGCGGCGCAGTGCGAGATTCCGCCTCGAGCGTCTCCATCTTCTGGTCGAGGCCTTCCTCGACCATCACGCGGAAGCCGGACGAGCCGAGCGATTTTTCTCCATCGAGCACCTCGCCGCGGATCACGTAGGCGCCGTCCGCCACTCCTGCGAGGTCGAGTTCGGCGCGAAACGGCGACTCGAGCAGGTCGCGACGGACTTCGTCGAATTTGCCCAGATCTTTCGCCAAATCGCACGAAGCGGCCTGCGCGTTCGCGCCGCCCTGGCCGGGCGCGGGAGGATGGAACCTGCAGAGCGAAAAGTGGGCCGCGAGATCGTGGTCCAGCGCGAGCGAAGGGGCGTAAATCTGCTCCAGGCGCACCTCGTACGGCTTTGTGGAATCAACGATCACTTCGCCGGAGCGCAGCGCGAGCGAGTTTTTGTAGTCCAACTCGTCGGTCCACTCGCTTCCAGCCATCAGCACCATGCCCTCGGCCAGCAATCGGCGGATTTCGCCGATTCTCCCCAGTCGAGTGGCTTCGGCGAGATGGGTATCAATAGCGTCAATTTTCGTCTTGAGTTCGCCCTGCGGGTTCACCACTCGCTTTCGGACCGTGTAAGCCAGCCGGGTCAAAGGCAGGTTGGGCAGCGATTGCGACACCGCGGGCGTTGGCGTCAGACCCAGCAACACGACGACTGCGAGGAAGTACCGGTTCAGTTTCATGTTCGCTCCTGACTTGAAGACCGACGCAAGTGTTGTTCAATCCCGGCGCGCGTGCAAGACTCTTCTCTTCGCGTGAGCGCAAGAAGAAGCGGCTGACAAACCCATTCACGAACAGTCTCCGACTTCGTTCCGAGTTACCAAACCGCGCGGCATCGGCCGCCGCGCTCTGGCGATCAGACCACCTCGGCCGCGCGCAATCGCGCGACTTCCTCTTTCGAATACCCGAGCTCGCCAAGGACTTCTTCCGTATGTTCCCCCAAGGTCGCGGCGCGACGGCGAATCCCGCCCGGCGTTGCGGATAACCGCACGGCGGTATCGGCCAGCGGGACCGGCTTGGCCGCGCCCGGATAGTCCACGTACTTCAACAATTCGCGCGAATTCACTTGGGGATCGTCGAGAACTTCGCGAAGTTTGAGCACCGGTCCGGCGGGTACTCGCGCCGTTTCCAGCTCGGCGATTGCCTGAGTGGTGGTCCGCGTCGCCAGCCACGCGTTCATGGCTTGGGTGATCGTATCGCGGTTGTCGGCGCGCAAGAGGTCGTCGGCAAACCGGGGGTCGCCGACTAGGTCGTCGCGCCCCACGAGGCGCGCCCAGCGCGCGAACATGTCGCTGCCGATCACGGAAATCACGATCCAGCCGTCCCGCGTGCGATAGGTGTCTGCGGGGGCCACATAGAAACCGGCGTTGCCTCTCGGTTGCCGCTCGATCCCCATCACGTGATTTTCGGCGAGCATGGCTTGCATAAATGTGACGGCTGTGGCCAACAGTGATCCGTCCACCACCTGTCCCTCGCCCGTTTGGGCGCGATGATGCAGTGCGACCATAATGCCAAAGACCGTATGCAACGCCGTCCCATAGTCCGCGAACGGAACCAGCGAGCGAATTGGCGTGTCCGGAAAACCTGTCAAGCTCATCGCTCCACACATGGCCTGCGCCACGGTATCGAAGCCCACGCGATGGGCGTACGGCCCGTCCGGACCGAACGTAGAAATTCGCGCCAGGATGATGTTCGCCTTGAGGGCACGCAGCGAATCGTAGTCGAGGCCCATCTTCCTCAGCACCGCGATCGGAAGGTTGGCGATCACTACGTCGGCGCCTCGGGCGAGCCGGCGGATGATTTCAGCCGACGCAGGCTTGGACGTGTCCAGCGTGAGGCTGCGCTTATTGCGGTTGAGCGAAAGGTACGCGCCGCCCTCACCCTGCTTCGTCACGGGGCCGGTATAGCGATCTTCGCTGCCCTGCCGGCGGTCAACGCGAATTACATCGGCGCCCATATCGGACAACAGCATGGCGCAATAGGGGCCCGCGATATACCGTCCGAAATCTATGACGCGAATTCCCGCGAGAGGGCCGCGAGTGGGCATGAGAGGTCGGTACAATATCAGACCCAGCAGATTATTCCCAGTGGTGAGAGCAGCTGTGGGCGTCCCATATCTACAAGTCGAAGTCGATTGCGAATTTCAAAAGGATCCGCGCGGGGTTGCTGAGCCCCCGAGTGTTGCGGGCGCCGCGATCTCCGGCGCGAGCCGAAACGCGAAAAATTTGGCGCAGATGCAACCTGCGTTGTTGCTGGTATATTGAGCGGATCCAATGAAAACCTCGGCGCGCAAGAAAGAATGGTTCGACGACGACTCATTCTGGCGTGAACTCTACCCGTTCATGTTCCCAGAGAAGCGAATCGCCGATGCGGACGTGCAGGTCGAGAAGGCGCTGAGGCTAACCAAACCAAAGGGCAAGTCTGTGCTCGACCTCTGCTGCGGTCCGGGCCGATGCAGCATCGCGCTTGCCAGAAAGGGTTTTTCGGTCACCGGCGTTGACCGGACGAAGTATCTCCTGGACCGGGCGCGGGCGAGCGCCAGGGCGGCGCGAGTCAAAATCGAATGGGTCCGGGAAGACATGCGGGATTTCGTGCGTCCCGGCTCCTTTGCGCTGATCCTGAGCATGTTCACTTCCTTCGGGTATTTCGACGACAAGCGAGAGGATCTGATCGTTCTCAAGAACATGCATACCTCGCTGCGTTCGGGAGGAGCCTGCTTGATCGAAGTTCTGGGGAAGGAACGGCTCGCAAGGGTTTTTCAGCCCACGATATCCACCGTTTTGCCCGACGGCACGATGCTGGTGGAGCGCCATGAGTTATTTGATGATTGGACCCGCGTGCGGAACGAATGGCTCATCATGCGAAAGGGCAGGGTGAAGAGCTTCAAATTCCATCACACGATCTACTCCGGCGAGGAGCTGCGGGAGCGCATGCAGCACGCCGGATTCGTTGGCGTGACCCTCTACGGGAGCCTCGACGGCGATGCGTACGGTCCCAACGCGGAGCGGCTGATCGCGATCGGGCGAGCTAGGTGAACTGGAGTCTGCCGCCCTTGCGCAAGAGATCTGCGGCCTGCGCGACCATGGAATTCACGATGGCTGCAGCGGGCGGGCGATCCTTGAGTAAACCCACGATCTCTCCGCACGTGACCGCGACGGTATCGAGATCGTGCTGTGCGCGCGCCTGAGCGTATTGCGCGGACAGCGTGCCCAACGCCCGGAAGGCATCGGGTTCCCGCTCAGCCCAGTCGTCTGCCAGTTTGTTCTTCAGAAAACGAAATGAGTACTCTCTAGGCCAGGGAACACCGCGCAGCGCGTCGAGCGCCCTCGTGCGAACGGTTCCATCGCCATTGACTGCAATGGCTTTATTCGTGTGCTCCTGCGGAGTAAGCGCTTCCGAAGACGCCCAAAAACGCGAGCCGACCAACACACCGTCCGCACCCAGCATCAGAGCCGCCGCGAGTCCCCGCCCGTCTCCTACGCCTCCGGCAGCAATCAGCAATGTTTCGGGCGAGCGCTGCTTCAAGTAGTCGGCGGCTTCCGGGACAAACGGAAAGGTCGATCGTTTTGCTCCGTGTCCCCCGGCTTCCGTCCCTTGCGCGACCACCGCTGCGGCGCCCGCGTTCAATGCCATATCAATCTGCGATAGATACTGTACCTGGCAAATCAGACGGGCCCCGGAGCGGCGGATCTCGGCTGCATAGGGGCCCGGGTCGCCGAACGACAAGAAAACGCAATACGGCGCATGCTTCAGCGCCTTCGTCAGCAAATGGGGCGCGTTTGTGAGAGCCCACACGATGAACCCCACTCCGATTTTTTCCGGCTTCGCCCGGACAAGCTCTGCCTCCAGATCCGGCTCCCCCGCTTGCGTCCCTGCGTAGCCTCCGCCTACGATTCCCAGTCCACCGGCGCGCGACACGGCTGCCGCCAGCTCCCCGCCAGCGACGTACGCCATGGGAGCGCAAAGAATCGGGTGCCGAATGCCGAAGCGCTCGGTCAAGCGCGTGCTGATCGGCGCGCCCTCCGATTGGTGCGTCACGTGTGCCATGAGCGAGAGTATACCAGCAGAAATTGCCGCTCCCGATAACGCCGTACACCCAGAATCGGCTCCCTCACCCGCAGGGCCTTATCGGGTCTCAGCGGAAGGAAGAAACAAGACATATCCAAAGTCAGATGGATGCCCTTGCCACAACCTTCGCCGAGATCGTTTCGCGCCGCACAGCAGCCGAAATGACGCGAGTGTGCGCGTTCGATTTTGATATGCTAGCAGCGATTTTCAGCAGTCATATCGCTGATGACCGAGAGCTCTACACCGATCCTCGTCGGGTGTGGCGACGTGACTGACCTCACTACTCCCGTTGAGGCAGGCCGGTCGCCCTTCGACCTCATTGCCGAGGCAGGGAAGCTGGCTCTCGCCGATACTGGCGCACCCAGCCTCGCTGCGACAATCGATACCGTGGCGATGCTGCGTTTATTCTCGGACACGTCGCCACGCTACTCGACCAAGCTCGGCGGCTCAAGCAATCCACCGAAGAGCGTCGCCGAGCGACTCGGGATCAATGCGGCGCGCTATATCTACACTTCGAGCGGGGGAAACATGCCGCAATTCGCGGTGAACCTGCTCGCCGAAGGCATCGCGCAGGGCGATGTCCGGTCGGCAATGATCGTGGGCGGCGAGGCGTTGCGCACCCAGCACGGCGTGGAGCGCGCGAATCTTGCGGTTCCCTGGGCGGAAGATCCCGGCGGCCAGCCGGAGACAATCGGCAATTCGCGCCGCGCCTTCAGCGATGAAGAAGAGCGCCATAACATGCGCGCTCCCATCACCATCTATCCGCTGTTTGAGAATGCCATTCGCGGATCGCGCCGCAGGTCCGTTTCCCAACAGATGATGGCGATGGGCGCGCTCTTCGCGGGTTTTGCGCGAGTGGCAGCCCGCAACCCGCTGGCGGTCCGCCGCGAGGGTTACTCAGCCGAACGGCTCGCGACAGTGGATGAGGAGAATCGCTGGATCGGTTTTCCGTATCCTCGGCTGATGAATTCCAATGTCTTCGTGGATCAGGCCGCGGCGTTGGTCATGACCTCGGTAGGCCTCGCCCGCAGCCTGGGAATTCCGGAAAAAAAGTGGGTATATCTCCACGGGTGCTCGGACATAACCGATCATTGGTTTGTGTCGGAGAGGATTCACCTGCATTCCTCGCCCGCAATTCGTCTCGGCGCCCGCAAGGCACTGGAGATGGCCGGTCAGACGCTCGCGAGTATTCGTTTCTTCGACCTTTATAGCTGCTTTCCCTCGGCCGTGGAGATCGGTTGCCAGGAGATCGGCTTGTCGGAAGATGACCCGCGGGGCCTTACCGTCACCGGCGGGCTGCCTTACTTCGGCGGGCCGGGCAACAACTATGTCACGCACTCCATTTCGGAGATGATCCGGCAATTGCGGGCGAATCCCGGCAGCTTCGGATTGATCACGGCAAACGGCAACTACGTCACCAAGCATTCCTTCGGAGTCTATTCAACGACGGCATTTGAAGGGAAATGGCGACGGGACAGCCCGGCCATTCTGCAGGCGGAGGTCGATGCGCTGCCCAAAGCCGCGCTGACTGAAACACCCTCCGGACCGGCAACCGTCGAAACCTACACTGTCATGCATGGAAAGTCGGGGCCGGAGTTCGGCGTCGTGCTCGGACGGCTGAAAGAAAACGGGCGCCGTTTCGTAGCGAATCCTCTGGCCGAAGCTTCGGTCTTGCGCGATCTCCAGGATCGCGACAGTCTCGGGCGCTCAGGTATCGTGCGGCGCGAGAACGGACACAACACTTTCGTCCCGGATTGATCGTTTTGCCGAACGAGATCGTTGTTCGGGGGAGTCTGTCCCCACCGGCGCAGCAGTGCTCTCGGCTAAAACTGGACACCTCGGTTGCGCAAAACCAGGGCCTTCACACTTCAGGCAACATGGGCAGGAAACCACAGGCAGCTCGATCCCGCGAAGAGAAGTGGCAGGTCGCGCAGGAAGGCATCAAGAGCGGGAACGTCCTATCAAAGATTCCCACTCTTCGGAGCAATTCCGCCGACGGCACTCCGGTTTCTGCTTGCTTCAAAACCGCGACGATCCGATCAGCAGTGAATCCTTTCTGCTTCACGGCAGAGTTTCCCTTCTTTCAGGTTTCGAATCGGCCAAAATCTATCTTTCGACCTGGACTGAAAATACCAGGGCCCGGCAGGACAAACCGCAAAGATAGGCGGTTAGTCGCCAAATGGCCTCACGCTATGAGGTCGAGGCGCAAAGACGGCTGGGTTTGCTTTTGGTTGCGCCGCTTCCGCGAAAGCGTGAGTCGGAGTGACCAGTTCGAATCGCCCATCGTCCTGCAACCTGTACTGTTTCCCGCCCCACCAAATTTCATCGCCGAAGAAGCCGGCTGTCCATAGGCAGAAACTCAAAAAGTCTTGGATCGGAAGTAACAGCCAATCGACCGCCGAGAGAGACGACGAGAGCACCTGACTAGCTGTGCTCCAGGCCGCGAGGGCGCGGAAGGCAGCAGTCAGCACGAGGAGAGGCCACGCCCGATGGTCGACCATGCAGAGCAGGAAGGCCAGCGGCAGCGGATTGGTGAAGACCTGGCCCCAGTATCCTGCAGGGCGCGAGCGTCGCGTGCTTCGCGCCCAGCGAAGGCGGTGCCGCATGTTTACACCGAAGGGCTGGCTACCAATGCGATGTTCGATGACGCACGACGACAGGAGGACCCGATCACCTTGCTCCGCGGCGCGATGGCCCAGAACGAAATCCTCGGCGAGAAACTCACCGAGCTGCTGGAAACCTCCCACGCGGTCAATTACATCCCGACGCGCTGCGATGACCGGGCCGAGAGCAAACTTCATTCCATCCACCATGCGGGCCACAAGCACACCAGCTAAGAACTCCGTGTTCATGCCGATGCATTCAAGACGCGACCATATGCTGTGTCCAGCGACAGCACGATACGGGCAGGTGACCACTCCAACGGACGGGTCCTGAAACTCAGCCGCAAGGACGCGAAGCATGCCGGGACGCGGGCGCACGTCGCTGTCGGCCATCACGAGAACGTCGTACCTTGCGTTGGCGATCAGTCGCTCCAAGCTATGCGCCTTTGCGTTGGGGTTGTACGGTGCGCCCGTGACGATGAGTCGGGCGGCAGGGCCAGCAGGAAACTCCGCGCACACTCTTTCAAACACAGCCGCCGCGGGATCATCCAGCTGTCGGACTCCGGCAAGAATTTCGAACTCGGAATATTCCTGCGTGAAACAGCGGCGCAGGTTCTCCTCGGTATCTTCATCGCTCCCGTGAAGGGGGCGCAGCAAGCTGATCGGCGGCGTATGAACGGGCGCTGGCGATCGCACGGAAAGGTATTGGCGTGCCGCGGCTATTGCCAGGATGCAATAAACGAGCGCTCCCGATAGCAGCACCAAAAGCAGAATGACGAGCGGGAACAAGGGGTTCATCGTGACCCCGTCCAATGCCGAAAGTGAGTTAGGCCGTTACAACCTAGGATGGGCAATCAACCGCAATCGTTGCCTAGTGTACTGCAACGTCTATATGACAGTTGAATTAAAGTTTATTCATGGGCGAGCGCCACGCCTGCGCCTCGCTCGGGAGGAGCGAGCCGAATAGAACCTGCGACCGGGTGGCAGAAGCCCTTCACTGGCACCCCGACCTCCGCTTCTTTCAATACCCCGGCGATCTGCTCCTCACTGAACAGGCTCCTTTTCGTGGTGCCTCTCTTCTCGTGGACTTGTACCGGGAGAAGCCAAGTTTTGGCTGGACTCCATTCCGGGGAGCAGGTCATGGAAACCCAAGTCCTGATTGAGGCGCTGAATGGACAAGTTGGGTACTAGTAAGGAAGACGTCTGGTAACTTGACTTACCAACGGTTGGCTGCTCGCTCGCGTTGGGATAGTATTGACTCCGAATAGATCCCGGACCCGGATTCTGGGCTCGGATCGCTAATCGTCGGACGAGTGGACTCATGCCAAAGGACCTGACACGAAGAGAATTGATGCGGCGTTCGATTGCTGCAGGCGGTTTGTTTGCGGCCGGATCACTGATGCCGGTTTCGTCGACGCAAGCCGATCAAACTGCCGGGCAATCAACCACTCAAGCCGAAAGCACGGTTCCCGCGACCCTCCTTAACGGCAAGGTGGTGCAGCCGCGAAGGGAACTGCCTGTTCTTCAAAAGACAAGCATCTTGGTTGTCGGAGGCGGTCCGGCGGGAACGGCGGCCGCCTTTTCGGCGAAGCGGATAGGTGTCGACGTCACTCTGGTGGAGCGGTACGGGTATCTGGGAGGGCTCGCAACCGGCGGCCTCGTCCTTGGAATTTTTCCGCTTTACGACAGGAATAATAAGCAGGTCATTTTCGGCATCGGCGAAGAGCTGATGAAGAAACTGGACGTACTCAAGTACGGAATCATCGATCGGGGCAAGGCGCCTGTTTACCCGACCATCGACGCAGAAGCCTTCAAGTATCTGCTGGCTGACATGGTGCTCGACTCGGGAATAACCGCCTACCTGGATTGCTGGGGCGTCGACGCCATCGTGGACGCCAAAGGAGCCGTGCGGGGCGCCGTTTTTGAGAGCAAGTCGGGGCGAAAGGCGATTCTCGCTGACATCGTGATCGATGCATCCGGAGATGGCGACATTTACGCGGCTGCCGGCGCGGCCTTTGAAAAAGTTAAAACCAATATCGGTCTAATCAGCCGAATCGGGAACATCGATGAGGTCGACATGGCCGTAGGACGAGGATCGGAAGACGCGGAACACCCTGCGATAGGAAAGCCCGGGACAGGCCGCCCCTCCAAGGGCAGGGTGAACGATCTTAACGGTCACGCCGGGAATTCGACGCCTGCGCCTCACGTGAACTGGCTCAACATGAAAGGGCCTGTCGGCGACGCCTTGGACATTGCGGATTTGACCACCCTGGAACTCAAGCATCGCCGAGGGACTTGGGGCAATGTCGAGAAACTCCGTCAGAAGCCGGGAAACGATCAGGTTTACCTCGCCGAAACGGCCCCTCAGTTGGGTGTGCGGCTCAGCAGGCTGCTGGGCGGCGTCAAGAAACTCACCGTGGAGGAAATCCGGAGCGGCGCCAAGTTTAAAGATGTCATCGGCTATTCCGGCGCGTATGCGAACGCTCCTGAATTCCAGATCCCCTACGGCTCACTGGTCCCATCGAAGGTCGAAAATGTTCTGGCGGCGGGCCGCTGCATATCGGCCGATTTTGAAGTTGCGGATATCACCCGCCTTATTCCGGTTTGCTGGGTCACGGGCCAGGCTGCAGGCCTTGCGGCGGCATTGTGCATCCAGGACAAATGCAAGCCCCGCAATGTAAGCGTGACGAAGCTGCAGAGTCTGTTGCACCAGCAGGGGGCATACTTGGGATGACGGTTCTCAGCCGCGTGCCGCGGAGGCTGATTCAGCTGACGTGTTTTGTCGGCGCGATCATCCTGGTTTGGCCGCTGCTGCCCTGGGCGATTGCGCCGAGGCTTTTCCAACAAGCGAGCCCATGGGTCGTTCTCTCCTCGAGTATTGCGGCGCGATCTATCGGCGTCGGCGCGATTTTTGCACTCGTCGTAGCCGTCGCGAGCTCGTTCAAGAAGCGGTGGTTCTGCCTTTATCTCTGCCCGACTGGTTTCCTTCTCGAAAATGCGTCCCGCTCGGGGCTGCGCAGGACACTGTGGTGGAGCAAGTGCCCGCCGATCGGGAAATATGTCGCGGTACTGACGGTGGTGGGCGCCGTGGCAGGGTATCCCGTGCTGCTGTGGATGGATCCTCTGTGCATTTTCAGCAGTCCCTTCGCCGTGAACAAAGCAACGAACCCGATATCCGTCATTCTGGTCTGCCTCGGCCTGGGTGTTCTCGTGGGTGGGACTTTTATTTTTGGCATGCTCTGGTGCGTACGCATTTGCCCTTTGAGCGGAATGCAGGACATGCTGTTTTCCATGCGGCAGACGCTCTGGAGGCGATTCACGGCAAGCGTCTCCGAACAGAGTTTCAACGTCGCTCGGCGTGTGTTCTTCGTCGGCGCGGGCGGCGTAGTGCTCGGCCTCTGGGCGCGCCGAGCAGGGGCGGCGCGATATCGCAAAAGCGACACGCTGCTGCGTCCTCCTGGCGCCGTGCCGGAGGATCGTTTTACGGGCTTGTGCATCCGTTGCAACAACTGCGTGCACGCCTGCCCGACGAAAGTCATCCACCCGGATACGGGTCAGGAAGGCGGCTTAGCTGGCTTCGGGGCGCCGGTAATTAAATTCGACGCGGACTACAAGTATTGCCTGGAAACGTGCAACGCCTGCACGCAGGTTTGCCCGACGGGCGCCTTGATGCCGCTGGATCTGCAGCCGAAGAACAAGTACATCATTGGAGAGGCGCTCGTTGATAACAACGTCTGCCTTACGGCCCTCGGCAAGAAGGAATGTGACGCGTGCGAGCTCGCCTGTCCCTATGATGCGGTTAAAATCATTTGGGACGAGGCGCAGTACAATGCCTACCCCGTGGTCAACGACAAGTGCGTCGGCTGCGGAGCGTGTGAAGTCGTTTGTCCGACTATGCCGGTTAAAGCCATCCGCGTGTGGACCCAAAAGCCTTCCTGATTTCTCCTGGCACGAAAATCCCGGCCGATTCCGTTCAGCTCGATCTCTACTCCCACGAGGTTGTTTCATCGAGACGTGAGGCCGTCGGGTGCTTGGAAAGAATTTTGACGCGCAGTGATGTTCATTTGGAGGTCTGGGCTGAATGGAATCAATAGGTTAGTTGGGGTGAGCGATGGGATTTGAATTTTTGAATCTAACGCTAGGTCTCGCTGAATCTGTGGCCCTTATCCCATCGAATCCCCTGTTTTCAGCTGAAAAAGGGGTTATTTTGGACCCTACTTGGACCCAACTTCCGTCGCCAAAATCAACTTGTCCGGTTACCCGACCTACCAGGCGTTAGTGTTAGAGTGCTACGTCGACTGCGGATCTTTACGGAGAAATCAGATTCAACCTGCTCCGCCCACGATCATCGATATGTAAAGCGGACTTCGTCACTAATCGTGCCATAAGAAATGACCCACTTACGGTTGTTAAGACGCCAACAGGGTATATCGACCCAAAGCGGCCTTCGCTCAGTAGTCGAAAGACGAGCTATAATGCAGCCTCACGAGCCCCGAGGAGAGCGTAATCGCGCGAAGATCCGCGCGCCGCGAAGATGCGGGGTTACCTTTGAATACGAGGGATTGATGACATGAGAAGACAATATCGCTCGTTCCTTTTTGCGTTGCTCGTTCCAACATTCTTCCTCGTCAGCGCATTCGATATCGTTGCGGCGGCTCAGGAACAAGAATCGCACGCGATCAAGCAGGAGCTCTGGTCCAATCCTGCCACCTGGCCAGACGGGAAGGCGCCCGGCGCCGGGGACACGGTCACCATTGAGAAAGGCAAGGATGTGCTCCTCGACGTCAGTCCGCCGTCGCTGGGCGGCTTGCAAATCAAAGGCAAACTGAGCTTCTCGGACAAAGCCGACATCGAGCTGACCACCGAGTCGATCATCGTGCACGGGGAACTGGAAATCGGCACCGAAGCCAAACCCCACACGCGCAAGGCGACCATCACTCTCACCGACAATGTCCCTGGTAACGACCGCGGGATCATGATCGAGGGCGGAACCCTGAACCTGCATGGTGACCGGACGAATTCCTGGACCAAACTCGCTGGAACAGCCAAGGCCGGTAGCGCCAGGATCGAAGTATTAAATGCCGGAGGCTGGCGAAAAGGGGACGTGATCGTGCTGGCGCCGACCGACTTCGATTCCACGCAGGCGGAGAAGCGAACCATCGCCGCCATTGCAGGGAAAGTGATCACGCTCGATCAGCCGCTAAAGTACATGCATTTCGGCAAAATCACGTTCGGCGTCGATGAGCGTGGTGAAGTCGGCTTGCTGACGCGAAATATTCTTATCCAGGCTTCGAACGATGCAGAACGCTCCTACTTCGGGGGGCATATCATGGCGATGACCGGGTCTAAAATGTATGTCTCCGGCGTCGAATTGAATCGGATGGGTCAGAACATGCATCTGGCCCGGTATCCAATCCACTGGCATCTGGTCGGCGACGGCCAAGGGCAGTACATCCAAAATTCAGCGATTCACGACACCTACAGCCGCTGCGTGACGGTGCATGGCACCAATAACGTGCGGGTGGAAAACAACGTGGCCTTCAACACCGTGGGTCACTGCTACTTCCTGGAGGACGCCGTCGAAACGGGCAACCAGTTCATCCACAACCTGGGAATGAGGACCAAGTGTCATCCTGACGGCAAACCCTGTGTTCCGACAAACCTCGGCCCAGTCGGATCGGAGGGCAAACCGGTCTTCGATCCGGCCGGACAGAGCGCCAAGGATATCCTGATCCCTTCCGACAACACGGCGTCGACTTTCTGGATCACCAATCCGGACAATATTTTCCGGGACAACGTGGCCGCGGGGTCCGAGGCCACGGGTTTCTGGTTGGCATTGCCGCAGCATCCGACGGGCGCGTTCGAAGGTACGGAAGTCAGCAAGGCAACCTGGCCCCGTCGAACCCGACTGCGAGAGTTCAAGGGCAATATCGCCCATTCGAACTTTGACGGGTTCATGTTCGACCGCGGCCCACAGCCCGACGGCCATATCAGGCCCGGCGGCCATATGGCCCTAGCCAATCCGGCTGACGGGAACAGCCCCATCGTGGAGACGGTCATCGAGGATTTCACCAGCTACAAGAACCGGAATAGCGGCATGTGGGCCCGCGGTGAGATGGACACCTTTAAGAACTTGAAGCTGGCCGACAACGCCATCGGCTACACGCATGCGTCCGGGAACTTCGGCCGTTCCGACTTTACGTCACGGGTGGTCGACTCGCTGTTCGTGGGGGAGACTGAAAACATCGGCAATCCCGGCACGCCGGTGGAGAGGGCTTACGGCCGCAGCTTGCCGGAGCCCGAAGTTCCGGATTTCCCGATCCGCGGCTACGAGTTCTACGATTACCGCCATGAACTGGACAACGACACGTTCGTGAACTACCAGGACAATGCCACGCGCAAGACCGGAGCGATCTCGTACCTGCTGTATACCAGCTTCGGAATGAGCACCAACAACGCCGTACAACGCGCGAAATTCATCAACGCCAAGCCGGTGTATTTCCCGCCGATGCAGAACAAGTGGACCAACGATGATTACGGCAATGGGAGCTACAAAACATCGGTGTTCCACGACGTGGACGGCTCGGTCAGCGGCGTACCGGACTCCTACATTCTGATCAATGACCAAGATGACGAAATGGCCATCGACGACGCCTGTGTGGTCAAGCCCACCTGGAATGCCGCGGTATGCAAGGGCGATGTTGGACGCTTGGCCGTTGTCAGCTCCGACGGCAGCGGCGCTGCGCCCGGTATCCCCGGCTCCGGAGCTCCGGCCGCCGGCCCTGCCAGAACCGCATCCACCGGTGCCGGCGCAGCCATGGGTTCAGGCCCAACCGCCGGTCCCGGTGCCTATCCGAGCGCAGCAGCCGGTCCCGGCCCAGCCGCCGGTTCCAATCCAGGCGCTTATCCTAGCCCAGCCGCGAATCCCGGCCCAGCCGGTTCTGGCCCAGTGGCAGTTCGTCCCAATCCTGGCGGGGTGTTTGGCCGGTCCAGCGGACCTCCTCAGCCGCCCGTCGTTGTCAGCCGCAATGGCAAGGAGTTCACTCTAAGCGGTCCAACCAACATACGCGCCGGCACGGAGATCAAGGTGACCACCGAAAGGCCGTCTGTGGCGTTGCAACTGAGCGAACTGGATAGCGGCTCGTGGGTGATCTTCGAGCTGCCGGGATTCGCCACGGCAGCCTCGGGTACGCCGCAGGACAGCCTGGATGCGCTGCGCAAAGCCAGCGCCACCTCGTACTTCAAGGGCAAGGACTCGCTCTGGGTCAAGGTTGTCTCTAACGGTGAAGGCGCCCGCACTAGCGGCCCTGGCGCCGGAGGAACCAGCGTCCAGGTCAGCCGGTAAGCCGGATCCTGTCGTATGAGCAAGAGCCCCCGGCACAGGCCGGGGGCTTCCCCAACGCTGAGTCGTCCTTACCTTAGGTCTAAGGAAATCTAGCGGTGGCCGCTTTTGCCTTCCTTTTCTGCAAAGTCGGCGAATTCCCGCCATCTAAATTTGTATCCATACGTCTCGCCTGCCGGAACCCATACTAAAGAACCGTTGCTTACACGAAGACGGCCAAATGATGCGTTGTTGCGTTTTACTTTGAACTCGATGTCGGCCTTGCCTAGCTCTCGTTCGGGAATAGTAAGAGAGACATCATGATCAGCCATACCAAACTAGGTGCTGCAGCGCCCTGTGTGATCGTTCGCCGGGGGTGAGAACGTCTCCGCCAGTTCATTTCCGCTATCAAGCGCGACATGTCTTAGTCAACCGCAAATGGATTCAATAGGTTAGTTGGGGTGAGCGATGGGATTTGAACCCACGACCCTCGGTGCCACAGACCGATGCTCTACCAGCTGAGCTACGCTCACCACCGACTGCAATGCACACTAGGATACGACAGTTCACTCCAGGGCGAAAGTAGGCAGCGACCCCGGTAGCGAGCGCTCGCGGGCAGGGCAGCGTTGGGTTAGAATGCCTGCCTGTCAAATGCTTGATCAGTCCAAGAACCAGCTCCTCACCAGCGTCGGCGCTGGCACGCCGATGGGCGATCTCCTGCGCCGCTACTGGATGCCGATCGCGGCAGTCAGCGAGTTCGGCTCCCAACCTATTAAGCCTGTGCGTCTCATGGGCGAGGACCTGACGCTGTACAAAGACTTGAGCGGAACCTTCGGACTGGTGGGCCGACACTGTCCGCATCGCTGCGCCGATTTGTCCTACGGCTTCGTCGAACCGTGCGGACTGCGGTGCAACTACCACGGCTGGCTGTTCGATCAGGACGGGCGCTGTCTGGAACAGCCCTACGAAGACGTCGCGCAGCCCGAGGTGCGGTTCCGCGACAAGATTCGCGTCAAAGCCTATCCGGTGGAAACGAGGGCAGGGCTCATCTGGGCCTATCTGGGTCCGCAGCCCGCTCCGCTGGTGCCGAACTGGGAGCCATTCACCTGGAAAAATGGATTCGTACAGATCGTGTTTGCCGACGTTCCCTGCAACTGGTTCCAGTGCCAGGAAAACTCGGTCGATCCGCTGCATTTCGAGTGGATGCACATGAACTGGAGCACGCGCCTCGCGGACAAAGGCGGGCCGTATTCGCCGCGCCACCTGAAGCTTGCGTTCGAGGAGTTCGATTACGGTATCGTCTACCGGCGCATCCGCGAGGGCATGAGCGAACAGGATCCCATGTGGACCGTGGGGCGCGTGTGCCTGTGGCCGAACGCGCTGTTCACGGGCGATCATTTTGAGTGGCGCGTACCAATCGATGACGAAAACACGCTGAGCGTGACCTGGTGCTTCAGCCGGGTCCCCAAGGAACGCGAGCCGTTCCTTCAAGATCAGATTCCGGCCTGGCGGGGTCCCGTGCGCGAATCCGGCACCGGCCGCTTGATTTCGAGCCACGTGATGAATCAGGATTTCGTCGCCTGGGCGGGGCAGGGCGTGATTGCGGATCGCACACAGGAGCACCTCGGCACGAGCGATGCCGGGATCATCATGCAACGGCAGCGATTCCTGAAGGATATCGAAGCGATTTCACACGGCGAAGACCCCAAGGCGGTGATTCGCGATCCGGAGGTCAACCGGTGCGTGCGGTTGCCGATCGCCGAGCGCAAACGCCTGACTGAGGGAATGTCGATCGAGGAGCTGTCAAAACATCCTCTCGGTCTCGGACATCTAAAGGACTACGTTTTTCAGGCCGGGCAGCCTCAAGAGGTTCGCAAGGCTTTCGCGAAGGCCATGGGAATCGCCGACTGAAGGCATCTCTCGCGGTGACTCTAGTTTCCTGAACGACGCCGCGCCCCGTACGATTTTCCTGCGGATTGCCGCACGCGGCGTTTGCTCGGCCCCTGCATTGAATTCCAATCCAGATAGAAATTATCTGCCGTCAATTCCGATTTAGCCGATCGGAGCTCGTGCCGCTCTCTCGGACTCTGAGTTAAATAGGCGATTCGCAAACGATGGCTCATGATTCGGCCGCAGATGCTCACTGGGCGAGTTGCTGAAAACTTGCGCGAGTAATCGGCAAGCCGAGAAATTACGCCTTGCGAGGAAAGGGAATCGGCGCGGGCCGCTTCCGCCGCGCCGAACAGTTCTTCAGGTGAGCGCGCGCCTGATCTGCCCATGCCCCGGACGGCGCGTGGCGAAGGTAGAGCACCCATTGCTCGCGGGCCAGTCGGCGTTCCCCGCGCTTTTCGTACGCCAAAGCCAGGTTGAAATGAACATCCGCGTGAGCGGGCAGCGCGCGGGCGGCGCGGCGCAAATGGTCAATGGCCTGGTCGATCTCTCCCTGCTCTTCGAGCACGCAGCCAAGGTTGTAACGCGAGATCCCATTCAGGGGATCGAGCTGGACCGCGCACATGAATTCTGCGCGGGCTTCCTCGGCCCGGCCCAGCTGATACAGTGCGACTCCAAGATTGATGTGGGCGTCCACCCATTCCGGCGCGAGTTCGAGCACTTGCCGATAGTTGTCGACGGCCTGCGGAAGCAATTCCGGGCGGGTCTCACAATCGAGCGCAGTTTGAAACAGTTTCTCCGCCGTCGGTCCCGTCATCGCGTGGAGCCTGGAGGCCAGTGGGACTTCTTCGAAAGGAAGGGCCCATTGCTGTTTGAGCGGGCTAAACGGCCGGGCTGCGCCGGGCGGGACCACCAGGATATCGCCACCATGCGCGTAGAAGCGCAGCTTTTGCAGCGGCAGCGGCGAATCCCCAAACTGTTTTTCGATGAGTTTGACGGCGCGCCGCACCCGTCTGGCAGGCACGCGATTGTCCGTCAGACGCTGGAGCGTGCGCAGGGCGACAAGATCACCGAAACTGTAGAAACGCTCACCCCACCGCGCCAATGGCCGGACCAGCCTCAGCCGCTCCCAATATCGCAGACGGCCCGCATCCACGCCCAGGATGCGCCCCACTTCTCTCCGCGTATAGCGTTGCGACAAGCCTGCGGCTCCTCCGCGGGATCGATACTGCGAAAGATTATGCACCCTCTGTCAATCTTCGCCAGTGTTCGTTTGCGTAAAGCTCGTTTCGATACACCTGCGATTACCAAAAGACGACACGCGGCCGCGCCCCGATTGCGCGGCCATGCTGGCTTGCTAGACTTTTTAAGGAAAGCCGCCCGTCACGATGTCTCCTGACAATACCGGCCGCCTGTATCTCGAACGCCAAGTCACGCTGGCGCGCGCCGTAATCGCGGCGCTGTCTCTGCTGGCTCTGCTCGAAACTTCCAGTGCGCCGGTGCGCCGAACATCCATCGTATTTCTTTCGGCTTATCTGGTCTTGGCGCTGGCCGCCGTGCTGGTGGAGCGCTTCCTCGGTGAGGCCCGCTTCCGGATCCCGCTGACTGTGGACTTCGTCGTCCTGGCGGTATTCGTATATCTCGCGCCTTCCGTCTCCGCCTTTTGGTTTCTCTTCCTTTTCGCCGTTTTCGCTTTGGCGACGCGGGGCAATACGCGCGCCATGCTCGTGCTTGTGGGCGTCGCGACGGTGGGAATCATCGCGCGGGTGGCCGTCGAGCAGCCTTTCCAATGGCAGAGCGTCTGGCACTGGATCGCCGTCGGCCTGGGAACGCTCGTTTCCGGTCTGGGGATGGGATTCCTAGGCGCGCGCGAACGCGAGCATCTCGCGCGCCAGCAGTTCCTCGAAAGAATCACCGGCCTGGTGCAGTTTCACCGCGGGCTCGCCGAGTCCATTCGTCAGGCGCTCGGAGAATTGGCTCTGGCGTTCGAGTGCGAGCAAACGTGTCTGGCCATCCGCGATGAAGACCTCGAGCGCGTTTTCGTATGGAAAGTCCGCCCGGGCGACACCGTGCCGCGCGCCGCGGAAACCCAGTCGCAGTCGCGCTCGGATACTTTCTTGTTCGAGTGCCTGGAAATCTCGATGGCCTGGGACTTCGAGAACGGTGGCGGCGCGGGCTTCGGCTGGGACCGCCGCACCGGCGGCCGATTCAGAGATGTGCCCCCACCGCCTGCGTCCACGCGCGACGAACTGGGCGCGCGGTCTTTGCTCGCGGTGACCATCGAATCCGGCGGCAGGCCGACGGGACGCGTCTTGCTGATTAATCCCGATCCATCGCGCCGGCGGTTTTCCGCGGGAGATCTGCGCTGGCTCGAGCAAATCGTGCGCCACATCGGGCCGCCGCTTGAGAATGTTTTTCTGCTTCGCGGCCTCCGCGCCCGCGCGGTCGAATCGGAGCGCAGCCGCATTTCGCGGGATCTGCACGACGGAATTTTGCAGACCCTGCTCAGCCTGAAAATCCAGCTCGAAGTCCTCCGCCGCAAGCTTCCGCAGAAGCCCGAGCAGGCCTGCGCCGAGCTCGCAAGCCTGCAGAAAACGGTGCAGCAGGAGAGTGACGAGCTCCGCCGCATGGTGACGGACTTGCGCCCGCTGCGCGTGGAAAGCGCGGACATGCGGGAATTGATGTTCGGTTTCGCGGAACGCTTCCGCAGCGAGCACGGCCTCGCCGTGGATTTGTTCATCGACGATCGCGATTTGCGTCTGCCTGATCGCATCTGCCGCGAGCTATTTCAGATTTACAGAGAGTCACTACACAACGTAAAAAAGCATGCGCGTGCCAGCCACGTCGTGGTAAAACTAGAACAAGACGAGGCGAAGGTCGTTCTCTTCGTGGATGACAACGGCCAGGGGTTCAGTTTCGCTGGTCGCTACTCAAGCGAAGAGCTGGATCAGTTGCGTCTCGGGCCGATTTCGATTAAAGAACGCACGCGGGGCGTAGGCGGAACGCTGACGGTGGAATCGAATCCTGGGCACGGGGCGCGTCTAACCGTAGAAATTCCATTGAATTAAGATGACGAAAGCTAAACAGGCCATTCGAATCCTGGTGGCGGACGACCATGCGATCTTTCGCGACGGCCTCCGCAAGCTCCTCGAAGTGGCTGATGACGTGCAGATCGTCGGCGAGGCCTCCAACGGCGTCGAATGCACGAAAATGCTCACCAAGTTCAAGCCCGATATTCTCTTGCTCGACCTGAGGATGCCGGAAAAGGACGGCCTGGGCGTCCTCGAAGAGGTCAACTTCGATACGCTCCCCACGCGCGTCATCGTGCTCACGGCGGCGGAGGATGACCGCGATGTGGTCCGCGCGATGCGCCTGGGCGCCCGCGGCGTGGTCCTGAAACAATCCGCCAGCGATCTCCTGCTTAAGAGCATCCGCAAGGTTTACGACGGTGAAATCTGGCTCGACAACCGCATGACCGCCGAAGTAATTGACGCTTTCAAGAAATCCTCCGAATCCGGCCAGCGCCGCGAAAAACCGCTGCTCAGCGAACGTGAAAAGGAAATCGTGCAGCTCGTCGCACAGGGTTTCCGGAACCGCGAAATTGGCGAAAAGCTCTTCATCAGCGAACAAACCGTAAAGAACCATTTGCACAATATCTTCGACAAACTCGGCGTTTCCGACCGCCTCGAACTCGCGCTCTACGCCATTCATCATCGCCTGATCGACCAGGCCTGATTCCGCACGGTTTATCCCGGCCGCCCAGACCAGCCTGCTCTAGTACTTCTGTACCAAACGGGCCATCCCGAATTGGCCCTGTTGCTCTATTGGTCCGAAATGGGCTCAACCCTATGCTAATCGGGCATTCAGAAGGAGTTGGCCTGTGTCCTTGAAAGAGCGTCGTGTATCGCGGCGTTTTCTAATGCGTCTGCCGCTGACGGTCCGCTGGACGGACGAAGACGTCGTGGGCGAAGCCTCTACGGAATCCCGCGAAGTAAGCTCCCGGGGCCTGTACTTCCATCTTCCTAAAGGGTTAAAGAGCGGGTCGCCGGTCGAAATCGTCATGACCCTGCCCCACGAATTGACCCAGGCGGGTCCAGTTCGCGTCCGATGCTTGGGACGAGTGCTGCGCAGCAGCCAGGAAAACTCAGGCGAAATGGGTGTCGCAGCGGCGATCGAACGCTACGAATTCATGCGGAACGGCGAAAGCGCCGCATAACGGTTTCTTACCCAGACCCTGCGGAGATGGGTGAGAAAAGGCCGGGCGGCTCGGGTCCCTCAGCCTAGCCCCCGGCCACTTTTCTTGGTCCGACTTACCCTTCGTTCCAGGCCCCCGCTCAGGGGCATCAATCACTGCTCAATCGAACTCCACTTTGGGCGCAGTCTGTTTTGAACCCACCCGCCCTGTCGCAATTCCCGCTTGGAGATAGTTTTCGGCGCGTACCGGCGACCCCGCCAACCGGCGCAGCATGGAAATCTGTCCTACGTGGGTAAGCGCGTCTGCCACAGGCCCCTGAAAGAGTTTCTCGGCGGGACATCCCAGGGGCTTCTTGGATTTTAGGCACGCGTCGAACGCCTCGAGGCCCGCGAAGAAACGCTCTACGCCTTTCTCCCAGGGCAACGGCTCGGAGTTGTGCCACTTCTGCGCCCCCTTCGCCAGCGAAACCGCCCAGTCGAAGAGATCACCGACGTGCGCGAGAATCTGTCCCGGTGTTCGGGTCGTGTTCCCCGCACGGAAGTCCGAGAAACTTTCAGGTGCGCCACGAAGCGCCTTACCGCCCCGGTAGGCGAGAGTGGCGACCGCGTGCCGAAGCAGTTCGCGGCTCGAACCGGCGGCGGCTTTGGCCTTTTTCCTCGTTGGCATGGAGCGTCTCCCTGGCGGCCCATCCTACCACAGAGAATCTCCAAGGTTTTGGATGGCGGAGGGGCGTTCTTCTTGCGCTTGGTTTACTGTTTTTCGCTTGACATAGTCTACTAATTAGGTGGACTCTATAAGAGTAATAGGGGATTGATGTTCCTATGAGAATCTCACAAAGAGGGCTGTATGCATTGCAGGCGCTGACGGTGCTCGCGCAACACCCCGACGTCGTCGTCAAGATCAAGGACATCGCCGCGGCGGAGAACCTGCCGGAAAAGTTTCTCGAGGCGATTCTACTGGACCTGAAGCGAGCGCGGTTTGTGGTCAGCCTCCGCGGGGCCCATGGCGGTTATCAATTGAATCGTCCGGCCAACAAGATCTCACTGGGCGAAGTGATTCGGCGGATCGATGGCCCGTTGGCCCCGTTCGAGGATGCCGAGTCTTTGCGCCGACGCGTGAACACGGATCCGAAGCACCGTCCTCTGTTCCGGGTTCTCCTGGATGTGCGGAATGCCACCGCCGGCATTTTGGACCACACGTCCCTCTCCGATCTGTGTTGTCGCAGCCGCAACTAAGTTCTCGTCGCAGTCACAAACTCCCAATTGTTCCTACGAACCGTTCCTTTCTGCTGTTGCAGCCACCAATTTTGGAGATCTCAATGCCTACGCATAGCGTACACAGATCGACACGAGTCGCCACGGCGTCGCTGGCCGCCCTCCTCGCGATGCCGCCCGCCATGGCGGCGCGTTCAGGCGACGGGAGTGCGGCGAGCGCTCGAGACAACTTTCCCGCGGAATCGCGGCCCGCGGGCGCCGCCCCTGCGGAATCGACGGTTCCCGGAGAGTATTCGGAGATATTCACTGAGCTTTTACAGCTGAAGAAAGCCGTCGAGGCGCAGACGAACGCACTTGCCGAACGCAGCCGGGAACTCGAAGCCGAACTAGAGTCTTTGCGAGAAGAGGCGGATCGCCTCGCGGACCTCGAAGCGAGGCTGGGGACTGCCCTGGACGCGCAGGGGATAGTTGCGGCATCAAGGTTGCGCGATGCCGTTTCCACTTCCTCCATACCGCAGGCGTCTCAGACGCAGGTTCCGCAGGATTGGTCCAACAGGGTCTCCAGCATCGAAGACCGATTGAAGAAGTTCGGGCCGTTTATCGTGAGCGGCGATTTCCGCCTACGAGAAGAGCCATTCCTAGGGGGACCGGCCGATCATTCGCTCGATCGTACCAGAACGCGCTATCGGTTGCGTTTTAACATCGATACGAATCTCGACCAGGACTTTAGCGGCGGTTTCTCGCTCGCCTCCGGTGACATAAACGATCCGACATCGACGAACCAGAACGTCGACGGCTTTTACGCGCGCAAGCCGTTTTTCATCGACAAGGCCTTCATCAACTTCACCCCCCATCAGTTCTCTCGCCTGACGTTGATTGGCGGTAAGTTCGGCTACCCCTGGTACAACACCGAGCTGACCTGGGATAAGGATCTTAATCCGGAAGGATTGGCGCAAACGCTGGTTTTTCAGCCGGACACACCGCTCCTGAAGAGGATAGCTTTCGTCGGTTTCGAACTGCCGTTTGCGCACGTGGCTCGCACCGCGGCTACGAATAAGAGCACCGTCCAGAGCCTCACATACGGGGGACAGGTGCAGACACAGTGGCAGCTGGCGTCCTGGCTGAAATTCGGAGTTTATTCCGGATTCTACAATTTTCATCACGCCGATCCCATTGCGCTGGCCCTGGCCAAGGCAAGCGCAAACAATGCTGCAACCGCGATGGCAGGCGTCCTCCCGCTGGGCACCGGCGACACCGTTCAGAACTCGATTGTCACCACGACAGCGACCAATATCGTCACGATCGGCGGCGCGGCTTACCCGACAGGGACTACGACCGTCACTAACGCGCAGTTTGCATCGAAATTCGCGCTACTTGATTCGATCGCGCGCGTTGACGTAACGACGCCCTCGGAAAAGTGGCCGATAACCTTCATCGGCAACTTCGTGCAGAACACCGGGGCTTGCTCGAATCTTCCGAACATCGTGGCGCCGCCGGCGAATACTTCCTCAATTCAATTCAAGCAATCGGTCAATTTTGCCTGCAATGCCCGCCAACGCCACGGCTATTGGGCTGAGGCGCAATTTGGCAGAGCGCAGAAGAAGGGCGACTGGCAGTTTGACTACGCGCGCATCTTCATCGAGCGCGAGGCCGTGCTTTCAAACTTTGACTACAGTGAGCTGCGGCAGGGGAGCAACGTGACGGAGCATCGCGCAAGCGTCTCGTATCAGGCGGACGGCAACGTGCAGCTTTCCTTCATCGGACTGATTGGCAGGCCATTGAACTTTGGCAGTACGAAGCCGCCGGAACCGTGGCTCGAGCGGCTTCAGTTCGACGTGCTCTACTCGTTTTAGGGAAGAATCGTGAAGACACAGACGCCGGAACGAGAACGGTTCACGAGTTGTCTCCCGAGGTCCGGGCAGCCGCATTTCAGGTTGGGAGTTCCAGGTGAAACGCGTCCCGGAATTGCTGGAGCCGAGGCCCGGACTTGAACCGGGGACCTGCCGATTACGAATCGGCTGCTCTACCAACTGAGCTACCTCGGCGTTATCTTTGACTCTAACATCCGCGCAAAAAAACTGTCAAACAAGCAGCTTCACGGCCATCTCGTCGCTCCCGGCGATCTCGCCGCGCGGTTTCAGCGGTGAGCGTTTCGGGAATCATCCGCTGACTGATTCGAGGCACGAACTCGACCAGACGGATAGTTGGCATAGTCTCTGCCAATAGAAAGAGTTAGAATGAGCAGTCTTGGCAGTGGAAAGCAGTTGATTGCTGAGGGAGGGCTCTCGTGGCGACTCGCTTTAATCTAAATGGCAAGCCCCAGACGGTGGACGTAGACGCCGGCATGCCGCTGCTCTGGGTTATCCGCGATCATCTCAATCTAACGGGCACGAAATTCGGATGCGGCATGGCGCTGTGCGGGGCCTGCACCGTTCACATCAACGGCGAGGCGACCCGTTCCTGTATCACCCCGATTTCCAGCGTCGCGGGCAAATCCGTGACGACCATAGAAGGACTTTCTCCCAATCGCAGCCATCCCGTTCAAAGGGCATGGATGGAGGTTGACGTTCCCCAATGCGGCTACTGCCAGTCCGGGCAGATCATGTCCGCGTCTGCGCTCCTCGCGAAAACGCCGAAGCCGACAGACGCCGAGATTGACGACGCCATGAGCGGCAACATCTGCCGCTGCGGCACCTATGACCGAATTCGCAAGGCCATTCATCGCGCCGCGGAGCTGCAGGCCGCTCCAGCGAAGTCAGCGAGCACCCGCGCCGATTCCGAGCCGGGCGTCGAACCCGTTCTCGCGGGAGGTGCGGAATGAGCGCCATCACGAATCCCTTCGATCGCCGCAGCTTCATTAAAGCCGGCCTGGCAGGAGCCACCGGCCTCGTTGTGGGCATGTATCTGCCCGGGCGCTATGAAGCGCTCGCCGCGAAGCCCGTTGACGCCGCCGCACCCGCGGTGCTGAACGCCTGGATCCAGGTCGGTACCGATGACCACGTGACGATCCTGATCGCCAAGTCCGAGATGGGCCAGGGCGTCATCACATCGCTTTCCATGCTCGCAGCCGAAGAGCTGGAGTGCGACTGGAAAAAGATTCGCACCGAATTCGCGCCCGCGGCGGTGGTCTATTTCGATCCCGCGTTCCGCATGCAGGGCACCGGCGGCAGCCAGAGCATTCATTCCTGCTGGCAGCCGATGCGCCAGGCCGGCGCGACGGCTCGCACGATGCTCGTGGCGGCCGCAGCTCAGAAGTGGGGCGTGGATGCCTCGGAATGCCGCGCCGAAAACGGCGCGGTGGTGCATGCGGCCACGAAGCGCCGCCTCACCTACGGCAGCCTTGCGGAGGCAGCGGCCAAGATTCCGCCACCCACCGATGTGAAGCTCAAGGATCCGAGCCAATTCAAGGTTATCGGCAAGCCCACCAAGCGGCTCGACACCCCGGACAAAGTCAACGGTCGCGCGGGTTTTGGAATCGACGTGCGGCGCCCCGGCATGCTCCACGCCGTAGTTTCGCGCTGTCCGGTCTTTGGCGGCAAAGTGGCGAGTTTCGATGCCACCAAGGCCAAGGCGGTGCACGGCGTGAAGGACGTGTTTCAGATTTCCGATGGCGTTGCGGTCGTGGCGGACAATACTTGGAATGCCATGCAGGGCCGCCGCGCCCTCGACGTCAAATGGGACGAGGGCCCCAACGCAGCCGCTTCGAACGAAACCATCTTCAAAGCGTTCGCCGACAGTTGCGAAAACCCCGGTGTGGTTTCGCGCAAAGAAGGTGACGCTGCGTCCGCGCTCGCCGGAGCCGCCCAAAAGGTCGAGGCCGTCTATCAAGCCCCGTATGAGGCGCACGCCACAATGGAACCCATGAACTGCACCGCGGATGTTCGCGCGGACCGCGTTGACGTATGGGCGCCCACGCAATTTCAGACGCCCGCACAGGGCACGGCCGCGATGATCGCCGGAGTAAAGCCCGACGCATCCTTCGTCCACACCACATACCTCGGTGGAGGATTTGGCCGGCGCGGCTGGTCCGACTTCGTCACCGAATCGTGCGAAATCTCCAAGGCGATGAAAGCGCCGGTCCAGGTGACGTGGTCCCGCGAGGACGATATGCAGCACGACTATTACCGTCCCGCGTCGTACATCAAGATGTCTGCGGGAATCGACGCGAACGGAAATCCCAGCGCGTTCACCGCGCGCGTCGCCTGCGATTCGATTTCGCGCTGGTTCTTCGGCGAGGCCGCTGTCAGGAACGGTATGGACTCGAGCAGCGTCGAGGGCGTCTCGGATATCCCCTACGATATCCCCAATATCCTGGTCGACTATCACCTGGTGCCAGGCCCGGTCCCGATGGGTTTCTGGCGCTCGGTCGGAGCGTCTCAAAACGGTTTCTTCAGCGAGAGCTTTGTGGACGAGCTAGCCGCCGCGGCGAAGAAGGACCCGTACGAATTCCGGCGGGCCCTTCTCTCGAAAAAGCCGAGGCACTTGGGCGTCTTGAACCTCGCGGCGCAGAAAGCCGGATGGGGCTCTCCGCTTCCCAAGGGCGTTTACCGCGGCGTCGCCGTCGTGGAGGCGTTTTCAACCTACGTCGCCGAAGTCGCCGAAGTCTCGGTGGCCAAGAACGGTACCGTGAAAGTTCACCGGGTTGTCTGCGCGATCGATTGTGGTCGGGTGGTAAATCCGAACATCATCCAGCAGCAGGCTGTGGGCGGCGTCGTGTACGGTCTCAGTCAGACTCTCAAGGGCAAGATCACCATCGACAAGGGGCGCGTCCAACAGGCCAACTTCGACACATTTGAAGTGCTGCGCATGAACGAAATGCCCAAGGTCGAGGCGTATATCGTGCCGAGCGAGGAAACCCCTACGGGCATGGGCGAGCCGGCCGTGCCGCCCGTCGCGCCCGCCGTCTGCAACGCGATTTTCGCGGCGACCGGCAAGCGCATCCGCCATTTGCCGATCACCGCGGAAGACCTGGCGTAGCCGCACACTCCAAATCAATCGCTAATGATCGGCTGAAGGGGCGGGCCTCAATCCCGCCCTTTCGTTTCTTGGCGAAGTCTCTTGCGAAAATGCGGATGGATAACCTACCGCGAGAAGGGGTACATCAGCCACGCAATCCCCACGCCGATGACCAGAAATAGAAGGAGCGACCACAGCGCGTACTTAATCCGCCCTAGCAATGATTGCCGGCCCAGGCACGCCAAAGCGATCGACACGAGCAGCGCGAATGCGACCATCGACAGAAAATGGCCCGGGCGGAGCACGGCCGCGATCATTCAGCCTCTCCGTCCCCGCGCGACTCCGTAGGCGTCCAGAACACCGAGCAGGTTGACGATACCGGCGGCGGCGATGAATCGCGTACCGTAGTCGCCCGCGGCGCGTGAAATGTCCGGACCAGCCGCTTCGACGAAATGCGGCATTAAGTACAAAATGCCGGAGCAGCCGTCGGCGAAGAAGCCAAGCGCGCCGAACGGATCGGCCGACCGCGCGGTAAACACCTCGCCGCGCATGGCGCAACCTACCAGAACAAGCCCAGCGGTCGCCGCGAAGAAGCCAAGCGCTCGCACCCAGCGACGCTGGAGCAGGTGCCCGAGGCCCGGCACAATCCACGCGGAGATCGCGACCGCGAGCGCAGCGGCGTCGGTCACATCCTCGCGTCTTTCAGTCGATGGTTCGGTCAACTTTGGATCAGCGGCCATCGGTCACGCGAGCAGGGCCAGGATTTCTTCCTGAATGGCGCCGGTGACGCGCGCCTCGCGCTCCCCGACATACACGTTCACTTCGCTGCGCACGCCGAACGCAGGAAGGTAAATCCCCGGCTCGATCGAAAAGCAGGTGCGGGCAACGATCTTCCGGTCGTCGCGCGTTTCGAGCCCGTCGATGTTCGCGCCGTTGCCGTGAACTTCCTGGCCGATGCTGTGGCCCGTGCGGTGCACGAAATTCTTGGCGTAGCCCGCCTTGCGAATGGTCTCGCGAGCGACGCGATCCACTTCCCAGCCGTGAATTCGGCGGCCCTTCGCGACGGAATCTTTCACGAACTGAATCGCGCGATCACGCGCCTCGCGCACGATGCGAAAAATCTTCGCGTACGCGTCCGGCACCCGCTCACCAAGAAAGCCCATCCAGGTGATGTCATAATAGACGCTGCCTGGCCGGTTGCACTTCGCCCAGACGTCGAGCAGCAGCAGATCGCCCGCGCGAATCGGCCTCGACGCGTCGGCCTTCGGCTCGTAGTGCGGGTTGCCGTTGTTCGGCTGCACCGCCGCGACGGGCCCTTCCCCCGTCGTTAGTCCATTGGCCCGAAACCGCTCGAGGATCCATTGGCGAAGCTCGGCTTCCGTCAGCGGCTGGCCTTCGCGCACGCATGCCGCCGCGCGTTCAAACGCCGCACGGGTGATCTTGTCGACGATTCGGCCCGCTTCCAGATGCGATTCGAGCTGTTCGGGCGTCCAGGCGGCCTCGAACTGCTGCACCAGGTCCGCTGACGTGATCACCTTCTTCTTCAGTTTCCGGACCAGCTCCACCGTGCCTGCGTCCACGAGTCCGATGTAGGGGATGTTGTTCTCGGGCGAATACTGCATGGCGATTTTGCGGGAGCCCGCAAGGAGTTTCCGGAGCCCCTGATGAAGCTCTTGCCATCCGGCGTAAGCCCGGCTCTGGCCCGGAAGCGATTCGAGGGAGCGTGGCTCGATCCGGTGGACCAGCTTTCGCGGTTCGCCTCGCGACGGGATGAAATAAAACCATCGCCGCGACGCCATCCCGTTTCCGCCCAGGCCGAGTATGCGGACCGCGATGGGATCGCGATGATGATGGTCGCAGAAGAGCCAGCCGTCGAGTTTACTGGCCCGCAGTTCGGCTTGAATTGCTTTGATGTCCGGCATATTGCGAATCGACTTGATCTACCGTCTCAGGTACAGCGCAGCGATCTGCAGTTTCGTGACGCCCGAAATTTCGACGCGCTTGAGGTGGCTTTTTTCGCCCGCAACAATTCTAACAGCGGAAACGGGCACCTTCAAACACCCGGCCAGCAGCCGCCGGAGCGCATCGTTCGCGCGACCTTCGACGGGCGGGGCCGTCACCCGCACCCTCAAAGCTCCCTGATGCTCGCCCTCAATCGCGTCGCGGCTCGCCCGCGGCGTCAACCGCACCGCAAATACCACCGCGCCGCGGCGCTCCTGAATTTCCATCGGCCCGCCGCCATCCTGCCGCACACCTTAGCACCTCCGGCCGTCCAGTCGGGAAACGATCTCGGCGCGACAAATCCTCGCCGCGCCAGTCCGTTTCTGCCGTACAATCTGTCCCTTCGTGCCATTCCCAGTGAAGACACCTCTCACCTCCAACCAGATCCGGGGATTTTGGGCGTCGTGGGGTGGTTGGGCCCTTGACGGCATGGATTCGTTCATCTACGCCCTGGTCCTCGTGCCCGCGCTTCGCGAACTCCTGCCGAAATCGGGCATTCCCGCCACCGCGGGCAACGTCGGCTTCTACGGCGGCCTGCTTTTCGCCCTATTCCTGGTGGGATGGGGCCTGGCCCTCCTCTGGGGGCCGGTCGCCGACAGATTCGGCCGAGTTCGCACGCTGATGCTTACGATCCTGTGTTACTCGATTTTCACTTTTCTGGCCGCGTTCGGCCAGAATGTCTGGCAGGTGGCTGTCTGCCGCCTGCTTGCGGGCGTCGGCATCGGAGGCGAATGGGCAATGGGAGGAACCTTCGTCGCCGAGGAATGGCCCGAGGATCGCCGCAAAATGGGCGCAGGCCTGATGCATACCGGCTACTACTTCGGTTTCTTTCTCGCAGCGCTCGCAAACCACTTTGTCGGCGAAACACATGGCTGGCGGCCCATGTTCATGATTGGAGGCGCTCCGGCCCTGCTCATCGGATTCATTCTCTACGGAGTCGCGGAGTCCAGCCGCTGGAAGGGCCGCGCCACGCGGATAGCGAGCCCGCTTGCCACGTTGTTTCATCGAGAATTCCGGGGCCGCACGCTGCTGAATTCCGCGTACGTCCTGATTTCGATCATCGGGTTGTGGGCCGGCACGGTCTACGTTCCCGCCTCGGTCACTGAGATTGCGGCAAGGCAGCACTTGTCCGGCGCGCTGGCCGCGCGCCTCGCCACATATGCCACGGTGGTGATCTCGGTGGGGACGATCCTCGGCTGCATTCCGATTTCCTGGGTCGCCGAGCGGATTGGACGCCGCAAAACGCTGGCCGTCTCCTTCGTTCTCATGGCGGCGTCTATCGGCTATTGTTTCGGGCTGGCGTTTTACCTGCCGCAAGACGCCATGAACTGGTTTTTCGTAGGCCTGTTTTTCCTGGGGATCGGCGGCGCGAACTTTGCCGTGTACACACTGTGGCTGCCCGAGCAGTACCCGACCGCGTGCCGCGGCAGCGCTTTTGCCTTTGCGACTTCTGTCGGCCGGTTCATTGGTGCGGGCTTTACGTTCCTGGTCGGCGCGGGCGTATCCCACTTTCACACGATCGGCATACCCGTCGCCCTCACCGCGATTCCTTTTCTCATCGGCCTGGTCCTGATCCCGTTTGGTTACGAAACCACCGGGCAGCCCCTGCCGGAGTAGTCGCGGGATACGTTTGCAGAATCTTGTTTCTGGGCCGCTCGTGAAATAAACGGTATGCTTCCCGCGTAGTTGTTGGGCAGCGGACGCGGTAGGCTGAGCGCAGAAAGGGCCATGCTTTGGACGCCATCTCACTCGAAAACGTCACCAAGTCGTACGACTCAGTGACGGCTGTAAGCGACGTCAACCTACAAGTGCGGAAAGGGGCCATTCTCGGGCTGCTCGGGCCCAACGGCGCCGGCAAGACCACAACCATTCGCATGGTAATGAATATCCTCGCGCCCGACGAAGGTTCGATTCGCGTGCTGGGCGAGGCGGTCAGCGACAAAACGCGGGACTCGATCGGCTATCTGCCCGAAGAGCGAGGGCTCTATCCGCGGATGAAGGTGCGCGCCCTGATCGTCTTTCTCGCGGCGCTGCACGGTCTTTCCGAGGCCGAAGCGGATCTTCGCGCCGGCGAATGGCTCGACCGATTCGAGCTTGGCGAATGGCAGGAGAAGAAAATCAACGAGCTTTCGAAGGGCATGCAGCAGAAAGTGCAGTTCATCGCTTCTATCATTCATCGGCCTCCGATCATGATTCTGGACGAACCGTTTTCAGGTCTCGATCCGGTGAACGCCGCCACCGTGAAAGATATCATGCTCGAGATGCGCGAGCAGGGCTCCACAATAGTCCTATCCACGCACCGCATGGAGCAGGTCGAGAAAATGTGCGACTCGATCTGCCTTATCAATCATGGTCGCAGCGTTCTCGATGGGGACCTTCGCGCCATCAAGCAGTCCTACGGCAAAAACACGGTTCATATCGAGTTCACGGGCCCCGATGGTTTTCTCTCGCATCCCTCGATCGCGGCCCTCAACCGCTTTGCGGCGGGCGTGGAGGCCAAAATCAAGCCGGGCGCCGATCCTCAGGAAATCCTGAAGGCCGCGGTGCAGTCCGGAGCGCAAATTACCCGCTTCGAGCTGCTGGAGCCGTCGCTCAACGACATCTTCATCGAGAAAACCGCCAATGCGTAAAATCTGGCTGGTCGTCAAGCGCGAGTACGTGACGCGCGTCAAGACGAAAGGCTTCGTCATCGTCACGCTGATGGTGCCGCTGATTGGGATTGTGACCGTTGTTCTGATTGCGTTTCTTGCGACCCACAGGTCGGACCAAAACGTGCGCATGGCGATCGTGGACAACGCCGGCGGTCTGGCGGAATCGGCCGCGCGAAGCCTCAGCGCCGAGCGCGCAAACGGCAAGCCCGAATTCACGATCGTGGAATCCATCGGCCGCCCCGCGTCCCCGGACGCCGTCCAGCAGGGCCTGCGAGACCGCATCAACTCTGGCGCGCTCGACGCCTATCTCGTGATCCCCGGAGACCTCGCGAAGCCCGTCGAATTTCACACCAAGAATCCCGGGAATTTCGCGCTGCTCGAGCCCCTGAGCGCCGCCGTAAATCAGACGATGATCGAAGCGCGCTTGCGCGCGCGCGGCGTCCGTGTGGACGACGTAAGCGAGATTTCGCGCGGCGCGGACCTCCAGATCATCAAAGTCAGCCAATCCGGCGAGTCGATTGAACGAGGCCAGACGATTGGGATCGGAATCGGGCTCGTGATCCTGCTTTACATGTCCCTGCTGTTGTACGGCGTCACCACGATGCGCTCGGTCCTCGAGGAGAAGACCACGCGCACGATGGAAGTGCTCATTTCGTCGGTGGCGCCCGTTCAGCTTCTCGCTGGGAAAATTCTCGGCGTTGCCGCGGTGGCTTTCACGCAGTTCACGGTCTGGATCGTCTCGCTTGGCCTCCTACTCTCCTATAGCGCGGTGATGGCCGCCATGTTCAATCCTGGTTCTTCGTTTCCGAAGATCCACATCCCGATTTCCTTGCTGATTTGGGCGTTGCTCTTTTTCTTCGGCGGATACTTCTTGTATTCCGCGATGTTTGCGGCCATCGGCGCGGCTTGCTCCTCCGAGGAGGACGCCCAGCAACTGCAGTGGCTTGCCATGGGACCTTTGGTATTCACGATGACGATCTACTGGACGGTTCTCAGTGATCCCGCGTCGAAGGCATCCTTCATCCTGTCGGAGATACCGCTTTGCTCGCCGGTGCTGATGCCCCTTCGAATGTCGGTGCAGACACCGCCCCTCTGGCAGACAGCCCTCTCGATTGCTCTCCTGGTGCTTACGACGGTAGGCGCGATTTATGCCTCGGCGAGAATCTATCGCATCGGCGTCCTAATGTACGGCAAGCGGCCCACGCTTCCCGAGCTCGTCCGCTGGCTGCGGTATTCGTAGCGGATTCCAAACTTTCTGTTGCGTCCGCATGCCGCAGTGTCTGGGCGTTCAGGGTCTCGCGCGCTCGCCGAATAATGACGTGCCGATGCGAATCTCCGTCGCGCCCTCTTCGATGGCGACCTCGAAATCGTGACTCATCCCCATCGATAGAGCAGGTAAGGGTCGCCCGAGCCGCCGGCTCAACTGATCCCGTAGCTCCCGCAGCTTTCGAAAGTATCGGCGGGCGCTCTCCGGGTCGTCCGAATACGGGGGAACCGCCATCAACCCGCGCAATTCCAGATGTGAGAACGGCGAAATGCCTTCCGCGAGCGCAACGAGGTCCGCTTCATCGACCCCGCTCTTGGTTGCCTCCTCGCCGAGGTGCACCTCGATCAGAATAGGCAGCCGCTTTACTTCCGCGGCTGCCGCGGCATCGAGCTTTTGCGCGAGTGAAAGAGAATCGACCGAATCAACGCGATTGAATAGTTGTGCCGCGCGCCGCGCCTTGTTGCTCTGCAGGTGCCCGATCAGGTGCCACGTCGCATCCAGATCCGCGAGCTTGGTCTGCTTGGATTCGAACTCCTGAACGCGATTTTCGCCGAACGCGCGCAGGCCCGCGCCGTAGGCGGCTCGAATCGCCTCCGCCGGAAAGGTTTTCGATACGGCGACGACCGTGACCTCTTCTGCGCGCCGCGCGGCGCGTCCCGCCGCGCGCGCGATTCGCTCGCGCACGCGATCGAGATTCTCCACGATCGAATTCGTTTGCGGCATGATGGGCGGAATTCTAACACGCGCTAGAGTTCGTCCCTGCTTCCGGCGCCAGTCCACCGCACCGCGTGCTTGACACGCGCTTCCCGCCTGTTAGCGTGGAAGGGATGCGCTACAACTGTGCACAGCGGCGACGAGCGATTCCTCCCGGCCCACCGGGGAGCGAAGCGTTTTTCATCCCGACTTCGCCCTTTCGGTCTCGAGTTCGAAATCCTAATCGCAAAATCCAAGAATTAGAATCCTTGCTAAGTGGCTGCAAACAAAGAACGGCGGCCCATTCTAATCGCAAAAAAATCGGGGGTGGCCGAAATGCACCATTGTCAGCATCTCTGCTACCCGGCCATGTCTCCATGCCGGCGGCGGTCCCACTTCTGTCCCGTGTTAAACTGATGGGCACTTCGATGCCCGCCCGCGGAATGTTCATCGTTCTGGAAGGAATCGACGGTTCCGGGAAACGCACCCAGCTTGACGCGCTTGCGCGGGCGTTCACCGAGCGCGGAACGGGCTTCCTCCAGATCAGTTTCCCGAATTACAGCGGCTTCTTCGGCAAGCTGGTCGCGCGGTTTTTGAACGGTGAATTTGGCCCGCTTGGTGCCGTAGACCCGCATTTTTCCGCCCTGCTTTATGCGGGCGACCGCTTGGAATCGAAGCCTGCCATCGAATCGGCGCTCGCCTCCGGCAAGACCGTGCTGGCGGATCGCTACATTGGCTCGAATCTCGCGCATCAAGGCGCTCGCGTGCCCCGCGAGCGGCGGAGTGAATTCCTCGCCTGGCTAAACCGGCTCGAGTATCAAGTTCATGCGCTGCCGGCCGAGGATCTCGTCATCTATCTGCGCCTTCCCGCTGCCGAAGCCCAGCGGTTGGTTGGTAAAAAGGGCGCGCGAGACTACACGAAATCACGGCGTGATTTGCAGGAAGCGGATCTTGCGCACCTCGAGGCTGCCTCAGAGGTGTATGACGAGCTCGCGCGGCAGTCCAACTGGTTGACCGTCGAATGTTTCGACGCAGCGTCGCGCACGCTGCGAGCGCCTTCGGCGATACACGCGGAAATCCTTGCGGCAATCGAGAAGCGGATGCGCTCCGCGCTTCACGCCAACGGGTAATCGAATGGGATTCGGCGAGTTTCTCGGGAACGAACGCATCGTCGGCGCGCTACGCGGGATGCTGCGCAGCGAACGCGTCCCGAGCGCGCTGCTTTTCACCGGGCCGCGCGGCATCGGGAAATACCTGCTGGCTCGAATGTTTGCGCAGGCGGCGAATTGCGAGCGCCTCAAGGACGATTTCTGCGGCGAATGCCCAACCTGCCGGCGGGTCGCTTTGTTGGCGGATCCCGCGCCGCTGATCGAGTCGGGGCTTGCCGAGCGCGGTGAGAGCGCTGACGCCGCCGCAGTCGAGCGCACTCCGCTGATCGTGGAGACGCACCCCGACGTCTGGCTGATCCTCCCGGACCCGGTTCGATTGCGCAACCCGGTGGCGCGGCCCATGATCCGCGTGGGCCAATTGCGTGCGGTCCAGCGCGCCGCCTACTTCAAGCCGCAGGGCCGCCGGCGCGTCTTTATCCTCGACGGGGCCGATACCATGCGGTGGAACGACGCCGATCTCTTCCTTAAAATACTCGAGGAGCCGCCCGAGTCCGCCACATTGATCCTTCTCGCGCCCACGCCCGATTCACTGCTTCCCACCATCCGGTCGCGCTGTCTTCAATTCCATTTCGCGCCCGTACCCTCCGAGCAGATCGAAGCGTTTCTTGCTGACCGCACCCCCTGGAAACCCGCCGAGCGGAAACTGGCCGCCCGGCTCTCCGGCGGAAGTCCCGGCGCAGCGCTTTTGCTGAACCTCGAGGAATCGCTCCGCCTCCGTAGGAGCGTCCTGCAACTGATCGAACGGGCGTCGGCGGGAGAAAAATATGGCGAAATCTTCGCCACTACTGCCCAGCTTTCCAAGCAGGAACAGGAATCGTTTGAAAATATTTTGGACCTGTTTTATAGTCTGCTTACGGACTTGCTCGAATCCTCCCTGGGTCCCAAGAGCGGTCTCCCTCGCAACCCTGACCTGCGGCGGGAGGTAGAGTCCTTAGGAAAGACAATCGATTGGGAGTGGGTTCTGCGGGCCACGCGCGGCCTGGACGCACTTGAAGGTCGGCTGCGCCGCAATATCGGCCGTCAACTGGGACTGGATGCCTTCGTCGCGTCGCTCAGCACGCCTTGAAGCGTCCGGCCCGTCCAAAATTTCTTTCAAAAAATGTTGCAACCGAACCTCTTCATCCGTAGTCATAAGAGATATCGAACTGAGGAGCAATTATGGTCAACCGCAAACTGTTTCGTCCCACGCTCACGGACATGAAGGAGCCCTACATTCCCCGTCAAGCACAGCCCGCACCCCAGTCGGCGCCTGCACCCCGGAAAAAGCCCGCTCCACCCGAGCAGACCTTCGCGGAGAATTTCTACTATGTGAAACAAATGCAGTCGCGAACGCCCGTGGCCGTCGTCTTGAGCGACGGCGAGGTATTGCACGGTACGGTCGAGTGGTACGACCGCGACTGCATCAAGCTAACCCGCTTCGGCAGCCCCAACCTGCTCATTTACAAGCACTGCATCCGGTACCTTTATAAGGACGGCGAGGAAGCGGCTCACGGGGGCACAAACGGCCAGTAAGAACTCGCCCGTGCGAAGTTTCAGGCTGTCCCGGCGGGAAAAGCCGGTCGCGGACCTCACACACCATGAAAATCGGGATCACGTGCTATCCGACGTACGGCGGTTCCGGTGTCGTGGCCACGGAACTCGGCATCGAGCTGGCGGCGCGCGGCCACGAGGTTCACTTCATCAGCTATGCGATGCCTATCCGCCTGAACGGCGCAAGAGGGCGGATCTGGTTTCATGAGGTAGAGGTCACCACCTACCCGTTGTTCGATCATCCGCCTTACACGCTGGCGCTCGCGACCAAGATGGCCGGGGTGGCGGAGGAGGCGTCGCTCGACTTGCTGCACGTCCACTACGCGATCCCCCATTCTGTCAGCGCGCTGCTCGCCCGCATGATGGCCGCGCCGCGGCGATTGCCGTTCATCACCACGCTGCACGGAACCGACATCACACTCGTCGGCAACGACCGCAGCTACCTCCCCATCACGCGATTCTCGATCGAACAGAGCGACGGTGTGACCGCCATCTCGAATTACCTGCGCGACCGCACGCTGAAGGAGTTCGAAATCAAGCGGCCCATCGATGTCATCCCGAACTTCGTCAACTGCGATCTTTACAAGCGGTCCGATGACGCATCCGCTCGCGCGCAATGGGCGCCGGGCGGTGAGCCGATCCTGATGCATCTCTCCAACTTTCGCCCCGTGAAGCGGCTCACCGACGTCGTCGAAATCTTCGCTCTCGTTCGGGAGAAGATTCCCGCCAAGCTCGTCTTGGTGGGCGACGGACCCGACCGCGGCGCCGCCGAATACGTGGTGCGAACAAAGCGGCTTGCGAAAGACGTCTATTTTCTCGGCAAGCAGGATCGCGTACACGAGATCCTGGGGCTGGCCGACCTGTTTCTACTCCCGAGTGATAACGAGTCGTTTGGGCTGGCCGCGCTCGAGGCGATGGCTTGCGAGGTTCCGGTGATCGCATCGAACGTCGGCGGCGTACCCGAGGTGGTCACACATGGAGTCGACGGCTATCTCTTCGAGCCGCGCGACGTCGCTACGGCCGCGAAGCGCGCCCTTGAGATTCTCACGCGTCCGGACCGCGGCCGCGCGATCGGCCAGATGGCCCGCGCCAGTGCCCGCCGCCAATACTGCTCGAACGACATTATCCCGCTCTACGAGGATTACTACAGGAAGGTTCTGCATGCTTCCGGAGTTGCGGCCAGCGCCTAAAGGCGGACAGCAAATCTTCAAACTCATCCCCGGTAATTCCTAACGCCGAGCCGAATCGCGGATCGAATATCGGCAGCGCTCCGATCAAACTCAGTCAGTCTTCTTGTGCCAAAAATGGCGCTTTACGTCTGGCCAAAACTCCTTCGCCACGTTTCCTGCCGTGTCCCACATGATGTCCGTGCCCCACACGCTCAGCGTGTTCGAAAGCGAGCGATCATCCTTGGGGTGATAGGCGTTGGAAATTCCGGCGGCCACCGCGTTGCCGACAAGCTCCGAGGCGTTGAATTGATGGTTCCCCGAGTCCGAGCGGGTGATGAAAATCCGGCTCACGGAGTAAACCATTCGATGCCAAATGCTGCCGCGGCCCAGCTGGAAATACCGGGGATCCTGCCGCAACAGCGTCGGGAAAACGGAAGTGGTCATCGTCGTGCCAATTCCCGCGTCCGCGTACGACGTCCCGTAACGTTTAGCGTACCCTTTAAATCCCTGCCCGTAGGACGGCTCGCTGTTTTGGGCCTGACCGATCAGGGCCTCAAAGCCGATGAACGGGAAGGTGACCGGGTCGAACATACTGTCCGCCGAAAGCTTGAACTTTGCTTTCGCCGTCAACGGTCCGAACTCGTGCTCATTCTCTACGGTTGCGTAGTTGGGGAGAACCCCAAAGAGACGGTCGTTGTTGACGCTATTCTGGGCGGAATCCTGATTCTTGGCGCCGCTGGATTGGAAGGTCGGTTGAGGTTGACCGGCAGATGACGCTGCCGGTGCAGGTTGCGACGGCTGCTGTTGAGCCTGACCGGGGGCGGCGCACGAAAGTATAGCCATTCCTATCAGACGCAGATGAAGCCGCCGCGATCGCCGTTGTCGTTGAGTCATCGTTGTCGATTATCTCCCAGCTTGCGAGCCTATAGGGGTCCTTGACCGTTTGTGTTTCCAGCCTGTCCGGTCCGCGGCTGGCTGAGGCTTTATTCCTTTTGGTAAGCACAGTAGTTCCCGCAGCTTGATTGCGCCCGGATGGGTTCTGTACCGGTATGGAACGCTAAAGGAGGGGATAAAACAGAAGGCCCGCCTTACGGCGGGCCTTCAAGGGGAGAGAGTCCCGCAGCCAATGCGCGGTAGGCCACAGAACCGTTTCCTCGAGCGCAGTCTAGTGGGCAGTCCAAATGAAGTCAAGAGCGAAAGCCATAATTTGTCTCCGGCCCAAGCTCTTTTCTTTCAGCGGAATATGCGCAATGCGACGCGGTCCGGCAGGTTCTTATCGACCCGGGCGCTGCGCCCTGTTGACGGGCTATAGCCGTAGAAGTCGTCTGAATTGATAGGTTTACTCCCTAGTCCGAGCTGAAGCACCTGAAGATGGCTGCTGCGGTCAAAGACTTTACCGGGCCACAGGCGCTTTACAAGTATCCGCACTCCTCCGAACGATATTCCGGCAACTAGAGCGAACACGCAGATGGTGCAGGCCCCGATGATGGTGCCGAGGATCATGGCCTCGATGCTGGGCTCTTTGAACTGAAAGGTGGGCTCGTTCCAGGTGAGCTCCATGCCGGACTTCACCTGATTCAATAGGGCGTTCGCTTCCGTCTGCGAGGGCGCGCCGGACACGATCGCGAGCAGCGTGTACGAGCGGCTGGCAAACAGAGCCGGCGAGGCGCTTGCCCGATTCGATCCGTTTACCTTGAACTTCTTCTGCAGCTCGGCAAGTTCTTGCGCCGCGAGCTGCGGAGTCGGGAAATCAGCGATCAAGAGCGATTCATCGCGGCCACCGAGCCGGTAATTCGCGGTTTCTACCTCCGCGCCGGATGAAAATCCAATCCAATCGCCTGGCGCGACGGACACGAATTGATTGAGCGCGACAGGGCCGAGGAAGTAGTGGTCGGAACGCTCGATTCTGTCGTTTACGGGCAAGTGCTGCCACAGCGTGGGAAGCGGACCTTCCTGCGCTTTGGGCGAGAGGGCGGCGACCAGAAATTTGATGTCCGGTTCGAACTTAGTCAGATCGTGCCCCCGGACATCAAGAACCAGATTGCCAACGAGGACGAGCGCGCGGTCGCGCGACATCGAGGAGTGATCCGTGAAATTCGCGTGTGGCATATCCGCGGTGCGCAGAAACGAATATAGGCCGTACGCGCCGCTCGGGTCCTTGGTTTTGTAAACCGCCGCATCCACCGTGTCCGCGCCGCGAGAAAAGGCGCGGGATTCGAAGCTCACAAATCCGTACTCGGCCAGAACCGCTGCCTCGCCGCGCTCGGGAAAAACGGCAGCGGCCGGCGGACCGCCCGATGTCCACCCGGCCAAAGAGCCCTGCAATACTTCGTTGGCTCGCGCGGGAATGGCGGCGAACCAAAGGACTGCACCACAGAGGATGATGATCCGGAACATATACGCCTCTGACTGTTAGACGCCGAAATTTTACTTGGGATTGCCGCTCGACGCCACTGTTCCCGGTCCGATACGTGCGTCGCCGACGTGATTGTCCGAGACGAGCTTCTGCTTGTTGTAGGAAAGGCTGTTCAGGTTGCTCAGGTAGGCCGCGATACCCCGGTATAGGCCGTCGGCGATTCGCTGCCGCTGATCGGTCCTGCGGAGCAGCCGCTCGTCGCTCGGGTTGCTGACGAAGGAGACCTCCGAAAGCACCGAAGGCATATTGGCGCCAATGAGAACAACGAACGGAGCCTTCTTAACGCCACGGTTCCTTTCACCCTGGCTCACCACCTGCAGCCGCTCCGTAAGCGTGTTTTGGATGTCGCCAGCAAGCTCCTTGGATTCCTCGATTTTTTCGTTTCGAGCGATCTTCTGGATCAAATCCTGCAGGTCGTGCAGCGACTCCTGCGAATTGGCATTCTCGCGGCTCGCCACCTCCATGGACTCGGCGGAGGTTGCGAAGTTCAGATAGTAGGTTTCGATTCCCCGCGCTGCGGGATCGTGGCTGGAATTGGCGTGAATCGAAATGAAGAGGTCGGCTTTGGCCTCATTGGCAATGGCGGTGCGCTGCTCGAGCGGGATGAAAGTATCGTCCTTGCGCGTATAGATGACTTCCGCTCCGGGCAGTTTCTGTTCGATCAAATGCCCGAGGCGCAACGCCACGTCAAGACACAGATCCTTTTCCATCAAGCCGTGCGGGCCGATGGTTCCGGTATCGTGGCCGCCGTGGCCCGGATCGATCACGATGCGGCTGATCTTCAATCCGAGAGCGCGTGTGAGGGAGCGTCCGCCGTCATGGGTCGGCTTCGGTTCGGGCGGAGGCCCGAGCGATGCAACGCTCTTCGTCTTCGGCAATACGGGAGCAACTCGGGTTGAAACTCTCGCGGCGATTGTCGAGCTGGGTTTCGCGGGATTCGCGCTATTCGGCGGATTGACCGATGCAGCTTCATCCGCAGGCGAATTCGCCGCGGGCGTTTCCGCGGCGCTCACCGGCTCTGCGGGGCCGGCAGGCGGACTAGCGACGTTCTTCGTGGTGGTAACCGTCTGGGAATGGACGTCGATCACGAGCCGGTAAGGACTGCCCAAAAGAAAAGCGGAATAGTCTTTTGCGCCGTCCACGTCCAGCACCAGCCGGACCACGCCGGGCTTGTTGGGTCCGATGCGAACGGATTTCAACAGTCCCCCCGGCACGGCGAGAGCGCCCTTCGGCAGCTTAGGGCTGAGCCGGGCGTTGTAGAGATCGAAATAAATCCGGTCGGGTGAGGAAATGCGCGCGGCGTCGTACTTGATCGTGCCATCAAGCGCCACGACGATGCGCGTCGAGCCTGGCGAATTCCACGTGCGGACGGCCATTACGTCGGGCGTGCCCTTATCGGCCAGCCGCGGCTCCACGCGGCGCCCGATTTCCTGGGGCGGCTGATCGGCGTCCTGAACCTGGCTGCGCTCAGCAGCGATCTGCTTTAGAGCCGCGCGCGCCTCATCGGATTTTGCGGCATGCGGAAAATGCGCAAGGTACTGTTTGAAAGTTGCTTCCGCATCGTCCGGTTTGTTCAAATCGTTTTGCTGCACGCGCGCAATCGAAAGCAGCGCCTCTCCCCGGTAGCGGCTTCCGGGGAATTGTTTCAGCAGGAAGTTATACGTGTTGATCGAGAACTGAAAATATTTCGGATCGAAGAGCCGCCCCATCTCCTCGTACAGCTCGGCTTCGGCGATGAGCGCGGGCGTCGCTTCGTCCGCGTGCGGCGTAATTAGATAGACTTTGTGGTAGGTGGCGATGGTCTGCTTGTAATCGGAGAGCGTACGATCTTTTTCCAGGTAGCCTTCGAGCATCGTGCGCATTCTGACGGCATGCTCGAATTGGTCGCGGGCGTCCGATTTCTTGTCCGCGCGCGCGGGAAGGGCGAGGCACACCCCGAGCGCGACGACGATTCCCATCGCGCACAAAACCCTTTCAGCGCTGTTCTTTGCAACGGAAATGCTTTGTCTCATTCGTTCGTGAAAACGACCCGGCCGTCCGCTTCCACCTCACGCCGCACCGGAGACGTTGGGGGGCTCCAGAGCGACGGGTCGCGACCCGAGCTGGGTTGGAAGTATGCGTGGGTTACCTTTCGCACGTACCTTTGCGTTTCCGGATACCACGGGACGCCGCGGCTCTGATCGACGGCATGTTCGCCGGCGTTGTACGCGGCGATCGTCTTGGTCAAATCGCCGTTGTACCGATCGAGCAGCGACCTCAGGTACATCGTCCCGCCCTCCACGTTCTGGACCGGATCGAAAGGATTGCCTACGCCGTAGCGTTGTGCCGTCTCAGGAATCAACTGCATCAGCCCAACGGCTCCCTTTCGGGAAACCGCATGCGGATTCCACCCGGATTCCGTGCTGATCACGGCTTTGACCAGCGCGGGATCCACTTTGTGCCGCTCGGCAGCCTCCCGGACGATGCGATCCATCCGGTCTTCTGACCGAACCGGCGAAAGAGTGGGCGACCCATCGGCCTGTGGCGGCGGAGCTACCGTCGAAGCGACGGAGGAAACCGGCGGCGCAGGCTTGGGAGAACTAATAGTACTCCCAGTATGAGCTACCCGGGAACCCGAGTTTATGAAGACGAGCTTACCGTTCTCGTCCACATAAGTTGCAATTTGGGCGTGGGCCGGAATGGACAGCGAAAACCAGGCTGCTGCCGTTAGAAGCGCAACGGTAATGCGTGTCCTGGACATCGCGATTGTCGTTCACTCCTGGCCCGTGGGGAAGGCAAACGCTGCACTTCCGAACGAGAGAAAAGTCTTCAGAAGACGCAGACGCCCACGCCCGGAACAGACAGATTCCTAGCGTAAGCTTCTGGCGCTATGACGATTATAGGAGGCGGTCAATGAGGGGGTAAACAGTACTCAAGGCCTTTTCTAGGCCAGATGTGTCTTTTCCGCCAGCCTCCGCCAAATCGGGTTTTCCGCCTCCGGAGCCCCCGAGTTGCTTGGCGATTTCCTGGACGATTTTTCCGGCGTGGAGCCGAGGGAGCAGGTCTTTGGTAACTCCTGCAATTAGAGCGACTTTGGCGTCTTCCGTTGAGGCGAGGACGAAGACCCCGGAGCCCAGCTTTTGGCGAAGAGAATCCGAAAGGTTTCGCAGGGTTTCGCGGTCCGCGCCCGGCACCTCCGCGGCCACGACCCGGACCCCCTTTACGTCGCGGGCATGCTCCAGAAGGCCCTGCGCCTGCGAGCCGGCGTTCCTGCGGGATTGAGCCTCTAAGTGCTTCTCAAGGGCCTTTATCTGGTCAATCTGGCGCTCCAGTGCAGGGACGATTTGGTCCTCGGAGGCGTTTAACAGACTCGCGGCCGCGCGCAAGGTTTGGAGAGCGCGCTGGTACTCGGCCAGGGCCCGGTCGCCCGAGATGGCCTCGATCCGGCGGACGCCTGCGGCGGTGGATTGCTCGGCGACGATCTTGAACACGCCGATCGCCCCGGTGCGGGGGACATGCGTGCCGCCGCACAATTCCTTGCTATAGAAACCCAACGGCGAGGCTGCGTCGGGGATGGTGACGACCCGGACATTCGCCTCTGGATATTTGTCTCCAAAGAATGCGAGTGCGCCGGAGGCGAGGGCGTCGTCGATATTCATGATGTCGGTGCGAATCTCGAGATCTCGGCGGATCTCTTCATTCACCTGTTGCTCGATTTCAGAGATTTCGCCCGGGTCAACGGCGGTGAAGTGCGAGAAATCGAAACGGAGATGGTCGGGCGCCACGAGCGAGCCGGCCTGCTTCACGTGCGTGCCGAGAATGTTGCGGAGCGCGGCGTTCATCAGGTGAGTCGCGGTGTGGTTGCGCATGTTGCGCGCGCGGCGCTCGGGGTCGGCGACGGTCGAGACGCGGTCGCCTACGTGCAGGTCTTCCTTCGCGACGATACGGTGCGCGATGAGGCCGGTGACGGGATAGTAGGCGCCCTTCACTTCGGCGACTTCGAGCGATTCGGAATTGTCGTAGAGGCCGCCGGTGTCGGCGACCTGCCCGCCCGATTCCGAATAGATCGAAGTGCGATCGAGGACGACTTCAGCTTCGGCACCCTTCTTGATTTCGTTTACGGGACCTTGTTTCGTCACGATCGCTTCGATGCGGCAGTCGCGCGTGTCGGTGCCGAAGTAGAAATCCGGCTCGGTCTTGAATGTCTCCGCGAGTTTTGAATATGCGGGATTCGCGACCTCCTTGTGCGTGCCTTTCCAGGAAGCTTTCGCGCGCGTGCGCTGCTCCTCCATGGCGCGATCGAACCCGGCCCAATCGACGTCGATCCCTGCGTCTCGCATTACATCCGCTATGAAGTCACGAGGGAGCCCGTAAGTGTCGTACAGCTTGAATGCTTTTTCGCCTGGATAGCTCGCATATGCGGGCAATATTGCCGAGCCGGGATACAATTTGCCCGCAGCTTCACTGGCATCTCTCTGAAACCGTCGGAGTTCTTGAATGTCTTCGGTAAGCTTCTTGGCGCCGGCTTCCTGACGAAGTGACTCCATATCTTCATACAGCCTTCTTGCACCCACGTTGATGGTCCGCGAATAACGCCGCTCCTCTTCTGTAACTATCGTGTCTATCCTCTGGAGGTTTTCGTTCAGCTCCGGATAAGCTCCTTCCATTTGCCTGCAGATTTCCATGACCATATAAGAAAGAAAGGGCGGAGACATCGCTTCCTTCAGTTTGTTCGCGTGATTCAAGCTGCGGCGGATGATTTTCCGAAGAACGTATCCGCGCCCCTCATTCGACGGGACGACGCCGTCGGAAATGAGGAAGGTCGCGGCCCGCGAATGATCAGCGACGATCCTCAACGATGGTTGGAGTTCAAGGTTGTGTACATCAACGCCTGAGATTGTCGCGGCTTCGCGGATAATCGGCACGAACAAGTCCGTATCGAAATTACTGATCTTGCCTTGCAGGACGGCGGCAATGCGTTCGAGGCCCATGCCGGTGTCGACACATCGATTCGGAAGGGGGTGCAGCAAGAACGCGTGCGACGAGAAGCCGTTATGCAATTCAGCTTGACGGTTGTACTGCATGAAGACCAGATTCCAGATTTCGACGTAGCGGCCGCAGTCCTGCGGACACGGGAAGCGACAATCCGTGTGCCCCAGTTCGGAGGCTTGCGGGCCCATGTCGTAGTGAATTTCGCTGCAAGGGCCGCAAGGGCCGATGTCGCCCATGGCCCAGAAATTCTCTTTCAGTCCCGGGACCGCAACGATGCGGTCTTTTGGTGCGCCAACTTTGGCCCAGAAAGCGGCGGCCTCGCCATCTGGGGGCAGCTCAAGGTCGGGGTAATCCGACCCGCCAAACACTGTGAAATAGAGCTTGTCGAGCGGAATGGCGAACCATTTCGGGGACGTGACCAACTCCATCGCGTACTCGATGGCTTCTTTCTTGAAATAATCGCCAAAGGAGAAATTACCGAGCATCTCGAAAAAAGTGTGATGGCGATTGGTGAAGCCGACGTTTTCGAGGTCGTTGTGCTTGCCTCCGGCACGTACTACTTTCTGGCACGACGTGGCGCGCTTGTAATCGCGCTGCTCGAGGCCGAGGAAAACGTCCTTGAACTGATTCATTCCGGCGTTGGTGAAGAGCAGAGTGGGATCGTTCGTCGGGACGAGCGAAGAGCTGCGCACGACGCGGTGGCCGCGCTCCTCGAAGAATTTCAAAAATGTCTTGCGGATTTCGTTGCCGGTCAAATCGCCCTCAGATCGAGCAGTTTATTATACCCGCAATCCGAGCGGGGCCATCGACTTGGCGGCGAGAGGTTCAAGCAATGGAGCGACGCAGATCGCCCGAAACCTCGTGTCGAGTGAATTCGGCTACGACTGATTCGCTTCGGTGGGTGAGAGTTGGGCTACAGGCGAGAGCTCGGGCAGCGAAACGCGAACCGTCGTCGAGGTTGAGACCACATCCTGACGACGGGACATGCGCACCAGAGGGTACTCGAAGAATTTCCAGGAGAGCGATGCCACGCCATAGGATACGGCGAGGGACACGAGAGCAACGACGGCATCCAGTACAGGACGTTCGCCAAATCGAGTGTGCAGGACGAATCGCGTGATCATCCATAGCACTCCCCAGTGGATGACATACAAGCAGTAGCTGATTTTCCCGGTTTCGCTCAAAAAGCGCGTGCGAAGCAGGCCGCAAAAGAACGACTGGGGCCGGGTGAGGACGAAAACCATCAAGCAAAGGCACGACATCTCGATGATGGTCCGGCCCAAACCCCGATTGAGCGCAAACGTGTGGGGTACCTGCGCGGAATTGAGGAACGAAAGAAAAAGCCCCAGCGCGGCGAAACCTGCCATGCCAAGCGGCAGGAGCCGCGAATGGCGGCGAAGCCAGTCGCGCTTGGACTCCGACGCCCACGCGATGGCGAGCAGAACGCCGAGTGCGAGGGCATCGGCGTGACACGGAGTCCAAATGTAGACCGCGGTATCGCTCCAGGCGCTTCCGTGCCCGACGAACTTGAAAACCAGAGCGCGCAGCAATGGAGCGCCGGCTACGACGCCCAGGAGAAGTTGAACCAAGCGGCGCCTGTTCAAGCGTCTCACACACAGAGGCGCCACCAAATAGAAGTGCTCTTCGACCGCAAGGCTCCAGCTGGGCCCCATCATGTAACTGCCGTCAATTAGTGCCGGCGACCAGTTATGGACCATCAGAAGGAAACTCGCGATCACGACGGGCGCGCTATACCCCGCGGGCATTGTCAGTCCCCATCCCCGAGTGACGCATAGAAGCGCCGCGAAAACCGCGACCCATGCGTAGTAGAGCGGAAGGATTCGATAAAAGCGTCGGACATAGAAAGGCTTGTAGTAGTTCGACGAGTATTTGGAGCGCAGAAGAATCCCGCCGATCAGGAAGCCGGACAGAATGAAAAACGTATCGAGTCCAAGGGGCGCGTATTCGAGAACGGACCGGAAGGCTGCAACCGGGAGCCAAGCGACGCTGGGCCCCCACGCGTAGTGATACATGACAGCGAAGAGTGCGGCGATGCCGCGAAGACCATCCAACTCCTCGATACGGAGGGATTTTTGAGATGAGACGCGCGGCGCGGGCGCCGTCGGGCGCGGCAGCGGGATGGCGAGTTCGTTTTCCGAAACGGGCACGCTAGCCGGGGCCGACGGAGTCATCAAGTGCCTTTGAAAAATACAAGTAAACGTGCAATCAGAATTATCGCGGGGGTGCGGAGGCGAGTCTGTAGTCCACCCGTACCACTAGTTTTTTGCGGTACCGGCGAGCCAGGCGGTAATCGACCGCATCTGGAGATGCGGGCCGGGCCGGAGCGCGCGCCGCTGGACGGGGCTATCGGTCCCGTCGATCACGCTTGGCGGACGCGGAGACGGACGTCGGGCTGGGCGTCTTGAGAGGGCCTCCAGAGCTGACGAAGTCCCCGAGTTAGAACAAGTTCCAAGCAGCAAAAACTAGGACAGCCGGGCGTAAACAGCCATTCAGGGTTCAGGTTCGGCAGCGGAATCCGGAAGGCCGGAGAGGTCACCACTGGTGATTCCGCGAAGCTCGGCGCGAATGACGTCCGAGGAAAAGCCGGCGCGGAGAAGGCTGCGATAGAGGGCGGCGATTTGGCTCTGGCCGAGCGCGCTGCGCACGTGCGCGAGGCGCCGCCTGAGGCGGACGCGGACCAGAGCCGCCTCGTCGGTTTCGGCAAAGACAGCGTCGAGTGCGGCTTCGATGTGACGGTCGGGAACGCCGCGGCCGCGGAGTTCGCGGGCGATGCGGAAACGCCCCTGGCGGCGCGAATTCGCATGCTGCCGGGCGTAGTCGAGCGCGTAGCGGGAGTCGTCGAGATAACTGCGCTCTCGGAGTTTGGAGATAACGGGCGAGACCAAGTCCTTGTCTTCAGCGCGGCGCTGGAGATACTCGCGCATCTCGTGAATCGAGTGCGCGCGGCGCATCAGCGCGCGGAGCGCCGAGGAATAAAGCTCCTGTTCAGAGGACAGCCTGCGGGGAGCGGAACGCGAGCGCACGAGGGAAGCATAGATGCACGAAGCCGGGTAAGCAAGGAGGCAAACAAAAAGTCCACGCGAGAAAAATCAATAGAAACGTCGTTCCGACGCTGGTTGTTCCTCGAATTGGCAGTTTGCTGCAACTGCGGTTAGTGCTTGCCGAGACGCTCGAACTCGTTCATGGCGCGCTCCATATCCTCGCGGGCGGAATCGGCGGAGGAGCGGATGCCCTGGACGCGGAGGTGGAAATCGTCCGGGTTCGAGGCGCGCATGAGAGCCTCTTCGAGTGTGATTAGGTTGCGCGAGTAGAGATCGAAGAGCGATTGATCGAACGTTTGCATGCCGTACTGGCTGGTGCCGGCGGCGATCGCATCGCGGATCATTCGCGTCTTATCCGGATTGATGATGCAATCGCGGATGTAGCCGGTCGAGATCATCACCTCGACCGCGGGAACGCGGCCTCCGCCGTCGCTCTTGCGGACCAGGCGCTGGCTGATGACTGCCTTGAGCGTAGAGGCAAGTTGCAAACGGATCTGTTTTTGTTCGGGCGGCGGGAAGACGGCAATGATGCGCTGAATCGTCTCGGTGGCGTCGAGAGTGTGCAGGGTCGAAAGAACCAGGTGGCCGGTTTCGGCGGCGAGCAAGGCCGTGGAAATGGTTTCGAGGTCGCGCATTTCGCCGACCAGAATCACGTCCGGATCCTGGCGGAGCGCGGCGCGGAGGGCGGTAGAAAACGACGACGTGTCCACTTCCACTTCGCGTTGGTTAATGAACCCCTTTTTGTCGCGGTGCAGATACTCGATGGGGTCCTCGACGGTGATGATGTGTTCGGCGCGCAGAGAATTGATGCGATCGATCAGAGCGGCGAGCGTAGTGGACTTGCCGGAACCTGTCGTGCCGGTCGTCAGGATCAGGCCGCGCTGTTCCTCGCAGACCTGGGTAAGGATGCGCGGGAGCTCGAGCTCTTCAATCGTGCGGATTTTTGTCGGGATCACGCGGAGAACCATGCCGACGTTGCCGCGCTGCTGGAAAACGTTTACACGGAAGCGGCCGAGACCCGCCACACCGTAGGCCATATCCAACTCGGCGGTCTCCTTGAATTTCTGTTTTTGCCGGTTGGTCATCATGCTGAACGCCATGGATAGCATTTCTTCCGGAGTGATGCGGGGGACGTCGCTCAGGGGATTCAACAGACCGTCGACGCGCAAATAGGGGTGGTTGCCGACTTTCAGGTGCAAGTCCGATGCGCGGCTATCGACTCCCCGGCGCAAGAGATCATCAATATTGATGGCCATGGCGAGAATTCCCCGGTATGACGCTCGAAAGCAAAACTAGCATGCGTTCTAGTACCCGGCAAGGAGACGTGGCAGGCAAGTTTCTAGGGGCGCAACGGCGAAAAGGGCGGGTGCGCAGTGCTCTCGAGAATAGCGGCCGGAAATTGGGTTCGCTCAGCGCGGACTATGCAGGCGGCTGATTGCGCAGAAAGAGGCGGTCGTATAGGAATCCGGCGATCACTCCCCCAACCAGAGGGCCGACCCAATAGACACCATGATTCTGCCAATGATGCACGGCCAAAGCCGGTCCGAACGCCCGTGCCGGATTCATCGCGCCTCCGGTAAGGGGACCGCCGAAGAGAATATCCATGGTGATCGTAAGACCGATGGCGAACCCGGCGATTTTGTTGAACGCGCCCCGGGCATCTACAGCCGTTGCGAAGACGACGAAGACGAGAAAGAACGTCATCACCGCCTCGAGCGCCATGCCGTGTGTCCGCGTGAAGTCTCCAGCGAGATCCGGAGTGATGGCTCCGAGGGCCTTGGATCCCCAAGTTGTGTCCGGAACGATCGCCTTCAAAAGGTATGCAGCCGCCGTGGCACCGAGGAGCTGAGCGATCCAGTAAAAGAGGCTGTGCAAAGTGCCCAGGCGCCGGGTGACCCAGAAACCAATCGTGATCGCAGGATTGAAGTGGCCGCCCGAAATGTGTCCCATGGCTGTGACCATGATGGCGATCGCGAGCCCGTGGGCGGCGGCAATCCCCAGCAAGCCCACGCCGCCCTGCCCGGAAGAACTCAGGAATTGATCGGCGCAAATCGAGCCGGCGCCGATGAAGATGAGAGTGAACGTGCCGATGAACTCCGCGGCGAGTTTCTGCGGCAGATTGTACATTCTCGCGCCCTCCTCAATCGCGCGGATTCTACTGGATTCGAATAGGGGAGTCAAAGAGAGGAGCGCAGGGAGTTGGGAGTTCAGGGCTTAGTGTCGAGATAGAATCGCTGGTCTCAGCGAGATACGCCGATGTGGCAGACGCGGATGCAAGCCGCTAGCGAACGGCGGCGCCGCTCGGGACGCCAACGGGTGAGAGCCAGCCGTGACGGTCAGGCTTTTTGCCGCTGGTGATGGAGAAGAACTCGTCCTGGACGCGTTTCGTGATCGGTCCGCGCGCGCCGGCGCCGACTTTGATGCGGTCAATCGAGCGGACCGGAGTAATCTCGGCTGCGGTACCGCAGAAGAAGACTTCGTCTGCGACGTAGAGCATCTCGCGCGGAATCATCTGTTCGGCGACGGGGATGTCGAGTTCGCGACAGAGCGTGATGACGGAGTCCCGAGTAATTCCCGGCAACGCCGAGTTGGCAAGCGGAGGAGTCGAGATGGAGCCGTTCATAACCACAAAAATGTTTTCGCCGGAACCCTCACTGACGTATCCGTTCACGTCGAGCGCCACGCCTTCCACATAGCCGTTGGCTTTCGCTTCCATGCGAATGAGCTGGGAGTTCATGTAGTTCGCGGCGGCCTTGGCCATTTGCGGCAGCGTGTTGGGTGCGGGACGATTCCACGAGCTGATGCAGACATCCACGCCGCTGCGCAGAGCTTCTTCGCCGAGGTATTTTCCCCACTCCCAGCAGGCCAAATAGACATCCACCGGGCAGCCCTGAGGATCCACGCCGACATCTCCGTATCCGCGGAGCACGATGGGGCGCACGTAGCAGGCGCCGATCCTGTTCGTGCGAATCAAGTCCAGGCTTGCGTTGCAGAGCGCATCGAGCGAGAAAGGCACCTCCATGCGGTAAATGTGCGCAGAATTCAACAACCTCTGCATGTGTTCACGGAGGCGGAAGATCGCAGGGCCTTGCGCCGTCTCGTAGCAGCGGACGCCCTCGAAGACCGCGGAGCCGTAGCTGACGACATGCGAGAGCACATGAATCTGAGCGTCATCCCAGGGGATGAACTTGCCGTTACACCAGATTTTGTCCGTTTTGGGAACGCTCATCGGTCTCTCCACGCCCTGCAAAGACGCCCAGATAGGAGCCCAGAAAGGAAATTATAGCACACAGGTTTTGGCGCCCAGGAAACGCGTGTCGCGCGATGTGCGCGCCACGCTACCAATTTGGCCGTTCGCCCAGCGGAGCGGAGGGCGGTTTCAGTCGGCGTGGTCGTCGGGGTCCTGGCGTGCGCGCGTTTCGAGGCCGGAGATGCGTCCCCACGCGCTAGTGCGCCAATTGTCGGTAATTTCCTTAGCGAGAATCCACGGGGGGAGTTCCATGTAGAGGAAGCGGGAGAGCGCGTGAAGATAGGGCTCGTACATCGCGCGCAACTCGGCAAGTTTCTTTTGGGAGGTTTCGTCGTCGCGAACGCGGAAGCCGGCTTGCGTGAGAAGCGAACGCAGGCGCTCGAACTCGGGAGCGGGCAAGCGATTGCCCGCGTGAATCGGAGGCTTCTCGTTGAAAAGCTGAGCCAGGTCCACGACGGTGTGCCGGCAGATCGCGAACGTGAGGCGAGCCTGGCGCGTGCAGGGCGTTTCAACGCACGCGAGCAGAAGGCTGCTGACGTCGAGAATCGCGGCAAGCGAGGCGAGCCAAGACTCGTTGGTGTGCTGTGAGCGGAAGTAGCTGACCGCAGGATAGGAGACGTGGCTCTCGAGGATCTCTGCCGAAGAGCGCTCCCAATCGCGGAGCAGCGCCTCGAGCGAATCTGCTCCTTGCGGCCCAGCGTGCCGGCGCAGAAGCTCGGCTGCTGTCGGCGGTGAGCCCGCGCGCGCGTCCAAGAGCACGATATTGACCTCACGGCGGGAAAACGCCTGGTAAATCACAGGCAGATAACTGAGTATCAGCGCCAAAAAGCCGAAACCGAGGCCGCTTTCAGACACTGCGAGCCCCCGTTCGATCCAGGTGTGCGGCACGACGTCGCCGAGGCCGAGAGTGAACATCGTGGTGCCGCTCAGGTAAAGGCAGGTTGCAAAAGTCGGATGGGTCGGATCTTTGATCGATCGGCTGTAGTAAAGAAGGCCAAACCCCAGAATGATCGCCAGCGCCCAAATCGCAAAGAGCAGAAGCAGCGAAAGCGGGCCGTAGAAACTCAGCCAAGTTTCGCTGGATTTCGCTTTTTTGAAGCGGTGCGCGATCGCCCTCCATGGCACCCAAGTGCCGCGATAGACCAGAACGGTGAGACGGAACCGCCGTGCTACGCGCCGGGGGAGAACGACCGTTTCAAACGCCTCCCAGAGCACGACCGCAATGATCATTAAACCCGCCGCGGCGGCGAGAATCATGCAGCCTGCTCCAGGCTCGCCGTCATCGTGATATCCGCTTTCAAGAGGCGCGAAACGGGGCAATTGGCCTTCGCGCTTGCCGCCGCGGACTCGAAAGCGGACGCGGAAATGCCGGGGATTCTCGCCGCGACATCGAGATGAACCCGCGAAATCGTCCAGCCGGCGTCGAGCTTTTCGAGCGAAACGGCGGCAGTGGTGCGAATTCTCTCCGGCGAGAAATTCATGGTTCCGAGCTGCGCCGACAGAGCCATGGTGAAGCAGCCCGCGTGGGCTGCGGCGATCAACTCTTCTGGATTGGTGCCTTTGCCGTTTTCAAAACGGGTGACGAACGAGTACGGTGCGTCGGTAAGAACGCCGCTTTCGCTCGAAATCGCGCCTTTGCCGTCCTTGAGGGTGCCGTTCCAAACCGCCGTGGCTGCTCGTAGCATATTGCCTCCCTAGGTGACGAACGAATTCAAGGAATCAGGACAATCTTGCCGTAGGCGCCCGGCGCCATAACCGCCGTATGAGAACGCGCGGCCTCGGCGAGCGGAATCTCCTGGTTAATTACGGGGCGGAGCGATTTGTTCTCCAGGCCCGCCACCAGCGCGGAGTGGATGCTGATCAGATCCTCCGGCGATGCATTCCACAGACTCATGGCGAGGATGGAGGCGTCGCGCGTCATGGCGTCGCGGGCATTGATCTCCACACTGCCGCGGTTGCCCACTACGACCACGCGTCCCCCGGGAGCCAGAATTCCGAGATCCCGCCCGAGGTTGACGTTCGCGAGCATTTCGAGGATCACGTCATAGCCGCGCCCGCCGGTGAGCGCCAGCGCTTCATCGAAGTGCCCGGGCGACGCATGATCGATCACCTTGTGCGCTCCTTCCGCCGCAACGAGCTGCTTACCGCGATCCGATCCGGCCGTGCCAACCACCCGCAGTCCGGCAGCCCGCGCGATCTGCACCGCCGCAATTCCCACGCCGCCGCTCGCGCCGTGAATCAGCACGCTCTCGCCACCTCGAGCGTGAGCGCGATGGAAGAGCGCCCGATAAGCGGTGCCATAGGGAACGTGCATGGCGGCGCCCTGCGCGAAGGAGACATTTGTTGGCAAGGGAAATACGAACCGCTCTTCACAAAGAGTCTGGGCCGCATACGTGCCGCTAAGACTTCCCGCCGTGTACACGCGGTCGCCGGACTTGAACCGCGTCGCGTCCTTGCCGCAGGATTCGATGGTGCCTGCGCCGTCGGTGCCCGGGGTGTAGGGAAGCGGGGGCTTTCGCGGATACATTCCGGAGCGAATGTATGTATCCACCGGATTGACTCCGGCCGCGCCAATGTGGACGACGACCTGACCCGGGCCCGGCTTCAGATCCGGGACTTCCTCGAGGCTCAGCTTTTCCGGTCCGCCAAATTCTTTCACGCGAATGGCCTTCATATTTCTCCGCCTCCGATTTTCAGAATTGCCGGCACTTCGTACCTGTTGCGCGCGTCCACTTTGATGAGATTCGAGTGGAATTCGATTCAGCCAAGCCGTCCATGCGGGAGCCGAAAGCTTCTATTGCGGCTTCGGCATTTCCACCGGCGCCATGCGGCCGCTCAGCGTCCGAGAATTCTGCTTGATCTGCTGTAAGCGCTTGCCCGTCACATTCTCCCATGTGCCGAAGATCAGAAACGGCACGAGCGCTGCGAGCACCCAGAACTTTGCTCGCCGCGGAACCTTGGCCTCGGGCTCCCAGCGGAAAAGCCGGCGCGACGCTTCATACGCCACCGCGAGGCCCAGCGTGAGCGCCAGGACGTCGGTCGCGAGCTCGCCGGCCGTAACGAGATTGGTGGCCGAGGATTCGAGACCGGTCGCCAGATAGGTCGCTGGAATGAAAAGGACGCAGCGCTGGAGCCATGTCGGGAAAACGGAGAGCGGAATTGTCGCGCCGGAAAGAAATAGAAAACCCATCCAGATCAGGTTATTGATCATCTGGGTCTCCTGCATCGTGTTGGTCACGCTGGCGACGATCAGCCCAAACGCCGCGAAGGCTCCCGATCCAAGCGTCACCAGAATGAACATTGCCCAGAGGTTGCCCCACGACTGCAAATGAAACGCGTAACGGCAGAGGACTACCTCGAGCACGACGATAGGCAGCGTAAGGAAGTAATTCGAAAGCACGCTCGACGCCAGCATCGGCCCCGCGCCCACCGGCGCGAGCCGGAAGCGTCGCAGGATGCCCTGCTCGCGAAACGTGACAAGCTGCACGCTCAATCCCCAGAAACTGCCCATTACGGTCAGCGTAAGGATCGCCCCAAGGGCGTAAGCGACCCAACTGCTAGATCCCCTGGCGAAAAACGTGATGGCGCCGAAAAGGAACAGAAGCGGCATCACCAGGCTGAAGAAAAAGAAAGCGCGATTGCGCACGGCCAGCAGGATGCGCATCTTGGTGAGTGTCCAGGTAGTGCTCAATTATTGGCTCCCCTCTTCGCGTCACTCCCGCAAGCGTCGCCCGGTAAGTTCAATGAATACATCTTCAAGCGACGGAGAGAACATTTCCAAGCTTTGCAGCTCGTTGCTTTCCGCCTCGAGCTGTCTCACGAGCGCGACAATCGTCTGCGGCGGCCGGGCGGAATGCAGCACGTAGGTGCCGTCGAATTCGCGGCAATCGGAAACACCTTCCAGCCGCCCCATCAAGCCGTCCGTCATGGCGCGGGCGAGGCGAACCTCGATGCGCGTCGTCCCGGCGGAGCGCTGCTTGAGCTCACGAGGCGTTCCCTGTGCGATCACTCGCCCCTGGTCCACGATCGCTACACGATCGCACAAGCGCTCGGCCTCCTCGATATAATGCGTGGTCAGCAGGACGGTCTTCCTACCGCGCTTGAGTTCCTCAATGATGTCGTAAATCTCGCGGCGTACCTGAGGATCGAGCCCGGCGGTCGGCTCGTCCAAGAACACGACCTCGGGGTCGTTCACCAGCGCCATCGCCAGCGCCAGTCGCTGTTTCTGTCCACCGGAGAGGTGGCTGTAGAACGCATCGCGTTTTTCGTCGAGCTGAAAACGGCGCAGCAACTCATCCGTGTTAGCGCGGCGGTGATAAAACTGCGCGAACATCTCCACCGCTTCTTTCACCCGAAGTTTTTCCGGAAGGGAAGTGGACTGCAAAACCGCCCCGATTTTCTCCTTGAACCGCTCGCCCGCTTCTTCGGGATCAAGTCCGCAGACACGCGCCAGCCCGCGATCGGCAGTCCGCAGCCCTTCGAGGATTTCCACCGCCGAAGTTTTGCCCGCGCCGTTGGGCCCGAGCAGGCCAAAGACTTCGCCTTCCTCGACGGCAAAGCTAACGCCGCGTAGCGCTTCCACTGCGCCGTAGCTCTTGAAGAGGTTTTCGACCCGTATGATCGACTCGCCCACGGAATACGTTCCTCTGGCTTGGTAAGAATACTTCTAACACAATCGTGAAGGCAGGGCGAATCAGCCCGTCTTGGCGGGCTTGCGTCTGCGCCCCGCCGGGACCTTTTTGGCCGGCGACCACGCATAACGCTGCATGTCAATACGGCGCTCCCCCAGTTCGACCCCTTCGGTTTCAAGCAGCATCCGTTGCTTCGAGGCGTAGGGCTCGGAAATCAGGAGACGCCCCCCGGCTCCGACCACCCGGTGCCAGGGGATGCCTCGACCGTTCGGGCACGCCGCCATGGCATAGCCGACGGCCCGGGCCCCTCCGCGCACGCGAAGCGCCCGCGCGATCTCTCCATAGGTCGTTACGTGCCCGCGGGGGATTCGTTTCACCAGGCGGTATACAGGCTCCCAAGACATGATTTTGAGCCTCCAACGAGCGACGAACCGATTTCATTCAGCATCTAAGTCAGTAAGCTTAAGTATTGCTCGAACACGCCGCGAGGCGCCCTCCGCAAAACCTTTGTTTCCAGCCGCAGCGGCTCCGGCATTCGTTCCTCACGACTAATAACCGATTCGATGCAACCTTGCGTAGTCCCAAGCATCGTACCATTGACCGTGTAGTGGACGGGCCATACACTACGCCCGGCTTCACGCGATGCCCGGCCGGAAAAGGAGAGCGTTGTGGCTTTCGTTCGGCGAAAAGGCAATACCTACTATCTGGTGCATAACGTGCGGCGCCAAGGCAAGGTGCAGCAGCTGCACCTGGCGCGGCTAGGGGAGCGGCCGCGAATCACCGACGAGGTGGTCCGCATGGTATCGCGGAACCACCCTTTCCTCGATCTAGACTGGTCGCAACTGCGCGAGCAGGTGAGCAGCCGAGTCGAGCTTTTCGATATTCGGTCACCGTACGTGCGAAACCTGATGCATTCGCTACGCAACCTCAACCTGGACCTGGCCGATCTGTCGCCGCCCATGCTGGTGCTGACAGACCGCGCCAATTCGAGCCGGGAACTGGTCACGCAATTGCGATTGCTGCGTTCGACCCTCGATGTGAAGCTGGACCAATTCGAGCGGTCAGAACCGCGCACTCCAGAGAGCGGCAGAAAGTTCCGGTAGGGAGCACGACCATGGACGCGCAAGCACACCAACTCGACCCGACCCTGCGCAGCGTGGAATCGCGAGATTTCGAGGGAGGGCTGCGTCGGAAGATTGTGGGGCAGGACGAAGCGGTGCAGGCGGTGGTGGACCTTTATCAGGTCTTTCGCGCAGGCCTAAACTCGCCGGGGCGGCCGGTGGGGAATCTGCTGTTTCTGGGGCCGACCGGAGCGGGAAAGACGCGGGTGGTGGAAGCCACGGCTGAAGTGCTGTTCGGCGATCCGCGGGCGGTGATCAAGGTGGACTGCGCCGAGTTTCAACATTCACACGAGATTGCGAAGCTGATCGGTTCTCCGCCGGGGTACCTCGGGCACCGCGAGACGCACCCGCTGATCACGCAGGAGGCGCTCGCGCAATATCACACGGACAAATTGAAGATCAGCTTCCTGTTGTTCGATGAAATCGAAAAGGCCTCGGACGCGCTGTGGCAATTGCTGTTGGGCATCCTCGATAAGGCCACCTTGACGCTGGGCGACAATCGCCGCGTGGATCTCTCGCAGACCATGATCTTCATGACCTCAAACCTCGGAGGCGGGGAGATCACGGAGTTGATGACCGGAGGGCTCGGGTTCGCGCCAATCGTGCGCCCGGAATCGCGGGCGGGGCTCGACGAGAAGGTGGAGCGGACGGCGGCGGAGGCGGCGAAAAGGAAGTTCGCGCCGGAATTCATGAACCGGATCGACAAGGTTGTCGTATTCCACCCGTTGCGGTCGCAGCAACTGGAACAAATTCTGGAGATCGAGCTGGGAATGGTGCAGCAGCGAGTGCTCGAAACGGCAAAGGGACGATTCCTGTTCCGCGTGACGCAGCCGGCCCGGGACTTCCTTTTGCGCGAGGGAACGGATTTGAAATACGGCGCGCGACACCTGAAACGCGCGATCGAGAGGCACGTGGTGTACCCGCTCGCAAGCCTGCTGGCTACCAACCAGGTGTCGCTGGGTGACGTGATTTCGATCGACTGGAATGAGGGCCGCCATGGGCTGATGTTCCTCAAGGAAGCCGAAGGGGCCCTGGTGCCGATGATTTCGCCCGAGCCCGACACAATGACCGAGGCTGCCGCGGCGAGTTCGGACGGCCGGGAGCTCTCTTTCCCGGCACCGGCTACCGTGGCCGCTGAAGTCGCGCCGCCTGCGCCGACTCAGCATGCCGTGCCCGCTGAGAAGGCCCGGAACGAGAAGAGGTAGGAATCTTGGCAGCGATTACTCTCTGCTCGCAGTGCGAGAAGACGGAATCGAAATGCAGTTGCGAAAAGTACTGCTGCTTCTGCCAGTCGCAGTACCACGTGCGGTTGTGCGTGGACGGATTGTATTACTGTCCGGACTGTCGCGAAGCGTGTGATGTGCGAGTGGCGGAGGCCGAAGAGCGCTAAACCCGCCCGAATTACTTCCGGCTCCCCTCTAGATAGACGCCGCAAAAGCGCGCGTACGAATCAGCGAAAGAAGTTGATCTTGGGTTACCGGGGCTTCCACTTTGAGGCGGTCTCCGCTCGGGCTTACGCGCACTTGGTCGAGCGCGCCGGCAAGGTCAGGATGCTGCTGCGCTTCCTGATACCGGCGGACCATCAGGGCCGCTTGCATGCCCGCCGCCAGAAGATTTGCGTCGTCGGTTGAATTGCAAACCGCCTGAAAATGCGCGTCGATGCCGCTATCCGCTTCGATACTGAAGGTCATCGCGCGAATGCGATTGATGATCGGGCTGGCCTGCGCAAACTGACTCGCCTCCGGAAGCAGCTCCTGCATGGCCATGTGGGAATACTTCTGGTCGAGCACGCCCCAAATAATTCCAGTGCCGTTGGCCTCGTTGATCAGGGGAAACATCAGGTCGTTCGCCAGAAGGCTCTCGGCAACGCCCGTGCGGACGTCAATGAGCTCTTCGAGGGCTCCCCGATGCCCGAAGGCGGCCGTATTTGAGTCGATGAACAGAAACAATATGTCGTTCACGCCGGCGCCGGAACCGAACGCGTACAGGTGATAGCCGTGGTAATCGATCATGGGAAGTTTTTGCTGCTTGAACTTATCTTCACTCGAGGACGGATTGAACTCGCCGAGCGCGACACCAACCACCTGCTCGCCGCCCGATTTCGGGGCGACCACGGCGCCCCACGCGAGTTCGTCCACTTCAGAATTGGGATCGACGCCCGCCGACGTCAGAAACTTCTCGAACTCACGGAAGCGGCTCGGCAAAATCTGCTCGCGGAGCTGGGCGAACCACGGATATTGCCGCGCGGACTTCATATCGGCGTAGGCGAACTCTCCCACGTCCTTGGGGAACATTCCGATCACGGAGGTGTTGAGCGTCCCCGCGTGGGTTGGCAGGGGAGATCCGACGAGAAAGGCAAGCAGGAATCCGGTTGCCAGGAAGCCAGCGGCAAAGTATCGGTACATTGGTTGTGTCACGTTCTCACCCTCAAAACCACAGGAGCTATTCTAGCGCCGGACCGCCACGGATCCTTCAACGATCCGTGACGTAAGCGATAGCGCCTCGGCGCGCACGCGGCCGGCAAAGCCGGCGTCGTTGACCGAATCGAGATTGATGGCCACATTCTCCAGCGCGCCGCGCACTGCGGCGGCCGCCATCAAGCGACCCACGCGGATGTCTGAGAGCATAGACGAGCTCGACATCGATTCGAGTTGCCCGAGCGCCTCGAATACTTCCGCGGCTTCGCGGGCAATTTCCAGAGGCGGTTCCACGGCCGCGGCCAGCGCCTGCTGAATCGCTCGGTCGCGCTGCCGCGCGTCCTCGGGAGTGCCGCGCGGCAATTTGTGCGCGGCCATTACGGATTCAAACGCCGCTGCGTCGCGGTCGATCGCTGCGGCAAGCGCCCGCGATCGAGACTGAAATTCCGCGGCGGCTTTCTCCAGCGCGAAGGCCTTTCCCGCCAAAGACTTCTTCCTGCTCGATAGCCCCGCCACCATCTGCCCGAGGCTCGCGCCGAGCGCGCCCGCCAGTGCCGCAACGGATCCGCCGCCGGGCGTCGCCGTCGGGCGCGCAACCGCGTCGAGAAACGGCGCGACGACGTTGGCGAGACTCCCGAAACCTCCACGCTCCGTGTCGGCGAGCGATTCCTCCAAACGATTCTCTAACACCTGGGCGGGCGAAAAGTTTTCAACCTTCAAATAGAATTCCGCCGTCATATCAATTGCGCGCCTGGGGATCAGGCCCACGATTTCGCTGCCGACGATTCCCACACCTTCGCGTTCCGCTTCTCGCTGCACTGTCTCGTAGACGCGGTGGATCGGCGTCTGCTCGAAATCCGTCAGGTTCATGGAAACCTGTGCAAGCTTCCTCGCCCGCAAGTCCACGCCCATGGCTTTGACGCACGGAAGGCCGCCGCTCGAGAAGCGAATCCTTTTCGCGATGCGCTTCGCGACGTCGAGGTCCGCGGTATCGAGGTTGATGTTGTAGGCGATCAGGAATTTTCGGGCGCCGACGACGGTCGCGCCCGCCGTGGGATGCAAGCGCGGTTCGCCGATGTCCGGGGCCCGGTCGGGATTGCGAAGGATTTCTTCTCGGAGGCCTTCAAACTGGCCCTTGCGTATGTTTTCGAGGTTGGTGCGCTCGACCCGCTGGGCGGCTGCTTCATAGAGATAGACGGGGATGCGATAGCGTTCCCAGATTTCCTTTCCCGCCTTCTTCGCGAGCGTCACGCAGTCGTCGATCGTCACGCCCTCAATCGGAACAAAAGGAACCACGTCTGTCGCGCCGACGCGAGGGTGCGCGCCCGTCTGCAGAGTCAGGTCGATCAGTTCCGCGGCTTTGCCGACGCCGCGCACGGCCGCTTCCCGGACCGCCGCTGGTTCGCCAGCGAGAGTAATCACACTGCGATTATGGTCCACGTCGCTTTCGCGGCCGAGCAGGTACACTCCGGGGATCTGGCGCATCGCAGCGACGATGGCGTCGATTTTGGAGGCATCGCGTCCTTCCGAAAAATTGGGGACACACTCGACGATCTGCTTCATGGGTTAGCGTTTTTTCGAGCGGATCACGACACCGCGTTTCATGGTCAGCGTGCAGAGGTTCACGCCAAAATAGTACGGGATTTCGCGGTAGTCATCCACGTCAAACGCCGCAAGGTCCGCATACTTGCCAACCTCGAGCGATCCCACGCGATCGTGCAAGCGGAGCGAATAGGCGGGATTGATCGTGGCAGCGGCAATGGCTTCCGAAGGCGTCATACGCATCCGGGCGCAGGCGAGCGAAAGAATCATCGGCATGCTGAGCGTGGGGCTTGTGCCGGGGTTGAAGTCAGTCGCGAGGGCAACGATTGCGCCCGCATCGATCAGGCGGCGCGCCGGGGCATACTGCGCCAAGCCAAGATGGAAGCTGCAGCCCGGCAGCAGAGTGCAGGCGACGCCCGAAAGCGCGAGCGCACGGACGTCGCTTTGGTCGATTTTCTCCAGATGGTCGGCGCTCGCGGCATGAAGTTCGATCGCGAGGCGCGCGGCTCCGGTGTGGGCGAGCTGTTCCGCGTGGACGCGCGGCACCAGCCCGCAAGCGCGGGCCGCGGTGAGAATTCGCCGCGCCTGCTCCACGGTGAACGCTCCCCGGTCGCAGAACACGTCGCAGAATTCCGCGAGGCCGGCGGTCGCCACCGTGGGGATCCATCGCCGCACAAGCAAATCCACGAACGCGTCCGGTCGGTGCCGATATTCGGGCGGGATTACGTGCGCGCCGAGAAACGTTTTTGCGATATCGAGCGGCTGATCCTGATGCAATCGCTCCATGACATCGAGCGTCTTCAGTTCGCTCTTCCAGTCGAGGCCGTAACCGCTCTTGGCTTCGAGCGTCGTGGTGCCGTGCGCGGCGAACTGCCGGAGGTGGGACCTGGCGCGGCGGTGGAGCGAATCGGATGTCGCGCGGCGCAAGCCTTTCACGGTCGCGCGGATTCCACCGCCCGAGCGGGTGATTTGTTCGTATGTCTTTCCGGAGATACTCTGTTCGTACTCGGAAACGCGGCTGGCGGGGAAAATCAGGTGCGTGTGCGAATCGACGAAGCCGGGGAGAACCACACGCCCGCCGAGATCGAGCCGCTCGGCGCGCCGAGCCTCGCGCAGGCGCTCGATGCGCCGCCTGCGGCCTACGGCAGCGATGCGGTCGCCGCGCACCAGCAGAGCGCCGTCGCGAATAAGCCCGAGGTCCGCAAGCCCTCGCCCGCGCCGCGGCACTGGACCGCGCAGCGTGAGCAGCTCCGAGCAGCCGGTGATCAGCCAGTCGGGCAAGGGCGGTGGCCCGATACTAACGCTTCATCACAGAAAAGACTACTCACGCGACGCGACCGCCGATGATAGGATGTGCGCCGCGAATTTCCATGACCTTCACCGGCCTGACTCCAATGCTCTGGGTTGACGACCTGAATGCATCAGTCGCCTTTTACCGCGAGATACTCGGTTTCGAGTGCCTCAATCGAACAGACGGCTGGGCCTCCCTTCAGCGCGACGGAGTTGAGCTGATGCTCTCGCTTCCCAACCAGCACGAGCCGTACGATCGCCCGGTTTTCTCGGGATCGTTCTACTTTCGGGTCGACGACGCAACGGAACTGTGGACAAGACTCAAGGAAAGAGTCCGCGTCGTCTATCCTATGGAAGACTTCGAGTATGGAATGCGCGAGTTTGCGATCCGCGATCTTAGTGGATACATCCTGCAATTCGGCCAGCAACTCTCCTAGGCATTACGACAATCCGTTCAAGTCAGCGGAGTCTTGATCCCGGACTTGTGCGCGAAATCGATAGCTTCCGGATAGCCGGCATCGACATGGCGCGCGACGCCGATACCCGGATCGTTCGTGAGCACGCGCTCGATTCGCTCCGCCATTTCTTTCGTCCCATCGGCGACGACGACTTGCCCGGCGTGCTGAGCGTAGCCGATACCAACGCCGCCGCCGTTGTGGATCGAAACCCAGCTTGCGCCGCTGGCTGTGTTAAGAAGGGCATTGAGCAGCGGCCAGTCGGCCACCGCATCCGAGCCGTCGCGCATCGCCTCGGTTTCGCGGAATGGTGAAGCGACCGAGCCGCAATCGAGATGGTCGCGGCCGATCACGATGGGCGCCTTCAATTCGCCGCGCGCCACTAGGTCGTTGACCGCGAGCCCGAATTTCTCACGCTCGCCATAGCCGAGCCAGCAGATGCGCGATGGCAGACCCTGGAATCTCACCCGCTTCTGGGCCAGGGCGATCCATCGGGACAGAATCTCGTGGTGTGGAAACATTTCGAGTACGAGCTTGTCCGTGCGATGTATGTCGGACGCTTCACCCGAAAGCGCGGCCCAGCGGAATGGCCCGCGGCCTTCGCAAAAAAGAGGGCGGATATACGCGGGCACGAAGCCCGGAAAATCGTAGGCGTTCTTGATGCCCTGCTCGAAAGCGAACGTGCGGATGTTGTTGCCGTAATCGAACGCCACGGCGCCCAGCTTCTGGAGGGCGAGCATGCCTTCGACGTGTCTCGCGATGGATTCGAGCGCACGACGGCGATAGGCTTCCGGGTCGGTCCTGCGGAGTTCGGCCGCCTGCTCGACGCCGAGCCCCTGCGGAATGTAGCCGCCGATCGGATCGTGCGCGCTGGTTTGATCGGTGAGCAGATCCGGAACCACGCCGCGGCGCGCGAGCTCCGGGATCACGTCCGCGCAATTGCCGACGAGCCCAACCGAAGTCGCCTCGCGTTTGCGCACGGCATTTTTCAGGATACGCAGCGCCTCGTCGAGATCGTTCACCATCACGTCGCAGTAGCCGGATTTGACCCGCCGCTTGATGCGTTCGGGATCGACGTCGATGCCAAGAAATGCGGCGCCGTTCAACGTTGCGGCCAATGGCTGTGCGCCGCCCATGCCGCCCATCCCGCCGCTGGCAATCAGTTTCCCGGCCAGGTTGGCCCGAAAATGTTTCCTGCCGGCAGCCGCAAACGTTTCGTAGGTGCCTTGCAGAATGCCCTGCGTCCCAATGTAGATCCAGCTCCCCGCGGTCATCTGGCCGTACATCATCAGGCCGGCGCGGTCGAGTTCATCGAAGTGCTTCCAGTCGTTCCAGTGGCCGACGAGATTCGAATTCGCGATCAGCACTCGCGGCGCATGGGTGTGCGTTCGGAAGATGCCCACGGGCTTTCCGGACTGCACGAGCAGCGTCTCGTCGTTTTCGAGCGAGCGGAGAGCCCCGACGATCGCATGAAAACATTTCCAGTCGCGGGCGGCCTTGCCTCGACCTCCATAGACGATCAGATCTTCGGGACGTTCGGCGACTTCCGGGTCGAGGTTGTTCATCAGCATCCGGAGAGCCGCTTCCTGTTGCCAGCCCTTGCAAGAGATGTCGGTCCCGCGCGGCGCGCGCACCAGCTGAAATGCGGTCACTTCATCCGTGGCGAGTTTTCCCATGATCAGGTTCTCTGGGTGGGCCAGCCTAGACGCCCGTGCTCGATCGAGGCATTCATGGGATTATCTTAGTACGGATTGGTTCAAGCGCAAGGGTGTCCCGCCGCGGACAAATTCGATCGTCGCGTCGAAACAGAGACGGGGTTCTCGCCGCGTTCATTGCGTGCACCGGCCGGCAGTGCAATGGGGCGCATCGCGCGCCGGATGCGCGGTACACTAGGGCGACCTCCGTGGCGACGGAATATCCAACCCTCACGAAATGTTATCTCGACGCGGTCGACCGCTACGGGAATCCGCGAGCGCAAATCCACCGCACGGCCCGCGACTGGGAGTCGATCACGGCAAAGGAGATGCTGCGCCGAGTAGCCGGCCTCGCGAAGGCGCTGGCCGAACTCGGCATCCGGCCCGGCGACCGCGTGGGGGTGTTTGCGCCAAACTGTCCCGAGTGGCACATCGCGGATTTCGCGATCCAGGGGCTGGCGGCGGTAAACGTGCCGGTGTATTTCCACGAGTCGCCGGAGAGGCTCACGTACATCCTTAAAGATTCCGGCTCGCGGATCGTGATCACGTCGGGCGAAGAGCAAGCCCGCAGGATTTCGGAGTGCCGCGAACACTTGCCCGAACTGGAGCACGTGATTTCCGTGGCGCCGCCTGCGGATCTGCTCGGAGACGTGTTGCGCTACGACGCTCTGATCGCCTCGGCTGGCGATGAGGACGTCGTCCGGTACCGCGAGCGCGCCGCCGAGATCACGGGAAAACAGCTCGCTACGATCATTTACACCTCCGGCACGACCGGCGAGCCGAAGGGAGTGATGCTCTCGCACGAAAACCTCAGCTCGAACGCGCTGGAATCTTCCCGCGACGTGGACACCTTACCGGGGGACGTCGCGCTATCGTTTCTGCCGCTCGCGCATGTGTACGAGCGTGTGATGGACTACAGCTATCTTTTTCTCGGAGTCAGCGTGGCCTACGTCGAGCAGACCGAGTCGGTGCCGCAAGCGCTGCTGGAAGTTCATCCGACAATCGCTGCGGCGGTGCCGCGCTTTTTCGAAAAGATTTACGCCGCGATCATCGAAAAAGGTCGCCGCGAGACCGGGCTGAAAAGGAGGGTTTTCGATTGGGCGCTCGGCGTTGCGGCCGAGGCCGCGCCCTGGCAAGCGTACGGGAAGAGCGTTTCGTCCGGCGTCAAGCTGCGGTGGCACATCGCGAACTGGCTGGTGTATTCCAGAATCCGCGAGGGTCTGGGTGGAAAGCTGCGCACCCTCACATCCGGCGGCGCCCCGCTCGCGGTCGAGCTGCTGGAGTTTTTCTGGTCCATCGGCGTGCCCATCTATCAGGGTTACGGGCTGACGGAGACTTCGCCGATCGTTTCCGCAAGCACGCCTAAGTCGTACAAGGTCGGCACTGTGGGCCGCCCGATCGCAGGCGTGCAGGTGCGCATCGCGGAAGACGGGGAAATCCTCGTGAAGGGCGCGTGCGTGATGAAGGGTTACTACGGCAAGCCGGCCGATACACGCGAAGTGATGACACCGGACGGTTGGCTCGCCACCGGCGACATCGGGCGGCTCGATGAAGACGGTTTTCTCACGATCACGGACCGCAAGAAAGAATTGTTGAAAACCGCGGGCGGAAAGTTTGTTGCGCCCGCGCCGATCGAAAACCTGCTCAAAACCTCGCCACTGATCGCCAATGCGATGGTCGTTGGAGACCGGCGAAAGTTCGTCTCTGTGTTGGTCGTCGTCAATTTTGCGGGCCTCGACGCGGAGGCGCGCAAGGCCGGCCGGGAATTCCAGACGCACGCGCAATTGCTCTCCGATCCGTGGGTGCGGGATCTTTTCGCGAGGGAGCTCGAGCGGCTGACATCATCGCTCGCACAGTATGAGAAGCCGAAGCGATTCGCCCTGCTTGATCAGGATTTTACGTATGGCAGCGGCGAGCTGACCTACACGCTGAAACTGAAGAGGCGAGTGATCGAAGAACGCTATCAAGACGTCATCGCGCGACTCTATGCGGACGTCGAAGAGCCGCGACCACAGCGGACGGTCTAGATCGCACCTGTCTGATTGCCTTACCCACAACTATGAAACCACAGTTGATCGACCTGCTGGCCCAGATCGAGCGCCAGGGACGCGCAAACGACGAGCAACAAAGAGACCACACTCGAAAAATGCTCAATCTCGAGCCGGAAACGGCGCGGCTGCTGAACATCTTGGCACGCAGCAGCAGGGCGAAGCGCGCGCTGGAAATCGGGACGTCGAATGGCTACAGCACCATCTGCCTCGCGTCCGCAGTTGCCGAAACGGGCGGGAAAGTCATTTCCATCGAACGGAGCCCGGAGAAACGAACGATGGCTCGCGACAACCTGGTTCGCGCTGGACTTCTTGACTATGTCGACTTGCGATTGGGAGAGGCGACCGCGATCGTCCGCGAGCTTAGTGGTCCGTTCGATTTCGTATTCTTCGATGGCGACCGCTTGAGCGCGCCGGAGCAGGTAAGGCTGCTGGTTCCCAAGCTCACCCCGGCGGTTCTGATACTCGCAGACAACGTGCTTTCGCATCCGGCGGAAATCGCCGGATATCTGGCGGCAGTCAGCAGACTGGAAGCGTTCGAGCACATGGTCGTGCCGGTGGGGAAAGGCCTGAGTTTGGCCTATCGAGGTGCCGGGCCTACAGCGGAAGCCATTGGCAGAGTAGAATGAAGGCGGAGAGGGTGTCATGAGCGACCAATTGGTGATTGCCGGGCGCGGGTTCGGCTCGCGCCTGATCGTGGGCACAGGAAAATATCGCAGCTTTCAGGAGATGGCGCGGGCGCACGCAGCATCCGGCGCGGAAATGGTGACCGTGGCCGTGCGGCGCGTGAACCTGACTGATCGCACAAAAGAATCACTGCTCGACTTCATTGACCGGTCCAGACTTTTCATTCTGCCCAACACCGCGGGGTGCTATTCGGCGGCGGAGGCCGTCCGCGCGGCGAGGCTCGGCCGCGAGGTGGGCCTTTCGGAATGGGTGAAGCTCGAAGTGATCGGAGACGAGCAGACACTTTTTCCGGAAACGGAAGAGCTGGTCCAGGCGACGAAGATACTCGTGAAAGATGGCTTCGTCGTATTGCCCTACACCAGCGATGACCTGATCGTAGCGCGCAAGTTGATCGATGCGGGCGCCGCAGCGGTGATGCCTCTCGCCGCGCCGATCGGCTCGGGGATGGGAATCCAAAACGTGGCGAACCTCCGAATCCTGCGCGAGCGTATTACGGAGGTGCCGCTCATTGTGGATGCGGGCGTCGGTACGGCGTCGGACGCGGCGATCGCCATGGAGCTGGGCGCCGACGGCATCCTGATGAACACAGCCATCGCCGGCGCGGAAGACGCCGTGCTGATGGCAGAAGCGATGCGCTCGGCCGTGGAAGCGGGACGAAAAGCGTTTCTGGCCGGCCGGATACCAAAGAAACTCTACGCGACCGCCTCCAGTCCTCTGAGCGGCGTCGTGCGTTAAGCCGGCTCACGCGCGGCACCCTGCCTGGATAACGAAAGCTCTCCCAAGCCACAGTCCCAATACGACCGCGAATTACTCATCTAGCTCGACCTGACGAATCTCTCGTTGTGCCCCTAGCGGAAAAATACGCTCCAGGAGATGTCCACAAGCGCGTGAACGAGCGTGCCGGGGAGGAGCGAACGCGTCTTCATCCACACGTGACCGTAAAACAGGCCTGCGATCGTGGCCAGGAAAACGTACTTCCAGTTTGGATAAGGCGAATGGAAGACGTGCGAGAGTCCGAAGATTATGGATGCCGTCCCCAATCCCGCCCAGCGATTCCGAAACGTTTTTGACAGCAAATTCTGCAAGACTCCCCGGAACAGAAATTCCTCAGGCCACGCGGTGAAAAACAGGACACCCAGAGCCGAGAGAGGGAAGAAGCCTCCTCGCCGGAGTGATGGATGGAATGCCAGGAATCCGATCTTCAATCCAACAGGTATCGCAATTGCTGCAAAAACGATAAAGTGAAGCGCGAAATCCCGCGCGAACCCCTGCTTCCACTCGACCGCATAGCCAATTCCGTCGAGCCGCCGGAGCAGCACGAAGGAGGCCACCGCTGTGCTGAGGGCCATGAGAATGGCGAGTGTGTGCGTCAGAGGCGGAGGGTAAGGGAACTCCCGATACATCAGCCGCTGAGAAACTGGAAGCGCCACGGGGATCCAAATGACGAGCAGCGCGGTGTAGTCTTCCCAGGTGCCGGGTGCCCGGCCTTGGCTGCTCGCGAGGAGTAACGCTGGAACCACGGCGTAGGCCGCTCCGAATAGCAGCATCTTCCAGCTGCGCGTCACCATCAGCGAATAGCTCAACACCGCGAACAACGGAACGAGGGGACCGAGAATCGCGCCTCGGCCGCTGAATGAATTCTGCGCGAGCGCAAGGACACGGGGCGCGGCGAGAAACAGCTCGAAGGCAAACAGCAGTGCCGCGACTCCCAGCGCAACCGCGAACGGAAGGGTGCCGAACCCAAGGTGAACACCTTCGAGGGCAGCGACGGCGGCAACAATAGCCCAGATGCCGAAGGCCGCAGAGAAACTCATTTGCCGAGACCCGAAATTCGAGCGCATCGCAATCGATATTACCGGACTCGCCCGAAGCCCCCGACAAAAACTTGATTTGAGCGTCGGCCTCGGCGATTCTGTGACGAATCGAACGCGATGGCCGATTCCGGCACACAACGTCTCGCGTATCTCGACTGGATGCGCGGATTCGCCTGCCTGGCGATGTTCCAGACGCACTGTTACGACTCTTGGTTGGGCGGTTCGGCGCGCCACACTTCCTTTTTTGGCTGGTCACAGCTCGGAGGTACGCTTCCCGCTCCGCTGTTTCTTTTCCTCGCGGGAATTTCCTGTGCGTTGCAGACGGAGCGGATGCGCAGCAAGTGTATTTCCGGAAACCAGATCGCGTCCACAATGATCCGCCGCGGCGCGGAAATCTACGCTCTTGGCCTGCTCTTTCGCGTACAGGAATTCGTATTGGGGTTGCCGGGCGCTCCCTGGACCGACCTGCTCCGCGCGGACGTCCTCAACATCATCGGACTTTCCATCGTCTTCATGGGCGTAGTTTGCCGAGTGGCGCAAGGCCGGGTGGGAAACGCACTCCTCGCGGCTGGCGTCGCGCTGGGGATCGCCCTTGCAACCCCGGCGCTTTGGACGACGTGGCGGCCCCGATGGCTTCCGTGGTACCTCGAGTCGTATATCAACGGCGTCCACACCTTTAACGTACCGCAGCCGTGGCTTTTTCCGATTTTTCCGTGGACGGCGTTCGCTTTTGCGGGATTGGCGGTCGGACTCTTGCTATTCGGTGAATGGTCTTTCAGGAACCCGGCGCGCGCCACTGCAGTGGCCGCCGGAGCTGGAGTGGGAATGTTCTTTCTTTCCCGGTGGCTCGACGGGCGGCATGTTCAGCTCTACGCGGTGTACGACTACTGGCACACCAGCCCGAACTTCTTTTTGGCGCGAGTGGGAATCCTGATGATCATCACATGGGCCGCGTTTGCGTGGTGCCGCTGGGGGCCCGGTTCGATGGGATTCAGCCCGTTGATCCAAATGGGCAAGGCGTCGCTCGTGGTCTATTGGGTGCACATCGAATTCGTTTACGGACGTTTCTCGATTCTGCCAAAGCGCGCGCAAACCATTCCCGCGGCGTCGCTGGGCCTGCTCACGATTTTCGTTGCGATGGTGCTTCTGGCGACCTTAAGAGCCCGGTGGAAAGGCCGTGGGAATGAGATCGCCGCATGGCTTCGCGGCGCGCCGCGACCCGCGACGAACGGCTAGGGTTGCTTCCGGGGTTCGGCAGGCTGGAGAGCGGAATTCGACGAGTCGCCAGGGCGGGGTGGAATCTTGAAAATGTACTCGCCAGGCCGCGCGAGTCCCATTTCTTCGCGAGCAATCCGTTCAATCGTCGCGGGATCCGATTTCAGGGCCTTCACGCGATCCTGCAGCTGCCGGTTCTCTTCATTGATCTGTTCGATTTCCTGCTGCACCCGCGCGGCCTCTTGCTGAGCGCGGCGCATCGCGACCAGGCCGTGAGTCCCGAAAACATCCTGGAGAAGCAACAGCGCCAGCGCTCCGGCGACGAACCAGTTCGCATTTCGCCGCAGAAAATCACGCAGCTGTTCCGAGGTGCTCACCGGCTGTTCTGTCATTGGATAATCCACGCGCGCGCGGCCTCAGCGAGCTTCTGCGATTCGGCGAGAGTCGCAGCTTCGGCGTAAACCCGCACGAGCGGTTCGGTGCCTGACGCGCGCATCAAGAGCCACGCGCCGTCGTCGAGGGTGAGTTGCAATCCATCTGTGCGGTCTATTTTGGCGACTCGGCGGCCGGCGAACGACTTGAAGATTGCGCGCAAGCGCCCCGGCAGCTTCGCCTGTGTGTCGGCCGAGAGCCGCAGATTCACGCGCACGGGCCAGAACTCCGCGCCCACGCGCCGAAAGAGATCGCGCAATTGATCGGCGAGAGACGCCTGCCTCGCCGCGATCATTTCCGCGACGAGCAGGCACGCCAGAATGCCGTCTTTCTCCGGAAGATGGCCTCGTATGGTCATGCCGGCGCTTTCTTCTCCTCCGAGCGCGATCTTATCCTTGCGCAGGAACGGGCCGACGTACTTGAACCCGACCGGAGTCTCGTACACTCTCACGCTATGAAGCCGAGCGACCGCATCGAGCAGATGCGTGGTCGCGACGCTGCGGGACGCGCCGAGCTTGTATCGGCGCGTTTCGAGCAAATAGTCGAAGACCAGGCCGAGGATGTGGTTGGGCGAGACGAACGACCCATCGCAATCGACGATTCCGAAGCGGTCCGCGTCGCCGTCGGTTGCAAGCCCCGCGAGCGCTTTCTTTTCAGTGACAGCCTTCCTTAGCGGAGCCAGATTCTCCTCGGAAGGGTCGGGCCCCGTGCCTTCAAAGAGGACGTCGCGCTCCGTCCGGATCGAAGTCACGGATGCGCCGTTTTCCCTGAGGATGCGGTCGAGCCAACCTGCTCCGCAGCCGTGAACCGCGTCGCATACTAAACTGCCTTTCGCCTGCCGCAACACATCCAAGCGAGCAACTTGGTGAAGCTGAGCGAAGTAGGGATCGCGCGGGCTGGCGCCCTCGAAATCGTTCTCGATCTCGTGCTGCTCGACCGGGCCGTTCGGGAGCGAGGCGGCGCGAATTTCGATGTCACGCGTGACTTCAGTCGGCGCGGGCCCGGCATCCGGCCCGGAAAACTTCAATCCGTTGTATGCCCCGGGATTGTGACTGGCGGTGACGTTCACGCCACCATCAAGCTTTCCGTGGAGAATGGCGTGCGCGACGGCGGGAGTCGGCGTGGCCTCGCGGCAAAGGAGTACGCGACAGCCGTGGGATCGCAAGATTTCCGCTGCGGCGAGGGCGAACTCCCCGGAAAAGAACCGGGTGTCGTAGGCCACAATCAGGGTCGGAGATTTTTTCCTCGCGAGGACGTGAGCCGCGATTGCGGCTGCGGCGCGGCGCACGCCCGAGAACGTAAAGTCGTCGCCGATGATTCCTCGCCATCCGGAGGTGCCGAAATGGATCGCTTGGCTCGCCACGCGCGGCTATTGTATCTTGTCGAGCAAGCCGCGCGTATCGGGTAATCGCTTGAACGGGAGTCCCAAGAGTAAAGGCACGAGATGACCGACAAGTTCGTGGTCATGGTCACTTGCGGTTCGAGGGCGGAAGCGCGGCGAATCGCGCGCAGGCTAGTCGGGCAGAGGCTCGCCGCTTGCGTCAATGTAATTCCGGCCGCGGTCGAGTCAGTTTATCGTTGGAAGGGCAAGGTTGAGTTCGGGAAGGAGTTCCTACTGGTCGTGAAGACGTCTCGCGCGAGGTTTGCGAAGCTCCAGCAGGAAATTGTGCGGCTGCACAGTTATGAAGTGCCCGAAATCCTCGCGCTACCTATCGCGCGGGGCTCCCGCACGTACCTGGAGTGGCTCGCCGATTCCGTTGGAAGGGTGAAGAAGTCGTGAAGAATCAACACTCGCCGCATGCATGTCGGTATCCGGGGGCGCCCGGCCTCTTGCCCATGTTTCGAGACTTGAGAGGCGGCCTCGATTGCGGTACAAAGAGGTTGCCGTGAAGCTTGAAAAACCTCGGCGGCGTTTTCCTGCACTTCAGTTCGGACTGGCGCCGGCAGCCTGCTTGCTCTGCGCGAGCTTAACTTTCGCCCAAGCAAACAATCCGAGCGAGTCCACGAAGCCGTCCGACTCGCAGGCGGCTGCCGGGGATTCGGCCCAACCGGCTGAGCCGCCCTCCCCACACGAACAACCAAACGCACAGGATGAGAAAAAGGAAGGGAAATCCAGCGGGCCGCTCACAACAAAGCTCAGGATCCGGGTGACGAACAGCAATGACAAGCCCGTCTCGAACGCGAGCGTCTATGTCCGGTTCTACACATCTGGCGGTTTCTTGCATCACGAAAAACTGGCGGAGATGAATTTCAAGACGAACCTGGACGGCTCGGTCAAGGTCCCGGAGATTCCGCAGGGCAAAATCCTGATCCAAGTGATCGCGACCGGCTGGCATACCTACGGCAAGTGGTACGACATCGATAAGGACGAGGCATCGATTCCCATCAAGCTCGAACCGCCACCTCACTGGTACTAGAAGGCGTCACACCGAATCTTTCCTCTCAGAGTTTTGCCGACGATTATCCGAGTACCGAAAATCTGAACCTAAACGCCGTGCAAGCCGGCCCAGAATACTGTCGAGCATGTTTCATCTGCACGGAACTGGTGCAAACAGCAGTAAGCCCCGTGCTGGCGCGCCTTTTCGATTTGCGGGCGCGCCTTTTCCACACGGTTTTCAACAGAACTGTTGAAAACTGTCGTGCGGAGTTCATCATTCCGTCGTCGAGCGGAAACATGACGAGTAAATTGTGTGACGGCAACGCCCAGCATTTCTATGACCAAGAGTTCTGATCCGCGGCGTCTATCGGCCGCGAGTCTCGTCCCTTTCCTTCCGCGTGATAACATTCACCGCATCGGGAAAGTGCCTTTGGTTGAAAATGAAAGAGCTGATTCTCAACGCTGATGATTTCGGTTACACGCGAGGCGTCAACGAGGGGATCATTCGTGCGCACAAGGACGGGATACTTACCAGCGCGACGCTCATGGCCAACGGGCCTGCGTTCGACGACGCCGTCGAACGGGCAAAAGCGAATCCGAGTTTGGGCGTGGGCTGCCATTTGGTTCTCACGGGTGGTACCGCCGTGGCGCCGAGCGGCGAAATTCCGTCACTCGCGACCAGGGACGGACGCTTGCCCGAGTCGCTTGGCGCGCTCGTGGCAAGATTGAGTTCCGGAAGCGTGCGAACGCGGCACATCGAGATCGAGTTGCGCGCGCAAATCGAGAAAATCCGCCGCGCCGGAATCGAACCGACCCACCTCGATACCCACAAACACACGCATGTACATCCGCGTGTGATGAGCGCGCTCGGGCGAGTCGCGCGGGAGTTCGGAATCACGCGTGTGAGGAACCCCGTAGAGAGCCTTGAAGACTCATGGAGAACAGCCAGAGCCGAACGCGCCGGGATCGTATTGAACCTGGTGGCTTCCAGCGCGGTGCGCGCTGTTTCCTTTTGGTTCAGAGCGATCTCCCGGACTAGCGGACTGCGTTATCCCGATCGCTTTCTCGGTTTGGCCGCAACCGGACATCTGGGTGGTGCAGCTTTGTGTCGCATGATTGACACACTGGCGGAGGCCCGAACGGAAATTATGCTGCATCCAGGCGTCTGCGACGCCGAACTCGCGCGAACCGGCTCGCGCCTCCAATGGCAGCGTGGAACGGAAATGGAAGGACTTCTCTCCGCGGAAGCAAGCCGAGCCGTGAAGGAGAAAGGAATTCGGCTGATCAGCTATCGTGAGCTGAGCTAGAATTGCACAGTTCTTTGAGCGCGATCACCGGCCGGCGTAGGATACAATGACGTGCTGAATCGCAAATCTCTACTCCAGGCACTTCCGAAAGTGGAACACATCATGATGAACTCGAATTGGACGAAGGCGGCCGCTTGCCTTTTCTCCGTATTGGGCTGGACGACGTTCGCCAGCGCGCAGATGGGCATGCGACAGACCCCGATGCCGCAGGGCGTATTCAATCCCACAGTCGGAGCGGGGGCGCGGTACGACCTCAATTCTCCGGACGGCGCCAAAACGACGCTGGAGTATACGGTGGTTGGCAAGGAGATTGTGAACGGAAAGGAAGGCTATTGGCTCGAATGGACCACCACGGGCGCCCGTACCGGCGAAATTGTCATGAAAGTTCTTGTCGTGCCTGGCGCCGCGAACGGTGCCGTGTCCCGCACGATCATGCAGATGGCGGGACGTCCTCCGATGGAGCTACCGGCGCAAATGAGCCGCATGAGCAGCCAACAAGCTCCAAAGACGGACATCCGCGGCGATTCGGACGACCTCGGCAAGGAGTCGGTGACAACTCCGGCGGGTGCCTTCTCTTGCGAGCACCTGCGCGCTAAGGACGGCTCGGGAGAGACTTGGGTGAGCGACAAGGTTTCTCCGTTTGGCGTGGTGAAGCACCAAGGGAACGATTCGTTGATGGTGTTGACCCAAGTCATCACGGGCGCCAAGGACAAGATCGTCGGCACACCCGTACCAATGAACCCGTCGCTGATGATGCAGCAGATGCAACAACAGATGCCGCACAATTGAAGTGCTTCGAATGCGGCAGCCCGCCGAGCAACCGGGCTATTCGAGGTCAGGCGGCGTCACTTTAGAAATCCAGGAGTCGTAGTTCGAGGTGTAGCCGACTCGCTGCTGAAGAGCGTGGATGCGTTCCTCAATCGCCGCAATCTGATTCGCCGAGAGAGCAGGCAGTGCCTGGACCCGGTCCTGTACGGCCTGCGCCCGCCCAGCCGCACGGGCCTCCACTGACTCAAAACTGTCAGTTGTGCTGGCCCCACCGTCCATATAGTTTTTAATCAAGTGGTTCGTCACCTTCTGGCTGTGCACAAGAGAGACTCGGATGTTTCCTTGGCCGGTGACTACGTTTCCGACACCAAACACACGATCGGATCCTGAGTAGCGTGGCAAGTCTTCATCAGTGAAGGTGTAGTACTCGCCCTTCATCGCCACGCCAGGAAGGATCTCCGGTACCGAGCCAATCGAGGAAATGACCAGCGGTGCCCGGAGCTCGTGTTCCGTGCCTGCAATTGGCTCCGCTTTCCGCCCTTCGATCTTGGTTTCGGAGACTTGCAGGCCGGCGACCCGCCCATTCTCGACCACGAGTCCGGTCGTTAACCTGCGATCCTGAACTCGAAACAAGTAGCGGTCACGGGCGAGTCGAAGCATCTTCTGCCGGACCGTCTCCGTTTTCGCGATCTGATCCGGCGTGGCGTTGTCCGGGGGCTGCGCAAGGGGCATGTCCTGCTCACGGCGGCGGTAGATCAAGAGGCATCCCTTCACACCGAGACTCTGGGGATCGATTCCGTGGGACTTACAGGCCGCAGGGATGCCTTTCTCGAGTTCATGCATGTCGGCGTGAATGCCCCGGGCCTTCATCGCGCGCTCATAATTCTCGAGCTGGAGGACCTTGACCACGTCAATCGAGGCCAGCCCGCCGCCGACGACCAGCGTCTCGTCCGGCGTATCGTAGCGCGGCCCGTCGTAAGTCTTCTCGTTCTTGTGGTTGTACCAGTAGATGAACGGATTCTGATAGATGAGCCCTTTGTCGACGTATTTCTCGGCTCCGGAGACTCCCAAATCCCTGTCGCGCCAGGCGCCATTTGCGAGGATGACCGCCGAGAAGCCCCAGTTGCTGCAGAAGTCGTCGAACTGGATATCGCGGCCGAGCTTGGTGGAAGGGACAAAGTAAACGCCTGGCTTTTTCAGGCGCGCGTCGATCCGCGCGTACTCCTGTTTGCGCTGCTCCACATGCCAGCGCGGCAGGCCGTCTTCAATTTTCCCGTACGGCCTTTTGTTTTGTTCGATGACCGCGACTTTAATCCCTCGGTCCGCCAGGATTTCCGCCGCCACGGAGCCGGAGATCGCGCCGCCGACTACCGCGACGAAGTATTTTCCACCCTCAGACATGGAGTTTCAGGCCGAGTCTCCGTTTTTCTTACGCCCAAAAAGCACACGGATTGTACACCGGCCTGCGGGAATCCGAGCGCTGCTAGTCCGCCTGGCTTCAATCTGATATATTTTCAATCACTGGGGAATCCAAGAGGTTGCGGCGAGTCCGGCCGAAGCGCCGCAGGAGGCACACGGGATGCACGTAGGCTACGGTACGGGTTTTCAGCATCTGGGCGGGTACTCGGACAAGCAATTCATGCACGAAGAACTCGGCAATTGCGAGATGGCCGAGTCACTCGGGTTTGATTCAGTATGGGCGACCGAACACCATTTCGACAGTTACTCGATAAGCCCTGACGTGTGCCAGTTGATGTCTTACCTCGCCGGGAAGACCAAGAAGATTAAGCTGGGATCCATGGTAGTCGTCGTGCCCTGGCACGACCCGATGCGCCTCGCGGAGCAGATTTCTCTCCTCGACCACGTATCTGGCGGACGCTTCATCCTGGGTGTCGGCCGAGGCTTGGCGCGCAGGGAATTCGAAGGACTCCGCATCGACCAGAACCAGGGGCGCCTGCGTTTCGATGAATATACACAGCTCGTCCTGGACGCGCTGGAAACGGGCTTTATGGAGGGCGGCGACACGGTGAAGCAGCCGCGCCGCGAGATCCGCCCGAGGCCGTTCAAGTCATTCAAGGGACGGTCGTTCGCTGCTGCGGCTTCCCGTGATTCCGTGCCGGTGGTGGCAAGGCTGGGGTTGGGCCTCCTCGTGATACTCCAGAAGGCTTGGGACCAGGTGACGGCGGATTTCGAGCTGTACCATCAGAACTGGCGCGAATTCCATCCTAATTCGGCGCCGCCTAAACCGTTCTGCTCGGGTTTCTGTTTCGTCGATGAGAGCGCGGACCGCGCCGAAGAGTTGGCTCGCAAATACCTGGCGGCGAACTATCGCGAGGCGCTGGATCACTATGAAATGCTCGGGAAACACTTTGACACTACGAAGAGCTACGAACGCTACGCCGATCTCAGCAAGTACTTGAACTCCATTGGTGCGGACAAGGCGGTTGAGGATTACATCAAGCTCATGCCTTGGGGCAATCCGCAACAATTGCTCGACAAGTTCGCGAAGATGAAGGACTTGATCGACATGCAGGGGATTATGCCGAATTTCTTTTTCGGCGGGATGCCCTACGAAGAATCGGCGCGCAATATCAAGTGTTTCGTGAAGCACTGCATGCCGGAGCTAAAGAGCTGGCCATCAGCGAGTCTCGAGGAGCCGAAAGAGCTGGCAGTTACGGCGGCTTAGCCGCTCGTTGTTTCCGCGCCGCGCGCAGTTCTTGCCCGCCACAACGCATGGCGTTGAAGGCGCGATCCCGCGAATCACCTCTTTCTTCTGACGATTGCCGTTTAGTCTCGCTGAGGCTTGAAATACATAGCGGCGAGAGGCGGCACTCGAAGCTTGATGGAGTAGGGGCGGTCGTTCCAGGGAATCGGCTCGGCGCGCACGCCGCCAGAATTGCCCACATCCGTGCCTTCGTAGTGCTTCGAATCCGTATTGAGGATCTCGCGATAACGGCCGGGGCGGGGGACTCCGACGCGGTAATTCTCGCGAACCACCGGCGTGAAATTGCACACAACGACGACGAAGTCGTCTGGTTTCCGTCCACGCCGCAAGAACGACAGGACACTCGAGGCGGCATCATTCACTTCCAGCCATTCAAAGCCAGACCACTCGAAGTCGATTTCGTGGAGCGCGCGCTCCTCTACGTGCAGGCGATTCAAGTCCGCGAGCAGGCGCTGGATGCCCCGGTGCAAGGGCGAATTCTCGAGCGACCAATCCACGGAACTGGCCTCCCAAAACTCGTTCCTCTGGCCGAGCTCGCAGCCCATGAAGTGCAGTTTCTTTCCCGGGTGGGCGAAAAGGTAGCCGAATAGTAGCCGGAGGTTGGCGAACTTCTGCCAGTCGTCGCCGGGCATCTTTTCCAGCAGGGCCCGCTTCCCGTGAACTACCTCATCGTGTGACAGCGGCAGGACGAAATTCTCGTGGAATGCGTACAGCATGGAGAAAGTGAGCTTGCCGTGATGAAACTGCCGGTGAATCGGATCGAGCGAGAAATACGCCAGCACATCGTTCATCCAGCCCATATTCCACTTCAAATCGAATCCGAGGCCTCCGATGTAGGTGGGGCGAGACACTGCCGGCCACGAGGTGGATTCCTCGGCAATCATCAACACACCCGGGTGGCGTTCATGCAGGACTTCGTTCAGGCGTTTTAGCAGCGAGATGGCCTCCAGATTCTCGCGCCCGCCGAACGCGTTGGGGATCCATTCGCCGGGAGCGCGAGAATAGTCGAGATAGAGCATCGAGGCGACCGCGTCCACGCGCAGGCCGTCGATGTGGTACTTGTCCACCCAGAAGAGCGCATTCGAGAGCAGAAAGTTCTGCACCTCGTTGCGGCCGTAGTTGAAGACAAGCGTTCCCCAATCGGGATGGGCACCGCGCCGCGGGTCCTCATGCTCGTAGAGGTGGGTGCCGTCGAAGAATGCCAGGCCGTGCGCGTCGCGGGGAAAGTGCGCCGGAGTCCAGTCGAGTATGACGCCGACGCCCGCCTGATGACACCGGTCAACGAAATACATGAAATCGCCGGGCGAGCCAAATCGGCTGGTCACCGCGAAGTAGCCGATGGTCTGATAGCCCCACGAAGCGTCAAGGGGATGTTCCATGATCGGCATCAGTTCGACGTGCGTGTAGCCCATCCCTTTGACATAGGGAACCAGCGCGTCGGCCAACTCGCGATAAGTGAGCCAGCGATTCCCTTCATCGGCTTTGCGCCGCCACGAGCCGGCGTGGATTTCGTAGATCGACATCGGCGAGTGCTGCCAATCACGCGTGGCGCGCGCTTCGAGCCATGTACTGTCGTTCCATGCGTACCGGTCGATGTTACAGACGATCGAAGCACTCTTGGGGCGCAGCTCGGCGGCGAATCCGTACGGGTCAGCCTTTAATCCGAGATGGTCGCCGACGCGGGACAAGATCTCGAACTTGTAGAGTGCTCCTTCGTGGAGCTCGGGCAGGAAGAGCTCCCAGATACCGCTCACGCCGCGGCTGCGCATAACGCTAGCTCGCCCGTCCCACGAGTTGAAATCTCCGACGACGCTCACCCGCCGGGCGTTTGGCGCCCAGACGCCGAAGTGGACGCCGCGAACTCCGGCCAATTCGCAAACGTGCGCGCCCAGTTTCTCGTATTTCATGTAGTGGGTGCCTTCGCCCGAGAGGTAAAGGTCGTAGTCGGTCAGAATGGGCGGAAAGGAATACGGGTCATAGATTTCGGTCTCGGTGTCGTCCTCTAAACGGACCCGCCAGCGGTAAGCCGTAGGGCCTACCGTCTCCCCGACGCGCAGTTCCGCCGCATCCGCGGCAACTACGGCCTCGAAGACACCCTCCGAATGGATGGCCGCCGCTTGGAAAACGATCTTGTCAGCGCCCCAAACGAGCCTTACACGCTGCGCCCCCGGAAAAAAGGCGCGAATGGCGAGTGTCCACGTACCTTCCCGTTCGACCCAGTGGGGTCCGAGCACCCGAAATGGGTCGGAATGATGCGCTTGGGCGACTTCCGCGACTTCGTCCTGAAACGAGGTCCGAACCGGAGTGACCCTGCTTGAAGCTTTCTCGGCCTTTTTCATGGATTGCGGGAGACGCGAATACGGCCCTCGCTCCATCTTAACTGCTCAGGGACCCAGCGCCAAACGGCCTGCATAAGCATTTCGACCAGGTTTCCGTTGGCGAGCGGTTGGACAACGCACGTCTCGCCGTCTCCCGCTGGTACGGACGTACCATTGCGAGACTTGGTCCCAGCGTTTACATATAGATGCGGGGTTGTTCAACGGAGCGCTGTCCCCACTATTCTTGCGGGTTTTTCGCTGAGGCTATGTCGAGCAGAACAGCAACGCTTCGTCCCAAGCGAGCTCGTCCGGCGCATAAACTGATGCGCTCGGACGGCAATTCCGAATCCGAACCTCAAGCAGCCACTCCGCCGCCGCGCGCAGGCTTGACGCCCACAGACGCGAATTTCGAGCTTCTTTTCTCCAAAAACCCGCACGCGATGTATGTGTGCGACCGGGACACTCTGCGTTTCCTCGAGGTAAACGCCGCCGCCATCCGGCAATATGGCTTCTCTCGCGAAGAGTTTCTGCGCATGCAAATCCTGGACATCCGCCCCGCGGATGAAGTCCCTCGACTCCTGGCGAAGGTCAAAACCAATGGCCCCTCCCTTGCCGCTCTGGGGCATTGGAGGCACAAGAGAAAGAACGGCGACATTTTCGACGTCGAAATAACGACTCAGGGTATTCCGTTCGGAGGCAGAAACGCGGTCTTGGTGGTTGCGCAGGACATCACCGAGCGCCGGGCTGCGGAACTGAAAGTTGCCGAGCGGACGGCCTATATCCAGGCGCTGAGCGAGAATAACCCGTTGGCAATCGTCGCCCTCGATAGTCATCGCCGCGTGGAGATGTGCAACCCGGCCTTCGAGCAACTCTTTGGCTATACCTTCGCGGAAATCCGCGGAGCCGTGCTCGAGTCGCTTATCGCGCCTCCCGCCCAGCACGATGAAATGCTCGAACTGATCGGGCGCGCTATGACCGGCGATATCGTGCGCGCCACAACGAAGCGGCAGCGCAAAGATGGAGCGCTCGTTGACGTTCGGATCCTCGGCGTCCCCCTGATCGTCAACGGAAAGCGAACGGGCAGCTTTGGAATGTATGAGGACATCACCGACCGAAGTCGCGCCGAGCAGGCCCAGCGTCGCGCGGAAGAAAAATATCGCCGAATCTTCGAAAGCGCCGTCGAGGGCTTTTTCGAGTCCACGCCGGAAGGGCGTTTTGTAACCGTCAATCCTGCGATGGCGCGCATCGCCGGCTACTCTTCGCCGGCCGAGATGATTGAAGAAATCCACGACATCGCCAAGCAGATCTACGTGAATCCCGAGGTCCGGACGGTATTGAGACGGGAGCTCGAACAGCGCGGCATCCTCGAAGGATTCGAAGTTCACATGCTGCGGAAAGACGGCAGCAGGACCTGGATATCCCTGAACGTTCGCGCGATCCGCGACGCGAGCGGGAAGATCGTAAGCCACGACGGCACGGCGGAAGACATCACCGAGCGTAAACGGTCGGAGCTGGAACGCCAGGTCAGTACGGAAATTGTCCATGCGGTCAGCGCAACGGATAATCTGGATGACCTTCTGGGGCGGATCCACGCCGCTCTTCGGAAAGTTTTGGACGCGGAAAATTGTTTCGTCGCGCTCCACGATTCTTCGACGGGCATGTTCCATTATCCGTTCTTTGTGGATCAGTTCGATCCGGCGCCCGCGCGGGAACAGCTCGAAGAGTTGGGCAGGAGCTGCGCAGCCTACGTATTTCGCACCGGTCGCGCGACGTCGATGTCACCCCAGCGTTTCAGAGAGCTTGCCGGCCAGGGCGAGGTCGAATTGGTGGGAACACCGTCTCCATCCTGGCTCGGGGTTCCCTTGCGGACCCCCGCGGAAATGATCGGGGTCCTCGTCGTCCAGAACTATCTGAGCGAAAACGTCTACACGCAGCGTAACTTGGATTTTCTTTCCTCTGTCGGCGGTCAGATCGCCCTGGCCATCGAGAGAAAGCGCGGCGAAGAGCGGATTAGAGAAAGTGAGGCCCGCCTGCGAATGCTGATCGAACAGCTGCCCGCCGTACTGTGGACGGTGGACCGGACTCTTCGATTCACGTCCGCAGTAGGCGCGGGGCTCGCGCGATTGGGACTCAGGCCAAACCAGCTTGTCGGAATGTCGCTCCCCGAGTATTTTGAAACCTCCGATCAGAATTTCACGCCGATCGCTGCACACCGCCGCGCCGTCGCTGGAGAGCCGGTGACCTTTCCCGTCGAGTGGAAAGACGGCTCGTATGCGTGCCACGTGGAGCCGCTTCGAGACGCTATGGGGGACGTGCAAGGTGCCATCTGCATGGCCCTTGACGTCACGGACCGCAAGAAACTCGAGGAGCAGTTCCGTCAGGCGCAGAAAATGGAAGCGGTAGGGCGGCTCGCGGGCGGAATCGCGCACGACTTCAATAATCTTCTCATGGTGATACAGGGCTACGCCGATTTGCTCGCCGACCGCTTGCCCGCCGATGAGTCGCTACGGCGAAACGCCGAACAGATTCAGACGGCCGCCCAGCGCGCCTCAGCTCTCACGCAACAATTGCTCGCCTTCAGCCGCAAGCAGATTCTCGCGCCGAAAGTACTGAACATCCGGAGCGTTGTCACCGACATGGAAAGAATGTTGCGCCGGTTGATCGGTGAGGATATCGAGCTGCAGACGTCTTCCGCGGCGGATCTCTGGCTCGTGAAGGCGGATCGAAGCCAGATCGAACAGGTAATCATGAACCTCGCCGTCAACGCCCGCGACGCGATGCCGAAGGGCGGCCGACTCATGATCGAAACGGCGAACGTCGAATTCGACGCGTCTGTGACTCACCCGCCCGCAGTTCTGGCTCCCGGCAGGTACGTGATGCTCGCTGTCACCGACAGCGGCTGCGGCATGGACGCCACGACACAGGCGCACATTTTCGAGCCGTTTTTTACTACCAAGGACAAGGGGAAAGGCACCGGACTCGGCCTCGCAACTGTTTACGGAGTCGTGAAGCAGAGCGGCGGCTACGTCTGGGTCTATAGCGAGGTGGGCCGTGGGACGGCCGTGAAAATCTACCTCCCGCGGATCGAAGATGAGGTCGCAACCGGCGGACGCGACTCCGGTGTGGACACGCGGTCCCTGCCGCGCGGTTCTGAGGTGGTGCTCCTCGTAGAAGACGAAGCCGGAGTGCGGGAGCTCTCGCGCGAGTACCTGGAAATGAGCGGCTACACCGTGATCGTGGCTCATGACGGCCACACGGCGCTGGAATTGGCTGCCATGCACGCTGGGCCGATTCATTTACTGATGACGGACGTGGTCATGCCTGGAATCGGCGGACGCGAACTGGCGGAACGCGTGGTCAGGATTCGACCGGGCATCAAGCTTCTTTTCATGTCCGGCTACACGGACCAGGCCGTGGTTCACCAGGGCGGTCTCGGGACCAGCGCCACGCTTCTTCAGAAACCGTTTACGCTCGCCACGCTTGCCTCGAGGCTGCGCGAAATTCTAGCCGTCGAAACCGCCACCGTCTGACCATCGCTCATCTCAACCGCCGTTCACTGAAGGAATCCTCCAGGTGATCCCGGCCCGGATGTCGTAGAATCCCATCGCAGATCCCGTTGCGCTACGTTGATGCCCCTTTCTCCTACCGACAGCGCGTGCCCGGAAAAGCGGCTGCTCCTTCATTGCGCGCGGACGCGAATACAACCACCCATTGAAAAAAAGATTCAGGAGCTTGCGGCGGGCCCGCTCGACTGGGATTTCGTCCTATCCGACGCTGCCGATAACGCCATAACGCCGCTTCTCAATCTGCACCTCCGCGGCGCTGCCGCGAATATTGCGCCCCAACGCCAAATGGATCGCTTGAATAGTCTCGCTCGCGCGAACGCAGTGCGCAGCCTTCTCCTCGCTGCGGAGTTGATCAAGATCGTGGACCGCTTTCGCTTCGAAGGCATTGAGGCGATTCCGTACAAGGGGCCCGTGCTCGCCGCGCAGGCGTACGGCGACGTTTCGATGCGCGAGTTCGAAGACCTGGACATTATTCTGCGCCAGCGCCATATGGCGAAGGCGAACGAGATCATGGTCAGCCTGGGCTACGCTGCAAGGTTTCCGTGGATTCTTTCGCCGGGCGCGGCGGCTTCGCTCATTCCCGGCGAATACAACTACCGCGACGAAGTTCATCGCGTGATGGTGGAATTGCACACGGAGGTCACGCTGCGCCACTTTCCATTACCGCCGGACCTTGACGATCTTGCGAAGCGCCTGGTCACCGTCGGACTGAGCGGACACGAAGTGCGGACGTTTGGCCCGGAGGACGGGCTCATCCTCCTGTGTATTCACGGTGCAAAGGACTTTTGGGAGCGGCTTTCATGGGTTGCCGATATTTCGGAATTAGTCCAGGCGCAGCCGGGGCTTGACTGGGATCAGGTCTTCGGTCGCGCGGAATCCTGGCATACGCGCCGAATGCTGCACCTCGGATTGGCGCTCGCAGAGCGACTCTTGGACGCGCCTCTTCCGCCAGAGATCGCGTCGCGCGTCCGCGAGGACCGCGAGGCAACGTCTCTCGCATCCGAAGCAGAGCGAAGGCTGCTAAGCCGCGGGTGGCAGCCCCTTGATGCAGCGGGGCGCCTCCGTTTTCGCCGGCGCACGATGGAGGGTTATCTTGCGGGCTGGAATTACTCGCTCCGTCTCGCCGTCGTCCCTGCAGAAGAGGACTGGCTATCGATGCGTTTGCCCCGCTCGCTCGCGCCCCTTTATGTTGCGTTCAGACCCTTCCGGCTCCTTCTCAAGTATGGAATGAGAGATAGTCGCTCTGCGCGCCCTTCAGGATGACGCCGCCATTCGAGCTACGGACGAATCAACGCGACTGCAGCCGCGGCCAAGGCGAGCTTCACGAGCCATCCGAGCGAGTACGACGCCGCAATCATCGGTTGCAGCTTGATGAAAAGGGAAGTTGTGACAATCCAAGGTAAGGGCGCGATAAGCCACACCGCAAACGCCAGCATCAGCGTCGCGCCATAGGAGTGGAGGTGCAGTTCGATACAAACGAAGATGAAGACCGCACACGTCAGAAACGGCAGCGGCGCCGACCATGCGATGGCCCGGGATTCTCCCTTGCTGCCCCCGGCATGCCGCCAAATCTCGGGGTGTCTGTTGTATCGCTTGTACACGAAGTCGCCCATGAAAAACCAGTCGGTGAGCGACGACGCAACTCCGCTCGCGACAATTGCCAGGAAGAAACGCATCTAGTTCACGTTCGTGTCACTCGGCTCCGATTCAGCTCTGGAATGGCCCGTCGTCCGATTCCCGGTTGCACGAAATCTGCGCGGGCCGTCGTATCCGCGGTCGTCAGGTGGCTGGAATATGGCAAACCCATTCAGACGTGTCAAGCGGATCGGTGAACGAGGATCTCGGCGAGTTTCCGCCTGTTTCCGAACCAATTCGCGAATGCGTGAGCTTTTAGATCTGTGCCAGCACTGGCTCCTCGAAATCGCTCCGGCGTGCGCCCCCACCGGGAACGAGGAAACTTCGCTCCTACGAGACATCGTGCGGTAAAATTGATTTTGTATCAACGGGAGGACGCCATGAGCCTGACCGCGAAGCCGACCGCCGGCACCCAAGCAGACAAGCGAGGCGAGAATCCGCTCAAAGCGCTGAATCGTTTTGGCCAGTCCGTCTGGTTCGATTACATCCGACGCGATCTGATCACCACGGGGCAGCTCGCGCGCTTGATCGACGAGGACGGGTTGCGCGGCATGACCTCCAACCCGACTATTTTCGAGAAGGCCATCACCGGAAGCCCGGACTACGTTCAGGCGCTCGCGGAACTTGCGAAGCGCAAAGACCTCGACGCCACGGGAATCTACGAGAATTTGGCCATCCGCGACATTCAGGACGCGGCCGCGGCTCTGCGACCCGTTTATGAACAGACGAAGCGCCGCGACGGTTACGTCAGCTTGGAAGTCTCGCCCTATCTGGCTCACAAAACACAGGAGACGATTGACGAGGCGTGCCGTCTGTGGAAAGCCGTCGGTCGCGAGAATGTCATGATCAAGGTCCCCGGCACGCCGGAGGGAATTCCTGCGATTCGCGAGCTGACCGGACGCGGCCTCAACATCAATGTGACGCTTCTCTTCGCTCAAGAGGTTTACGAGAGGGTCGCGGAAGCTTACATCGCCGGACTCGAGGATCTTGCCGAGCGCGGAGGCGATCTGAGCCGCATCGGCAGCGTGGCCAGTTTTTTTGTCAGCCGCATCGATACGCTGATCGACGGCAAAATCGCAGAAACGCTCAAGAATCCGCCAGCCGGCTCCGATCCGTCGCTGCTGCGCGGGCTGCAGGGGAAGGTCGCTATTGCAAACGCCAAGCTCACCTATCAGCGTTACAAGGAAATCTTCAGCGGGTCGCGCTGGCAGGCGCTCGCAGGACGAGGCGCCGTGACTCAACGCGTCCTTTGGGCCAGCACCGGAACGAAGAATCCCGCCTACAGCGACGTTTACTACATTGAGGGGCTGATCGGCCCCGACACGGTGAATACGATTCCTCCCGCTACCTTCGACGCATATCGCGACCACGGCAATCCGCACGCGAGTCTTGAAGAAAATATCGAAGCGGCGCGCAGGACCATGCTCGATCTTGCGCGAGCCGGAATCTCCATGAAAGCGGTGACGGATCAGTTGACCGAAGACGGCGTGAGGCTCTTCGCCGAAGCTTTCGACAAACTCCTCGCCGCCGTCGGAAAACAAGCGGCGGCTTCCGCGAGTGCGTCTCCAAACCGATGACCGATACATTGCCGGAGCCTCTCGCGAAGGCTGTGAGGGCTACGCTGGAAGACTGGAAAGCGCACAACAGTGTCCAGCGCCTCTGGGCGCGCGACGCTTCCCTCTGGACAAACACGGACGAAAGTAAATGGCTCGGCTGGCTTGGAATCACCGGAGAACAACTTGCGAATCGGCAGAGTTTCCAGAAAATCGCTGAAGAGATTCGTTCGGCGGGATTCACCCGGGCTGTGCTCCTCGGCATGGGCGGATCGAGCCTGTGTGTCGAGGTCCTGAACCTCACATTCGGCAGGATCTCGGGCTATCCGGAAATGTTCGTGCTCGATTCCACGGACCCCGCGCAAATCAAGTCTATCGAGGCGAGACTTGACCTTGCAAAAACGCTCTTTATCGTCTCGAGCAAGTCAGGCAGCACCCTCGAGCCAAACATCTTCAAACAATATTTCTTTGAACGCGTGAAGCAGGTCGTCGGCCCGGCCGAGGCGGGAAAGCATTTCATCGCCATCACCGATCCTGGCTCCAACATGCAGAAAGTCGCTGAGGCCAGCGGTTTTCGCCATGTCTTTTTCGGACTGCCCTCGATCGGCGGGCGCTATTCGGCGCTCTCGGACTTCGGGGCAATCCCGGGCGCGATTCAGGGTATCGATATCGGGAAATTCTTCGAACGCACGGAAAAAATGGTCCGCGCGTGCGGGCCTTCCGTGCCTGCCGATGAAAATCCCGGCGTTGTTCTCGGCGCGACCCTTGGAACGCTTGCCCGGAACGGCCGCGACAAACTTACGATTTTCACTTCACCCGGCATTTCAGACCTTGGCGCGTGGCTCGAGCAGCTAATCGCGGAGTCCACCGGCAAAGAGGGTCACGGCATCATCCCGGTGGATCGCGAGCGGATCGGTTCGCCGGATGTCTATGGAAGTGACCGAATCTTCGCGTACCTGCGGCTCGAAACCGCGCCGGATCCGAAGCAAGACGCCGCAGTGGCGGCGCTCGAAAAGTCCGGCCAACCGGTGGTGCGCATCGCCGTGCAGGAAATCTACGACCTTGGCCGGGAATTTTTCCGATGGGAGATTGCCACGGCTGTGGCAGGTTCCGTGATCGGCATCAACGCGTTCAACCAACCCGACGTCGAAGCCAGCAAGATCGAGACGCGCAAACTGACCGAAGCTTATGAAAGATCGGGATCGCTTCCGCCGGAATCTCCCTTTCTGCAGGAAGGCGGCATCAAACTTTTCACCGACGAAAAGAATGCGGCGGCGCTGAAACAGGCCGCGAAAGACGCAACCCTGTCCGGGTACTTGCGCGCACACTTGAATCGCCTGCGTCCCGGCGACTACTTCGCCATCCTCGCTTACGTCCAAATGAACGATGCGCACGAGGTTCAGCTCCAGTCGATTCGCCACGCGATTCGCGACAAACGGCGTGTCGCCACCTGCCTTGGCTTCGGCCCCCGGTTCCTGCATTCCACCGGACAGGCTTACAAGGGTGGGCCGAATTCCGGTGTCTTCTTGCAGATTACCTGCGACGATGCCGCTGACATCCCCGTGCCCGGCCAGAAGTATACGTTTGGCATCGTCAAGGCTGCTCAGGCGCGCGGAGATTTTCAGGTGCTGGCCGAGCGCGATCGTCGCGCACTGCGAGTGCACCTGGGCGCCGACGTTGGGGCAGGACTTGCGAAGCTACAGCAAACGCTGTCATGAGACGCTCTGACTGCGGCGTAGTCCGTGCGCGAAGGACCCGTTGCGGTCACGATTCTGTCAACTAATTCGAGCCCGTATCTTTGGAACTGCCGCCGATGGATTCGAGTGAACTTGCGAACGCGTCGCCGAAGGCACTCGCCGCGCCGGCCGGCCCTTGCGCGATGGCTATTTTCGGCGCGGGCGGCGACCTCACCAAGCGGCTCTTGATCCCGGCCATTTACAACCTCGCGATAGGCAAATTGCTGCCAGCGCAATTTGCCATCGTGGGCGTTTCGATCGAGCCGTTTTCAACCGAGGAATTCCGCCAGCGAGCCACAAAAGATATTCACGAATTCGCGACGGGTGGTTTCAATGACGAATTGTGGGATTGGTTCGTCAAGCGCATGTATTACGTTTCCGGAGATTTCCACGACCCCAATCTCTACGCGAAGCTGAGGGAGACGCTGGTACGGGCGGAGAAAGAGCAGGGGACTCAGGGAAACTGCCTTTTTTATCTTGCCACGAGCCCGGAGTTCTTTCCCGTCGTCGTACAGCAGCTCGGCGCGGCGGCGCTGTCGAAAGAGGAACGCCAAACTTGGAAGCGCGTCGTGATCGAAAAGCCGTTTGGCCACGACCTCCCCTCGGCGATCGCCTTGAACCGCACGATCCGGGAAGCCCTTGAGGAACGGCAGATCTACCGAATCGACCACTACCTCGGGAAGGAGACCGTTCAAAACATCCTTGCCTTCCGTTTTGCAAACGGCATTTTCGAGCCGGTTTGGAACCGGCGCTATGTGGATCACGTTCAGGTCACTGTCGCGGAGGATCTCGGCGTTGAACTTCGCGGGGCATACTACGAAACGGCGGGCGCATTGCGCGACATGGTCCCGAACCACATTTTTCAGCTGATCACCCTATGCGCCATGGAGCCGCCGATATCGTTTGAAGCCGACGCGGTCCATGACGAACAAACCAAGATCCTGCACGCGATTCAGCCGTTGAACATGCAACCCCCTCTCGAACAGGCTGTGCGCGGGCAGTACGGCGAAGGAGCGATCGGAGGAAAGCCGGTGCCTGCGTACCGAAGCGAGCCTCGCATCGCGCGCGATTCCCAGACGCCGACGTACGTGGCCCTGGCGCTGCACATCGACAACTGGCGCTGGGCAGGAGTGCCGTTTTATCTCCGCACCGGCAAGCGCATGGCGAAGCGCGCGACGCAGATTGTGATCCGGTTTCGGCGTCCGCCGTTCATACTGTTTCGCAAAACCTCTGTTGAGAAGCTTGCTCCCAACGAAATCGTGATCGACATTCAGCCGGACGAAGGAATCTCGCTCAATTTCGAAGCCAAGATTCCGGGGCCGGTGGTGCGCCTCGGCGCGGTCAACATGAAGTTTGAATACTCCGACTATTTCGGAACCACGCCTCAGACGGGATACGAGACGCTCATCTACGACTGCATGATGGGCGATCCCACACTGTTTCAGCGCGCCGATATGGTGGAAGCCTCATGGACCGTCGTCCAGCCCATTCTCGATGCCTGGAAAACGGCTCCTCCGCGCGATTTCCCCAATTATGCCGCAGGCTCTTGGGGACCCGCGCAAGCCGACGAGCTTCTCCGGCGCGACGGTCGCGATTGGCGCGACCCCTCGAGCGGAAACGGTTCGCGTCGCGGCGCCGATCTCTCTCCACGGAAGACCTGAAGGATCCTTTCCCGCTTTCACCCTGGCGCCGTCGCGCTTTTTGCTATAATCCGCGCCGTTGAACAATGGACTTCGATCACCTCATCACTTTTCTTGAGATCGCCAAGCAGGGCAGTTTTTCCCGCGCAGGCCAGAAGTTATACCGTTCGCAGCCGGCCGTGAGCGCCCAAATCCGGCAGCTCGAGCAGGAATACGGCCAAAAGCTCTTCGATCGCGTGGGGAAGTCCGTTCGCCTCACGGTTGCCGGCGAGGCACTTCTCGAGTATGCCGCTCGGCTGTTGACGCTCCGCAACGAATCCTTGCGCGCCGTGGCCGACCAATCGAGCACTCCGCATGGCACGCTCGCCATCGGAGCGAACGAAGCGACCTGCCTCTACGTCCTGCCCGACATCTTCGCCGAATACCACCGCCGGTTTCCCGGCGTGCAAATCAGCATCTACCGCAATTTCAGCCACAAGGTTCTTGAAAAGGTCGAGGACGGCACGGTGGACGTCGGCATCGTCACCTTGCCGGTGAAATCGCCCAGCCTCAAAGTGCATTCCATTTTTCGCGATCGGTTGATGCTGATGGTCAGCCCCGGCAGTGCGCTCGCCTCGTTCAAAACGGCGCGCACCAGCGACATCGCCGAGCAGCCTTTGATTTTTCCAAAGACCGGATTCACGCGCCAGGTGCTGGACAAGCAATTTCGACCCTTTCGGTCGCGGCTCAGAATCACGATGGAACTCGCCAGCGTGGGCATGATCAAGCGCTTCGTGGCGGCGGGACTGGGTGTGTCGCTGATCAGCGAGAGTTTCGCGCAAGACGAGGTGCGCGCCGGGCAGGTGAAGCTGATCCCGATTTCCGATATGGAAGTCTGGCGGGAGCTGGGCCTGGTTTACCGGCGCGACCGCACCCTTCCCCGCTCCGCCTCCGCGTTCGTTGCGCTCGCCCGCCAGGGCGTCGGGGCCGCCGATGAGGCGGTGGCGAAAGCCGCGTCGAAACGCTGACCACCTGGGATTTCCACTCCAGGTTGCCGCAACGTGATTATTCCTCACGGCGCCTTGCGAAGGGCTTTGTAAAGCTCGTTCGCGGCCTGGAACTCCCGTTCGAGGTCTTTGTTCGCCAGGCGCGTCCGCAGATAGTCCACCGTCTGAGCCAATCGGTCGAGCGCGCGCGATACGTTGTCGGTATTCGTAAGCAGGATGTCGCGCCAGATAGTGTACGGGCTGCCCGCGAGACGCAGCATATCCTGCAGCCCCTGGCCCGCGAGCGCAACGGGGAGGCCCGTTTCGTCCTGCACCACCCTCGCGAGAGCGACTGAGACGAGCTGCGGAAGGTGCGAGACGATTCCGACTGCCCAATCGTGTGTCTCCGGGTCGGACCAGATCAGCCGCGCGCCCATCCCGCGAACGATCTCGGCAAATTCCTTCACGCGCGGCGGCGCACCTGCCTCAGTTCCCATCAGCGCGTAGGGCGCGCCGCGAAAGAGCTCCGCGTCCGCCTGCTCGACCCCTGACTGCTCCTTTCCCGCCATGGGATGCCCGCCCAGAAACTGCGCGCCGCCGTGAAAGTGATCGTTTGCGGAGCGGCAGACAGCGGTCTTGGTGCTGCACGCGTCGGTGACAAGCGCATGTGGCTCAGCCGATTTGGCGATGGTCGAGAGTGCTTCGATCGACGCGCCGATCGGCAGGGCGACGTACACGAGGTCTGCGCCGCGCACGGCCGTCGCCAGATCCGAAGTGGCCTCGTCGATCACGCCGCGCGCCCGCGCGCGTTCCCGCGAGCCGCCGCGGCTGTAGCCGATCACGGAAATGTTTTGAAATTGTTTGCGCAGCGCCAGCGCAAACGAGCCGCCAATCAAGCCCGTCCCGACGATGGCGACTCGGCGAAAAGGAATTGTGCTCGCCATAGGTTCGTCGCCGCCGGTCACCTTGCAGACACGGTCCCGGTCCTAGCGAGCCTCGGCCTGGTCACTTCTTGCCGCGCCCTGCGGCCGTGGATTCCGGTTTGATCCACGACATTTGTGCGCGCAGCTCTGCGCCGACCTTTTCAATCGGATGATTCCTATCGCGCTCGAGCAGTTTTGCATACTGCGGCCGCCCCGCTTGATTCTCGAGCACCCACTCCTTCGCAAATTGGCCGGTTTGTATTTCCTCGAGGATTCGCTTCATTTCCGCGCGAACGTGTTCGTCGATCACGCGATTTCCGCGGGTGAGGTCGCCGTATTTCGCCGTCTCGCTCACGAACTTGTGCATTTCCGCGATTCCGCCTTCGTAAATGAGGTCGACGATCAGCTTGAGCTCGTGAAGGCATTCGAAATACGCCGACTCCGGCTGATAGCCTGCCTGGACCAGAGTCTCCCAGCCCGCCTGAATCAGCGCGCGCGCCCCGCCGCAAAGGACCGCCTGCTCGCCGAACAAATCCGTTTCGGTCTCTTCCGCAAACGTCGTTTGAATCACGCCGGGCCGCGTTCCGCCGATGGCGTGCGCGTAGGCGAGCGTGCGATCGAAGGCGTGTCCCGAGGCGTCCTGATGGACGGCGAGCAGGCAGGGAACTCCACGGCCCGCTTCGTACTGCCGCCGGACGAGATTGCCGGGCCCCTTCGGCGCGACCATAGTCACGTCGACATCCTTGGGCGGTGTGATCTGCCCGTAATGAACGTTGAATCCGTGGGAGAACAGCAGCATCACCCCCGGCTTGAGGTTTGCCGCGATCTCGTTCGCGTAAATCGCCGGCTGCGACGTATCCGGCGCGAGCATCACCACGACGTTCGCGCCTTCGGAAGCATCGGAGGGCCCGACGGGCTTCCAGCCGTCCTGCTCCGCCTGCTTCCACGATGCGCCGCCGCGGCGAAGGCCAACGACCACGTCGAGCTTGCTATCACGCAGATTGAGCGCGTGAGCGCGCCCCTGGCTGCCATAACCGATCACCGCAATGCGCCTTCCCTCGAGCGCCCGCGGGTTTGCGTCTTTTTCCCAGAACATCTTTGCCATTGGTTTTTCTCCTTAGAATTGCGGAATATCTACGCGGTGTTCGTGACGGCGCCTTCAGATGCCGACGAAACAAGTTTCGCGTACTTGGCCATCACGCCCGTCTTGTACCGCGGCGCGGGCGCCTTCCACTGCGAGCGGCGTTCTTCGAGATTGGCCGCCACATCCAGCCGCCGTGCCCGAACGTCGAGCGTGATCGTGTCGCCATCGCGAACGAACGCGATCGGGCCGCCGTGCGCCGCTTCCGGCGCCACATGCCCCACCATCAGGCCGTGCGTCGCCCCGCTGAATCGCCCGTCGGTGACCAAAGCGATCGAATCGCCCAGCCCCTGGCCCACCAGCGCGCCGGTTACTGCGAGCATCTCGCGCATGCCCGGCCCGCCCTTCGGCCCTTCGTATCGGATCACCACCACGTCGCCCGGCTTGATCTTCCGCTGCTGCACCGCTTCAAAGCAGGACTCCTCCGAATCGAAGACGCGTGCAGGGCCCGTCTGAAAAACCCTTTCGTGACCCGAAAGTTTGACCACGCAGCCGTCGGGAGCAAGCGAACCCCGCAAAATCGCTAGGCCGCCGTCTTTCTTGATCGGATTCGTGAGCGGGCGAATCACTTCCTGGTTTGGAGTCTCGCGCGCCGCGCCGATTTCGTCGAAGAGTTTTTTTCCTGATGCCGTGATGCCATCCTCCAGGAGACCGGCCTCCTGCAAACGCTTTCCCAGCAGCCTCATTCCGCCCGCTGAGAACATGTCCGGCGCCGCAAAACGGCCGCCCGGCTTCAGGTCAGCGAGGATCGGCGTCCTCGCGGAAATCTTGTCGAACTCTTCGAGCCCGAGGGTCACATTGGCATCGCGCGCGATCGCGAGCAGATGCAGGACGGCGTTCGTGGATCCGCCCGTCGCGGCGACAGCCGCAATCGCATTGCGAAGCGACGCTGCTGTAATGATTTGCTTCGGCCGGAGATCGCGATCGAGGAGCTGCATCACAGTCTTGCCGCAATCGACGGCCGCCTGCGCCTTGTTCGGATGGACCGCCGGGATTTCGTTCGCGCCCATCGGCGACATGCCGAGAAACGTAATCGCCGTGGCCATTGTGTTCGCGGTGAACTGGCCGCCGCACGCACCCGCGCCGGGGCACGCCGCGTTCTCGAGCTCGCAGACGTCCTTCTCCGTCATTTTGCCTACCGCGTACGCTCCGGGCGCTTCGAACACATCCTGAATTGTGACGTCGTGGCCGCGAAAGTGCCCGGGCATGATCGAGCCGCCGTAGAGCGAAAGCGACGGGATGTTCAGTCGCGCCAGAGCCATCACCGTGCCCGGAATCGTTTTGTCGCACCCGCAGATCGCTACGACGGCGTCGAAAGCGTGGGAGCGCACAAACAGTTCGATCGAATCCGCAATCACTTCGCGGGAAACGAGCGACCCCTTCATACCTTCCGTTCCCATCGCGATTCCGTCCGCAACGACGATCGTATTGCACTCGATCGGAGTGCCGCCCGCAGCGCGAACGCCTTGCTTGACCTTTTCCGCGATGTCACGAAGGTGGAAATTGCACGGCGTCACGTCCGACCAGGTGTTCGCGATCGCGACGAGTGGCTTTGCCAGATCGGCATCCTTCAACCCGGTAGCTTTCAGCATGGCGCGGGCCGGCGCCCGCGAGACTCCTTTTTTTATCTCGTCGCTATGCATTTCGAACGAACCTCTTGAAGGATCCCCAAAAACAAAAAGCCCCGCAACCTGTCTTCAGGTGCGGGGCGCATTCGGCTAAGTGCGGCTTAGACGGGCGGCCCCCACCGGATGATTACGTATACGGGATAGCTGATTCGCCGCGTCATAGAGTAACGTCTCATTTCTCAATCGACAATCGGTTTCCTTTGGCCTGGGCGTCGCCGTCGATTCGCCGCCCCCGGCGATCCATTCGTCCCAAACGATAGTTGGCCTGATCCGGGCGGATAAGTCAAATTTGTAATTGTTGCGAACGGCATAAATCAGCGTTATGCCGGACGGCGGCGGCTACGAATGCTTGACGCTTCGCCGCCCGTCTTGTATAGTGGCGGCTCGACTCCGCTGTACGAAGGAGTCGACAGGGTTTTCGAGACCGCGCGATGCGTACGTATTATTCGAACTTCGCCTTTACGTACCGCTTCCCCTACGCGGGGGGAGCGGGCCGGCGAGACGCGCGCGGACAGAATTAACTAAAAGCCGCACAAAGTTTCGATAACCGGGCCGCGACCTCCGAGCGAGGACGCGGCTTTTTTGTTGTTACGGCCCGATTCCGGGCATCGGAGGCAGCGCAAGTCCCATGAAGATCATCGACTGGCGAAGCAAAATCGACGCGATTGATACGGCCATGCTGCATCTCTTGAATCTCCGCACCGAGCTGGCTCTCGAGGTCGGCAGGCTCAAGGCGGACGAGGGCGTTGCCCTCCGCGTTCCCGCGCGCGAGCAGGAAATCCTCTCCCGCATGAAGAGTCTGAATCCCGGCCCCTTGGCCATCGACTCGGTCGCGAAGATCTATCAGGTGATTCTGGACGAATCCATTCGCACCCAGGAGCAGTTCGGCTTCGGAACTCCTCGGCTGGGAATCGCCCCTCTTGCGAAGATGCAGGAGAAGAAGCCGCGACGAAAATGAATCCGGAAACTCAAGCGCGCGTGGCCTTTCAGGGGGAGCGCGGAGCCTTCAGCGAAGAGGCCGCGGTAAAGCTCCTCGGCGAAGGGATTTCGCTGGTTCCGCGCCCCACCTTTGAGGCTGCGTTCAGCGCCATTCGCGACGGTGTCGCGGACTATATCCTCGCGCCGATCGAAAACAGCCTGGCCGGATCGGTCCACAGGTCTTTCGATCTGCTGGTGGAGAGCCGGCTGAACATTCTCGCGGAGGTGATTATTCCGATCGTGCATAACTTGATCGCCGCGCCCGGAGCCTCGTTCGACGAGCTTGCGGTGGTCGAATCGCACCCCGTGGCGCTCGCTCAGTGCGAGCAGTTCTTTACCGCGCACCCGCGTCTGAAACGAGTCGTGGCGGAAGATACGGCGGGGAGTGTCCGCGAGGTTGTCCGCGCGGGCGACCGGACCAGGGCGGCCATCGCCGGCCGGCGCGCCGCGGAGATCTATGGCGGCGAGATCCTGCGCGAGCATCTCGAGGACAACCGCGAAAATTACACGCGCTTCCTGCTTCTGTCGGAGTCTCCCGATTGGCTCGCGAATCCCGCTTCAAGTGCCGCTGCCGCGAATGCCGCAGACAAACTTTCGTTGGTTTTTCAGCTCGATCACCGGCCCGGCGCGCTCTATCACTCGCTCGAACCCTTTGCGCGGCGCAACGTCAATTTGATGAAGATCGAAAGCCGGCCGGTGCACGGGAGCCCGTGGCAATACCGGTTTTATCTGGACCTGCAGGCGTCGAGGCGCGATCCCGAAGTGGCCGCGGCGCTGCAGGAATTGGAAGGGCTGGTCGTCAATCTGCGGATACTTGGATCGTACGTCTCCGCGTCACGGTCAGATGGTTTGAAATCTTAGCGGCTTGTGAGGACTCAAAATGATTTTCAATATGCGGGGCGAAGCGACAGACCAGGAAATCAATCATATCGTCGAGCGCATCAAGGAGTGCGGATTCGAAGCGCACTTGATTCGCGGCAAGGAGAGAACCGTGATCGGAGTCGTGGGCAATAGCGACCGTCGCCGGGAAGAGCTTCTGGCCCTCAGCTCCGCTCCGGGCGTGGAGGAAATCGTAAGGATCTCGCATCCGTTCAAGCTGGCCGCGCGCAGCGTTCGCCCGGAAGGCACGGTGCTCGATCTCGGCAAGGGCGTCACGATTGGAGGCAGGGACGTGGTGGTGGCCGCAGGGCCGTGCGCGGTCGAGACGCCGGAGCAGATTGCGGACATCGCCGCGCGCGTCGCGCAATCCGGCGCGAAGCTCCTGCGCGGCGGCGCGTTCAAGCCGCGATCGTCGCCCTACAGCTTTCAGGGATTGGGCGAGCAGGGTCTAAAGCTGCTGCGTGCCGCCGCCGATAAGAACGGCCTGCTCGTCGTCAGCGAAGTGATGGACCCTTCGCAAATCGAAATCATGTTGCCTTACGTGGACGTCCTCCAGGTGGGCGCGCGCAACATGCAGAACTATCACCTGCTCCGCGGGCTGGGTGAGGTGGACAAGCCCGTGCTACTGAAGCGCGGGATGTCCGCCACGATCGAGGAACTCCTGCTGAGCGCCGAATACATCATGGCCGGCGGAAATTACAAGGTCATCCTGTGCGAACGCGGCATCCGCACGTTCGAAACCTACCTCCGCAATACGCTCGACATCGCCGCGATTCCCGTGATCAAGAGCCTTTCGCATCTGCCGATCATCGCCGACCCCTCGCACGGGACCGGGCGACGGGACAAAGTGGCGCCTATGGCGCGCGCCGCGATCGCCGCAGGCGCCGACGGACTGATCATCGAAGTTCACCCCGATCCTGAGCGCGCGCTCTCGGACGGCGTGCAGTCGCTCTATCCCGATCAGTTTACCCAGCTGATGAAGGAGATTCGGCTGATTGCTCCGGCAGTCGAGAGGCGTGTTGCGTGAAACGGACGGAGCCCGCGCCTGGATTACGGACTGGCGGGTAGAAAACCATACTTCTGAAAAATCGCGCGCCCGCGCGGACCGGAAAGGAAATCCAGAAAAGCCCGCGCGGCAGATGCATTCTTCGTTGCTTTGACCACGGCGGCGGGATAAATGACCGGGGCGTGTGAATTTCCGGGTGCCTGAGCAACTACTCTTACTTTCGCGGATGAAAGCGCGTCGGTGGAATAGACGAAGCCTGCGTCCACGTTCCCCGTTTCCACGTACGTCAGCACCTGGCGGACGTCTTTCGCCAGAATCGCTTTGGAGCTCACCGCTTTATAAATTCCCAGAGACGTGAGCACCTCCATGGCGTATTGTCCGGCCGGCACGGTTGTCGGCTCGCCCAGCGCCACCCGGCTCACGTTGGGTTGTGTCAGGTCCTGAAACGACGAGACGTTCAACGCGGCATTCTTTGGAACAATCAGGACGACTCCGTTTCTTAGGAAATCCCTCCGAGTGCCCTCGAGTAGGAGTCCCTTTTTGTCGAGCGCGTCCATCTGTTTCGGTGCCGCGGAGAGGAACACGTCCACCGGCGCCCCCTGCTCGATCTGCAGCTGGAGGGTCCCGGAAGCGCCATAGTTAATTGCGACGGACACTTTCGGTCTGTCCGCGATGTAGAGCCGCTTCGCCTCGTCGAGCGCGTCCTTCAGGCTGATCGCCGCCGAAACCGTCAGGTCCACTTTGGCCGATTGCGGCGCTTGGCCACTCGCGAGGCCGGCTCCGAGGCTGAAAACCATCCCCAGCAGGCACGCGCCAAGCCTTCGCCGGCCGGGGTCGGTCATCGGAAATCCCGAAAAGTTTCCATGAGGGTCGAGCGGTCCGCGCCTCACATGCACGAGCGCCGCCGCAGCAGAGGTATGCGATTTAACACGCTTGCATACGATACGTCAATCCCGTATCAGTCGTTTAGCGGCCTGGACGATCGCCTAAACCCGAACTAGCATCACCTCGGTCGATTTAATCAGCGCGGCGGCGGTATCTCCCACTTTCAGTCGCAGCTCCCGGACGGCGTCCGCCGTGATGATCGAAGTGATCTTTTGGCCGCCGATCGAAAGAGAGACTTGCGCCAACAAGCCATCGATCTTGATCTCGGTCACCCGGCCGGCCAGCTGATTTCGCCCGCTGATGCGCCGAAAATTCGGCCTGCGTTCCTCGACCGGCAGCCGTTGCGACCGTAGGTGCAGGAATCTGTCCAGTTCGGACTCAGGAATCCTGTGGTGGCCTCCAGCCGTCTTGACCGTGCGCAGCTTTTTCTTATAAATCCACTGTTTCAGAGTCGGATAGCTGATGCCCAGTATTCTTGCGGCATCGCGGGGAGTCAATAACGGAGAGGTTCGCATCACGCGGTCACTGGACTGACGTTTCTAGCCTACTTTGCTCGGCGGCGTCAACGGCTGCTTCGCGCCGGGAATTGGCAGCCTGTCGTAGCGCGACTCCCGTAGCCTTGTTGACACCACCCTTCGGTAAGACTAGACTGGTTTGGTACGGTTATGAGGTTAACGCCTCCCAATGCGTGTTGTATGTGTTGTAACAAGGCGCGGGTGTGTGCGTCTTGGGGGGCGCTAGGATTCACGAGCTAAGTCCGCAATCCAGCTTGGAATTCAACCCGCCCTCGGAGCAAGCCCGGGAGGCGGGTTTTTTCATGGCCTTACGCGAATTCGAGATCGCACTGCAGGGCAAGGACCAAAGCTTGGGTACGTCGAGCCAACTCGACCACCTCAAAATGCTCGAAGCCGAGAGCATGTTCATACTGCGCGAAGCTGCGGCCGAATTCGCCCGCCCCGTCATGCTCTATTCGATCGGCAAGGATTCCTCCGTGATGCTGCGCCTTGCGCAGAAGGCGTTCTACCCGGGCAAAATTCCGTTTCCCCTATTGCACGTGGACACCAGCTATAAGTTCCCGGAAATGATCGAATTTCGCGACTGGTACGCGAAACATGTGGGCGCCGAGCTGATCGTGCACAAGAACCAGAAAGCTCTCGACGATGGCGCGAACCCCTATTCCCTCGGCACACAGAAATGCTGCGGGCTGCTGAAGACTCGCTCGCTGCTCGACGCCCTGGCCGAAGGCGGATTCGACGCCGCGTTTGGAGGAGCCCGCCGCGACGAAGAGAAGTCGCGCGCCAAGGAGCGCGTCTATTCGTTTCGCGATGCGCTCGGCCAATGGGACCCCAAAAACCAGCGCCCGGAACTCTGGAGCCTCTACAACAGCCGCCACCACAAGGGCGAAAGCATTCGCGTCTTTCCGCTCTCGAATTGGACGGAGCTGGATGTGTGGCTCTACATCCAATCGGAGAAAATTCCGATCGTGCCCCTCTATTTCGCCAAGGAACGGGACGTCATCGTTCGCGGTGAAACCATTCTTCTGCCGCAGACCGGCGTGCGCGTCTTGCCCGGCGAGAAGACGCAGACCGTGAAGTGCCGCATGCGTTCGCTCGGATGCGTGCCTTGCACCGGCGCGATTCGTTCCGACGCGGACACGGTTCCATTGATCATCGAGGAAATGATCTCGTTCCGGCGCTCCGAGCGCGAGAATCGCGTGATCGACCACGACGAGGAAGGTTCGATGGAAATCAAGAAGCGCGAGGGATATTTCTAGTGTCCACCGCGACCCCAGAGCCCGCGTCGTCGCCCTCGGCCGCCGCGCCTGCCGAAGCGCCCGTTTCGGGAATTGCCGGTTCGCTTGCTCCCGCGGGCGGATTGCTCCGCTTCTCGACCGCAGGAAGCGTCGATGACGGCAAGTCCACCCTCATCGGTCGCCTTTTGTACGACAGCAAATCCGTCTTCGAGGATCAGCTCGCGTCCGTACGGAAGAGCAAGGTAAACCGCTCGAGCGGGCCCATCGACTTCTCGCTGCTGACCGACGGATTGCGCGCCGAACGCGAACAGGGCATCACGATTGATGTCGCCTACCGCTATTTCTCGACTCCCCGCCGAAAATTCATCATTGCCGATACGCCGGGCCACGAGCAGTACACCCGCAATATGGCCACTGGAGCCTCGACGGCCGAAGCCTCCGTGGTTCTGATCGACGCCACCAAGGGAGTCCTCCGGCAATCGCGGCGCCACGCCTATATCGCGCATCTGCTCGGCGTGCAGCACATCGTGGCCGCGGTCAACAAAATGGACCTGGTGGCCTTTTCCCAGGAGGTTTTCGAACGCATCTCGACCGATTTTCGTGCCTTCGCCGACCAGCTCGGAATCCGCAATGTCTATGCCGTGCCGGTGAGCGCGCTCGAAGGCGACAATGTCGTCCGGCGGAGCAAGCGCATGCCGTGGTTTGAAGGTCCGGCGCTGCTCGATCATCTCGAAACGATTCCCGCAACCGGCGGCGCGTCTTCCGGACCGCTCCGCTTTCCGGTGCAGTATGTCATCCGTCCCGACGCGAGTTTCCGCGGATTCGCGGGCCAGCTCGTCTCCGGCGAGATGCGTCCCGGAACCACGGTCGTGGCGCTCCCGTCCGGCGTGAAAACGAAGGTTCAGTCGATCGTCGCTTTCGAAGATGAGCCGGAAGCGGCGGTGCCCGGAAACGCCATTACCATCACGCTGGAGGACGAAATCGATTTGAGCCGCGGCGATATGCTCGTCGCGGATGACCAGGTGCCCTCCACGGGCACCGAGTTTCAGGCCATGCTCGTGTGGATGCACTCCGAGCCGCTTGATCCCCACAAGATTTACGTCCTGAAACACACGACGCGGACCGTCCGCGCCCGCCTGAATCAGATTCGCTACCGCGTCGATATCAATACGCTCGAGCATGTGCAGGCCGCGAAGCTGGACCTGAACGAAATCGCCGCCGTTGACGTCAAAACCACGCTGCCGCTCTTCTTCGACCCCTACCACTTGAACCGCACCACGGGCAGTTTCATCGTGATTGATCCGTTGACGAATGCCACGGTCGCGGCCGGAATCATCGAACGCGCCATCGACCCGGGACCCGGCTCGCGCGGCGCGATGGCGGCTCACCGCAAACACAGCACGCGGGAAGAGCGCATTCTCCGCTTTGGCCATCCCGCCGCCGCCGTCTGGCTGAAGGGGCGTCCCCACGTGGCCGAGCTTGTCGAGCGCAGGCTTTTCGACGAAGGCTGGCAGGTACAGTTGGCCGGGCCCACTGATTTTCTGTCGCACGAGCTCGTCACCGTCGCGAAGGCGTTCCGTCTTTCGGGCTACATCACCGTGTTTTCGCCGCTCGACGACGGCACGGACCAGAAACAGGTGGTCCGCGCCATTTTCGGCCCCGAGTCGTTTTTTGCCGTTCGCATCACCGACGATACCGACGAAGAAGCGGTCGACCGCATCATGAAGGTCCTGCGCAAATGGCGCGACACCTATTCGGACCCTTACGCGGACCCGAAAAAGGGAAAATCATGACCCCGTCGCTACGCTCGGAAGAATACGAGGCGCTTGCTCCGCAAGCGGCGATCGACCGCATCCTCGCCGAAAAAGCTGCCGCCGCCGACCACGGCTCCGTTTGCATCACCTGCAGCTTTCAAGCCGAGGACATGATCGTGCTGGATCTTCTGCGCAAGCGGCTGCCGCGCATTCCGGTGTTGTTCCTCGACACGGGCTATCACTTTGCCGAGACCTATGCCTATCGCGACCGCATGGCGCAGGCGTGGAACTTGAACGTGAACAATCTTGCCGCGAAGAAAACCGTGGCCCAGCAGGAAGCCGAGTTCGGAATCCTCAATCGCACCGACCCCGGCCGCTGCTGCCATCTGCGCAAAGTGGAGCCGCTCTTTGAGGCGCTGGAGAAATTCGAGGTCTGGTTTACGGGCCTGCGCCGCGAGCAGTCGCCCACGCGCAAGAATCTCGGCTTCCTCGAGCACCACGAGCTTCCTTCCGGCAAGGTGCTCCTCAAGGTCAGTCCGCTCGCGGCCTGGACGTGGGGACAGGTCTGGGAATATACGGCGCGCGAAAAGATCGACTATCTCCCGCTCTACGATTCCGGTTACCGCAGTATCGGCTGCGAGCCCTGCACCGCCATACCTGCGGCGGGGGCGGATCCGCGCTCGGGTCGCTGGGGCGGCGCGAAGCTGGAGTGCGGGATTCATACCGAGTCGAAGCGATCCGACTGATGCAGGTTCTCATCGGATTCGTGATCGCGCTCGCAGTGGGCCTCACCGGCATCGGCGGCGGCAGTTTCACGGTGCCCGCGCTCGTGCTGATCGTAGGGCTCTTGCCCGGCTCCGCCGTCGGAACGGCGTTCGTGTTTGCCGGCGTCCTGCGGCTGATCGCCGCGCCGTTCTATCTGGCCGGCCGGCGCATCCATTGGCGCTACCTGTGGCTTCTGGTGATCGGTGCGGTTCCGGGCCTTGCAATCGGAACCTTCGTTCTCCGTTTGCTCAGCAGCGAATCCGGCAGCCCGACGGTTGTGATTCTGCTCGGCCTGCTTCTGACCGCTTCGTCGAGTCTGACCTTCATTCCCCGCGCGCAGTATCAGGGCTTCGCCCAAAATAATTCTCGATGGCTCCCTTGGCTCGCCCTTCCGATCGGAGTCGAAGCCGGGTTTTCGTCCGCCGGCGCCGGCGCCCTCGGAACGATTCTACTTCTCAACTACTCCGAGATGACGCCGCCGGAGGTGGTCGGCACTGACATCTTGTTCGGTCTCGTGCTCGCGGTCCTCGGCAGCGCGTTTCACTGGAAATTTGGTTCGATTAGCAGCCCGGTGTTGCTGCAATTGCTGGAGGGGGGAATGCCTGGCGTCGTGATCGGATGCCTGCTGGCCCGGCACCTGCCCGCGCGCAGGCTGAAATTCGTGATCGCGTTGATCGCGATCTTTGCGGGGCTGCAATTGGTATGGAGCGGCGCTCGAACGCTGATGACGCGCCATGGGGCGAAGCCGGCCGCCGCTTCACACGCCAGAACGCCTGCCAGCTTTTCGCCGTCCGGTTAGAGATCGAACCCCAGCTGCAGCTTGGCTGCCTCAGACATTCGGGCGGGACTCCACGGCGGATCAAACACGATTTCGACGTTGACTTCCTTCACGTCGGGCAGGCGCGCCAGCTTGCTTTCGACGTCGGCCTTGAGAACATTGCCCATGCCACAGCCGGGAGCGGTCATCGACATCTTGATTTCGATGCGGTTGCCGCCCTGTTCCATCGGCGTGGCCACACAGGAATAAATCAGGCCGAGGTCGGCGATGTTGACGGGAATTTCCGGATCGAAGACCGTTTTCAACTGATCCCAGACCATTTTTTCACTGAACGCGGCTTCCTGAGTCGCCGGCGCAGCGGCGGCGGCCGGGGGAGTGAGGCCCAGCGCCTCCGCATCTTTCACGTCGATGCGGAACATGCCGTGCTCGCTTGCCACCGTGTAGCTGCTGCCCAGAAACTGCATCACCCGCACTCCCGCGCCCGCCGGGAGTTTTGCCGGCGTGCCGCTCGGGATCTCGATCGCGTCGCAATCGCGGCTTAGCGTGATGTGTCCGCCCACGAAAGTCATAGGTTCACTTTCCTCAAACTATTCCGTCGAGACCGATTCCTGCCTGCCTTCAAGCGCCGCGTGCAGCGTATGCCACGCGAGCGTCGCGCACTTGACGCGCACCGGAAATTCCGAAACTCCGGAAAAAACCGCCAATTTTCCCAGCTCCGATTCGTTTCCATTCGAGGGGGCTCGCCCGGTGACCAGCTCATGAAATCGTTTGAAAAGTCTTTGCGCTTCCGCCGTGGTTTTTCCCTTAAGGCTCTGCGTCATCATGGACGCGGACGCCTTGGAGATGGCGCAGCCCGAGCCCTGAAAGCTGATGTCGCGGATCGCGTCCCCGTCGGTCACCACGTAAACGGTGAAGCGGTCGCCGCAGAGAGGATTGAAGCCCTCGGCGCGGTGGTTCGCCGCCGGAAGCTCGCGATAATTCCGCGGAGCCTTGCTGTGCTCCAGAATCACGTCCTGGTAAAGATCGCGCAGGTCCGACATCAGCCGAACACCTCTCGCACTTTTCCGATTCCGCGAACCAGGGCGTCCACTTCTCCCCGCGTGTTGTACACCGCAAACGACGCCCTCGCCGTGGCCGCGATGCCGAAGCGCTCCATCACGGGTTGCGAACAGTGGTGCCCCGTGCGGATGGCGATTCCTTCCTGATCCAGAATCGTCCCCACGTCGTGTGGATGAACGCCATCGAAGACGAACGACAACACGCCGGCCCTCTCCGCGGCCGTGCCGATGCGGCGAACGCCCGGAATCTCCGAGATTGCCCCGGTCGCGTACTCCAGCAGCTCGTGCTCGTGTGCGCCGATCGCTTCAATCCCAAGGCCGTTCACATACGTCAGCGCCGCGCCCAGGCCGATCACGCCGGCGATATCCGGCGTGCCCGCCTCGAATTTGTACGGCAGCTTGTTGTAGGTGGTTTTCTCAAACGTTACCGAACTGATCATGTCGCCGCCGCCCTGGTAGGGGGGCATGGCCTCGAGCAGGGCCGATTTTCCGTATAAGACGCCGATGCCCGTGGGGCCGTACACCTTGTGGCCCGAGAACGTGTAGAAGTCGCAATCGAGCGCCTGGACATCGACCTTCATGTGGGGCACCGCTTGGGCGCCGTCAACGAGCACCGGCACATTGTGCGCGTGCGCCAGCTCGACCATCTTCCGGACCGGGTTGACCGTCCCCAGCGCATTGGAAACGTGCGTGATCGCGACGAGTTTCGTGTGCGGCCCGAAATGGTTGGCGAAGGAGTCCAGCCGCAGTTCGCCCTGGTCGTTGATCGGGGCCACGCGGAGTTTCGCGCGGCGCTCTTCGCACAGGATTTGCCACGGCACGATATTCGAATGATGTTCCATGGCGGTGACGATCACTTCATCGCGTTCGTGAACGTGTTTGCGGCCGTAGGTCTGAGCCACCAGGTTGATGCCTTCGGTGGTTCCGCGAACGAAAATGATTTCGTGCGCGTGCGCGGCGTTTAGAAAATTCCGGGCGGTTTCTCGCGCCGCTTCGTATTCTTCGGTAGCGCGCTCGGAAAGAAAGTGCACGCCGCGATGGATATTGGCGTTGGTCGTCTCGTAGTAGCGCACGATCGCGTCGATCACCGCGCGCGGTTTCTGGGAAGTGGCTGCGTTGTCGAGGTAGACCAGAGGCTTGCCGCGAACCGTCTGCCGAAGAATGGGAAAGTCGGCACGAATCCGCTCCAAGTCCAGACCGGCGGGCGAGGGGGCCTTTCGCTGTTCGGTATCGAGCCTTCGGGCAGCGGTCGTCATGCGGTCTGCTCCTGCCGGGCCGCGCCCTGCGGGGCGCTCGCGAGGCGAAGCGCGTGGTCGTGAACGAGCCCTTCCACGTGCGCGCGGACCGGGCCGTCCTTCATCCGGTCTAGGCACTCGCTCGCGAACGCCACGAGCAGCAGCCTGCGCGCGGAAATCTCGTCGATCCCGCGAGAGCGGAGATAGAACAGCGCGTTTTCCTCCATCTGTCCGATGGTCGCGCCGTGGGTGCACTTCACATCGTCCGCATAGATTTCGAGCTGCGGCTTGGTATCGATCTGGGCGCTGTCGGAAAGCAGCAGGTTGCGGTTGGTCTGTTTGGCGTCCGTTTTTTGCGCGTTCTTGTGCACGATGATGCGGCCGTGAAACACGCCGTGCGCATGGCCGTCGAGAATTCCGTTGTAAAACTGGCGGCTGCCGCAGTGCGGGCTCGCGTGCTCGACCAGCATGTAGTTATCGAGGTGCTGCCGGCCGTTGCCGAGGAAGAGCCCGTTGATCAGGCATTCGCCGCCCTCGCCCGCCAGCACCGGGTGAACGTTGTTGCGCACCAGAGCGCCGCCCAGGAGCACGGAATGCGACGCGACATCGGCGGTTCTCCCCTGCTGGATGCGGAGCGTGGAGACATTGAAAGCGCTCGCGTGCTCGCGCTCGATCATGTAGTGGGAGACCACGCTGTGGTCGCCGGCCACGAGCTCGGTGACAGTATTGCACAGCGCCTCGGCGCCGCCGAGAGAGACGTAGTCTTCGACGATCGTAGCCTGGCTGTTTTCCTCGGCCACGATCAAATTGCGTGGATGGCTCACCGTGGGTGAATCGTGGGCTGCGGAGAGGAACAGCAAGCAGATCGGGCCCTCGGCGACGACGCCCTTACCAATGTGGACGTACGCGCCATCTTCCAAAAACGCGGTATTCAGCGCGCCGAAAGCGTCGCGCTGCATATCGAGGTAACGGCCCAGATGCGGTTCGATCGCGCCCGGATCGCGCGCGATTTCTCGAGCGAGGCTGCCCACCGTCACTCCGGCGGGCAGTTTCCCGAGTGTCGAAAGTTCAGGAGCGAAACGCCCGTCCACGAAAACGAGCTCGCAGGCGGCTCCCGCGATGCGAAACGGATCGAGCTCCTTTCGCGAGGGCAGGGAATGGCCGTTGCGGACGAGCCGGAAAGCGGTCTGCGCGATCGCGGACGGATTCGTGAATCGCCAGTCTTCGTCGCGCGTGGTGGGAAATCCCGTGGCGCGGAAGCGGGAGAAGCCGTCCTGCCGAAGTCTTCGCAGCCACGACAGCTCGCGGCTCGCCGCGGACCGCTCAAATCCGCCGAAGCTTTCCTCGTAATTTTGTATTGCCTGACTTGCTGTTGCCACGCGATTGATCCTTAACCCAGAACATTTGTACTTCAGGGGCTAAAGCCCCCTTCTTGCTTGCGACCAACGGCGGGGCTGAAGCCCCGCCCTACAAAGCTCTCGTGATCAGGGCCTGAACCCTGCCCTAGAATAGGCCCGTCGTTAGGGTTGAAGCGTCGCCCTTGAAAGCAATCTTGATCGGGGCGCCAAGAAAATCCTTGGCCGATGTTCAGGCCGGGCTGGCGCCGCCCGCGACCGCTTCGAAAGTTGCGTAGCCCTTGTCTTCGAGTTCGAGCGCAAGTTCCGGCCCGCCCGAGCGCACGATGCGCCCTTCGACGAGCACGTGAACGCGGTCCGGCACGATGTAGTTGAGCAAGCGCTGGTAGTGAGTCACCACCAGAATGGCGCGCTCCGGATTGCGCATGGCGTTGACGCCCTGGGCGACAATCCGCAGCGCGTCAATGTCGAGGCCGGAATCGGTTTCGTCCAGAATCGCGAGCTTCGGTTCGAGCACCGCCATCTGCAGGATTTCATTGCGCTTCTTTTCGCCGCCGGAGAAGGCCTCGTTCACGGAACGATTCAGCAACTTTTCGTCCATGTCGAGCAGCTTTATTTTTTCGCGCAGCTTGGGAAGAAAATCCATCGCGTCCATTTCGTCCTGCCCGCGATACTTGCGAATGGCATTGAGCGCGGAACGCAGGAAGTACGCGTTGCTGATGCCGGGAATCTCGACGGGATACTGAAAAGCGAGGAAAAGCCCCTCGCATGCAGCCTCCTCCGGTTTCATCGCGAGCAGGTCCCTGCCGTTGAAGAACGCTTCGCCGGACGTGACAGTGTAATTCTCGCGGCGGGCGAGCACCTGAGCGAGCGTGCTTTTTCCGGAGCCGTTCGGTCCCATGATCGAATGGACCTCGCCCGCATTCAATTTCAGATCGATGCCTTTGAGGATTTCGCGGTCCTCGACCCGGACGTGCAGATTCTTGATTTCCAGCAAGCTCATTTTTTCCCTTTTCTGCCGTCCACGCGGCCCAGAGTGCAGCGATTAAACTCGGGCCTCCTCTTTCGTTTTCAACCGGTTAGCGCCGTTCCAGTTTCCACATCTGTAGCGATTTGGATTGCCTAGCCGACGCTGCCTTCGAGGCTGACGCTCAGCAGTTTCTGCGCCTCGACGGCGAACTCCATGGGCAGCTCGCGAAAGACGCGCTTGCAGAAGCCGTTGACGATCATCGACACCGCGTCTTCGGCCTTCAGCCCGCGCTGGCGGAGATAAAAAAGCTGGTCCTCGCCGATCTTCGATGTGGAGGCTTCATGTTCCATGCGCGCCGACGAGTTTTTCACCTCGATATACGGAAATGTGTGCGCACCGCACTTTTCGCCGATCAGGAGCGAGTCGCACTGGGTATAGTTTCGCGCGCCCGCGGCGCCCCTTAGAATCATCACCTGGCCGCGATAGGTGTTCTGTCCGTGGCCAGCGGAGATGCCCTTCGACACGATGGTGCTGCGTGTATTTTTGCCGATGTGAATCATCTTCGTGCCCGTATCGGCCTGCTGATAATTGTTCGTGAGCGCGACGGAGTAGAACTCGCCCACGGAGTTTTCGCCCTGCAGGATGCAGCTCGGATATTTCCAGGTGATGGCCGATCCGGTTTCCACCTGTGTCCAGGAGATTTTCGAATTCTTGCCCCGGCAGGCGCCGCGCTTGGTGACGAAGTTGTAGATCCCGCCCTTGCCGTTCTTATCGCCCGGATACCAATTCTGCACGGTGGAGTACTTGATCTGGGCGTCGTCGAGGGCGATCAATTCGACCACAGCAGCGTGAAGCTGGTTTTCATCGCGAATCGGCGCGGTGCAACCCTCGAGATAGCTCACCGAGGCGCCTTCGTCCGCGACGATGAGCGTGCGCTCGAACTGCCCGGTCTCCGCCGCATTGATGCGGAAATAGGTGGAAAGCTCCATTGGACACTTCACGCCCTTGGGCACGTAGACGAACGACCCATCGGTGAAGACGGCGGCGTTGAGCGAAGCGAAAAAGTTGTCGGTGTGCGGCACCACGGAACCCAGGTACTTCTTCACGAGCTCGGGATGCTTCTGCACGGCCTCGGAGAACGAGCAGAAAATGACGCCCGCCTCGGCCAGCTTTGCCTTGAACGTCGTGGCGACGGAAACGCTGTCGAACACGGCATCCACGGCCACGCCGGCGAGCATCTTCTGTTCCGCGAGCGGAATGCCGAGCTTTTCGTAGGTGCGCAGGATCTCGGGATCAAGTTCCTCCAGGCTCTTCAGATTCGGTTTCTGCTTGGGCGCGGAATAGTAAGAGATGTTTTGATAATCGATGGGACCGTACTTGATATTCGCCCACTTCGGTTCCGCCTGCTTTTTCTCGAGCGAGTCCCAGTGGCGAAACGACTTGAGGCGCCATTCGAGCATGAATTCCGGCTCATTCTTTTTTGCGGAAATGAAGCGGATGATGTCTTCGCTCAGGCCCTTGGGCGCGCGGTCTTCGCCGATGTCCGTGACGAATCCCCACTTGTATTCCTGCTGCGCCAGGTCCCGGATCGCGTCCGTATTCGAACTCATTGAATTCTCCCCGATGCGATCATCGGCACAACTCTTCCCCGCGTGTCCTGTATGGTCGTCAAGCGCAGGGGATGAATCAGATCGGCGAGAGTGATTCTTTCCAGAACACCCCGGACGGCCTGATTGATGATCTGCTGATTGGTCTTGATGGGGCAGCAAGGCTCGAGATTGCAAAGCCCGGTGATGTCCGTGCTGCACTCGGTGAGCGCCATCGGCCCTTCGATCGCCGCGATCATTTCGACCAGTGAAATCACGTGCGGCTCTTTCGCGAGAACGTAGCCGCCCTTGATCCCGCGGTGAGAAACGAGCAGCCCGCTCTGCAGGAGCTCCTTGAGGAGCTTGCTGACGGTGGAAAGCGGGAGACGGGATTCGCCCGCCAGGTCGCGCGCGGTTCGCAAGGGCCCTCCCTGGCTGCGCGCAATACAGGTCATCAAGACCAGCCCGTAGTCCGTTAGTTTGCCTAGTCTTACCATCGCGACTCGCCTCACCGAAGCATACAGCACTAAACCAGTACGGTATTGATTCTAGCAGCCGTAGGTCCGGCATGCAAGCGTCGTTTGCAAGCGTGCGTATCAGGGAATGGGGTTGGCGGTGGCGAGGAGATTCAACGGGAGGCGGCGGGACGAGCGCGCGCACCTTCCGCCAGACTCGGTTTCACAGCCGATGGGTGTGAGGCAGACCCTCGCATTCGCAGTGGCAGGAAAACCCGGTCCGGTCAATCCACCGCTTGCAGTAACGACCGAGATGCGGGCTTCTGCACCCGCTTCGTTTCAGATCAGTCCTTCTTTTTGCCGAAGTGCTCACCAAAGAAATCACCGGTATTCCATGCCGGCCTCAGGTTCTGCTGCGCGATCTGGTATCCCACGAGAAAGCTGTAACGTGCGAATCTCGACCCGGACTCGAAATCGAAGGGCTGGTTCATGTCATCCTGGGGCTTGTGGTATCGAGTCGCCAGCCAAGCTCTGCGTATCTCTTCGGGCTTGATTTTCGGATCGCTCGACTTTTGGCCGGCACTCAAAAAGAGCGAAGGTATTCCCTGTTTCACAAATGAGTACTGGTCGCTGCGAATGAAGAGTACCTGTTCCGGGTGGGGATCCGGGCTTATTTCAAGATTCAAACGAGCAGCAGCCTCGTGGACGGGCAGATCGAGCTTGGAATGTTCCGCACCCCGCGCAACGAGGTCCTCGATGGGCCAGAGCAGGGGAGCACCATCGATGTTGATGTCGGCCACCAGACTGTCCTTTGCAACAGTCGGGAAGTGCGCGAAATAATCGGAGCCCAGCAGCCCTTCTTCCTCGCCGGTTACAGACACAAAGAGGATCGAGCGGCGAGGGCGCGGCTTCATCTGACTGTACGCCCGCGCAATCTCCAACAAACACGCCGAGCCAGAAGCGTTGTCGAGCGCGCCGTTGTAGATTCTGTCGCCGTTCACGGGCTCACCGATCCCGAGATGGTCCAAATGCGCCGTGAAGACGACATACTCGTCTTGCAGTTTTGGATCGCTGCCTTGCAGGCGAGCGACGACGTTTGGACTGCGCATGTCTTCGAACTTGGATACGATCCTAATCTTGGCGGTCGCCGGCAAGGCGAGTGATCGCGGCTTCCCTTCTTTTGCAGCCGCATAAATCTCTTCCGGGGATATCGCGCTCCCTTCGAGCACTTTCGCAGTCCCGGCCATGCTGAGGACCACCCTCGCGCGCAGCGCCGGGAAATAATCACTCGGGCGTCCTTGTGCATCCAGCCATCGCAGGCTCGGAAAAGCAAGGTCGGCCACTTGATCCTTGAAGGAGTAGAGCTGCTCGAAGGCCGGGCTATCGAGCACGATCGTTCCCACGGCGCCGTGCGCGGCTGCGTTTGCGGCTTTTACATCTCCCGAGCTGTAATGCGCTCGCATCGTGGATTCGAATCGTGGCGGTGCCCCGAATACGTAAGCTACGATCTTCCCTTTAGCTTCCACGCCCGCATAGTCGTCGTACTTCTGTTCGGGCGCGGTCACACCAAACCCTACGTAAACGACAGATGCTTCCACAGAAGAGTCCTTCTCGCCGGGGTTCCCTTCGCTGATGAAATCCTGACGGAAAGTGAAGGTTTGCTCTTGCCCTCCTCGCACGATGCTCAACGTTGTGCGATCTTCGTCCGGCCGTACCGAACGCAGCGGCACGCTTTGAAAGTAGGTCCCTTTCTCTCCTGCCGGTTCGAGCGCCATCGCCTCGAATTCCGACGCCATGAACTTTGCCGCAATTTCATGTCCCCGTGTCCCGGTCCCTCGCCCCTCAAGCAAATCGTCCGCAAGGAAGCGCATATCGGCGCGAATGGCTTCCGGCCGGATGGATGCCGAGGCATCGTCCGCCGCGTCTTTGCCAGCGTGAACGATCCACGCTTGTCCCAGCGCCGCGATAACGAACAACGCACCTAATGAAAGGGCGAGACGCCGCTGCACGTGGCGGTTCTTCATGGCGACACCATCTTTCGGAAAATACTGGAAAATGTCGGCAAGCGAGGCACAAGCATAGGGTTGGCAGACACGCAAGTCAACGCGTACCGAAGCCTGATTTAGGCACACCGGCGCGATCCAGAGTTCCGGCACATCATTACGCAAGAGGTGCGCCGATTGAGGCGGTGTCCTTGGTTACGCGACATCCGCCGAGAACAGCGGGGAACGGTTGAGTCATTGAATGAGCGGCCTGAGACATAGGTAACACATTGTACCGGACACATGGGTGACACTTCCTCCCTTAAAGGGAGGAAGTGATGCCTTGGAAGGAGTGTTCGGTGATGGACGAAAGATTGCAGTTTGTGGCTCGCCGGCTAGCTGG
>DATEHV010000024.1:0-3157 GCA_035279445.1 Candidatus Acidiferrales bacterium | reverse complement strand
AAGCTCCGCAACTGTGTCGAGGGCGTCGTCGGTAAACCGCAGCCGCACGTTCTCGAATTCGAAGAGTCTTTGGTATTGACGCACGAGCGCGTTCTTTGGTTCCGTCAGAATGCGCACGAGCGCGCTCTTGTCCAGGTCGCTCAGCACGCCCACCACCGGCAAACGCCCCACGAACTCCGGAATCAGGCCGTAGCGGATCAGGTCTGTCGGTTGCGCCTGTTCAAGCACCTCGATATTGCGCCGCGTGGCCGTTGATGGAGCGGAATCCGCGTGGAAGCCCAGCGACTTTTGTCCCACTCGCCGCTCAATGACCTTCTCCAGCCCCACGAAGGCGCCTCCGCAGATGAATAGGATGTTCGTGGTATCCACAGGGGTGAACTCCTGGTGCGGGTGCTTGCGCCCTCCCTGAGGAGGAACGTTCGCTACCGTGCCCTCGAGGATCTTGAGCAGCGCTTGCTGCACGCCCTCGCCCGAAACGTCGCGCGTGATCGAGGGGTTTTCGTCTTTCTTGGAAATCTTGTCGATCTCGTCGATATATATGATGCCTTGCTGCGCCTTTTGGACGTCTCCATCGGCGGCCTGCAACAGCTTCAAAATAATGTTCTCGACGTCTTCGCCCACGTAGCCCGCTTCGGTGAGCGTGGTCGCGTCCACTATCGCGAAGGGCACATCCAGCATGCGCGAAAGCGTCTGCGCCAGCAGCGTCTTGCCGGTGCCGGTCGGGCCGATCAGCAAAATGTTCGACTTCGTCAATTCCACGTCGCCCGGCTGGCGGTTCAGGAAGATGCGCTTGTAGTGATTGTAAACGGCCACGGCCAGTTTTTTCTTGGTCTTGTCCTGCCCGATCACGTATCCATCGAGGAAAGCCTTGATCTCGGGCGGGCGCGGCAGGCGGCGATTCGCCGGGCTGGACTGTTCGCGCTTCTCGTCCTCCAGAATCTGCTGGCAGACGCCCACGCACTCGTTGCAGATGTAGGAACGCGGGTACTCCGATGGAGAGCTGATGAGCTTCTCCACCTGCTCCTGCGTTTTATGGCAGAAGGAACAACGCAAAGGTTCTTCTGGAGTGAACCTTTTCACCAGGAACGCCCCTTCCCAATGGCACGACCCACCCGTCTGCCTTCTATTGTAAGACCGAAGCCGATGCGAGGGTAAAAATTCATCGCTTTCACTGCTAACCTTTTGGAACCTTAGCGGTGCTTGGTGATGATCTCATCCACGATGCCATAGGCTTTTGCCTGGTCCGCCGTCATGATGAAATCGCGCTCCACGTCCTTTTCGATTTTCTCAATGGGCTGGCTCGTATGCCCCGCGAGGAGCTTGTTAAGCGATGCGCGGGTGCGGATGATTTCCTTGGCGTGGATGTCGATGTCGGTGGCCTGTCCGGAAAGGCCGGACATCCAGGGCTGATGGATCAGCACGCGGGAATTGGGCAGCGCGTAGCGCTTCTTGGGTGTGCCTGCCGCCAGGAGCAGCGCGGCAATCGAGGCTGACTGGCCAATGCAATAGGTGACGACATCGGGCCGCACGAACTGCATCGTGTCGTAGATGGCCATTCCCGACGAAATGGACCCGCCTGGCGAGTTGATGTACAGGGAGATGTCCTTCTCCGGGTCCTCGGATTCGAGAAACAGGAGTTGCGCCGTCACCAGGTTGGCCACGTGATCGTCAATCGGAGTTCCGATGAATATGATGTGGTCCTTGAGTAGGCGAGAATAAATGTCATAGGCGCGCTCGCCACGGTTCGTCTGCTCGACGACCATGGGAACGAGCGTTGTGCCACGCGGAGCCGCGTCGTCTGTTTGTCTCATTTGGATAATATCGCGCGCTGAGGAACCCGGATTAAAAACTACGCTTCACTGCCCTTCGCCGTCTCGATCCGGGTGGTGCGGTAGAGCCACTCGACTGTTTTGTCGCTGCGCAACTTCGATTTAATCCTATCGAGCGCCCCCTCCTTTGTCAAGCGAGCCCGCAACGCCGTAGCCGATTCGCCACTGCGCTCGGCCAGCGCCACAATCTCCTTTTCGGCATCTTCGTCGGTTGCTTCAATGTGTTCGGCGGTCGCGATGCGATCGAGCAGCAACTCCGCCTTCACGTCGCTCACCGCGGCCTCGCGCTGCCTCCTTCGCAGCGAAACCCAGTCCACGTTCACCGCGCGAGGGTCCACTCCTCGCGCCGCAAGGGACCTCACCACGCGCTCCAGCCGCACGTCCATCTGATTTTCCACCAGCGCTTCCGGAACGGGGAAATCGTGCTGCTTGACCAGCAGTTCGAGGATTTTTTCGCGCGCCTGCGCGTTCTGCTGCTGTTCCTTCGCCGCGTCGAGATTTTCGCGGATCTTCTTGCGCAACTCCTCGAGCGTCGTGACGCCGCCTTGCTCGCCGGCCGCGTCCTTGGCAAACTCATCGTTCAGCTCGGGCAGCTTCTTTTCCTTGATTCCCTGGACATCCACCGAGTAGTTGTACGTTTTTCCCGCGAGCTTTGGGTCGGGATAATCGTCGGGATAGCGCGATTCAAACTGCTTGCTTTCCCCGGGGTGCGCTCCGCGCAGGTTCGTCGTGAAGCTCTCGAGAGTTTCTTCCGCACCCAGATGGCAAAGAATGTTTTCGGCCTGGATCATCTCCCCGCCGCCCGCCGGCGTGCCCATCAGCTTGATGAGGACGTAGTCGCCATCCTGGGCGGAGCGGCCCTCCACGGGGACGTATGTCGCGGCGCGCTCCCGCATTTCTTCGAGCGCCTTGTTGACTTGCTCGTCTCCGATCTGAATTTCGTCAACCTGCACCTGCAGATTCTTGTAATCGGCCAGATCGAACGCGGGAAGCACTTCGAAGACCGCGCGGAAGCGCAGCGGCTCGCCTTCCTTGAAATGGACCCGGTCCACCGCCGGGCGGGTGACCGGGACGAGTTTCTTTTCGTCAAGCGCCTTCTCGAGATATTCCGGCACCAGCGACTGCACTACTTCGCCCTCGATGTCTCCTGCGAAGCGGCGGCGCACCAGGGTCACCGGCGCCTTGCCCGGGCGAAATCCGGGAACACGCGCGATGCGCGCGATATCCCGCGCCACTTTCTCCGCGGCTTTCTGGACGTTTTCCGCCGGAATCTCCAGCTCGATCTCGCGCTTGCAAGTTGTTTCCGTCATGAGAAATCTTCGGGAGGG
>DATEHV010000023.1:0-2154 GCA_035279445.1 Candidatus Acidiferrales bacterium | reverse complement strand
GCCACCACGTACGGCTCCACTTTGTAACGCTGCACATCGGCACGCGATCTCGCGTGGTTGATCGGATTCAGCATCTGGAATAGGTCAGTGGCTCGTTGTCCGTCTCCCAGCTTTGCAAACGCCAGCACGCACCACGCCGCGGCATGCGTGTATTGCCCTCCGTTTTCTCGGATGCCGGGAACATATCCTTTGATATAGCCGGGTTCGGCTGGTCCTCGGTCAAATGGCGGAGTCAGCAGCAACACGATTTCCTCCTGCCGCCGCACCAAATGCTGGTCGACCGCAGCCATAGCCCGCGCCGCCCGTCCTGGATCCGCCGCTCCACTGATCACCGCCCACGATTGCGCGATCGAGTCAATCCGGCACTCCTCATTTTTCGCCGATCCGAGCGGTGTCCCGTCGTCGAAGTAAGCTCGAAGGTACCACTCGCCGTCCCATGCCTCTCGCTCAAGCGCCGCCTTCAGCGCCGTGACATGCAGCCGCCACGTTTCGGCGCGCTTCTGCTCACCGCGCAGATCCGCGAGTTTCGCGAAATCCGAGAGCACCACATGCAAAAACCACCCTAGCCACACGCTTTCACCCTGGCCGTGTTCCCCCACAAGATTCATTCCGTCATTCCAGTCGCCTGTCCCCATGAGCGGCAGCCCATGCTTGCCCACCGCGAGGCTTCGATCCACCGCCCGGGCGCAATGTTCGAACAATGTTCCTTTCTTCTGCGATACCGTGGGCTGAAAATACGATACGTTTTGCCCTTCGCTGAGCGCTTCTCCTTCCAGAAACGGCACGGTTTCGTCGAGTACGCTCATGTCGCCGGTAACCTCGATGAACCGGCTTACCGCATACGGCAGCCAGAGGAGGTCATCCGAGATGCGCGTCCGGACTCCTCGACCCGAAGGGGGGTGCCACCAGTGCTGCACATCTCCTTCGACAAACTGCCTCGCCGCCGCTCTCAGCAATTGCTGGCGTGCGACATCGCGCTTCGCGACGCAGAGCGCCAGCACATCCTGCAGCTGATCGCGGAATCCGTAGGCGCCGCTGACCTGATAAAAACCTGCCCTGGCCCACACGCGGCACCCTAGCGTCTGATACAGTAGCCATCGATTGAGCAACAGATCCATGGCCGGCTCCGGCGTGGTAACCTGGACGGCTCTCAGGATGCTCTCCCATGCGTCCGTAACTTGGCGAAGGACATCATCTAAATCAGCGGCGCGATAACGTACCAGCAGTTCTCGGGCAGCTTCACGGCTTTCTGTCTGGCCCAGGAAAAAGACGATTTCCTCGGACGCGCCAGGACGCAATTCAACAAACGTTTGCAGCGCCGCGCACGGGTCAAGCCCCGCTCCCACTTTTCCAGATAGCCGATCCGTGCGTTTTAGAGCGGCTGGATGTTCGAGCGAGCCATTCCGCCCGAGAAATTCCTTGCGGTCCGCCGTGCAGTCGATCTGGCGTCCTCCCAGGTCCGTGAAAGCGATGCGTCCCGCGAATGCGCCGCCCCACATATTCCGCGCGAAGAGCGCCCCCGTCTGTTCGTCCAACTCCGTGACGATATAGGGCGACATTGCACTGCGCGAACTGCCTAGCGCCCATTCCGCATAAGCGGTTATGGAGAGGCGGCGCGAGCGGTCGGAATTGTTCCGCAAGGTAAGCCTTGAAATCTTGATCGAATCCGTCGGGGGCACGAATTGCACCAGCTCACTTAAAATTTCGCGGTATGAATGTTGAAAGCGGCTATAGCCCTGGCCGTGGCGCGCGATATATACCGCGGCTTCCTGCCGGATTGGCGAAGCCGTGGGGCTCCATATTTCACCAGTGCTTTCGTCTCGAATGTAGAAGGCCTCGCCCGGCGGATCGCACACAGGATCGTTGCTCCAAGGCGTCAGTTGATTCTCGTGGCTGTTGAGCGACCACGTATACCCGGCGCCCGATTCCGACACTAAAAATCCGAATGAAGGATTTGCAATCACGTTGATCCAGGGCTCCGGTGTTTGCAATCCTTCGCTGAGAATCGTGGCGTATTCGCGGCCGTTCTCATCGAAGCCCCCAAGCCCGTTCGAGAATGCGAGATCCTCCGGAAGGGGTATCGAATCGGGGTTCCCGTCCCGCGTTTCGACCCGGGGAGCGGGAACTACCGGAAGTCCAGGGCGCTGCGAACGG
>DATEHV010000022.1:0-11517 GCA_035279445.1 Candidatus Acidiferrales bacterium | reverse complement strand
AGGCTCCAAAATCCCTCGCCAAAGAATCGAACCAAATCCGGAATGGAGGTCCCTGAAATGAGTCCGGCGAAGAAAACGATGACCAGCGCCACCAGGGCAAACACAAAAGCATCCGGAAACCAGCGTTCGGACGAATCGGCGAACGCCATTCCGAGGCGCGCCAATCCGCCGGCCTGTGACCTGGCAGCGCCGCTGTCTTCAGGATCCAAAAGTGCCATGCGGGAGTCTCCTGCCCCGATCGCCGGAAATAGTAACAGATCGTCGATCGGGCGCAGACGCGTTGTGGAGACAACGCTCGCGAGAAAGGCGCGGCGGTCTACCGCAAAAACCGTCGCTAGCTATTCTTGAGATGGCGCGGACTCGCTCTCGGGAGTCGAGCGCAGGGCGCCGAAGACGCGCTGCGCCTGGGCGCGGGGCAGCGCGGCCGCCAGCTCCTCGACGCTCAGTTGCCGCAGGCGGGCGACGCTCCCGAATCGCCGGAGAAGCTTTTGCGCCGTCCGCTCGCCGACGCCGGGAATTTCCACAAGCGACGTTCGTATGCGGCCGCTCGACCGGCGCTGGCGGTGAAACGTGACGGCGAAACGGTGCGTCTCGTCGCGAATCTGCTGAATCAGGTGCAGCACCGGGGAGTGATGATCGAGAGCGATGGGCTCGTTCTCGCGCCCAAACACGTAGAGGATCTCTTCTTTCTTGGCGATGCTGGCCAGCGACTGATTGATTATTTCGAGCTTCTCCAACGCTTGAGCAGCTGCGTGCAGTTGCCCGATTCCCCCATCGATCAGGACCAGGCCCGGGAGTTGCCGGCCCTCGTCCTGCAGACGGCGATAGCGGCGTTCGACCGCTTCTCGCATGCTCGCAAAATCGTCACGCAGCAAGCCCTGGGATTTATCCGCGCCTTCGGGCATGGAGTCGCCGCGAATGATGAATTTCCGATATTCGGACTTCTTCATCCGCCCGTCCTCCCATACGACCATCGACGCAACGGTGTCCGATCCCTGTATGTGGGAGATATCGAAGCACTCTATACGTTTCGGGAGCGCCGGGAGCGCCAACGCGGCTTCCAGCGCGTCGGCGATGGACTTTGAGCTGGGCCGCAGCACCCGGAAACGCTGAACGAATGAGTGGTTCGCGTTCTTCTCGACCAGCTCGAGAAAGGCATGCTTCTGGCCGCGCTGTGGATTCAGGATTTCGACGCGATGCCCCGCGGTCTCCGACAGGACGCCCTCAAGCAGCGGGCGCTCCTCAAAATCCAGGGGCGTGTGAATGTAGCGCGGAAGATACGCCGCGTCGAGATAGAGCTGTTTCAGCAGGGAAGGCAGGAATTCGACCGGGTGGAATTCCTCGAGGTCCTCCCAATAGAAATCCCGCCGGTCGACGACCCGCCCTCCGCGTAAGTGGAAAAGGTTGACGGCGATTTGCGGCGGCTCGGCATACCACGCGAGCACGTCCGTATCGTCGCCTTCCGCTGCGGCGATTTTCTGCCGCTCCTCCATCTCGGTGAGTGTGCGGAGGAGATCGCGGTAGCCTCCTGCTTCCTCGTAACGCTGCTCGTCTGAGGCGCGTGCCATGCGTTCCTTCAGGCTGCGCGACAGGTCGTTGCGCCGCCCTTCCAGAAACAGCCGGACGTCACGCGCGGATTCGGCGTAGCGCTCGTCCGCTACCAGCCCGGCGCAGGGGCCGAGGCAGCGGTGAATGTAGTACTGCAGGCAGGGCCGCGGGTGGCGCCGCTCGAGATCCACGGTGCACGAAGGGACCAGGAAATGCTTGTGAATCAAGTGAACCAAGCGGTAGGCAAGGCTCGCCGGAAAGTACGGCCCGAAATAGATCGAGCCATCCTTGTTCAGCCGTCGCGTCACGTAGACGCGAGGATATTTTTCGAAGGCGGTGTAGCGAATATAGGGGTAGGTTTTGTCGTCGCGGAGGAGGATATTGAACTTCGGTTTGTGGCGCTTGATTAGGTTATTCTCGAGCGCGAGCGCTTCCTTCTCGTTGTCAACGACGATGTAATCCAAGTCGGCAATTTCACGCACGAGCGATCCCGTCTTGGCATCCTGCCATCTCGATTCCAGGAAGTAGGACTTGACGCGGCTGCGCAGGGAACGAGCCTTACCGACGTAGAGGATCGATTGGCCGGCGTCCTGAAACATGTAGACGCCGGGCTGCGCGGGCAGCTGATCGACTTTTTCGCTGAGTTCCATTTGTGGAGCGCTACAATGGATGCGGAGCGCGGGTTCCGGCCCTCCGCATAACGACACAACTTTGATGATAGCAAACGCAACGAGGCACAACTAGAAAGCCTATGCCGGGGTCGACAGGTCGATTCCTCCTTCTTGGTTTGTTCATTGTGATTCCCGCGCTCGCCGCGGGACAGAACAAGCCTGCGCCGCAGCCGCCGCCCGCTTCGCAAAAGGCTCAGAGCCAGCCGCCGGCCGCCCAGCAGGATTCGGAAACGTTCGATCCGGCGTCCGCCGAGGAGGATATCGAGGTGGGGACGTTCTACATGCACAAGGGCGATTACGACGCGGCCATCTCGCGCTTCCAGGATGCAATTCGCGTGCGATCCAATTTCGCCAAGCCGCGCCTTTTGATCGCCGAAGCGTACGAGAAGAAGGGCGACAAAATCGGCGCCCTAAAATACTACCAGGAATATCTGCGGGTCTTTCCGAAGGCTCCGGACGCAAAGAAAATTCAGGGGAAAATCGAAAAGCTCAAGGCGAGCTGAGGGTCGTCATCCGGGACCGGCCGCATCAGGCGGGATGAAGGATCGACGTTCGAGGCGGCCTATTTATCCTGGAGCACCCAGTCCGATGTGGTTTCCGAGAACTGGAACCCGTATCGCTGCCACGGGGAATTGGGCGATTCACGGCGCACGACTATGGCGCGTCCTGCAAAACGCTCCTGTCCGCCCGATGCCAGAAAGACTTCCACGGGCGAGCCTCTCACCAAGGACGCCTTGCAGTTGCAGAGGAATCCGCCGGCGCTGACATTCTCGGTGGTGGTCGATTCCTCGAAGGGATGTCCATCGGCGTCCGATCCGCGCAGTTTGAGGATTACACGCATCTGTACGCGCTTGTGAGCGCGGCGTTCTGGTTGTTTGCCCTTCAATTCATCCGCGAGCGTGGCTTTCAGCGCCGCGAAATCCAAGGGCTTGTGAAAATATCCACGGGCGCCGAGGCTTTCGCAGTGCTCCTTATATTTGGTGCCCGCCTCGCCCGTAATCACAAAAATGGGAATGCGGGAGGTGTAGCTGAGGGTGTGAAGGCTCTGGCAAAGCTCGAATCCCGAAAATCCGGGCATCATGAGATCCAACAATATTGCGTCGGGTTTGTGCTCGAGAGCAAGCGCGAGCGCCTGCTCCGGATCGCCCGTTTCGACGACCTGATACGCGTCCGAGAGACGCAGGCGAAGCAGCCCACGAATCGCTTCGTCATCGTCGACGATCATGATTTTCGGCATGGCCCGGCCTCCGGAACTACGAAGTGTTTCGCCAGGTTTTGCGCCGGTGCAGTGACCTCACTTGGTTTGCGTCACCGCAGGGCGACCTAACGCCTCTCGTAACTTGCGAGTTAAAGTCTCACGTGTAAACGGTTTTGCGAGAAACACGCTGCCGGGTTCGACCGGTCCCTGCGCCCCAACCGCTTGTCCCGTGTACCCGGACATGTACACGAGCCGGACTTCGGGCCGGCGGCGCGTCAATTCCTGCGCTAGGGCGCGTCCGCCCATCCCCGGCATGACGATATCGGTCAGCAGGAGATCGATTGGACCCGTGTGGCGTTCGCTGATCTCGAGCGCCTCGACGCCGTCCTTGGCTTCGAGCACCTTGTACCCGCAGAGTTCGAGCGTGGAGCGCGTCAAGGTGCGCAGGGACGTCTCGTCTTCGGCCAGCAGAATCGTTTCGTTTCCGTCAAAGGCGGTCGCCGGAGTGGCGGACTGGGTTTCGGACTTGATGGCCTCGTCCACGCGGGGAAGGTAGATTTTGAACGTGGTGCCGGCGCCGGGAGAGCTGTAAATGTCGATGTAGCCTCCGCTTTGCTTCACGACTCCATAGACCGTGGAGAGGCCCAGGCCCGTCCCCTTTCCCTTTTCCTTGGTGGTGAAAAACGGTTCAAAGGCGCGCGCCTTCGTCTCCGCGTCCATTCCGATTCCCGTGTCGGTTACCGTAAGGCAGACGTAGGGACCGGGTTGCACCGGATAGGGATAGCGGCGCACGAACTTTTGGTCCATCATCATGTTTTCCGTCTGGATCACCAGTCCCCCGCCGTGCGGCATGGCGTCCTTCGCGTTTACAGCCAGGTTCATGAGCACCTGTTCGAGCTGTCCTTGATCGGCCTTCACTCTTCCGAGATCAGAATTCAGATAAGTGGTGAGCTCGATATCTTCCGAGATGAGCCGGCGGAGCATTTTTTCGATGTCGGCGACCACAGCGTTCAGATCCAGGACCTTTGGATCTAGAACTTGCTGGCGGCTGAAGGCCAGCAGCTGACGCGTAAGCGATGCCGCGCGCTTTCCCGCCTTCAAGATTTCGTCGACGCTGCCACGAAGCGCATTTTCCTGGTCCATGCGTTCCTGAAGGAATTCGGCGTAGCCGATAATCACTCCCAGCAGATTGTTGAAATCGTGGGCGACGCCGCCGGAGAGCCGGCCTACCGCCTCCATTTTCTGGGCCTGCCGAAACTGTTCCTCCAGCTGCCTGCGCTCGCTGACATCGCGATTCACGATTACCAGGTTGGACACGACTCCTTGCGCGTTCGAGATCGCGCTGGCTCTCGACTCGATCGTGCGCCAGCTGCCGTCTTTGTGGTGCATGCGGTATTGAATCGTGCGACCGACTCCGCCATTGCGTGCCTCCGCCGCCGCTTCCTGGACCAAGCTGAGATCGTCCGGGTGGACCTGCTCAAATGCCGAAGTGTTTTGAAGCTCTTCTGGCCCGTAGCCCAGCACACGTTCGTAGGCGGGGCTGCTGTAGAGACGCTGGCCATCGGGTTCCACGACCGTGATCATGTCTGCGGCGTTTTCGCTGATGAGCCGGAAGAGCTGCTCGCGCTGCACCAGCTGATGCCGAATACGGTATATCTGGACCTGCTGATAGATCGTGTAGACGTCAAACAGCAGCACGAGGCCGACCAGCCCGCGGACAGCCATGTTCAAATGCAGGGTGTCAAAATCGCCGGTGAACTCGCGCAGCGTAGGGATGCTGAACGAAATCATGCCCAGCGTCAGCAGCAGGGTCACGAGGATTGCGGAAGACCACAGCAGCCATTCGCGCCGCTCGATGCGGCGCATCCCCATCTGAATGTTGTTGGGAGACGGCACTCTCATTTCACTCGCACTAGTATGGCGGCGAGCCTCTGCGCTCCAAGCCGCGGGTCCTCCTGCTTACAATCACAAGCAGGAAGCCGCGCGGAGAGCAGAAAGCCGCAACCCGCTTCAATCATTGCGCTTATCGTCTCGCGACGGTGGGAAAAGTGGCGAGAAACCGCACCGCGCGTGTGTAATCCGTAAACCGCCTTTCCTCCCTGCGGAACTGCGGCGAATGTGATTCTCGACGGCAGCGCGCGAAGCGCATGGGGTGTTTCAGGTGGAGCATTTCGTGGTACAGGACGTACGCCACGACGTACTCAGGGACATTTCCGTGATCGAGCTGGCGATTCATGACGATCTGGTTGAGTGCGGGGTCGAAACAGCCCAGCTGCGTGCGCCAGGTCCGGGCGCTCCACCCCAGGCGCGGACGGGTGAGGGAATCCTCGAAGTAGCGCCGGTTCAAGCGGTCGAACATAGGCTCGAGGTTATGGTAGGCCCCCGCCGGGCGATGCTCCATGCGTCGCACGCGCCTCCGCCGCACCTCCAGAAGCCGCCGGCGCGTGGAACGGGAATGCGAGAATTTCCGATATAGGTCGAGCAATTCGTCGGGCGGGCGCCGTCGGTACAATCGGGCGAGTAGAATCGCGGCTGCAGCCTCCACCACTGACGGAGGCGCGTGCCGGAGCACGTCAGAGAGGCGGACCTGCGCTGTATCCTCGCGGAGCCGGATTGTGTGCGTCAAGTCCGCATAGGGATGAAATTCGACGACGAAGTGCGGAGGGCGGCCCGCACACCCGAGCCGCGTGTAGATCCGCTGAAAAACCCTGGCGGCGCCAGGCACGGCGCGGCCCCGAATCATTCTCGCGCCGGACATCGTCTTCACTGCTTCCTCCGAACCGGCGGGGGCAGCATTTCCTTTTCGGCGGCCTCCGCATCGGAGATGGCATCCTTGGTGCCCTCGATCGCGTCTTCAAGGGTGTCGCGGTAAGTCTCGAGGTCCTGTCCGCCCTTGTCGTACTTCTCGAGCTGCTCGAGAAACTCCTTTTCCTTGGCGCGCATCAACTTCAAAGCGTCGCGGATATCCCGCTGCTTTTCGCGGGCCATGTCAATCTGGTCTGCGGCGTCGTCCACGCAGCCGGCGTATCCGTTCAGCAGGCTGTTGAGGATTTCCGTCCTCCGGCGCTCCGGCGTGGCGCGATTCAGTTCATAATCGAACTTTTTCAGCCGGTCTTCGGCGAATGAAATATAGAGCTTAATGCGGAGTGAGGGCGTGTCAGCGTCGCGAATTTTGTCGGCCTCTTCCTCGCTCAGGTAATCTTTCTGCGGCAGAGCGGCGCCGGCGGCGCGCGCGGCGGCAACTCCAGCGAGGATCAACGATGCGATGGCTGCAAAGAGAAGTTGACGTTGTCCCATCGGAACTCCTGTCCGGCGCCTGCTAGTGCTCGGGCGCAGACCGCTCGGAATTCGCCGCCGGTCCGTGCGGAAACAGCTCGCGAATCAAATGCCGGTTCATCTCCGCAAGATCCTTGCGCACGTCGAGGAAGGGAACCTGCTCGTCGGACGTCATCCCGCTGAGAAAGGTGTCCAGGCGGCGCAGCGATTCCCGGAGGGATATCTGCAACTGTTTGAATCCCGATGAGTGTTTCTCGGCGTCGATCTCCGCTGCATCGAGACTCTTCTGGCACGTCTGAGCTTCCGCCCGATATTGTTCAAGAATGGCGAGAGCGTCGGGCAAGCGTCCTGCCGTGACGTCTTTATCGATGTCCTGAAACTCAGCGTCGCCGAGCTGCGGCAGGAGCTTGGCCTGCTGGACCGGATTGGATTCGCGGACAAAACGAGAGCGCAAATCAGCGGTTTTGTTCTGGGGAAGAGCCGGAAAGGTCAGGAACGCGAACAGCAGACCGAATCCGCCGATACGGAGCATCCCTGCCAAGCCTCTACCTCTTCTTCTTGTCCTGCAGCTCGCGGGTGAGCACTCGCACGCGCGCGGTTGACACAAAGTACATATCGCTGTTCTCGTCCTTGTTCAATTGAAGAAACCGTTGATACGCGTCCAGCGCTTCGGCCGGTTGCCCTAGTTTATCGTAACAGGCCGCGCGCAGGTACCAGCTTCCGAGCGGAAGTTCCTGACGCTTCGACAACACATCCAACAGCTGCAGTGCCGCGGAATAATTCTTGCTCTCGTACTCGGCGTCCATCAAATCGGCCAGCAGATCGTTCGCCTGCGAGTTCATGCTGTACGCTGCGCCGAGCCAGCGCACCGCATCGGCGAAATCTTTCTTCTTGAGATAGACCTCACCCAGCCGCGCGGAGATGTCCGGGTCGCGCGGAGCGATCGCCGCCGCATTCACGAGCACGGCCAGGGCATCGTCGTAGCGTTTCTTGTCCCAGTAAATTTCCGACCGCAGTTTCAGCGCGCGCAGTCCTTCCGGCACGCCACCGGTCGCGCGATCGAGTTCGGCGAGAGCGTCGTCTTCCTTGCCGAGGTCCACGAGCGCCGATGCACGTTCGACGCGAGCGTCCTTGTCTCCCGGCGCCGCCTGGAGATAAACGTCCATCTCCCGCGCTCCCTCCTCAGGCTTTTTTTCGGCGATCAACGCCAGTGCGAGGCCCCGGTGCGCCTCGGCGAGCGCCGCCGGCGCCGGTTGCAGCTCCAGCGCGGCGCGATACTCCGCTTCGGCATCGTTCGGGCGGTTGGCCGAGAGCAGCGCACGGCCGAGAGTAACGCGAGTCTCGGGATCCTTGGCGTCCAATTTCTCTGCCGCTTGGTATTGTTCGATGGCCGGTGCGAGCTTGCCGCTGCGTTCCAGCGCCTCTCCCAGCAGCAGCACCGGCCGCGCCTGGCCGGGCATTAACGCGACGGCATGATTCAGCGCGTCCGCAGCGGCGGCTGCGTCGGTTCCCATCAGCGTCAGCCCAAGATTCAGGTATGCCGGCGCCATTTTCGAATCGAGCGAAATCGCGCGTTCGTATTGGGATTTCGCGTCCGCGGGCCGATGGAGCGCCGTGTACACGTAGCCCAAGTCGTAGTGAACGGCCGCGTCGTCCGGTTTCTGGGCGAGGTAGTCCTGATAGTCCTTCGCGGCAGCGTCAAAATCCTGCCGGTTGACCGCCTCCTGCGCGTCGTCGATGAGACGGTTGAGCGCCGCCGCCGCGGGATCTGCCGGAACATGTTTTCGGGTGACGCCGACCGTTTGCGGATAGGTCAGTTGGAGTGCGCCCCACAGAAGGCAGAGCGCGCAGCACGTGAGCGCTTTGGAGAAGAGCCTCATGCCTGTCGTACCGCTCCCCCGGTTCGCGCCGGTCAGTTCAGAAAGCCGTTTTTCAACGGCGTTCGATGGTTGGCCGGTTTTCGCCGGATTCCTTTGCCGGTTGAACATGGCTCTCGCGATTGGCTCCGTTGCGCGAATTCAGCACACGCGCCAGGCATATGCCGGTGTGTGACTGCGAGTTTCGCGCCACCTGCTCGGGGGTTCCCGCGGCGACGATTCTGCCTCCGGCGTCGCCCCCTTCAGGACCGAGGTCGATCATCCAGTCCGAGGATTTGATCACGTCCAGGTTGTGTTCGATGATGAGCACGGAAGCGCCGCCTTCGATCAACTTCCGGAAAGCCGTCAAAAGTTTCTGAATGTCGTCGAAGTGCAATCCTGTCGTCGGCTCATCGAAGATATACAGGATACCGCTGTTGTCCTGCCGCGTGAGATGCGCAGCCAGTTTCAGGCGTTGCGCCTCGCCTCCGGAAAGTGTCGTGCCGGACTGGCCGAGCCGCAGGTAACCGAGTCCGACCTCTTCGAGCACGCGAAGGCGGGCCGTAACTCTCGGATGCGCCGCAAAGAAGGCGAACGCCTCTCGCGCGGTCATCTGCAGGACATCGTGAATATTCTTGTCCCGGTAATAGACTTCGAGAACGCTGCTCTTGTATCGCGTGCCGCGGCACTCTTCACAAACGAGCTCCACATCGGCGAGAAACCGCATCTCGACGGTTACTGTCCCGTCGCCCTGGCATGCCTCGCACCGCCCGCCCGGAATGTTGAAGGAGAAGTGTCCCGCTCCGAGGCCGCGCTTTTTCGCCTCCGGAGTTGCGGCGAAGACGTCGCGGATCGCGTCGAAGGCTTTCAGATAGGTGGCTGGGTTCGACCTCGGCGTCCGCCCGATCGGGGACTGGTCCACCATCTCGACCGCGGGAATTGCCGCGTCCCCCTCGATTCGATCGCAGGATTCGCGCCAATTGCCTCCCGCGCGCTTGGCTTCGAGCGCCTTGTACACCACGTCGTAGACCAGAGTCGATTTGCCGGAGCCGGAGACTCCCGTCACGGCCACGAGCATCCCCAGCGGGATGGTCAGGTCAATGCCGCGAAGATTGTGACTGCGCGCCCCGGTGATTTTCAGGAACTTGCCCTGCGGCTTGCGGCGGCGCGTGGGCACCGCAATCTTCATTTCCCCGCGCAGATACCGAGCCGTCAGCGACTGGGTGTCCGCGAGCAGATTTTCGCGCGTTCCGGCGAAGATAAGCTCGCCGCCGTGTTCGCCCGCGCCGGGACCGAGGTCGAGAATGTGGTCCGCCGCCAGAATGGTATCCGGATCGTGCTCCACCACCAGCAGCGTATTGCCGAGATCGCGCAGTCCTTTCAGGATGTCGATCAGCCGGTTTGTGTCCCGCGGATGGAGACCGATTGAGGGCTCGTCCAGCACATAGAGCGCGCCCACAAGGTGAGATCCCAGCGACGTCGCCAGCTGAATGCGCTGGGCCTCGCCGCCCGAGAGCGTGGAGGTAAGCCGGTCGAGGCTGAGATAGTCGAGCCCCACTTCATCGAGAAATCGGAGCCGCTGCTGAATTTCTTCCAGCACTTTCTCGGCGATCACGGTCTCGGCGGCGCTCAGATGCAGGCCATCGAAGAAGGGCCGAGCCTCCTTCACCGTCATCTGGCAGACTTCCGTGATGGCGCGGCCGGCGATTCTGACGGCGCGGGCCTCGGCTCGGAGCCGCGTTCCCTGGCAGTCGGAACACCGCGCATAGCCCCGGTAGCGGCTCAGAAAGACGCGAACGTGCAATTTGTATTTCTTGCGCTCGAGCCAACCAAAAAATCCCTTCACGCCCGGAAAATCTTCTTCCCGATCGCCCTCGATAATGGAGTCGCGCTGGACGGATGTCAGATCGCGGAACGGAGCGTCAAAGGGAATTCCTTTCGACCGCGCGTACCGCCGCATTTCAATGGCGAGTTGCCTGTAACGCGGTTTCGTCCAAGGCTCGATCGCTCCTTCGGCGAGCGACTTTCCCTTGTCCGGCACCACGCGATCGAGATCGAAATCGATCGTATTGCCGAAGCCCTGGCACCGGGGACACGCGCCGTAGGGATTGTTGAACGAGAAAAGGCGAGGCTCCGGCTCCTGATAGATCGCCCCACATTTCTTGCAATCGAGCCGCTCATTGAAAACAAGCCTTTCGGCGGCACCGCCTGGCGAATCGGCCGGGAACTCCAGGACCGCCTCGCCTCGGCCCTCGCGGTAGCAGATCTCGATGGAGTCCATGAGCCGCGAGCGAATGTCCGGGGAAAGTGCGAGCCGGTCAACCAGCACGTGCACCGGTTTCGAGAAATCGACGTCGAGCAATTCCTCGGGCGTCGAGAACTCGAACATACGTCCGACTTGATACAGCCGGTTGAATCCGCGTTTCCGCAAACTGGTCAGCGCTTGCCGAATCGTTTCCGGGGCGGGGCGGGCCGTCTTCCTCGCCCGCGTCCCAGGTGGCTCTTGCGTTCCACCGCCGGCTTCAGATCCCATGGAGAGTTTGTACAGCACGTAAAATCGCCGGCCTTCGGGCAGCGCCAGAATCCGCGCGGCAATCTCGTCGAGCGTATCCTTGCGGACTTCCTCACCGCATTTCAGGCAGAAGGTATGTCCGGCGCGGGCATACAGCAGCCGGAGGTAATCGTAGATTTCCGTCGCCGTCGCGACCGTAGACCGCGGATTGCGCGTGGAGTTTTTCTGGCGGATGGAGATCGCCGGAGCTATGCCGGTGATCTCATCCACGTCGGGCTTTTCGATGCGTTCGAGGAATTGCCGCGCATACGCGGAGAGCGACTCGATATAGCGCCGCTGGCCTTCGGCGTAGAGAGTGTCGAAGGCGAGGCTCGACTTGCCCGAGCCGGACACGCCGGTCACGACCGTGATGGCGTTGTGCGGGATTGCGAAGTCGATGTTTTTGAGGTTGTGGAC
>DATEHV010000021.1:0-38159 GCA_035279445.1 Candidatus Acidiferrales bacterium | reverse complement strand
CAACTGCGCCGCTGGGAGCATATCTACAACACCGTGCGTCCCCATCAGGCGCTGGGTTATCTCACCCCGCGCGAATTCCTGGACCGCTGGAGATCTCAACCAAAGAAAGCCGAGTGTCACTAATCATGTGGACGAGTACACATCCTTGACACCTCACGGAACGAACCTTTAGCATCGAGAATCGTCCGCGTGCCGGCGTAGCTCAGTGGGAGAGCGAGGGTCTCATAATCCCTAGGCCGTGGGTTCGATTCCCCCCGCCGGCACCATGTCTTCCCTGCTCTTGATGAGCCTGCTATTCGCGTGAAGGTTGCAAAGCAGGATCATCAATGCCGCGCGGCGATTCCTGGTTGGACTGTTCAAAGTGAGTTGCCGGTTTCTGGTGGCGATGTCGGCTTGCGGGTTCTTGGCTTCCGCACGATCCGGATCGGGTGCCGCAGCGGTTAGCTAGCTTTCCTCAGCATTTCGGCAGGGATAGCAGGAGCCGTTGTAGCTTTCGGTTCTCGTACACCGACTGATGTTTTCATCAGTGCCGGGAACGCGAACGCGCCAATAAACGCTCCCACCAACGCGGGAATAACGTAGATATTTTGAATCTGAAACCCCCAATGACCTAGAACGGGGCTGCCGAGCCATCCCCCGATCCAGCCTGCGATCCACTTTGACATGAACCCGTCAAAGCCTCCCAACATCCGGTAGCGGATGATGAAATGAATGACGAGTCCTGCAATCAAACCTAAGATCAAAAGCGTTACAAATCCCCCAAAATTCATTCCAATCATATTGTGCCCTCCTTCTGCAGGCTGACGGCACCCTCTCCGGAAGGTTTCTGCGGAACTACACTTTCTTAGATGCCGAGTCCATCGGTGATGCTGCTTGAATTCCAAGCCGCCAAATCGCGCATCCCTACACCGTGGGTTCGATTCCTCCGGTGGCGCCATTTTTCAACTGGCCGTAGGCGCTCACACCCATTAGAATTTCCCGCCGGGGGAAGACTTCACATGATCGCGATTCGGTCGCTTTGTGCGGCGGGCTTGGTTTGTATTCTCGCGGGGCTTGTGGGGGGGCCGCTGACTGCATCCGCGCAGGCGTTACAGGGTGCTGCGCAAGTCTCACCGGCCGACAAGCTCACGCCCGATGATGTCGCTATGGGCAAGCAATTGTTTGCGGCGCAGTGCGCCGGCTGCCACGGATTCGACGGGAGCGGCCAACTCGGCCCCAATCTTCATGGGGTGGCACAGCGAAAGGGAGATGCGGGCGTCTTCGCCGTGATCCGAAACGGGACGGGAGGTATGCCGCCAATCATGTCCCTAAATGACCAGCGCGCGTGGCAGGTGGTCGGGTACGTTCGCACCCTGGGTGACACCGGACCGGTCGAAGTCGCGAAGGGTGATCCAGCAAAAGGGAAGGCCGTGTATGACGCGAACGCCTGCGCGACGTGCCACGCGATCAACGGGCAGGGCGGCGGAGTGGGCCCGCAACTAACGAGCATCGGGAAATCCCGCGTGCCGAAATACCTGCGCGCGTTTCTCCTGGACCCGGGCAAAAATCCGCCGGCGGATATGTCACTCCCCGAACGCGGCACGACTACGGGCTACCTGCTCGTCCACGTGGTGGCGAAGGATGGCCGCGACATGACCGGGATTCGCGTGAACGAGGACACGTTTACGATCGAGCTGCGCGACGTGAGTGGCCATTTCTATTCTTTCGACAAATCGAGACTAAAGACGATCGAGGCGCAGCCGGGCAAGACCGTGATGCCCAGCTACAGCAAACTTTCCGCCGACGATCTTGACAACCTGGTCGCGTACCTTGCCAGTTTGAAGGGGGCCCAATGAAAGCCGCGAAATATCTCGTTTTCCTATTTGCATTTTGCTGCGCGCTGCCGAGTCCCGCGCAGGTTCCCTACGAGCGCCTTTTGAAATCCGACGCGGAGCCCCAGAACTGGCTGATGTATGGCGGCAACTACGGCTCGCAGCGGTTTTCTGGACTGAAGGAGATGACGCCTCAAAACGTTGGCAGCCTGCGCGTCGCGTGGGCCTACCAATTGCGAGGAGGCGGTGTGATGGAGTCCACGCCGCTGGTCGTAGACGGAATCATGTATGTGACGGAACCGCCGAGCAACGTAACGGCGCTCGATGCGCGGACGGGGAAGCCGCTCTGGCGCTACGTGCCCGCAGTTCCCAAAGACTTCGTGCCCATCGGACTGTTCCCTACAAATCGCGGAGTGGCAATTCTCGACGACAAGGTTTATCTCGCGACAATTGATGATCATCTGATCGCGCTCGACGCCAAGAGCGGTGTGGTGCGGTGGAACTCGCTGATTGCGGATCGAGCCGATGGCTATGCGATCACGCAAGCGCCCCTGGCGATCAACGGAAAAATCGTGGTGGGTGTGGGCGGCGGCGAAGCGGGCGCCCACGGTTTCCTCAGCTGTTTCGAGGCGAAGGACGGAAAGCTGCTCTGGCGCACGTATACGGTTCCCCGGAGCGCGAGCGATCCCGGCGCGGACACCTGGGCCGACGGAAGCTGGTCAAACGGCGGCGGCACCACGTGGAACACAGGCTCTTACGACCCCGAACTGAACTTGGTCTACTGGGGCACGGGAAATCCCGCGCCGGATTGGAACGGCGAAGGCCGGATGGGCGACAACCTCTTCACGTGCTCGATCATCGCGCTCGATGCGGACACGGGAAAAATGAAATGGTATTTTCAGTTTTCACCGCACGAAACCCACGATTGGGATTCATCGGAGCCGCCGATTTTGTTCGACGCCACGATTGACGGGAAACCGCGCAAGCTCGTGGCGCTGGCGAACCGCAATGCCTTCTACTACGTGCTCGATCGCGCGACGGGCGAGTTCATCACCGGCGTCCCGTTTGCGAAGCAGACATGGGCGAAAGGGCTCGATGCAAAGGGACGCCCGATCAAAATGCCGGCTGCGCTGATCGAGCCGAGCGTGGAAGGCACGCTCGTCTACCCGACGCTCACCGGCGCGATCAACTGGACCAGCCCGTGCTACAGCCCTCTGACCGGGCTTTTCTACGTGAACGCTCGCGATGCCGGGGCGTACTACATCAAGGGCGAGCGCAAAATGGCGCCCGGAAACTCCGTGGGGATCGTGGGCGGCGGAGGAGGCGGGGCGCGCTGGGGGCCCGCCGATGAAACCACCACGTCGATTCGCGCGCTGGAAGCCACCACAGGAAAGAAGAAATGGGAGTACAAGATGGTCGGCGACTCCTGGACAGGCACGCTCGTGACCGCGGGCGGGCTGGTCTTTTCCGCCGACGCGGCGGGAAATTTCCTCGCACTGGATGCGGAAACGGGCGCGCCGCTCTGGCACCTGCTGTTGGGAGCATCGGTGCGATCGAATCCGGCTTCCTACGCGGTCGACGGCAAGCAGTATGTGGTGGACTCGGCCGGAAACACGCTCTTTGTCTTCAGCCTGCCGTGAGCAGGATTCGGTCCCGCCGACGAGTTATCTGCGCGAAGTGGTAGAATTGTTCACGCATCGAAGATTGTTGGGGGTAAGCGGGGGAATGCGATGACCGAGATTCGTTCGCTGTGCATGGCTGCGATGATTTCGGCTGCCGGATTGGCGTGGCTGGCAACTCCGGCGGTCGCGCAGTTTCCTCCGGCGCCTCCGCCAACTCATGCGCCCCATCCGAAGGCGACAAAGGAAAGCATCGCAGCTGGGAAAGAAATCTTTGCAGGCACCTGCGCGAATTGTCATGGAATCGACGGAAGCGGCGCGAACGGGCCGAACATTCGCGGTATCGGCGCGACACTCGGGCCGGAAGGCGTTTACACCACGATCCGGGGCGGCGTTATCGGCACGGGCATGCCGTCGTTTACCGCGCTGGACGACGCGACCGTGTGGAAGATCGTGGATTACGTGATGACGCTCGGCCACGAAGACACGGCGGTTGCGACCGGCGACGCCCAGAAGGGCAAAGAGATCTATGAGGCGAGTAAATGCGGCACCTGCCACGCGATCGGCGCGCAGGGCGGCGATCTGGGGCCAGACCTGAGCAAGATCGGTGCGCTGCGTTCGATCGTGAATCTGAAGAAAACGCTCGAGGATCCGGGGGGCAATCTACCCACTGACACCTCGCTACAGGAAAGGTCGAACTATACCGCTTACCTGATGTATCGCGCCGTCGCGAAAGACGGCAAGGTGGTGGAGGGCACCCGCGTGGATGAGGACTCATTCACGATTCAATTGAAGGATGCGAGCGGCAGGCTGCACTCGATCCGGAAATCGGAGATGCAGAGTATCGAGCCCGAGCCGGGCAAGAGCTTCATGCCGAGCTACAAGGACAAGCTGACGGCGGCGCAAATCGACGATCTGGTCGCGTACCTTTCAAGTCTGGGAGAAGCGCAATGAACGGGGCAAAATATTTTCTTTGGGGCGCGGCCCTTGCCGCGCTGGTGCTGGGCAGCCAGCTCGAGTCTGCGGCGCAAAACGTGACGTACGAAGAGATTCGGCACTCTGCGAGCCACCCCGGGGACTGGCTGACCTACGGCGGCAATTACGCCTCGCAGCGGTTTTCGGAGCTCAAGCAGATCAACAAAACCAACGTGAATCAGCTGAAGCTTCAGTGGGTGTATCAACTTCGCCGTCAGGGAATCTTTGAATCGTCGCCGATCGTGGTGGACGGAATGATGTACGTGACCGAGCCGCCGACGACGGTGACGGCGCTCGATGTCCGCACGGGCCGCCCGGTCTGGAGGTGGACCGCGGAGCTGCCGAAAAACCTGCTGACCATCGGGCTCTTCCCCACCAATCGCGGCGTCTCCATCCTGGGCGATACGGTTTACGTCGCTACGATTGATGCGCACCTTGTGGCCCTCGATGCCAAGACGGGAAACATGCGCTGGCGCGTCGAAATCGGCGACAACAAGAAGGCCGTGGCGATCACACAGGCTCCGCTGGCTATTAACGGAAAGATTATCGTGGGAATGGGCGGGGGCGAAGGCGGCCTGCGCGGATACATCGACGCCTACGACGCCAAAGACGGCAAGCGGCTCTGGCGGCTCTATACGATTCCGACGACCGGCGAACCCGGCGTGGAAACATGGGAAGGCGACAGCTACAAATACGGCGGCGCAACCACCTGGAACACCGGGGCCTACGATCCGGAGCTGAACACGCTTTACTGGGGCACCGGTAATCCCGCGCCGGATTGGAACGGAGACGCCCGCAAGGGAGACAACCTCTACTCCTGCTCGCTGCTCGCCATCGACGCGGATACGGGAAAACTGAAGTGGTATTTTCAGTTCACCCCGCACGAGACGCATGACTGGGACGCGTCGGAGCCTCCGATTCTGTTTGACGCGACGATCAACGGCAAGAAGCGAAGAATCGTGGCGCAGGCCGACCGCAATGGCTTCTACTACGTTCTCGACCGCGTGACCGGGGAATTCATCACGGGACAGGCCTACGCGAAGCAAACATGGGCGAAGGGACTCGATGCCAAAGGGCGGCCGATCGAATTGCCGAACATCGAACCCACCACGCAGGGAACGCTCATCTACCCGAGCATCACGGGAAGCGTCAACTGGACGAGCTCCTCGTACAGCCCGCTCACGGGCCTGTTTTACGTCGACACTCGCGAAATGGGCGCGTACTACTACAAGGGCCACGAGAAGATGGACCCGTACAATCCAAACGACATCGGCGGCGGCGGCGGACAAAAGCTGGTGAACGGTGATGCCGCCTACACAGCGGTTCGCGCTCTGGAAGCGACCACCGGAGATCGAAAGTGGCAGTTTAAAATGGTAGGTGACTCCTGGACCGGAACGCTCGCGACCGCCGGCGGTCTCGTGTTTTGCGCGGACAGCCAAGGAAACTTCTTCGCGCTCGACGCCGACGACGGAAAGCCCTTGTGGAACATTCAGCTCGGGAATTCGGTGCGAGCGAATCCCATCACGTATGCTGTGGACGGCAAACAGTACGTCGTAGGCGAGGCGGGAAACGCGATCTCCGTATTCGCCTTGCCGTAAATCGCTCCCTCAAGACAGTGCTCCGCGACACTCGCACGAATGTGAGCGCCATTGCGCGGATTCTCGCCGAAGGGTCTGGAAACACCACAGCGCGGTTTAGTGTGCAGCCTTCTTGTGCGAGAGTTTCAGGATGATTTCGATATCGCGCCGGGAATCAAAGCTGGAAACGGTGCGGGTCGGGGACGTCAAATCGTTATTCTCGGCATGGACCTCGTAGTCCACGTTGGGATCGAGGCCACTGAAGCGATAGCTGCCGGCCTCGTCGGTGATGCGGGTCGCCACCGTTTGCGTCCTGACATTCAATAGGTAGATGATGCTCGAGGGAACCGGATTCTCGTTCTTATCGACGGCGCTTCCGTGAATCGTCCGCAGCTCCGAGTCGCCTTTCTTTCCCTGTGCGGCAGCAGGGAGGGCGAAAGCGCTTCCGATAGCGATCACAAAGATCAGCTGAAAATCTCGGCGAAAGTTCACTTGGTCCTCTGAGTCAGTCAGTGTCGCGCCGGCGCCGCACGGTCTCAACCGCTAAGATGTCATCGCGCTGGGCCCAGGATGCATACGAAGGGTTCGCCAGAAATCAAGTCGTCCGGCCCTCTTCCTCATCCTCGATTCCGGGTTCTTCATCGGAATCTTCCGTCACCTTTTTTCCGTCTTCTTCTTCGTCGTCCTCGTCGTCCTCCTCATCCTCGGAAATCACGATGAGGTGGACGGGATGGGTCTGCGTCACTTCGAGCTCGGCGTCGCATTCCGGGCAGCTCAGGATTTCGCCTTCTTCGACTTCGTCCTCGTCCATGTCGATTTCGGCGTCGCATTCCGGGCACTTGGTCACAGGAATCTTTCCTCCTCAGGCGAACTTTCACCGGACGGCGTATTATATAACGCCCGTGTCAAGCTTTTGGTGGAGGTTCGTGTAAAGGTGACGGATCGCCGCGAATATCCCGAGCGCCCCATCGTGGGGGTGGGGGGAGTGGTCATCTCACGCGGGCGCGCGCTCTTGATCCGTCGCGGCGGCCCGCCGCTCGAGGGTCAGTGGTCAATTCCCGGAGGGACGCTCGAGGTCGGCGAGACGCTGCTCGAAGGAGTGCGGCGCGAACTGGTGGAAGAAACAGGGATCGAGGTGCGCGTCCTCGATTTGGTTGAAGTGTTCGAGCGCATCAATCTCGACGCGGTCGGCAAGGCGAGATACCACTTCGTGGTTCTCGATTATCTCTGCGAAGCAGTACACGGCGAAGCGCGCGCGGGAAGCGATGTGACCGATGTGGCCTGGGCCGCTCCGTCCGAATTCGAAGGGTACGCGCTGACGGCGACAGCGACGCGCGTGCTCCTGAAGGCGTTTGAAATGGCCGAGGAGAGCGGCCGTGCGCCTGCAAGGCGAGACTGAAATGAAACGGAGAATCCGTCAGCGGACGTAGGGGTAGATCTCGTCGGCGATCCAGTAGTTTGCGAGCAGAGTAGCAAAAAGCATTCCGGCCGCCCAGAGACCCCACCGACGGCGCCGCCACATAGCCTGAAATGGCGAGTATTGGATCGGAACATCGGCGATGTAGGCCGCGCAGTAGCAAACGTTCGCCAGAATCGCGAAGATGAGAAGAAAAAGAAGCGACCCCATCGCCACCGCGTGACGAAAATGCGGCCAACTCAAGAAAAGCCAAGTCAGCACCACAGCCACGAGCACGAGATTGTAGATGAGGCGCCGCGGTTCCCAATAGCGGATCGCGTCCCCGAAAATCTCTCGCAGCGGACTCGACGCCGCTGTGTCGCGATGGGGAAGTTGATTTGTGTTTTGCTCGTTCATAAGCCGCTCTCCCGACATGCCTAGCTGGCTGCGGCGGCTTCGGGAAGGCGGCCGAAGCGGCGCTCACGTCCCATATAATCTTCAACGGCCACAGCGAGATCGACGGCCTCGAATTCAGGCCACATCCGCGGCGTAAAGTGAAGCTCTGCGTAAGCGCACTCCCACAGCATGAAGTCGCTAAGCCGACGCTCTCCTCCCGTGCGAATCAATAGATCGACGTCCGGCGCGGCGCCGCCGCCGTGGGTCACCTGGCCCAGCCGCCGCGCGAATTCCTGGTCGGAGACCTCCAAGCTCGAAAGCATCCAGCAGGAGGCGCGGAGGATGGCCTCGCGGGAGGAGTAGTCGAGTGCAATGCGCAATTCGAGCGTGCGGCCAGCCGCCGTCAGGCGTTCGGCCGATTGGATCGCGTCCACGAGGGTAGCGGGAATGCGGTCGCGACGCCCGATTACGCGCAGGCGTACGCTTTTGGCCGCGCATTCCGCTGTCTCCACGCGAAGATACTCCTCGAGCAGGGCCAGGAGAGACGCCACCTCGCCTCTCGGACGTTCCCAATTGTTCGCCGAAAACGCGTACAGGGTGAGCGTACCGATACCGAGCGAAGGGGCGGCCCGGACAATCCGCCGAACCGCGGCCACGCCGGCGCGATGGCCTTCGGAACGCGCCAGGCCCCGCGCAGCCGCCCATCGGCCGTTGCCATCGAGCAAAATCGCGACGTGCAGCTTCGGAGCGGGAATGATTCTGGAAGCGCTATTGCCCATGTTTTTCGTGGGAAACGATTCGCCTTTCTATCCCTCGCGCGTGGCGCGGATAAGAGCTTCCATATGATCGAGATATTTCTCGAGCGCCCGGCGGCCTGTGGGCGTCAGCCGGTATTCGGTCTTTGGCAGGCGTCCGGAGAAAGACTTCGTGCAGACGACGTAGCCTGCATCCTCCAGCTTTCTGGCGTGGACACTAAGATTGCCGTCGCTCACGCGCAGCAGCTGCTTGAGTTCATTGAATGCGAGCGACGCATTTACCGCGAGCGCGCTGACGATGGCGAGCCGCGTGCGCTCGTGGATCAGGCGGTCGAAATTCGCAGCTGCGGGCTTCGCCAACCGCGATGCCGAGGAATTTCGTTTCGCCTTTTCGTCCCGCGCTGCGCCGAACGCTCCTGATCTAGCCGCCATATTTCCTCGCGATCACTGCTCCGAAAATGATGTGCAATCCGCCAAATCCCGCGGCCAGAAATGCGTTGCTCCAGCTCCAGGGGGAAAACAGCGCCACCGCTCCGAGCACCATGAAGCACAGCCCCATCAGCGGTACGATTCGGATCGAAAACGCGCCGCCGGTCACCACCGCAGTTCCATACAAGAGCAGCCAGACACCTGCCGCCGCGCTGGTGAATCCGATGCGGGCGAGCAGGAGCGTCAGCAGCGCACCGACAAGAATCGGCGGCGCGAAACTGTACACGAAGCGCCGGCCCGGCGCTGAAAATAGAGAGCTGCCCGTGCCACGAGCTTTCGAGTAGGTGGTCCACACGGCGATGGCGATTGCGACGAGCGCCTCGCCGATCCACGTGAGCAGCCACGCAAGGGGCGAGGCCTGCTGAGCGGCGATGACCGCCGCGCCGAATGCCGTGATCCCGATGGCGATGCCACCCCATCCGGGCACGGCCGTAAAGGACCCCGCGCGCTCCATCGTTTCGCGAATGAAGCGGAGGTTGTCGCGGGCTCGGGCATCGAGCGCGACCGGGTCGAGGGAGCCAGGCCGACGGAATTCGAAGGGCGCCATTCCGGAAGGATAGCACGCGCTGTAGTATTGTCAAGTACTTTGCATAACAAAGTTCCGCGCACAGGTCGTCCGCGTCCCCCCCAAACCGGTCGAGAGAACCGGAACCGCTTGTGAAGAGTGGGCGCCCGGACTATCCTTGTGGCGGCACGAATCCAATCGGAGGCGAATCGATGAAACGAGTTAGTCTGGCAATCCTGGCGCTGGCGCTGGCCCCGCTTGCGGCACCCGCACAGCAGGCGCCCGCGACCGAGGGAGCAAAGGCGGCACAGCCGGAAGCGAACCCCGTTTCCAGCGGGCTGCGAGAACTGGTCGAGACCGAATCGGCGGATACTGTCGCGGCGGTTGAGGAAATGCCCGCGGACAAATTCAATTTTCGGCCCACACCGCAGCAGAATACGTTTGGGCATCTCGTGGTCCATATGATTCGCGCGAACTACGGATTGTGCAGGTTGATTTCCGGCGTCAGCGCGCCGAAGTTGCCCGACCTCAAGGACGACGACCCAAAGGACGCGCTCATAGGACCCTTGAAGGCGTCCTTTGATTTCTGCGCCCAGTCCTTCGCCCACTTGGAAGATTCGCAGTTGGGGGCACAGGTGCCATTTATTGGCGGCAAGCTCGTGTCGCGCGGCTTCCTGGTCGTTACCATGGCGGAAGACTATGGCGACCACTACAGCACCGCCGCGATGTATCTGCGCCTAAACGGACTCCTGCCGCCCACGGCTCAGCCGCGCAAGCAATAGGCGATCGAGTCATACGGGCGAAGCAGGCGGCCTTGACGCGAGGGCAAGAGCCGCGAACACTCTTCAGGAGCGTTTAACAGGGTAGCGGCCGAGCAGCCAATTCCATCGAATGTAGGCAAGGTCTCCGAACATCAACAGACTGTCCCGCAGGACGTGAACTTTCGTCCCCGGGTCGTGCGCCCAACGGACCGGCACTTCCACGGCACGCAGGCCGTGACGCCGCGCAAGAAAAAGAATCTCGGGGTCGAATCCGAATCGTTCGATGCGCTGCTGTTGAAAGACGATCAGGCTGCGCTCGCGCGCAAACGCCTTGAAACCGCACTGCGTGTCGTGAAACGGCAATCCCGTGAAGAGCCTCACGAGTCCGTTGAAAATAATACCGGCGATTTCCCGGAATCGCGGCTGGTGCACGGCAATCAATGAGCGATCGAGGGCTCTCGAACCGATCGCCAGGTCGTTGCCTGCTTCGATGGCCGCCAAAAGTTTCTGTGACTCTTCAATCGGCGATGAAAGATCGGCGTCGGTAAATAGAGCGATGCGGCCGCGCGCCTCGAGCATTCCATGACGGACGCTATAGCCTTTGCCGCGATTCCGTCCGTTCGAGACAAGGCGTAGAATCGGCGCCTGGGCGCCCCAATCCTGTGCGACTCTCGCCGTTCCGTCGGTTGAGCCATCGTCCACCACAACGATTTCAATTCCGCCTGCTCCCCTAGGATGGCTCGCAAAATATTCCTGGATGAGCGCCAGCGCTCGGCCGAGGCGCTTTTCCTCGTTGTATGCGGGGATGATGATGGAGAGCTGCGGCGCACTCTGGCTCATCGTCCGCTCATACGCAAGCGAATCCTCGCACGATCTAGCGCCAACCGTAACGGCCGACAAGCGGGACGAAGCGGCACGCAACCAGCGACTGCTCGGCCGTCCCGCCGTTCGAGCTTACGACGCGAAGGAGTTGCTGTTGCTCCGTCATCCCGACAGGAACGACGAGGCGCCCGCCCTGGGTCAACTGGGCGATCAACGGTTGCGGAATACGAGGCGCCGCAGCCGAGACGACGATCGCGTCAAATGGCGCGCCGGCGGGCCAGCCCTCCGATCCGTCTCCCTGTTCGACGAGCACGTTCGCATAACCCAGCCGGGCGAGTCGCTCGCGCGCCGATACGGCCAGGGCCGGAACCGCCTCCACGGCGATGATTTCACGGGCGAGGAGTGAGAGCACAGCCGCCAGATAGCCTGAGCCGGCGCCGACTTCCAGAACGCGCTCGTGCCCCTCAAGCGCGAGCGCGTCCGCCATCGCCGCCACGATGTACGGCTGCGAGATGGTCTGCCCTTCCCCGATGGGAAGCGCCTCATCGGCGTACGCGCGGGGCACCTGGGCGGGCGGTACGAACAGGTGGCGCGGAACCGACTCCATCGCGGCGAGCACGCGCTCGGAACGAACGCCGCGGTCGCGAATTTGGCGAGCAGCCATCTCCCGGCGTGCGGCTTCAAACCCCGCGCCGGCGACCGAGGCGTGATTGCCGTTCCCGTTCATTGGTGCCGAAACTATCACAACGGCGTCCGGCACTGCCACCGAAACAGGGGTGTCCGGCAAATTGCTTATGGCATTGGCGTTCGATACGATGGGCGGGCAACCTCGCCGGTGCCAGTCGAGCGCCCGAATCGGAATGCTAGGAGATTTTATGAAACTTAACGCTGCTCTTATGCTGGCCGCATTCATCGCGGCAAGTCCGCTGCTGGCCCAAACTACGGCGCCGGGCGCGCAGTCGAAGCCGCCCGTGCATCAACCCGGCACTCCAGCGCAACCGGCACAGCCGGCATCTCCGCCACCTTCGGCCGTGGCGCCGGCGCAGACGGACCGCAAGATCGAGCCGGCTCCCGTAGACCCAGAAAAAGAAAAAGCGATTCGCCACCTGATGGATGTGACGGAAACTTCCAAACTTGGCGAGAACCTCAACGCATATATCACGAGTCAGGTCCGCTCCGTCATGAGCCGGGTGATTCAAGCCGACGGCCTGCCGAGATTCATGGACGCCTTCAATCAGAAATTTGCCGCCAGCGCACCGGCCTCGGCGGTCACGGATGCGGCAGTGCCAATCTACGCGCGCGCGTTCTCGATGGAGGACATTCAAGGGCTCACCCAATTCTACGAATCGCCGCTTGGCCAGCGGGTGATCAAGGCGCTGCCTCAGGTCTCGCAGGAATCCCAGCGGGCCGGCGTGGACATCGAACAAAAAGCAGCCATGAAGGTCCTGCAGGCGATGGCGGACGATTATCCGGAACTCAAGAAGCTCCTGCAACAAGGTCCGGGCTCGGAGGCCGAGCCCACGCCGGAGAGGGCGCCCGCTCCAGCGCCAACCCCTCAGGCATCGCCGGCACCGCAAGCGGCCCCTGCACCACTTCAGAGGTAGGTCGCGCCTCTTCGGGGCGAGATCGGCTTTGCGTCGGCGGCGCAAGTGGTTCTTGATTAGCGGATCCTGATCTCGCCGGAAAATCGAGCCGAAACGAACTGATCCAGTTACAATCCTGACCCGATGGTTTCGATTGCGCCGATCGATTGGTCACCGGTCTGGATATCGCTGAAGACGAGCGTGACGGCTACGGTTGTGACGCTTGCGGCCGGGCTCGCCGCAGCGGCGTGGCGCGAGCGGCGCTCGGGCCCCACAACGGCGCTGGTAGACGGGGTTTTTCTCCTGCCGCTGGTTCTTCCTCCGACAGTGGTGGGGTTTTTCCTACTGTTGCTGTTTGGACGCAACGGGCCTCTCGGAAAGCTGCTCCTGCGGCTAGGCGCGACGGTTGTGTTTTCCTGGCCTGCCACGGTGATCGCCGCGGCCGTGGTTTCGTTTCCATTGATGTATTTGACGGCGCGAGCGGCGCTCGAACAGGTGGACTCACGTTTTCTTGAGGCCGCGCGGACGCTGGGCGCCTCGGAATGGCGCACGTTTCGCTCCATCGCGCTGCCGCTGGCGTGGCCCGGAGTGCTGGCGGGCACGATCCTTTCGTTTGCCCGGGCGCTCGGCGAATTCGGCGCCACGCTGATGCTCGCCGGAAACATTCCCGGAAAGACAGCTACGATTCCCATCGCGATTTATTTCGCGGTCGAAGCGGACGACCTGCCGCGCGCCGTAGCCTGGTGTCTCATCGACGTGACGATTTCACTCGCGCTGCTTGGCGGACTCTACTACTGGACGCACGCGCAAGGGCGCGCGCGATGGGTGCGGCGCTGACATGCCACTGGAAATTCAAATCGCGAAGAAACTCCCGGATTTTGCGTTGGATATGGCGTTCACGGCCGGCGAGGCGCCGCTCGGAATCCTGGGCCCCTCGGGCGCGGGCAAAACGATGCTTCTGCGATGCGTTGCAGGCCTCGAGCGCCCCGATCGCGGACGCATCGCGCTCGATGGCCGCATCCTGCTCGATACGGAACGCCGCATCCTGGTGCCAGCGCGCGATCGCCGTGTAGGAATGCTTTTCCAGCACTACGCGCTTTTTCCCCATTGCACGGTCGCGGAGAACGTCGCGTTTGGCTTGCGCCATCTGCCGCGCGTAGAGCAGGAGCAGCGCGTGACGGCCCTGCTCGATCGCGCCCACATCGGCGACCTCAGACAGCGCTATCCTCGCGACCTATCGGGCGGCGAGCAGCAACGCGCCGCTCTGGCGCGTGCTCTGGCCATTCAACCGGAGGCGTTGCTGCTCGATGAGCCACTCTCGGCGCTCGACACGCACCTACGCAGCCAGATGGAGACGCAGCTCCAGGAGACGTTCGCGGCCTACCGCCGACCCGCGCTGCTCGTGACGCACAACATCGAGGAGGCTTACCGGCTCGGCGAGCAGTTGCTGGTGCTTTCGCGCGGGCGTGTGGCCGCCTTTGGACCCAAGGAAGAAGTCTTTCGCCGCCCGCCCAGCCTAGAAGTGGCGCGCCTCACGGGATGCAAGAATTTTTCGCGCGCCCGGGCCATCTCTGAAAATCAGGTTGAGGCTCTCGACTGGGGCTGCCGCCTTCGAGTGACGCAGTCCACTTCGCGGTCGGCCGCGCATATCGGCATTCGCGCGCATCATATCGACTTTGTGGAATCTTCGAGGGCCGCCGGGCCGGAGGAAAACGTGTTTCCGTGCTGGTTGGTACGCTCGTCGGAAACTCCTTTTCGCATTACGCTCTACCTGCGCCTTCACCAGCCGCCGGGTGCATCCGGCGAGCTGCATCGGGAGGGCGACCTGCAAGCGGAGGTGTTCAAGGAGAAATGGCAGCTCTTCCGCGAGCGCCCGCTCCCCTGGCACGTGCGGCTCCCGGCCGAGTCGCTGTTTGTGATGCCTGATTGACCCCGCCTAGTTGAAGTGCTTCACGAATTTGACGTCGAGGCCATAGGTGCCGTTGATATCCCGCAGGAAGACCACCGAAAGCCCTCGCTTCACGGCGTACTCCACCTGAATCAACTGATACTGGTTTGAGGTAGCGGCATTGGTCGAGTACGTGATCGTCAGATCGCGCGCAACCTGCTGCTCGATCGTAACCCTCGCGGCTGCATTGGACTCCGTGGCGGTCCCCGCGACGAATGGGTCGACCCGGAACGAACTGATACCGAAGAGATGTTCGATCCGCCCGCCGATTCCGCTGGAAATGGCCTCGGAGAGCAGCGCCGTGGCGCCGTAATTCTGCGCAGCGCCGGGCGCCGACCGCAAGCCGCTCCCCTCGCCCGGGCTGCCGAGCGCCAGAAGCGCCACAATGTCGGCATCCGGCAGGGGAGGGTCGGAGCGATAGTTCAAAGCCAAATGGCTGGCCGGCCCGGAAAAATCGATGGTCACCTGATATTGGCTGATGGTGGAGGTGGCCTCGACATTGAGGACCGGATCGAGCCGGAACGGATTCGCGAAATTGATGTCGCCGCGCGTGAGTTCGAAGTTATTGCCGCGGAACGGCATCGCGCCCCCGAGCAGATGGATGTGCCCCAGCAGCACAGGACGATCCCACGTGCCGCGCAGCCGAACGTTGCCGTCGATTTCTACGTGCGCGCCGGCCCATTCGATCCGCGCTCCGGGATTCGTCTGCCCTTCGACGTCGAACGCGAGGTTCTGAAGGAACGGAGAACTCGAAGCCGGTCCGGGCGCGGTTTCCGAGGCCGAGGCGAAAAACGAAGCGACGTCGACGCCTTGCGCGAAAAGCAGCCTCTCAACCCGCACGTTTCCGCTGAGCAGTGCGGCGCTGCTCGTTCCGGAAAGTTGCAGTGTGCCGCCCGCTAGCCAGCTCATTCCAGCCGGGTACCGGATACGGACAGTCGAAGTCGTCGCGGAGACTTCATAGCGCAGCGGGCCTTCGCCGTACGTCATGCTGCCCCTCAGCGTCAGTTGCCCGCCGCCGGATTCCGCGGTGATCCGATCGAAGAACAATCTACTCCTGTCGAAGACGATGTCTCCGTTCAACTTGCTTAGACCTGCGGGAAATTCCGCGTAGGTTGCCGAGGCGTCCCGGACGCTGGCGCGGCCGGTGACTCGCGGCTGGTCAATCGTTCCTTCCACCGTCATATTCACGTCCGCGCGCCCCTGCGCGTCAAGATCCGGCAGCATGCCCGTGAGCAGGTGCAGGTTCACACTGCCCGACAGTGTGAAGTCGACGCGGCGGTCCCGATCGAAGCGAGCCGAACCGCCAAGCTGCAGGTCCGTATTCGGCCCATGCAGGTGAGCCTGCTCGACGCGGACTTCATTGCGGCTATAGGTCAGCCGGATCGGCTGGTCGTTCGTCAGCTGGACGAGCGCATAGTTAAACGAAATCCGGGAGATGTCCGCGTCCACCTCGATCGTGTCGGGCTGACTCAGCGATCCAGAAAATGTGAACGAGCCGTCGGCACTGCTGTGGCCGGTCACTTCTTTTAAGTGGAGCCCGGAAACGATTAGGGGATCGAGATCGAACTGCGCGAACGAGAGTTTTCCCGAGATGCGCTGGTCGCCGGTGAGTCCGATGGTCACTTCGCCGTGCAGCTTGTCGGGCTGCGGCTCGGAGGCCAGCGTGACGCGCGCGCTCTGGCCGTCCGACGTGAGCTGGCCGCTGAAGTCGCCCTCCGCCTCAGTGCCAAACTTCAGATTCGTCACGTGCAAATCTGCCCGTGCCGTCGGAGCCCGCAGGGGCCCGCTGCCGCTCAGCTTGAACTCGAGTTGTCCGCCAATTGGGAGCGAGCCGGTTTGCAGCCGTCGGATTCTTTCGAGCGCGATTCCGCTGCCGGTGACGTCGAATTCGGTTTGTTGCTCGTCCGGTCGGTAGAGGAATTCGCCCGAAACAATCCCGGCACCTTCGTGGAGTTCGGCGTCGGAAAGCCGCAGCTCGTCGCGCTGCGTGTGCAACTGACCGCTGAATCGATCAAAGTGCCAGTCCACGGTCTCGATATCGTCGGCGACGAAGCCCACGTCGAGCACTGGAGCGGCTCGCGTGCCCCTCCCGCGAACATCGCCGCGAAAGTTTCCTGTCACGGGAAAGTTTGTTCCAAGTATCGACTGGAGATCGCTGCTGGTGGCGTGCTCGACCCGGGCGCTGAGTGTCCACGGGCTCGACGGGAGGAAGTTCCAATCTCCGTCAAACTTGAGCGAGAGGTCAATTGTGGACGACGAGTCGCCGCGCCGGACCACGGCGCTCTTCAGGATAAAAGCGTCTGGCGAGTATTCCATGTCCGCGTCGAGCTGGTCTAAGGCTAGATTGTCGTACTGCGCACCCGCCACGCTGAAATGCCCGACAAACGCGGACTGTTTGAGCGGCCCAAGGATGCGGCCGCTCCACGCCGTCTTGCCCGCCACGCGGTGTGCCTCAGCGTCCGGCCCGCGAATTGCGCCGATGAAATCGTCCCACACCAGAAGGTCGTCAGTGCGAAACTTGACCTCCATCGCGGAATCCGTCGCACTGAGCAGGCCGTCGAAATCGACGTGTGCCGTCGGAGTGCCGATCTCGCTGTGAGTCGCCGCGAAGACTTGGCGGTCGCTGCGATAGTCGAATTCGACCCGCGCCGTTGCTGGGATCGCGCCGGCGCGCAGAACTCTTGGCGGCGACCAGAGCATCTCGCCCGTGGTGCGGAAATTCTTGAAATTCGCGTTCCACGTATTCACCGAGTCCACACCCACCACGCCGTCCCAGTGCAGCGATCGAACCGGCAGCTCGCTATTATCGAGGGCGTCGAAGAGCTGCGAAAGGCTCGCGCCGCGGAATTGAGTTTTCGTCCGGAATGCCAGGCCCTTGAAACCCATCTCGAGCTGGCCCACGACGGTTCCGCCGAGAGCGTGGACGCTCAGGTTCGGCACCACGAGCTTTCGATTCGCCACCTCGTAATCGCCGGAAGTCTCGATACCCTTCTCGTGGAAAAATCGGTACGGCAGGCGAACATCGACGCTCGAATAGTGGCCGCTCGCGGTCCAGGCTCCGGTGCCTGAGACGTAGCGCGCCAGGCCCGAGAAATAGGCATTCCCGTCCGGCGTCGTCGGCTGGCGAAAGATGCTGCGCACGTCGGCAAGGGACAGCAGACCACGATATTTCAAATTCCAGTCGGAGCGCGAAAAGCTGGGCAATTCCGCCTGGAGATTCAGATTCGAATGCAGCGCCTTGAAGACGATTTCATTCGCTTCGAACGAATCGTGATGGAGCGCGAATTTCGCGGAAAAGTCGAAACGAAAAGGCAGGTCCCGCTTGGCCGCCAGCCTCACTTGTTTCCATTGCAGGCTTCCGATGTAGGAATCTGCGCCGCCGGCTGGCGCGTCGTAGCGCAGGACGAACTCGAAGTTGTTGCCGTCGATCGCGAGCGGCGTGCCTTCATCGTTGTAACGAAGGGTTCCGTTGCGGACCGCCAGCTCGCGAACGCGCATTTGAAAAAGCGTCTCGCGCCACGGGCGCCTGCTCGCTTGTATTCTCGGCGTGGGCACGTTGCTGCGGCCGCGCCCGTCGACTACTACGGTCGCCTCGGGCCGTTCAACGGTCAGCTTGTCGAGGGCGATCTGTCGGCCGAAAAAGGAAACGATACCAATGGCGACGTCGATGCGGTCGGCGTGAAACAGCGGCGGCTGGTTTGGCGCTTCCAGGCCGTGCAGCGTCAGATTGTCAATTTCGAGGCTCAGACCCCAAGCATGTAAATGAAACCCGCCCAAATCGACACGCGCGCCGGTGCGCTGTTCGATCTCGGCAACAAGTCTGTCGCGAAGCCGCCGTTCAACGATGCCCGATTCAAAAAGGAAGGCCACGGCCAGGACCGCCGCCACCATCAGGATCAGTGCGCCCGCAAGCCATCGCCTCCGGCGCGCGCTCACGGGCGGTCTCCTTCCGAAATGACGTCGATCTTCAGCCGACTGCGGGCTTCGTCCAGCCACTCATTGGCGCGCTCGCTGATCGTCCGCTGGATCAAGACTTCTCGAATCGTGTCCCGCAAGTCGTCGAGTGGCGGCACGGTTTGGTTTCGGGTTTTCAATTGCGGCACAAATTCGTTGTTGTAGTAAGCCTCGATCTGCTTCTGGTCCACTTGTGCCGCAGGACGGAATCGGTAGTCGAGGAAACGCGAAAGATAGAGTTGCTGGCCGAGGATGCGGCGCACAGCGGCTTCCGTGATTCCCGCGGCGGCGCAGCGATCTTTGAATTCTTCCGGCGAAGGAAACTGCGCGGCGAGCTTCGTGTATGCACGGTCCACATCGCCCGAAGCGGGAGCCTCAAACTTCGCTGCATCCGCCTCCACTCGCACGATCCACTGGTCTGCTAACTCCCGAATGCGGTCCGCGCGCGCCTTGGCGGCTCCATCGACAAGCTTTTGAAACGCGCCGAGCTCGCGTACTTCGCTCTCCGTCAGAATGTCGTCTTCAATGCGCGCAGCCACTCCGTCCACGATTGTTTCCGCGCCGCCAGCGGTGCGGCTGGGTCCCGAGGATGATTGCGCGCGGGCAATATACCCGCGAGCCATGAAGCCGGCGAGCCATCCGACGCACACGAAAATGAGAAGAGATCTACGCATCAGAAGATCGGCCCAATGTTGAAAAAGAATCCGAAGTGAGGCAGTTGAAGCGTCTGCGTGGCCATTGTCGTCGAGTTGATCGCCTGGTAGAAGGGCGGATTCAGCTGGTAGCCGAAATCGACCCGTACCGGTCCGATCGGCGTGGGATAGCGAAGGCCGATGCCGACCGTGTGCGAAAAGTAGTTGAGATTCGTGAGCGACGGCGCGTTCCAGGCGAGAGAGATGTGGTTCACGTCCGTGTAGACGTTCCCTCCATCGTAGAAAAGCGTCCCGCCGAGACGATTGCCCACGAACGGCAGCTTCATCGGGAATCGCAATTCCTGATTGAAGATGAGCAGCCCCAGTCCCCCGATCGGAAAGCCCGTGCACGGGTCGCGCGGGCCCGCTTGGTTCAGGCCGAAGCCCCGCAGCGACGTGCCGCCGCCGGCGAAGAACCGCTCCGGCAGCGGAATCACTTGGGTGATCGTCGCGGGCGCCGTGGTGGTGCACTGGGATGGAGTGAATACCGTGTTGCCTTCGATCGTATTGCCGAGCGGAACTTCCATGCCAAAACGTACCGATCGCGCGAACACAACCGCACGGCCCAGCGAATAGAACGAGGAATTCTGAAGGAACAGGCGGAAAAAACTCGCGCTTGAGCCCAGCGTGGTGGCGGCGTAGCTTGCGTCAGCAGTGTTGAAATTTCCTTTCGTCGCGTTCCCGGGATCATCGCGCCGGTCCCGTGCATAAGTGACCCCGAATCCGGAAACGAGCGTCGGCTGGCTCAGAAGCGGGATTTGTTCGGGGTTAATCGTATTGACGAGATTGGAGGCCTCCACGCGACGATAGAAATACCGGAAAAGTACGGAGCTGGACGGCGAAAGCTGATCCACGAGTTGCACCCCGCCTTCAAAGCGCGTGGACGTAAATGTGTTGATGTCCTGCGTCTTGTCCGCATAGCCCGTTAGCTGGAGACTGAGATTCCTCTGAGTCAGGAAACTGTTCGCGGTGTAGCCGAGCGCGACGCGATACTCGAGAGAGCTGACCCGCGACTTGAAAGAGAGCGTTTGTGCGCGCCCAAACATGTTCGCGCGCGAAATCTCGAAAATTCCGCGTGGGCTGGCGCCGATGGTCGTCCCGTTGGGATTCGTACTGCCGCCTGCGATCCGCTGCACTTCGAATCCGAATCCGTATCCGATCGTATAGCGCTGCCCTTCCTGCACCTCGACCAGTTCCGTCTTTTCGGGATCGGTGCCGGCGGGGTTTTGCGGCGCGATTTGCACGCGGTTAAACACGCCGAGGTCGTAGAGCTGCCGCTGCGTCTTCGCCACGTCCCCTTCGCGAAGTGGACCGCCCTGCTGGATCGCCACCTGGCGGGCGATAATTCCAGGACGTGTGAATTGATAGCCGGTGGTCAGGACCTTCGCGACGTTGATCTGCTCGCCCTCGGTGATGTGATAGATGAGCCGCACTTCGGTCGGCTTGCTCCCTTCCAGAACCTCCTCATGGAATCCGGCAGCCGGAAAGCCTTCGTTATAGTAGAGGGCCAGGATGTTGTTGCGATCGCTCGCCACACCCGATTCCGAATAAGGCTGGCCCACCGTTGAACCGGTGACGTTTAGCAGGTCGGAAAGCGGGATGGCTCGATCGCCTTCTATTCTCAGCTCGCCGATGCGGGTCTGCGCGCCCTCTGCGATGTGAAATGTGACGAACAGATTGTTCTTTTTGTTGCGATAGTGGTCGTCCACTGCGGAAGTGATCTGTGCATCGCGAAACCCGTTGGAAAGGTACAACGCGCGTATGGAGTCGGAGTCAGCCCGCACAAGTTGCTGGCTGAATCGGCCGCTCGATGCGAAAGAGGCGGGCTGAAGCTGCAAGCGACGGGCGAGGAGCGCGCTTCCAAAATACTTGTTTCCTTCGAACCCAACGCCCGCGAGCCGGAAGCGGTCGCCACGGGTGATGTTGTAGCTAATCACGCTCTGGCCCGGCTTTTCGCCCGGGCGCGACCGCACGTCCACTTCTGCATCGAAGTAGCCCTGGCTCTGCAAGTAATCGCGGACGTTCCGACGGCCCTCTTGCAACAGATCCTCGTCCACGGCGCCTTCGGCAAAAATCGGCAGGAGTCGCCTTTGCTTGGCTGTGCTCAGATGCGCGCCGGCGATTTCGACTCGCACGCGCGGGCCCGCCGTCACCGCGAGCTTCAGGGGAACGCGGTTCGATCGCGGATCGTAAGTTCCCGCCGAAATCACCACGCCCGCGCCGAGATAGCCCTGTTTCACCAGGAATTTCTTTAGCCTGTCGGATGCGTGAGAAAGCCCGGCGGCCGTCATTTCGTGCTTGCCTGAAAGCTTCGAATGGCGCACAAGTTCTTTATCGGAAAAAGGGGTCTGGTTTTGTACCGCGAGATCCCCAATGCGGGCGCGCGGCCCTGGATTCACCGTCAGGGTCACGTCCATCTGGCGCGTATCTTCGTTCGGCCCGAGCGCCGAGGTGATTTTCGCCTGATACAGACCGTCGTCGTGGAGCGCCTCTTTCAACCGGCCAATCGCCTCGCGCAGGGAGCTCTCGCGAAAAGGCTCTCCCAGGCCAAGCCGCAACGCCGCCTGCGCGGCCGGCTCGGTCGGGGGGGGCCTCAGGCCTTCGATGCGAATCACATTGTTGTAGAAATTCCGCCGGACAACAAAGTTCACCCTTACGCCGTCCGCCTCGGAGGCCGCCGTGACGCGAATGTCGGAATAGTCGCCGAGGCGGTAGAGATCGCGGAGGCTATCGCGTTCGGCGGCAAAGTCGAACGGCTTCCCCGTTTCGAGCGGGAGGGGCGGTATCCTTTCCGCGACCGTGTGCCCCGCCTCGTCCACGACACTGACCTCCGTAACCCGACGCCCCTCGACGGCCGTCTCCTGGCCCCGAGCGATCCCTAACGCGAGAATAATGCCCGCCAGCCCGATCACGATCCGAGTCACATATCGGGGAGCAAATCCGGAACATGGCCACGAGAGTCTGTGTGGGATTTTCATTCGTCCAGGAAGTAAGAGAGAAGGTTAGCATAGGCGCGTTGCCTGCCCGGCGCGAAAAGGCGCTATGATGGATTCGACTTGGAAACATTCGGATGAATCGCGAACAGTACGAAAAATACTCGCGGCAGATTTTGTTTGCGGGGATCGGCGAAGAGGGACAGCAAAAGCTCCTGGGAGCGAGCGCTGTGCTGGTGGGTTGCGGCGCCTTAGGGACGGTAGCGGCTAACCTCCTGGTCCGAGCCGGCCTGGGGCGGCTGCGCATCGTCGATCGCGACTTCGTCGAGCCTTCCAATCTGCAGCGCCAGACGCTGTTTGACGAAGCCGACGCGCGCGAGGCGCTACCCAAGGCCGTCGCGGCCGAGCGCCATCTTCGCGCCATAAACTCAAGCGTAAAGATAGAAGGGATGGTTGCCGATCTCACTTCGCGGAATGCCGCCGAGATTCTCTCCGGTTTCTCTCTCGTGCTCGACGGCACGGACAACTTCGAAACGCGTCTCCTAATCAACGACGCCGCGGTCTCGCTCGGCGTCCCATGGATCTACGCCGCGGCGGTGGGAAGCTACGGAGTGACTATGACGATTCGCCCGGGCGAAACGGCTTGCCTCGCTTGCCTTGTCGAGGGCGACGACGCCGGTTCGGAGATCGCCGCCGCGCTTCGCAACGAAGCTACCTGTGAAACCGCCGGCGTGCTCGGCGCGGCATCGGGCGTGATCGCCTCGATCGAAGCCGCCGAAGCGACGAAACTTCTGGCCGGAATTCGGGAGACGCCGCGGGGACGGCTGGTCTCCTGCGACGTGTGGAAGGGAACCTTCCAATCCATTGGGGTGGCCCGCAATTCCGAGTGCCGCGCGTGCGCGCGCCGGGATTTCACGTATCTAACGGGGGAAGCGCAGCCGCACGTCACGATGTGCGGGCGCGACTCCGTTCAAATCCATGAGCGCAGCCGGCGTCTCGACCTTGGTGAACTCGGCCGACGCCTCGCGGCCGCCGCGGCGGAAATTCGGAGCAACGATTTTCTTCTGCGCTTCCGTGTCCCCCCGTACGAAATGACCGTTTTTGCCGATGGACGGGCTATCGTGAAGGGTACGAAGGATCCCGCGCTCGCGCGCTCGCTTTACGCCCGTTATATCGGGGCGTGAACAATTCCAGACTTTGTCGGAAAGGTTTAGCCTGCGAAGCGGCGTAGGGCGGACTGGCGCATGGCGGCGCGGTCCATGTTTTCCCGGCAATTCATCAGCGTGAGCAGCGTGCTGAGGATGCGCGCCTTCATCTCGTCGGACATAGTGAAACCGCTGGTGGCCACGCGGACCAGCGCCTCTCCTCGCCCAGTGATCTTCTCGATGAATTCCAACTGGCGGTCGTGGCTCGCGTTGCCGAGCGCCGTTTCGCGGCGCATCTCGGCGCATTCCTGCTCGATGAATAGTGTGAAGTGCAGAACGCATCGGCGTTCCGCGGCGAGTCCCGGTGGCACGGTGGCTTTGCATCCCTTTGCAGTGCAAGAATCTGGCACGGACTCACCCTTGCCGTTTTGTAGCATCTTCCGGAAGCAATTTCCAGTTTGGGGTCACGGGCTGCAACCTATCCGATAGCATGCACTTGGCGGTCCCGCTCGCCGCCGGATGTACTGCAAAACTGATTGCTATGGCCTCCAACTCACCGTCCCCGCGTTCGCATCCAAGTGTATGCAGTCAGTTCTTGCAGGTACGACGTTCAAAGGAGGATTCGATGCGAAGGATCAAGGAGGTTTCGCTGAGAAGTTCGGCCATCTTATTCTTTTCATTCCTACTTATATTCGGGTTGTCCAGCAGCACGTCTGCCGCCCCCAGCGCCAGGGTTCAGCCGGTTGCCCCAGGCTCATCCAACTATGAGGCCTGGCTGACGAAGGAAGTGCGGCACCAGCTGGTCATGCTTCCCTTCTATTCCGTGTTCGACAACCTACAGTACAAGATCGAGGGATCCAAGGTCACGCTGATTGGCCAGGTTGTGAGACCGGTTCTAAAGGACGACGCAGGCTACGCCGTCAAGCATATCGAAGGGGTGGAGTCGGTGGACAACCAGATCGAGGTTCTGCCGGTCTCGCCCAATGACAATCGCCTGCGCCTTGCCGTCTACCGGTCCATCTATTCGTTCCCGAGTCTCCAGTTGTATCAGGTTCGGAGCGTGCCGCCGATTCACATCATCGTGGACAACGGGCACTTGACTCTCGAAGGCTCGGTGGCGACTAAGGCCGATAAGGACGTAGCTGGAATTCGGGCGAACACGGTCCCGGGCATCTTTTCGGTAACGAACAACCTCCGCGTGGACAACGGCAAGTAACGCGGACCCCGGGCAATCAGGGTGCTGCCTGCGCGACATGTTCGCCGGAACGGAACTCAGTCCACGGCCCTGCGATCATGTCGCCCAGGACCGGTGCCTCCCAGGAATACTCCGGGTGCTCGGATAGGAATTTGGCCGCATCGAAGTTGATCCCGCACGGGTGGCCTATTCGAGCGATAAAGTCCATCGCCTCGGCCATCCGGCTGTCCATCACCTTCCCCTGAACAGCGCCGTACGGATCGTAGGGCGTCGAACCCGGCGTCGATTCCGAGGTTGCATCGTAATGGCCGCAGAGCGTTCTGCGGTCCGCGCCCTCTTTTTTCTTGTACGTGTCGTAATGGTCTGCCAGAAAAATTTCGCCCAGGCCGATATCGATTTTGCCTCTGTTGCCGTTCAGAAGTTGACCCCAGCGAACATGGCGGGCGTTAGCTCCGTTCGCGGGATTGTCTGGATCGAAATTGGTTTCATTTTTGATCAGTTCGGGATCGCTCGGGAAATTGGAGCCGTCAAAATAGCCGTCCTTCGTGCGCCACAGCTTCGTGTGTCTCAGACCCAGTTCGAATCGGGCAATCTCGCCGGTCTTGCGGTCGCCCAGCAGCCAGTCATTCGCATAGCCGCCGTTGTTTCCATCGAGCATGATCTTTACATAGTCGTCGATCGAGCCAGCGTATTGCAGGGCCTTTCGTGCCCTCACGAACTCCGCCTTGCCGTTGGTGTCCCAGCCGTGAAAATTCGCAATCGTCGTTTCGGTCACCATCAGCCCGCCCGAATTGACACCAAAATCGTCGTCGCTCGCGATGACGCCCGGGAAACCGTCCATCAGAATGTGAAACCCGGTCTGCGGCACGATGTCGAAAATGATCCGCCAGCGCGCTCCTTCGACGTAGCTGGTCCAATTACTGTGCGCCATTACGATCTGGCGATCTTTCGTCCAGCTGCCTGTGGCGACGAAAGCGCTGCAATGGCCTTCGCCCGAATTGCGCCGCGCGTTCCCGGTCCGCGTAATCGAATCGAGCCAGGGCACGTAGTATTCGGGCAGCTCCTGAAAGGCATTGAGCGCCACGATATCGTCCAGGTCCAGCTTCACCTTCTTCGCGTCAAGACCGTCCACGATTCCCTGAAGCTCCGCCTGGTATTCGGGATCGATTTTCCGCCAGAGCATCTCCCGCGCGGCACGGCGAAAGAATTCCCAATCGCGCCCCGTGCTGTGCGTCGATTCCAGGCGAATTGCGGCGAAAGCATCGGCAATCTCCGGCGCGAGCAGATAGCCGTGCTGAAAGCCGATATCATGCGGGGAACCTTCCAGGTGGACATAGATCCATCCGCCACGGTCGAACCGATAGCCCTTGTCCTGAGTTTTCTCGAGGTAGCTGTTTTGGGCGTCCTCGGCGACCTGCCGATTGGCGGCCCGCGCAGCGGCGAGCGGGCTGAATGCCGCGAGTTGCGATACGAGGAGCGAAATCGCAAGGACGGATCGCATGATTCGCGCGCCCGACATCTCGCGCCCGGTGTCGAGTAAAGTCATCGCCCTTCCGCTTTTTTCAGCCATCGAGCCCCTTTCGTTCTCGTTCCACTGTGGCAAACCGATTCCCGTCCGCCTGAGCCCCAAGCTCGAAAGGCTTGGGGTTAACAAATTCGCGCACCGGCACGCCCGCGTCCATCATAGGGGCGCGATTGTCCGAGCGCAAGCGCGTGCTTTTGGGCATTCATGTGCATGTGAACGCGGAAATCGATTGCGCGAGGATCCGCGGCCGCAATCATGGGCCGCAAGAGCAAGGCCAATCCCAAGCGCGGACGCTAATACTCATCGGTTCGCTGGGTGCGTGATGAAGAGATGGCGGCGGAGTCGCTCCGACCCCGGGAAGATACTCGCGGCCACGCAGTCGGGCTGTATTGACAGGCTTCCGACGCTACCTATAGAGTACAACCTGCGCGACCGCACTCGTTCGCTCCCGCAGGTGATCAAAGGAGAACCGGCCGGATGGTTGGCACTACCGTTTCCCACTACCAGGTACTGGAAAAGATCGGCGGTGGGGGTATGGGGGTCGTTTACAAGGCCAAGGACACGCGTCTCGGACGCAATGTCGCCTTGAAATTCTTTCCCGATGACTTCGCTGCCGACGCGCAGGCCGTCGAGAGATTTCGCCGGGAAGCGCGTGCCGCCAGCGCCTTGAACCATCCGAGCATCTGCACCATTTATGATATCGGCGAGCACGAGGGCAAGCCCTTCATCGCCATGGAGCTGCTGGAAGGCCAGACGCTCAAACACCGCATCGCAGCCAGGCCGCTCTCGATCGCGGAAATCCTGGACGTCGGTATCCAGACCGCGGACGGTCTCGAAGCGGCACACTCGAAAGGCATCATCCACCGTGACATCAAGCCCGCGAATATTTTCCTGGTGGAGCACGGCTCCGCAAAGATTCTCGATTTTGGCTTGGCCAAGCTGGCTCCCAGGCGGCAACACGCCACGCAAGTGGTGGGCGCAGCGACGATGCCGACGCGCGACAATCTGTCGAGAGATGAATTCGTGACCAGCCCGGGTAGCTCCGTCGGCACCGTGATGTACATGTCGCCCGAGCAGGCGCGGGGCGAGGAGTTGGGCGCGCAATCCGACCTGTTTTCGCTCGGCGTCGTCCTTTATGAGATGGCGACCGGGGTGCCTCCCTTCTCGGGCGCCAGCATGGCGCTGATTTTCGACGGTATCCTGAATTCCACGCCCGCTCCGGCGACGAGAATAAATCCGCGCCTGCCGGCGGCCATGGAAAATGTCTCCAGTAAAGCCCTCGAAAAAGATACCGACCTGCGCTACCAGACCGCCGCCGAACTCCGCAGCGACCTGAAGCGCATCAAGCGGGACATGGAGTCGAGCCGGCGCGCGAGCGCCGAAAGAGCGGCTATACCCCCGCCGAGGCCGTCGGAAGGGGCATCCACAAAGAAATCGGTTGCCGTGCTCTACTTCGAGAATCAGAGCGGCGCCAAGGAAGATGAATATTTCCGGGACGGCATGACCGAAGACATCATCACGGAGCTTTCGAAAATCGCGCAGCTCCAGATTTTCCCGCGCTCGGAAATGCTGGCGTTCCGCGACAAATCGGTAACGACCTTGCAGGTCAGCGATCAGCTGGGCGCCGCCTACGTGCTCGAAGGCACCATCCGGCGCGCCGCGAACCGCCTGCGCATCACCGCCCAGCTCGTGGAATCCTCCACGCGCCACGCCGTATGGGCCGAGCGCTACGACCGCCAGATCGAGGACGTGTTCGCCATCCAGGACGAAATCGCCAGAAGCATTGCTCAGGCCCTGCGCATCACGCTCACGCCGCAGGAAGAGAAGATCATCGGGCGCAAGCCGACCGAGAATACCCAGGCGTACGATTTCTTTCTGCGCGGGCGCAGCTACACGCGGCGCGAGAACATGGATTACGCCCTGCAAATGTTCGAGCAGGCCATCCAGCTCGACGCGAATTTCGCGCTCGCCTACGCGGGAATTGCCCACTTGTGCGGCCTGATCTACGAAATCCGCGAACAGAGCGCCGCCTGGATCGAGCGGGGACTGGGTGCGTGTGATCGTGCGATGGCCCTGGCGCCGGATCTGCCCGAAGTGATGGTCGCGCGCTCGCGGCTCTTCTACGCTCAAAAGAAATACGATGAGTCCGCGCTGATGGCCCGGCGCGCGATCGAGCGCAAGGTCGATTGCGACGGCTCGTGGAATATTCTGGGGCGCGCGCTGCTCACCAGCGGCCGGCACGAGGAAGCTGCCGGCCTTGCCGAACGCGCGCTTGAGGCCAATGGCGACGACTACAACACCTACGTGCCCTACCTGCTTTCTCTCGAGAAGGTCGGTCGGAAGAAAGAGGCCGAAACTTTGCGCGCCCGAATGACGAAAGTTCTTCGGGCCCAATTGGAAATGGTTCCCGAAGATGTGCGGGCGCGAATCCTGCTGGCCACGAACTTCGCGTCCACCGGCGAGGTTGAAGAGGCGGTCCGGCACCTGCAGACCGCCGTCGCGCTTCGGCCCAATGATGGGAATACGCGGTACAACGCCGCCTGCACCTACGGCATTCTCGTGCGAAAGCCGGAAGCTCTGGAAACGCTCAGGAAAGCGATCGCCGCCGGATACGGAAACCTCGACTGGGCCTCACGGGACTCCGACCTCGATTGCCTGCATGGAGACCCCGAATTCGCCAAGCTTGTCGGCCTCGACCGCAAAGCTACCGCATCCTGAGCCGCACCTCGCCTTCCCGGCCTGATCCCTCGAATCCAGACCGCGGCCTCGTAGATGCTCGCTCGGGCCCGAGCCGCTTGGAACTCCGCGAATCTACCCCATGCGGGTTGCCGCCTATCGGGGCCGGTGCCATAATGTGGCCGGCTGCGGCAGACTGCGCGGCCGCAAGCCGAAGCGAGGACTTTTATGGCACTGAGGGATGCGTGGATTGAAAAGCGAATATCCGCGGTGAATGGCGGTGCGAGGAACTTCTCGCAGATGCACTATGCCCGCAGCGGCGCGATCACCGAAGAGATGCTCTACGTCGCCACGCGCGAAAAACTCTCGCCGGAACTCGTGCGGGACGAGGTGGCTCGTGGACGCGCGATTATTCCCGCCAACATCCATCACCGCAACCTCGAGCCGATGGGGATCGGCGTGGCGTTTGGCTGCAAGATCAACGCGAATATCGGCAACTCCGCCACGACGTCGAACGTGGGCGACGAACTCGAAAAGCTCCACCGTGCCGTGCACTACGGCTCCGATACTGTCATGGACCTCTCGACCGGCGGCGACATCCCCGGAATCCGCAAAGCGATCATCCATGCGTCGCCCGTGCCCATCGGCACCGTCCCGATCTACGAGGCGCTCTCCCGCGTCCGGCGCGCCGAAGATCTTTCGATTCAGGTGATGCTCGAAGTGATCGAGGAACAGGCCGAGCAGGGCGTCGATTACATGACGATTCACGCCGGCGTCCTGCGCGAATTCCTGCCGCTCGTGCGGAACCGCATTACGGGGATCGTGAGCCGCGGCGGAGCGCTGCTGGCGCAGTGGATGAGTTTTCACAAGGCGCAGAATTTCCTCTACGAAAACTTCGACGCGATCTGCAAGATCTTTCAGAAGCACGACGTCAGTTTTTCCCTCGGCGACGGCCTGCGCCCGGGTTGCCTGGCCGACGCGAGCGACGAAGCCCAGTTCGCCGAACTGGGCGTGCTCGGCGAGCTCACGAAAAAGGCCTGGGAATACGATGTGCAGGTGATGATCGAGGGGCCGGGGCACATCCCGCTCGACCAGATCGAGCTGCAGGTGAAAAAAGAAAACGAACTCTGCTATGAAGCGCCGTTCTACACGCTCGGGCCGCTCGTCACGGATATCGCGCCGGGCTATGACCACATTACCAGCGCGATTGGCGCGGCGATGATCGGCTGGCACGGCGCATCGATGCTCTGTTACGTGACGCCCAAAGAGCACCTGGGTCTGCCGAACGCCGATGACGTCCGTCAGGGCGTGATTGCTTACAAGATCGCGGCGCACGCCGCGGACGTGGCGCGCCATCGCCCCGGCGCCCGCGATCGCGACGACGCGCTGAGCTACGCGCGCTTTCTTTTCGATTGGAACAAGCAGTTTGAGCTTTCGCTCGATCCCGAAACTGCGCGCGCGATGCACGATGAAACATTACCGGACGACTTTTACAAAGAGGCGAAATTCTGCTCGATGTGCGGGCCGAAATTCTGCTCCATGAACGCGACGCAGATCGCGGAAATCTATCAGGGCCTCGACCAGAAGGATCGCGAGGCGAAGTTTGCCGAGCTTCTGGCAAAAGTGGAGGAGCTGCCGGCAGCGAGCAGATCGGAAGTCGCGGGGCGATGAATAGCGTCCGCGCGGCGTGGACGATGATTGGTGCTGCGGCTTTATTGGTTTGCGGTGCCCTTCTCCCGCACGTTGTGGGCGCGGACAATTCCTCCTATCGCCAATCCATCGAGAAGTGGCGGCAAGCATATGAAGCCGAGCTGAAATCCGACAGCGGCTGGCTCACCGTCAGCGGGCTTTTCTGGCTGCACGAAGGCGACAACACTTTCGGCTCGGGCTCGCTCAACGACATCGTCCTTCCCGCGTCTGCGCCCGCCGAGGCGGGCAGCTTTGTGTTTCACGCCGGCAAAACGATCGTTCACGTGAAGCCCGATGTCGCGGCCACACTTCACGGCGCACGCATCGAGTCTGCGGAGATGCATCCCGACTCGGACGCTGATCAGCTTGTGCTCGGAAATCTCACTCTATACGTCCATTCGAGCGGCGAGCGCTTCACCATCCGGCTCCGCGACAAGAACAGCCGCTTGCGCAAGGAGTTCACGGGAACCCGCTGGTTCCCCGTGGACGAATCCTATCGCGTGGTCGCGCGCTACGTTCCCTATGACAAGCCGAAGCAAATTCAGATTCAGAACGTCATGGGCGATACGCTCGAGGAAACGATTCCCGGCTACGCGGAGTTTTCTCTCCGCGGGCAGCAGCTGCGTTTGGCCGGAGAGATCGACGGCTCGACCTTGTCCATCGTCTTTCGCGATCTAACCAGCGGCCATGAGACGTACGGCGCGTCGCGCTTCCTCGATGCCGAGCTTCCCAAGGACGGTAAAGTGATTCTCGACTTTAATCAGGCATATAATCCGCCCTGCGCCTATAACCCGTACACCACTTGCCCGCTTCCGCCTCCGGAAAATCGCCTGCATGTCCGGATTGCGGCCGGGGAAAAGACCTATCACCACGCGGCTTGATCGGTGAGCAAGTGACGTATACTTTCGCAGGTTCCGGGCGTCAGGCGATGCGGGCGCTCGCGGCGGATCCGCAGCTCTCCTAGAGGAGCAAGACATGGCTTTCGTGCGCGCGGCAAGGAAGGATGACGTTCCTGTCGGAAAGATCTACGAATTTCAAGTGGCCGGGAAAGCGATAGCAGTTGCTAATGTCGCTGGTAAGCTCTTTGCTATCAATAGTGTCTGCCTGCACCAAGGTGGCCCGCTGGGCGAGGGCGAGTTGGAGGGGCAGATCGTCACCTGCCCCTGGCACGGCTGGCAATACGACGTAACCACCGGCAAGGTGGTGCAAAGCCCGGGCATGGGAGTGGAGTGCTATCCGGTTGAGGTACGCGGGGCGGACATCTTCGTGGACATCGGCTAGCTAGACGCGATGGCCCCAGGCCGGCCTTCCGACTCGGTCCTTGAATTATCCCACCCCATCGCATAGAGAATCCTGCACAGAACCCTCCCATTTTTTTACCCTTCCGTGTATAGTGCGCGCGGCACATTCTGACGGATGACCCAAGCTTCGCCAAAACCAAGACGCTGGTTGCTGGCCGTCGACCCCCGGGTCTACCACTGGGACACTCTTTTCGTTAAGGGCAAGGAGATGTGGCGTCACGCCGGGAACCGCCCCGACGCGGCGCGGCAGCTCAAGCAGGTTCACAAAGGCGACCGCACGCTCTGCTATCACGGGAAGCCGGAGCACTCCGTTTACGCGCTCGCCGAGGTGACCCGCGACCCCTATCCCGACCCCGAGGACGCCGACGCCAGGAAGTTCGTCGTGGACCTGCGCGCCATTGAGCGCCTGCCGCGGCTGGTGAGGCTCGCCGAAATGCGCGAGGACCGCCTGCTCCGCAAGATCAAGTTCCTCAAGAATACGCGGCTTACCATCTGCCCGCTCACCGATGAAGAGTACGCCGAGATTCTCCGCGTCGCCGGAATCGTCGCCTCCCCGGGCATCCCGCTGCCGTAGTTACGAAGCCCGAAATCTGTAATTCGAAACTCGCGTAGAATGGCGGTTGCGGGGAGGTGTCTTCCGATGCGGGACAAGCGAATACTATTCATCGTGCTATTGCTCGCCGGAGCGAGCGCCGGCGCCGCCGCGAGCCTTCAGGTTCAGCGTTCGGGCGGCGGAGCACGGCCAGCTTCTCCAGCGCGTTCATTATTCGCAGGAATCTCCACCGGACACACGCGCGTCGTCGACATGACTTACGCCATCAATGCCGGGTTACCTGCCTGGCCGGGAGACGAACGCACATTCGAATCGCAAGTGGTGGCGACGCCGGAAAAAGACGGATATTTCGCGCGCAGTTTCTGGACGCTCGAGCATTACGGCACGCATATGGACGCGCCATCGCACTTTGCTCCCGGGAAGGCGACGCTCGACCAGATACCCGTGTCGCGATTCTTCGGCCCTGCGGTCGTCATCGACGTCCGGGACGAGTCAGCACAGAACTCTGACTATCGGTTGACGACCGCGCGTATCGGAAGATGGGAAGCGGCCCACGGCCAAATCCCACAGGGCGCGGTCGTGCTGTTGCGCACCGGATGGGCGTCGCGCTGGCCGGACCAGACGCGCTATCGGAACATGGACGCGAAAGGCGTAATGCATTTTCCCGGATTCTCGGTCGAATCGGCGAAGCGATTGATCGCTCGCGGCGTCGTGGGGCTGGGAATCGATACGCTGAGCATCGATTACGGCGCGTCGAAGGATTTCGACGTCCATCACGTGTCGTTACCCGCGGGACTCTACCACCTCGAGAATCTCGCGCATCTCGATCAGTTGCCGGACGTGGGCGCATTTCTCATCTCCGCTCCGATCAAGCTCGAGGGCGGCTCCGGCGGGCCCTGCCGCGTCTTCGCGATCCTTCCGGAACGGAATTGACTCTCGTTCATGTGCGGCGCACAGAGATGAGTTGATCGATGCCTGAACTTCCCGAAGTCGAAACGGTCGCGCGAGGTCTTCGAGCGGCCCTGCCGGGCAGGCGAATTCTGAGCGTGCGCCTCGGCAAGACGGATTTTATCGAGGACCCCGCCGCGATCGAGCGCGATCTCCCGGGCAGCCGAATCGGCGGCGTGCGGCGGTATGGCAAATTCCTTGTCCTCGAAATGGAATCCTCGAATGGCGGTGCGCGAGAGTTTTCGCTCCTCATCCACCTCGGCATGACCGGACAGATTGTGACCTGCCCGGCGCAGGCGCCCGTCGTGCCGCACACGCACGCATTTTTTACGCTCGACGACGGACGCGAGCTCCGCTACACGGACATCCGCCGCTTCGGGAGTATTCGCATTCTCCCTGATGAAGCGCACGGCAAAGTGCTCGGCGGGCTCGGCCTTGATCCGCTCGAGGCCACTGAAGCGGAGTTTCTTGCTCAGCTGCGGCCGCGACGCGCGCGGATCAAGACGCTGCTTCTCGATCAACATGTGCTGCGCGGCATGGGCAACATCTACACAGACGAAAGCCTCTGGCGCGCGCGTATTCACCCGATGCGCCTCGGCGCCAGTCTGAGCGACGCCGAGCATCGCCGCCTTCATCGCGCCGTGCGCGACGTGCTCAACGAAGCGATTCGCATGCGTGGTTCATCGGTCTCCGACTACGTCGATTCCGAAGGACGCCGGGGAACATTTCAGCGCCGCCATCGCGTCTATCAACGCAAGGGAAAGAAGTGTTTTCGCTGCGGCGCGCTGATTCGCCGCACAATCGTCGCCGGCCGGAGCAGCTATTTCTGTCCTCGTTGCCAGCCGGCGCCGGGCCGTCGTCGCCGCGGTCGCTAGCGCCTACTTGACGGAACTGCGAACAGGTGTCGGCATGTAGAGCCCCGCTTCGGCCGGGAGGCCGGCACGCTCGAACTGAATCGTGGTGTGCGTAATGTGAAAATCGCGCGAGAGGAGTTCATGGAGCCTCGCGAGAACTCGTTCGCTCTCTTCCATATGCATGTCCGGGATGCGCACGTGACACGAGAGGGCGTGGACGTCGGTGCCCAGCGTCCAGATATGCATGTCGTGAACCTCCTGCACGCCGTCAATGCGCAGCATGGCCACTGCCACATTCTCGAGTCGAATCGCCCGCGGCAGGCCCTCCAAAAGGATGTGACCGCTCTCTCGTACAATCCCCAGCACCAGCCATAAGACCATCGCGCCGATTCCGATCCCGATGACAGGGTCCACCCAGTTTGCGCCGGTCCAGCGGATCACCAGGCCGCCTGCAACCACCGCAAGGTTGGACAATGCGTCGCCCAGGTTGTGAACCCAGACGGTGCGGAGATTGAGGTCCTGTCGGCCTCGGTGTACCGCAAGCGTGATGCCGCCGTTGACACCCAGCGCGAGAATCGCTACCCACACAACTACGGATGCACCCACCTGGACCGGATGGCGCACCCGAGTGACCGACTCACCGATCAGGATCAGCGTCGCGAGCGCGACCACCATCGCGTTTGCGAACGCCGCCAGGATTCCCGCGCGATGATATCCGAAGGTTTTCTCGTGTGTGGGGGGTCGCCGGGCCCACTGCGTCGCCAGCCACGAAATCACCAGCGTCGGAACATCGGTCAAATTGTGGACGGCGTCACTCGCAAGGGCCATCGAGTGCGCTGTATAGCCCGCCGTCACTTCCACCGCGACCAGGACCAGCGTTGCCACTACCGCCGCGCCGAGTATGCCTGTGGCGGACTCGCCCAAGCCGTGGCCGTGCGTGTGAGCGCCTTCGCGGTCGCTGTGTGCGGCGCCGCCCTGCGCGTGGGAGTGCATCAACGGAATTCTACTCGTTCTCTGCCGGCCGCGGACAGTCCCGACCGCGAACCCTCGCGCGGGAATGTCACTGGGCGTGTGATTCAGGTTGCGCGAGCCAGAAACTCAATTGACTTCCGTCGCGGCGCGCCCCTACCATGAAATCAGTTCTGAGTTTCGAGCGAATCAGGAGAGCCCTTCGGCCCGTGGGCCGCCGATTACCTCGCGATGACGCAAAATGCCGCCAAGCTGGTCTTCTGGGGAGTTCGCGGTTCGACGCCGACGCTTGAGCGAGATACTTGGCGCTACGGAGGAAATACGGCGTGCCTCGAGCTGACCGTTCCCGGAGGCGCACGTTTCATCCTCGACTGCGGCACCGGCCTGCGGATGCTCGGCAATCACCTGCAGCTTTTGAACAACCGCTGGACCAAATGGCAGAGTGATGGCGGGCTTGAAGCTCACGTCCTCGTAACCCACTATCATTGGGACCACATCCAGGGCATTCCCTTCTTCCACCCTTTCTTCGAGGCGCAGAACCGCTTCCATTTTTACAGTTTTCAATCGAAGTTTCTGGGCCGCAATAGTCTGCGCCAGGTGCTGGAAGCGCAGCTTGCCAGCCCCTATTTTCCCGTGGATGTCAGCATGATGTCTTCGGCGCGATTCTTTCGCGAGGTGGATGGCGGAGAAAAATGGGATGTCGGCGGCACGCATATCACCACCACATGGCTGAATCACCCGCAGGGCTGCCTCGGATACCGGCTGGACACCCCGTTCGGGTCCATCGTCTATGCCACGGACAACGAGCCTGGCATCGCCGAGTTCGACAATAACCTGCGGCAGCTCGCCCAGGCCGCCGATGTACTGGTTTACGACGCGCAGTATTCTCCCGAGCAGCTTGCGTCCACGCACAAAGGCTGGGGACATTCCTGTTGGCTCGAAGGAGTGAAGATCGCGCGCGAATCAAAGGTGAGAAACTTGATTCTCTTCCATCACGATCCTGATTCGTCCAGCAGGACCGTGGACGGCTTTCTCTCGGCGGCGCGCCAGGAATTTCCCTCCACCTGGGCGGCCATGGAGGGAATGTCGGTGACTTTGAGCGGGCGCGGCGTGGACGTCGCCTTGCCCGAATCGCGGCTGGGGCAGCGTCGCCGGCTCCGCTTCTCGGCGAAGGTGACCGGCCATACCGAAGACGGCAGTTCATTCGAGGAAAAGGCGATCTTGCGCGACATCAGCCTGCAGGGCGCTTACCTGGTTCTGAGCAACCGGCCGCGCCTCCAATCCGAGCTGCGCGTCGTGATCGAAGCCGTCGGCGATCAGAACCGGGCGAGCACCCTCTCGCTTCGCGCGACGGTCATTCACTGCGAGTCGGGCCGCGAGAAGGATCAGAATGGCGTAGGCGTCTTTTTCATCGAGGACGCGGAGTCTGAGCCTCCGCGCGACTGATCGATCGGGGCGTCATCTTACTTTTCACATGCTGCGTTCGAGCGCCGCGATTTGCGCTTCGATATCCGCCAGGGCCCGGCTGAGCTGGTCCCGGTAACGCTGGTCCCGGCTCGACTGCAAATCCCCTTGCACGCGCGCCCGGGACAGAAGCAGCACTTCGCGCCGGCGGCGCGCTTCGTTTTGCTCCGGCGTCAACGGCACGCCGTCTTTTCCGCGGCCTTTCGTTTGAGAATCCTCTACCTGGCCTTCCACCGACTTGCTTTCCCATCCCCTTGCCATGCTGCGATTGTACGGCGGCGACCGCATCCCGCGGGCGGTTTTCTTCGCGTTGGTTCCGAAAGAAAACGTAGCTCTACCGGACGAAGGGCTCGCCATCGGATGCTTTTGAGGCGTTAGTTGACCACCAGCGTGGTGGAGAAAATGTCCTTGCTCGCGCCCTTGTAGAGTTGAAGAATGTCCGCCGCCCGCTTAAATAGATCGGAGGGAACCTCTCCGGGTTTATAGTCGATCCAACCCACCGAGCACGTCAGGGCAATATCCTGTCCGGCGCACTTCATTTCCAGCGTCCCGAGACGATCTGAGAAAATTTTCGCGTCCCCCAGGCTGCATTCCGGCAGAACCATCAGGAAATCGTCGCTCCCCAGGCGCACGCCAAAATCACAGCCTCGGCTCGCCCTCCGCAATCGGTCGGCAAACTCCTTCAGGATCAGGTCGCCAGCGTCGCTCCCGAGCTGCTGGCTGTATTGTGCGAATTCGTCCAGATGCAGAGCGACGAGGCTGAGCGGAATGTTGCGCCGTTTCGAGCGCGCAACCTCTTTTCCAAGTCGCTGCTCGACCGACGCTCGCGTGTACAACCCCGTCACCGGGTCCATGCGGGAGGGGTCGTAAACTTCCTGCGCGTTCGCCTGCGAGTCCTCTGTCGGCTCAGTCAGTTGCTCTCGCAGACGACGAAACAGCCATTGGCGGTAGACGAACCACGCATTGAAAAGCAGCAGCAGGCTGAAAATTCCCCACCGCGCTTGATCGGAACGAATTTCGTAAAAGTGGTCGGTGTGTAGAAAAAGCGAATGAAAGGACGACAGCAGGAGGACGATTCCCGAAAGCGCGGTCACGACAAGCGCAAAAAACCACAGCCACCATTCGGACCGCCGGACTCGCCGTAGATCGGAATCCATCTCGTGTGCACCGGAACCGCGAGATCCATCGAAGGACAACACGCCGCCTGATAGTCTACGCAAGCTCGGCAGGCCAATCCAACTGGCAGAAAGGACAGTTCGAGGACAGTTGGCTTGGGGCGTGAAAGTTCGACCGGATACTCGCCTTAACGAGGTCCAAGCACAATCCGCGCCTCGGTCCGCCTCGAATCTTCCGAACTATTCTCGTAAACTAATATAAGATCTCGCCGTTACCCGGCGTGGGGCCCGTAGCTCAGCTGGTTAGAGCAGCGGACTCATAATCCGTTGGTCCAAGGTTCGAATCCTTGCGGGCCCACCAACTGTTTTCGGTCCAGCCCGGAGACATGGGTGACACAACGTACCTAAGACATAGGTAACACTTTTGGGCCGAACGGATTTTCGAGCGGTTCGAGCACTCGGGTCTCCAGATCGAAGTATCCCAGATCATAATCCATAAAACTCACGAG
>DATEHV010000020.1:0-44593 GCA_035279445.1 Candidatus Acidiferrales bacterium | reverse complement strand
AGCCGGTGATTACGCGCGCGAAGAAATCGATCGCGAATTTCAAAATTCGCAAAGGCATGCCGATCGGTTGCATGGTGACCCTGCGAGGCGAGCGCATGTACGAGTTCCTCGACCGGCTTTCGGCCATTGTTTTTCCAAGGGTGCGCGATTTTAAGGGCCTGCCGCCGAATTCGTTCGACGGCCGGGGAAATTACACGCTCGGGCTCAAGGACCAGCTCGTGTTTCCAGAGATCGACTACACGCGCGTGGATAAAATCAAGGGCATGAACATCACGATCACCACGACAGCTCGGAGCGACGAAGAGGGGCGCGAGCTGCTGAAACTGCTCGGCGTGCCCTTCCGCGCGCAGGGCGCGGCGTAAGGAGAGCGGACGAGGATGGCTCGAACCAGTCAATTCGCGAAGACGAAGCGCAAGCTGAAGTTCAAGATTCGGCAGCGCAACCGTTGCCGGATCTGCGGCCGCTCGCGGGGCACGCTCCGGAAGTTTCAGATGTGCCGTATCTGTTTCCGCGGCCTTGCGCTCAAGGGAGAGATTCCCGGCGTGGTGAAGGCCAGCTGGTAAGGAAGAGAGCATGACCACCGATCCGATAGCCGATTTTTTGACGCGCATCCGCAACGGCGCCCGCGCGAGGCACCCCCGCGTCGACATGCCGTCCTCGAAATTGAAGGCTGAGATTGCGCGCATTCTCAGGGACGAGGGTTATGTCGCGAATTTCAAGGTCGTAGAAGAGAAAGGCAGGAAAACGCTGCGCGTCTTTTTGCGGTACACATCGGACCGCCGCAGCGTGATCACCGATCTGAAGCGCATTTCGAGGCCCGGCTCGCGGCGCTATACGGGAAAGACCGGGATACGTCCAGTTGTGGGCGGCATGGGAATCGCGATTCTTTCGACGCCGCGCGGTTTGATGACCGGCCAGTCGGCGCGCAAAGAAGGCATCGGCGGCGAACTGCTCTGCGAAGTCTGGTAAGCGAGGTTTTCAAAGAACTATGTCGCGAATCGGAAACAAGCTGATTGCCGTTCCGTCCGGGGTAAAGGTGCAGATCAAGGACGGCACGGTCGAGGTCCAGGGCCCCAAGGGCAGGATGACTGTTCCCGTTCCTCGCGGGATTCGGTTCGAGCAAAAAGACGGGACGCTCGTGGCCAAGCGCGAAACAGAAGAGCAGCGCGCGCTGCACGGCCTTGCCCGGGCGCTGGTGGCGAACGCCGTCACCGGCGTCACTTCGGGGTTCAAGAAGGAGCTCGACATCGTGGGTGTCGGTTACCGCGCCGAGGTAAAGGGCAAGAACGTCGTACTTGCGCTCGGCTATTCGCATCCGATCGAGTTCCCGATCCCGGAGGGAATTCAGGTAGCCGTCGAAAAGCAGACCCACCTGACGGTCTCCGGAGCGGACAAGAATCAGGTCGGACAGATTGCGGCGAACCTTCGGGGCCTGCGACCGCCCGATCCGTACAAACAGAAGGGTGTGCGCATCACTGGGGAGCGGCTCAAGAAGAAGGCAGGCAAGGCCGGCGCCAAGACGGCGGCCGCGTAGCTCGGCTACCAAAGGAGAACGAGCGTGGCAGCACCGGTTCGAAGATTATCGCGCGAGGCGCACCGCCGCCGGATTCACGTGCGCATGCGCAAGAGAGTGGCCGGCACGACCGAGCGGCCCCGGCTCTGCGTTCACCGCTCGAGCCGCCACATTCGCGCGCAGGTGGTGGACGACGGCAGCGGCCGCACCATCGTCGCCGCCAGCTCGCTCGACAAGGAAGTGCGCGCGACGATCAAGGGCGGCGGCAATATCGCGGCGTCAAAGGTTGTTGGCAAAGTGATCGCGGAACGCGCCCGCGCGAAAGGCGTCGAACAGGTCGTTTTTGATCGCGGCGGATACCAATATCACGGCCGCGTGCAAGCGCTCGCCGAAGCGGCCCGTGAGGCGGGCCTGAAGTTCTGAAAACCATGCCGAAACAAGAGCTCAAGGACACGCTTTCGGTTCGCCGGCTCGTGGAAACCAACCAGGCGAACTTGAAGGATCAGGTGGTTTCGATTAACCGCGTCACAAAAGTTGTGAAGGGCGGCAAGAACCTCAGCTTTTCGGCGCTCGTGGTGGTGGGAGATCAGGGCGGCCACGCCGGGTTCGGCATGGGCAAGGCTCGCGAAGTCCCTATGGCGATCCGCAAGGCGATCGAGCAGGCGAAGAAGAACATGGTGAAGCTTAACCTGAAGGGTTCGACCATCCCGCATCAAGTGCTCGGATCTTACGGCTCCGGACAGGTGCTGTTGAAGCCCGCGCCGGAAGGTACGGGCGTGATCGCCGGCGGCCCGGTGCGAGCAGTGATGGAGGTCGCGGGCATTCAGAACGTGCTGACGAAGTCCCTCGGGACTTCGAATCCGCACAACGTGATCAAGGCCACGTTCGATGCGCTCCTGCATTTGAAGGATGCGGCGCGCGTGGCGGAATCGCGCGGCAGGGGAGCCGAAGAGCCGGCCGCATCCTAGCCGCTCATCAAAGAGCCGAAACATTATGGCGACGGCAAAAAAGAAATCGGGAACTTTGAGAATCAAGTGGGTGGTCAGCTTCATCGGCTGCCCGCGCGACATGCGGCAAACGATTCGCGGGCTGGGCTTCCGCCGGATGCAGCAGGTGGTGGAGCGTCCGGACACACCCGAGATACGCGGCATGATCGCGAAGGTTCATCATCTAGTCCGAATTGAGGGATAACCGGCGATGGACACGGAACCGACACTTTCGAATCTGAAGCCGCCGCGAGGTTCGCGTCATCGCAAGGTGCGCGTGGGACGCGGAATGGGCTCGAAGCTCGGAAAAACGGCGGGCGCGGGCAACAAAGGACAGCAGTCGCGCCGCGGCTACTCGCGCCGCGCGGGGTTTGAGGGCGGCCAGATGCCGCTCCACCGGCGGCTGCCGAAGCGCGGTTTTTCGAGCCCCGATCCCAAGACCTTCGCCGTGGTCAACGTCGAGAGCCTCAACGTCTTTGCCGCGGGCGAGACGGTCACGCCGGAGCTGCTCTCCGAGCGCGGCATCGTGCGCGCGCGGCGCGATGGAGTGAAAATTCTGGGTGACGGCGAATTGAAGATTGCGCTGACGGTACGCGCACAGGCATTCAGCAAATCGGCGGAGGAAAAGATCTCCCGAGCCGGAGGGAAATCCGAAATCCTGTCATGAGGAAGCTGGTCGAAGCGTTTCGGAATATTTTCAGCACGCCCGACCTGCGCAAACGCGTGCTGTTTGCGCTGGCCCTGCTGGGGATTTACCGGCTCGGCGCGGTGATTCCGACTCCGGGCATCAATACCGAGCTTCTGCAGCAGCTATTTGAGCAAAGCAAGGGCTCCGTGCTCGGAATTTTCGACCTCTTCAGCGGCGGCAATTTTCGCAAGCTGACCATTTTCGCTCTCGGCATTATGCCGTACATCACGGCCTCCATTATTCTGCAGTTGCTGGTCGTCGTGTGGCCCTATCTCGACCGTTTGCAGAAGGAGGGTGAGCTAGGCCGGCGCAAGATCACGCAGTACACACGCTATCTCACGATTATTCTCAGCGCGTTCCAGTCGTTTGCCATCGCCAGGACGCTTGAGTCGCAGGGCCTTTCCGGGCAGTCGCTCGTGTATCACCCGGGCCCGCGCTTCATACTGATGACCATGCTGACGCTGACAACCGGGTCGGCGTTCATCATGTGGCTCGGCGAGCAGATCAGCGACCGCGGCATCGGCAACGGAATGTCGCTGATTATCTTCGCGGGCATCGTGGCCGGGCTGCCTCGCGCGGTGAAAGACTTGTGGGACAAAGTCAAGAACGAGCAGTGGGGCTCGTTCACGCCGATCGCGATTCTGGCGCTGCTCGCGCTGATGCTGGCCGTGGTCGCTTTCATCGTTTATGTGGAGGGCGGGCAGCGGCGCATTCCGGTGCAGTACGCCAAACGCGTGATGGGGCGCCGGGTGATGGGCGGGCAGATGACCTATCTCCCCCTGCGCGTGAATTCCGGAGGCGTGATCCCTCCGATTTTCGCGAGCTCGCTGTTGACCGCGCCGCAAACGTTTGCGCTGATATTTCAGAGCAAGTCGTCTCACATGCAGAGTTTCGGAAAAATGATCAGTTGGGGTGAGCCGCTCTACACGGTAATCTACGTGGCGCTCATCGTCTTTTTTGCGTTCTTCTATGTGGGAATTATTTTCAATCCCACCGAGCTGGCCGACAACATGCGCAAGAACGGCGGTTTCGTGCCTGGAATTCGCCCGGGACGGAATACGTCGGAGTACATCAATCGAATTCTGTCGCGCCTCACGCTCGTTGGCGGGGTCTATCTGGCGGTCGTCTGCCTGCTGCCGGAATGGATGATTTCGGGAATCCACCTGCAGCATCTCTGGGGGCCGATCGGCGTATGGTTCGACAATCACATGTGGCGATTTGTCCTGGACGGGATCGGCGTGCAGTTCTATTTCGGAGGGACTTCGCTGCTGATTGTCGTAGGCGTAGCGATGGATACAGTGCAGCAGCTCGAGGCGCAGCTCGTGATGCGCAACTACGAGGGATTCGTGCGCAAGGGCCGGGTGAGGAGTCGTCGCGGTTGAAACTATGGCTTCGGCGGTGACGATGGCGCGAAAGCGGGCGTTCATTTTTCTGGGTCCGCCCGGAGCGGGGAAGGGTACTCAGGCGAAGCGAATCGCGCAGAGTTGCCGTTTGCCGCACCTTTCGACCGGGGACATGCTGCGCGAGGCCGTTCACCGCGATACCGATCTCGGCCGCGTTGTCCGGCCGATCATGGAGCGCGGTGAACTCGTGTCCGACGATCTGATAATGAAGATGATCGAAGAGAGGTTGGCTTCGCCCGATTGCGCCGGAGGGTTTTTCTTCGATGGATTTCCCCGGACGCTGCCGCAAGCCGAGCGGCTGGATCGCATCCTGGAGGATGCCGGATTCGGGAAACCGGTAGTCGTGGATCTGAGCGTAGGCGAAGAGAAGCTGCTCAGGCGACTCACCGGCCGCTGGACGTGCAGCGTGGGCGGCGAAATTTACAATGTGTACGACGCGCCCCCCAAGGTGTCCGGAATCTGCGACCGCGATGGCGGCAGGCTGATCCAGCGGGCGGATGACCGTCCCGAAGTGGTCAAGGAACGTCTCGCGGCCTACGAGCGCGCGACGAAGCCGCTCACGGAGTACTACCGGCGCCAGGGCGTGCTCCATACCGTAGACGCTTCGGCGGGTGTGGAGGAAGTGAGCCGCGCGCTGGGCGAGATCGTGAAGCGCGCGGAAGGGCGAGATGGTCATCTGTAAATCGCCAGCCGAGCTCGAAAAGATGCATCAGGCTGGATTGATTGTCTGGGGCGCGCTCGAGAAAATGCGCGCGATGGTCCGGCCGAGCCTGGCGACGAAGGAACTTGACGAATTTGCGGAGGCGTACACGGCGGAACATCACGCCCGCCCAGCGTTCAAGGGGTACCGAGGATATCCGGGTTCGGTGTGCACCTCGATCAATCAGGAAGTGGTGCACGGAATTCCGTCGCGGTCGCGTCGCGTGCACGAGGGCGACATTCTTTCGATGGATTTCGGCGTCGAGCTTAATGGCTATTTCGCGGACGCCGCGCTGACCGTCCCAGTGGGGAAGATCGCGCCCCAGCGGGAAAAACTGATGCGGGTCACGCGCGAGTCGCTGGAGCACGCGATCGAGAAGGTCCGGCCCGGCAACCGCCTCGGAGACGTTTCGTCGGCGGTCCAGCAGTGGGTCGAGGAGAACGGCTTCTCGGTGGTGCGCGAGTTTGTGGGCCACGGCATCGGGACGCGGATGCACGAAGAGCCGCAGGTTCCGAACTACGGCATCCCGGGGCATGGGCCGCGCCTGCAGGAAGGCATGGTCATCGCCATCGAGCCGATGGTGAACTCGGGAGGGCCGGGCGTAAAGGTGCTGGACGATGATTGGACCGCCGTCACGGTAGACGGCAGCGACTCGGCGCACTTCGAGCACACCGTGGCCGTGACGCTCGACGGGCCCTGGATTCTGACGCGGCCGCGAGAAGCCACGGGGCCTTGCTGGTAGGCGGGCGGGGCTGAGCGCGAAGAGGGAGCGCATGGCGAGAAAGCCGTTGCAGGAAAAAAAGAAACCGGGCGAGGGAAGCGGCAAGGAAGATGCGATCGAGGTGATGGCGGTGGTCATCGAACCGCTTCCCAACGCGATGTTCCGCGTCGAACTCGAGAACAAGCATCAGGTACTCGCCCACATCTCGGGAAAGATGAGAAAGAATTTCATCCGCATTCTGGCCGGGGACCGGGTTGCCGTCGAACTATCGCCCTACGACCTGACGCGCGGGCGGATCGTCTATCGTTACAAGTAGCGCGGCGTGATCGGCGCCGGCAGCGAGCGAACGGAGTTGAGGCCATGAAAGTGCGGGCATCGGTGAAGAAAATTTGCATGAAGTGCAAGATCGTTCATCGGCGCGGCGTGGTGCGCGTGATTTGCGTGAACCCCAAGCACCGCCAGCGCCAGGGTTAGAGGGACGCGGGGGGAGAAAAGCGAAATGGCACGCATCGCAGGTGTGGATTTGCCGCCTAACAAACGGCTCTGGGTTGGGCTGACGGCCATCTACGGGATCGGGCAGCAGCGCGCGCGTTCGCTCGCCGAAAAAGCGAAAGTCGACGCCACGAAAAAGATCAAGGATCTCACTGAGGAGGAAGTGACGCATCTGCGCGCGGCGATCGAATCGGAAGGCCGCGTGGAAGGCGATCTCCGCAAAGAGATGCAGATGAACATCCGGCGGCTGATCGAAATTCAGTGCTACCGTGGGCTTCGCCATCGGCGGAACTTGCCGGTGCGCGGCCAGCGGACACACACGAACGCCCGAACGCGCAAGGGTCCGCGGAAGGGCGCGGTTGCGACAAAGAAGAAGGTGATGGCCCGCAAGTAGGCGTCACCCCGGCGGTCGAAAGATTCGAGGGCGCTCTGTGCTGCGCCCGTTTGGCGAAGCAGAAAGGATCAACGTGGCGAAGGAACCTCAGGACGCCGCAGCCGCTCCGGCGGCGCCGGCGAAATCGACGAAGCGAAAAAAGGAGTTTCGCAAGAAGAAAGAGAAGCGCGTGGTGCCGCATGGACTGGTTTGCATCCAGGCCACGTTCAACAATACGATCGTGACGCTCACCGATCCGGAGGGCCGCGTGGTGAGCTGGGCCTCGGCCGGCTCGTCGGGATTCAAAGGCTCTCGCAAAGGCACGCCCTACGCCGCGCAGCAGGCGGCGATGACGGCGGCCGGCGTGGCGCGCGATCAATACGGAATGAAGTCGGTGGAGGTCCGCGTAAAAGGTCCGGGAGCGGGGCGGGAATCCGCCGTCCGCGCGCTCGCGTCGTCGGGGCTGCACATCAATGCGATTAAGGACGTGACTCCCGTCCCGCACAATGGTTGTCGCCCGCCGAAGCGGCGTCGCGTTTAGGAATCGGAGAAGTCCAAGAAGGCCGCTGGCTGCGGCCTGAGTAGAGGCAAAGGAGAAGCACTTGGCAAGACATCGTGAGGCAGTTTGCCGGTTGTGCCGCCGGGAAGGGCAGAAACTCTTCCTGAAAGGTCTCCGGTGTTTTACGGAGAAATGCGCGATTGAAAAGCGCAATTTCGTTCCCGGCCAGCACGGCCAGGCCCGCCGGCCCAAGATGGTCGGCTACGGCGTGCAGTTGCGCGAAAAACAGAAGGTCAAGCGCACCTACGGGCTGCTCGAGCGGCAGTTCCGCACGTATTTCGAGAAGGCCGAACGCACGAAAGGGCCTACCGGCTCGAACTTGATGGTGATGCTCGAGCGGCGCCTCGACAACGTGGTCTATCGCGCCGGACTCGCGGGTTCGCGCGCGCAGGCCCGGCAGCTTGTGCTGCACGGCCACATTCGCGTAAAGGGTCAGAAGGTGAATATCCCGAGCTACCTGGTGCAGGTGGGCGACGAAGTGGCGCTCAAGGAAAAGATGCACCAGAACGCGATGGTGCTCGAGGCGCGAAACCTGGCACAGAGCCAGGGGCTCGCGCCGTGGCTCGATATCGACCGCGCGAATTTCAAGGCGCGCGTCGTGGCGCTGCCGCGCCGCGAGGATGTTCAGACGCCGCCGATGAACGAGCAGCTGATCGTCGAGCTGTATTCGAAGTAGCGCACGGCATTTCGTCTTTTTTCGAGAGCTTGTGGCCTGCGATGCGCCGGCCGGAAGGAAGGAAGAAAATGTGGAAGGGTTTTCAGAAACCAAAGAGGTTGGCGGCGGAACCAGAGACGCTCACCGACAAGTACGGAAAATTCTCCGCGCAGCCCTTTGAGCGCGGCTGGGGTACGACGGTGGGCAACGCGCTGCGAAGGGCGCTGCTGAGTTCGATTGAGGGCGCGGCGATTACCGCGGTCCGAATCGAAGGCGTGCTGCACGAGTTCTCGCCGATTCCCGGCGTGGTCGAGGACGCCACCGACATCATCCTCAACCTGAAGCAGGTCCCGTTGAAGCTGAATACGGACCAGCCGAAGACGCTTACGCTCAACGTGGATGCGCCCGGCCCGGTCACCTCGGCGAAAATCGAAGAGGACGCGGACATTGCCGTGCTCGACAAGAACGTCTACATCGCCACGGTGAGCGAAGGTGGCAAGCTCGAACTCGAGTTGCGCGTGAAGAACGGCCGGGGTTACGTGGCCGCCGACCGCAACTTCGACGAAGATTTGCCGATCGGTTACATCCCGATCGATTCGGTGCACTCACCCGTGCGCAAGGTCAACTATGCGGTCGAGGCCGCACGTCTGGGCCAGATGACCGACTACGAGAAGCTGACCCTCGAAGTCTGGACGAACGCGGCGATCACGCCGCAGGATTCCATCGGCCTCGCTTCGAAGCTCATCAAGGATCACATGAGCATCTTCATCAACTTCGAAGAGCAGCCCGAGCTTCCCGAAGAGGCCGTCGAAAACTACGCCGACCCGCGCCTCGAATTCCTGGACCGCTCGGTTGAGGAGCTCGAACTTTCAGTGCGCTCCTACAATTGCCTGAAGAACGCGAACATACAGAATCTGCGCGAACTCGTTCAGAAGACCGAGTCCGAAATGCTCAAGACCAAGAATTTCGGCAGAAAGTCCCTCAACGAGATCAAGGACATCCTGCACAAAATGGGCCTCAGCCTGGGGATGAAGTTCGACGACCACGGCCGCGTTATCTGGCCGCCGCTGCCCAGCCAGACGGCTCCGCCGCCTCCGGAGGAGACCGCGGGCGCCTAGTTTTCCGGGAAGGCCGGGGATCGAAAAATGAGACATCTCAAATCAGGATCCAAACTCGGCAAGCAGCCGGCGCACCGCCGCGCCGTCCTGCGCAATCTGGTGACGAATCTGATCGAACACGGTCGCATCCATACGACGATCCTGCGTGCGAAAGCGGCTCGCCCGATCGCCGAACGCATGATCACGCTCGGTAAGCGAGACTCGCTCCACGCCCGGCGCCAGGCCGCGTCGTTCTTGATGACACCGGACGCGACGAAGAAGCTATTCACAGACCTCGCGCCCCGCTTCGCGGACCGTCCCGGCGGCTACACCAGAATTATCCGCACCGGATGGCGCATTGGCGACGGCGCCGAGCTGGCGATTCTCGAATTGATCGGTTCGGAGCTCAAGAAGAAGGCAAAGAAACCGAAGAGAGGCGCAGCCGAGGAAGCCCCCGAGGAACAGGAAGAGAAGGAAGCCGTCGCCTCAAAATAATCGGAAGCCCCGATTTCGCAGCGCGATTTAGGTCAGACCCTGCGACCGGGTCGGCGGGTACTTCATTCTTCGGCGCGCCCGATCCGTCTCTAAACGGCTCCCGCTACGATCCAGCCGCTTCTCCGCCGCGGCGTTCCCTAACATGCACGAACAGTGCGAATAACGCGGCGATGGCCTGCGCGGTCGCGCCGCCGGTCGTGTCAATGAGCACATCACGGACAGCTGGCGTGCGCCCGGGAACGAACCTTTGGTGCAGCTCGTCGAGCGCCGCGTAACCGGCGACCACACCGATGGCGGCAAGCGCCCAGGCCAGGCGGGTCTCATGGCGGCCGGCCCGGATTCCGCGGAGAATCAGCAGGCTCAGGATGAAGTATTCGGTGAAGTGCGCGCACTTGCGCACCCCATAGTGCATTTGGGCGAGCGCTGCCTGCGAAGCGTGCGGGAAGAGCCAGTGGAGGATGGGGAGAATCACGCGGCTGGTGTTCTCCGCCGTAAAGGCACCGGTTGAAAATACGGAGATCACGACCGCCCAGACGAGCGCCGGCCACCATCGTTTGAGCCAGCGCGAACCTCCCTGCGCGCTACTCAAGACGATAGTTGGGGGCTTCGCGGGTAATGATCACGTCGTGGACGTGGCTTTCGCGCAGGCCTGCCTGCGAGATTCGGATGAATTTGCCGCGTTCTTGCAATTCCTTCAAATTCGCCACGCCGCAGTATCCCATCCCGCTGCGCAGCCCGCCGACGAGTTGCTCCACAAGGCCCGCGAGGGGTCCCTTGTAAGGCACCTGGCCTTCGATTCCTTCCGGCACGGATTTCCCGCGCTCGGCGCTCTCCTGCGCGTAGCGGTCCGCCGAGCCGGCCTCCATCGCGCCGATGGATCCCATGCCCCTGTACGACTTGAAGGTGCGGCCCTGATAGAGAATCGTTTCGCCCGGCGACTCCTCGGTGCCGGCAAAAAGGCTGCCGATCATCACAGACGAAGCGCCCGCCGCAATCGCTTTCGTGATATCGCCGGAGAACTTGATGCCGCCATCGGCGATCAGCGGAACTCCCGACCCCTGCGCCGCGCGCGAGCATTCGGCGATGGCTGTAATCTGCGGCACGCCTGCTCCGGTGACAACCCGCGTCGTGCAGATCGAGCCCGGCCCGATGCCAACCTTCAGTCCGTCAATCCCAAGAGCGATCAGGTCGCGCGTCGCTTCGCCGGTGGCGACGTTTCCGGCAACGAGCTGCATGTCGGGCAGGCGGTGCTTCACAGCGCGAATCGCGTCCATTACCCGCGTCGTGTGCCCGTGGGCCGTGTCGATCGCCAGCACATCCACTTTTTCGCGGGCCATCTCCTCGGCCCGCTCGAGATAGTCGCCCGTTGCCCCGATGGCCGCGCCCACGCGCAGGCGCCCCTGTTCGTCCTTCGTAGCGCTCGGGAACTCGAGCTTCTTCTGGATGTCTTTCACGGTGATGAGGCCTTTGAGGTTGAAATCCTTGTCCACCACGAGAAGTTTTTCAATGCGGTGCCGCTGGAGGATGCGCTCGGCTTCTTCCAGTGTGGTTCCGACCGGAACCGTTACGAGGTTGTCTTTCGTCATGATGTTGCTGACCGGCTGGTCGAGGTTGCGCTCAAACCGCAGATCGCGATTGGTCAGGATTCCCACGAGCCGCTGGCCGCGCGTCACCGGCAGGCCCGACACCTTGTACTTGTTCATAATGTCAAGGGCTTGTCGGACGCTCATCTCCGGACCGATCGTCACAGGATCGACGATCATTCCGCTTTCTGAGCGCTTTACGCGGTCCACTTCCTCGGCTTGGCGGTCAATGGTCATATTGCGGTGCACGAACCCGATGCCGCCTTGGCGGGCGATGGCGATAGCCAGTCGCGCGTCAGTGACCGTGTCCATGGCGGAAGCCACGATCGGGATATTCAACGCGATTCGGCGCGAAAGAAACGTGCGTGTGTCCGCCTGCATCGGTAGCACCGAGGACTTGCCGGGCAGGAGCAGCACGTCGTCGAACGTCAGGCCTTCGGGGATCGCTTGGCCCGCGATCGGCTCTCCCGCCAGCTCTTCCTTCGTCGTCACAAAGAGGGCTTCTCTGGCCATCAGGTTTTTCTCCCCATAAACGCGAAAGCCCAGCCGGGTTCGCTGGGCTCGAAGGGCTTCTGCTTGTATAAGAATACCATCGTTAGTGAAGTATCCATTCTAGGCGCATCGATGACCGAAAGCAAGGCGGGCGGAGCGGCGAATCCAAGCGTCCGCCTCGGTGCCTCGGCCGATAACTTGCTTTTCAGACATTCCGGTGTTCCAATACCCGCAATCGCGTGAGTCTCCGGGCGGGACGGCAGGACCGGCGGAGGCTCGATGAGGTTTATTCCGCAGATGCGACGTAAGCCAACGGCGAGATCCTCGCGACGACGGCTGAACCGCATCCCGCGCGCCGCCCGCTCCCTTCCTTCCGGAGAAAAGCGTTTCCGCTCGTTCCTGGATGACATGCCTGTGGGAGTGCTGATGCTCGGACCTCGCACCGAGATCCAGTTTGCCAACGAGGCTGCACTAGAGATGTGGGGAGTCACCGCGGGCCAGGTTTTGGGGAAAACCGGCCCGGAAGCAGGTCTCATCGCCGTTGAGCAGGACGGAACGGAGATTCCCGCTGCGATGCGGCCCGGCCCGCGGGTGGCTACCTCCGGACAGGCGATTCGAAACGAAGTGATGGGTTTCCGTCGGCCTGGTTCCCAGGAAATCCTCTGGGTTTACGGAAGCGCTGTGCCGTACTTTGCCAGCGACGGATCTCTTCGACGGATTATCGCCACGATGACCGACGTCACTCCCCGAAAGCATGCGGAAGCCGCGCTCGAAAGGGCCAATGAACTCAATCGGCACATCTTGCTAAGCGTGCAGGAGGGGATTGTGGTTCACGGCCGCGATCTCCGGTACGAACTCTGGAACCCGTTCATGGAACGAATGACGGGCCTAGCCAGCCGGGATGTTCTCGGCAAGCATCCGCTGGAATTGCTTCCGTTTCTAGGGGAAACGGGAGCCTATGCCCTGATCGAAAAGGCCCTGCATGGAGAGATTTCGTCGTCTCTCGATATACCGTATTCGGTTCCTGAGACTGGCCAGGCGGGCTGGTGTGACGGAGATTTTGCGCCGCTGCGCAACGAAAAGGGAGAAATCGCCGGAGCGATCGTAACGGTGCGCAACGTCACCGAACGCAAGCGCCGGGAAGACGAATTGCACCAGCTCTCCTCGCGCTTGCTGCAATTGCAAGACGAGGAACGCCGCCGCATCGCGCGCGATCTCCACGACAGTTTTGCTCAAAGCCTGCTCGCCGTGAATCTCAATCTCGCTCATTTGAGCCGGTCCGGCGGGAAGTTGAACCAGCAAGGACGGCAAGTGCTCGCGGATGCGCACAAAATCATGAAAGGCCTGGCACGGGAGATTCGTTCACTGTCTTACCTGCTGCATCCTCCGGCGCTTGATGAACTGGGATTGACCTCGGCGATCGAGGAATATGCCAGCGGGTTCAGCCGACGCAGCGGCATTCAGGCAAATGTTGAAATATCGCCGGGGATCGGCCGGCTGCCTCAGGAAACGGAGATCGCGCTGTTCCGGATCATTCAAGAGAGCTTGGGCAATATCCAGCGCCACTCAGGAAGCGCCAGCGCGAAAATCCAGTTGAATGCGGATCGCTCGAGCCTCAGGCTGGAGGTGAGCGACCGGGGCCGCGGTTTCTCAAGCGAGCATCTGAAAGACCAGCCGGCAGTGCCAGGTACCCTGGGAGTCGGCGTTTTCGGCATGCGGGAACGCATGAGGCAGCTGGGCGGCCGTCTGGAGATCAGTTCCGGCAGCTCGGGAACAACGGTGACGGCGGTTTTGCCGCTTCGCGAGGATGTCCAAAATGCCCGTTCGTATTCTCATAGCGGATGACCACGGCGTCGTCCGAAGGGGATTGCGCGCGCTTTTGAGTTCCCGAAGGGGATGGAAGGTTTGCGCCGAGGTGGCGAACGGCCGCGATGCCGTAGCGAAGGTCAAGAGGTTCACTCCTGACGTCGCCATCGTGGATATCGGCATGCCCGGGCTGGGCGGCTTGGAGGCGACGCGTCAAATCCGCAAGGCTTCACCAAAAACCGAAGTGCTGATTCTGAGCGCGCACGGTTCGGAGAAATTAGTGCGCGAGGCCCTCGAAGCAGGAGCCCGCGGATACCTGCTAAAAGAGGACGCTGACGACAGCCTTCTCGCGGCGGTGGACGCCCTCCGGCGGCGCACACCTTATTTCACTTCTAGGGTCGCGGAATGGGTCGCGCGGGATAAGAGCGGGGCGCAATCGAAAACACGCCGGGGCCTGCTGACGCCGCGTCAGCGAGAGACTGTGCAGCTCCTGGCGGAAGGTAAAACCAATAAGGAAGTCGCGGCCATTCTCCACATTAGCGTCAAAACGGTCGAAACACACCGCGCGAATATCATGCTCAAGCTGAATCTCCATTCGGTTACCGACCTGGTTCACTATGCGATCCGGAATGAAATCGTCCACACCTGACGATTTTCCTCTGGCCGGCCTACAGTGTTTCCCCTAGGGGAACCGCAGAATTTACATCTAGCTTCCGTTCCCTCACTCTCACTCCCTGTGTTCATGGAAGCAATTCATTGAATGAGGGGGGAAAGTGAGTATTGGGAAATCGATTCGGGTGGTGGTGGTTGACGACTCGCCTGCCGATCTGAGGTCTCTTTGTTCGTTTTTGAAGACTCGAGATCGCATTGAGATCGTCGGAACGGCCAAGAACGGCATCGAACTTTTGAAAATCGCGGAACAGCTAAGGCCTGACCTGGTGATCACAGATCTTCACCTGCCCCGTATCAGCGGCCTCGAGTGCACATTGCGCCTTCGCGAGATCCTTCCCGCAACGCGATTCATCGTTTTTACAGATTTGGACTCTCCGTTCACCGAATCGGAATGCCAGGTGCCCGGCGCCGATTTTTATCTTTACAAGGAACACATGCCGGAACGGGTTGTAACGGCCATTCACCGGTTGTTCCCCGAGCTGGACCGGCGCGAGACTGGCGGAGCCCGCCCGTGCACCGAGGGCGTTGCCTGCTAGGAGACTGACCAAACTCCGCATCCGGGTACCCAACGATCGGATTGGGAGGCGCGCTGCGGGGTTGCGCCGAGTCGGCATAGTGCCTACCATCGAGTGCGATGAAGGATTTCATCCCTCACCCGGCCCTGCGCAATCGTCACCTGATGACCCTAGCGGCGGCGTTCTGGCCGCGGCGATTTCCGCAATTGCCAGCAAGCACTCCTCGGCTGTTTGAAGTCGAGCCGGGAACGCGAGTGCGCGGCGAATGCCACTGGCAGGAGGAACCCCGCAACCATTCGACTCTCGTTCTGGTGCACGGTCTCGAAGGATCGAGCGAATCCCGGTACATGCTCGGCACCGCCGAGAAAGCCTATCGCGCCGGATTCAATGCCGTGCGGCTGAACCAGAGGAACTGCGGCGGAACCGAACACCTGACGCCCACGCTGTATCACTCGGGCCGGAGCGCCGATTTTCGCGCGATCGTGAGCGAGTTGATCGACCGAGACCGGCTGCCGGAGATTTTCGTCGCCGGATTCTCGATGGGCGGCAACCTTGTACTGAAGATGGCGGGCGAGTTGGCGGATTCGGCGCCGCCCGAAGTGCGCGGAATCGTGGCCGTAGCTCCATGCCTTGACCTGGCCGCTTGTGTGAACGCGCTCGCCGAGCGGCAGAATTTAATTTATGAGCGCCACTTCGTACGGGAACTGAAGAGTCGCATGCAGCGCAAGGCGCGCCTGTACCCGGACATTTATTCGACGAACGGCTCGATCGACGGGCTGCGCCGCGTCCGCACCGTGCGCGATTTCGACGAGATTGTCACGGCGCGGTTCTGCGGTTTCGCCGGCGCGGACGACTATTACGGCCGCTCGAGCGCCATACACGTGCTCGCGGCGATCGCGAAGCCCACCCTGATCCTGACGGCGCAGGACGATCCCTTCGTTCCGCTCTCGAGCTTCGACCGCGCCGCGATTCGCGACAACCCGAACATTCAATTCGTTGCGCCGCAGCATGGCGGGCATTGCGGTTTTGTTTCCCGGGAGAGTGGCTGCGGGCGGTTCTGGGCCGAAGCGCGTATCGTCGCGTTCTGCCGTCAGCAGTCGGCGGTCTCCGTCTAGAGTGAACGGCCTGCGGCTGCAGGGCGCCCGCGGGCTCGCCACTCCGCTTCGATCTGCTCCAGAGTCTTGCCCTTTGTCTCCGGCACCAGACGGAAGACGAAGATCCACGCCATGATGCCGATGAGCGAGTACAGCCAGAATGTCCAGGGCCGCCCCAGTGAACGGAGCAGGCTAAGAAAGGTTAGCGCGACCAGCAGGTTCGAGCCCCAGTTCGCCATCGTGGCGATGGCCATCGCGCGGCTGCGGACCTTCAGCGGATAAATCTCTGCAATCATCAGCCAAAAGACCGGTCCCAGACTGATGGCAAAGCATGCGACGTAGGCCATCACGCAGACGACCGAAAGCCACGCCAGCACGTGGGCCAGATTCGGCGAGAGGAAGCCGAACCCGAGCAGCCCGAGACTCAGGATCATGCCCACGAGGCCGTAGAGCAATAACGGGCGGCGTCCGGCTCGGTCGAGCAGCCAGAGCGCGACAATCGTCAGAAGGACGTTGATGATGCCGACGCCCGCCGTCGCCAGAATTGCCGCGGAATGCGACTGCAACCCAGCGAATTGGAAAATCGTCGGCGCGTAATAGATTACGGTGTTGATGCCCGTGAACTGTTGGAAGGCCGCCAGCCCGATTCCAATCACCAACGCCGGCCGCAGTGAGCGGCTCCGCAATTCCCGCCAGCTCCCTTCCTGCTGATTCAGGCTGGCTTCGATCTCGGCGAGCTCCGCGTCCACCTCCGCGCCACTTCGTATTCGGATGAGCACGGCTCGAGCGCTCTCCCGCGAAAGCTGGCGCATGAACCATCGCGGACTCTCGGGAACGAAGAACAGCCCGATCAGCAAAATCAGTGCCGGGATCGCCGCCAGACCGAACATCCAGCGCCACCCGCGCGTTCCCGCCAGCGCATAGTCGGCGAGGTAGGAACACACGATTCCGATTGTGATCATGAGCTGATTCAGCGAGACGAGCTTGCCGCGGACATCGGCGGGCGAGATCTCCGATATGTACAGCGGAGCGGTAAACGACGCGATTCCAATCGCGATTCCCACCACCACGCGGCCGATGGAAAACCAGGTTGCTGCGGGCGCGAGAGCTGTCGCCACCGCGCCCACGATGAACAGCAATGCAACCTGGGTGAGGACGTTGCGCCGCCCGAAATAGTCAGCCAGCCGCCCACCGATGGCCGCGCCGATCATCGCGCCCAGCAGTACCGCGCCGACGACGATTTCCTCCTGCAGAGTAGTGAGACGAAAATCCTCCTGGACGAAAAGAATGGCCCCGGAAATCACGCCGGTGTCGTAGCCGAACAGCAGGCCCGCCAGAGCGGAGACGGCGGCTACGATCGTGACGAAACGTCCCCTCGGTTCTCTCGCACTGTCGACTTCAGCAGAACCCATTCGTGTTCCTTCCTCGTCCGTCTGGCGCGGCTTGATTCGAAGCGCCGAAGATCGCTGCATTTATACATCAGCGGCGCGCTCCGCGCGCAATCCGAACGGCTCGCGTTTCGTGTACATATCCCTTGGACGATGTGCTTGGGTGTGGCAAAATTATTTGCGGAGGAACTGCAGTAGATGGCAACGCCATCAGGAAACCGACTGACTCAACCGCTCATCCGCGCCAACGGCTCGCACCGTCCGGCGACCTGGGACGAAGCGCTGGACCGCGTGGCACAGAACCTTCGGGCGCAGGTGCAGAAGCACGGTCCGCAAGCGTTCGGCATGTTCAGTTGTTCGAAGACGACCAACGAGCTGAATTATATTTCCCAGAAGTTCGTTCGCTCGGTGATCGGTACCAACAACATCGACAGCTGCAACCGGACTTGACACGCACCCAGCGTCGTCGGACTGGCGACGGTTTTCGGGGCCGGCGGCGGTACGAGTTCGTACCAGGCCATTGAAGAAACCGATGTCATCCTGCTCTGGGGCTCCAACGCCCGCGATACGCATCCGATTTTCTTTCATCATGTGCTGAAAGGGGTGCACCACGGCGCAAAGTTATTCGTCGTGGATCCGCGGCGCACGAGTTCGGCGCAGTGGGCGGACGTGTGGCTGGGTCTCGACGTCGGTTCGGACATCGCGCTGGCGAACTCGATGGCCCGCGAGATCATCGTTTCCGGGCGCGAGAACCGCAAGTTCATTGAGCACGCCACGAGCGGATTCGAAGCGTATCGCCAGTGCGTTGAGAAATACACGTTGGAGCGCGGTGAGCGCGAAACGGGTGTGCCGGCGGATGTAATTCGCCAGGTCGCGCATGCCTACGCGCGCGCCGACCGCGCCGAGTTGTGCTGGACGCTTGGAATCACCGAGCATCACAACGCCGTGGACAACGTCCTGGCGCTGATTAATCTCTCGCTGTTGACCGGGCACGTCGGACGCTATGCGAGCGGCCTCAATCCGCTGCGCGGCCAGAATAACGTGCAGGGCGGCGGAGACATGGGCGCAATCCCGGATAGGCTGCCGGGCTTCCAACACGTGGAGAACGACGAACTGCGCGGCAAATTCGAGAAGGCCTGGGGCGTGAAACTTTCTCCGAAGAAAGGCCTGCATCTGAGCGGTATGTTTCACGCCATGGAACACGGCAAAATGACGTGCCTGTACGTGCTCGGCGAAAACCCAGCGGATTCCGAGGCGGATCGCCACCGCGCAAAGAAACTGCTCGGCGGGCTTGAATTCATGGTCGTGCAGGACCTGTTTTATACGGAGACGGCCAAGCTCGCCGATGTTGTCCTTCCCGCTGCGGCCGGCTGGTGCGAGACCGAGGGCACCGTTACTTCAAGCGAGCGGCGGGTGCAGCGAGTCCGCGCTTCCGTGCCGCCCCCTCCGGGCGTTCGCGACGATATCGAAGTTATATTTGAGCTCGCGCGGCGCCTCGGGCATGAATGGGGTGCGCCGAAGGCCGAGTGCATCTGGGACGAAATGCGCAAGCTCAGCCCGATGCACGCCGGAATGAGCTACCGCCGCCTCGAGGAGCTCGACGGAATTCAGTGGCCTTGCTACGACGAATCGCACCCGGGCGAGATCTACCTCCACGGCAGGCTTTGGCAGGAACCGCTGATCGGGCCGCGCGCGCCGTTTAGCGTGGTCGAACAGGTTCCGCCGGTCGACACGCTCAACGAACAGTATCCAATCCGGCTGACCACGGGGCGTCGCCTCGACTCTTACAATACGAACGTGCAGAGCGGGCGCTATTCCTCGCCGCTTCGCCGCCCGGAAGCGCTCGATCTGTCTCCGGAAGACGGCGCGCGCTATAACGTGGCGGAAGGAGAGAAGGTTCGAGTCACCTCGCGCAGGGGTTCAGTGATCGCTCCGATTCGCTTCGATCCCGGCCTGCGACCGGGACTTGCGTTTCTGTCGTCCCATTTTCACGATCAGGTAGCCACGAACGATCTGACCATCGATGCCGTCGATCCGAAGTCGGGCACCTCCGAGTTCAAAGCTACAGCTATCCGCATCGACAAGTGCCAGGACAACTAGTTGGACCTCCATCTTACCGGCGCCCGCGCTACCCCTGACGAACAGGCTGCGGTAAACGCGATTCTGGGAAAGCCGGGATCGGGCTGGGGCGGCGGCGCGCGCCGGATCGAAGATGACGGTCGCGCCGCGTACGGCGGCCAGGAATCCCGCTCCTCCCGGCGGAACTTGCTTCTACCCGCGCTGCACGCAATTCAGCGATCCATCGGCTGGATCAGCCCCGGTGCGCTCAATTACGTTTCTGTGCGGCTGGATATCCCCCCAGCGGAAGCCTACGGTGTAGCGTCGTTCTACGGAATGTTCTCCCTCTCGCCTCGCCCCCCGGTGGTCGCGCACGTCTGCGATGACATCGCTTGCATGACGCGAGGCGCGGCGGAGGTTTGCGGCGAGATCGAGAAAAAGCTCGGGCCGGCCGGCTCGCCATGCCTCGGCGGGCGAGCAATGTGGCTAAAAAGCGCGTGCTTGGGCCTGTGCGAACGCGCGCCCGCCGCCATGGTCACTGTTGCGGGCGCGAGACCGCGCGAGCGCGTGCTGGCTCCTGCCGATCCCGGAGCGCTGCAATCTTTGATCAGCGATGCCGTGAACGGCAAGCTTCCCGCGGAGCCGGATGCCCTGAGCGCAAAGTCTTCCGTTCCGCAGGCGGGCCAGCCCGGCCTGCGGCTGTTGCGGCGCGTGGCCCAGTCCGATCCGTCCAAACTCGATGACTATCGTCGCGCCGGGGGATTTGAGGCGCTTCGAAAGGCCCTCGATCTTGGGCCCGAAGGCGTGGTGCGGGAAATAATCGAATCGCGCCTGCTTGGCCGGGGCGGCGCCGCTTTTCCCACGGGCAAGAAATGGGAAGCGCTCCTGACGCAAAGAACGAAGGGTCGAACGCACTACGTGGTCTGCAACGCGGACGAATCCGAGCCCGGCACGTTCAAAGATCGCATCGTGATGGAAGGCGATCCGTTCGCGGTACTCGAAGGCATGACCATCGCGGCCCTGGCCACCGGGTCGCAATACGGCTACATCTATTTGCGCGGGGAGTATCCACTTGCCGCCGAGGCCCTCGGGCGTGCGATTCGCGCGGCGCGCGCGGGAGGAGTGCTCGGCGAAAACATCCTCGGTCGCGGTTTGCGATTCGACATTGAGCTGCGCAGGGGAGCCGGCGCGTACATCTGCGGGGAGGAAACCGCGCTGTTCAATTCGATCGAAGGGTTTCGCGGCGAACCGCGCAACAAGCCGCCATTTCCGACACAAGCGGGCCTGTTCCGCCAACCGACGGTGGTGAACAATGTCGAGACGCTGATCAACGTTCTCGAGATTATGCTCGTTGGCGGCGCGGCTTACTCGCGGATCGGCACAGCGGATTCGTCTGGTTACCGGCTGTTCTGTGTCTCGGGGCATGTCGTTCGTCCCGGAATATACGAAGTGACGCACGGCGCGACGCTGCGCGACGTCATCAGCCTCGCCGGCGGTGTTGGGGGAAATGGCCGGCTGCAGGCAGTATTGCTCGGCGGTGCGGCAGGTGCGTTCGTTGCGCCGAAGGAACTCGACACGCCGCTTACCTTTGACGGCACGCGCAAAATCGGCGCGACGCTCGGCTCCGGAGTGATTCTATTGTTTGACGACTCCGTTGACTTGAAGCGAATCCTATTGCGGATCGCCGCATTCTTTAAACACGAGACCTGCGGCCAGTGTGTTCCGTGTCGCGTGGGAGTCGTGCGTCAGCAGGAAACTCTCGAACGACTGACGAGCGGTCGTCCGCTGGGATCCGCGGCAAGTGAGGTGGAGCTGCTGCGCGAAATGGGCCAGGCCATGCGCGATGCCTCGATCTGCGGCCTTGGCCAAACAGCGTCGAGTGCGATTGAGTCGGCTCTGAACCGATGGAGTCTGTTTTCATGAGCGATTCCGTCCAGGCACCCATACCTGAGATTCCGGTTCCGCGCGGACCCGTCCCCGCGGTTCCGCCGCCGCGCCAGCGGGCGATGGTGGAAGTAAAGATTGATGGCCGGGCTGTTTCGGTGCCCGAAGGTTCCACGATCCTTGACGCCGCTCGCAAGGTCGGCGTCGATACCCCCACGCTTTGCTATCTCGAGAGCCTGACGCCGGTGAACGTTTGCCGCGTTTGCGTCGTCGAGCTCGAGGGATCCCGCGCCCTGGTGCCGGCCTGCTCGCGCAAGGTCGAGCCGGGAATGTCCGTCAAAACCGATTCCGAACGTGTGCGCTTGAGCCGCCGCCTCGTCCTCGAATTTCTCGCTTCGTCCGTGAATGTTTCCACGGCCCCTGCTTTCGAGGGCTACACAAAGCGCTACGGCGCCAGCCCCGATCGCTTTGGCGTCTCCGCCGCCACGGTCGCCCAACCGCCGAAGATCGACAACGACCTCTACGTGCGGGACTACTCGAAGTGCATCCTATGCTACAAGTGCGTGGAGGCTTGCGGCGTGGACGCTCAAAACACTTTCGCGATCGCGGTTGCAGGCCGCGGCTTTTCCGCCCACATTGCCACTGAGTTTGACGTGCCGCTGCCGGACTCCGCCTGCGTTTACTGCGGGAACTGCATCGGGGTCTGCCCCACCGGGGCGCTGATGTTCAAGACTGAATTCGACATGCGCCAGGCCGGCACGTGGGATGAGTCTCGCCAGATTCTGACCGATACGATTTGCCCCTATTGCGGCGTGGGCTGCGACCTCACGGTTCACGCGCAAGACGGCGAAATTGTCCGCGTGACCTCGCCATTGGACCACAGCGTCACGCACGGCAATCTCTGTATTAAGGGGCGCTTCGGATGGCAGTTCGTCCAGATCCAGAAGTCTCCCAAGAACGCGTGAAGCTTCGGCAACCCGGTGCGGCCCTCGCCACATCTGTCTTTGCGGACTACCTTTAGCGCTTTAACACCGACCCAACCCAGGGGAACGCAGCAAAGAACCCGACTCAGGGCTCGCGCCTTGATGATGAGGCAAGCCAGAAGTTAACTTCCGCTCTCACGCGATTGAATTTAGGGTGGACATGCTGGTCTAGTTTCGTTCAGAGTTATAGAACCGGCCGAAAGGCAGGGGGAAACTGAGGGGAGATAGGCGATGAAACATGTTGCACTTCTACTTGGGGCCATTCTTGTCTTGACCGCCAGTGTTCGCGCGCAAGAGGACTCCGCAAGCTCTCCGCTGTTCACGTCGGCTGCTCCTGTGGTAACGGCGCCAGCGACTCCTGGAGTTCAGTACGCGTTTCTCACGCCTGCCACCGGCTCTTTAGCAGTATCTGCTCCGGTTGGGGATGGTGCGGCTTCCAGTGAACCTGCCGCGCAACAGCAGCCGAATGTCTACGGCGTCTTCAAGAACTACAACTGGCAGATCTATGCCGGCTATTCTCTATTTCGCTTTTATGTCGTGCCGAAGGTTACGGAGACCATGAACGGGCTCAACTTCGGGATGGTGTACTTCCTTCCGCAGAAATCGTGGATCGGCGTTGAAGGCGAGTTCGTGGGCGAATACGGCTCTCTCGGTGGAACGAGTTCTCGATTCGCAGAGGGCATGGGAGGGGTCCGGCTTCGATGGTCGGAGCCGCGCGGGATGGAGCTCTGGGCGCATGGCATGGTGGGAGGGTCGCACTTCCTGCCGCAGACGGCGTTCGGCGCCCAGACGGCTTTTGCGTACGAGGCTGGCGGCGGAGTTGACCTGGGAGCCCACAATCGGCGAATCGCCTACCGAATCGAGGCGGATCTGGTCGGCACGCGCTACTTCAGTACTTATCAGTACAGCCCCAGGGTGGGCGTCGGCATAGTCTTCAAATTCTAGTTTGCATCGCTTTCTTGAGGCACGCACGAGCTGTTGGTCGTCACACCCGCGCTCGTCTCGGCGGAGCGAGGATTCGCCCCAAGAATTCGCGCGCTTCTTCGATTCCCAGCAACCAGGTCGCACCGAAGTAAACCGCCCCATAGGGCCCCAGAACAAAAATAGCGATAAGGACCGGCGAATGGCCCAGGAAGAAACGGTGGATCGCCCAACCGGTCGCCGCAGCGATCAGCGCGGCCAGCCACACCTTTCCCAGATAAATAGCCGGAAGCCCCGTCCGTCCAATCCGGCGATTCAAGCTGCGCCTCAAGAGATGAAACTCCATCCACGAGGCTATGCCGGCCGAAATCGTCAATCCCGCAACGCCCCACCGCGCTTCAATCCCGAGCAGGCGCGGTAGCGGAAGCGCGCAGACGTACCCCAAACCTGTGGTCAGAATCACGCGCAGAATGGCGAACCGCAGCGGCGTGCGCGTATCGCGAAGAGCGTAATACGTCGAGGAATATAGCCGCCCGAGCGTCGAGGCGAGCAGGCCTACCGTCGCTCCCGCGAGGATGCCCCACACATACAGAACGTCGGCCGGCGTGAACCGCCCCGTCCGGTAGATGGCACCCACAACCACGTCGCCGAGGATTAGAAACGCCGCCACGGACGGCACAACGAAGAAAGCGATCTGCCGGAGGCCCGCGTCCAGTCGCCCGCGCAGCACTTCGGCCACGTCGTCCTCGCTGCCGATCGCCCCGGACATCTGAGGCAGCTCCGCCGCTGAAACGGACATTCCGAAGAGACTCACTGGAAGCGTGTAGAGCGTCTGAGCGTAGGAGAGCGCGGCCACGGATCCGGTAATCTGAATCAGGCTGGCTAGCCAGACGTCCACATACGCGCTGATCTGCACCACTCCACGCCCCACGAAGACGGGAACAAAATTGGCGACGACGATCTTGACGTTTTCCGCGCGATAACGGATCGAGAGGAGCAGCCCGCGCACCAAGCGCAAGACCACCGGCAATTGCACGGCCACCTGCAACGCGCTCCCCACGACCGATCCCCACGCCAGAATCTCCGCGAGAGGGACCTGCGCGTACCGGCGGCCGAACTCCAGCATCGTCGCAATCATCGCCGCGTTCCAGATCACGGGTGCGGTGTAGGAAAGGAAAAATCTGCGGTGGCTATTGAGAATTCCCAGGCACCATGCTGAGATGACCAGCAGGCCCGCCCCGGGGAAAAGGATGCGTACCAGCCGAACCGTCAATTCGCGCTTTTCGCCGTGAAAGCCCGGCGCGATCAGGTCGATCAAATAGGGCGTCACGAGGACGCCGAGCAGCACAAGCAGGGAGGTGGTCAGCGCCAGCAGTCCCGCCACGGCGCCGGCGGTGCGCCGCGCCTCTTCGTCGTCTTCGCGCGCAAGCAAGCCGGCGTAGACGGGAATGAACGAAGCGGAGAGCACTCCTTCTCCGAACATGTTTTGCAGAAAATTGGGAATCCTGAAGGCCGCGCGGAATGCGTCTGCCGCATCCGAGTTGCCGAAGTAGTGCGCGAACACACGATCACGGATTAGTCCTGCAATGCGGCTCAAGAAAATTCCTGCGGCGACGAGAAGCGCGTGGCGCCGCGTTACGCCGTGGGGCGCCTGGGACTCTTCGGAGTTCGTCACGAGCGGGACGGAACCGCCGGGCGCATGAGTTGGAGGCAGTTCATTGCAGTTGTGGCAAGCGCGAGAATAACACGGCGAACCGGCCTGCAACGGAGCGGGCTGTCGCGGAGGTGTCTACGCCGAAACGGCGGGGCAAGCCGTCAGCGGATAAGGGCCACGGCACGCCGCCCGGCGATGAATGGTGCGGGACTTCGTGCGCGCCGATCTACGGCGACTCGAGGACCGGGTGCAGAGTGAGCTGGCTGTCTTTCAAGACTTCGAGATCGCGTTCCCAGCCTCGCTTTCCCTGGGATCTCACTTCGACTCGGTGGGAGCCGCTCGCCAGGTGAATCGTCGACGGAGTCTGCCCGACAAATTTCCCGTCCACGAAAATTTCCGCGCCGGGAGGATCCGAGGCAATCGTCACGCTGCCATTCGCGGCGTTCGACGTGCTGTCATCGGCGCGAACCGAGGGTGTTGACGTCGATATCGAGCGCAGGGGAGCTTCACGGTCTGTTGATTCGGCGGCGTTTCCGTCTCCATGCGAAATCGATTCGAGTCTGATATCGAAGCGGCCTGATTTCAGTAGGAAATAGCTTCCGTGGTGACGCCCCGTCACCGCAACCCATTCGAAGGGCCCATCGGTCAAATTGATCTGCTGCGTGCGGTAACCATCCTTCGAAATTCGCGCAACCATGGAGTGCTCCAGCCGCGCTCCGAAGACGGTGTGTGTTTTGTGAAAATAGCCGCCGGGGAATTCCGCCGTGTACGGCGTGGTGCCGGCAACTGAGCCGTTGATTTCTACAGTCGCGCCGGAAGGTGAGCTTGTGATGGTTAGGCCTTCGGCATGCGTTCGCGAACCTGGCAGAGAAATCGCCAGGAGCGCGAGCAATGCGTAGAGACAGTGTCTCCTCGATGGCTGCATCGGAGCCCTCCGAGGGAATTAGATTTCGTCACAATCTCACCTCAGCCCGAGATGCGTCAAGTGCGGTAACTACTGAACCTGGGAGCGTCGCGACGCACGCGTCCGGGCGGCGCACGGGAGAATTTCTTCCACCGGATTGCTTGGCAGCGTCAGTTGGGAGTCGAGCATCTAAACAAGGGAGTGCCCTTGCCGGCCGTTTTGCGCAATCGGCGAGAGGCTCACCCGTTCGAATTCCCCTGCTTGACCAGGAATCGAGTGGGAATCCATATCCCTTAAAGGAGGTAGCATCGAAATGCGCTTTCATCCAAAACAATTTCTGGGAGCCCTGGTTGTTCTTGCCCTCGCCATGCCCCTCTGGGCCAGGACGAACTCGTCCCACACCGATTCCACTACGTTAGACGCCGATCAGGGCATGACGATCGGAAAGACGCAACTCCAACCCGGGCAGTACACCCTGAAGGCCACGGAATCCGGAGACCAGCTCGAGGTTCGCAAGGATGGCCAGCTAATCGCTTCCGTTCCGTGCCACTGGGTCGAGCTTTCCAAGAAAGCGTCGGACTCTGAAATTATCTCGGATCAGCACCGCGTGATCCAGGTGCAATTCCAGGGGCGAACCGAAGCCGCGAAGATTGGTTAGCTGCGTAGAGCGCCGCATCCGCGGAAGACACAGGGCGGGCCACTGGCCCGCCCTCTTCTTTTGTACGGGCTTCGCTCTGCGGCTATTTCAAGTAAGTGGCGAGCCAGTCGAGAAATGTCTTGTACCAGAATTCGCTATTCTGCGGTTTCAGTATCAAGTGGCCTTCATCCGGAAACACCATCAGCTTTGACGGCACACCCTGCCGCTGGAGAGCCGTGAAGAATTCAAGGCTCTGCGTGTAGGGCACGCGATAATCCCTCTCGCCGGCGATCACAAGCGTCGGCGTCCTGTATTTTCCGAGCGCCGCAGCGTATTCGCTTGGCGACCATTTCTTGTATAGCTCCGGTTTCGACCACGGCGGTCCGGCGAACTCCCAGTCCTCGAACCAGAGCTCCTCGGTTGAGCTGTAGCTGCTGACTTCGTCCCAGTCTCCCGCGTGGCTGATGAGGCATTTGAACCGGCCAGAATGGGTCGCGATCCAGCCCGCCATGTAGCCACCGAACGAGCCTCCGGCGGCGGCCATGCGCGAGGCGTCGATGAACGGATACTTGGCGACCGCCGCGTCCGCGCCCTTCATCAGGTCTTCGTACACTTTTCCGCCCCAATCGCGGCTGATCTGCTCCGTGAATTTGTGCCCGTATCCGAATGAGCCCCGCGGGTTGATCATCAACACGACATACCCCGGCGCGCCCATTACCTCCGGATTCCAGCGATAGGACCAGTTGTCGTCCCACTCGCCCTGGGGTCCGCCGTGGATCAAAAGCAGCATCGGATATTTTTTCGATGCGTCGAAATTGGGAGGGCGCAGGATCACTCCCTCGACCGGCGTTTTTTCCGCACCCTCGAACCAGAAGTCCTCCGCTGCGGGAAGGTCGAGCTGCGAAAGCAGCGCCCCGTTCTGATGCGTGAGCTGGCGCAAGCCCGTGCCGTCGGAATTCGCGGCAAACACCTCGGCGGGCGTCGCAAGATTCGCATGTGTGAACGCTATCGTGCGCCCGTCGCGGCTGATATCGAAGTCGGCGTTAAAACCGTCCAGAATCAGTTTTGGCGTGCTCCCGACGCTCGCTTCGATCGCATAGACCGGAAACTCGGTTTTTTCCTCCGTCTGGAAGTAGATTGTCTTGCTGTCCGCAGACCACACGGTCGAGTCAATGTTGCGATCGAAATTCTCCGTCAGATTGACGGCCTTGCCGCTCGCACGGTCGTAGAGCATCAGCCGCCAGCGGTCGCTTTCGTATCCGGCGACGAACTGCGCGCGATAAGCGATCGATTTTCCATCGGGCGAATACGCAGGTCCCCAGTCGTCGCCTGGGTTTGACGTGATGCGCTTCGGCCCGGCGGACCCGTCGGCCGGCACCGTGAAGAGATTCCCGTTGGTGCTGACGGCCTCGTCCTTATCCGTGTTCGCGGTGAAACAGAGTTCCCGGCTGTCCGGTGAAAACGCGATGGCCTCCGCGCCATCGAGACTGAATGGCGGCACGTCGTAGTCGGCTCCGGGCGTCAGGTCGCGCGGCGCACCTCCGTCGGCCGCCACGACGAACAAGTGGCTGCGCTTTCCATCCCACCATGCGTTCCAATGTCGGTAGAGCAGTTTTTCGTATACGTAAGCCTTCACCTGGCTCTTGTTCTTCTCCGCGTCGCGCACCGCATTGCAGGCTGCATCCCGGCAATCGGGATACACGCGCGAGACGAACGCGATCCATTTTCCATCCGGCGACCACAGCTCGTCGTCCGCGCCCGTCGAAAGCGAGGTGACCCTCACCGGCTCTCCGCCCTCCGCCGGGATTGAATAGACCTGCGCCGCGCCATCGCGTGAGGAAACGAACGCGACGTGTTTGGCGTCGGGCGACCAACGCGGCCGCTCGTCGCTGCCGTCGTGCGTCAATTGCCGGGACTCGCCGCCTGCAACCGGTACGATCCAGATGTCGCGTGAGAGCCGGTTCGCCTCTAAATTCGGCGTGGCTACGGAGTAGGCCACCCATTTGCCGTCGGGCGAAATCTGGGGCTCGCTCAAGCGGTGCATCGAAATCATGTCCCGGAAAGTGATGGCGCGCTTCTTGGGCGCCTGCGCACTAGCGCCGAGTGTCAAAATTACGGCGGCGATACCCGCAGAGATTAAGCGCATCCTCACATTCATACTTCCTCCGGAACCGCGGCCGACCGCAGTTTTCAACAAGCCCGTCAAATGATTGCACTTCTCGCTACAGTTTGAAAGCCGCTCGCGCCCGTGCGCCAATCCGCGTGTTATATATCGGAGGAGGGTTCGCGGCCCGGCCCGCGTTGCAACGTCGCAACGCACTGAGGTGACTGACGCATGGGCGGCATCTGGTTCTGGCTTCTCGTCGCAACGCTTGCGGCTTATGTCGTTCTCGACGGTTTTGGTCTTGGCGAGGGCATCCTGCATCTCTGGATCGCCCGCGACGCCGCCGGGCGGCGCGCGGCAGCCCGTTCGCTCGGCCGAGCCTGGTATCGCAATGAAGTGTGGCTGTTGGCCATCGGATTCACGCTCGCCATAGCATTTCCTGCCGTGTACGAAGCGGTGCTGGGTGGTTTCCGCGCGCCGCTTGCGATCGTTTTGGCGCTCCTGATCGTTCGCGTTGTCTCCGAGCGGCTGCCGGATTTTGAGGCAGGCGTGCGATGGTCCGCTGCCTGCGACATCTGTCTCGCGATTGCCAGTACGCTCCTGGTCGCGATGTACGGCGTCCTGCTCGGCAATGTGATTCGCGGCGTTCCGATTGACGCACGCGGGCGTTTCCTTGAACCTCTGTGGGCGAATTTCCGGCCCGCCGGGCGGACCGGAATGCTCGATTCGTACACGATTTTGGTCGGCGTGACCGCTGTCGCCGCGCTCGCGCTTCATGGCGCTACGAGGCTTGCAGGCAGGGCCGGAGGCGAGTTGACCGGCCGCGCCGTGAAGTACGCGTCGAGTATCTGGTGGGCGGTCGCGTTGTTAACGGCGGTAATTACCGTGACGAGCTTTCGCGTCCTGCCCCGCTTCGTTCTGAGTTATCGAGTGCGCCCCTGGGGATTCGTATTTCCGGTCTTTGCGGTTGCGGGGCTGCTCGGTGTCAAATGGTTTTTGCATGAGTGGCAACTCAGGCCGGCGTTTCTTGCGTCCTGTGTTTACTTAACGGCGATGATCGCGAGCGTCGGTTCGGGCTTGTACCCGACCGTGTTTCCGTCCAGCATGAACCCGGTATTTGGAGGCCTGATGGCTTCAGGAGCGACGATGACCGGCTCCGCAGTCATCTCGAAATTCGTTTTGTGGTTTGTCGGGATCGCGCTCGCGGCGGGATACACATTCTTGGCGCACCGGCGCCCCACCAGCGCGACCATCTCCACCGCCGAAGCTGAAGCCCCTGAAAGGGCTTAATCAACGCGCTGCAACTCGCCCATGCGCGTGAGACGTTGCGTTCTCCAACTTCAGTCCTCTTGCGCCCAATGTTCAGGGCGGCCAGGGACAGTTTTGGGTCAGGGATACCTGCACCAACATCGATCCTTCCATTTGCACGCCACGGACGGTCCCGGTTTCGGTATGACAAGCCATTGTCAACCCAACGAGCGTTGGAACCAGCCGGGTGCCCCGGCATACTCGTTTTCGATGGATTCGAGTGCCCGGTTCGCGCCTTTCTCCTCAACAGCAGTCTGCGGCCGGCAAGGGGAAGTGGTAAAATAGCATTACCAACGGGGGCGACACGGTTTCGACGGAAGCTGTCGCGGCTCGAAGGCATGCCGGGCGCCACCTGCCCGCAATCGGGTGGAACAACACAACTGGCAATTCCCAGTTGGCTCTCGCTGCCTAACCAAAAGTAGGTAGCGCGTCTCCTCACGCTTCGCCTGCGGGCGTGAGACGAGGCGTCACACAGTAGGCTGGCCGGTGCGTTTCGGTCCGTAATGCGCCGGTGAGATCATCGGACTAGCCGGGGGCGCGTCTTGCCCGCTCTGAGTTCTCCCGGTGAAACCTTCGGAACGGGACAAGCATGTAGTCTTCGGGTGGCAAGGCTTCTCGGACGGGGGTTCAACTCCCCCCGCCTCCACCAATTCTCGAGCGCTGTCTTGAGCGAGCCTGCGCGCTACTCAGTCTGGACGGCGCGGCGTGAGGCGAGCGGCGATGCCAGCCTCCATTTCCGATCCAATTCCGTTGACCAGAGCAAGATGTCGAACAAGCGAGCCTTCTCCAGGTTGTGCAAGCCCTTGCGAATTACTAACAAGTTGGCGCTCTTCTCCGAGCACTCTTCCAGGAAGTTGATCTCGAATTTTTCGTCGCCGACGCACGCCGGGGGGCTCGCGTACTCACCGAGTCGCTCGTAGCAATGCGAGATGAAATGGTTCAGACAAAAAAATCGTGACCGCAGCGAGCAGATCGGGACCTCGCCGCAACGCACCGAATCGCATCGTGCGCCCGGGCCCGCGAACGGACCGGAGTCGCGCTTCGCAAAGTTGAATCCCAACAACGTGTCTTCTGCCATTGTTCTCCACCATCCCTTTAGTTACTCGGAAACCGATCGAAGCCCCCATCGGAACTGCCCCAATACCGCGGTGAACTCCGCGCTCAACTTTGATGTGGATGGCACCTTTCGAGGCTGGGTCCTGACTGGCAGGCGTCCATGGCCTGATAGGTCTGCACTCTGGTGCGAGCGTCGATATACGGGGTGACCAAATCCTGGGTCACCGAGAAATCTTCCCAGCGATTCGCCTTCGCCTGATGTTCCGTCTCCCAGTAGGTGAGCACCAGGAGGCTTCGCATCTCCTCGTGCGTCTGCAAAATAATGGTTCCTGCAAATCCGTCCACCTTTTTGAGAAGGCCCGTCAGCGATCCGCGAATGCACTCGGTGAGTTCCCGAACTCTTCCGGGGCTGGCAATGAATCCCACGGCTCGAACGTTCAGGGTCGAGTTTCCTTCGCTCTGATTTCCCGCGGGGCTCCTGCGCGCGCCTTCCTTTTCCAGTTCAAGATCGATGCTCTGAGGCTCTTCGATTTCCAGTGCGACGGATGCCATAGATTCCCTCTCTTGTTTCGTAGTTCGCTCTCGAAACCTGATGCAGACCACCCGCCCGGGGGTGTCGGGGAGAACGGGCGGTCTGCCGTCTCAGGAGGATCAAGCGCTTCGACTCAGTCCAACGCTTTTCGAGGGATAGTGCAGATTGCGCCGGAAACGTTTCATCCGCGGAATCGATTTCTCATCAGCCGAGGCCCCGCACGCGAATACGACGAGCCATACATCAAGGGCGAAGGCAGTCGGCGATTCCCGTCGGGCTGCGCGGCGGGTTCATTGCACGGGCTGGGGCAGAACGCTATACTTTCGAGCCGGACCGAGGAACTTTGTGGAATTCTTCGCCTTCGATGAGGGCTACCTCCAGCGTCTCCGCAGCCGGGACCCTCTGACCGAAAGCCACTTTGCCAGCTATTTCAGCGAGCTTCTGCAGATCAAACTGCGCTGGAGGCTGCGCGATTCCCAAGCAATCGAAGATGTCACGCAAGAGACGTTTGTACGGGTTTTCGCTGCGGTGAGGGGCCCATCCGGAATCCGACAACCCGAAAGGCTGGGTGCCTTCGTTAATTCCGTGTGCAACAACGTCTTATTGGAGTTCTACCGATCCTCGTCGCGCACGGCCAGCGGTGAAGGGGCCGTGCCGGATGCGCCCGATCAATCGATTGATCTCGATGGGTTCCTGGTCACGCAACAGACTTGCGGCCAGGTGCGACGCGTTCTCGATCAGCTTCCCGCGCGGGATCGGCAGCTTCTTAAGGCATTCTTTCTCGAAGACAAGGATAAGGATCAGATTTGCAAGGAATTTGGCGTTGACCGCGACTATTTGCGCGTCCTGCTGCACCGCGCCAAACAGAGCTTTAAGGCCCTTTATCACAAGGGCGAACAGGCCAGGGCCGGGGGAGTTGTAGGTTAGCCGGCAACCTTCGATATTGGGGCGAAACGATCAGGGCGCCGATCGCACTATAGGGATGAGGCCATGCAACACACAGAAGCCATGGATATAAAGGCCACCGAAAAGTACTTGCTGGGAGAGCTCCAAGGCGAGCTGCGCGAGCAGTTTGAAGAGCACTTCATGGAATGTCCTGAGTGCGCCAAGGATCTGCGAGCGGCGGCTGTATTTATGTCCAACGCCAAAGAAGTTTTCCGCGCCGAAAAGCCCGCGCTGGCTAAGGTCCCCGGGCGTCCGGGTCGAGGGAGGGCCTGGATCGCAGCTTTTCTTCGGCCGGCGATTGTCGTACCCGTTTTCGCCGCCCTAGTGGCGATCATCGCGTATCAAGGCGGCGTCGCTATTCCTCGACTGAGGCATGCGCTGTCTACGGCCGGCGCTCCGCGAGCTCTGGCGTCGTTTTCGCTCATTGCCGCAAACTCCCGTGGCGGGACAATGCCGGAAGTTGCGGTACAGCCCGATCAACCATTTAGTCTTTATGTAGACATCCCCCCTCAACCGTCCTTTCCCGGGTATACTTGCGACATCGACAACGAGAGCGGCGCAACCGAACTTTTGTTGTCGATATCTGCACAGGAGGCGAAAAACACCGTGCAGTTCCTGATCCCCGCTTCTCATCTCCGGCCCGGAACTCATGTAATCGTCGTGCGGGGAATCGCGAACACGCAGGCGCCTTCGGGCAGCGCAGTCGAAGTCGCACGCTTTCCGTTCACGCTCTCTTACGTTCGATAGCCCGGTCCCACCAATCTAGAAAAGGACAAATGCGATGACTGACGGCGCAAGCAACACGATCTATCACTATGATGCTCAGGGCCATGGCCTGAGCGGGCGATTCGGACGCCCCGTCGAGCACCTGATCGAAGTCCAAGCGGCCGCCTCGCTCCCGATCATCGGAGGATTTGGAAACTCGAGGGTTGACGATTTTCGATTCCGGGATTTCGTGTCATTCGGGTCCGCTTACTCCCACGTCTCGGGCAGCCGGAACCAAAAGGACGGGAGCTTCACGAGCCTAGTAACGGCCACCGTCGAACGCCTGAACATTTTGGATATGGTGACGGCGGACCGGGTGGTCGCCCGCCTGTCTTCCCAACACCCGCCGGACCACCGGGAACCGCACATCGTTTTTCTCGGCAGCGAATTCGAGAATCTCCGAATTTCGGGCTGTCTCGTGCAGGTCGATCTCGACCAGGGTTTCTTCGTGCGCTCGGATACCTACGAGGCAATCCGGAAAGAGCTTGAAACCAATCGCGAATTCCGCAAAATGGCGGAGGACCCTTATCAGACGGGGCAGGCGCAAAAACTATCGGACCCTAACGGAGTGCTGCTTTGCTCGCTCGTCAAAGACGTGAGAATGAATTGCCCGGAAATCACGCGCCGGGGCCACGCCCTAATCGTGCCCCAGTTTGGGAAGGTGTTTCTCGCCGAAGTTCTGGCGCAGCCCGGGAGGCGCACGCTCACGATGCTGCGCCTCGAGCTGGGATCTCCAATCACCGGCGATCTGACGGTCTCCGGAGGCTTGATCAATGGCGATACCTGGCCGTAGGAGTTCTGCTCGGTTCCTCGGTACTCACCGCGGCAGGGTGCGGGTATTTTAACCGCCGCTCGGCCGCACGAACCTACCAGGAATCGTGGCTCAAGCTTGAACGCGGCGATTTGAAAGGCGGATTTGACGAAGCCGACCGCGCCGTCCGAAACTTTCCCGACCCCAACGACTCCTGGCACTGGCGATTTACGATCGTCAAGGCCGAAGCGCTTCTGCGCCAGCGCCTGAACCAGCAGTCTCTCGAACTCCTTGAACCGGAGCCGCCCGGCTCGTTTGCCGCGAGCGATATCGTGGTCTGGCGAAAGCTCACGCAAGGCAGCGCCTATTGTTACCTCTCCGAATTCCCCGAGTCGGAGCAAAGATTCGCCGAAGCCCAGGCTCTGGCGTCCCGCTACCACCCGGAGCTTCTCGGAGAGGTGGCTCTGCGAAAGGGGACACTCGCATTTTGGCGCGATGATGCCGCGGAAGCAGCCTCCGCCTACCGCAATGCCCTCCAAATCGCGCGCGCGCAGAACGACAAGTACCTCGAGGCCGCGGCTCTCGGCAGCCTGGGTGTCGCCGCCACGCGACAGGCGCACTACGACGAATCCATCGATTGGAATCGCCAGGCTCTGGAATTGTCGCGCGCCGAAGGCGCTCAAGTATCCGTCACTAAGATTCTTGGCAACACCGGCTGGAGCTATTTCGAGATCGGCGACTATGACAAAGCCCTGGCTCTCTTCCAGCAGGCGGAAGATGCCTCCAACAAAGAAGGGCTCCTAGGATCGGCGCTGGATTGGAGGATCAACATCGGCGCCGTCCGCCTCTATCTTCACGACTACGCCGGCGCCGAACAGGATTCGCGACAGGCCTTGGACCTCGCTCACCGGTTAGGGAACAAGGAAACGATCGTCGAATGCCTCAACGCGCTCTCCGACATCTACTTGGCGAAAGGCGGAATAGATTCGGCGGAGGATTACAACAAGGAAGCTCTGGAACTGACTCGAACGAGTCACGACCGGCTCGGCGAACTCTCGTCCACGCTGATCCAGGGCCGGATCGAAAGCAGCCGAGGCAATCACGATCGTGCCGAACAACTCTTGAACGAGGTGATTCGGGATCCCGGTGCGATCGCGTCCCTGCGATGGGAAGCGCGCGCCAGACTTGCGGTCGTCTACGAGAACTCCGGGCGGGCGGCCGACGCTTCCCGGGAGTTCCGGTCCTCAATTGACGAGGTGGAAGGCGCTCAATCTTCGATACAAGCTGAAGAACTGCGCGTCTCGTTCCTGTCGAGAGCGATCGACTTTTATGACGACTACGTTGACTTCCTGACGTCGGAGCACCGGAACGAAGAGGCCCTTAGTGTTGCGGACTACAGCCGCGCTCGAACTTTGGTCGAAGGTCTCGGTCTCGAGAACGCGCGCCGCGGAGTCTCGGGCACATTCGTAAAATGGAGCGAGGTCGCACGCCGCGAAAACACGATTGTTCTCGCGTATTGGCTCGGCTTTCGGCATTCCTATCTGTGGGCCATCACGCCTTCCGGCCGGGTGCGGCAATTCGAATTGTCCCCCAAAGAGGAGATTGATCCGCTGGTTCAGTCTTATGTGAGCGCCCTGATGGGCCCTCGCGACGTGCTGGCAACCGACAACGAAGCCGGAAAGAGGCTCTTCGATTTGCTGGTCGCTCCCGCGAAGGAGCTTCTTCCCAAAGGGGCGCGCGTAGTGGTCGTCCCGGACGGCAGCCTTTGGGGATTGAACTTTGAGGCGTTGCTGGTGGCGGCTCCGTCACTGCATTACTGGATCGACGATGTCGTAATCGCGGACACGAATTCACTCGCACTCCTCGCGGCAGCGTCCCGCGCGAAGCCTGCGAGTCGCAGGAGCCTTCTGCTCATTGGAAATCCGACTTCCGAAGCCGCGGAATTCCCATCGCTCGCTCAAGCGCCCGTCGAGATGCAACAGATCGAAGGCTATTTTCCACCGCGGGACCGAAAGGTTTTCTCAGGAGACAACGCAACCCCCCAAGCCTATCTCGAAAGCGATCCCGGGAAGTTTTCGTTCATCCACTTTACCGCCCACGGCACCTCCAGCAGGACCACGCCGCTCGATTCGGCGATCATTCTCGCCGGACCGGGAGGCGCTTTCAAACTGTATGGCCGGGATGTCGTCAAGATTCCGCTGCACGCCTCCCTCGTCACCATCTCGGCGTGCCATGGTGCGGGTTCGCGCAACTACTCGGGCGAAGGACTCGTCGGCCTTTCCTGGGCTTTCCTGAGAGCAGGCGCCCACGGAGTGATCGCCGCTCTCTGGGAAGCGAACGATTCTTCCACCACCGAGATCATGAACAGCCTCTATGGCGAGGTCAGCCACGGAAAGGACCCGGCTGTCGCTCTTCGCGATGCCAAACTTGCGCTTCTTCACTCCGGTACGATTTATCAAAAGCCTTTCTATTGGGCTTCGTTTCAGTACTACATCGGGTCGTAGTGCGGCTTCCGTTTACGCGCACAGGCGGGGTGGAGATTCAGCGGGTCAAGAAGGCGATCAGCGGCGAATAACTCGGATACTGTGCACTTAGGTCCACGCGTTTGCCCGCTTCGAAGTCCCGCGGATCGAATCCCGGCGCCATCGTCGTTCCCATCAGAGCAAATTTGCCGCCGGGAGCGAGGCGCGAGCCTTGCCACGTTCCCGCCGGCACCGCGTGTTGCAGACGCATTCCCGCGGCAATGTCCTGTCCGAGGAGAATGGCTTCGGCCATTCCGCCCTGTTTGAGAAGCAACATTTCCACCGGATCGCCCAGATAGAAATGATAGACCTCGTCTCCCTTGAGCCTGTGCATCGCGGAAAAGGTATCGGGGGTCAGCATGTAATAGATCACTGTCGAGAGCGCCCGCTCGCCGCTGTAGCCCTGAGCCAGCACGTTTCCCGCAAGCCGCTGCTCTGACCTGTACGACTCCGCATAGAATCCCCCCTCGACGGGGAGCGGCCGCAACTTCAAATAATCCTGGATCTGCTTGGGCGTTAACATCGTGCAGGAACCCCTCGGATCGGCGCCTCGAAGATACGAATCCGCCCCAGGGAAGGCAAGGAAAACCTCCCCGAAAATCGGATTTGGCTGGCTGCGACCAATCTGCTTCACGGACAGGAACGCGCCGCGGGAATGCCAGTTGACACCCCTTAGCGCCGTTTCCATAATCTGAAAAGGAGTAGGGAATCCCTTGAAAGAACGGCAGCGATCTCTCGAGCAAGCCCTGGAAGAGGCCGTTTCTCGGGCCTTGCGCGACAATCTGGCGCCTCTGCAGCGCACGGCGGACGAGCTGCATCAGGCCTACGCCGATCTCGTGGCGGCTTGTTCTTCCAGCCGGCCCAGCAACGCCCTGCCGGCGATGCTTCGAGCGCAGACGGCGGCTTCGGCGCTAGCTGCGGGGCTGTCCGTCCTGTCGAATTTCGTGGCTGTCGCGCTGAATCCGCGCGATCATCACGCCTCGGATGAGCGGTCCGGCTCCCGGGCCTCCGCCGTGGCCGAGGTCGAAGAGGAAGAAGAGCAGGCGCCTGCTCCTGCCCGTCGCGCGCCCGTCCGCGCGGAACCGGAACCCGATTGGAGCCAGGAGCCATTGCCGGAGCCGGCTCGTGGGTCTGGCCGCCCCGCGATGGTGGAGGAGCCGCCGGTTTCCGAGGCGGAAACGCCCGCCTTCGACGTCGCGAGTCTCTCCAGCGAGTTGAAGGACCTGCATCGCCGCGCGAACCGGGTAGCCAAAGTGGCCATGCAAGACATCAAACTATTGCGGCCCAAGGACGTTCGACTTGGCCGCGAACACAAAGACATTTGTAACCGGTTGCGAAGTGATCTCGATAAAGCCCGCAAAGAATACGACCGCCGCTTCCGCGCGATACAGGATCATCCGGTGGATTATTTTCATCACTGGATGCTGGAGATCCTCGCCGAGGGCGATGCCCAAGCCCTTGGAGAATACCCTTATCCATCGCCTGTTCTGCGACACTAAACCCCTTGTGATGAAATCCACGAGCCGGCCCGCTCGCATAGCCGGCGCTATGCTGATCCTCTGCTCGCTCTTTCCCGTGCCACCTCGATCGCAGGCGGCGCCGGCGGGCAAGAGAATCGTCATCACCGAAAAGCAGCTCGAAAGTTTGTCGCGGGCGCTCAAACAACCCGAACCAGTTTCCGCGTACACCCAGCTCAGTGCCATCGCGTTGCAGAAGTCTTCTGGCGTTCTGGGGACGCGCGCCGCGCTCGCGCTCGGCTACTTCGACTATGGCAAGGGAAACTATGCGCTGGCGGCCAAATGGCTCGCGCGCGCGAAGAGCGACCCGCTGTTGGCCGATTATGCCGATTACTGGGCCGCCGAAACCGAACTCGCCCTGGGGCACAGCGCCGAGGCGCTCGCACAGCTCAAGCAATTTCGCGCTGACCATCCAGATTCGGTGATGACGCAACAGGCGCTTCAGTCGCTGGGCGACGCGGCGCTTGCCGCCGGCCAGCCCGCCGAGGCCGTTGCTGCGCTCGACGCCTACGCCGGGACGCCGCAGAGTCCTGAGCTGCTCTTCCTGCGCGGCCAGGCTCACGAGAAGGCCGGTCAGCCCCTTGATGCCGTAGCCGACTATCAAGCAGTGTACATGCGCTTCGCCACAAGCGAACAGTCTCACGAGGCTGCTACCAGGCTCGCGTTCCTTCACAGCAGTCTCGGCGCGGACTTTCCCGCCCTTCCGCTAGATCAGCGCACCGCTCACGCCGCCGCGCTATTCGCCGCGAAGGATTGGGCTGACGCTCGCAACGAATACGTCGAACTCTTGCCGGCACTCTCCGGCGCCGACCGTGAGCGGGCGGAACTCAGAGTGCTCGAATGCGGCGTCGCGCTCGGCGCCGGTCCATCCGACATGGCTGCTCTTCCGGTCGCGGATCCGGATGTGGATGCCGAGCGGTATGAGGCGCTCGCGGAGTTTTATAGGAATCAGCAGCAGGAGCCCCAAATGGTCGCCGCCGTCGAAGCCGTGGCCTCGCGCGCGCCCTTGAGCCACTGGACGGACTCCGCGCTTTTCCTCGCCGGAAATTACTACTGGGTGCAGCTTGACCGTGACCACGCCGCCGCTTACTACAAACGTCTCGTGCAGAATTTTCCTGCGTCCCCCAATGCAGACGCCGCGCAGTGGCGCGTCGCATGGGCGTCTGTCCTGAAGCGCCAGCCGGACGCAGTGCAGCTGATGCAGGATCATCTGCGGCTGTATCCTGGTTCGCTCTTCACGCCGGACGCGCTGTATTGGCTCGGGCGATTGGCCGAAGAAGCGGGGGATTCGCCGCTCGCACGGGGCTACTACACGAAATTGGCCGATCGCTATCCGCAGAATTATTTCGAATCGTTGGCGGCGGCACGCCTTCGCAATCTGGGGCCGGCGCCCGTGGACGATCCAGACGTGCTCGCCTCGATTCGGCCCGTGTCGCCGATTCCGAAACTAGAGGGACCGATCCCTCCTGCTGCCGGCGGACGCCAGGCGCGAGCCGACGCCTTGCGCTCGATCGCCTTCGATACTTCGGCCGAACTCGAATTGCGTGCGGGATACGCCGCCACGGGTGCGCCGCGGCTGCTGCTCGAAGCTGCGCAGTCCGCGGTCGCCGCAGCGCACTACGGCGAAGCCATCGTCACCATCCGCCAAATCTTTCCGCAGCTCGAATCGCAACACTTTTCCGACGTCCCGCGCGAAGTATGGCTGATTGCGTATGCCTTGCCGTTCGAGGCCTCCATCCGCCGCTGGTCCGCCCGCGCGGGCGTGGATCCCATGCTCGTAGCCGGGCTGATCCATCAGGAATCGGCGTTTGAACCGGACGCCCGCTCGGGCAAGAACGCGATCGGTCTGATGCAGCTGGTTTCCCAGACCGCCCGCCTGCTCGCCAGGCAGGAGAAGGTCGGCTACTCGCAGGCCCGCCTCGTGGATCCGGATTACAATATCCGTCTCGGAACGCTCTACTTCGCAAACCTCCGAAAACAATTTGGCGGCGTCGAATCGGCGCTGGCCGCGTACAATGCCGGGGAAGATCGCGTGACGCTGTGGACGGCCGGACAGACGTATCGCGACACGCCCGAATATGTCGACTCGATTCCGTTCACTGAAACGCGCCAGTACGTTGAAATCGTAACGCGCAACGCGGATATCTATCGCCGCCTCTACGGAGAGCCAACCCACATTGAACACCGCCCGCCCGCAAAAAAGCGCAGCCATCGCCCCTAGCCCGAGGCTTTCGTCCAAGGCGGAGCGTTTCACGGAGTCCGTCATCCGGGAAATGACTCGCCTGGCGCTGCGGCACAACGCCGTGAACCTCTCTCAGGGTTTTCCGGATTTTCCCGCGCCGGCGGAAATCAAGCGCGCGGCCAAGGAAGCCATCGACGCGGACATCAACCAGTACGCCATCACCTGGGGCGCCAAACGCTTTCGCGATGCCATCGCCGAGAGTTTTCAGCGCACGCAGGGCGTGAGGGTGGATCCTGAAAGCGAAATCACAGTCTGCTGCGGATCCACGGAAGCGATGATCTCCTCCATGATGGCCATTATCAATCCCGGCGATGAGGTCGTGGTTTTCGAGCCGTTCTACGAAAACTATGGCCCCGACGCCATTCTTTCCGGCGCCACGCCTCGCTTTGTAAAACTCCGGCCGCCCGACTGGACGTTCGACCCGGACGAGTTGGCGGCCGCGTTCGGTCCGGCGACGAAGGCGATCATCCTCAACACGCCGAACAACCCCACGGGCAAAGTTTTCGAGCGCGCGGAATTCGAGTGCATCCGCGACCTGTGCGTGCGGTGGAACGCTTTCGCCATCACCGACGAAATCTACGAGCACATGCTTTACGACGGCGCGCGTCACATTTCGCTTGCGGCGATCGACGGCATGCGCGATCGCACCATCACGATTAACGCCCTATCGAAAACCTACAGCGTCACAGGCTGGCGCGTCGGCTGGGCCATTGCGCCGACTGAAGTGACTGGAGCCATCCGCAAGGTGCACGACTTCGTCACCGTGGGCGCCGCCGCTCCCCTGCAGGAGGCCGGCGCGGCCGCGCTGCAATTGCCGGCGAGCTATTACGCGACGCTCGCGCGCGAATATGCCGCCCGGCGCGATCGCTTGATGGGGATTCTAACGGGGGCCGGTTTTCGCTGTTTCAAACCGCGCGGCGCTTACTACATCATGACGGACATCTCCGCGTTCGGTTTTCCGGACGATGTGGCCTTCGCAAAATATCTCGTCACCGAGATCGGCGTGGCCGCCGTGCCCGGGTCGAGCTTCTACCGGAATCCAACCGACGGTCGGACGCATCTCCGCTTCACATTCTGCAAGAGGGAAGCGACCTTTCAGGCCGCCGCCGAGCGCCTCGCCAAACTCCATCCTGCGAAGTAGCGCCCCGGCCGGCGAGAACCTATTTCAAGAATGGTTTTCAGGGGGTCGGAGCTTTAGCTCCGACACGAAAGAGCTGCTGAGACCAGGGCTTTAGCCCCTGTAGCTCACTGAATCAGGGCCTTCGACCTTTATGCGATAGCTTGGAGTTATGTGTTCAAATCAAACGACTGCTCGTAATCGGGAATGGTCACCGACGGCCAGCGGTACCGGCTCGCGATCGCGGCGCCCAATCCGTTGAGGCCGCTCGGCTCGCCGTGAACCAGAAAGGTCTGGCGCGGCGGCGCTTGAAATCCAGCAAGCCATCGCAGCAGTTCGCTCCTTCCTGCGTGCGCCGAAAGCTGGCCGATTTCAACCACCTGCGCGCGCACCGGCACTTCCTCGCCGTGAATGCGCAGATACTTTGCGCCGTCCTGTAGCGCGCGTCCGCCCGAACCTTCCGCCTGGTACCCGACCAGGAGCACCGCGCTTCGGGAATCGGGCAGCCGCCGCGCCAGATGGTGCAGGATGCGCCCGCCGGTGATCATCCCGCTCGCCGAGATGATGATGCACGGCGAGACCACGTCGTTGATCTTCTTCGAGTCCTCCACTGCGCGGGTCATGTGGACTTCGTGGCAGTTCAGCGGATCGTGATCGCCGCTCTGCTCTTCGCGCGTGAATTCCTGGTCGTGGTCTTCGTGATGACTCGCGTATAAATCCGTCACGCTGATCGCCATCGGACTGTCCACGAACACGGGCAGTCGCGGAATCCTCTGCTGCTCCTCGAGTTCGCGCAGGTAATACATCAGCGTTTGGGTCCGGCCGACGGCGAATGCGGGAATCACGACGGCGCCGCCGCGCTTCGCGGTTTTGTTGATGATGTCCGCCAGTTCATCCGCCACGGAGCCGGTCGGGTGCTCGCGGTCGCCGTACGTCGATTCGCACAGGAGATAATCGGCCCTCGCCGGCGACTCGGGGTCTTTCAGGATGGGCTGGTCATAGCGGCCCACATCTCCCGAAAAGACTACCAGCATCTGCTTCCCGTTCTCGGTGATCGTCAGCTCGAGCCACGACGAGCCCAGAATGTGCCCCGCATCGTGCGGGCGAACCGAGAATTGGGGGCTGATCTTGAAAACATCCGCGCGGGGAATGTCTCGAAATTGCGTGAGCGTCGCCTGCGACTCCGCGACGGTGTAAAGGGGAAGCGGCGGCTTGTGACTGCTGTAGCCTTTTTTCGCGGCGTATTCCGCGTCTTCCTCCTGCAGGTGAGCCGAATCGGGCAGGAGCAGCGCGCACAGCTCGCGCGTTGCGGCATTCGAATAGATCGGCCCGCGAAAGCCGTTCCGCACGAGCCGAGGCAAATAGCCCGTGTGGTCGATGTGCGCGTGGGTCAGCAGCACCCAGTCGATCGAGGACGGCTCGACGGCGAGACGCTCCCAGTTGCGCTGCCGCAGTTCCTTTGAGCCTTCAAATAGCCCGCAATCCACCAGCAAGCGCTTGTCCGCTGCTTCGATCAAATACTTGGATCCGGTAACCGTGCCCGCCGCGCCGAGAAAAGTGATTTTGGCCATAGGGTCCGTATTCTAAAACGTAATGAGCACGGGACTCGTTTGTTTTTTCTGGTCGTCGCGCGGTTCGGAGCGAGCGAACGCCTTCGAGGAGGTCGCAGGGCTCAATCTCGCGGCTCTATCATTCGGCAGATCGCGATAAGATCGCCTCACGGGCGTCACAATCGAGGTCAAGCAGCGACCTGTTTTGAGCCGGAATCTATGGAGTTTTTATCGATGCGAGCAGTTTCGCCAAAAATTCGTTCAGCGCGTCGCCGCCTCGAATCCAGCGCACGACCGCGACAATGTCGTTGTCCCAATCGATGTAGATGACGTTGGTCCCGTTGCCGATAAAACATACCGCCGACGCGGGCGCCGCCGGCCAGGATTTCCGGCCGGCGTTCAGGAACCAGTTGGCGAAGCCGTACTCCGGGTTGGCCGGCCCGGGCGTCCGCGCCATTTCAATCCACTTTTCCGAGACGATTTCGCGCTCCTTCCATTTGCCGTGGCGCAAGAAAAGATAGCCGAACCGCCCCATATCGTAGGCGTTGATGAACATTCCGCCGCCCCAGTGGCCGCCGCCGGTCACCGACTGCATCCGCTGGCCGTCGATCTCCACCCAGGAATTGTCGTAGCCGTACCAGCGCCATGTCGACGACGCGCCGATTGGCTCCATCACTTCCTCGCGCAATACCTCCGGCAGCGGCTTCCGCCAAACGTTGAGCGCCGCGAGGGCGAGCACATTTATGCGCACGTCGTTGTACTTGTAGTGCGTTCCCGGCTCCCAAAGTTGCCGGTTCGGCCAATCGGCGGGTTTTTGGCCTTCGGGACGGTCGGCCCAGTCGGGCTTGCCCCAGAGCGTACCCTGCCAGTCGCTCGTCTGCCGCAGCAGGTGATCCCACTTGATCGTCTGGTTGTGCGGCGCTTCGAAAAGATCGACGTCCGCAGGCATGTAGTCTCTCGCGTAATCGTTTACGTCGCGAATCAAGCCTCGCTGCCAGGCCAGCCCGACCACCGTTGTGAGAAACGTCTTCGTGACGCTAAAGGTCATATCCACGCGTTTCGGATCGCCCCACTCGGCCACGATAAAGCCGTGGCGAGTAATCAACCCGCTCGCTCCGCCACGATTTTTCACCGGCCCGATCGCGGTGAAATAGGGCTCTCTGGCTCCGAACGTTGTCGCCAAATCGAGCGTCATCTCCTTCGTCGCGGGATTCTCGCTGGCGACGGCCTGCTTGACGGCTTCGTTTACACGATCCGCATCCATTCCGACGTCTTCCGGTTTCGTGTGCTGCCAGTCGAATCGATCCGGGAAATACGGTGCGGCACGCTGGGCCTTCAGGACCGGTCCTGAGGCGAGGAGCAAGCAGGCCGTAACGAGAGCAGTAGCGAAACGCGACATAGGGCTCCTTTTCATGACGGCAGAAATGCGCAACCCCTTGTGTCCGACGAATGGTGGGGAATCTCCTCAAGCTGTCCGCGACGATTCCATCGTGCCTGAGTTCGAAACGCCGCAAAGAGTACTTCTCCAATTCGCCGGTTGTAAAGCGTGAAAGAGATGGCGCGCCCCGCTCGAAACGATTCGAACCGTGACGACGCACGCCTCAACGACCAAGCCAAGATTCCTTGCTTAGGCGTTTGACCGTGCGTCAGGGCAGTGTTACAGTTTTTTCGCAATTCTGTTTCCGGTGGGGCCGTGGCGCAGTTGGGAGCGCGCCTCGATGGCATCGAGGAGGTCGTGGGTTCGAATCCCATCGGCTCCACCAAATTCAGTCGGTCCAGCCCGGAGACATGGGTGACACAACGTACCTAAGACATAGGTAACACTTTTGGGCCGAACGGATTTTCGAGCGGTTCGAGCACTCGGGTCTCCAGATCGAAGTATCCCAGATCATAATCCATAAAACTCACGAG
>DATEHV010000019.1:0-92758 GCA_035279445.1 Candidatus Acidiferrales bacterium | reverse complement strand
CAAGATGGTTGTTGCTTCGGCGGTCAATGAGGAGGGCGAGGAGCTGTACCCCCGCAAGTGGAATCACTCGTTCATTGACCTTCCACGAATCCGTAACCCCAAACAACCGTGTTTCAAGGGCGACGTGGTCACCAGGATTGTTGCCGGTGCGAGGAAAGAGAAGTATCAACTTTTCTTTGCGCTTTGCGGTGGCACTGGTTTGCGATTTGGAGAGTTGCTTGGTATTAAAGTCCAGGAAATCTCTCCAGACTGTTCCACTATCAAGATCATCCAAAAGGTGTGGCGCTCACAGATTCACAATTTTCTCAAGACCGACAGCGGCTATCGAGAGATTGACCTGTGCCCCGCGCTTGCGTCGATGCTGAAGGAGTATGTGGATAAGCGCCAGGGGACGTTCAAGTCCGACCTGTTATTCCAGTCTAAGGCGGGCAAGCCCCTACACCAGTCCAACGTGCTCCGGCGGACGTTGCATCCCATCTTAGAAAATCTCAATGAGTTGAAGTGCGGCTGTCACGCCTTTCGCCGTTTCCGGATTACGCATCTACGGAAGAATGGCGTCCCCGAGGACCTCATCCATTTTTGGGTAGGCCATGCGGGAAAGAGCGTGACCGACGACTACAGCAAATTGAAGGATGATCTTGAGTTTCGAAAGGAAGTAGCAGTTCGAGTTGGCCTTGGCTTCGAGCTTCCGTCTAAAAAAACCGTAATTGGACCCAATGGACCGAAAATCGAAACTGAGCAGTTACAAGAAATGCCTGCATCTTCTTGATTCAAGAGAGATAAATGGCGCGCCCGGAGGGATTCGAACCCCCGACCCTCTGCTTAGAAGGCAGACGCTCTTTCCAACTGAGCTACGGGCGCAATGTTATTGAATCTTAGCATTCACGGGTGATTGCTCAAATGACTCTTGTGCCAGGGCGGGCCTGGGGTGCGGTGCGCTGGTCACCTGAGAAGTCGTCAGCGGAAGCGTGCTTGTCAGCGCAATTTGATCGACCGAGTGACCCACGGAGATAGTAAACGTACCCGGGTCTACGCGCCATTCATGGGCCCGCGCGTCGTAGTAAGAGAATGCGCGGCTATCGAGCGTGACTCCGACTCTACGCGTGGCTCCCGCAGGCAGCTTGACCCGCGCAAAACCCTTCAGCTCTTTTGCAGGACGCCGAACCGGCGGATTAGCCTCTCCGACATAAATCTCGGCGACATCGGCACCTTCACGATGACCTGTATTCGTCACGTCGAACGATACTTCGTAGGTAAGGCGTGATTTCGGCGGCGCATCTTTCGCGCTTGCGGCCGCGATCGGACGGACGGAAATATTCCCGTATCGAAAGGTTGTGTAGGAGAGGCCATAGCCAAAGGGAAACAGGGGTTTCGTTCCACTGTGCTCGTACCCCCGGTAGCCGACGAACACCCCTTCCGAGTACGCGACTTCCTCTGTGTCCGGCTTTGGGTAGTAGCTGCCGTACACGGGATTGTCTTCGAACCGGCGCTCAAACGTGACAGGCAAACGGCCGGATGGATTGACATCGCCCGCCAAGATTTCCGCCAAAGCCGTGCCTCCCTCCTGGCCCGAATACCACGCCTCCAGCACTGCAGGAACTCTCTCGATCCAGTCCTGCATATCCACGCTGCCGCCCGACGTGACGACGACGATCGTGTTCTTGTTCAACGCCGCCATTCTATTGATCAGTTCATCCTGGCCGGGCGGAAGCCGGAAGGTGCGGTCGGCACCCTCACTTTCACTCTCGGGACTGAATCCCACGGCAACCACCACGGCGTCCGCCGATGCCGCGAGCTTCTCCGCCTCCGGCCGGACATAGGCGCCGTGGCGCACGATCCCAAATCGAAACCTTGAGCCGAGAAATCCTGGCTTGCCGTGATGTTCCACCACGACCTTATGCGAGCCAGCAGATAGGTGCATCGTATCGAAGCCGACCAGGGCGCGAGCTTCGTTCCAATTGTCGAGGATCATCTTCCCATCGACAAAGACGCGATAGTAGCCGCCGGCTTCACCCGTCGATTGAACGAAACAGTCGTAATTCCCCGCAACCGGCACCGCATAAAATCCAGTCCATCGCGCGGAGCTCGTATCGGCGGGGAATTCCAGGGGCCTTACGCCGAGGTCGGCGTTCGGGTCCGGTCCAAAGTTGATCGAACTTTCGATGCGATGCTCGAAAGGCTCGCCTGCGAGGTTTTCGTTCTTGAAATAGTCCGCGGCCACGCCTGAGCTGCCGCCCTCCGACGTCAAAAGATTCGTCCGTTGCGCAGCTTCACTCAACCTGGGAATTCCGGGATCGTAGAGCGTGGTCACCGGAGATCCGAACTCTCTTGCAATGCCCTGCAAGAAACTGACCGCCGTAAACGGTCGGACCGCCGCGCTGCCGCCTCCCACGGGAACAGCGGGATAGGCGTCCGGTCCAATTACGGCAATCGATTTGATCTTCTGTTTGTCAAGCGGCAGCGTCCCGCCTTCATTCTTTAAAAGAACTATTCCCTCGCGCGCCGCCTCGAGCGCAACGTGGTCCCCTTCGAGGTTGTAACGAGGAATGGAAGAATCCGTTTGACTGCGGTCCATCCAGTGCGATTCGATTGCGAGCCGCAAAATGCGCCGTACTTTGTCGTCAATCGTCGTGACGGAGACTTTTCCGTGGTCGATAGCGGAGCCGATGGTATGGGGATCCATGAATGCGCCCGCCGGCATCTCCAGATCAAGGCCACTATTCGCTGCGGCTACGCCGTCATACGTGCTAAACCAATCGGACATCAGCACGCCCGAAAACCGCCACTCGTTCTTCAAGATTTCGGTGTTGAGCGCGGAATTCTGGGTCATGTGTTGGCCGTTGACCAGGTTGTAGGAATCCATGACGGCGCCGACATTGGCTTCCTTCACAGCCGCCTCAAACGTCGGCAAGTAAATCTCGCGCATCGTGCGTTCGTCGATGAGGTCGTTGGTCGCATGCCGCGAGTATTCCGAATTGTTGCCCATGAAATGCTTGATCGTCGCGCTGACGCCTTCGCCTTGCACTCCTTCGATATAGCCGACCGCCATGCGCGAGGCCAGATACGGATCTTCGCCGAAATACTCGAAATTCCGGCCGTTCATCGGCGCACGATATATATTGACGCCGGGGCCGAGCAGAAAATTGACACCCTTCGCGCGCGCGTCCCGGCCGATCTGTTCACCAACGCGCCGGGCCAGCGGCGCGTCCCAGGTCGCCGCCAGATTGATGCCGGCCGCCATCGCGGTAGAGGGACCAAAGTTCCGCACTCCCATGGGACCGTCCGCCATTCTCAGGCTCGGCAAGCCCGCGTCAGGCAGCGCGCGAATGAAGAATCCATCGACGCCGCCGATCAATTCGAGTTTCTCGCTTAAAGTCAATCGAGCGATGATCGAGTTGACTTGATGGTCCACCTCGGAAGACGGCTTCCCATCGATTGCGGCGACGGAGTTCCGAGCGATAGACACCGGCAGCACAAATGCCGCCAGAGCGATCACCGCACCAATCACCACGAATCTCTCGTTCGAGCGTCGCGACTTCCGATCCATGATTCCTCCGAAGCGCATCGGTTCAGTCACCCAGCTTCCGACAAACGCTAACCGGCCGACGCGCGATCCGGGGGTCTGTCGCCGGCGCTGGGTACGATCGCTCGAACCTCAATTCGACCTCTCATACGCGAAAGGTCTTACGCCTCAGGCAATTCCGAGAGCGTGCCGCTCGAGCCTCGAATTCTCCGCGGCTCCTGTCTCAGCCATTCCGCCCGCGAATCCTGCGACCACCACCGCACCTCTCAGAACATCCCGCCTGCTGATCGTGCCGTTCTCGGACCGTGCGATCTGCGGATTCTTTTGTCGATTGCGAGTAGAGATTTTCATTATCTTGGCCTTTCCAGGTCCGTTCTTCCGGCAATCAACATACCGCAAGTAAGCCGCTTGCCGCCTTGGTTTCGACGTTCGACCAGACGACTACAGTGCACGGGGTAATCTGCGCTGTAGCTAAGCCAGCGCCATTTTTTTTTGCGCAACGTCGGGCCGTACGAAGGGAGTCAGAAAGTCAAACGCGCTGCAAATTGCAGTCTTCGAGGATCGAGCGCAGTGCTCGGAGTTCCAAATGCCGTGGCGCTCGATATGCCGGGCGCCGGGCGATTTGGGAGCAAACCGAATGGCAGGAAAATCGCGGAACGATTGACCCCATTGATTTAGGTGTATTCGAAAGCGCTAAACCCGTCGATACGCGTCTCGAACGCCACCCGTACTCCGATCGCGGAGCACTTCTACCAGAACATATTCACGTTGTTCCAGTTGGATGGATTGAACTTCATGGCTCGTTGCGCTGCGTTCTTTGATGAACGCCCTTTGGATTCGCAGGCCGTACGACCTCGATTCGCAACCGGTCGCCGACTTCCGTGCGGGTCATGGACAAAGTATTCGCGGGAAGTTCCAAAATACTCCGTGCGCATTTGGTTGGCCATACGATCGAGAAGGGCCGCACGTGCTCGCGAAGTCCCACGACTTCCGCGTCTTGGTTCAGCATAACCACATCAATTGCAAAGCACATTCCGATTGTGTGTATCGAGTTGCTGGGAACAAACCACATCCCGCTGCCGGGCTTCATCGAGTTTCGGCCAAGGAGTCCCACGAGGCGGGCGCCGAACGAGTCCGCTATCGTTGCACAAGCCGCAAGCAGAGTTCCCTTCGTTTGATTTTGAACCTTCGCGCGCATGTTTCGTCGGTCTCGCCGCTGCGGTCTTTCCGGCGACTGTCCACAAAACGCGGGACTTTGGCGCCACCTAACGGGGCGCTTTTCTCCTCAATCGGAAGACGAGCAATACGAACACAGCTACAGCCAGGACTCCCGAAACGACTCGAATAAGTGTCACGCTTTCCATGGTGGTTCCTTTCGAAGTGAGGGTTTTGGGGCAGAGCCTATCCTTGGCCGATCCATACGTGAGCGATTGGAGGTGGATGTCATCGACGCGAATCAGTTCAGCATCGTTCCAAAGCTCTTCATGATCGTGAGGATTGCCGGGACGACCGTCACGATGAAGATGCTGGGAAAAATGAAAAACACGAGAGGCAATACAAGCTTGATCGTCGTTTTGGCCGCGCTTTCCTCCGCCTGTTGCCGCCTTTCGGTGCGCAGTGTGCCTGAAAATATCGCCAGCGACTTGGCGATCGGAGTGCCGAATCGTTCCGTCTGGACCAGCATGTTCACAAACGACCGCACGCTTTCCACTTGCACGCGATCTGCCATGCTCCGCCACGCCGCCACGCGAGGACTCCCGGCGCGCTGCTCCAGATTTATTTGGAGAATCTCCTGGCTGAGTTCCGGGTGACTGATTTTCAGTTCCGCGCCCACCTTCACAATCGCCTGGTCCAAGCCAAGCCCCGCCTCGATGCAGATCGCAAGCAGGTCCAGCGCGTCCGGCAGGCTGAGCTTGATCTCGGCTCGGCGATTGCGGATGGCTCGCGCGAGCCAGAATTCAGGAATCAGGAACGCCACCGCTATCGAAACGAAAAACCACAGAATGACGTCCCGCTTGACGTACAGCGCTACCGAGGCGCCGAAAATGACCGGCAGCAGCAGCTTGGCACCCGTAAAGATGTCTGCGTGTTCGGGTTTGCGGTAGCCCGCCTGCAGCAATCGGCCCGCAACCTCCGCGTTCGGCTGGCTCGAAAACAAGCTGCGAATCCGCACGAAGGGCCGCGCCATCCTCTCGAGATCGATCCATCCCCACTCAGGCTCTTCCGCCGGCGCCTGATACGCCTGCGCGGAAGCCTCCACTAACAACACGCTCTCCTTGGACGGCCGGCTCACGAGCAGAAAAACTGCGAACAGCGCCACGAAAAATCCGGTTCCGGCGACGATGACGAACGTGAGGCTCATTTTTCCTACAATCTCACATTGATGATTTTTCGAATTGCGTAGATTCCCAGCGCCATCATTGTCAGGCCCGCGTACACCAGCCGCAGCCCCAGCGGGTCAGTCCACAGCCTCTTTTCATAGTCGTGGTTGACGAAGTTGATGATCGTAAACACGATGAAAGGCAATAGGCACAGCAGCCAGCCGGTCATGCGGGCCTGGGCCGTATAGACCCGCAATTGGCCCCTCAACCGGAGCCTGTCTCGCATCACCGCTCCGGCTTTGTCCAGAATTTCCGCGAGATTTCCTCCCGTTTCCTTCTGCACCAGGATCGCCGTAACCACAAAACGGACGTCGTCGATCGGCACCCGGCGAACCAGGTGCAGCAATGCCTCGCGGATCGGCAAGCCCAGGTTTTGTTGCTCGAACACTGTCCGGAACTCCGAGCGCAGCGGCTCCGATGACTCCTCCGATACGACCTCGATCGCGGACATCACGGAGTGTCCGGCGCGCAGCGCCCGGGCGATGAGATCGATGGCCTCCGGCAGTTGTTCGCCAAAACGCCGGAATCGCCCCGCTCTTTTCCAGTACAGATACCCGCACGGCGCACCGGCCGCTGCGAAACCCAGCCACAGGGCGAGCAAAACGTTGGAGCTCAGGAGCATCGTCCCAGCGGCCGCCAGCATGGCCAGCACGAATGATCCGAGCGCGACCGCGCCGACGCTCCAGTCGCGCCCCGCCTGAGCGATGAATCTATGCAGCGTCATGCTGCCTGGCGCGGCGGCAAGAATCGCGTTCATCCAGGGAATCGAACTCAGGAATTCTTGCTTCAAGATGCTCGTGCCGGTGGATTGTGCCGCGGAAAGATTCCCGATTTCCCGGAGGTGTCGCTGAATGTCGTACTCGACCTTGCTGGGACGCAGCACCCACACTACGACACCAAACGTCAGCGCGAGCAGCAACACGAACAACACCACCGAAGACATCGTTACCCCCAACTCAGACTTGAACCGAGTGATCAAAAAGCGACGCCGGCACGGGAATCCCCGAAGTGATGAGTTTTTCCGCAATCCGGGGACGAATTCCCGTCGCGGAAAACGTTCCAATCACGTGGCCGCTCGCCGCCACTCCTTGCTTTTGAAATGTGAAAACATCCTGCAGGCTGACGACGTCATCCTCCATGCCGGTGATCTCGCTCAAATGCGTCACCCTGCGCGTGCCGTCGCTCATCCGGGCGATTTGAACGACGATGGATAGTGCGGCCGCGATTTGCTGCCGCACCGCTTTTTCGGGCAGGTTGAGGTTGGCCATCAGGGCCATGGTTTCCAGCCGCGAAATGGCGTCGCGAGGGCTGTTGGCGTGCACTGTGGCGAGTGAACCATCATGGCCCGTGTTCATCGCCTGGAGCATGTCCAGCGCTTCCTCGCCTCGCACCTCTCCGACGATGATGCGGTCCGGCCTCATGCGGAGGCTGTTGATAACCAGCTCGCGCTGCTTGACCGCGCCCTTCCCTTCGATGTTGGGCGGACGGCACTCCAGCCGCACCACGTGGCGCTGCTTCAGTTGAAGTTCCGCCGAGTCTTCAATCGTCAAGATTCGCTCCTTGTCCGAAATGAAGCCGGAAAGCACATTGAGGAAAGTGGTTTTCCCTGTACCCGTTCCGCCCGAAATGAGGATGCTGAGCCGCGCTTTCACTGCGCCGGTCAAAAGATCGAGCATGGGTTGCGTCAAAGTCCTGTTGGCAACCAAATCCTCGGCTGTAAGCGGAATGTGCGCGAAGCGTCGGATCGAGAGTATCGGCCCGTCCACCGCCAGCGGCGGGATAATCACGTTGATGCGCGAACCGTCCTCAAGCCGCGCATCGGCCATCGGAGACGATTCATCCACCCTCCGCCCCACCGCCCCCACGACCTTCTCGATCGTGTGCATCAGGTGCGCGTCGTCCTTAAACATGATGTTCGTTTCCTCGAGCACGCCCGCTCGCTCCACATAAACGTGCTTGTGGGTATTGACGAGAATGTCGCTGACCGTCGGATCTTGCAGAAGCGGCTCGAGCGGGCCCAGCCCAAATACCTCGTCGAGCACCTCGCGCGCCAATTGGTCGCGCTCGCTGGAACTCATCGGGGCGTTGAGGCTTCCGACGAGGTCCTGGACCACGCGCAAAACCTGGCTCCGGACCTTCGCGTCGCGGAGGTTGGCGAGCTTCTCGAGGTCCACTCGGGCCAGCAGTTTTTGGTGCAGCGCCGATTTCAGCTCCTGATAATCCTTGATACTCAGACCGGCCTGAATCGTGTCTTCCGTCATGGATTGGCCCTTGCTTTGGCCGACGCCCTCACGAACCCAGGAACGTCAGCAACCCCTTGCTCCCTTTTCTGGCGTCCACTTTGGCGCCGCTGCCCTTGGCCACGCTCGCGGCCCATTCGCGCAGACTTCGCGTGAGATCGGAACTCGACGAGCTCGCGGACGGATCCCCGCTGTTGATGTTGCGGACGACTTCGTGATATTGGTTCGGCAACTTCCGGAAAACCGGCGCGTGGATGGCCTGCTCGATTTGTTCGTCCGTGATCGTGTCGCGCTTCGAGCAGCGATTCAGCACGACGCGAATCTTCTCCGCCGGGTAATTCTGTCGCGTGAAATATTCCAGGTAGCGCGCGACGTCTCGCAATGCTACCACCTCCGGCACGGCGATCACGTAGACCTGGTCGGAGCGCTGCATGGCCTCCAGATTCTCGTCCCCTAATCCGGGCGGGCAATCGATGAGCACGAATTCGTACTGGGTTCGCAGGAATTCAATCGTGATTCCCAGAGCCTCCGGGCCGGCCGGTTTCCTCGCCTCCCAGTGGCCGGGCGCCGCCAGCAGCTCTAGGCCGCTGTTGTGGCGCAGTACGAAACTCTGCAGTAAATCCGCGTCCAGCCGGTGCGTGTTCTCCAGCAGCTCGCGGAACGAATATTGATATTTGAGCATCCCGAGATAGAGTTCGGCGTCTCCAAACACGGGGTGGAGATCCACCACCAGCGCGCGGCGTGACATCGACCGCGACAGCACCGTGCCCAGGTGGGCGGCTGTGCTTGTGGTTCCCACGCCGCCCTTCGATCCCACGAACGTCAGAATCTGGCCATTCGGCTGGCTTTCCTTGCTGCGGCTCGCCACGCGCGCGATGGCTTCGAGTAGCGGCTCGCGGGCCATGGGCTTCAGCAGGTACTCGCTGCATCCGCAGCGCATCGCCTGAATAATGAAGTCGGGCTGGGAATCCGCGGAGACGGCAAAAATTGTCGTGGCCGGGAGATGCACGTGCACCTTTTCCGCCGTGAATGTCGCGCGCGTCCGGTCCCGATCGAAGTCGATCAGGCAGATATCGAGCTGGCCTTCTCTCATCCACGGAGACGGCAAATCGTCCTGTTCGGAGAGGTACTCCTTCACTTCGCGGCGCAGCCGCACCACGGACGTCGATTTCACGAATTCTTCGAGTTCCCGCACGGACTTCGGATCGAGCGAAACGCTCAGCATACGAATGAGTCCGCCGAGTTGGGAGTATTCCCGTCGCATTCGTTCGCCGCTTTTTCCGTTGTCCATCGTCGGCAATCTTCACTTCGCAGGCGGCGCCTGCGGTTGCTTTTGCAGCTCCCCGCGGCCGGGGAGTTTCTCGTCATACTTCTTCAGGTCCAGGGGCGGCACGGCGGAGGCAGGCGTCGCCGCTTCCTGAGCCCCTGTTGCCACAGGATCGACGATTCGCGGCGTCACAAGCACGATGAGTTCGGTGTTTGTCTTTTGTATGGAGTGCGATTGAAACAGTTTGCCGAGGACCGGAACGTCGCCGATTCCGGGCACCTTGCTCAGCAGCGCGGTTTCGCGACGGTCCAATAGGCCCGCCATGCCGAACGACTGGCCGTTGCGAAGCTCAATTTCCGTTTCCGCGCGGCGAGTCGAAATTGCCGGCACAGTGAAGCCCGAGATGGTCAGCGCATTGGTGAAGTCGAGACTGCTCACCTCCGGCGTTACGTGCATCCGGACCGTGTCTTCAGCAGTGATGTGGCCCACGAAATCCAGCCGGACTCCAAACGGCTGAAACTGGATGGTCACCGAGCCGATGCTTTGACCGCCTTGGACAACCGGAAACGGAAATTCTCCGCCCGCGAGAAAGCTTGCCTTCGCACCATCCAGTGCCAGCAGATTCGGCTCCGCCAGGATTTGCAGCACGGACCGCGCTTCGAGAGCCTTGATGGTCATACCGAAGTTGAGATCAGGGCGAAACAGAAATACGTTGAGCAAATCGCTGAGGCCGAATGTGTTTGCCGACGTGCTGGTCGAGCCGCTGCCGTTTTTTCCGCCAGGCTGAAACGCTCCTCCCCCGGCGCCCGTGATCGGGCCGAATTGCTGGGTGGATAGCGTCCCGATCGTGTTTCCGGCGCCCGTGCTGAAGAAATTGATTCCGAGCTGCTCCAGCCGGGTGCGATCCACTTCCGCGATCTTCACCTCCAGCAGAATCTGCCGCTGATGTAGGGTGGGCTGGGTGAGTGAATCGATTACTTGCTTCGAATACGCCCCTGCAATCTTTACAAGAGTGTCCGCAGTCGTTTGGTTGGGGACTGAACCGGTCAGGATCACCCGGTCCCGGTCTGCCTCCACACCGATTTCGCGGTTCGGATAGGCCTGCTCGATGGCGGTGCGCAAACTCGAGAGGTCCAGGTCAACCGTCACGTCCAACATGCGAGACGCCCCCGACTCGTCCCATAGCATCAGGCTGCTGATGCCGGGGGACTTCGCCTCTACCACGATTTGCTTTGGGTCGATCGCCACGGCATCGATTACCGCAGGGTCGCTCAAAAGAATCCGCTTGATCCGCGTATCGACGTTGATCACGACGGACTTGCCCACCACAATGTGCACCGGCTCTGACGCAATCGCAGGAGCGTTTCCTTGCGAGAATGCAATCGCCGCCGACGCGAAAAAAACGATCGGCAACAGCGGAATTGGGGCGATCAATCGTCGGCCCATCATTGTCAAGGCGGCCTCATTCGCGCGCACGCATTAGAATTTCTCGAAAGTGCGTGTGCTGCCTCGAATGACTTCCATCACATACGGGTCCAGAGAACTGTGAGTTTGATCCGGCGATCGGCGCATCGTCGGCGCCCGCACCTTTGGCGCTCTTTCCGACTGTTCGGGCAGCCCCGGCCGCGAAGAACCCGCGAGCTGGCTGAGCGATGTAGCCGGAACGAAAACCTTGCTCTGGTCACCGCTGTTTCGAAGTACGAACTGGATAGTGCCCTGGGTGCTTGCGAGTAAAAGCCGTTGCGAGTCTTCGGATGAAACCAGTAGCGTGACGACGTTTACCGTCTGTGGCTTGCCTTGAGGGTCGGGCTCGATCCTCTCGCCGGCTGTGAGGACCTCCACGTCTTGCAGAATCGTCTCGGTTACCGGCACCGTGGTTCCGGGCACAACGAGGGTGGCAAGGACGTCGACGTGCGAGCCGGGATAAAGGAATCCCGCCACTCCCACAATCTCGTTCGACCGGACTGATGTCGCACGCATTCCGGTCGGAATTCTGCCCGAGAGACCCAACCCCGACCCTTGTGCGGCAAGATCCCGATCGAGAACGGGTTCCTTGGCTCCCACGGCGTGAAGCAGAGGATGATCGACGACCTGATCGACCTTCGTAAACGAACCGGGAAGCGCGACGCTCGCCGGCCAATCGACGGTTCTGAGATCCTGCGCCGTCAAAACCACACCCGCGGTCAGGTCATGGGAGGCAGCCACGACCTTGGTCAATTCTGGGTGCGATGCGCTTCCGCGTAGCTTATACATCACAAACGTAATCACGCCCGCCACAACCGTGGCCAGCAACAGCGCCACCAGTACCCTTCGAAGGTCCGTAAGTCACCTCTGGATCAGCGCGCTTGTGGAAACAACGACATAGAGCGTTCCGGTGGCGATAGCCAGGCTGTACGGGAATCGGAGCGAGGTGGAGCGGTGCAGGTCGAAGTCCGGGCGCGGCAGGATTCCTCCGGTCAAATAGAATTGAATCAATTGCGTTGCCCTCTGGAAGGAACTCCCCAACTGACCGCCGACCATGGCGTATCCGACGGCCAAAGCTCCCCCGGCTAGCGCAGTCGCTAGAATCATGCCTCCGGCGCGGTGAATCCCGACCCACGCGCTCGCCGCTGCCAGCAGCTTCACGTCTCCCGCTCCTATGCCACGAAGCAGAAAAAACGGAAAGAGAACTCCCCCTCCGGCCAAAGCCCCCAGAAGCGCGGCGTCGAGTCCCCGCCAGTCTTTCAGGCACGCGTGAAACAAAACAGCTGCGAACAGCCCACCGCCTGTCAGCCAATTGGGAATCCTGCCGCTTCGTACATCGCTCACCACGGCCACTCCCACTAGGAACAGCGCGCCGATAGCGAGATTTGTTTCCAGGAGTTTCCCCCTTCCAGGATCGAGAAAGACCAAGCGCGGCTGAATCGTGGGATCGGCCGACACGCTTCGGTTTCAGCGGCCGTTGCTCGTGAATGCCGTGGACCACCGTTCACGCTCGCCCGGCACTAGCTGATGTACTTGCCTAGGTACGTGCCAACCTTCGAAAAAGCGCTGTTGATTGAACTCGCCAGACTGCTCATGCCGGCGACGGCTGCGAAGGCAATCAAGGCAAGAATCAACACATATTCGACGAGGCCTTGGCCGTCCTCCTCGCGCCGCAAACGAACCAGCGTCTCCAGAATCGTGTTCGTCATGTCGTACTCCTCAACGAGAATGTAAGCACCCTTTGGCCGGCCTGCTCCTGAAATGCCGAATCTCTCGCTCCACCGACGCCGCTGTTCCCGCACTTGCCCATATCGTCGCGCGGTTCGAAAACTTTCGCGCAGCGATAAATCTGTCCAGACTCTTTTGGGCACAATTCATCGCTCGCTATGGACCCTCGCAATCCAGAGCCCACTTCATGTCTAAAACTTTTTTCGAAAATCCGCTGATACTACGGCTGTTAACGTGACTTGCGTCAGCCTCTGCCACACAATTCAGCAGGGCGACCGACGCCTGGCCCATTCTGGAACTGCAGCTACTGGTTGTGGGAACGGCGCGCTGCGAAGATCAAGGTTTCTAGCGGTCGAGTTCAGGTCTTCGCGCATCGCCTGGACAAGCCGCACCAGCCGGCACCATGAACAGAAACCTCGAATTGGCGCCAGACGTCAGCGTTGCGCACCACTGGTAGTTCCGCAGGATGTATTCCGCCACCGGGTCATTGGCCCACAGGCCCGGTGAAGTGTTTGGCCACGAGGTGGAGATCTTTTCGTAAAACGCCGGCTCGAACAGGATTGCCGCCGGACAGTGCGCATCGATATCGTGAACCATCTCCAGGTTCTGCTTCGCCGTGTGCATGCCGGGCTGGAGATAGTCGTAGCGAGCTGCACTGAACGTATCCGTCAAATAGTAATAGAGCGGCAAGTAGGGATAGACGAGTGTTCTTGTGCCGGGAGGTAGATGCGCCTGCGTGTACTCAAGTACTCGGTCCGGCACTCTGGTCGTTACCTCGCCACGACTGGTTTCGACAACATGGCCTGCGCTTCGGTCCGCTACCAGCAATGCCATTCCTACCGCGGTAAACGATATGAACAGCGCGATTGTCAGCACGGGTTGAATCCGGCGAAGGAGCGCGCTGGAAATATCGCTGCCGTCCAAGATACAGCCAAGTGCCAAATAGAAAATCGGAGCGAGATACACGAGATGAAGGTTGCTCGCTCGGGTTCCGGCGACCGAGAGCAACAACCCTCCGACGGTCGCGCTGACTAAGGTATAAAAAACAGCCCGGTCGATTGCAACGTTCCCTTTCCGCCCGGAAATGATCCAATGGGGCAACGAAGCAGCCCCGATAACTGGCAACGCGGGAACGAAAAAACAGGGACTTACCGCCACGCAAACCGCCAGGCGCTCTGTCAACGTGCCGGAAGCGAACATCGCGTCGCGTTCCTGGTCGTTCCAGTCGGCATATCCGTAAGGCACCCGGTTAGCGGTCAGATAGTGACTCGGCGCCCACATCCAATCGGATAGCATCGGCCCCAAAGCTCGATGAGCTGCGAAGTATCCGACGGTCAGGGCCAGGGGACAGACCAAGCCGATAGCGAGAGCCGTCGCGCGAGCCGTCGTGTACCAGGACCAGGAGCGCTGCATCCAGGCGGCGAGAGCGAATCCGAAGGCCAGGCCGATGATCAGCCCGGCGCCCTTGGATTGCTCGAAAAGGAAGGTCAGGGACGCAAATATCCCGAGTCCGAACGCCCAGCCCCAGTGCGGGACCTGCAACAACAGGATGGCGCAATAGACCGTGGAGCAGCACCACAGCGTGCTGTCCCAGTTGTGCAGCGTCATGAAGCGCCAGGGCAAGCACGCGATGGTCACGAAATAGGCGGTCAGTAGCGCGATCCAGCGCGGAGAAATCCGGCGAGCAACCCAATACGTGAATACCGAGAAAATTCCTCCGTAGACGGCGAGCGCCGTGCGGGCTACAAGCATGGAATCCCCGAATATTTTGAAGATCAGCGCCAGCCAGTAGTACGAGCCCGGCGTGAGAAGCGAGAAGAAGTCCCGATAGAGAACCTCCCCGTTTAGAATTCGCTCGGCGCCTTGAAGCACAATTCCTTCGTCCGGATCGACGGACGTGTATCTGCGAAAAATGCACAGATAGAGCACCGTCACCGCGAATATGCCGACGGCGATCCAGCGCTCGGCAGCGCAGCGTTCGGGCAATGTGAGCGAGCCGCGATTTTTCGGTGTTTCCAACGGTTGTTCCTGCACTCTGAAAACCTTATTCGCGGGCTTCCGGGCCGATCCTGCGAATGAGTTCGTGAACCGGGCCTCCATCGGCGCACGTCTGTTGTGCGATCCTCGCGCCGGGGGAAGTGCTCCCTGGTTCTCGATCCACTCGCTCGAACATGATGCTTACTCTCCCGGCGTAGATGACCTTCCATCCGGGATCGTGCTCGAGAACGTGACTCAATGGTTCCTCCGGAGGAAACAGAACGTAGCGAGCGTGATATTTCTCCAGCACCGCCGGTACAGACTTCAAATTGATCAAGTCGAGATAGTCGCGAAGCACTCCGGCATACTCGAACACATCGACGCGGCTATCGATAAAGTCGCGGAAATCGGGATTCCGCCACACGAGATAACCTCCCCACGTGTAGAAATTGAGCACCAGGCCGGACGGTGGATTCGATTTGAGGTGCGGAAGAATCTCCGCGGGATATTCGCGTTCCGTCGATTCGCGCAACTTTTCGCTCGTTGGAAACGCGTGGACGATGAATGCCAGTGCTCCTGCCAGGATCAGGGCATTCAAAAGCGGCTTGTCGATTTCGGGCCGGTACGCGGGCATCCAACTCATCAGGTTCGCAATCACCGGCGCCAAAAATATTCCCGCGAGGAACAGGAACCGGACGTGCGTAAATCCGGCGTAGATACCAAACGCGACGAGAACCACTTCGTGCAGCTTCCATTGGTACCGGCCAAAAATGGCGCCGGCCAACAACAGCAGCACCGTCAGAAGTGCGATCTTTCCTCGAATGTCGTGGAAGTCGACGGAACTCCATTCCTGTACATGAGCGACGTTCAGACGCTGACGAAAAACGATATCCAGCGGATACAAAACCAGCCTGTATACGTACGGATTGACGAAAAGCGCCGCGACCGACAACGCCGCTGCGCCAGCCAGTTTTCGAAGCTGCGAACGCGACCATCGTTTGGCGACCACGTTGTGCCAATGGCCCTCGACGAGGCCACAGCCGATGAAAACCAAGAGCACGGCCATGCCGATCGACCACGACCCGTGAGTGTTTGCCCATAGCCCGAACAAAGGAGGCAGCACCCACAGAGGCGCTTTCCCGCGTGCGTGGAAGCGCTCCAAAAGGACCAGCAGAATTACGAGATAGGCGTAACCGAATAGGATGGTGCGCGGCCCGAAGGAAACGGAGCCGAGTAACACCGCGAGAAAACATGCCGCCGCGGCAGCTTTGATGTTCCCGCTCTTCCACCAGCAGAGACACAGCACGCCGCTGAAAATGGCCGCCAGAAGCAGCAGCGATAGCACCTTAATTCCCGCCAAATCGAACAGACGCCATGCGGCGTAATAAGGAATCTCAGCGAGCCACTCGTGATTCACCCAGGGGTGCCCGAATACGGTGTATGAGTACGTGTCTGCCCGCAGCCATCTTCTTTCGTGAAACAAAAGCTCTGCGTTGCGGAGGTGCCACCATATGTCGGGATCGTTCAGTCCATCGCGGGCCACAGCGAAAATCGTAAGCGCGAGAACTCCGCAGAGAGTGGCGGGGAAACAGAAAGCTCGTCGAAGCTGTGGCCACATAGGATTCGAAGGCGTCTGGTATCGAGGTTGGTGGTTCGTCATGAGGATGGCGAAGTAGGCGTGCACGTTCGCAGCCATCACGCCAGTGCGCGCTCAAATTTACCGAGGCACTTCCAATGGGGATCGGCGAAAAATGTACTCCGCCCTGAGCTGCTCCATTTTGGAACGCACGGGGTCGGTGCATTCCCAGAACGGAGTCCCGTAGCAACAGATCAAGCGTCAGAACTAAACGCAGAGCGGAAATCGGAATCGGGCGACTCCGCCTCCCCGTCGGTCGCTCCCCCCTCTAATCCTTCGGTGCTGGGGACTAACCGCTTGCCCTGAAAGTGAATCCTCGCTGTCGCTGAATCTCACGCCGAACCTGGCCGGCTGCGGCGGAATCGTTGAAGTGCTCAATCTACGCTGGGCCGGGTGGTTCTTTGATTGCAGGAGAGAAGAGGCTTTCTCGCGACGTTTAACTTGTGCGCCGAGATGCCCTAGCAACGCATTTTCTGGCACGAACTCTGCAAGTTCGTACCTTGTCCTCCGGGCAGAGTCTGGTCGAGACGGCCCTCGTGCTCCCCGTATTGCTGATGCTGCTTTTCAACGCCGTTAACTTCGGATATTTCTTCCTCATCGCAATCAACGTAGCCGCTTCCCCTCGCAGCGGAGGTACGTATTCCATTCAAGGTTTTGCCTCGCCCGTGGCAGATGCCCTTCCTGTCGCCGGACCGTCTACCGCCGCGACCTCCGTGAGTTATCTCACTTACCAGGATATGACCGGGGCCATTTACTCCCCTTCGAACACGCCGGTCCAGATCTGTTCAGCGACTCTCGGACTGAACAACTCCGGCACCTCAGCTCAAACCGCCAAGTGCGCCAATTACGGAAGCGCCTATGGTTTCCCCGCCCCTGATTCCGACCCCGAGTCGCCCGAATTCGTGCTGAACCGCGTCGACGTGGCCTATTCGTTCACGCCTCTGATTAATGGCACTCTCTTCAGCATTTTCACCTTGGCGTCTCCAATCTGCTCGTCGACGAGCGGTTCGGTAACCTGCACGTTCCATCGTCAGATCGAAATGCGAGCGATGAATTGAGAGTCCCTGCCTTCGCAAAAGCGCACAGCCGGGACCGGTCTCTGTTGCTGCCGCGCAGGTGCCGCGGGCAGGCGCAGGTTGAATTCGTGCTGACCATTCTGTTTCTGATGCTGTTCATCTTCGGGACTCTCGAGCTGATTCTGCTCGTGTACACGTACAACGTGTTTGCGGATTCCGCCAAAGAGGGCGTGCGGTACGCGATCGTCCACGGGACCGACAGCGCGAACTGCAGCGGCCCCGGCGGAGACGGGATTACCTGTTCGGACAGTTCGGGTGCCAATGTCCAGGCGGCCGTCACTCGGTTTGCGCAGTATTCGATGCACGACATCTCATCCATGACGGTCGCCGTGACCTACCCGGACAGTTCGAGCGCGGCGCCGAGCCGCGTCAGCGTGCAAATCAGTTATCCCTACCAGCCGTTCTTCGGTCTCGGCTGGCCCACGATTACGGTCAGGGCCGCGGCGGCGGGGCGAATCATGTATTGACGCCGCGGTGGTCTTTCAAGCGGCAGCGAGGGAAGAGCGTCGTGCGCCCGAAATCAATCGATTACTGCTCTCCGGATGAGCGCGGCCAGGCAGCAGTTTTCGTCGTGATGGCTCTCGGAGTCTTTCTGTTAGCCGGCGTCGCGTTCGCGGTCGATATCGCCAATCTCTGGTTTCATCGGCAAACCTCGCAGAACGCCGCCGACGCCGCGTGCGCAGCCGGAGCCATGGACCTGCTGCTCGCCGCGCAGGGTGCTTCGACGGGAAACCAGGGATTCACAATTGGTACGCCCTTCGACTGCGCGACCAAAGCGACCGCGGCGCCCTGCGTTTACGCCGCCTTGAATGGCTACAACGGCACCAACAGCATCCCCGGTAACCAGGTGCAGGTCAGTTTTCCCGCGTCGGATCCAAATGTGGCCAGCTCGACTCCTCCGCTCCCGCCAACTGCCATGACGAACTACCCGCTGATTCGCGTGGATGTCACCGATCACGTGCAGACCTTTTTTTCCGCGCTGGTCAGCGGCAACCGCAGTCAGGACGTCCGCGCATTCGCCGTGTGTGGTTCGCTGCTTGTCCAGGGCTCGACCCCCGTACTCGTCCTAGATCCCTCGAGTTCCGGAGCCCTCAGTCTTCAGGGAAACAGCAGCATCTCGATCTACGGAGGTCCCTCCAAAGGCGTTCAGGTGAATTCGAGCAGCCTGCAAGGTGTCAATATCGGCGGCAACGGCGCGCTCAACCTCAGCCAGGGGGGACCGAATTTGACCGGCAGCAGCATCGGCGTGTATGGAGGACCGGCTTCGGCCCCCGGGGGGATTTCGTTCGGAACGACGGGCTCCTGGAGCTACCCGTCGTCAGTCGTTTCCGATCCATTTGCGCTCGTGTGCGCCCCTGGCCAGACCGGCTGCCCTAAAATCAACGGCTACTCCGCGCCCGCCGTGCCCGGCGCGCCCCAGATTCCGTCCGACCTGGCTGCGAAAGGCTGCAAGTCGATTCCTTGCGCGTTGTCCTATCACGACGCGGTACACGGTTGCCCGCGCTCGTCAGGATGCAAGCTGTACACCTCGGGATACTACGGCTCGAAAATCAGCATTAGCAACACTGCGGCCATCTTCGATCCGGGCCTTTACTACATCGTGGGAGGCCTCGCGTTGAACTCCGGTTCCACCGTGCGCCCGGGAACCGGAACGGGAGACGGCAGCGGGGGAACCACGTTTTATTTTTCCGGCGCGAGTTCTGTGACTGTTGCCTCCAATTCGGGCAGCGCCACGCTGGATCCCTTCTACGCAAGTTCGCTGAGTTGCTCGGCGGGCTCGATTTTGCCCGGCAACCTGACACCCACGACGGCGCTTCAGGGCAATTTCCTCATGGCTCCTTGCACCGGTTATTACGGCGATCCACTGGGTGCTGCCGACACTCTCGCCGAGCGCGGAATTTTGTTTTTTCAGGATCGCTCCGCGAGCGGCGTCAACGCGACCTGGGGAGGCGGCGGCAAGTTTATGACCGCGGGAGCCATGTACTTCCACCACTGCAACGCCGCGGGCACCGGCGTGGCGTGCGGCTCCCCGCCCACCTACTACGACGCCACGTTCTCGGTGGGAGGGAATTCATGCGCGGGCGCCTACGCCGTGGGCAATTTGATCGTGGACCGCCTCACCCTGTCAGGTACGGCGTGCGTCACTATGGATCTCAATCCCAACTCTGCTTACTCAACCTTGAAGGCAACGATGGTTCGATAACGCGCGAATAAGCAGTCCTGCGCGAATGGCTTCAATGGAGGATTTGCATCGGACATGACTCATCGTAACCCCCACGACGATCCACAAAGGCCCGCGGCGGAATCGACTCGCTTCAGGTCCCAGGCCGGACGGTTTCTTTCCGGAAATCTTCGGCTCAGGCAGGGTTCGCTTCCGGCGCGCGCGCTGCTGGGTTCTCTGTTGCTCCATGTGGTGGCTGTCAGCGCGACGATCGCTCTGCCGGCAAAATCTCGGCCCGCTGACCAGCCAGAGATGGTTCTCCCCTTGGAACCGCTCTCGCTCTCCGAGTCGGACACCTATGCGCTGCGAGCGCCACAGGGAATTCGGGCCTCCGCAACCCGCGACGCAGCGGCGACCTTCGCACGTGTTCCAAAGGATTCAGTTGCGCCACGATGCTGCAGCCTCCAGTCCATCATCTCAAACCCTCAAATTGCGACGAACCGCGTTCAAACCGTCGTTTGGCCCGACCTTGCCCGCCCTCCCCTGGAGAAATTCGCGTTGTTGCCGAACATCGTGAGGCTGCATCCCTTCTCGCGCGACCACAACGGTTCGATTGGGCCTCAAGCGAACGTGCCACCAACGATTGAAGAGTCTGCCGCGGATGCGAAACATATCCTATCGGCCGATCTGACTCCCGGCCTGCAGCCACTTCCACCATCTGCTGTGGAGCGCGCTTTCGCTGGCTCCTCTTTAACGGAGTCGCGCGGCCCCTACCCGCCGCCTCAGCCGGCCGTGTCCGGCAAGGGCGGCGCCGACACTGAGGAAGTCGTCGCGGTCAGCGCCGTATCCATGGTCGTCAACGATTCGGCTTTGGTTCCTCTACTCGAAACTCGCGCCCGGTTTGCGCTTCTGCCTTCGCCGAATCCGATTCCGCCTGCGCCGGAATCGCGCTCTGCGGCGAATGAAGACGCGCCGGATCCAACCGCCACGGCAATTTCCGCAGGTCGTGAACTTGAAATTTCAATCGGCGGCGCTACTGCGGTGAAAAGCTCCGCATTCGCGGCCGGGAATCAGCCAATCCGCGATCTTGCACCCGAAAGCGGGCTGCGGTTGTCCATCGAGGGCGGCGAAGGGAATCGCGAATCAGCGAGGCTCGAGCTGCGGAGAGAGATTGGCCCAACGGCCCGGCGAGAGCAAGGTTCTTACGGTCTCACGATCGAATCTACCGGGAACAGCGGCGGCGGCCTGAGAGACTTTGGCGTTTTCGATCGCGGAACTGTTTTCACGGATTACTTGGACGTGCCCCGGCTCGATGGAGCTCCTGCGCGGCCGTGGGTCATGCAGTACGCGATCGAGGGGAATTGTTGCAGCGCCGTGCGTCTCAGCCCTCCGTCTCCCATCCACGAAGCCCTGCCCGAGTGGCCCAATGATCTGCTCGCCGGACACGCCGGCGAAATGATCGTAGCCTTTGCCGTGATCGATCCTGGCGGCGTACTCGAGAATCTGCGGATTCTCCAGAGTCCCAGCCCCGATCTCGACCGCGGCTTGCTGGACGCGCTGGAGAAATGGGTGTTTCGTCCCGCCAGCATCGGCGGTCAGCCTATCGCCGCGAAGGTGTTGTTGGGAGTTTGGGTCGCCCCAAATGATTGAATTTCAGGAGTTGCGCTTTAATGCTTCTCTCGGAAGTCGCAATTCGGCGCGGCCGCGCGTCGCGCTGAAAATCAAAAGGAGGACCATCCAATGAGCCGTGCAGCTGAATTAATGAACCGCCGCAGCGATCGAATCTTCGTCCGATTGCCCGCGGATATTTCGTTCCATTCTCAAGACGGTCCGGTTTCCTACCAGGCCGCAACCATCGACTTCTCGGCGCTCGGGGCGCGCGTGGAAACCGTTGCCACGCTCGTCCCCGGCGATTCCGTCCAGCTCATTTTGAGCGGCAAGGCACGGCCGCCACTCCCGAGCCGGGTCGTGTGGAGCGCACGCCGCGGTCCGGATCGGCAGGCGGAATCGGGACTCGAGTTCCTCCAACCGCTCCGGGTGTAGTCCCAACTCCGGTATGCCGGGGTCCGGCGGAATCTCTTAATACTCCGCCGTAGCGAAACGGCCGCGAATGAAAATCAATAAGGCGGTCAACGCAGCGAGCGCCGCAAACCAGATTGCGGTCACCAGCTCGATTACCCAGCCGGCGGCCTTTCCGACCCTTGCCAGCAGGAAAGGCAGGAAGTTATACGTCGTGATATGCACGTAGTCCCACGGATCGTAGCTCATGGAATCATTCGTCAGACCCCATTGCGCCATTTTCCCGGATGCGAACGCCACGATGTTTTTCAAGCGTAGAATCACGACGACCGGCTGGCCCAGCGTATCCGATTGATAGATCTCGAGCGGACACCAGAACATCACCGAAGAGACTTGAATCACCGCGCTGATCGCAACGAGCGTCAGGCCCAGCTTCCAGACCACCCCGCTCAACTCCCGGCGATGGCGAAAAAGCAACGGCACGGAAATGAACGCGACGAACTGCGCCGCCGTCGAGACGTAGCGGTCGCCCCACGCGAAATCCCCGCTCCAGTCCGTAAACTTGGCGTAAAAAGCGATGTACGCAAGCAGCAGCGCCGCGGACGCGACGAGGTACGCCTTGATTTCGGGCCGAAAACGCTTCCATGCCAACACGCACAGGATTGCCGTAAGCACCAACAGCGGGTCAAACAGGAAGATCGATTTCTCCGGCGAGAAGAGGGCTCCAAGGAATCCGACGCGGAAAGGCGTTTCAAATGGGTAGGCGGCAGGCAGCGCGGGATTCAGGAATCTCTGTTCCCGCGCGAATTCCTGCATGTACGTGTTGAAAAACGAGCCGAAGCGGTGGTGCTGATAGACGCGATCTATCAGCCCGAAAATCGCGTACACCGGTAGCGCGATTTTCGCGTAAAGCGCAAGCCGATCCCACAGAGGCGGCCGCTCGCCGCCGGTGAACCGCCAGGTCAGCAATAGAAAGAGGCAGACCGCGAGCAGGTCCATTCCTGTGGTGAGCCGCGTCAGCAGGTTCGCGCCGAGGGCTGCGGAGCCTATCAGCAGCGCGCGACGGCTACCCGTGAGGAGCCATTCGTACTGAAATGTCAGTCCGGTGAGAGTCAACAGCAGGATGTAGTTGTTCTCCATCAGGTTCTGCGTGTAGTGGAGAAAGGTGGTGCAGAAGAGCAGCGCCAATACTCCCGCAATCCGCTGATTCACGGAAAAGCCCAGCAGCCGCAGGAAGCGGAAACACACGAGCAGGGCCAAAACGCAGACGAGGATGTTCGTGCTGTAGCTCACGACAATGTCGCGCACGGTCGGGTCGACGTCGTAATTCGCAAAGGCTGGCAACCGCTCGACATACGTTGCGGCCACATCGGCGGGAAACATCAGCAGCGATTGGCCGATGCCGTACCAGCCGTGCAGCTTGCCGTCTGGGCCGTGAATGCCGAATTCGGGATAGTCGTCGGGATCCACTTCCGGTGCGGAGGTCCAGAACGAGTGCGTGGCTTCCAGGCGATGATTCGTGTCGCTTGAGCCGAGTTCGCCGGACTGCACGACGAAAGCGGTGAGAAACGCCGTCAAACCGATTAGGAACAAGGGGCGGTGGAACAGGCGTCGCAAGCGGGCAAGCATCTCAGCGCATGCTAATTCACGCTCGCGCCGGATTCAAGCCGCGTCGAAGCGGTCCGGAAGAGGCTGATTGCCGCGATGGCGAAGGTGGCCTAAGATATTCACGCGCCGGAGTGGCGGAATGGCAGACGCGGCGGACTCAAAATCCGTTGGTCGCAAGGCCGTGTGGGTTCGACTCCCTCCTCCGGCACCAACTCCCAACGAAGCTTCGAGTCAATGGATATCTCCGACATCCGGCGGCTGGTCATCATCGCAATGTTCTCGGATGATGTGCTTTTCAAGCAGCTCGCGCTTAAGGGGGGCAATGCGCTCAACCTCGTTCATAAGCTGGGTTCCCGCAGTTCCGTAGACATTGATCTATCCTTGGCGGAAGATTTTCAGGACATCGACGATACAAGATATAGGATCTTCAGAGCGCTCAAGGCGCGCTTCGCGGAGTCTGGACTAGCTGTATTTGATGAAGTCTTCAGAAGAAGGCCCCCGACTGATCGGAGCAATAACCAGAAATGGGGAGGCTATGAAGTCGAGTTCAAGTTGATGGAGGCGTCGAAGTATGAATTCACGAGTGACGACCTCGACAAAGCGAGGCGAGAGGCTTTGGTCATCGGCCCTTCGGAACAAAGAGTCTTTCGAGTCCAAATAAGCAAATACGAATACTGCGCAGGAAAGGTCGAAATGGAGCTAAATCACTATTCGGTTTATGTGTACACCCCGGAAATGATCGCTATCGAAAAGTTGCGGGCGATTTGTCAGCAAATGCCCGAATACGCATTGCGCGGTTACCGAACACCCAGGGCTCGAGATTTTTACGATATCTTTTCGATCGTTACTGGTACCGGAATGAATTTCGGTCGAGAGGAAAACTTGGAACTAGTCCGAAACATTTTTGCGGCCAAGAAAGTCGACGCGAAGTTGCTCGCTCGAATCGGAGGCCATCGCGAGTTTCATAGGCAAGATTGGCCTTCCGTAGAACTAACGACTACTGAAGTTCTCGGTACCTTTGATTATTACTTCGACTTCGTTATCGAACAGGTTCAGCTATTGGAGACCCTTTGGGAGGAATAAGCGCCAATGGGAATCATAGGCCCGATCGCGGATGTCGTGCGCCAGATAGAAGTCGTAGTCAAACGGAAGCTTCCGAAGTCTGTCACATCTTTCTTGGCCATACCCGGCCTGCTGCATATAAAAACCGATCGCCTGGTGATAAGGATACATGTAATCTAATTTCTTGAGCGTGGCCATGAGTGTATTGACCGACACCCTATCCTTTGCGGATTTGAATGCTTGTAGGACTTGATAGACTCCACCCGCGTAGTCAGGCCTCACCACTATGTCGATGAGCGTTCTCTCGACTCCTGTTGCTTGAAGGGGCTCGCCGACCATACTTCGCACGGGGATTACCCCGAGTCTCCCGGTCTGCTTTCCGCTAAGTAAGACAAACTGCCATTCCTGATAACGGAAACAATAGTTGGACCGCCGTTGCTTGCTACCGAATGCACGATCGAGGGATTCTTGGGTTAGATGCCCCACCCGTTTCGGCTTCGCACTCTGTTCCCGATTGACATAGACCGCTTTGGGAACTTGGTCGGTTAGTGCATGTAAGAACATGGCTGTGCCATGTGAGAGATACGAGCCGCTCTTGATCGACAAGGCTATGGCATACGGAGTGGCCCCCGCCCAGATGTATCGAACGATGCGTCTGCTGTAATGCTCTGATTCGAGTGACACAGTCTTAAGCTTCGTCTGGGCCAACAGGAATTCGACGAATTTCTTGAGAGTCGTGCTACTTGGAATCTGCAATTCGTCCCGCTGCGACACCAGAATGCTGCCGATTTCAGCTAATGTGAAGACACGGAGCTGTGAATGCTCAAACAACTCACTCAGCTTATGTGCTATGGCCCGAAGGCTTCGCCTTGGCATCTACCGCTCCTAGGGTATATATACCCTAGGAGCGGTAAGAATTCAAGGACCTTTGGCTTAAGAGGTATATATACCTCTTAAGACTTGCAGTTCTGACGGCAACAGGCATAAGTGTCTAGGTGCTTGCAGGTCAGAACAGAGAAGCGCCCTTCAAACGGGTTGGAGGAAGGTATATATACCTTCCTCCAACGAGTACACGTCGCCCCACTTAAGGCGCGTCAGCTAGGTTCCCACGCGCAGGGAGCGCGTGAGGTTTTTCAGTGTGGCGATCGCCGAAAACGCGGCGAGTTGCGACGTGCGCGGGTTCGACTTCGAAGGCACGTTTTCCACTTTCATCGTGAGCTTTCCGAATTCGCCCTCGACACGAATCTCGTGCACGTTTTCGCTGCCCCCGGGCACGGCGACCACTCGCACGCGCACCGGAACGGGAACCGCCGGATCGATGGCCAGGCGCAGCGAAGCGGCCACATTCGAAGTCGCAGGAAACGCGCGCGCTGCTTCTTCCGCCAGCCCCTCGAAAATCACTGTATCTTCCTTCAGATGATCGAGCGGGATGGCGCGGTCCACCACGTATTTTGAACCTCGCAGCGCCGCGACAGGTTTCCGGCTCGTCAGCATCGCCGATTCGATCCGGCCGATCGAAGCGGACTTGATTCCGTCGAGTCCCGCAACAGCCCCGGAAGGGATATAGATCCTGCAGCGCTTCTCATCGGCCTGGCGAAACCACTCTTCCCTGCCCAACAGACCGCCGACGCTCATGATCAGCATGTCCCGCCCGCGCGCAAGCGCCCGGGGCACAAACTCCGGTAGAGCCGCCTGGCTCGCCGCTTCCACGGCCAATTCGCACCTCTCGATCATTTCGTCAATCGGGGCGACGGCCGGATGGCTCGCGAGTTCCGAGGAGAGCGTTTCGGCCCGCGCGCGATCCTGATCCGAAATTGCGACGAGCGTCGCGTCCAGCTGTCTTTGATCGAGCGCCGTTGCGATGACCCGGCCGATGGCGCCCACGCCGAGCAGTCCGATTTTCAACATGCAGCGCCTGCCCTCACGCGAGCTCGAGCATGCGGTCGATGGCGCGCTTGGCTTTCCGCGCGATCTCTTCGGGCACGCGGATCTGCGGCGACATGGTTTCCAGCGAACGAATCACCCGGTCGAGCGTGATCGTTTTCATGAACGAGCAGACGGCGTTGGGGTTGACGGGATGAAACGTCTTCTCCGGATACTTCTTGTTGAGCTGGTGGAGGATGCCGAGCTCAGTGCCCACCGCGAATTCGGCGGCAGGGGATTCGCCGATGTGCCGGAGCATTCCCTCTGTGGACAGGAAAAATGTCCGGTCCTGCGGCAGCGTGCCGTCAAGCGCCTTGGACATGCACGAGCTCACGCACCCGCATTCGGGATGCAGAAGCAGCTCGATGTCGGGATGCTGATCCATGATTTCGACGACCTGCTCGGGGCGAATCGTTTTGTGGACGTGGCAGTAGCCCGGATACGCGACGATGTTGCTTCGCCCCGTCTGCCGGGCGACGACCTCCGCCAGGAATTTGTCCGGGAGAAACAGAATCGTGCGGTCGGCGGGGATCGACCGAACGACCTTCGCGGCGTTTGCCGATGTGCAGCAATAATCGCTCTCGGCCTTCACCGCCGCGGACGTATTGATGTAGGAAACCACCACCGCGCCGGGAAGTTTCGCCTTCCACTTCAAAAGCTCTTCCCGCGTGATCGAAGCGGCGAGCGAACATCCCGCGCGCAAGTCGGGCAGGAGCACCGTCTTGTCGGGCAGCAGGATCGCCGCCGTCTCGGCCATGAAATGCACGCCGCAGAAAACGATCACATCCGCATTTGTTTTCGCCGCCGTCTGCGAAAGTTTCAGCGAATCGGCCACGGCGTCGGCGACCTCCTGCACCTCCGGCCGCTGATAGTGATGCGCGAGCAGGACGGCATTGCGCTCGGCGCAAAGAGCCCGCACGCGTTCTTGTTTCCGGCGAATCTCCTCCGCCGTATCGCCCACGGTTTCGACGACGGGAAGCGTGTAGCGCGCCTCAAAGCTTTCTTGTACGGCTGCGTTTGGCATGGCGGTTTCCATCCTCCGATTGAGTTATGAAATTCTCTGGCAAAGATCGAGCGCGCGAACCGAATGCGTCAGAGCGCCCACTGAAATCGCGTCCACGCCGCAGGCGGCGTAAGCCTCCACGTTGGCCTCCGAAATTCCGCCGCTGGCTTCGATCAAGACGTGATCCCATAGATTTTCAGCGCGGAGCATTTCCAGGATCGCGCTGATTTTAGCGGGCGCCGTGTTGTCGAGCATCAACAGGCACGGATACGGCGCCGCCGCTTCGTCTTGCAGGCGGCGAAAAGTCTGCGCTGCCGCGCGAGCCGCAGGCTCGGCGCGCACTTCGATTTCGATGAATGCCGCGTCGCCGCGATGACTCCACGCTCTGGTGATGGCGATGGGAGCGGCCTCCTCTTCTCGGTCGGCGAGAAGCGCGAGATGGTTGTTCTTAACGACGATCGCGTCGCCCAGACCGAGCCGGTGCGTGCCTCCATTTCCGAGATGCAGCGCGCGCTTGTCCAGCAAGCCCCAGGGCGTTTTGCGCGTGCCGACGATGCGGGTGGTGGGCGCACTCCGATGCGCGCGCTGCTGAAGGCAGCGTGAAGCCGTGGCGATGCCGCTCATTCGTTGGAGAATATTCAGGCCGACGCGCTCGAGGGAGAGCAGCGTGGATTCGTCGCCCTCGGCTCGCAGCAGCGTTTCGCCGGGCCGGACGACGTCGCCGTCCCTCTTTTCCAATGCGACATCGACGCCGTGCCCGCGCATCAGAAACGCATATTCTTCCAGGCCCGCGCCCACTCCTCCCTCGCCGGCGAGAACGGCTGCGGAAGCCCGCCGGCTCCTGGCCCCGAGCGCTTTTGCCGTCAAGTCTTCCGGCGAGAGGTCGGCGAGCACGAGGGATTCCGTCAACGTCCGAACCGCGTCGCGATAGCGCGGCTCGCCGAGCGTGAGGCTGCCGCCCCTGAAAAGGGCTTGCTCCAATCGTTGCTGTCGCGTTGCAGACATCCCAAGCCTCTCTGCCCTGCGGCTATTTCAGAAGAAATCCTCTCGCGCGGAGCCGCGCCCTGGCTCGCGCAATCATCTCCGGACGGGAAGCCTCCACCGTGTGCAGATGCACTCCTCCGGTGAGGGAGGACAGCAGAGACGCCCGCGCCGTGCTGACCTGCTCGAGAAAATCCTGGACGTCCGCGCGCGATTCGATCATCAGCGATCCGCGCAGCTCGCCGTATAACGGGTGCTCGACAATTACGTCCAGCACCCTTACGCCGTGATCCACCAGAATCTGAAGCTCCTCTTCGGTCCTCTCGGGCGCGTGCTTGCAGGCCAGGATCGCCCGGTGCGGATCACGAAGATCCGCCGGCCCGCGCGGCAACCGGTAGCCTCGCGGCGTGGCCACGATCTCTTCGCCGCCAGCGCGAAGAATCGCTACGTCCTGCACCAGGCACTGCCGGCTCACGCGAAAACGCTTCGCGAGCTCCCCGCCTCGAATCGGTGCGCCGTGGGTCCGCATCCACGCGAGGAGTTTGCGGCGACGGTCCTCCGCGCTCTCCGCGCCGGGACCGGAATGCGCTTTCCTTCGTGGCCGCGTCTGGTTCGCTTTCATGCTCTATCTGTCATGTCAGATATCTAGTCTAATGTCAAGTCTCGGAATCTTCGTGCCGCTCGGGACAACCGCCGGCGTTTACTATGGCGGTGCGTGACTCCGAATTTCGGAGTCACGCAGGACGCGTTGCGCCATAGTGGACAAGCAGGATGTTCCGAGAGGCCGGGACAGAGTGGCGGAAACCGGACAACGGCGAAGCGAGCGCGTCTTGGTGGACGTGCCGATCGCGGTACGCGGACAATCCGCGGACCGCCGATCCTTCCGCGAAGAAACGTTCACGGTAACCGTGAGTGCGCACGGCGCCCTCGTCATGCTGGCTACGAGAGTGGCTCTGGGACAGCGGCTCGTTCTGATGAACCCGCAGAACTCCGATGAGCGGGAATGCCGGGTCGCCTATATTGGACCGAGCCATGCGGGTCTGTCGCAGGTGGCCATCGAATTCAATCGGCCTGCGCCCGAATTCTGGCCGATCGCGTCTCCCCCGCAGGGTTGGACGAACTCCAGGAAAAATTTCAGCTAGCCGGCGCGTACTCCGCGGAAACGTTCCGGGAGCCGGGGGGGGCCTGAATGGAGTGACGGATACATCCGATGAAAACGCAGGACTACTGAGCGGTCAGTTCACTGATCCAGGAATCGAGAATCTTCAACTGGTCGGCCGGAGTACCGATGAATTGAATCCCCATCCCCATCCCTTCCTGAACGTAGGCGATCTTTCCGGGGGATTCAAACGTGCCTTGGTCGCGAGTGATGCGCACTTGAATTGCGGTTTGGGCGGGAAGCGTGTTTAGAATGTCGAGGTAACAGCCCCCGCGACCGACTTCGGAAATGCGTCCGGAGATCCGAACACCGCTAACGGGCTCGATGATCTCGGCGGCTGCGATGAGGCTATAACGCGGAACGGACCGCCGATCGCGGTAGGACGCCCCCGGGTTAGTCGGAGAGCCGGCAGAATCACTCATCGTCGTAATGCTGCCCTTTGGCTAAGGGTCGCATAAGTGCCCGCTTAGCACCACCCCCGCGATACTTTGTGACGCTAAAGCGGAAACGTGCCGCCCACATGCGTCCCAGGGATCCAGTACGAATGAGTCGGAATCACCCTGCGCAATAATCTATGTTTGGAGAAACGGAAATCCTGACAAAAAGGGCAATTGACCTGATTGCCGGCGTGGATGTGACGTCACCTTGCGAGGCGCGTCGGAGGCCACACTCTTCCTCAGCTATCGCCGGCGAGCCGGACGCCGCATACTAAAGGTCCATTTTTGACCCTCCAACTGATTTACATCGAATATCCCGCAGTTGCTTCCAATTGCAAGCAGCTTAGTACTAGCATCGATCCTAAAGCGTGCGCGCAGGGCCTTTGCCAGCGGCGTCCCCCCGGGGGAGGAGCTGGTTTCAGGCGTTGTGCTCCAACCTCGCCCGGAGAGCTACGCTTCTCGATCGGCGTTGCCCAACAACTGCGGGCCGTCTTGACCTAACGCGCCACACGAGTAATTACCGGCAAGCTTAGGAGGCGGATCTGGGAGCTGGGAATCTTTGAGTAACTAGTCTCAAGTTGAAATCCGTTGATTCGGGAGCCGGAAAGCTTTATTGTTCTTGTCGTTGCGGACGGTCGAGCCACGTTCCGATTTGAAACGGAGCAATGGGGCCAATTATGCGTCCAGGGGAGCAGCTGAGGGAACTTCGCAATCGGCTCGGGGTTACGACGCGCGAAGTCGAAGAGTTCAGCCGCACGATCGCGGAAGATCGTCTCAATGAGGAGTTTTACATCTCCAATGCGTGGCTGACTCAGCTAGAGAACAAGAATTCTGTCCCGAGCATCTACAAGCTTTACAGTCTCAGCGTAATTTACCGCACGAAGTTCAACGATCTGCTCACCGTGTTTGGTATCGACCTGGGCGCAACCTCGCGCTATCAACTGGCGTTGCCGCTGCAGAATACTCATCTCACCGCCTTTGAATCGCTCGATCCCGAAAAGGCCATAACGTTTCCGGTGCGCTTCGACAAAAGCTTCAACCTGGAAACGACGAGCTTGATTTCACGCATGGTCGAGGTGTGGGGAGAAATTCCGGTTGCGTTGATCCAGAAGTTAGATGTGCGTCATTGTCAATACGGCTATGTGGGAACGCAGGACTTTACGATGTATCCCCTGCTGCGGCCCGGGTCTTTCGTGCAGATCGACGGCCATCCGAGCCGGATGCACGCGTCCGAGTGGCGAACCGAGTTCGACCGGCCTATTTTTTTCGTGGAGCTACGGGATGGATACGCCTGCTCGTGGTGCGAGGTGCGAGGATCGCAGCTGACGCTGATTCCGCATCCGCTCTCGGGCTGTACGATCAGGCAATTCGCCTACCCGTCCGAGGCGGAACTCGTGGGACAAGTGACGGGAGTCGCTATGCGGCTGGTTCCGCCGGACGGGGATTCAAGCGAGACTCCAAGATTGCCAAAGCGATCTTGAAGCTCGAGAAGAGAAACTCCGCCGAAAGCGGATCGCTCTCGACGGGAACGGCCACGCGGTAAGGTTCGAGTTTCCTCCACGCAGTCAAGAACTCGCTTGCGCTGGAGTGCGTCGAGTCCACGTAAGCTTCCATCTGGCCGACCAAGTCCCGAAGCGGACAGCTCAACAGGTGGCTGAAAGCTTCGCGATGGCAATCCGCCAGCGCCTCGCAGGCCACTTCCTGAGTGAAACGAGCCGCGAGGCCATCGTGATAGTAGAGGCCGGTGTTGTAGTCTCGCATCGACGCCAGATAGATCAGCCGGTCGAGCGATCGCGGCATTTCCGCGAGAGTACGGCGGCGGAGGTCATCGGCCGCCAGTTGGACATCGGTTCGTTTGGACACTGCAATCACGGTTGAACCCTCATAGTGACGCCGAGCCGGCCGAGCGATTGCCTATGGTCGCGAACTGGGCCGGACTCATGAAAGCAAGCGACTCTTCCGAAATCGTGCAGACCCTCGCCGCGGTGGTAAGAGTGGCGCCGACGACCCGCGGAGCCGCATAGGGGCCCCAAACGTAAATCAAAACCTGGAGGGCACGGCACGCCAATATCAGAGCCGCGAAATTGAGTGCCAGCGCCGTCTCCGTCCGAAGACTCAGACGAGTGTAGAATCGCGCCGCTCCCAGGTGAAAGCGCCTGAGGCTTACAACCTGGCTCCGAACCTGATCCACCCAGGAAAGCGCGATTCTCTTTCGCTCGTTCAGAAATAGTTTGTGAACGCCCGCGGGGGCTTCGGCTACGACATACTCCAAATCCTCTTGCGCGAAGATCCGCCCGATCAACTCCGGAGGGAGCAAGCCGACCTGCAGGGTGTTGAGAGCTTGCCGGGCTTCCACCAGCGCAGCGGAGCCGCCCTCGGCCCGGGGCTTGCGGCGCATCGCGAAGAAGAGCGAAAGGAACAGCAGCGCTGCGACGGCGAAAAATGGAATGAGTTGAATCATGCGCGAGCCGCCTTAGAAAGGTGGGAACGCATGGCACCGATCGCTCCCCGCGTTCGCACGACGAACGCTTCGTAGTCCGATTCCAGGCGAATCGTCGAGTCCGGAATCGGATTCGGTTGATAGGACCAGAGCGCAGCAAGCCATACGACCAGCGAGACGTCATACGATAACGGTTGAATTACCGCCCAGATTTGGTAGAACGAGGTGCCGGCGTGGGCCTGCACGGCCAGGCTCATGAGGCTGGTCAGGATATACAGCCCGTACCCAAGGATCATGCCCTTCATATTTTTCCCGATCTCGATTCCGTAATAGGACGCCACGCCCAATAGACCACAGATAAAAATTGCCTGGACCGTCCGCAAATCTCTTTCGAACTCCACCATCATCGCGGACGCCGCGTGCGTGCTCGACGACGTGTGGGGCATTACCAGCGGCCACACGACCGCAAAGCAAGCGATTGCTCCGAGGGCCACCAGTCCGCTGATTCTCGCGAATCTTTCGGCGCCGGGGTACGCTGACAATACATTATTCAGAATCTCGAGTAAGATTCCGTATCCGAGGATCAGGGTCACAAACTGCGCGCCCCAGTACCAAGCGTCATACGCCGTGGAATTCGAAGCGTAGAGAAAATATCCCGGCAGCGACGCTCCTACGACGCAAGCGCTGTAGACATAGAAGAACGGATATTTCCGGAGACACTTCTCTCGAAGACCTCGGAGAAGAATCAAGGCTCCCAGGAGAATCCCAGCCCACCAAATGGTCGCCGATAGCATTCTTCATTGCCCCTTAACGGGAGCGTAAATGCTAACACAAAAAAACGGGAGAGAAGATGAACTTTCTCTCCCGTCTATATTCGTCGAAACCCGGTGCCTTGGCTAGATGACTAAAGTACTGATTTTCCGTACCGCGCCTACGGACCTCCCTACGGAAGCTCTACGCGAGCTTGGGAGGCCGCATGGGCCCATCCGAAGCTATCCCAGAGCCAAAGTGCGGCTGGGGTCCCTGGGGCGGGCGCATCGGCCCATCAAAGGCTGCGGCGACCTTCGGCGGGCGCATGGGCCCGTCCGAGGCGATCCCAAAGCCAAAGTGCGGCTGGGGTCCCTGGGGCGGGCGCATTGGCCCATCGAAAGCCGCGGCGACCTTCGGCGGGCGCATGGGGCCGTCCAAGGTAAGTCCCACGCCTACTAAGCGTTGGGACACCTGGGGCGGGCGCATTGGCCCGTCAAACACGACGTTCGCCGAAGCGGTACTCGAGCCCTGCACTGCAATTCCCAGAACTACAAAGACTGCACTTGTAGCGAGCAGCAACCAAGTGGACTTCGCGGATATCATCTGTCCTTCTCCTCTGAGTTGAGAAATCACCCCTTAATTGCCTAAGGAAGGTAGAGGCCCTGGTACTCGCGGGATGCAACGATCAGAAGACGCTCAGACATCGAAGCAAAACCCATGTTACCCTTCGATTAATATGGGAGCCGGAGGGTTCCGGAATCCATCGGCGGATTCCCGCCCGCAATTGAGGCGAAATGCCCAAGACAAAGGGCGCCAGCGATCAGGGTTTGATAACGAAATGGAAACCCCAGCGGAACATACCTATGGAGTTTAACGAGGAATGGCGGTACTAAGAGTATTCAGGCGGGTCTTGAACCACAATGGATGAAACGATTCCCTCTCAAAGTCCTGCGAAGGCGAGTCCGGAAGTGTTCCGCGAGAACTTGCGGAGGCTGGACCGCCGGCAGTGGTGGCTTTGGTCATCGACTGTGGCTGTGCTGATTCTTCTGACGATCGGCGTGGCTTCGTTTGCGTTCCCGGCGATTCTGAATATGGAGCAGCAGGCCTACTCGTTCTATTTGAATCAGGCGGTGCGGGCTCTCGTTGGATTCGTACTCGTGTTCAGCGTCTACCTGGTCTATCAGCAAACGATGATCATTCGTATGCGGAACCAAATGGCCGACCAGATTCAGTCTCTCGCCAAGGTTCAGACTCTCACGGATGAGGTGTACAAACTCGCCGCGCTGGACCAATTGACCGGGCTGTACAATCGGCGCTCCGGAGAGCAGAGACTGGCGGAAGAGATCAGCCGCGCTGTGCGCCACGAACGGCCGTTGACGGTGCTGCTGGTTGACCTCGACGGCCTGAAACAGATCAACGACAAGTTGGGCCACGGGGCCGGCGACCTGATCCTTAAGGGATTTTCTGAGCGACTGCAGAAGGCCATCCGCGGCTCCGATCTCGCCGTGCGGCTTGGCGGCGACGAGTTCATGGTGCTCCTGCCGGAATGCCGCGCCGACGAGGTGAAACACGTACTCAGCCGCCTGGAAGGGCTCGAGGTCGACTACGAAGGTGCCAAGATCCCCTGCCGGTTCTCGCGCGGGTGGACGGATTACAAACCGGGTGAGACTGCGGAAGAGTTATTGAGACGCGCCGACGAGGCCCTCTACGCGGACAAGCGGGCGGGCAAGCAGCACGCTGAAGAACAACCATCGCGGGCCGTTCCGCAGCCTGCGCGGTAGCTTTTCCTACGCGGTTAATTCCACGCGACACAACCGAAGTTCGCTTAACCATCATCCCAACCTGTGCATTCACGGGGCTGTCATGACATCCTGTTTGCGCTACTATGGTGAAGAAAGTTGGCACCCCAGCCCCGCCCGAACGCGGAAGCGCTGCGAATTCAGTTGACTGACATCGAGACGCGCGGGGGAGAAAGATCATGAAAACGACCACAGAGAAAAAGCGATTGAGGCCTCTTATGCTCGCCGCCGTGGGACTGACAATTGCCGCGACCGCGCTCGCTGGAATCGCGCTGGGCGACACGCTCGAATTAAAGAGCGGAGAGATCGTGCAGGGCAAATTCCTGGGTGGCTCGCCCTTGAACATCCGGTTTCAGGTCGATGGCAAAGAACAGATCTTTGCGACCCGGGACGTGCTGAATATCGGCTTCAGCGAGGCCGCCGTGGAATCGAGCATCGCGCCGACTCGCCCCGCCACTGCTCCGCCGGCCCCTGCGACGCCCGCTGCGCCCGCGGCTGCCGCAGTAGCGGCGACTCCGGCGGCCCAACCGCTCTCCGCCCCAATTGCGACCACCACTCCTGCGCCACGGAGTAGCCCCGCGACGCGGGCGATTACGATTCCTTCCGGGACGTCGGTGTTTGTGCGCATGATCGACGGCGTGGACTCGTCCACAAACACAGTTGGCGACCGGTTCCGCGGCAGCCTTGAAACCGCGCTCACCGTGGGAAATACCGTGGTCGCGCCGAAGGGTTCGGACGTTTTCGGCAGGCTCGCACAAGCCAAAGAAGCCGGAAAAATTTCGGGAAGCGCGCAGTTGACGCTGGAACTGACGGGAATCCGCATCAACGGGAATATAGTCCCGGTTGAGTCAACCGAGTACGATGTGGCGGGCAAGGGGCGCGGGAAGCAGAGCGCCGAGCGCATCGGAGGTGCCGCCATCGCTGGCGCCGTCATCGGCGGCATTGTAGGGGGTGGCAAAGGCGCGGCGGTGGGCGCAACGGTGGGAGCGGGAGGCGGGACCGCCGTCCAGGTGATGACCCACGGCGACCAGGTGCGAATACCGAGCGAAACACTCCTCGAATTCAAGCTACAGCAGGACGTTACGGCGCCGGTGGCCAGTAACGAGAACTAGGGCCCCTAGGGCGTTCCTGTCAGGAACCTCCGCCGAAATTCTTTGTTGCGCGCCTCTGAGGTGACTCGTAAGATAACGCCTGTTGTTGGAAACGATACGATGCCCAAGGAAAAGCCCAAAGTAAACATCGGCGAGGTCATACGGTCCTATCGTAGCGACCGCGGACTTTCGCAAGGCGATATTGAACGCCGGACTGGGCTGCTACGCTGCTACCTTTCCCGCGTAGAGAACGGCCACACGGTTCCCTCGCTGGAAACGCTCGCGAAGATCGCGGAAGCCATGGAAATCAGCCTGGCCGATTTTTTCCCCGGCACCGATACGCCGCAGGACCGCGAGACGCGCAAGATGCTCGGCGAACTTTCGGAAGAGGAAATCCGCTTCCTGGCCGATATCAAGAAATACTCCGCCAGCCTGTCCGATGACGACAAAAGGCTGGTCCTGGCGATGATCCGAAAAATGGCGACGGTCGTTCCTCCGCCTCGCAACGGCAAGTCAGTTGGCACCTCTCACCGCGCCGACTTTTAGAGACGCTCCTCCCGCTTTGCTTCCATGCCGCTGCTAATGCCTGCGATGGAAGTGTGTCTGGCGCCGGCCGCAAGACTTAGGTCACCCGGCCCCCTCGGCCAGTAGCGCCTGCCGGCGCGGATTCGCTACAATGGAGGTGAAATGGGTCGTCAACGGCACCCTACGGTCGGCGTGAAAGTGGGTAAGATCCAGGTGGGCGGCGGTGCGCCTGTGGTGGTTCAATCGATGACCAACACGGACACCGCCGATGTCGCCGCGACCGCGCAGCAATGCCTCGAGCTTGCGCAGGCCGGCTCCGAACTTGTTCGCGTCACGGTCAACATGCCCGAAGCCGCCGCGGCGTTCCCCGAAATCAAGAAACGCCTGCTGGACGCCGGCTGCGACGCCCCGATCATCGGCGATTTCCACTACAACGGGCACGTTCTGCTGACGAAGTACCCCGATTGCGCCCGGGCACTCGACAAATACCGCATCAATCCCGGAAACGTGGGGCACGGCCAGCGCCGCGATGAACAGTTCTCCACGATCTGCAGGGTGGCGCGCGACAACGGCAAGCCCGTGCGCATCGGCGTGAATGGCGGCTCGCTAAACCAGGAACTCGTGATGCGCAAGATGCAGGAGAACACGGATAAGGACCTTGGGAAGACGTCCGAGGAAATCATCAACGAGTGCATGGTCCTGTCGGCGCTGGAATCGACCGAGTTGGCGCTGGAGTCCGGCCTGCGCAAAGACCAGATCATCATTTCGTGCAAGGTTTCGCGTCCCGGGGACTTGCTGGCCATCTATCGCGATCTCGCCGGGAAGACGGATCAGCCGCTGCATCTCGGCTTGACGGAAGCCGGCATGGGCGCCAAGGGACTCGTATGGTCGGCCGCATCGATGGGAATTCTGCTCGATGAAGGCATCGGCGACACGGTTCGCGTGTCTCTCACTCCGCGGCCTGGCGGCGATCGCCGCGACGAAGTCTACGCCGCGTGCGAGCTGCTGCAGTCGCTCGGGCTGCGCTCGTTCGCTCCGAGCGTTACCGCCTGTCCAGGGTGTGGCCGGACCACCAGCTCCACGTTTCAGGAACTCGCGGAGAGTATCCAGGCCTACATTCGCGAACAGATGCCCGAATGGAGGCGGCATTATGAGGGTGTGGAGGAATTGAAGCTCGCCGTGATGGGCTGCATCGTCAACGGCCCCGGCGAATCCAAGGCCTCGAATATCGGCATCAGCCTCCCGGGAACGGGTGAAGCGCCGCGCTGCCCCGTTTACATCGACGGCCAAAAGTTCACGACGCTGGAAGGCACCTACGACGAGCTTTCCGCCGCGTTTCAAAAGCTCGTGAACGATTACGTCGCCACGAAATACGTCAAGCGCGAAACAGCAAAGGTCTAACGGAGCGTCGCCGTTCTTGGCGACGTTTTTCTGAGCTGCCGCCTCGCACCCATATCGATCGCCACGCGGCCCCCGATCACTCTTGTACGGGCGTAGCACTGCTACGCCCGGCACAATTTCTCGCTGTGATCAATACTATCAATCTGTTCTGCACGTCGGCGACGGTTCCGTACTGCCAACCGTCAGGTTGGCAGCCCTCTTTCCTCGTCCCACCGAGGAGAGCCTCCCCACGAAAGTCCACACAACCTCATCCTTGCGTCCCGCCCGGCGCGGCATAAGATACGCTTGTGGTTTCGTCGCATTTCGGCACGCGCGACAAAGGAGCATCGAATGAGAGTCCCGGACACGCGCAGGTGGGCTGTTCTCGCACTCGCTGCTGCCGGGCTGTTCCCAGGCCACGCGCGGCCCGCCGCAGCGCAAATGAATATGTCCGGCCACGCTCTGGAGGCGCGCGAAATACCCGCTCCCAGCGCCCTGCCCGCCGCGCAGCGGATGACCGGCATCGGCAACGTGCACCTACAAATCACCGCGTCGCCAGAAGCACAGATCTGGTTTGACCAGGGCCTGAACCTGCTCCACGATTTCTGGCAATACGAGGCCGCGCGGGCCTTCGAGCAAGGCGTCCGCGTCGACCCGAAGTGCGCCATGTGCTATTGGGGGCTCTATCAAGCGGAGACCGCATCTCACGTCGCAGCGAAAAGCTACGCCAATCAGGCGCTCAGCTCCGCTGTGAGCCTCAAGGGCCACGCGAGCAAGCACGAGCGGATGTATATCGAGGCCAGCGCCGCTTTCGAGAGCGGGTCGAAAGGTGCTGACAACACCGCCAAACTTTCACAGCTGGCGCAACAACTCCGCAAGCTGGTGAAGAAGTATCCGCAGGATACCGAAGCGCGCATTTTTCTGGCGGATGCAGTCGAGGATGGCTTCGACGACAAAGGCGAGCCACACGCCGGCCGCAAGGAAGCCATCTCAATTTTGCAAGGCGTCCTGAAGGACGAGCCCGAAAACTCCGCCGCGAACCATTACTACATTCACGCCGTCGAACCGCTCGCGCATCCCGAGATGGCCCTGCACAGCGCCGAAATACTGGGCCGCCTGGCGCCCGCCTCCGGCCACATGGTCCACATGCCGGGCCATATCTTCTTTCGCGTGGGCGACTACGCCCGCGCGGAGCAGTCCTTCGCGGAGTCCATGCTGGTCGACGAGCGCTACTTGCGCGAGCAGCAGGTAAAACCCGATGACGATTGGAATTACGTGCACAACCTGATGTATGCGATCGCCAACTTGATGGAGGAAGGCAAACTGATCGAAGCCGCCGCGCTATCCTCCAAGCTTGCCGGAGCCCGAGGCGATTTGGAGTCCACGCTCTACATCAATGCGGCGCGAGATTCGATCTCGCGGGTCGACGCCCGCCTGCCCGTCGCCCTGCGGACCGCCGACTGGCCTCGGATTCTCGAATGGTCGAAAGGCGGCTCCGTTTCCGCCGACCTTCCCAATCTTCGCTTCCTGGCTCAGTCGCTGGCTGATTTCGCCGCCGGCATGCAGGCCGTCGATGGCCGGGACTTCCCGAAGGCGGACGAGTCCTCCGCTCGCGTCGATGCGGCGCTGTGGCGAATGTCTCATCAGCCGAAGGACGCGTCTGACACGAAATCCGCAGCTGCGAAAAAGACGACTGTCGTGCCACCGCCCAGGATGCAGGTGATGCCGGATGCGGTGCTCGAACCGCTGCTGAAAAGCCTGTCCATCATGTCGCTCGAACTCCGAGCCTCGCTGCTGACGGCCAGGCATCAGGCTGACGACGCCAGGAAGCTTTTCGCGCAGGCCGCGCAGGAAGAAAAGGCGCTCGGCTACCGCGAGCCTCCTAACTACATTCGTCCCGTTGGCGAAACTGAAGCCGCCGCGCTGACGAGCGTCAAGGATTGGACCGGCGCCCGCGCCGCCTACCAGCGGGCGCTCGTTGAACGTCCCCATTCTGGATTCTCGCTTTACGGAATCGCTCAGTGCAGCGAGAACGCCGGAAATTTCGCAGCGGCCGCGAAGGAGTACGCGGAGTTTCTCGCAGCCTGGAAGGACGCCGACACCGACCTCGCTCAAATGGCCCACGCTCGCGACTACGTCGCGCAGCATCCCGTTGTCGCCGGAGTTTCCGGGCATGACTGAGACGATCCCAATCCGCCTCGGACTCGATCCCCGCGGGATCGCAAGATGCGGCCGCGCCGACGCGACCGTTGTCGAAAAATCGCCGATTTTTGCGCAAACGAAATGTCACACCCTGCAAAGTAATTTCCTGCGTAACTCGCTGAAAACAAAGGAAAGCGTACCCCACGAAGTGACACACAATTCAAGGAGCCTCGCGTCTCGACAATCCGGCCAATGACGATGGAAAATTCAACAAATTCGGCCGCTCGCCCACCCCAGCCGCGCGACTGGCGCCGCGGTTTCTGGAGCCTCATCGTCACGCAGTTCCAGAACGCCTTCAACGACAACGCGCTCAAGTTTCTGGTGATCTACATCATCGTCGCGATGGCCTTTACTCCAAGCCAGCGAGATCTCCTGGTGCTGGTCGTGAGCGCGCTCTTCGCGCTCCCTTTCATATTTTTCTCGATGACCGGCGGCTACTTCGCGGACCGCTATAGCAAGCGCAGCGTGGTGATCGGGACGAAGTTTATGGAAATCGGCGTATTGCTCTTCGCGATCGCGGGTTTTGCCGTGCATAGCCTGCCCATGGAGTGCGCGGGCGTGTTCCTCATCAGCACGCAGTCGGCGCTGTTTGGCCCGTCCAAATACGGCCTATTGCCGGAAGTCCTGCCGGAAGCAGAGTTGTCATGGGGCAACGGCGTCCTCGAGCTGGGAACGTTCCTTGGATCGATCGCCGCAACTGTGGCTGGAGGGATTCTGGCCGAGCGCTACCGCGGGCGGGAGGCGATCGCCGGATGGATCCTCCTTGGCTGCACAGTCGTGGGACTCTCCACCAGTCTGGGAATCACGCGGGTTCCACCCGCGGATCCGCGGCGCAAGTTTCAAGCCAATCCGCTCGCGGACATCGGCAGTCAGATGAAGATTGTCCGTTCCGACCGCGTGCTGGCGTGGGCGGTGCTGGGCAACACGTATTTGTGGTTTCTGGCGGCTCTGCTGCAGTTGACGGTGGTGATCTTCGGAAGGTTCGTTCTGCAAGTGGATGAAACCCACACGAGTTACCTTCAGATCGCCCTTTCCATCGGGATCGGAATGGGCAGCTTGCTCGCAGGGTATGTGTCGGGCGGAAAGATCGAGTATGGCCTGATCCCGCTCGGTGCGGTCGGCATGACCGTCTTTGGGGGTCTGCTGTATCCGTTCGGGCACAACATGGACAGCGCCGGACTCCTGCTTGCGCTGCTCGGGTTCTTCGGCGGTTTTTTCGCCGTACCTCTGAACGCGCTCATCCAGCACCGGCCGCGCCCGGAACAAAAGGGTGGCGTGCTGGCGCTGGCCAACTTCTTATCCTTCGTCGGAGTCCTGCTGGCCGGCGGCGCCTATTATCTGTTCTCGGGATACCTTCACCAGTCCGCGCGAGGCATTTTCCTCGATGGCGCGATTCTTACACTGGTCACCACGGCCTATTCCATCTATCTGCTTCCCGATTCGCTGGTGCGGCTCGTGCTATGGGCGGCCACTCATTCGGTATATCGCATTCGCGTGGAGGGGCGCGAGAACATCCCGGAAACGGGCGGCGCGCTCTTCGTTTGCAATCACATGTCGTTTGTCGATGCGCTGCTGCTGACCGCTTCCACGGACCGGCCGATTCGATTCCTCATGTTCAAGGGCATTTACGATCTACCTTACGTCAAGCCGTTTGCGAAAATGATTCGCGCCATTCCGATTTCGTCCGAGCTGAGGCCGCGCGAAATGCTCCAGTCGCTGCGAGAAGCCAGCAACGCGATCAAATCGGGTGAAGTGGTCTGCATCTTCGCCGAAGGGCAGATCTCCCGCATCGGCCAGTTGCTGCCCTTCCGCCGCGGGATGGAGCGGATCATGAAGGGCGTCGATGCACCGATCGTGCCTGTGAACCTCGACGGAGTGTGGGGCAGCATCTTCAGCTTTGAGGGAGGGCGTTTCGTCTGGAAACTGCCGCGAACGATCCCGTATCCGGTGACCGTGAGCTTCGGCAAACCGATGCCGCCGACGACCCCGCCCTTCGAAGTGCGCCGCGCGGTCCAGCGATTGCAAAGCGAGGCCTACCGCCACCGCCGAAAATATCTGCGGACGCTTCATCGCTCGCTGATACGTACAGCCCACCGCGCCCCGCTGCGCTTTGCCATGGGCGACAAGCGGCGGCCGCGGATGACGTGGGGTAGCGCGCTGCTCAGCGCCATTTTCCTCGTGCGGCGGCTGCGCAAGGAGTGGGATGGACAGGAAATGGTCGGGATCCTGTTGCCGCCGTCCGTTCCCGGTGCGCTGGTGAATTTTGCGGCGACGCTCGCCGGGAAAATACCCGTGAATTTGAACTATACATCCTCGGACGAAACGCTGGCATCGTGCGCGGCGCAGTGCGCGCTCGAAACCGTCGTCACGACCCAGCCGCTGCTGGACAGGATCCCATTGAAAGTTCCGGGTAAGACCATCCTGCTCGAGGAAGCGGCGGCGGCTCCGCGCTTTGGAGAGCGGGTGATGGCGCTGCTTTTGTGGTTTCTGCCGGGATGGGCGCTTGAGCGCGCGCTCGGCAACGAAAAGGCGAGAACGCTCGACGACCTCGCCACCATCATTTTTTCGAGCGGCAGCACCGGCGAGCCCAAGGGCGTCATGCTGACGCACTACAACATCGCATCGAACATCGAACAGATGGGGCAGATGTTCATGTTCGGCGGGAGGGACTGCCTTCTCGGCGTGCTGCCATTCTTCCATTCCTTTGGCTTTACCGTGACGCTTTGGCTTCCGGCCGCGCTGAGGATCAGCGCCGCTTACCATCCCAGCCCTCTCGACCTGACGGCGGTGAGCGAGCTCGTGCGCGATTACCGCGTGACCTTTCTGTTGTCCACGCCGACATTCCTGCAGGCCTACGCGCGCCGGTGCTCGCCGGAAGATTTCGGCAGCCTGCAGTACGTGGTGGCCGGCGCGGAAAAACTGCCTGACCGGCTGGCACTCGCCTTTGAAGACCGTTTCGGCATTCGCCCGCTGGAAGGCTACGGCGCGACGGAGTGCTCGCCCGTCGTGGCTGTGAACACGCGGGATTTTCGCGCGCCCGGCTTCCGGCAGGTGGGGGGAAGACGCGGGCACATCGGCCATCCGCTTCCGGGCATGAGCGTGTGCATCGTGGATCCCGATACGCGCGAGCCGCTGCCGGCCGGCACGCCAGGCCTGCTGCTGGTGCGCGGGCCGAACGTCATGCTCGGCTACCTCGGTAAACCGGAGAAGACGGCGGAAGTTCTGGAGGACGGTTGGTACGTTACCGGCGACATCGCCACAGAGGACGAGGACGGTTTTCTTGCGATTACGGACCGGCTGAGCCGATTCAGCAAGATCGGCGGCGAAATGGTGCCGCACATCAAGGTCGAAGAGCAACTGCATGAAATTGCCGGAGCCACCGAGCAGAAATTCGTTGTAACAGGAGTGCCGGATGGGAAAAAAGGAGAAAGGCTGGTCGTGCTGCACACGCTGAAGCCGGAGGAGTTGCACCCCGTGCTGGAGCGGCTGGCCGAATCGGGTCTGCCGAACCTGTGGACACCCCGCCCCGGCCAGTTTTTCCGCGTGGAGGATCTGCCGCACCTGGGAACCGGCAAGCTCGATCTGCGCCGCGTCAAGCAAATGGCTCTGGAATTCTCTCCCACGGAGAAAGAGCCGGCTTGAGAACAGCGAGCCGCAAAAATTCGCGCTTAGCCCTCGCTCTGAAACCATTCGATTTTGTCCTTCGCCATTCGAGAATTTACCCTTGCTTCACTCATCGCTCTCGTTTAGAATTCCGCACGCTGGAGAACTTTCGGCATGTACATAAGCGACAAACACAATTCGTTGCCAAGGCAAGCGGCCCTGACGCTGCGCCGGGATTGTGGCCGAACGTGCTTCGGTCCCGCGAAATAAGTAACTCCAAGCAGCTCAATCGTTTCCAAGGCAATTCGTTTGCAACCGGGTGGCGTAGTTTGCGGTTACTTCACTGTCCTGAAACGGACCGCAAGCGCTTGTTCCCCCGGTTTTGATTCGGCCAGTGGCGTAGGACACGGATACTTCTGGAGAGGCTGCGTAGCGCAAACCCACTGCGCAGCGGGGTTCGACGCCCCGCACCGTATGTGCTTGTTCCCTGGCCCAGAGTTTCGCCGGTGGCGTAGTTCAGGGATACTTCGCGCCAACCAACGTCGCGCAGGACGGCGGTCCTGCCAAGAGAAAGAAACCGTGGGGACAGGGGCGCAGTCCCGAGTCAAAAAGTACCCACAGATATTCGCTTTTGAGACGCCCTGGGCGCTTGTTCCCCGGCGAAAGAATTTTCGGCGCGACCCGCGAGCGGTTCGCGCAATTCCGAAGCGCTGTACGAGCTTCTAAGAAAGGGAGACGCCAGTGGGCGTCAAAGTGAAAGAGGGCACGCCGATGTCCAGCCCGTCGTTGTGTGAGACATGCTCAAGAGCTCACATCGCCAGGGGCTACCGTGAGACCGAGGTCGTCGTGATCTGTGACGCACTCTATCGTGATCATCCGGTGCTGTTTCCGGTGAGAGAATGCACTCACTATCTCGATAAGAATCGCCAGGATCTCGAAGAGATGGAAGAGATTGCCTGGGTGCTCGCGCCGCGCGACGGAAAAAGAGTGGCGGGCTTCGTGCGGCTGGTAGATTTGCCAGAAGAAGCCGACGAGGCTGAGATCGAGCTTGACGCTTTGAAATAGTCTTTCAGTTTCACCGGTGGCGTATGCAGCGCTTACTTCGTAGAGCGCCCGCTGGGATGGCGGCGGGAGGCCGGAGGTTTAGGTCGCGGCGTTCGGAAATGCTTCGAACAGACGCTACGTACGTGCTTGCGATCCTTCTCCGGGAAATCTGCGAGAAGGCAATCGTGTACCCATCTCGAACGATCTGGTCGAGCTGCCCCGCGGCGAGGGTTCGCATTGCGCGACGCATTCGATGCTAGCCAGTCGCGCAGTGCAACCTATCTCGGCAAGGCGCTCGAGAAGATCCGGCAAAAGTACGACCGGATCATCGTGATCGCGGACGAGCAGGCGCATGACCGCGTTCCGGGGCCGCGCAATTCTGGATACGTGGTCAACGTCGCCAGCAACAAGAACGGCGTCGGCTACGGCGCGTGGACACACATCGACGGTTGGAGTGAAGCGGTCGTCGAGTATGTTCGCGCGGTCGAGCGGACGTCAGAAAACTAAACCAACATCAGGCGCGGCCGGTCCGAGTGCGACATCATCTGGCCGGCTGCGCTTGACTCTTGCTTTTGAAAACCTTCTAAAAGATGCCGAGCTTGATGTGCAGGAATTTCTTGGGATTTTGGCGGAAGTCGCCGATCAGCAGACGCAGGTCTCCCGAAAGCCCCGTCATATTGTCGTAAAAAGCCGGGTCGGTGAAGAATTTCCCCATCGTACCCTGGTTGGAATTGAGTTTTCCGGTGGCGTCCCGGACATTCGCAGAGGCATCGCGCAGGTTCGCGAAAAGCGTATCGTCCGTGGCGAGCTTTCCGAGCGTGCCCTTGCCTTCGCGCACGTCGCCGAGCAGCGCGTTTCCTTTCTCGGCAAAACCCTTGATGCTGTCATACGCGGTGGGATCGTAAATCAGTTTGCCCATCGTGCCTTTCTGATCGCGCACGGCCGCAAGAAGATCGTCGGCCTTGCCGATGGCGGCATCGGCCTTGTTGTAGAGATCGTCCGAGGCGACGAATTTGCCGAGGCTGCCCTGCCCTTGTTGAATCGAAGTTGCCACGGCGTCGAGCCTGGCAGCCGTGTCGTTCAAATGATTGTAAAGCGAAGAATCATTAAGCACTCTTCCGAGCGACCCCTGCCCTCGATTCACCTTGTCTACAATGTCGCCGATCTGTTCGGAGAGAACGCCGAGATTCTGAACCACGTCGGCGCCGCGCTGAACAATCTGTTTCACGTCGGGCACTTCCGCCCCGGGAATCACGCCGTACGGCGGGATCACGGAACCCGTGATACCGCGCGTGATGCTGACGTATCGATTGCCTAGCAGTCCCTGAGTGACGAGCGATGCTCCCGAATCCGTGCGAATCTGGTCCTGGTATCTCTTGTCGACACGCAGGACGAGCGTGATGTTGTGGCGGTGATCCTGCGGACGCGGGGTCAGCCGCAGCGATTCGACGTTGCCCACCTCGATGCCGTCAAGCGTGACCGGCGCGCCCGTCTGAAGCTGGTCCACTTCGGGCAGGTACGTCACCAACCGATATTTCGGCCCAAGAAACCCCGCGCCGGTGACGTAGAAGATCGCCACCATCAGCAGGAACAATCCCGCCAGCACGAAAATACCCACCCGCAGTTCCGCCCACGTCAGTTGCTTTCGTTGCGCCATCGCCTTCCCTCCTGAATAGAAGCCGAATGCAAACTTTATTCCGCAGAAGCCAGAAACGTTTTCAGGTACTCGTCGGAAGAATGCAGCACTTCGTCCGGCGCGCCCTCGAAAAAGACCTGGCCGTCGCGCAAAACGAGAACGGTGGTGCGCGCGGCGGCCCCATGGTTACCCTCCGGATGAACGGGCTGCGCTCCATTGCCGGCGATCGGCACGACCCGGCCGGCCTCCGGATCGAACCTGAAGTGCGCGAGCCCAAATGCATCCTGCACGCGATGGGTGGCGAGCAGGGACGTCACGCCCTGCGAGTCGCGGCCGCGGAGAATCAGGGTGATGATCGTCTGAGAAGTGACGGGGTCCAGTCCAGCGGTGGGCGAGTCGTAGAATACGAGCGGCGGCCGATCGACGAGCGCGCGCGCGATGGAAACGCGGCGGCGCATGCCCCCCGAAAGCTCGGCAGGATATTTCTCGAGCGCGGATTCCAGTTCGACGAACCGCAAAGCCTCGCGGACGCGTTCGTCAACCTCCTCGTCGCCAACCTTTTCCTCGCGCAGGCGGAATGCGACATTCTCGGCGACAGACATGGAGTCAAAAAGCGCACCCTCTTGAAACACGAAGCCGAGGTGACGGCGGAAATCGAGGAGCTCATCCTCAGACATTTCCGCGATATTGTGCCCCATCACCCAGATGCGCCCCGCGTCAGGATGGATGAGGCCCGCGGCGAGTTTCATGACGAGCGTCTTCCCCGAACCACTCTCGCCGAGGAAGACCTTCGTTTCCCCCGGCCATACCTCAAACGAAAGGCCGCGGAGCACGTCGCCCTCGTCGAAACCGATGCGCACGTCCTTGAAAGATATGAAGGGTTCGCCCGGAACGAGAGTAGTCATCTTGCGCATGCCCGCCGGGCTCGATGGCTGCAGCATGAGGGATTATAGATGCAAACGAGCGTGATTCGCAGCCGGGGATTTCCGTGGACGGCCGCTCGCGTCGGCAGCTCTCCTTCGCCGGCGGCGAGGGCGTGCTCTATTGATGAAATGTGTAGAGCAGGAAGCGCGAGATGAAGGCATCCGCGACAATCACGATGACGGAGGAGATGACGACGGCTGAGGTCGTCGCTCGCCCGACTCCCTGCGTGCCGCCCCGCACGCGCAGGCCCTGGTAGCATCCGATGGTAGAGATGATGAAGGCAAAAATCACGGGCTTCACGAAACCCTGGACGAGGTCGCCAAATTCGAGGGCGTCGATCGCTCGAGTCCAGAACTGCACGGCGCCCAGCCGGAGAGTCAAATACGCAACGAGGAAGCCCCCCACCAGCCCGATGAAATCGGCCAGCGCCACCAAGATCGGCAGGACGAAAATGGTCCCGACGACGCGTGGCGTCATCAGCTTTCGAATGGGGTCGGTGCCGAGCGCGCGCATGGCGTCCACCTGCTCGGTCACCACCATCGAGCCGAGTTCCGACGCCATTCCCGAAGCGTTGCGCCCGGCGACCACCAGGGCCGTGATCGTAGGCCCGAGTTCGCGGACAAGAGCGAGCGCAACGGCGTCACCGGTCAGCGCCGTCTCGCCGAAGCGTTGGAATTCAGACGCTGTCTGCAGTACCAGCACCGCGCCGATGAAGAATCCGGCAATCAGGACGATCGGAAGCGAGCCGACGCCGATAAAATCCATCTGTTCAAGCGTATCGCTCCAATATTGCGGCGGGCTGAGAAGGTTAATGAGCGACTGCAGGGCCAGCACCGAATAGTCCTGCACGGCCAAGACCTGGCGCTTGAGCGTGTCCCCGACGGCTGAGAGGAGAGATGGGGTTTCGCTTTTGTCGGGCATCGTGTGAGAAGCGGCTGGCGGGCCTCAGCCGAGTCTTCGAGAGCGTAACGTCCGCTGTGCGGCGCGTCAAGCAAACATCCGCTCGGCCTTTACGGGCGCGAGCGCGTCCGGTAGAATCCTCCGTCTGTTCCTTAAAGCAAGAGATCACCAAACATGCTGCGATTCGTCACCGCCGGAGAGTCTCACGGGCAGGCGCTTGTGGCGTGGATTTCCGGGTTGCCGGCCGGCGTTCCCGTAGACCTTGAATTCGTATCGCGCGAGCTGCACCGCCGTCAATTGGGATACGGGCGCGGCGGGCGGCAGCGGATCGAGAAGGACCAGGCCGATATCCTTGCCGGCGTGCGGCACGGGAAGACCATCGGCGCGCCGATCGCGCTCCGCATCGAAAATCGCGATTGGAAAAATTGGGAGCACGCGTTACCCGTGGAGGATAGCGAGGGTGCGGAGGACGCGCAGCGGCACCTGACGGCGCCGCGTCCGGGCCACGCGGACCTCGCCGGGGCGCAGAAGTTCAATTTCCACGACGCCCGGTACGTGCTCGAGCGCGCTTCCGCGCGCGAGACGGCCGCGCGAGTGGCCGCCGGAGCGCTCGCCAAGCTGCTCCTGCGCGAGTTCGGCGCCGAGGTGCTGAGCCACACGATCGCCGTAGGCCATGCGCGCCTGGAACGCGCCGCCACCTGGGACGAGATCGTCGCCATCTGCGCAAACCTCGAATCGCCGCTGCGCTGCGTGGATGCCGCGGTCGAGGCAAGAATGAAAGCAGAAGTGGATCACGTGCTGCGCGCCGGCGATTCGGTCGGCGGCATATTCGAAGTGGTCGCGCGCGGTTTTTCACCCGGATTGGGAAGCCATGCGCAGTGGGACGAAAAGCTGGACGCAAAACTCGCGCGCGCGGTGATGTCGATTCAGGCCGTGAAGGCCGTCGCGATCGGCACCGGCGTGGAGAACGCGGGCAGCTACGGCTCGGAAGTGCAAGACGAGATCCGTTACGATGAAACACGCAAGCGATTCAGCCGTTCGTCGAACCGCGCGGGCGGACTGGAAGGCGGAATTACGAACGGCCAGGACGTCGTCGTGCGCGGATATCTGAAGCCGATTTCGACGCTGCGCAGAGCGCTTCTCACCGCGGACATGAACACGAAGGAAGCGGTGAAGGCAGCGTACGAACGCTCGGACGTGTGCGTGGTTCCTGCCGGCGGCCTGGCGGGCGAGGCCATGGTGGCGCTGACGCTCGCCGGAGCGCTGCTGGAGAAATTCGGCGGGGACTCGCTCGAAGAAACGCGCAGGAATTTCGACGGATTCCAACGCCAGCTCGACGACTTTTAGGGAGCGCGATGATTCATCCGATCGTGAAATATGGGGACCCGGTGCTCGAGACGCCCACGAAATCCGTGGACAAATTCGACGCGGAATTGCAGGCCATGGTCGGCGACATGTTCGAGTCGATGTACGCCGCGAATGGCGTCGGGCTGGCGGCGCCGCAAATCGGGATCAGCCGGCGGGTGGCGGTGATTGACGTGAGCAACGGGAAGAACGCGGAAGCCAAAATCGTCTGCGTCAACCCGGAAATTATTCACGTCGAAGGCGAACAGCGAGAGGAGGAAGGCTGCCTTTCCGTGCCGGGGTTCCGAGGGCACGTCGCGCGGCCGCAGTACGTCACGGTGCGGGCGCAGGACGCCACAGGGAAGGAATTCGAAATGCGCGGCGAGGGGTTGCTGGCCCGGGCGTTCTGCCACGAGATCGACCACCTCAACGGGGTTCTCTTCATCACCCACCTCAGCCTGCTGAAGCGGGACATGATCAAGAGGAAAATCCGCAAACTGAAGAAAGCCGGCGAGTGGTAGGGGCGCCGTGGCGCTGCGAATTGTCTTCTGCGGCACGCCTGCCTTCGCTGTGCCCGCCTTCCGTCATTTGGTCGCACATGAGGATTTCGAGGTCGCGGGCGTCGTTACTCAGCCGGACCGGCCGCGGGGTCGTGGCCGGCAAACCGCAAGCTCTTCGGTAAAGGACGCCGCGTTGGAAGCGGGGATCGCCGTATTTCAGCCGGCAAAAATCAAGTCCGACGAGGCTTACGATTATTTCCGGCGGCTTGCGCCGGACGCCGTCGTGATCATCGCCTACGGGCAGATCATTCCCGAGCGGCTGATCGATATTCCGCGGCTCGGCTGGATCAACCTACACGCCTCGCTCTTGCCGAAATACCGAGGCGCGGCCCCGATCAACTGGGCGATTCTCAACGGCGAAACGCGAACCGGCATTACCGCCATGCGAATCGATGCGGGGCTCGACACCGGCCCCATGCTGATGAAATACGAGACCACGATCGGACCTGATGAAGCCGCGCCGGAACTCGCCGCACGTCTGGCCGACGCCGGCGCGCCGCTGATGGCCGACACGCTGCGCGCGCTCGATCGCGGGGAAATCACGCCGACACCGCAAGACAATTCGCGGGCGACGCTGGCCCCGCCTCTCAAGAAAAATGACGGCCAAATCGACTGGCGGTCCGATGCCCCGAAAATCTACAACCGCATCCGCGGCCTGCAGCCGTGGCCCGGCGCCTTTACGACCTTTCGCGGAAAGCACTGCCAGATCTGGGGAAGGCCGCTCAAGCCCGTCGCAGCGGGCGGCATGCCCGGATTCATTTTGCCGACGCAAGAAGATGGGTTGCTGGTGATCTGCGGAGGCAATACCGTCTTACGAGTCGAGCAGGTCCAGCTCGAAGGCCGCAACCGCGTCACCGACGGCGAGTTCATGAACGGGGCTCGTATCCGCCCGGGCGAGCGCTTCGGCGGGTAGAGCCGCGGAATGGGCGTCACACCCGCAAGACGAATCGCGTTTGAGGTGCTCCGCCGCGTGGAAGCGGAGGGCGCGTACGCGAGCGACGAGCTGCACGCAGAGCTCGGCTCAGGCGTCAAGCCGGCGGACGCAGCGCTCGCGACCGAACTTGCGATGGGGGTGCTTCGGTGGCGACGCCTGCTCGATTTTCTCCTCGAACGGCTACAGCAAAAACCGATCCACCGTCTCGATCTTTCCGTGGCCATTGCGCTCCGGATGGGTGCTTACCAACTTCGCTTTCTCGACAAAATCCCCGCGCGCGCTGCCGTGAACGAATCCGTTGACCTGGTAAAGAGAGCGCGCAAATCGTCGGCGGCCGCGCTGGTGAACGCCGTAATGCGCAGGATGGCGACGGAACCAAGGTCGCCCGCCGAACAGATTCTGCCGGGCGGCATTAGCGCCGCCGAACGGCTGGGAATCCTGCACTCGCACCCCACATGGATGGTCGAGCGCTGGCTCGTACGCTTTGGCGAAGCTGAGACCATCGCGCTGCTCGAGGCGAATAATCGCCCTCCGAGGCTCAGCTGCGCCGTGCAGGATGCGGACCAGCGCGAAGCTGTGCTTCGTTCGCTCGCACAATCCGGGTTACGCAGCGAACCAGGCGCACTACTCAAATCCGCCTTCGCGGTCAGCGGCGGGAGTCCCGTCCGGACGCCAGCCTTTCGCAGAGGACAAATCTCAGTTCAGGACGAGGCCTCGCAAGCGGTGCCGCTGCTCCTCGACGTGCGCGCGGGTGATCGCGTGCTCGATCTCTGCGCCGCGCCCGGAGGTAAATCGGCGGCGCTGATGCGTGCGGCGGGAGCCGAAGGAATGGTAATCGCGGCAGATCGCCACGCACACCGGCTAAGGTCGACGCAGGCGCAGTTCAAGCGGCTGGGGCTCCGCTATGCTCATCTGGTCGGTCTCGACGCTGAGCAACCTCTTCCCTTCCGTGGCGATTTCGACCGGATCCTCGTGGATGCGCCGTGCTCGGGCACGGGTACGCTCGCGCGGCATCCCGAGATCCGCTGGAGACTCGGCCCGGACCAACTGATGGAATTCCACGGTCTGCAATCGCGCATGCTGGAAACGGCGCTGGCCCATCTCGCTCGCGGCGGGAGGCTCGTGTATTCAACCTGCTCGATTGAACCCGAGGAGAATGAAGATGTGGTCGCCGGCGTGTTGCGGCGAACAACAGCGGTCCGGGGCGTTCCGGCAAGCGAGTTGGCGAAGACACTTCGTCCACACCTCGTGTCCGGAGTGGACGTCGCAGCGTTAATCGCGCGTGACGGCTATTTCCGCACATCTCCCCCGGCACATCATACGGACGGCTTTTTTGCGGCTGCTCTCGAATCCCATTAGTTGCGGAGACACGGAAGCACGAAACAAACCAAAGACTGGATTAATCAAACAGAGGCCCGGGAAGCGTGAAGCCTACCGGGAGCGGTGACGATTGCGATTTGGAGTCTCGCCTTTCACCGCGCCTCTGTGCCTACGTGGCCGGGCGTGCTAGGCTCGTCTTTAGGAGGAGTCAAGAGTGACTCTGCGGGAACGCCTGGAATGGATTTTCCGGATGGCCCTTTTGCTCTTCATCCTTTCGTCCGTGGGATTCTTGAGCGCTCTCACGGCGATGCGTTTTGCCATCCAGGGCCGCGAAGTGGCGATGCCGGACGTGGTAGGAAGGGTCGCGGGCCAGGCTCAGCAGATTCTTCAGGGGCGGCGGTTGGGAATAAAGGTGGAAGATCGGATCTACAGCAGTCTCCCCGTGGACACGGTAGTGCGGCAAAGTCCGCCGCCGAATATGCGCGTCAAGGCCGGTCAGGATGCCCACGTCGTGTTGAGCCTCGGTCCTCAGAAAGCGACGATCCCTCAACTCAAGGACCAGAGTCTCCGGGCGGCTCAGGTCCAACTGCTGCGTAGCGAAATGCAACTAGGGGAAATTTCGAGCGTCTACTTGCCGGGGAGCGTACCCGACACGGTGATGCAGCAGGACCCGGCGCCGGGCACCACGGACGTTACCGGCCCGCACGTGAACCTGTTGGTGGCACTGGGGCCACGACCGGCGGCGTTCGTGATGCCGGATCTTGCCGGCCTTCCGGTCGCCGAAGCACAGTCGCGACTGACGCCTGCGGGGCTGAAAGTTTCGAAACTCACGCCCGTCACGCCTTCGGACGCGCCGCCCGGCACCGTCGTCGGCGAGATGCCGGCCCGGGGCCAGCGCGTTGACCCGGGTTCCGAAGTCGAATTGCAAGTGTCACAGTAGCGTCGGGTTCGAGGTGACGGGTTTGGGCCTGTGTTAGAATCCACCGGACTGTCATGAAGTACGCAAGAATTGAGATCGCGCCGTCGATCCTCGCCTCGAATTTCGCAAGGCTAGGAGACGAAGTTCGCGCGGTCGAGCAGGGCGGCGCGGACGTGATCCACGTTGACGTTATGGATGGCCATTTCGTGCCGAACATTTCGATCGGCATTCCGGTGGTCGAGTCGCTGCGCAAGGCAACCCGGCTTCCGCTCGACGTGCATCTCATGATCGAGCGGCCTGAGGCGTACATCGAAGAGTTCGTGAGGGCCGGCGCGTCCCGCGTGCTGGTGCATCAGGAGGCCACGGTGCACCTGGACCGCGCGCTTTCAATGATTCGGGAGATGGGGGCGCAGGCGGGGGCGGCGATCAATCCTGCGACGCCGGTAGCGACGCTGACGGATGTTTTGGATAAGGCGGACACCGTGCTGGTGATGTCGGTCAATCCCGGGTTCGGCGGACAGAAATTCATCCCCGGGGCCATCGAAAAAATTCGCCAACTGAATCAGTGGCGCGCGCGCTATAATGGCGGCTTCCGTATCGAAGTCGATGGCGGCGTGGACGCGGATAACACGGCCGAATTGGCGCAGGCCGGGGCAAACACTTTCGTCGCGGGGACCTCCATTTTCCACACGCCTGATCCCGCCGCGGCGGCGCGCCAAATCCGTAAACTCGCAACCGAGGCCCTGAGCCAGCGGGTGTGAAATAAATATCGTGGGTCGAGACCTAATGACAAAGCGCCACATTCTGATTGCCGGCCTTCTTTTCACTCTCGCCGGAACAGCGCTTACTTCCGCCTACGGACAGAAGAAACCCAAGATCACGAAGGTCAAGTCCACGCCCGCGCAGACAAAGGACGCTACGGCCGAATCGGCGGAGCCGGACAAGGTGCTCTACAACCGCGCGATGTTCGACATCAAGCACTCCAAGTACACGGAAGCGCGCCTTAGCCTGCAGACGCTCATCAATACGTATCCGGACAGCGAATACCTCGCGAAAGCGAAGCTTGCCGTCGCGGATTCCTTCTACAAAGAGGGGGGGACCTCGAATCTGACGCAGGCGGTCGAGGAGTACAAGAATTTTATCGTCTTCTTCCCGTTTCTCGACGAAGCCGCGTACGCCCAGATGCAGGTGGGGATGGCTCACTATCGGATGATGGAAAAATCGGATCGCGACACGAGCCACGCCGAGGCGGCAGAAGACGAATTCCGCGCGTTCATTCTGAAGTATCCCCAGAGCCCCCTCGTACCGCAAGCGGACCAATATTTGCGGAACGTGCAGGAAATCCTGGCCGATGGCGAGTACCGCATCGCGCGGTTTTACTTTTTGAAACGCGACTATCGCGCCTCAGCGGCGCGCCTGGTGGAAATGACCGGGCGATATCCCCTGTATAGCCAGAGCGACCAGGCCCTCTGGATGCTCGGCGACGTCTACGTGCGGGCGAAACAGTTATCGAGAAACGAAGACGATAAGAATCACTGGGCGGACCTTGCCGCCCAGTGCTACGACCGTATCGTGCGGGACTATCCGCTCTCTAGTCTCGCGGGACCGGCGGCGGATCGTTTGAAGTCGATGGCAATGCCTGTTCCTGCCGCCGATCCACAGGCTGTCGCGCAAATGCAAAAACAGCGCGAGTACGAGAGGCACCATCATGAAAACGCAGTCTTGAAGTTGCCGCTGGGCATGATCAAGTCCACCCCCGATGTTTACTCGGCAGCTCGCTCAGGCCAGCCGAACCTGAACCCGCCCGACGATACCGTTTCCGCGACCGAGGTGCTAAACCAGGGCGCAGCCGGCCCTTCGTTCACGGTCGCAACCGCGGGAGCGGCTGGCGGAGGCGACGCCGGGGGAACGAACACGGAGTCCGTCGACCCAGGGCCGGACGCGCCGGCTCCAGCGCCTGCGAATCCGCCTGTCGCGAGCGCGGTGCCGGAGAGTTCCACCGTGCCAGCCGCCACTTCCGACCCCACGCCAAATGCAGAATCGGGCAACGCTGCGGCGAACTCGACAGCTTCGCAATCCGCTGCATCCACAACGGAATCCTCGCAGGCTGCCCCAGCTACGAATTCGCAAGCGAGCGCGCAATCGGCTCCGGCTAAGTCCGACTCCAAAACCGAGTCCACGAGTAAGAAAAAGAAGGGCTTGCGGAAAGTGGTTCCCTGGTAACTTCGCTGTTTACCCCCTGCTAACAAGTGTAGCACCTATGCCCTTCGACTTCGTTGACGCTCCTCGCATCTAGTGTTGCAATAGATGAACGGAACCGCAGGCGCGGAGCCGTGTGGACGCGTCTCCAGGGGATTGCAGTGCCAAAAATCTTGGTTGCCGACGACAACGCCAATATTCAGAAGATGGTTGTGTTGTCGTTTGAAGAGCGCGGCATCCAGGTAGTGTCCGTCGGCAACGGCGAAGCGGCGGTCCGCCGCATTCCCGACTTGAATCCGGACCTGATTCTCGCCGATATCTTCATGCCCGTGCGCAACGGCTATGAAGTGTGCGAATTTGTGAAGAAAGACGAACGCTTTTCTCACGTGCCGGTAATTTTGCTGGTTGGCGCTTTCGACCCGCTCGACGAAAAGGAAGCGCGGCGCGTGGGAGCGGATGGCGTTCTCAAAAAGCCGTTTGTGCCGCCCGACCCGCTGATTGCGATGGTCATGTCGGCGCTGGAAAAGAATCCCAAAGTCGCCGCCGAACTGGCGAAAGCAAAAGAGGTCAAAGAAGTCCTCCCGCCGGAGCCGGTGCCCCACCTTGAGATTCCATCGAGAGCCGAGCCTAAGCCTCTGCCTGAGTATCCTGAGCCGTCACCGGAAGAAGCGGCCCTGGTCTATGGATTCGGCAAGGGGAAACGGACGCTGGACGAAGATCGAACAAGCGCCGCGGACGAGCCGAAAGCGCCGCTCGGCGAGATTGAAGATGTCGACGATCACGAATTCGACGGCGCATCGACCACGCGTGATTGGCGGCGCACAGCGATGGACTTCGAGGTCCCGGAGGACGCAAACAGCAAACCGGCGTTCACTGCGGACGAGGGTCCGGACGCCGCGACGTTTCCCTCGGAGCGCGATTATCCTCCCCGGCACGTCCGGCATCCCGACTCGCTAGAGGAGAGCGAGCCGGCCGCGCAGAGTCGAGCGCGTGTGAACAGCGAAGCGAAGCCTGTTTCGCTCCCGTTCTCCCAGACGCCCACGGCGCCAGTTGTGGAAGAGGCCGAGGCAGAATCCGAGGCGACGCATCACAGCGAGTCGGCGTCGCAACCTGAAACAGCCGCGCCATCCAACGAGCCTCATTGGATGGATGCTTTGGGGCCGAGCCAGTCCAAATATACTGACGATGCTCTTTACGAGCCTCCCTCGGAGCCTGCGGAAGCTGAGAAGGCGGAGAATCCTCCGGAAGTAATGGCTGAAGCGCCCGCGCCGAACGCCGTGCCGGTCGAAACCGCCGACTCCCGAGCCGAGGACAATGAAGGGGCGCTGGTGGAAGAGCCGGACGCTTCGTTGCCCGTCGCGCGCGCCGCTCGGGAGGATCCGTTTATTGCGGACGAACACGCTAAAAGCGAACCGAACGAGCCCTGGTTTGCGCCTACCCCTTCGGTGTTCGAGCCGATCCACGATTCGGCGCCGGTTCCCGTGGCTAGCGCCACCTCGAACGCGGGCAGCGAGCTAGAGCCCGAGCAGGACGACACCGTGCCGACGCTCGTAGATCCCGATCTCGAACGGCCGTTGGCTGTGCACGTGACTCCGGAACCCCTGCTCCTCGACGAGGAGCCACGACACGAGCATTCGCAGTATGGCTCGACTCCGCAAGAGGTTCCTCCGTTGCACTCGTTTTTTGCGCCAGCATCGGGCGACCCGGTGGTGGAGGCGCCAGTCACCGATGATGCCTCCGTTCGCGACGAGGTTTCCGAACCACCGTTGGACGCTTCGTTTGACGAATCGAACGAACGCATCCCCACTGGTCCGCCGCCGAACCGCGAAGCGCTTGCCGACATTCCGTTCCTGGTGCCTCCCGTGGACTTTCAGCCGGATGCGCAGGAAAAGGCCGCCGCAAACCCCGAAACGGTGGATACGGTTGTGCGGAGGGTCCTCGAGAAACTCGAGCCGCGGCTTCACGACCTGCTCTCACAGGGCGTATTGAAACCTCTGGTCGAAAATCTGCTCCAAGGCGAACTCTCGAAAAAGGAAAAATAGCCCGCGTTTTTTGCCCGCGGACGACGACGCAGGCTTTTTGTGCGCTCCCTGATTCGCGGCATAGGCCCTCCTCGCAATTGACGCCCCGCACAGTTGACCCGTATATTGAATGTTTCACGTCAGCGAAAAATCCAAGACAATAGGCATTCATGCCCCGGGAAATTCCCAAGGCTTACGAGCCGCAGGAGATCGAAGAGCGCTGGGCCAAGACCTGGTTCGACGAAGAAATCTTTCGCGCCGAAAATTCTCCCGACGGTCCCGTGTTTTCGATCGTGCTCCCGCCCCCAAACGTCACCGGTTCGATCCACATCGGCCATCTTCTCGAGCACACGCAGATCGATATGATGGTGCGCTGGCATCGCATGCGCGGCCACCGCACGCTGTGGCTTCCCGGCATGGACCATGCAGGTATCGCCACCCAATTCGTGGTCGAACGCGAACTTGCCAAACAGAAAATCCGCCGCCAGGACCTCGGCCGCGATGAATTCGAGCGCCGGGTCTGGAAATGGAAGGCGGAAAGCGGGGGCGTGATCAAGGGGCAGATGATTCGCCTCGGTGCGTCGTGCGATTGGACGCGCGAGCACTTCACTCTCGAGCCGAAGCTCTACCGCGCGGTGATGGAGGCGTTTTTGCGGCTCTACCGCGAAGGCCTGATCTACCGCGGGCGCTACATGGTCAATTGGTGCCCGCGCTGCCAGACGGCTATCAGCGACCTGGAAGTGGTCCACGCGGAACGCCCGGGTAAGCTCTGGCATCTGCGGTATCCCGTTGCCGGCTCAGGCGACGCAAAGGAATTCCTAGTGGTTGCCACGACGCGTCCGGAAACGATGCTGGGAGACACGGCTGTCGCCGTGCATCCGGAGGACGAGCGCTACAAACGGTTCGTCGGCAAGAGCGTGACGCTCCCGTTGATGAACCGGGAAATCCCGGTGATCGCCGACACCTACGTCGATCGCGAGTTCGGTACCGGCGTCTTGAAAATCACGCCGGCTCACGATCCCAACGACTTCGAGGTCGGAAAACGCCACGGCCTGCCCGAAATCGACGTGATGACCAACGACGGCCACATGAACCCGAATGCCGGGAAGTATGAAGGGCTCGATCGCTTCGAAGCCCGCAAACGCGTTCTCAGCGATCTGGAGGCGCTCGGCCTGATCGACCGCATAGAGGATATTACGCACTCGGTGGGTGTCTGCGACCGATGCAAGTCCGAAGTTGAGCCGCGGATTTCCACGCAGTGGTTCATGAAAATGAAGCCGCTCGCCGAGCCGGCGAAGGAAGTTGTCCTCGGCGGCACGATTGACGTGGTGCCGGAGAATCAGCGGACGATTCTGCTGCAGTGGCTTGAAAATATTCGCGATTGGTGCATCTCGCGGCAGCTCTGGTGGGGCCATCGCATTCCCATATGGCACTGCGCCGACTGCAAGGAGATGGTTCCCGCACTCGACTCGCGCGTCGAAATCATCGAAGGCCACGCGCGGGCCGCCAGTGGGCCCTCGCAGTGTCCGAAATGCGGCGGAGCGAAACTCACACAGGATTCCGACGTGCTCGATACGTGGTTTAGCTCCGCTCTATGGCCGTTTTCGACGCTCGGCTGGCCCGACGACACCGAAGACCTGCGAAAGTTCTATCCCACGAGCCTGCTCATCAGCGGCTACGACATCCTATTTTTCTGGGATTCGCGCATGATCATGATGGGCCTGCATCTCGCGGGCGGCGCGGAACCCAAAGACCGGATTCCCTTTCGTCGGCTCTATCTGCATTCGCTGGTGCGCACGTCCGAAGGCGCCAAAATGTCGAAGACGAAGGGTACGGGCATTGATCCTCTTCAGATGACGCGGCAATACGGCACGGACGCACTTCGCTACATGCTCACGAGCATGGCCGCGCCAGGCACCGATATCAGCCTCAGCGAAGACCGCATCCTCGGCGCCCGGGCCTTCGCCAATAAAATCTGGAATGCCGCGCGCTTCCTCTTCGTCAACCTCGAGAAAGTGGAAGCCAGCGGCCTCACTCTGGAAGAGCTGGCCGCGCCGGAAATCCGCGCCCGGGCGCCGTATCCGGTCCGTGGCGAAGGAGCGCTCGCGCATCGCTGGATTTTCTCGCGCCTCGCCGCCGTCGCCGCGCAAGTCGACGACGCGCTCGAGAATTTCCGGTTTCACGAGGCGTGTCAGGCGATTTACCAGTTCTTCTGGGGAGATTTCTGCGATTGGTACATCGAGTGGGTGAAGCCGCAATTGGCGGCGGCCGATCGCGAAGTGGCGCTCGCTGCGTGGCGGAATATTTTTGCCGCGTTCGATGCCGCGCTGCGCCTGCTGCATCCCGTGATGCCCTTCCTCACCGAAGAGCTGTGGCACCGGCTGCCGCAACCCGCGGGAGCGAAATCCATCGCCCTCGACAAGTTCCCTGAGCCGCGCCCGCAATGGGCGGATGCCGCTTCCGATGATGCCATGGCGGCCCTTCAGGAAATCGTGATTGCGGCGCGCAATATCCGTGCCGAGATGAAGATCGATCCCAAGCGCAAAGTTTCCGCTCAATTCTCGACGACGCATGCCGCCGTCCGCAAGCTCGTCGAAGAGAACCTGGACCCGCTGCTTCGACTCGCGACGCTCTCGGGCCTGCAGATCTCATCGGCACACCTCGACCCCGCTGGAGCCGCGATGCGCTCGACGGCGCGATTCGACCTGCGCGTCGCATACGGCGACGCTACGGACAGGAAGGCGGAGGTCGCACGCCTCAAAAAGGAAATCGAGCGCCTTGCGAGCGACGTCGAGTCAAAACAGAATCGCCTCGCTGACGAAAACTTTACGAGCAAGGCCCCTGCGAGGGTAGTGGAGGATCTTAGGGCGACGCTTGTGGCGCGCCAGCTCGAGCACAGGAAACTTGTCGACCGCCTGAAGCAGCTTGAGTCTTGAGCTAAGCGTAACTTACTGAGACTACAGCGGTTACAGGCCACAAGCTGCGGCCCGACTGCACCTTTTTGCCGCCCGCCTTGTGGTCGGCTTCCCGGTCGAGTATCCTTCGTGCCCTCCCCTCATGGCGATCAAGCGGATGGCGACTGTTCCCGGCACCACCGACCGGCGCATCGATGCGCTGCTTACGCTGCTCGCCGAGAATTCGACGATCGTCATCAGCGGCGCGAAGATCGCGAAAGAGATCGGCGTCACGCGGCAGCAGGTCTGGCGCTGGATTGAAAAACTGCGCGCGCTGGGCGTGCGCGTGAAAGGCCATGCGCGAACCGGATATCACATCGAACGTATGCCGGATATTCTGGTGCCGCAGATGCTGAGCCATCGGCTCTACGGCACCGCGTTCGCCCGCCGCATCTACCACTTCTTCAAGATCGATTCGACGAATGCAGTCGCGATGCGCTTGGGAGAGGAAGGGGAACCGCACGGAACCGTCGTTCTGGCGGAGGAGCAGACGGCCGGCAGAGGCCGCGCGGGGCGCTCGTGGACGTCGGAGAAATCGTCTGGGATTTATTGCAGCGTCCTCTTGCGGCCTCCCATTCCGCCCGCCCACGCGCCGCTTCTCACTCTTGTCGCGGGGCTGGCCGCCCGCGACGCTGCCGCAGAGGACCTCGATACGGTGCCGGACATCCGGTGGCCCAATGACGTGCTCGCCGGCGGCCGAAAGTTCTGCGGTATTCTCACCGAGATGCACGCCGAGCCCGACCGCATCCATTACGCCGTGGTGGGAATCGGCGTGAACGTCAACCAGACCAAGATGCCGGAGGAGCTTGCGGACGCTGCGACGTCGCTGCGAATCGAATCGGAACAATTTCATTCGCGCCTCGAACTGCTGATTCGGTTGCTGCGTCACCTCGACCGCTACTACAATCAATTCCTTACAGACGGCGCCCAGCCGATTTTGCGGCGGTTTGCCCAGGTCTCGAGCTATTTCGAAGGGAAGCGCGTGCGAATCACGACTGCGACGGAAACCTTCACGGGCACGACGGCGGGGCTCGAGCCGGGCGGCGTGCTGCGCGTGACGCGCGACGACGGCCGGGGAACCGAGCCGGTGCTCGCGGGCGACGTCGCGGAGGCTCCCTAATGCTGCTGGCGCTGGATGCGGGCAACACGAACACGGTGCTCGGCGTCTTCCGCGCAAAGAAGCTCGTCGCCAACTGGCGCTTGACCACCGCGCGCGATCAGACCGTAGACGAATACGGAATCCTCACCCGCGACCTCTTCACGCTCGCCGGCCTAGAGCCGCGTGAAATCGACGGCGTGATCATCAGCTCGGTGGTGCCGCCGCTCAACACCACTCTCGCGGGAATGGCGGAGCGATACTTCGGTAACAAGGCTCTCTTCGTCGAACCGGGCATCAAGACGGGCATGCCGGTGCAGTACGACAATCCGCAGGAAGTCGGCGCGGATCGCATCGTCAACAGCGTCGCGGCGTTCGACAAGTACGGTGGGCCGTGCATCATCGTGGACTTCGGCACGGCGATCAATTTCGACGCGGTCTCGGCGCGCGGCGAGTATCTGGGCGGCGTGCTCGCGCCCGGAATCGGCATTTCCGCAGACGCGCTCTTCGCCCGGGCCGCACGGCTTTTTCGCGTCGAAATCAAGGACCCGGGAAAGATCATCGGGACGAATACGGTCGCGTCTCTGCAAGCGGGGCTCTTTTACGGCTATACGGATCTCGTGGACGGCGTTCTCGACCGCATGAAAAAAGTGATGGGGCCGAAAACGAAAGTGATTGCGACCGGCGGGCAGGCGCCGCTGATCGGGAGCGCGTCGCGGCACATCGAGACGGTCGACGAGTTTCTGACGCTCGAGGGCCTGCGCATCATCTGGGAGCGCAATCAGTCCGACGGCCGGGGCGGCGCTCAGAAATAAGCATAGGGCGAGCCGGTACATCGAACACCGGCACGCGGGCCCGATGGAATCCTTCAACTATTTCAACTACTTTACCGAAATTGAGGAGTATTTCTGGCGCAAACGCGGCGCGCACTTGCTGGTGTCGCCGCTCGACTGGGCGATCGTGGAGACTTGGCAAAAGGCGGGCATTCCGCTGGGCGCGGTGTTGAAGGGGATTGACCGCGCTTTTGAGAGCTGGGCACGTTCGCGGCGCGCCGCTGGCGGACGCCAGCTCAAGAGCCTCGCCTACTGTGTGGACGCGGTGCTCGACGCCGCTGCCGAAGCGAAGGAAATCTCTTCAGGCGCCGGCCCGGAAATTAAAGCGGCCGCGCCGGCAACGGAACCATTTTCGCGCGACGAACTGAAAAGATATCTCGAGCGCAACGTCGCCCGTCTGCGCGCGGCGGCGGCAAAACATGGGACGATCGCCGGGCATCTCGAGGAAATCGCCAAACGGCTCGAGGAGGTATTTCCGCTGATCGCTTCGCCCGAAACCCTCGATTTGGAGGACCTCGAACGTCGACTCGCCGTACTCGAAGACAAATTGACGGCGGCGCTCCTGACTGACGCGGACGATGAGTCGATGCTATCGATCCGGCGCGAAATGGACCGCTCGCTCGCAGCTTACCGGCGTAAGATGTCCGCGGAGCAACTGGCGCAGCTCGAGCGGCAATACACGCAAAAGAGACTGTTCGAACAGTTCGATCTGCCGCGGCTGAGTCTCTTTTATCTTACCTGAGCGCGCCGCGGCCACTTCCCGCTCTCGCGGGCAGCCATGGACATCACCATTGAAAAACTGATTTACGGGGGCGAGGGCCTGGCGCATCACGATGGTTCGACCGTCTTCGTGCCATTCGTCCTTCCGGCGGAGCGGATTTCCGTCGCTCCGGTCGAGCAGAAAAAGAAATTCATCCGTGCGCGAGTGCAAACGCTCCTGGAGCCCTCACCGGATCGGGCCAAGCCAAGATGCCCGCATTTCGGCGTTTGCGGCGGCTGCGATTACCAACACATCCCCTACGACGCGCAGCTCCACTTCAAGACGGAAATCCTGCGCGAGACCCTTCGCCGGCTCGGCCGAATCGAGTGGGCGGGAGAAATTGCGGCGCACGCATCGCCGCCATGGGGTTACCGCAATCGGGCACAGTGGAAAATCCGCGCGCCCGGCGACGCCGACGGCGCACCTCTCGCGATCGGCTACTTTCGCGCGGATTCCAGTGCGATCTGCTCCGTGGACGATTGCGCCGTTCTCTCGCCGCTGCTTTTGAAAACCTTCCTCGCGTTGCGCGGCGCGCTCGCGGCAGGTTCGCTCCCCGCTGAAATGCGCGAGATCGAAGCCTTTGCCGGCGTGGGCGATTCGCGATTGCTGGTCACCGCCACATTCTCCAAGCTTCCGCCGCGTTCTGCGTCGCTCGCGAAATCCATTCGTGGGATTCTGCCCGAGATCGAAAGTCTGGTCCTTGACGATCCCGGCCACGAACGCATGGAGCTGGACGGCCCGGGCTTCGTCGAATGCGAAGCCAGCGGCTCGATGTATCGTGTGGGCCATTTCTCATTTTTCCAAGTGAACAGATTTCTCACGGATGATTTGGTGGGTGAGGTTGCGGGCATGGAATCGAATGGACGGCTCGCGCTTGATCTATTCGCGGGAGTCGGATTGTTTACCTTGCCGCTTGCGAAGCGTTTCGAGCGCGTGATAGCGGTGGAGTCAAATCCCGCCGCGGCGCGTGATCTCGAGTCCAACTCCTCAGCGCGGAACACCGGCGGCAGTGGCGCCATCGAAGTTCGGACATCGGACGTTGATCGATTCCTGGAAAAGTGCGGCGAAGAACCAGAGCTCGTCGTGCTCGATCCCCCGCGAACGGGATTGACTCCCGGCGCAATTAAACAGCTCGTGCGCGTCGCGCCCGCGCGAATCACCTATGTCTCCTGCGAGCCGCCGACGCTGGCGCGCGACCTCGCGGCGCTCGGCAAGGCCGGCTACGACATTTCTGAAATCCAGCATTTCGATCTTTTCCCCCAGACATTCCACATGGAGGCGGTCGTGCGCCTGCGGCGGCGTCTATGAAACTACCGGCCCTGTGGATCGTTGCTGCGTTCGCCGCTGGTATCGCGCTCGCAGACCACTGGCCGGGATCGCTTCGCGTCTGGATCGCAGCCGCGATGGCGGCGATTCTGCTCGGCGGAATTCTCGCCTGGCGCGGGCAGGTTTCCACCGCCTGGGCATTCGCGCTGCTCGCTTGGGTGGCTGTCGGCGCAACGGGCGCTGGCGTCGAGCGTGCGGCCTTGCCCGCGAACCATGTCTCTCGGCTTCTCGCCGCCGGACGCCTCGATACCAGCGACCCTCTGCGGTGGCGCGGACGCCTGCGCGAAGACCCGATCGCGCTGCCATGGGGGCTGCGATATCAAATTGACCTCGAAGATGTGGAAACGTCCGGCGCATCGCTGCCGGCGAGCGGGGGCCTCCGCGTTAACTTATACGGTCGCGCGCGCGCAGCGGACCCTTCGCAGGTTTTGCGCGCCGGAGATCGTGTCGAAGCGCTGATGAAGGCGCGCCCGCCGCGCAACTTCCTTGATCCTGGCGCTTTTGATTTGCGGGGCTACCTCGCGCGCCAAAAGATCGACCTCACGGGCTCGCTGCGCAGCGCCGAGTTGCTGCAATTGATCGACCGCCCCGCCCCGACATTCGTGCAGCGCCTTGCGCGAACGCGCGGTGATCTTCTCGCGCGGCTCGACCGCCTCTTCCGCGGCCAGCCCGGGCGCGCCGCGGTGTTGCGCGCCATGCTGCTGGGCGACCGAAGCTTCGTCGATTCCGAAGTCGTCACGGCGTTTCAAAAGACCGCCGCGTACCACGTCCTCGTGGTGGCGGGATTGCACGTGGGCGCACTCGTGGTGTTCCTTTTCTGGCTGTGCCGCAGGCTGCGGTTCTCCATCGGCGTTACAAGTCTGGTGACGCTCCTCGCACTCGCCGCTTACGTCGGCGTAGTGCAGGACCGTCCGCCGATCCTTCGCGCGGCTTTGATGGGCGCGTTCTACTTGTGCGCGCGGCCGCTCTTCCGCCGCGTCGAGCTGGTGAACACAGTTGCCCTTGCGGCCCTGGCGATCCTTATTTGGAAACCGTCGGCGCTCGTAGATTCGAGCTTTCAGCTCTCGTTCCTCGCTGCGGGAGTCATCGCGGGCCTCGCGCTGCCGTGGCTGGAGCGGACAAGCGCTCCGTATCGCGCCGGGCTCCGGCATCTCGGCGACGTGACGCGCGACGGCGCTCATCCGCCGAAGGTCGTTCAGTTCCGCATCGAAACGCGCGCCGCGTCCGAGTGGCTCGCCTCACGGCTGCCGCAAAGACTCGCGCCACACTCGAGTGCGCTGCTGACTGCGCCCGTCCGCGTTGGACTGCGCCTCTGGGAGATCGTGCTGCTCTCAGCGGTGATTCAATGGGGAATGATGCCGCTGCTCGCCCGGGACTTTCATCGAGTGAGCCTGGCCGGACCGCTGAGCAATATCCCGGCGGTGATTCTGACCGGGCTAATCGTGCCCCTCGGATTCCTGACTCTCGCTCTGAGTTTCGCGTGGGCTCGGCTGGCATTCGCATTCGCGAAAGCTCTCGGCATTTGCGCGGGCCTGTTGCTCGCGACGGTCGAATGGTTCAGCCAGCTCCCGCACGTTTCGTATCGGATTCCGGAGCCTCCAGCATGGCTGGTCGTAACTTTTCTCGTGGCCTTCATCGCGCTCGCAGCGGCGGCGCGTGCGGCCGCGATGCGGCGAAGGGATCGCGCCGGTCGGCGGCAAATCCCGCCTCCGATCGCACTCGCGGAGTGGCTCTCGGGAGCGGCGCTGGCAGGCCTGACGGTACTTGTGGCGTGGCATCCGTTTGCGCCGAGTCTCGCTCGCGGAAGGCTGGAAGTGACTGTGCTTGATGTTGGGCAGGGCGACTCGATCTTTACCGCATTTCCCGGCGGCCAAACGATGCTCATTGACGGCGGCGGGCTTGCGGGATCGGAGTGGGTCGGAGGCTATCGGTCAGGCTTAGATGTCGGCGAAGAAGTCGTCTCGCCCTACCTCTGGTCTCGCGGCCTGAAGAGGCTCGACGTGGTTGCGCTCACGCACGCGCACCACGACCATCTCGATGGCTTACACGCTGTGCTCGAGAATTTCCGAGTCGGCGAACTTTGGATCGGGCGCGACGAAGAGACACCTGCGTTCAAAAGCCTGCTGGCCGAGGCACGCTCTCTCGGCGTACCGGTCGTGCACCGGGTACAAGGTTCTGAATTCGATTGGCGAGGCGTCCGTGGCGAGGTGTTGTGGCCGCCCGACGCCGGACCTGTCGCCGAGGCCGCCAATGACGATTCACTCGTGCTCCGGCTCTCGGACGGTCATTTCCGCTTTCTGCTGGCGGGAGACATCGAGCAGCGCGTGGAAGAGAGACTTGTCGAGGACCGCGCGCCGCTCGCCGCGGATTTCTTGAAGGTGCCTCACCATGGAAGCAGGACATCCTCCACCGACGCCTTCCTCGGGAGGGTTGATCCCCGCGTGGCCGTTGTCTCCGTGGGCGAAGCGAATCCGTTCGGGCATCCTTCCGAGAATGTAATCGAGCGCTACGAACGCTCGGGCGTGCGCTTGCTGCGAACCGATCGCGACGGCGCGGTCACTGCACTTACGGATGGCCAAAACCTGTCTATTCATGCCTACGCGGAGCGATAGCTCCGGCGGGTCTTACCTGCCCCACCCAGTGGACGATTTGTAAGGGAGCGCCAGTTGCACTCCCTCCACCTGACGTATCTTCCCGTTTTCGATTTTGAAGAATTCCGCTACTTCGACGCTAAATGGCCTCATCGCCGATGCGGGCATGGGAATCTTTCCGACTCCCGGAACATCAGCTTCTTTCACCGTTCCCGGATGATTGAACATGAAAAAGCCGAACACGATCCCCATTTTTTCATCCACCACCATGAATCGCCGCGGATCGACGGACTTGATGTACGCCCAGATCTTTGTGTTCATGTTTTCGCGGCAGCCCATCGCTGCCGGATTGAAAGATCCGTGGCCCCAGCCTTCATTGTAGGAAGGATTGTTGGTGTCCTGAATGCCGTCCAGGATGCGATTGCACTTTTCATCGAAAGGAACCATGTCGCCCGAGAGATGAACGATCCCTTCAAAATACAGATTTGCATCATTCAGCATCGCTTCGCGCGGCGTTCGATCGGCAGGAGCCACAGGCTGAAGCCACGCAGGATTTGGGGGGCCGAGCTTTTCCAGGTTCTGAGCCGGCTCAGCCCCTCGCCGGACGATGGTTTCCACCTCGGAAATCCTCTGATTCTCCACTTTCAGGCGCAGTACCAGAATCGCGGGTGTGCCGTTCTCCCGAATCGTCGCTTCTGCGCCAACTTGACCTGCTGGTGGGTCGGCGCAGTAAATCCGATAGGTGCCCATGCCGCTGATCGTGCCCCACAGGGCGTCGCCGAGCTGCAACGAAATGGTGTTTTCGGTGAACTTGACGTGAGAGGCAAGAGGCAGGCGGCTCGCGTCGTGAGCCACGAGGGCGTTCAAATATTGGTCGATGAAACCGGTGAGACAAGCATAGTCGCACCCATTTTCACGAGCGCTTGGCTTTTTGCCCTCCTGATCCGCCGCTTGGGCGACGAGCGCGCCGAAAGCCCCGGCTATCAGCAGTCCCATTGTTGCGATTCGAAGATTTCTTTGCCGCATCGGCTGGCCCTCTATTCTGTCGAAAGTTATTGTCCGGATCCCTTGCCAACGCCGCACTCGACGTCTCGCATTATCGCCGACGAAGGAGTGTGCGGTAGCGCCCGTTGAGAGAGATTGAGTGAACGTAGCGCATCCGCTCGAGTACTATTGCGCTGGGCGAGAATCTCGTTCATCCTGATTTCAGTCCCCAGGCAGCCATGGAAATCGCCCAAGATCGGGAAGCAGTCGCGCCGACGCAGGACCAAATCGACGAAGAGAGCAGGCGCATCCGGAGATTGCGCATTCTGGTTCGCCTTACACTGGAAACGATCGCGGACGGCGCACTTTCCGCCGAGGAAGCCGCTGGAATGATCGCCGCCACGCGGCAGGCGGCCCTGGAATTGTTTCCCGGCAAGGAACGCGCCTTCGATTTGATTTATCGGCCGCAATTCCAGCGGCTGATGCACGCCGTCTATCGACTGCAATAGTCCTGCGCGCGCCGCCGTCGCGGCTCCGTCAGTAGCCAAACCGCGCTCGAATCCACATCCGCAACCACACGATTCCAAGACCTGCGATTACGCCCGCAAGCGCCTGGTATTCGCGATTGCGGCGGTACTGCGCCCAGGAGAAGACCTTCGCTCGCCGAGCCGACGCCGAAGACGGCTCGCTTCCCGGATCGGCGGCGCCCGGCAAAAACAGCGGCACGCGCGCTGCGTATTCGTCGTACTTTGCGCCGAAGCGCTTGCGGAGATTCTCTTCCTCGCTCCGCATCACGGCGTAGTAGAAGACCGCGAAATACGCAGCGACGATAATTCCGCCCAGCCAGGAATGCCCGGCGATCGCGAACCCCGCGGCCAAAAATGCGCTCCCGAGATACAGAGGGTTCCGTGTGCTCGCATACGGCCCTGTCGTGGCGAGTTCCTGATCTTTCTTCAGATGTCCCGACGCGACGGCCCGAACGATCAGACCGAACGACGCCACGATCCCGCCGACCAGAATCCAGCGGGGCGTGGGCGCAGCCAGAACCCAATAGATCGCGGCGACGGGATAGCCCGTACGCACACGCCAGCGCATCCAGAAATTCCTCGGCTCACTCACGAACAGGAGCTCCAGCAGTGCTCGGCAGCACCGGCCATCGTGGCCTCAGCGGAGGCGCTCCGCAAATTCCGGCGCCCGATGCGCTCGGTTGAATCGCCAAAGATGGGTACGTGAATGCCCGGACGTGTGGCCAGACCACGCCGGGATTCTAGCACACGGGGAAAACGGAGAGATTCGCTCGAGGCCCGACCCCCTGCACAGGAATCGAGCCAATGGGTTGGGGACAGAAATGCTCGCCGGCTGGTCGGACGCCCCTCGACCGAGCGCGATGCCTCGTGCAATTCCGGCCCAGCGCGTGCAGAATCGCCGAGGTCGATGGGTGGAGGGATTCGCCATCCGCACAACAGCCGGCGGAATCAACGCTCCGGTACGTTCAGCCGGTATCCGATCCAGGGTTCTTTGAGCAGATACTTGGGATCCTGCGGGTCCGGTTCGATCTTCTTTCGCAACCGGTTGATGAAAACACGCAGGTATTCTCGCTGCTCCTGGTAGTCGGGTCCCCAAACCGCGTGCAGTAATTCTTCGTGAGGGATAGCTCGGTTAGGGTGCGAGGCAAAATAGGACAGCAGATCGAATTCCGTGACACTGAGTCGCACCTGCTGATGGGGGGCCGTCACGCGCCGCGCTCGAAAATCGATCTCCACGTCTCCAAGCTGAAGGTGAGCGGACTGACCTGCCGAAGAGGAAACCGGCCTCCGGAGCGCCGCTCGGATGCGGGCCAGCATTTCCGGCATGCTGAACGGCTTCGTTACATAGTCGTCAGCGCCCATGTCGAGCGCTTCCACCTTGTCGCTCTCGGTGTGGCGCACCGTCATCATGATGATGCAGACATCGGAAACCAAGCGAATCTGCCGGCAGACCTCGATGCCCGTGATGCCCGGCATGTTGATATCGAGGAGGACCAAATCGTATTTTTCCGAACGGATTCGTTCGACGGCATTCTCGCCGTTTCGAGCGTCGGCAACCTCATAGCCCTCGCCGACGAGCGCGGAGCGCATGACTCGCCGGATTTGCGGCTCGTCATCGACCACCAGGATGCGCCCTTCACCCACGCGCCCTCCAAAACGGTTGAACTTTGCTATTCAGTCCTCAGAGTTTCTGCCGGCGGTCCTCAATGTCCTGGATGTGCTCTCGAAGACGATTGAGAACATCGGCGCTTTCGCCGTTGCCGAGTTCCCGTTCGACCTCCGTGAGCGCGAAATGTACGATGTCGTGGTGATGGATTTCCTTGCCCGGCAATTGCTCTCCCAATCGCAGCCATATCTTGTGCAGCAGATCGATTTCTTTCGGAGTGAGCCGGGGCGCGTGCGGACCAAGATAGAAAATTTGCTCTTGGCCCGACGGCGTGAACAGCTCCAGCGTGACCCGGGGGCGCGGCTCGGGCATCCGCTCCCACGCCGCACCGATTTCGAGAGCCTGTTCGGTGACCTGCATCTTTGTTGAGCTGCCGGCGACGATGGTGCTGGACTGCAGGTTGTCCGCAGTCCGCAGGATGCCTTCCCACAGATCGTTCGCCGCGGCGACCGTAAGGCGTACGGGCTTGCCTTCTTTCTCCGCAAGCGATAGCACCTTCGTGAATAGTGATTGCTCGATCGTGCTAAATAGCTGATCGGGCGCGAGATCGTATTCGCCAGAAGCGGCGCGCCTCAGCATCCGGACGTGCAGTACCACGATCTCGGCCTCGCGGCCCTTCGCGCGCCGCAGCGCGGCTTCCAGCGGATACAGCGCATATTGCGTGCTTACGGGCACCAGAATGTTGCCGGGTTGAACTCCCACGTTGTCCGGCGTCAAGTCGCCGGCCTGCGCCAGGTTGAACTTGTCGAGCTCGGAATGGGAGGTGGCGCGCTTTCGCGTCACCGCCTCGGAGATTTCAAAAACCGCGAAGAAGATGACCGTAAAGGCGACTCCGGAAATCGTGGCCACCTGTTTCGTAAAAAGATTGATCACGCACAGCGCGAACAGCATGAACGTGATCAGCGCCACTCCGACGGGAATCTCCACACTTGCGATCTTGAAATTCAAAGGTACCTTGAACTCCCGGCCGCCGGGCTGTTTGTAGCGCAGCACGAGCACCGCCAGCCCTTTCATCGCGAAGCTCCACATCACGCCAAACGCATACGCCTCGCCCAGAAGGAAAATGTTTCCGCGGCTGAGGATGATCGTGAGGAGTTGGAGCCCCACGACGAGGTTCAGGATGCGATGGGATGTTCCGAAGCGGCGGTGCGGATGGCGAAACCAGTCCGGCAGAATCCCGTCTTCGGAAACACGGTTCAGTACGCCGTTCGAGCCGACGATCGCCGTATTGACCGCTCCGGCAAGCATCAACGTCCCTACGACCACGACAAAGGCTCGAAATGCGAGCAGTACGGGCAACGGCCCAATCAGATTCATCGCCAGGCCGCTGATCGGATTATCGGAAAAACTGTTTCGCACTGAGTCCGGGATGATCATGACGGCAAAGAACGCAACGCCGGCCGTAAAAATCAGGCTGTACAGGAAAATTACGAGGCCTGCCTTCTTCAGATTCGGGAGCTTCGGATGCTCGATTTCCCGGTAAACCTGCGCCATGGTTTCTTCGCCGCTCATCGCCAGAACGGAGTGTCCGAGGCCGATGAAAATACCGATCAGCCCGACGGTGTACGGCAGCGACGTGTGGCGCAGCCAGCCCAGCGCATCGGTCGAGTAGGTAAGATTCGAGAGCCGCGGCAGCGGCGGAAGATGAGCCCCTCGGACCCAGAGCGTGTAACCGCACCATGCGATCATTATGACCACCATCACGGTGGTCACGTACATGATGCGCAGGGCTTTTTCGCTGGATTCGGGAATCCCCTTGACGTTCTCCCAATAAAAGTAGAGCGTGACCAGCACGGCAAACACCGCCGCAGTTGCATTCGTGGGCAACACGAGATTGACGTGCGCGGAGTGGAAGAGCTCGTTCAGCAGGCCTGCGAGATAAAGGCCCGCCGAAACGCCGCTGATCGGTCCCGTCAGGATGTAATCGAACATCAACGCGGAAACGGAGAACTTCGCGAGCGTCGAGCCCATCCCCTCCTTCACCACGCGATACACGCCGCCGCGTACGAACATCCCGCAGCTCTCGTAATAGAGCGCCTGTACGGCGAACGCGAACAGCATGATGGCAAGAACAAACCAAGGAGCCGTCTTGCCGACGAAGTGTTCAGCGATGGCGCCCGCATAGAACGCCGACGAACCCAAATCGTTCAGGACGACCGCGGCAGCGCGCCAAAAGGAAATGAACGCCAGCATCGCCGTGGTCGCGACGAGAACTTTGGCGACGGGCCGGACAGCTTGGGTAAGCGGAGAACCTTGAGGATTGGAGGCCATCAATATTATTTCAGCGCGTCAATGCGCTGAAGTTTACCACGGTAAGTGCGAGGGCATAAGCGAGTCATAAGCAATATGTAAGGATTCCATAAATGCACGGATCTAACCCGCATCTCACCAATCATATCCGGCGGGAAGTTGTCACAACGAAAGTCACGACAGAGGAAGGGGCCGCGAGTCTATAGCACCGCTGTTCGAAACACCCGCGGTCTTATTCGAACGCTACCCCCGCAAACCAGGACATGGCACGTACTGCACGAATCGCTCCAGACAGAAGTACGCAACGAGGATATTGAGGAGGCTAAAAAGTAGAAAACGATTGAAGGCTGTCGTCGACGTTTTCCACCCACCCCAACCGCCAGCCGTCTTGATTACGATCCACGCGCCAATGACGGGGAATTGCCCAACGGCGAGAAGCACGGGGTACGCGGCAAGCTCGATAAACCCTATCGTAGTTGGAAGTAGAAGGTCGCTATTCTTCCCGAGAGCAAAACCCCGGACGTGCCTCCAATAAATGTACCAATAGCCCTTGCTTCGGAGTCCCTCGTCACTTTTCTGCCGTGAGAGGACATCGCCATATTTGCAGGACCATGCTTTATACAGGCCTTGAAACAGTCTAAGCGCGATCGTGGCCACTAGACATACGAGTAGGTAACATCCCAATCCGCTTATATGCCATCGGCCGATGATCGGGTTGCAAAACACATCGGCTGATTTCGGTGGTTCGACCATGCGTGAATGATACTCACATCGTTCAACAAGTTGGTAGCGATACCGGGATTCGAACCCGGATTTTGGCCTTGAGAGGGCCACGTCCTAACCCTTAGACGATATCGCCTTACCCGGCGCTCCGCGGATGTGCAGAACTCCTCGAAATTCACGGCGCAACGAGCGAAAGAGTATTTGCAATTTTCGCACGCCTAAATTCATCGCGCAAGCACGCTTGATCCGCGCCTTCGCGAATTCTCCGGCGAGTCGCACGGCGTGATAGAATGCCGCCTCCATGGAAAGAGCGGGAGAATTTCTGGGCAAAACGCTCCGGCGGCTCGACCGGCCGGAAGCGGCGCTCGCCTGGCTCGCGAGCAGGTGGCCGGCGATTGCGGGCGAGGCGCTCGCCGCGCACACGCGCCCGCTGCGGTGCCACGCCGGCTGCCTCGACCTCACGGCGGATGGCACAGTCTGGCAGGACCAGCTCGAGAGCATGAAGCAACAGCTCTGCGGGCAAATCAATCACGCTTGGGGCGGGAATCTCGTGCGCGAAGTAAGATTCGTCGCCGCGCGGCCTGCGCAGGCGAGAGTTTCCTTCGAAGCCGACAACAGCCACATTCCATTCGTCCGCCGCCGCACTTAGCCCGCGCGCGCATCCGTCCTGACCCGCAGATCGGAAGACTCGAGTCGCGGGACCGCCTCAGGCTCTCACGCTTGCATTGCAACTCGTTTCTACTAAGATGAATCTCGTGAAACGTCTGATCAGATTCGGCGCCAATTGCGAGCGGGCCGGCGAATTCGAGAATCGCGATCAGGGGGCTCGCCTCGCGTTCTCAAAACGCCAATTTTCTCGAATTCCGCGCATGCGACCAAAATCCTGAGGAGCGCCCCTGAAAACATGAAGATTAGCCGCGAAGACGTGCTGCGAGTCGCCGAGCTGGCCCATCTCGGTTTGTCGTCGGAAGAAGTAGAGACTCTCCGCGGCCAGCTCGACGGAATCCTCACATATGTTGACAAGCTGACGGAGCTCGACGTGACAAACGTCGAGCCCATGGCTCAGGTTTTGTATGCGCCCGCCACGCCGGCCGGCGGCGCGAGCCATCCCGAGCTGCGCGAAGATTCCCCGCGCCCTTGCGATGTCGTCGAAGCGGTCCTTGCCGGCGCGCCCGAGGCGGCCAAGCCGTTTTTCCGCGTTCCCAAGGTGATTGAGAGATGAGCGCTTCAGCGCCATGGACCATCGCTAGTGTGCGTGCCGCGCTTCAGGCAAAGAAGATATCGGCGCGAGAGCTGGCCGCGGAATTCTACGGCCGGATCGAGCGGCGCAATCCTGAATTGAACGCCTTTCTCACGCTCTCGCACGAGCGCGGCTACGCGCAGGCGGATCGCATCGATGCAGTCGTTGCGCGCGGCGAGACTCTCCCGCCGCTGGCCGGCGTGCCGATGGCGATCAAGGACGTGATCAGCACGCGCGGCGTGCCCACTACCTGTGCTTCCAAAATCCTCGAACACTACGTGCCCTCGTACGATGCGACGGCGGTCGAACGGCTGGAACAGGCCGGTGCGGTTCTCCTCGGCAAGACAAACTGCGATGAGTTTGCCATGGGCGGCTCGAACGAAAACTCCGCGTACGGGCCGGTGCGCAACCCAGTTGCTCTCGATCGTGTGCCCGGCGGTTCGAGCGGCGGATCGGCTGCCGCCGTCGCGTCGGGCCTTGCCGTGGCGGCCCTGGGCACCGATACCGGCGGTTCGATTCGCCAGCCCGGCTCGTATTGCGGGATCCCCGGCTTGATGCCGACGTACGGCCGCGTCTCTCGATACGGCCTGATCGCATTCGCGTCTTCGCTCGACAAGATCGGGCCGTTCGCTGGAAACATTTCGGACGCGGCCGCTGTGCTCGGCGTCATCGCCGGCCGCGACGAGAACGATTCGACATCGGCAGACGTGCCCATCCCGAATTACTCCGCCCAGTCTGAGGCGTCGGTCCACGGCCTTCGGATAGGGGTCCCGGAAGATTATTTCGGCGAAGGGCTCGACCCGGAGGTGAAAGGAAAAGTCCAGGCGGCCATCGCTCTTCTCGAGAGGCTGGGTTGCAAGAGGATTCCGCTGCGAATGCCGCACACCGACTATGCGATTGCCGCGTACTACATCATCGCGACGGCGGAGGCGAGTTCCAACCTTGCCCGATACGACGGCGTGCGTTACGGCCTGCGCGTTCCAGGCGGGACGCTCACCGAGATGTATCGCCAGACTCGGGAACGCGGATTCGGACCCGAGGTCAAGTGCAGGATTATGCTGGGAACGTACGCGCTGTCCGCGGGCTACTACGACGCCTACTACCTGCGCGCCCAAAGCGTCCGTGCGCTGATTGCGCGCGACTTCGCCGACGCCTTTCAAAAGGTGGACGCGATCGTTACTCCCACCTCCCCTACACCAGCGTTCCGGCTCGGCGAAAAGACCTCCGATCCGCTGCAAATGTATCTTGCAGACATCTATACGGTGACCGGGTCGCTCGCGGGTGTTCCCGGCATTTCGGTGCCGTGCGGGAAGACCAAAGCCGGGCTCCCGGTGGGAATGCAGATCTTCGGCCCACATTTCCGCGAGGGCTCGGTGCTGCAAATCGCTCACGCGTTTGAGAAGGCCGGCGGATTCGCGATCTGAACCGGAAGATGAGAAACCTCGCCCCGGTTCTCGCGCACCTCGAAAAGACGCGGGCTGAGCTGCTCTCTGCAGCGGGCTCGGTGAGCGGGGACCGTTGGAATCAGGCGCCCGGCCGTGGGGGTTGGTCGGCGGCTGAAATAGCGGCTCACCTGGCTATCGTTGAGCGAGCGATCATCGCCAGGGCTGAAGAGCTCGTGAAACGCGAGCCCGAGCCTACGCCGCTGCTAAAGCGATTTCACCGACCCGTGCGGCTGGCCCAGTGGCGCATCTTCAGGCGCAAAACCCCGATTCCGCTTGATCCGCAGCTGGTGTCGGAGAGGCCCGCCGCGCTGGAGCACCTCGCAGCTACGCGAAAAGCGACCCTCGAATTCATTGGTGCGAATCGGTTGCGGGACCTCAGCGCGTACAGATATCCGCATCCTTTCCTGGGCAGTTTCAATGTCTACGATTGGTTATTTTTCATCGGCTACCACGAATTGCGCCATGCCAAACAAATCCGTGAAACGGTAGAAACTTTCCACGCTTAGAATCGCATTTTCACTCCGAGCTCCGCGATTCAATGTGTCCCATTTCGCCGGAACGGACTTTTTTCTCTTCGAACTGCATGGCGACTAAGGGTTTGCGCCGGAGATTGGCCGGCTAGTTCTATTGGCGTGGTACGGAACGACTATTGCAGGCTGATTTGGCGCCGATTAGGCTGTATACGGCATCAAACAGATTGAGAGGCCAAGACAATGGTGCGAGTCAGGTCAAGCCAGAAGGTTTTTACCGAAGAGGAAGTCGCCAGCCTGACCGGCATCTGCCGCGAGCACCTGCGCGGCCTGGCCCGAAACAAGCATCTCGGAACCCGTGCGAGCGCCACCGAAGCTGCCGGTGCCGATCAGTGGCTCTTCACCAATTCGGATCTGATGATCATGACGCTCCTCCAACCTCGGTGCGAGCACTAGACTGGCTTAGTCCCCGCCGAAACACCATCTTCAGACGACGTTCTTACTAACCTCATTGGCCCTGGCTCTAGGAAGCCGGTTGTGACCCGCCGCCCGCCGGCGTATCCTCGATTTACCCAACCGAGTGGCCGCTTGGGGCATCTCAGCTTTTCAAGGAGGCGCAACAACCATGGCCAGCGGATGTGCCTCGATTCGTCGAGGGCTGGTTACAGGGCAGTCGCTGGCGCTGTTCGCCTTGTTTCTGTCGCTGGCCGCACCGCTAACGGCGCAAGACGCTGGAACGACCCGTGCAACATCCCCCGCGAACGGCCGCCCCGCCTCCGCAGCTTCCGCGCCGGTTCTGCCGCGCGGCAAGAAACTCATGCTGACGGACGGCAGCTTCCATCTCGTGCGGGAATACAAGCTCGAGGGCGACCGTGTTAGGTATTACAGCCTGGACCGCTCCCAGTGGGAGGAGATTCCCGCCGCGCTGGTGGATTGGGACGCCACGAAAAAGGTGGAGGCGGAAGAGGCCCAGCGCGATGCCGCGATCGTCGCGAAGGTTCACGCCCAGGAAGCGGCGCGACTGGCGCAGCCGCTCGATATCGACGCAAGCCTGGAGGTCGCCCCGGGTGTATTTCTGCCGCCCGGCGAAAACCTGTTTGTCTTCGATGGCAAGTCGGTCCTTCCGCTCACTCAGGCCGAAACCAGTTCAAAGCTGTCGAAGGGCCACTTGCTTAAGAAGGTGCTGATCCCGGTTCCCATCGTTTCCACGCGCTACACGGTATCGATTCAGGGAACTCGCGCAAAGTTCCGCATCCAGGAAAACCAGCCGGAGTTTTATATTCGCACGGCGGACCTCCGCGAACCCCAGCTGGAACTGATCCGGGCGAAGATCAGCGGCGGGACCCGGCAGATCGAGAATCTGGACAAGCTATTTGGGGATACCCACTCGACGCGGGATACGCTGCCGATGCAGCGTTGGGAGGTCGCCCGAGGCGTGTACCGCTTCACGCTTGGCCAGGGACTCGTCCCCGGCGAGTATGTGTTCGCGGAAATCGTGCAGGGCGAGGACATGAGTCTCTACGTTTGGGACTTTGGAGTGGACTCGAGCTCGGCTCCGCCCGCGGCGGCGCCAAGATAAAACCGCAATGGCGCGCCTACTTCGCGCGAGATGATTTCGTCCGAAGAAGTTCCGTAAGAAGATCGGCGAGCGCGGAAATCGGGAAAGGCTTCTGCAGAATGCGAGCGCCTTTCTCGTGGTAGCGCGCGGCGGTGTTTGCATCGACCAGATCGCCGGTCATGAATACGAAACGTACCGACGAACCTTCGAGACGCGAGCGCACCTCCGCGAAGAGCTTGTCCCCGTTCATGCCCGGCAGATTGAAATCGCAGAGTACGATCTCGCACGGGCTCTTCGCGAGATAGGCGAGCGCGTCTTCAGAGCTCTCGGCCGACTGGACCCGCATCCCTCGCGCAGCCAGGCCGTCCTCCACGATTTCTCGAATACTCTCCTCGTCGTCCACGATCAGGACCGTGTGGCCGCGCAGAGCCTCGGAGCCCGGCAGAGGCGCCACTGCTTTCGCCGCGGCAACGGGTGGCGCGCTCTCGGGTTGAATTTGCTCCGCCGCAATCGGCAGGAGAACTCGGACGGTGGCGCCTGCCCCGAGCGAGGAATCGACCTCGATCGTTCCTCCGTGCTCTTTCACGACGGCGAGGCAGATTGTGAGCCCGAGCCCGCTTCCCCCGCCCGGACGCTTCGTGGTGAAGAAGGGATCGAAAATTCTTCCGATGATATCCGGCGGAATCCCCGGGCCGTCGTCGACAAACGTCACGGATACCTTGTCACCGGCGCGCGCGAGTGACACTTCGATGGCGCCCCGATCGCCGGCCGTGGAAATGGACTGCTCGGCGTTGGCAAGAATATTCAAGAAGACCTGCACGAGAAGCTTGCGGTCTCCTTCGATTTCCGGGAGATCCGCGGGCGGCGTAAACTTCACACGGATGTTCTTCTTCTCGAGCGCGGCCTGCTCGACCTGCAAAGCCTCCTGGACGATTTCCGCCAGCCGGAGTTTCAACCGTCCCGGCGCCAATGGTCGCGAAAAGGCGAGCAGGTTCTGGACGATGGTCGCGGCGCGCCGGGCCTGTTGTAGGACGAGGTCCACCTGGCGGCGCGAAGTCTCATCCGCAGCGCGCTCGCGGAGCAGGTCGCTGACGCCGATAATCGCCGTCAGCGGGTTGTTCAATTCGTGCGCCGCGCCGGCCATCATCTGCCCCATGGCTGCGAACTTGTCCTTCTGGGCGAGTTGCTGCTCGACCTGCTTTGCTTCCGTAACGTCGCGGGCGGAGGTGACCACGCCGCTGATCTGTCCGTGGGCATCAAAAAGCGGGCTAGCCGTGGCCAGTAGAATCCTCCACGTGCCGTCGGTGTGCGGCGCCCGAAACTCCACCTGCGCGCGAACCTCGTCGCCCCGGATGACTCTCTCGAACATTTGGTGCAGCCTCAACCTGTCTTCCTCGCTCGCTCGAGCGCCGAACACTCCTCCGATATATTCCTTCGGTGTGCGCCCCAAGATGCTTTCAACCTGTCCGCCGATGTAGGTAAATCGCATCTCCCGATCCAGGACAGCGATCAGATCCGGGAAGCTGGCGACAAATCGCCGGACGAAATCCTGTTCGTTGCGCAGGCGCTGTTCCATTTCCTTCCGGTCGGTGATGTCAACGATGGTTCCCTGCACGCGAACGGGGCGGCCGGAAGCATCCCGAATCGCGAAACCCGATGTGAGGCAATGGATTCGCCTCCCGTCCTTGCGACGTAGCACGATTTCCTGGTCGCGCAGCGTGCCGGTCTTCTCCAGCTTGCGGATAAGCTCGTCGCGCGCCGAAGGGTCCTCGTACATCTCCCGGAAATTGTGCTTCTGCAGGTCTTCTTTGCTGTCGTATCCCAGCATGCGAACCAATGCCGGGTTTGCGTCGAGCAACTCGCCTTCCGGGGTGGCAAAAAGGATTCCCTCGCTCAGGGACTCAAAGAGTCCCGCGGAGCGAATTTCGGATTCGCGCTGTGCGGTGACGTCGCGCGCCCAACCGGTGACCGACGCAACGTGACCGTTTTCCGCCACCGCCTGAAGCCAGCAATCAAAATGCCGGAGCTCACGGTCCTTCTTGAGCCTCACCGCCAGCTTTCCCGCCCAACTTCCCCTCTCCAGGAATGCGGGGATTGCCCGCTCGGCGTCGGCAAGCGTGGGCGATTCGATAAAGTCGCTGAGCGAGTGGCCGACGAGCTCCTGGAAGGACGCACCCAGGATTTCCGACAAGCGGAGATTCGCGACCCGAACTTCGCCCTGGAGCGAAATCGTGAAGAGCGCCTGATCCAGATTGTCGATCAGCTCGCGATAGTTGTGCTGGGAGCGCGAAATGAGCTGCGCGAGCTTTTCAAACTGTTCCCCGGTGGCGGGGGCCTGGGCTCCTTGGTCGGTGTCCTTTCGCAATGAGTCCGTGAACATGAGCGCTTTCGTTCCTGAATTTATTCGGAGAGACCCAGCTTAGCCGGGACCCAGAAAGAATTCTACAGGCGGGAAACTTCGGGAGGGGAAAGAAAGCGGTAGCCTATGCGAATTGCTTAATAGTCCGAAGGCCCCGCGAGTGACGCTAGGCGGGCCCGGCAAACAAAAAGGGCGGGCTCGCCTTCGCGAAAACCCGCCCTGTCGGTCCTCTGTGTTCCTAGCTCTCGGCGATGGCGTCCGTATCCTTGCGCAGGAAGTCCAGCGCCGCAGCCTCTTCGGGAGTGAGCTCCGGCTCCATCGGCTGCGCCTCTTCCTTCGGCACCTCGGTGAGGAGCTGGATATTGCGATAGCGCTCCAGACCCGTGCCGGCGGGAATAAGGCGACCCATGATGACGTTTTCCTTCAGGCCGCGCAGGTAATCCACCTTCCCGGAAATCGCCGCCTCGGTAAGGACCCGGGTGGTCTCCTGGAAACTCGCCGCGGAGATGAAGGAATCGGTCGAAAGCGATGCCTTGGTGATGCCGAGGAGCAGCGGCCGCCCCGTCGCCGGCCTGCCTCCCTCGCGGATGATGCGGTCGTTCTCTTCGCGGAAGCGGAATTTGTCCACCTGCTCTTCGAGAAGGAACGACGTATCGCCCACGTCTTCCACTTTCACCCATCGCATCATCTGGCGGACGATCGTTTCGATGTGCTTGTCGTTGATGTTGACGCCCTGGAGGCGGTAAACCTCCTGGACCGAATTCACCAGATAGGCCTGCGTGTACTTTTCGCCGAGCACGGCCAGCAGGTCGTGAGGATTCAGCGGTCCGTCAATCAGAGGCTCGCCGGCGCGAACGTGTTCGCCTTCCTGCACGTTGATGTGGACGCCGCGCGGGACCGAGTATTCCTTCACGGTTCTGCCATCCTCGCTCTCGACATAGATTTTGCGTTGGCCCTTGGCGATCTCGCCGTACTTTACGACGCCGTCAATCTCGCTGATGACCGCCGGATCGCGGGGTTTGCGCGTCTCAAAGAGCTCGACGACGCGGGGCAGTCCGCCCGTGATGTCTTTCGTCTTCGTCGTCTCGCGCGGGATCTTCGCGAGCACGTCGCCAGCCTGCACTTCGTCGCCGTCGACAACCATCAAGTGGGCGCGCGACGGCATCAGGTACTTCTTCTTGGTGCGGCCGGCGGAATCGCGGACCAAAATCGTCGGCTGATGCTTTTCGTCACCCGGAGGAAGAGTGACAACCAGCTGCGAAAGGCCCGTGACTTCGTCCACCTGCTCTTCAATCGTGATGCCGGGCTGCAGGTCCTTGAATTCGATCGTGCCGCCCGATTCCGTGAGAATCGAGAACGTGTACGGATCCCACTCGCACATGATCTGGCCGAGGGTGACAGGCTGACCGTCCTCGACCCGGAGCCGCGCGCCATAGACGACATGGTGGCGTTCCTTTTCGCGGTTCTTTTCGTCCACCACGGCGATCAACCCGGACCGGTTCATGGAGATGAGAGTTTTCCCGCGGCCTTCCACGACCTTCAGGTCGATGAATTTCACGAAGCCGTTGTTGCGGGCCTCGACCTTCGACTGCTCGGTGACGCGGGTCGCCGTGCCGCCGATGTGGAAGGTCCGCATGGTGAGCTGAGTGCCGGGTTCGCCGATGGACTGCGCGGCAATCACGCCCACGGCCTCGCCCATCTCGACGAAGCGGCCGGTGGCCAGATTGCGGCCGTAGCAGCGCGCGCACACGCCCCGCCGGGACTCGCACGTGAGCACGGAGCGGATGTTGACCCGTTCGATGCCTGCAGCCTGAATCGTGTTCGCCAGCTCTTCGGTGATTTCCTGGTTGACGTCCACGATCACGTTGCCTTCGTAGTCTTTGATTTTCTCGAGCGAGACTCGGCCAATCACGCGGTCGCGCAACGGCTCGACTTCGACCCCGGCCTCCAGAATCGGCTCGACGTAGATTCCGTCGGCCGTGCCGCAATCGAACTCGTTGATGATCACGTCTTGCGCCACGTCCACCAGGCGTCGCGTCAGGTAGCCGGAATCGGCCGTCTTGAGCGCCGTATCGGCCAGACCCTTGCGCGCGCCGTGCGTGGAGATGAAGTACTGCAGCACGGTGAGGCCTTCGCGGAAATTCGAGGTGATCGGCGTTTCGATGACTTCGCCCGAAGGCTTGGCCATCAATCCGCGCATTCCGGAAAGCTGACGGATCTGCTGTTTGGAGCCGCGGGCGCCGGAATCGGCCATCACGTAAATCGGATTGATCACGCCCTGCTTGTCCTGCTCTTCGAGCGCCTTGAACATCTCGTCAGCGACTTTCTCGGTGACGTCGCTCCAGATGGCGATGACCTTGTTGTAGCGCTCGCCGTTGGTGATCGCGCCATCAAGGTATTGCTGCTGGACCTTGACGACTTCATGCTCGGCGGTGTCGACCAGCTTGAACTTCACGCTGGGGATAACCATGTCGCTGATGCCGATCGAGACGCCCGCCTTCGTGGCGTAGAGGAACCCGAGCTCCTTCAGCCGGTCGAGCATCACCACCGTCTTTTCGAGGCCGAAGCGCAGGTAGCCGTATTGCACCAGCGCCTGCACGCCCTTCTTTTTCAGCAACCCGTTGATGAAGGGCATGTCCGACGGCAGGTGATCGTTGAAGATCACGCGGCCGACAGTGGTGTGCAGAAACTGCTTGGTGAGGTTGACCGGCTCGGTGTGCGACACGTCCTGATCGTCGTAGGCGTTCGTGAGGTCAATCACCTCGCCGGTATAGCGCATGCGGATCGGCGTGAGCAGCTCGACCTCGCCCGCCTCCAGCGCCATCACCACTTCATCGCTCGAACCGAATGCGCGGCCCTCGCCCTTCGCTTTTGGCTTCGCTTTAGTCATGTAATAGATGCCGAGGACCATGTCCTGTGTAGGGACGGCGAGCGGGTAGCCGTTGGCCGGCGACAGGATATTGTGAGAGCTAAGCATCAGCACCGAGGCTTCCACCTGCGCCTCGGGAGACAGCGGAATGTGCACCGCCATCTGGTCGCCGTCGAAGTCCGCGTTGAACGCCGTGCAGACAAGCGGGTGGATGCGGATCGCTTTGCCTTCCACGAGCACCGGCTCGAACGCCTGAATGCCAAGCCGGTGAAGCGTGGGAGCGCGGTTCAGCAGCACCGGATGCTCCCGGATCACGTCCTCAAGGATGTCCCACACCGTCGCTTCCTGCGCCTCGACCAGCTCTTTCGCCTGCTTGATCGTGGTGCAGTGGCCGGCGGCCTCCAGCCGGTGGTAGATGAACGGCTTGAAGAGCTCGAGCGCCATTTTCTTCGGCAGGCCGCACTGGTAGAGCTTCAGTTCCGGACCGACGACGATCACGGACCGTCCCGAATAGTCCACGCGCTTGCCGAGCAAATTCTGGCGGAAGCGGCCCTGCTTGCCCTTGAGCGTGTCCGAGAGAGATTTGAGGGGGCGGTTGTTCGTCCCGCGCAGCACGCGGCCGCGCCGGCCGTTGTCGAACAGCGCGTCCACGGCCTCCTGCAGCATCCGCTTCTCGTTGCGGACGATCACGTCGGGCGCGTGCAGCTCCATCAGCTTCTTCAGCCGGTTATTGCGGTTGATTACGCGGCGATACAGATCGTTGAGGTCGGATGTGGCAAAGCGGCCGCCGTCGAGGGGCACCAGCGGGCGCAGCTCCGGCGGCAGGACCGGAATCACGTCGAGAATCATCCACTCCGGTTTGTTGCCGCTCTTGCGGAACGCCTCGAGCACCTTGAGCCGCTTGGCGAACTTGATTCGCTTCTGCAGGCTCGGATCGATCTTCATCTTGTCGCGAAGCTCACCGGAAAGCTTGTCCACGTCCACGCGGCGCAGGAGTTCCTTGATGGCTTCGGCGCCCATGCGCGCATCGAATTTTCCCGGATTCTCACGCTGCAACTCGCGGAACTTGTCCTCGGGCAGGATGTCCTTTTCCTTAATGCCCGGAACCTCGCCCGGATCGACGCAGACGAACGTCTCGAAATAAAGGATGTGCTCGAGATCGCGCATGGTGATGTCGAGCAGGTAGCCGATGCGGCTCGGAAGGCCCTTGAAGAACCAGACGTGCGAGCAGGGGGAAGCCAGCTCGATGTGTCCCAGGCGCTCGCGGCGGACCTTGCTGAGCGTGACTTCGACGCCGCACTTGTCGCAAATGACTCCCCGGTGCTTCATCCGCTTGTACTTGCCGCACAGGCACTCCCAGTCCGTGACGGGGCCAAAAATCTTGGCGCAGAAAAGCCCGTCGCGCTCCGGCTTGAAGGTGCGGTAGTTGATCGTTTCCGGCTTGGTTACCTCGCCATGCGACCACGACCGGATTTTCTCCGGGCTGGCAAGGCTGATGCGAATCGAATCGAAATCCGCGATCTGACTGGCACGGTCATAAGGGCTCGATCGATACAAGGGGCGATCCTCCTGTCCGGCTACGCCGGACTAAAAACTCGGTTCCAGAATCTTTTCCGGCGCGCTCCGCCCGCCTACCGGGAGCGCAGCTAATCCGCCGCTTCCGCCTTTTCGAGCTGCGGCTTCTGACGCTTCATCAGCTCGACATCCAGGCACAGCGACTGCAGCTCGCGAACCAGGACGTTGAACGATTCGGGCACGCCGGGCTCGATTCCCGGCTCGCCCTTTACGATGGCCTCATAAATCTTGGCGCGGCCGTACACGTCGTCGGATTTCGCCGTCAGCAGCTCCTGCAGGATGTGCGCGGCGCCGTAAGCCTCCAGCGCCCACACTTCCATTTCGCCGAACCTCTGGCCGCCGAACTGCGCCTTTCCGCCGAGCGGCTGCTGCGTGATTAGCGAATATGGGCCGATGGATCGCGCGTGGATTTTGTCGTCCACCAGGTGCGACAGTTTGAGCATGTAGATGTAACCGACGGTGACGTTCTGCGCAAACTCATCTCCGGTCATGCCGTCGTAGAGCGTGATCTTGCCGCTCTCCGGCAGCTCGGTAAATTCGAGCAGGTGGCGGATGTCCCCTTCGCGGGCTCCGTCGAATACCGGCGTCGCGAAGGGAACGCCTTCGCGAAAGCTGTGCGCCAGGTCGAGCAGCGCGTCGTCGTCGAGTTCGGCGATCGTCTTCCACACCGACGTGGGGCCGAAGGCGTCTTTGAAATACTTGCGGACCGCTTCGACGCGCGCGTCGGCTTCCAGCAGCTTTCCGATGCGCTCGCCAAGCTCCTTCGAAGCCCAGCCGAGGTGCGTCTCGAGAATCTGGCCGACGTTCATGCGCGAAGGAACGCCCAGCGGGTTCAGCACGATTTCCACCGGCGTGCCGTCGGGCATGTAGGGCATGTCTTCGGCAGGAACGATGCGCGCGATGACGCCCTTATTGCCGTGCCGCCCGGCCATTTTGTCGCCCACCGAAAGCTTGCGCTTCATCGCGATGTACACCTTCACCAGCTTAATGACTCCCGGCGGCAGCTCATCGCCCTTCTTGAGCTTGGCGATGCGCTCGTCGGTGATCTTCCGCAGCACATCGATCTGCCGCGAGGTCATTTCTTCGACTTCGTCGATCTTTTCGATGAGGAGGGGGTCCTTGTCGTTGAGCCGGAGCCGCTTCAGGTTGCGCGTGGAGACCTTTTCCAGAATGTCCCGCGTCAGCTCCGTACCCTTGGTCAGCAGGCGCTTGTTGGTGCGTTCGTCGTGGAGGTCGGCGACCAGTTTCTGCCCGCCGAGCAGGTCGTTGAGGCGTTTCAGCCGCTCGTCGGTGAGAATGCGAATCTCATCGGCGAGGTTCTTTTCAAGCTTCGCTACGTGCGCGGCTTCAATGGCCTTGTGCCGCTCGTCCTTCTCGGCGCCCTTGCGGCAAAAGATTTTCACGTCCACGATCGTGCCCTCGATGCCCGGAGGGCAATAGAGCGAGGCGTCGCGAACGTCGCCCGCCTTCTCGCCGAAAATCGCGCGGAGAAGCTTTTCTTCCGGCGTCAGCGTCGTTTCGCCCTTCGGCGTCACTTTGCCCACCAGGATGTCGCCCGGTTTGACGGTGGCGCCGATGCGGATCACGCCGCTTTCGTCCAGGTTGCGCAGGAAACTCTCGTTGATGTTGGGAATGTCGCGCGTGATTTCCTCGGGACCGAGCTTCGTATCGCGCGCCTCGATCTCATACTCTTCGATGTGAATTGAGGTGTAGTAGTCCTCCTTGACCAGCTTCTCGCTCACCAGGATGGCGTCCTCGAAGTTGTACCCCCGCCACGGCACGAACGCGACCAGCACGTTGCGCCCGAGCGCCAGCTCGCCCCGGTCGGTGCACGGCCCGTCGGCCAGCACTTCTCCCTGCTTCACGCGGTCGCCCGCGCGGACCAGCGGCTTCTGGCTGATGCATGTGTTCTGGTTCGACCGCTTGAACTTCGTGAGCAGATAGATGTCCGAACCGACTTCGCGGCTCAACACCCCGGACTGATCGGATTCGACGCGCACGATCACGCGCTCGGAATCCACCTGGTCGACGACGCCGTCGCGGCGGCAAACGATCACCGCGCCCGAATCGCGCGCGGTGACTCGCTCCATTCCTGTGCCCACCAGCGGAGCCTCCCCCTTGATCAGCGGAACGGCCTGGCGCTGCATGTTCGAGCCCATCAATGCGCGGTTCGCGTCGTCATTCTCCAGGAACGGGATCAGGCTTGCGGCTACCGACACGAGCTGCTTCGGCGAGACGTCGATGTAGTCGACCTCTTCGCGGCTTTTCAGCACAAAGTTGCCGGCCTGGCGGCAGTTGACGAGGTCCGTCGTAATTTTCAGCCTCTCGTCGAGCGACGCGTTGGCCTGCGCGACCACGTAGCGGTCCTCTTCCCACGCCGAGAGGTAGAAGCAGTGCGGCTCCACCACGATGCGCCGCCGCTTCAGCTCTTCGTTGGTCTCCTCGACCTTTTCCTTTTCGACGATTTCTCCGGCCTTGAACTCGCTGTCGCCGGAATTCACGATCTGTACGAAGTCGATCACCCGGCCGCCTTTCACCTTCCGGTAGGGCGACTCGATGAAACCGAATTCGTTGATGCGCGCGTAACAGGAAAGCGAGCTGATGAGGCCGATGTTCGGCCCTTCCGGCGTCTCAATCGGGCAGATGCGCCCGTAGTGCGTCGGGTGAACGTCGCGGACTTCGAATCCGGCACGTTCGCGCGAAAGGCCGCCGGGTCCCAGAGCGGAAAGGCGCCGCTTGTGGGTGATTTCGCTGAGCGGGTTGGTCTGATCCATGAACTGCGAGAGCTGCGAACTCCCGAAGAATTCTCGGATCGCCGCCATTACCGGCTTCGCGTTCACCAGATCGTGCGGCATGGCTGTGGACATTTCCTGGTACACGGACATCTTTTCCTTGATCGCCCGCTCCATGCGGACCAGGCCGATGCGGAACTGGTTTTCGAGCAGCTCGCCCACCGCGCGGACGCGGCGGTTGCCCAGATGGTCGATGTCGTCCACCGAGCCGATGTTCTTGCGCAGTTTTAAAAGGTAGTTGATCGCGGCCACGAAATCGGCGGGGTCGAGCGTGCGCTTGTCGAGCGGCGTCTCGAGGCCAAGCTTGATATTGAACTTCAGGCGGCCGACCTTGCTGAAATCGTACTTGCGCGCGTCGAAAAACATCCCGTTGAAGAGCGCGGTGGCCGTCTCGAGCGTCGGCGGATCGCCGGGGCGCAGCTTGCGGTAGATTTCGATCAGCGCTTCCTTGGGACTGTGGATGGTGTCCTTGTCGAGCGTGCGGGCCACGATGATGCCCACGTCGTCGCGCTCCGGGAAGCAGACGTCCACCTCGGTGATGCCCGCTTCCGCGATCGTGGTCCACATTTCGGGTGTGAGCGGCTTGTTCGCTTCGAGCAGCACTTCGCCCGTCTGGCGGTTCACCAGTTCGGCCACCGTCACCGCGCCTTCCACATCGGCGACGCCAACCTCGACATGGTTGACGCGCGCCTTCACCAATTCCTTATAGAGCGGGTCGCTGATGCGTTTGTGCGCGCCCACCAGCACTTCGCCGGACTTCGGGTGTTTGATCTCTTTCGAGAGTTTGCGATCGATCAGGCCCTCGGAAGCGTTCCAGTGGAGATCGCCGTCGCGCAGCAAAATCCGCTCCACCTGAAAGAAGGTGCGCAGGATGTCCTCATTCGACTTCATTCCCAGCGCGCGCAGGAAAATCGATCCCAGAAACTTGCGCTTGCGGTCGATGCGGACGTACAGAATGTTCTTCGTGTCGTATTCGAACTCGACCCACGAGCCGCGATACGGAATAATTTTCCCGAGGAAGTAGCTGCGGTTGTTGGCTGTCTCGAAGAACACGCCGGGCGAGCGGTGCAGCTGGCTGACGATCACGCGCTCCGTGCCGTTGATAATGAACGTGCCGTTCTCGGTCATCAGCGGGATGTCGCCGAAGAAAACTTCCTGCTCCTTGATGTCCCGAATCGACTTTGCGCCGGTGTCGGGATCCTTGTCGTAGATGGTCAGGCGAATGGTGACCTTGAGGGGTGCGGAGTACGTCATTCCCCGCTCCTGGCATTCGTTCACGTCGTACTTCAACTGGAGCGTGACCGGGTCGCCGCACTTATTGCAGAACGTTGGCGTATTCTTGTTGAACGTGCCGCACTTCGCGCAGATCACGTCGCCCGTCTTGTAGGGGTTGGTGACCACGGACGCTCCGCAATTCCGGCAGGTGGCGCGCAGGTGGTGCAGGCCGCGCAGATGGCCGCACTTGCACTCCCAGTTGCCGATTGCGTAGTCCACGAAGTCCAGTTGCGAAAGCCCGCGAAAATCCTGGATCGGAAAGACGGAAGTGAACACGGACTGCAAACCCGCGTCTTCCCTCTCGCTCGGCAGCAAATCCATCTGCAGGAATCGCTGGTAGGACTTCTTCTGCACGTCGATCAGGTTCGGGATCTGGACCGTCGTCTTGATCTTGGCGAAGTCCAGGCGTTCCCGTTCCCGCATCGCACGATTACCGTTCCGATGATTCATGGACCATCCCCTTCAGGGCTACGCCGAAAACAGCAGCGCGGGTGGACACCCGCCCCGCCGGTCCGGGAAGGACAACTTTTGAGGTTCTGGAATCCAAAGGAGCGCGCGCGTACGCGAATCCTTTGCAGCCAGCGCGTGGCCGTTCGCGGGCTGCCACTACTTGATATCGACCTTGGCTCCGGCCTCTTCGAATTTCTTCTTGATCGTGGCGGCCTCGTCCTTGTTGACCCCCTCTTTCACCGTCTTCGGGGCGCCGTCCACCAGGTCCTTGGCTTCTTTCAGGCCCAGGCTGGTGACTTCGCGAACCGCCTTGATCACGTTGATTTTATTCGCGCCAACTTCGGTGAGGACGACGGCGAATTCCGTCTTTTCCTCCGCCGGCGCTGCGCCCGCGCCTGCCGCGCCGCCCGCCATCACCACCGGCGCCGCCGCAGCCGCTGAAACACCAAAGGCCTCCTCCATTTTCTTCACCAGATCGGAGGCCTCCAGCAGCGTCAGACCCTTGATTTCCTCCAGAATCGTTTCCACTTTGCTAGCCATTGCCGTTTCTATCCTCCTCCAAGATGAAATGCCAAAAAGTACAAATCCGCCCTACTGCGCCGCTTCAGGCGCCGGGGCGGTTTCCGCTGCGCCGCCCGGCCCGAACTTGTTTGCCTTCACCGCCTCGCTCGTCACCACCGCGAGATTTCGCGGGAGGGCCGCCAGCGCCGTGGCGATGCGCTGCGCCGGAGCGCTCAGCAGGAACATGATCTTGCTGATCAACTCGTCCTTGCTCGGAAGCTGCGCGAGCTTATTGATCTCCTGAATCGACACCACGCGGCCTTCGACCCATCCGGCGCGAAACTGAAACGCCGGAACGTCCTTGGCGACCTTGGTAAGAATTTTCGCAAGCGCCACCGGGTCGGTCTTGGTGTACGCGATGGAATTCGTGCCCTTCAGGCCCTTGAGCAATCCTTCGGTCGGAGTTCCTTCCGCGGCGCGCTCGGCTACCGTGTTTTTCACCACCTGGTAGTGGCCGCCGGCAGCCTCGACCGACCTCCGCAGCTTGGTGTCTTGTTCGACCGTGATGCCCTGAAACGTCGAGAGGATGACGGTCGAAACCGTCGCCAGCTGCGCCCGAAGCTCCTCGGCCTGCGTCTTCTTTTCAGCCTTCTTCTTCACTTCAGCTTCCCCTGATAACTGTCATTCTGAGCGGAGTGACCCGAGCCCTTTTCTTCGACCCGCCCTGCGGGTCGTCGGGTCACGAAATCGAAGAATCTCTCTTCGGACCCCAGCCGCCTCGCATTCAACCCTTACGCCGCGACCGCCGTCGCCGATTCCGCTTCGGCTTGATCGATCGGTACGCCCGGACCCATCGTCGAGGTCAGCGTGATCTTCTTGATGTACTTCCCTTTCGCCGTGGACGGCTTGGCCTTGATCACGGCTCCCAGCAGCGCCTGAGCGTTTTCCGCCAGGCTCTTTGCCGGGAAACTGATCTTTCCCACCGGCGAATGAATCAGTCCCGTCTTGTCCAGGCGAAACTCCACTTTGCCGGCCTTGATTTCCTTCACCGCTTTCGCCACTTCAAATGTGACCGTGCCGGTCTTCGGATTGGGCATCAGTCCGCGCGGGCCCAGCACCTTGCCCAGCCGGCCCGCCGACTTCATCATGTCCGGCGTGGCGATGACGGCTTCGTAGTCGGTCCAGCCTTCCGTGATTTTCTGAACCATGTCGTCGCCGCCGACGAAATCGGCGCCCGCCTCCTGCGCTTCGCGGACTTTTTCGCCGCTCGCAATCACGAGCACGCGCTTCGATTTTCCCAGCCCGTGCGGCAGCACTACCGTGCCGCGCACCATCTGGTCCGACTGCTTCGGGTCCACGCCCAGGTTGAGAACCAGCTCGACCGTCTCGTCGAATTTTACGAAGTGCGCCTTGCGAAGAAGCTCGGCCGCCTCCTCAAGGCGGTACGGGCGCGCCTCCACGAGCTTTCGGGCGCGGTCAATATTCTTTCCGCCGATCTTTGCGCTGCGTCCCATCGCCGCTCCTGATCCCGGTTCTGCTTGACTTCTTCCGTGCTAGCCCTCGACCTCAATGCCCATATTGCGGGCCGTGCCCATGATCGAACGCACGGCCGACTCGAGATTTGCCGTGTTCAGATCGGGCAGCTTGGTCTTGGCGATCTCTTCCACCTGCTTGCGCGACACCTTCGCCACCTTGTTGCGGTTCGGCTCGGGCGAGCCTTTCACGATTCCCGCGGCGCGTTTCAGAAGCTCGGAAGCCGGCGGCGTTTTCAGAATGAACGTGAATGTGCGGTCGCTGTAAATCGTCACCAGCACGGGGATGATCATCCCGTCCGGCTCCTTCGAAGTCTTGGCGTTGAACTGCTTGCAAAAATCCATGATGTTCACGCCGTGGGGCCCCAGCGCCGTACCCACGGGCGGAGCCGGCGTCGCCTTCGTTGCCGGCAACTGCAGCTTGACCATCGCTTGGACTTTCTTCGCCATCGTTTTTCCTTACGCCACCTTCTCGACCTGCGCGAAATCGAGCTCCACCGGCGTAGAGCGCCCGAAGATGGTCACCGAAGCCTTCAGCGTGCTGCGGTCGGTGTTCACTTCCTCGACGACGCCCGTGAAATTCGCGAACGGGCCGTCGGCGATGCGGATCTTCTCGCCGCGCTCGAACGACAGCTTCGGCTTGGGCTTCTCCGCCGTCGTCGTCGCCCGATTCAAAATGTTCTGCACTTCCTCGTCCGTGAGCGGCGAAGGCATCTGGCCGGAGCCCACGAAGCCCGTAACCTTGGGCGTGGACCGCACGACGTGCCACGTGTAGTCGTCCATATCCATCTCGACGAGCACGTATCCCGGATAGCACATGCGCGCCGAAATCACCTTCTTGCCGCCGCGCACCTCCACCACCGATTCGGTGGGGATAATCACCTGGCCGATTTTGTCCGCCAGCCCGAACGCTTGTACGCGGCCTTCGAGGCTCTCCTTCACCTTCTTCTCAAACCCCGAGTAGGTGTGGACGATGTACCACTGCTTGGACATTACGTTCATCTCAATGGTGGTGAAAATAGCCGCTCACAAAAAGATAGAGCCGGCTGAATACGCCGTCCGAGACCCAGAAAAACACGCCGAAAAAAGCCACGGTAATCGTGACAACCACGGTGGTGGACCACACGTCCGAGCGCGACGGCCAGTTCACCTGCCTCATCTCGACGCGCACGTCGTGCAGGAAGGCTCGCGAACGCCGCCAGTACTCCCCGATCTTGCCGACCGGTCCCGGAACCCTGAACGGGGTAACGCTGCCGTTAGTCTCTTCTGTGTTCAATTTCACTGCCTCTGCCATTGTCCCCGCCGCCCCTGATCGTCGAAGCTCGCTTTTTCGCCCGCGATTCCCGCTGCCGGAAGTCTGGCAGGGGAGGAGGGATTCGAACCCCCACATCCGGTTTTGGAGACCGGCGGTCTACCGTTGAACCTACTCCCCTAAATTCCGCCGCGGTCTACTTCACTTCCTTGTGTGCGGTGTGCTTCCGGCACGTGTTGCAGAACTTCTGCGTCTCGAGCCGCTCCGTGTGCTTTTTCCGGTTCTTGGTGGTGGTATAGTTTCGGTTTTTGCACTCGTTGCACTGCAATGTGATGATCTCTCGCATCGTCGTTTACTCGATGATCTCGCTGACGGCGCCGGCGCCCACCGTGTGGCCGCCCTCCCGAATCGCGAACCGCAACCCCTTCTCCAACGCCACCGGAGTGATCAGCGTGATCTCCGCACTCACGTTGTCTCCCGGCATCACCATCTCC
>DATEHV010000018.1:0-34792 GCA_035279445.1 Candidatus Acidiferrales bacterium | reverse complement strand
AGAAAACTGCGCGCTCGTAAAGGAATAAACCAAATGGCAATTTGGTCACCATGTCGCGGTTCTGGAGTAGGCATTCAGGGAATTCCCGACGGCGCTGAGTGGTACAAGTGTCCTGCGTGTGGGGAAGGTGTTCGCGTGAGCTGGCCGAGCGAAGAAGATACCAGGGCTGGCGACCTTCCCAAACTGGATTCACACCGCGAGGGCCAAAGCCATACGCCTACCCATCCAACGCGGGGCGCTAGTGCAAAGAAGCGAGGTTACAAAACACTTCCTCGAAGTCTGGGAAGTGGCGCGCGTAAGCGGCGCAAGAAAACAGTGCGCAAGTACGGCCCAAAGCGTGGCTAGCATGAAGTAGTAGGGCTGGGGAGAGTCGAACTCTCCACGTACTATCTCCGAGCAGCGCAAAATACCTGTTTTCGCCGCGCCCCAAATGTCAAGCGCTTGGTGCTGCTCGACCTCATCGATTCTTGGGGCCTGCCGAAGCCGGTTTTACGCGATATAAATGGCATTTTGCGATTCGCAAACTGGCGCTAGAATATCCGCCCCGACCGCAGAAGGGATCGTTGCCAACAGTCAATACCTTATGACAAAATCTCTTGACACCTCCCGAGGATTGATAGATATTGCGACTATGAAAGGCGTCAATACGGCACAGGCCGCAAAACTGGTCGGAGTCACGACCCGCACGCTCTTTCGCTGGTTGGGCAGCGGCCTACTCCCTGAACCCCGGCGGGTCAAGATGCCGGGGCAGCTCTGGCGTCTTTGGTCGGCCAAGGATATCGCTCGCGCCCGAAAACTCAAAGTGCGAATCAGGCGCGGTCCGAAGCCGAAGCGAAAGAAATAGCAAGACGCGCCGCGTCGGTGCGTCTAACACCGACGCGGCGCTAACAACCAAGGAGGGTAAGCTCCAATGGCCGCTGAAACAAATCTAACACCTCCCTCCCAGTTCGATTTCGAGAAATTCTGGGCCTCATTCGGGATGAGGTTTCCAGAGCAGCAGGGCAATAGTCCAACCTCGACGCCTGTCGCCCCTTATACAACTAACGACGTAACGCATCCGCGCTGCGAGCGCGGGATCGATCCCGAGGAGGGTGGCGTCGCGTAAAGAATCCGAAACGCCGCGCCCGGCGCGTGGCGTCTGCCGCAACTCTCATCCCGCTCGCGGCACTGAAGAGGAAGGCGGGATAGGAAGGGAACTACGTGGCACAACCCAAACCAGTAACGGAAATCACTCGAAGCATCTCCAAAAATGAAGCGATCAAGGTACTGGCGACGCACGGTGTCGATCTCACGATAGCAACTGGGTGCGCTAAGAACCTCACCGATCTGACAGAGGCCCTCGATTACGACGCCAGCGACGAAGTCCTCCACGGTGCGGTTAAGAAGCTCTTGATCGTCAACTCTCTAATCAACATGCAAACCGAACACGGCAGTGATGATCTCAACTCAAGTATTGCCTTCGGACTTGCGGCGATCGTGCGTTCAACGGCCGAAGACATTCATGAGTTCTTGGCGCGAGCCAGAAGGGAGGAGAAACAGTGAAATCCCCATCACGTTCGTTCGCGCGGATTCTCGGCCGCTCGCCGGTCATCCGAGCGGAGAAATACCGATGCCTCGATCACCCAAGTCTTCTTTCGGAGACATTCGGCCCCCCGGAGTTGCTAGCCCGGAAGCGCTCGGTGTTGGTCTTTTGGAACTTCACCCGCGAGGACGGTGCTGGTGGATTCACGCTCTTCGCCCGACTCCGGCCGAAGAGCAAGCCGCGCGAGATCGAAGTACGGCTCGCGGCAAACTCTGGAGTCAAATCGTTCGTCGAGTGGGCGATCGACAGGCTCAGTGCCCATGACGGCGGCGAAGAAGCTCCCTTGTTTATCGGCTCGGGCGCTTTCGCGATCACGCGCATCGAGTAGCAGGACGGTCCTTCGGGGCCGCGCGGGAGTTTGCGATTCTCAAAATGGAGGGGTAAGCGATGGACGATCAGGCAAAAGTAGCTCCGGTCGAGCGCAAGCCAATACGCCGAGCCAAGAGGCGCGGGCAGAGAGGTTCGATCTTTCGTCGCCCAGGTGCGGCCAACTACACGATTATCTATCGCTCTCCGGACGCCCGGCAAAAGTGGGAAGGTGGGTTCGCTACGAAAGAAGATGCCCAGGAGCGACTCGACGTGGTTTTGGGGAGCATACGGAAGAACACCTACGTCGAAGCGAAGAAGATTCTGTTCGAGGAGTTTTGCGACGATTGGATGGGCAAGGCGAAGGCCATGCTCAAGCCGAAGACGTGGACCTCGTATGAATCCGCGCTCAAGAATTGGATCACGCCGAAGTTCGGACGATGGCCCATCTGCGACATTAGCCGCGCGTCGGTGAAAGCCTTCAAGGACGAGTTGCTCGCCAACAAAGACGTGAGCCGCAAATTCGTCAAGAACGTTCTCGTCCTTCTTCATCGTTTGTTCGAAGAGGCGATCGACCGTGAGTACCTAGCAGCAAACCCTGCGCGGAAGCTGCCGCATGACCTTCCTGACGACGATTCGGAGAACGTTAGCGTGATCGTGCCGACCCCGGAAGAAGTCGTCAAAACCTTCGCCGAACTCCCGCCGACCTATCAGGTCTTATTGGCGACGGCGGCTGTCACTTGCTTTCGTCGGGCGGAATTGCTCGGTCTCTATTGGGATGACGTGGATTGGTTGAACGGCTCGATCCGCGTTCGTCGGACGCTGCAACGCATACCGAAGAAATTGCTCGACGGCGGAGAATTTCGAAAGGTCGAGCGGATCGGGGCGACTGGTCTCGCTCTGGTAGCGCCGAAATCGAAACGGGCACGGAGAAGCGTCGAGATGCCGGTGAAGATCGCCGCGCTACTTACCTCCCTTCGGGACCGTGAGAAGGGAACAGAAAGCCCGTTCGTCTTTCAGAGCGAGATTGGTACGCCGCTCGATCCGGATGGCGTCTACGACGTGTTGCACTCCGCTCAGGACAAGGCTAAGGCGCGCCGGTTCGGACTTCACGGGTTGCGACATCTCTACTCAAGCCTACTCGTCGCGAACAAGGCCGACGTGAAGTTCGCGCAAGAGAGGCTCGGGCACGCTTCAGCGCTCACGACGCTCAATATCTACAGCCATGCCATTACCGACCGCGGCCGTGAGTACGCCGCTGCGGTCGAGGCTGCGTTTCCTTTTGTTAGCAATTTGTTAGCAGAAGGTCAGATTGGAAGCTCAGACCGAAGAACCGTGAATTGAAAAAATCAAGGGCGCTCAAGCAGTTACGCCGAGCGCCCATGGTTGCGGGGGTCGGATTTGAACCGACGACCTCCGGGTTATGAGCCCGACGAGCTACCAGGCTGCTCCACCCCGCGAAATCATCATAGCGGATGCCCACAAGTCGGTCAAACGGATCCCGACGATTCGACAATCCGCGAATCCCATGCGAGCGCCGATCAAAACTCGCTGTACGGTTTGTTCTCGAACGGCGAAATTTGGTCCGACGAGGAGTGTACATCGCAGATGCCCACGAAAGTCTGATCGGGACTCAAGACGCCGCCGCAGTCCTGCGTCGTGTTCCAGTCTTTCTGCCGCGTAATCGGATCGATCGGAACGTCGCCGATATATCCGGCCGTGTGAAGATCATCGAGCGTTGCAGGTCCCGCTTCCTTGTCGAGGGTATAGTCCTGGATGGCGTTCCGCATGACGGTCAAATCCCCGTGCAGAACCGCTTCGTGCGCTCGCACCACCGACTGCTCGTAGCGGCCCACGCTGATCGTGGCGAGGATCGCAATAATTACGATCACGAACATCAGTTCGAGCAACGTGAAGCCGCGAGTACGGCCGTCTCGCCGCTTCGGTTCTCGCCTCGTCTTTTCGAGCGTCGTCATCGATTTCCCGAATCGCACCGAACTCCAGGCTACCAGTCCGAGTACTTTGTCCCGTCCAGGGCCGTGCTTGTAGAGGTTGTGTAAACGTCGAAGACGTCCTGGCCGCCCCAGGATGTCGAGTCCGGATCGTCCTGCACCGAACGCAAGCCCCAGTCCTTCGAGTTGGTCATGGGGTCCACCGGAATCTCGCGCAGGAACCGCACGTGGCGATCCTGCGCGCCGCTAATCTGAACGCCCTGAACGAGAGTACCGAGATCAGGGGGATATCCTTCGGTTCCGGCGGTCACCAGGATCTGGTTCTTGTCCGAGTACTCTTTGTAGCGGTCGATGGCGTCGCGCATCTGGCGCAGGTCGTATCGGAGCAGCGCTTCCCGGCGGCGTATCACTGTGACGCGCGTCAGCGGCAGCGCCACGGTGGCCAGCAGGAGGAGTATCGAGCATGCCACCATCAGCTCGAGAAGCGTCATGCCGGCGGCGATCGCTCGTGTGCGCCGGTGCTCGCGGCACATGCACGCGGATCCGTGGGGGCGCCTCGCGCGACTGCCGGTGCTGCGGCGGATCCAGATCATCGCGCCTCACTGCACCTGGACTGTCGCTTCGCCTGACACCATCGGAATATTCCGTTGCTGGGAGTCCCGCGCGTTGACCTGAAGAATCTGGAGTGCGGACGTGCCCGGAGCCACCGCGCGAATCACGATCCCGAGCAGCGTTCCCGAGCCGTTCACGCCGGGCGTATTGGGCTGGCGCGTGGCGGAGACGACCACCTCGCCTTGTTGTTGGTCCACTCGTTGCACGAGGGCGATTTCCTGAGTGCCGCCGGAAAGGAAGCCGCCGTTGCGCACGTCCTCCACTTGGATCACGGCGGGATTGTAGTGAATCAACAGCGGGATCGAGTACAGGTCGTTCACATTGGCGATGGCCAGGCCCAGCGTGGTCGTGTCGCCCGCCTTCATTGTCGCGCCGGACGGCTCAAAACGAAGTTGAGCCACCGGCGGCGCGGCGCTCGTGTTCGTCTGCGCACCGGAGGGAGCGGTCGGGGAACCATGCGCCGCCGGCGAAGCCTGTGCGTCGTCTTCCCCGCGATATACGCGGGCGTTCGAATCCGTACCCGCGGCCAGCGTCCGCAAGTTTTCGGCGGTGATCGACGGGAAGCGCAAAATGTGCGGCGTCAGTACGATCAGAACTTCGCTTTCCTTCACTTCATTACTGTTGTCGGAAAACAGATAGCGGAAAAGCGGAAGCTGCGCGACGCCGGGTATCCCGTTCACGTTCTTGGTCTGCGTGCGCTCGATCAGTCCTCCCAGGATGCTTACTTCGCCGTCCTTCAGGCGGATGTCGTGCTCGATTTTGCGCTGGCTGATGACCGGCTGATTAATTCCGCCGATGTTGCTCGAGCCGGTGATGGCGGAAACCTCGACCGAAAGTTTCATGCTCACATCGCCATCCGGATGCACCCGGGGCGTCACATCGATGTTTACGCCGACATCGAGATACTGGAATTGAGTGTTCACCAGCGGATTCACCACACCGGCGCCTCCGCCGACGCCCACCCCGACACCCGCTTGAAAACTGCCCGTGGCCACGGGGACGCGGTCCCCGATTTTCAGCGTGGCTTTCTCGCCGTCACTCACGCGAACCTCGGGATCCTGAATAATCCTTGTTTTGTTGTCGGTGAGAATGGCGTTGGCCGTCGCGCCCGGCAGCGTCAGGCTGTAATCGCTCCCGGAAAGATTTCTCAGATTGTCCAGGGTAATTTGGCCGGTGGTCGTTGATGTACCGGTGCCGGTGCCGCTGCCGCTGGAACTCGAACCCGGCGAGACGGTGGACCTCGGAGTGAAAGTCGCCACGACACTCTGCCCCGGCAGGATACCCAGATCGCGCAACCGATCCACACTCGCCGTCAGCACCTGCACGTGGATCAAGACCTCGGGTTTACTCTTATCGATATCTCGGATAATTTTTGCGGCGAGAGCCAGCTTGTCCGGCGTGTCGCGGATCACGATTGCATTCTGCGCGTTCACCTGCTGCAGGCGGCGCACGTCGAGCAGCTGCCGCAGTCCGGTAACCACTTCGGTCAGGTCTTGCGGCGTCAGCGTATTGGAAAGATAGAAGGTCCGCACTTCTTCGTCTTCCACGTCCCTGCGCTTTTGGGCGTTGTCCGGAGCCACGAAGATCACGTTAGCCGAAAGCGGCTTCCAGAAGGCCTTGCTCTCCAGTGCGACGTCATCAAGCGCCTGCTCGAGGGTGACGTCCGGCAATTCGGCGGTGATCCGCCGTGAGGTGAAGTCCGGATCGAAAATCACGCTCAGGCCCGCGAGCTTTGCAATCGTTTCGAAAACGACGCGCGCGTCGTTCGTCATCTTCAAATTGATCGGTTCTCGCGAGAGCGGTTTCAGCTCGGGAGGAGCGGCCAGCAGGTCTGCATCATCCGCCGGATTCGTATTGATCGGCTTCGGAGACTCGGCGGCCGACTTCGCTGTGATCAGCTCCATCGCATGCTTCACCTGCTGTTCCGCCGCGGCATTCGAGGGATCAATCGCCTGAGCCTTTTGAAATTCCCCCAGCGCGAGTTGCAGATCGCCCTTCTGGAGCGCCCGTTGGCCCTGCTCGAGATGGAATTGACCGTCCTCGTAGCGCAGATGCAGGGCACGGAGCTTGTACTCCGCGTTGTTGGGATCTGACCGGAGGGCGCGTTCGTAGTGGACCAAGGCCGTATCGTAGTCCTGCAGGGCCTCGGCCTTGCGTCCGGCGGCGTAATCCTGGTTTGCCTTGGGGCAGCCGGCAGCGAAAATGGCGGCCAAAGCCAGAAGGGGTAGATACGCTGTGCGGTGCAACAGAACCCTCCGCGGAGTTTTCTCGATTCTTTGGGAGTCTAGCACCCGGGTTAGGATGCGGCAAGGAAGGGGCCCCGTTGCCGAGCATATTTGATTACCATGTCGGTGGGTACAATCCTGCCCGAAGCCGGCGAACTCCCTTGCCACGTGCCCCGGAACTCCGTAGCTTTCCGTGACTTGCGGCCGGTTGCGCCCGGCGACTATCATAGCGGCTCGATGAAATCGGCTGCGAAGAAGTCCGAGCGAGAGAATAACAAGATCGTGGCCCAAAACCGCGCCGCCTCGTACAACTACGAGCTGCTCGACAAGTTTGAGGCCGGCATGGTTCTGGTCGGGACCGAGGTCAAGACCCTTAGAGAGGGCAAGGGGGCGCTGCGCGAGGCCTACGCGGAAATTCGCGCTGGCGAGGCCTGGCTGGTAAACTGCCATATTCCGGAGTATCTGCCCGGGGGAGCGCGTAACCACGACCCCCTCCGCAAACGGAAGCTGCTGCTGAACCGGCGGGAAATCGATAAGCTGGTCGTCGAGACGCAGCAGAAAGGCATGACCGTGGTCCCGCTGAAGATCTATTTCCGGGACGGCATGGCGAAATGTGAGCTGGCGGTCGCGAGAGGAAAGAAATTCCACGACCGCCGCGAATCAGAGCGGCGCAAGGAAGCCAAACGCGAAGCGGACGAAGCGATGTACCGTTTCCGCCGGCGTTGAGTCGGAAAGGGAGACATGCAGATCCAACTGGAAAGCAAGCCGTATGCTTCAATCGATGCCGACGCGCTGGTTACGTACCTCTTTGAAAAGGAAAACAAGCTCGAAGGAGTCCTCGGCGAGATGGACCGCGCGATGAGCGGCCGTCTCGGCTCGCTCGTCGCGAGCGGCGAGCTCTCCGGAAAAGGGCTCGAGATCGTCCTGCTCCATTTTCCGGACGGGCTGGCGGCGAAAAAACTGCTCCTCGTCGGGGCAGGGAAGCCGGACAAATTCGCCGTCTCCGACCTGCGCAAGATCGCGGGGACGGCGCTGCGCCATTTGAAGTCCCGCGGCGCAAAAAAGCTGGTGTTTCTTACCCGCGAAGGCGAGCGCGGGCCCGCGGCGGCGCAAACTGTGGTCGAAGGGTTGATTGTCGGCGATTTCGAATCGAATAAGTACCACACCGAGAAAAAAGACCGCGAGATTCAGTCCGTCGGGCTGTGCGGATTCGACCCGGGCCTCTGGGCGAATCTGACCGCCGCAATCGAGCAGGGCCGTGTCCTGGCCGAGTCGCAGAATTTCGCCCGCGACCTGATCAACGAGCCATCGAATAAGATGACGCCCCGTATGCTCGCCGCTCGCGCCGAAGCGATGGCGAAGGAAGCCGGCCTGGGCATCGAAATCCTGGACGAGCGAAAAATCGCCGAGCTGAAAATGGGGGCGCTGATCGGCGTTGCGCAGGGCAGCGTCGAACCGCCGCGCGTGATCGTGCTGCGCTACACGCCGGCGAACCCGCAGCCGGGCGGACCAGTGCTGGGCCTGGTGGGCAAGGCGGTCACCTTCGATACCGGCGGGATCTCGATCAAGCCCGCGAACAATATGGAAAAAATGAAATACGACATGGGCGGCGGTGCCACGATGCTCGGCGCGATGCGGGCGCTTGCGGCGCTGAAGCCACCGATTTCCGTGATTGCCGTGATTCCCTCCACGGAGAACATGCCGGGAGGCCGCGCCCAAAAGCCGGGAGACGTGCAGGTGGCGATGTCCGGTAAAACGATCGAAGTGATCAACACGGACGCCGAAGGCCGACTGATTCTTGCCGACGGGGTTTTCTACGCGCGCAAGCTGGGCTGCACGCATTTGATCGACGCCGCCACACTGACGGGCGCGATTGAAGTGGCGCTGTCGAACGTGCACGTGGGCGCTTTCGGGACGCCGCGCGAATACCTCGATAAATTTCTCGAGAGCGCGAAGGCCGCGGGCGAAAAAATGTGGCCCATGCCGATGGACGACGAATATCAGCAGATGATCAAGAGCGACATCGCGGACATACGCAACACAGGCAGCGGCAAGGGCGGCGGCGCGAGCACCGGCGCGTGGTTCATCAAGGAATTCGCCGAGGACACGCCGTGGATCCACCTCGACATCGCCTCCACGTGCTGGGTGGACGAAGGCCGCCCGTGGCTCGCGAAGGGACCAACGGGGATCGCAATCCGCTCCATCGTCGATTTCGCGATGAAGATGTGACGGTTCGCCTTACATTCTCTCAGCGACCGGGATACCCAACAAACCAAGTGCAGCGGAGAGTTGTTTGTGGACGAGATATGTAAGCATCAGGAGGAACGCGCGCTTTTCATCGTTCTCTTCCGAAAGAATGTGGTGTTTGTGGTAAAAGACGTTGAAAGCCTGCGCCAGCTCGAACGCGTATCGCGCAAGGAAAGCCGGTTCCTGCGCGCCAATCGCCGCGTCCACCCGTGCGTCGAGCGATCCAGCTTGTAGTGCGACTTCCCATATTTCGTCCGCTGGCGCGTCGAGGAACTTTGCCGGGTCGTAATTCCCAAAGAGCTTGGCCGCGTCCGCGCCATCGAACTCTGGATTCCTTTCGGCTCCCTTCCGCCAGATTCCGTGCACACGCACCAGCGCGTACTGCAAGTACGGACCGGTCTCGCCTTCGAAGCTGACGGCCTTTTCGAAATCGAACGCGATCACGGTCGAGCGTGTAAAGCGCAGTAGATAGTAGCGAAGCGCCGCAACGGCCGTAGATTCGACAGTTTGATGGTAGCCGATCGTATTCACCAATTCCGGATGGCGCTCGGCTGTCTCCTTTCCTGCGGCGCGAATAAGTTTGTCGATCAGGTCGTCCGCCTTGACGCCCTGGCCCTTGCGGCCGCTCACCTCGATGTACGGTTTTTTCGCATCTTCGGCGGGGATTTCGTAGCCGAGGTCCTGCGCGCAGCGCGGCGTGAGTGCCACCACGTTGTAGGCGAAGTGCTGGAGATGGTCCGCCTCTTCCGCATAACCGAGCGCGCGCAGACCCGCGACGACGACCTCCTGCGGATACGCCTGCCGCGTGTCAATCACGTTGAAAACTTCGCGGGCATGGCCGAATGCGGGCGCGCCGGGATCGTCCGAGTTTGAGTCCGTCGTCCAGACCTCGTGAGCGTCCGGATGGGTATGAAAGCGACGGTAGTGAAAGTCGCGGCCGAGCAGACCGAATTTCCAAAGGTGGTAGGCGATGTCTTTTCCGACGTACGTGACCGTGCCGTTCGAGCGCACGATGATTTTCGCGTCGGCGAGTTCGGCAGGTTCTTCCGCCCCGGCGCCTTCTTCGCCTCCGGTCGCGTTCTTATCCGACGGCAGTCGCATCACCCAGCAGCCGGTATTCTTTCCCGATGACGCGAGCTGAATCGCTCCGCGCTGTTTGAGCAATTCGAACGCGGCATCCCAAAATTTCAGGTGCAGGATTTCGCTCTCGCGCGAGAGGAGATCGTAGTCGATGCCGAGGCGGTCGAGAGTCTTCAGATGGCAGCGAACGATGGCGGTCGAAACGACCTCGGCCATTTTTGCGGCGTCGCCGCGGCCCTCTTCGATGTCTTTCAGCGTTTGCGAGCGAAGCTCGAGGCGCGTCTTGTCTTCGGCGAGAAACTGAGTTACGCGCGTGTAAAGGTCCCAGCAGAAGTAATCGAACTTTGGTGCGGCCGCGAGCTCGCGGACCTGGTCGAGCGATTTTGGTTCGGGATGGAGGAAGCCGAGGACTACATCGGCGACCTGCACGCCGGTGTTGTCGATGTAATTGTGGACTTCGACGCGGCCGCCGGAATAGCGTAGAAGCCGCACGAACGTATCGCCGAGAACCGCGTTGCGCAGGTGGCCGATGTGCGCCGCTTTGTTGGGATTGATGCTGGTGTGCTCGACCATCACCTTGGGTGCGTCCGGCGCGGGGATGCGCGGGCCCTCGCGCCGAGCCTCGTCGCAGGCGGCGCGAAAAAATGCCGCGCGATCCAAAAACAGATTCAGGTAGCCACCGCCGGCCACTTCCACGCGCGCGACGCCCGGAATCGGCTTCAGCGAGTTCGCGATTTCCTGCGCGAGCGCGCGCGGCGGTTTCTTCAACCGCTTGGCAAGCTCGAAGCAGACAGGAGAAGCGACTTCGCCCATGGCGCGCCTCGGCGGTCGTTCGGTGACCACGGGCACGTCCGTCTTGTAGCGCTCGTGGATGTGATGGCGCAGCGCCGCGCGAATCCGGTCGTCGACTGCCTTATACACGTCGCGCCTCGCGCGGGATCGGCATTAAATCCGGGGCGGTCAGGGCCACCGAACTGTGTCGATTAGAATTGTGTGTCATCGTTTGCTTTCAACGGGTTACAGGCGATTCTAATCGCCGCTGTGTCGATTAGAAAGTATGACTGGCGGGCAGATATTCCCGTGAGGCTCGCCGGGTGCGCGGTCGAGTGGCGCGGCCCGATCGCGGCGCGTCGTGCTGCTGCGCCCTCGCTCGCAAGAATATAGTTCAGCTTCATACTGTCAGCAGGTTATCAGGATGCAAGCGGGTTGCAAGGAGGAACGGCTGTGGACTTTGGGCGCGCCCGCCGCCTGGCCGGGCCTAGCGATCGCGCCAAACACGGCCAACAGAATAGATCCGGTCGGGCGCTTATCGGGCATATAATGCGTCCCGACATGCGCAAAAGTGGAGTCATCGTCTTGCTTTTCGCGGGCTTGCTGCTGGAGCCTTCGGGTCCGTCCGCCGCTAAAGAGAATGCAACGAGCCCGGAAGCGCTGATTTCCCGGGCGCGGCTCGTGGAGGAAATTTGGACTGCTGGAATGCCCAGCATGTTGATGCGGGCAGAGGTCCAAATCGCGGACGCCAAGGGCGCGCTCGCGACTGGCGAGTACACGTTCAATTGGGCCTCCCCGACTCGCTGGCGGGAAGACATTCGATTTGTAAACTACGAGCGATTGCGCGTCCGCGACGCCAACGGGTATTGGGAGAAGAGCTTAGTAGATTACAAGCCGGAGGTGATTTTTCAGCTCGACACATTGTTACATCTGAACGATGCGCTAAGAGTCGAGCCGAAACAAACGCTGGGGAAGACCAAGCCCCGCGAAGAGAACGGCGTTCGCCAGGAATGCACCGAAGTGAAGTGGGCCACGCGCACCGACCATATTCTTTGTTTCGACGAGTCCAACGGCGCCCTATTGAGCGTCGATTATCCGACCGCGGACAATCAGCATCCGCCCCAGGTCACTCGAATCGAATACGCCGCGTTTACGCCGGTGGGCCGAAAGCTGGTTCCCTACGAAATTCGGGCGCTGCGGGACCAAAAAGTGGTCGCCTCCGTAAAGATTCTGGGGATTGCCGAGACCTCCGAAGAAAAGCCGGAGCTTTTCAATCCGCCCGAAAATGCAGTTTACTGGGCGCAGTGCGTCGAACTCCAGGACCCGGAGCTGATTACTGCCCCGGTGCCAGCCTATCCCCCGAACGCGCGGGCAAATCACGAAGAAGGCCGAGTGATACTCTATGGAGTAGTCGAGCCGGATGGGTCGCTCTCGCACACGAGAGTCATTCAGCGAGCGACGCCCGCGCTGGAAGCGGCAGCTCTACTGTCCTTGAGTCAATGGCGCTACAAGCCGGCGATGTGCGGTCAAACCGCTGTCCGCACGGAAACTTCCATCTCACTCGACTTTTGGCTGGGGCGCTAGGCCAGCCGGGGGAACATGTCGCGGTCAGATTCCCGTCGTGCCAAGGCCAGCAGGTTGCGTTCGATTGCAACGAGTGATGCAGGTAGACGTGAGACATGAAGCCTGACGAGGCATGCCACGTGACCACTGTCAGCGGCGGAGGGCAGTCTAGAGTCATGCGTCCGAGGCGTGTGGCCTCATGAGCGCGACAGACTCTATTCAAACGAATCTTCCTAAAGACCTTCAGACGGTTTTGGACGATTTAGATCGGGCCGACGCGGACGCTCTCCGGCTGATGGACGGCGTGACCGATGCCCAGGCCAACTGGCAGCCGCGCGAAAACGCGTGGAGCATGGCGCAGTGCCTGGATCATCTGGCGCGTACAAATGTGGCCTACGTCGCCGCTCTGCGTGACGCGGTGAGAGATGGCGGGGCGGCGGGAACGCCTCGCCGGGAGCCGATCCGGCCGGGCTGGGTCAGCCGGTACTTCATTCGCACGGTCGAACCGCCGCCACGGAGTAAATTCCGAGCGCCGAAAAAGATCGTTCCACGGCCTCAAGCTGATAAGGACGAGGTGCTGCAACTATTCCTTCGCTCGCAAGAGAATGTGCGGGCGCTGGTGCGCGATTCGGCCGGGCTTGACCTAAACCGGATACGCTTTCGAAACCCCTTCGTGTGGTTCCTGCGATTTACGGTCGGCGCTGGCTTCCTGATTATCGCTGCTCATGACCGGCTCCATCTTTGGCAGGCGGAGCAAGTACGGCAGGCGGTAGGATTTCGCGCGCAATGAGGGTGGCTGACGATGGAGCCATCATGCGTGGGATGCCCAAATTCTGTGCCGTTGGCCAGGTTAACCGGGTGCAACCTTGTTGCAAGAGGCAAGGCCCGTGGACTCGTTCGCCGACGGATTGATGTCCAGCACATCAATCGGCGCGAAGCCTGAGATTTCCGTTGAAATTCTCTCGAAGCAGCTGGCGCAACCGGGGAATGTCATCTAGGTGTTTGAAGCATCGTTTCGGAATGGTCCTGCCGCCACGATTCGTTTGCGCGAACTTGAATATGAAGAGCCGTGGAGTCTCGACGACCCTCGCGACGGTCGACCATCTATAGTCGCCGGATGCGTTCTCCGATTGAATGTGCAGCCCTTCGGCATCGAAGGTGAATCGCCGGGATTTTCCCATTGCGGAGAACTTGCGAAATCGATGTCGAACGCGCATCCAAGGATAGGCAAATGACATAACCAACAATGCCATCGACCCGATATTGATCGCCGAATACGGCCAGGACCAATCCCTCCAGGTTTCGCGCCACAGCAAGGCGCTGCATAAAACGAGAACAAAGTGAATCAAATTTCTCCAAGTCCGGTGGAGCGGGCTGTAAAAGTCGCTCGGTTCCAGGGTAACGTCGACCGAAACTTCGGTGCGGTTTGGCATTTTTGGCTGAGCGCAGTCTAACCCAAGGAAGTGCCAGTGCGAAAATCCCTCTATTTGACAGAGTTCCGCTGCCAGAATAGTATCGATTTCTTGCAGTTCCGCAGCGGAAACACAAATCTTTCATGAACCGAGCCAGTTCCTCAAAGGACAAGCCCTTCGCGACGGGCGCTCAGGGTAAACCCAAGTTCTATCTGACGACGCCGATTTACTACGCAAATTCGCGGCCGCACGTGGGGTCGGCGTACACGACGATCGTGTGCGACGTAATCGCGCGGTACAAAAGGATGTGCGGATACGACGTGGCGTACCTGACCGGGACGGACGAGCATGGAGTGAATATCGAGCGCGCCGCCGAGGCGCGAGGAATCACGCCGCAGCAGATTGTCGATCAAAACGAAAAAATCTTTCGCGATTTGTGGAAACTGCTCGGGATCAGCGACCAACCCTATTTCCACTTTGTCCGCACTCATTCGCCGGAACATGAGCGAGCCGTGCAGAGGCTGGTGCAGCGAACGCTCGACCGCGACAAGGATCTGCCGCTCGACAAGCGCTCGATTTATAAGGCCAAATACGAAGGCCGCTACTGCATTTACGACAACGCTTACGTGAGCGACACGCCCGAGCCGGTGAATTGTCCAACATGCGGGCGTCCGGCGGAATTGATTTCCGAGGAAAACTACTTTTTCCGGCTCTCGGCGTACCAGGACAAGCTGCTCGACCTTTACGAGAACCATCGCACATTCGTGCAGCCGGATTTCCGGCGGAATGAGGTGCAAAGCTTCGTCGAGAGCGGCCTGAAGGACGTTTCGATTAGCCGGAAGGCCATCAAGTGGGGGGTTCCCTGGCCGGGCGATCCCGAGCACGTTTTCTACGTGTGGTATGAAGCGCTGACGAGTTATATGACGGGAATCGGATACGCGAGCGAGAACAAAGAGAGAAAGGCAAGCTTCGAAAGGTTCTGGCCCGCCGATCTGCACATGATCGGGAAGGAAATCATCCGATTTCACGCGGTCTACTGGCCGGCGTTCCTAATGGCGGCCGATATGCCGCTGCCGAAGCAGATTTTCGCGCACGGCTGGCTGCTCTTCGAGCAGGAGAAGATGAGCAAATCGAAAGGCAACGTGGCCTATCCCGAGCCGATTGTGAAAGTGCTCGGAAACGACGCGCTGCGGTATTACCTGTTGCGCGAGGTCGTCTTCGGGCAGGACGGAAATTTTTCACGCGAGGCGCTGATCACGCGATACAACGCGGATTTGGCGAATGGACTGGGGAATCTGGCGAGCCGCGTCCTCACGATGATTGATAGGTATTGCGGGGGCAGGGTTCCTGACCCCGGCGGCCAATTCGATTTCCAAATCAAGGAAATGGCCGAGTTCATCGCTGGCGATGACGCTTCAGCGGGTGGGGTGCGGGGTTACTTCGACGAATTCGATTTTTCGCGGGGCCTTGAGGCGCTTCGGGCTTTCACTTCGATGATAGACGGCCGTTTAACGACCGTTCAGCCCTGGACTTTGGCGGCGGATACGTCGAATCGCGAGAGCCTGGCGATAATTTTGTACTCGGCGGTCGAGGGATTGCGGTTCGTTGCCGCCCTGGCTCATCCCGTGATCCCAGACGGGACACGGATTATCTGGAAAGAGCTTGGACAGCAGGAGGAGCTTGCCGCGGCGCAAACTCGTCAATTGAAATGGGGAGAGCTGAAACCCGGGACACAAATTTCGAAGCCCGAGGCCGTTTTTCCCCGAGCCGATTATCAAGAGGCATCGGAAAGGATTGAGGCGATGGAAAACGAAATCCGAAACGCGGGAGCCACACCCACGGCTGCGTCAGCAAGCGGCACGGCGGGGGGCGCCGCGCCCGCGGCGGCTCCGGCGACAGATGGCAAGATCACGATCGAGGAATTTGCCAAGGTCGAATTGCGAGTCGGCGTGGTGAAATCGGCGGAGCGAATTCCGGGCGCGGACAAACTGTTGAAACTGCTGGTGGACGTCGGCGACGAGGTGCGCCAGGTGCTGGCGGGCATCGCGCTGGCGTACGCGCCCGAAGATTTGGTGGGTCGTAAGGTGGTGATCGTGGTGAACCTCGCGCCGCGGAAGATGCGCGGGCTGGAGTCGAATGGGATGCTGCTGGCGGCGTCGGCCGACGCGGCCGGCAAGCCGGTGCTGTGCACGTTTGCTGAGGATATTCCCGCGGGCGCGAAGGTGAAGTGACGATCCGACGCCCCTTCGTTCGCGGCGGCGACCTGAGGCCAAGGAAACTCTCTTCGTTTGTGATGGGTCGCTACGGCCATGCGGCCTCCGCGACGGCCTGCGGCAGCAGGGTGAGCGCTTCGCGCCGAGTCGTTTATGGCGGGGTTGAAACCCCGCCCTCCACTACGGCATGCGCTTCGCGCGGTGGTTTTGTGTCGTGGCTGAAGGCGCGACTCATAACGTCCCCACGAAATCGATGCGGAGAGTTGACGATGAGCGGTGAAGGCGACGCGTACCACGTTTCGGCGAAGCACTACGATGCCGCCTACGCAGCCAAGCAGGACTTGGTGGACGCGCCGTTCTATGTCGATCTGGCGAAACGCTCCGACGGCCCGGTGCTGGAGATTGGCTGCGGAACGGGGCGAGTCCTGCTGAGCATCGCGCGCGAAGGCATCGCGATTGACGGCGTGGACAATTCTGCGCCGATGCTGCGTGTATTGAAGGCGCGTCTTGAGCGAGAGCCGCCGGAGGTGCGCCGCAGGGTGAAGCTTCACAAAGGGGACATGCGGCGCTTCCGGCTTAGGAAGAAATATCCGCTGGTGATCATTCCCTTTCGTCCGATGCAACACATCTATACGGTGCCCGATCAGGTCGCCGCGCTGAAGACAGCCGCGTCTCACCTGCAGAAGAACGGGAAGCTGGCGTTCGACGTCTTCTATCCGAAGTTCGAGTTGATCCCGGCGGGAATCGGGCGGGAAATATTGGAGCTCGAATGGGCGGCGGACTCTAAGCAGCCGACACATGTGCGGCGATATTTCCGGAAGGAAGCGTTCGACAAAATCCATCAGTCGTTCAGCGCCACTTTCGTGTTCCGGACGTACCGGGGCGGCAAGCTTGCGCAGGAAGAGACCGAGCCGCTGAAAATGTCCTACTACACCTATCCGCATCTCAGGGCACTATTCCTGCTGGCCGGGCTGGAACCGGTCGAGGAGTACGGCTCGTTCGAGAGAACGCCGATGGACAACGCATCCGATGAGATGATTTTTATTCTTCGAAAGTCGAATCACCGCCGTTGAACGAAGTATCGCAGGGCCGCTCGTTCGTCGTCGCGTTCCGGAGAAGCGGGCGAGAGCGAAGGAGACGCAAGGAGGCTTTCGTGAGGCGCTACGCTGGTCTGGCTGCGGTCATGATCTGCATGCTCGGCGCGGCGCTGGCCGCCCCGCCACCCGTGGATCCCGGATCGTTTAGTACGAAGGCGAAATTCTCCGTCGACAATACCGCTCTTTCCTTGTCCAGTGCGGTGGCGATCATCGAAGCGCGGCGATATCCGCCGGGATACTCCTGGCTGCGAGTTTACTTCTATTCGTTTCCGCTGACAGCCGAAGACGCGGCGGGCGTGGCGAACGGCAATATTGATTCGCTCGAAAAAAAATGGACCAAAACGGCGAACGACCCTCCAACCTACAATCGCTCGCACGCGGTGATTCAGCTGTCGGTGGATTCCGCGCACAAAGTCTGGCAGGCGGACATGTCCGTTCCCGGCCATACATGCACGATCGCGCCATTCGAGCCGGATGTGAAAAAGTTCCTGCAGGACTACCAGTTTGACGGGAAGAGGCTAAGGCTGAAGAGCAAGGGAACGTACGTTTGCGACATGAAGTTCATGGGAATTCCCAATCAGAACTTCGGCTGGGATATCGACCTCAGCGTTCCCGTATTCCAAGAAATGAAATCAGGGAATTAGCCCGCGCCCGCGGCGCGCTGCCGCGTCCCGACGAGGACAGCTCGGATGCAGATCATCGATTCGCACGCCCATCTAGAGATGACCCAATTCGACGCGGATCGCGCGGCGATGCTTGAGCGCGCCCGGGCCGCCGGCGTGGAAGGGCTCCTCGCGATCGGCAGCGGCACGGCGCCGACGGAGCGCCTCGACGCCGCGATTCCGTTTGCGGAACAGCACGATTGGATTTACGCGACGGTGGGAATCCATCCCCACGACGCGAGTGCGGCGGCCGAGGAACACTTTTCGCAGCTCGACGGGCTGGCGCGCCATCCGCGCGTGATCGCCTGGGGCGAGATGGGGCTCGACTATTACTACGACCATTCGCCACGCGACGTGCAGCAGCGAGTGCTGCGGCGCCAGCTCGAGCAGGCGCGCGCCGCAAAGCTTCCTGCGATCATCCACTGCCGCGACGCGTGGGAGGACTGCATGGCCATCTTCGAGCAGGACTGGCGGCCGACGGGCCTCGGCGGAATTTTCCACTGCTTTACGGGGACGCTCGCGGAGGCGCGGCGCGGGCTGGAGATGGGATTCTTGATTTCGTTCGCGGGCAACCTAACCTACCCAAAGATGCAGCAACTGCGCGACGTGGCCCGCGTGGTACCGCTTGACAAAATTCTGACCGAAACCGATTCGCCGTTTCTGCCTCCGCAGGGGCGGCGCGGAAAACGCAACGAGCCGGCGTTCGTGGTTGAGGTGGCGCAAGCCTTGGCGAATGTGAGAGACTTAGCCACCGAAGAAGTCGCGGCCGCGACGGCCGCAAATTTTCGAAAGTTTTTCCGGCTCGATTCCCGGGAAATTCCGGGCCGGCCCGGTTAAGGGACGTCGCTACCAACGCAGATGGCTTTCGCAGTACAAATCGCCAAGGGAATATTTGAACTCGTTCGCGACGACCTTGCGCTCGTCGAACAGGAAATTGCCGCACAGAACGGGGCGGCGATCGAACCTGTTGCAGAAATTGCGAGCTATTTGCGCGAGGGCGGCGGAAAACGACTGCGGCCAGCGCTGCTGCTGCTCGCCGCGGGAGCGGCGGGCTATCGCGGCGCGAGCGCCATCCGGCTGGGCGCGGTGGTGGAAATGATCCACAGCGCGACGCTGGTCCACGACGACGTAATCGACGGCGCGCAGACGCGCCGGGGGCGTCCTAGCACCAACGCGTGTTGGGGAAATCACATGAGCGTGCTCGCGGGCGACTGGCTCTACATGCAGTCGTTTGAACTCGCACTGCGCGAGCGGAATTTCGCAATCCTCGACATCTTGATCGGCCTGACGCAAAACATGGTTGAGGGCGAATTGCTGCAGCTCACGAGGCTCGGGCGAATCGATTTGACCGAAGCGGACGCGACCGAACTCGCCTACCGGAAAACGGCGTGCCTCTTCAGCGGATGCGCGCGGCTTGGTGCCGTGCTGGGCCGGCAGCCGGGGCCTGTGGAAGAGGCGCTCGCGGAATACGGCCGCAACGCGGGGCTCGCATTTCAGCTCGTGGATGACCTGCTGGATTTCACAGCGTCGCCCGAACAGCTCGGAAAACCGGTGCTGAGCGACCTGAAGGAAGGAAAGGTCACGCTGCCGCTGATTTTTGCGCTGCAGAACGGCGCGGCGCCGCAGGCGGCGGACGCCGATTCCGATGGACGCGCTCAGGGCGAGGGCCGGCGGCTGGTGGCGAAAGTTCTCGAAGAGCGAGGGTTTCTGAGCGTGCGCCCCGAACAGATCACGAAGCTCGTGCGGGAGACGGGCGCGCTTGCGCGCGCATCCAACCTCGCGCGCGAATATGTCAGCCGCGCCAAGGCCTCGCTGGAAGAATTACCAGACACCGAATATCGCCGCGCGCTGCTGGCCGTCCCCGATTTCATCCTCGAGCGCAAGAACTAATCGGCGTGAACTGAAGACTCAGAAAGCGGGGACGCTGCTGGAGGCGTGCGAGGCCGCGTCGCGTTGGTTATCGTGTCGCAATACCTGCGCAGCGTCCCCCAGAATGTCGGCCGGAGCCCAGGCGTTGTCGTCGTACCACTTATAGACGTTGCCGGCGGGGGAGATCACCGTGGTGCTCATCGAATGCGTGATCTGGCCGGACTCCGATTTGTAGTACAGGCCGAAAAAGTTTGCGACGTCGGGCAGCTCCTTCGGCGGCACCACGGCGAATTCCCACCTGCCGAACGAATCACTACCGGTCGCCGGCCGGAACGTTCGGGCGTAGCGCCGCAGCACCGCGGGAGTGTCGTGCGCAGGATCGAAACTGACGCTCAACAGGCGAATCCTGGTACGGAGCGCGAGATTTTTTTGCAGCGCCGCATCAATCCGGGAAAAATTCTTGGAGACGAGCGGGCAATAGTCGGGGAAAGGGCAGCGGGTATAGATAAACGTGACCAGCAGGACGTCCCCCTGAATCGAACGGAGGCGGATTTGCTTCCCATCCTGGTTGACCAAGGCAAAGTCGGGAACCTTGTCGCCGGGCGCAGGCGTGTGCGACGTTCCCGACGGGCGTCCGCTGCCGCTGCCCTTCTTGGTCACCACGATGTTATCGAGGTTGGCGCCGTCGTCGGTGACGATCAGGTCGGCGGAGATCTCATCTCCGGGGCCGAGAGCGGCGAGGGACTTCGCGTCGCGCACCGAGTAGGGCATGGTCATCGCGCCCATGAAGCCGACGATCTCCTGGCCGTCCACCACGATGGAGGCCTTCTGCTGGTCGATTGAAACCACCTTTCCCACAAGGTGGTAGCGGCGCGCCTGCGGCTGTGGAGCCGCCTTCCGGCTACAGGCGACGGGCACCAAAGCGAACGCCGCAAGGAAGACAACGGAGGCGGCTCTTTTCAAGCGTTGCCTGAAGCCGTGCATTTGTCTCTTGTGCGACATTTTCTCTCCCATGGAGTGTTCTTATTGTACGCCCGCGACAGATCGTCCGGCGTTAGTAGTGGAACCGGTAGCGAACCTCGACGTAAATCTCTCGCGGATCGTTGTAGTGGAAGCCGCCGAACGTAAGGCTATTGTCGACCAGCAAGTGGCGATTGGCGACGTTGAGGGCCGTCAGGGCGACCACATACTTTTCGCCGAACGATTTTCCGAGAGAGAGATCGAACGTGGTGTGTTGCGGCAAATACCGGCCGGGAAACTGCGCGTTCGGGGAGCCGTTCGAAAAGCCCGAACCATAGTAGACGTTGGTTGATGCGAAGGTATGCCAGGGCAGACCTGCGTCGAAACCGACATTGAGCGTGTTGCGCTGGTCGTGATCGAGGGGAATGTAGCCCGGCGGCGGCGTGCACAGGGGGCTCGTCGGCGGAAAACAGATCAGGCCTCCGGTAAGCGGTCCTCGCGCCTGTGCGAGTTGATTCGAATATGCGAGATGGACGCGGCCCCGCTTCCAGAGCCGCGGCGATCGCAGGGTGAGTTCCCAGCCCTGGATCAACGCCCCCTGAATCGTGACGGGAATGAAAATATTGGACTCGCCGACGTTGTTATGGTCGAAGAAATTGTTAGCGCGCGTCTCGAAATTGTCGGCGTCGAGGGCCCAGCCGCGAAAAGGTATCGTAACGCCGAACTGGTGTTCCTCGTCGCGCTCGCCGTGCAAGGCCACGAACTGTGTCGGAACGCCCGAGAAGGTTCCTTCGAAATCCACCAGCGGACCTGAAATCGAGACCAGCGGCGGCGCCTGATAATAATGCCCATAGAACGCCCGAAAAACCCAATTCAGGCGCGGGACCTGGAACGTGACTCCGAATCGCGGGCTGACGGCGTCCTCGGAAACCGGCCCGGAAAAGTGCGTTGGCCGAACGCCCGCGATCAGCGTGATCCACTGCGAGACTCTGAATTTATCGTCGATGAATCCCGCGACGAGGCCGCCGGACGCGGGTTCTAACTTGTTGATCGTGGGAAAGGAGCCATCGTTGAATATCGCGCCGAAAAACTGACGATCGCGCTGTCCGAATCCATAGACGCCGATTTGGAGATCGTTCCTGGCCACACTCGCGCTGAACGTCGCTTGCAGCCCGCCATAATTGGACGAGCGATGGTCCGTGGAGCTGACGGGAAAATCGCCCGGCGCGCCATCGTAATTTGCGCGGTTGTAATGGTAGAAGGGTGACACCGTCAGCAGCATGTTCGGGACAACCGTGCGTACCCACGAGAAGGCGACGAGGGCGTCCGCTTCGCGCTCCGCATCACGAATATCGCACGCGGATCCTTGCGGCGGCGCGGGAGGGCAAGCGGCCTGCTGTTCAAGCGTGTTGGGAATCTGGTAGTAGTCCCTGCGCAATGAAGTGACAACCCGCAGTTGGTTCTTCGAGTCGAGATTGAATAACAGAGATCCGAAGCCTCCCACGCCGTTCTCGGCATCGTGGACAATCTGTCCGATCGGCGTCTGAAGGCCGAGATTGCTGCGGTTGCCGTTCAGGCTGGCAAAATACGCGAATCGTTGCGTGTGGCTGCCCACGCTGATTTGATCGTTCGACTGATACCAGTTTCCGAAACTGGTAACGAGTTCGGCTTCGTTGTTCCGCTCGAAGCCGTTTCGGGGCACCACGTTGAAGACTCCGTAGGTGCGATCCCCGTGGGCTGCGTCGTAGCTGCCGCGGTCGACTTCGAGATAGTCCACGTCCTTGGGATCAATCTGCGGACCCAGATTGCTGGCGATGTTGGTGTTGGGAATGGGCACGCCGTCAATCAGCCAGCTCACCTGATGGCCTCCGCGAATATGCAACTGGTCGTGCGTGACGTATGAACCGGGAACGTAGTCGGTGATCATCTGGAGGCTGTTGCTGCGGTCCGCGCCGGGAGTTTGGGCGACATCCTCTCGGTTCACGAGCGTGGTAGGGGTTACGGACTCGACATTCGCCACGTCGGCTTGAGCCGAGACAGTTGCCGTCTGATGCACTGCTGCGATCGAAAGCGGAAAATGAATCACCAGCGAGGAATCAGAAACGATCGTCACGCTCCGCTGCGATTTTTCAAAACCGGAGGCTGTGATCGTCACGACGTAGTCGCCGACCGGAACCGTGGTGAACGTGAATTCGCCGTCCTCGTTGGTCTGGTTGGCCTGAGTCCAATCGGAGGTCGCCGACTTCAGCTCCACAGCCGCGCCGGCGATCGGCCGGTGCTGAGGATCGTGGACGATGCCCTGAATCGTCCCAAATACGGTGGCCCGTGCCGCATGCGGCGACAGCAGAAATGCCATAGCGAGCAAGAAATACGCAACCCTTCGCATAGAAGTACTCCATTCCCGATCAAGTTTCTGTGCAGTGGAATGAAGCTAGGCTCGGGGCGGCTCGAACGGAATTTCCGGGAATCCGGGCGCAGTCGCTTGGGGGTCCAGCGAAAACATGAGGCGGGCAGTTTTTGGCGCGGCGAGTTCGAGGAGCGCAGCCGGTTTCGTAGGGGCAATCGGGGCAATCAAACCAAAATCCGGCACGTGTTGCGTGGAATTCATGCCGCATTGCTCGCCCGGTCCGGCCGCTCCGTGACAAGGCAATCGCTGGGCGTGCGGAGGGCAGCAGAGCATGTTACTGGCGTACGCGTCGCAGGCCATGCCCCGGGCAACCAGAGCCAACGGTGAAGCCAACAACGCGAGAACCACGAGGATGACTTTCGTACGCTGCATTGATTTCAGGCTACCACAACAGCGTTCTCGAGCGCCATGGAGACACGTCCCGCCGGGCTGGACCAAATGGAAGGCCGAGTTTGCGTTTGCGAAAAGTTCGCGATAGGCTCGGAAAACTGTGTTGCCGTTCCAACTGGTTTACCATCCCGGCTATGATTTGAACCTCGGCGCGCACGTATTCCCGTCGCAGAAATTTCGGCTGATTCACGACCGGCTCCTAGCGGACGCCCTCGCCGCGCCGCAAGATTTCATCGAGCCCCGCCCGGCGGCGGACGAAGACGTGCTGCGCGTGCACTCGCAGGCGTACGTCCACAAGTTGAAAACGGGCACGCTTAGCGAAGAAGAGATTCTCCGCCTCGAGGTCCCCTATTCGAAGGAACTGATCGAAGCCTGCTGGCTCGCGGCCGGCGGCTCGATTCTGGCGGGACAGCTCGCGCTGAAGGACGGCTGGGCGTCCAATATCGGCGGCGGATTTCATCATGCCTGCCCCGACCACGGAGAGGGATTCTGTGTGATTCACGACGTCGCCATTGCTATCCGGCGGCTTCAAGCCGATCGGTTGATCGAACGCGCGATGGTGGTGGACACGGATGTTCATCAAGGAAACGGCACGGCCACGATATTTCACAGCGACGAATCCGTCTTCACGCTTTCGATTCATCAGGAGCACAACTATCCAAGTCCCAAGCCGCCTTCCACCGTCGATATCGACTTGCCGGACGGTATTGGCGATGACGACTACCTGGCCATCTTAGAAAAACATCTGCACCAGGCTCTTGCGGGATTCGATCCACAACTCATGTTCTATGTCACCGGCGCCGATCCCTACCGGGAAGACCAGCTTGGAGGCCTGGCGCTGACGATGGAGGGACTCGCGCGGCGCGACGCCCTGGTGTTTGACTACGCGCGACGAAACGGTGTGCCGGTGGCGACCGCCCTCGCCGGAGGTTACGCCCGGCGCGTGGCGGACACGGTGACCATCCACGTCAACACGATTGTTGCCGCCCGGGACGCCGCACAGCGCGCCGGCGGCACACCATCGCGTGGGGATTGAGGTGCAACTCAACTCGGCAGACTCGAGCGACGCACCCGGCGTTTCTCAAGGTGATTTGCGAGCGGAGGCGAGAGCGGACTGGATGGCGGCCGAGAGCGATTCGGAGAACCCGTCTGTCGAAAGGCCGTTGGTGCGATAGACGATCTCGCCGCTCCGGCCGATAACCAGCACGGTCGGCAGCGTTTTCACATTCATGAAACCGTCGAGGCCGTCGGCGTAGAAGACCGGAACATCCCATTTCTCGTGCGCCACGAACGGCGGGACCAGCGTTTGGTCTTCGTCCGTATTGATGGCGAAAAACGCGACCTCGGGATTCCCGGTAAAATTCCTCGCCACCTGGTCGAACATCGGCTCAAGCTCGCGGCACGGTCCGCACCATGTAGCCCAGAAGCTCAGTACGGCCACTCTCCCCTTGACCGGGGCGAGCGGCAACGGCGTTCCGTCGAGACGCCGGACGACGAAGGAATAAAGCTCTTTCGCGTCCCTGTTTCGAGCAGCTGGGGACAGTTGCGCGTCGGCAGGGGCCGAGCCGACGCGGTCGTAGGCGGCAAGGATTGCCTCGCCCAGCCCGTCTTCGCTGCCATGGACCTGCCGCCAGACGTTGCCGAGCTTCCGGCGCACTTCCCGGCGGTCCACTTGTCCTGCCGGTCCGCTTTCCGGCAGCGCGAATGCGAGAGTATATTCCTCGATGGCCGCGGCGGAATCTCTGCGCCGTTCCGCGATTTCGCCGAGCATCCGGGCGGCGAGGGCATTCGGGCGAATGGAGTAGCTGGTCTGGAGATCCTTGACCGCCGCGTCGTAATCGTGACGCGAGTTCTCCGATTGGCCGCGGATGTAGTAGAGCGCCGTGCGAAGCTGTGCCTGGCCATCCTGCCAGTCGGCGACGGACTCGCGGGCGGGCCTCTCGTCCGGCGAGGCTTTTTCGACGCGGTCGAGAACGCGTGTGACGTAGCCGGCGGCGCGCGCGAGGCTCGCCTCGTCGCCCCGGTCCTCGAGAAGGTTCACGGCCAGGAGCATCATCTGCGAGTCGTCGGGACGGACGGCGATCAGCCTCTCCGCGAAGTCGAGCGCACAGGCGTTATCTCGAATCTGCTGGCACGCCTCCACCAGCGCGCGGTAGACGCCGGGCTTTCGCGGGGCGTCCGGGAATTTTTGGAGGTACGCCCTCAGGTTTCGAGCCAGGGCCGCGCTGTCGTTCCCCGCGTTATCCAGAGCTTTCTGGAGTTCCTCTTCCGGATCCGCTTCTTTTTTCACGGGTGCTGCCGCGGAGGGTTTGGAGAAAGGCGGGGCGGGCTTTGGCTCTTGGCCCAGGGCGGCGAAGCTTGACGCCAGCAGGAGCCCGGCACAGAAAGTGAGGCAACACGCTCGCATCAGAAGCACATTCTATCGCGGGAAGCCTGCGCCGGGCGCGTATTCAGGGGACGAATGTGCGCTAGTGGAGGGAGATCGTCCCGGAGGAGGTCTGCACTTCGACGCGAGCGTCGCCACTGCCGATCCGTGCACTCAGGTCATGTTTGCTGCTGGAGCCTTCGGTGATCGCAGGGATTCCGAGATTGATTTCGCCGGAGCCGCTCCGCGCGTAAAAGCGGAAACTGGAGCCGGATGGGACGTGGAGCGTGACGTCGCCGGAGCCGGATCGGAGATCCCAGTACTCGGCCGATTTTGGGTTCCCGTCGATGGTGATGTTGCCCGAGCCTGTGCGCAAGCGCAGTTCCGCCGTCGCGTCCCTTACTTCCAAGTTTCCGCTGCCGGTGTTTGCCACGACATTGTCGCTCGGGCGTTCGATGCGAACATTGCCCGAGCCGGCATGGGCTCGAACCTCGCCCTTCGCCCCTTCGATCTCGATATTCCCGGAACCGGCGGAGGCGTCGATTTGGCCCCCGATGTCTATGAGTCGCACATCGCCGCTGCCCACCATCGCGCGCGTGTCGTCCGCGATCCCGGTGGCGGAAATGCTGCCGGAGCCAATGGTGAAGTTCGCCGGTCCATGGATTCCGTTTACGTCCACGCTTCCCGAACCGCACACGGCGCGCATATCGGTATCTTGCGGGACGGTGATCGCGTAATCCGCCGAAACCATATCGTTCCATCGCCAGCCCGGACCGCCCACGCGAACCAGGCCGTTCTTTTGTGATATGGGAGGATCGGACTCAACTTCTTCGAGCTTGCGCTGCGCGTTTTCCCACGGCCAGGCGTGCACGTGGAATTCTGCGTGGACGCGGACTTCGCCGACCGGGCCTGCCGCAATGTGGGCATTGCCGCTGCCGTTGGTCAGTTCCAGGCGGACGGGGCCAGTGACCGTGAACGTCCGGTCGGCGACTCCGTAAGCACTGGACGCCGGGCCGCAGCCAGCCAGACAACATGCTAGGAGCGTCGTCGCCGTGAATGCCGCTGCTGCTAACCCCGCGCGCTCACATGGTCGAATCATGTCCCCTCTTGGAAGACCCGCCTCGCCACCAAGGCCGTTCCTATCACAATTGTACGAGACTGTGCGGCGAAAAGTTCCTCGGTCGAGTCATGCGCGGGGCGTAGGGTCCGGGCGGGCACTCGATTCAGGGGGTGCGGGCTACTGGAAATCGAGCAGAACGTCGACGGTGGCAGCGGGCTGGTCTTCCTGCAGGAAACGCCCGATCTTATCGTAGTGAAATGGAAGGCCTACGAAAGCCTGCTTGATTCCATTCGCGTAGAATTCCTCGTAGAAGCTTTTGTCAAATACCGCGCCCGAGGCAATTCCCCAGGCGGCGCGAATGCGGCGCTCGCCTTCGATCGAGAGTCCGGTGAGCACAAGCTTGCCCATGTGGTACTGCGTGCCTTCGGTGAGCGAAACGGAATAGGCGACGCGTTTGGAGAACTCTTCAAACTCGGGCTTGGCAACCAGCTTCACATCCAGGTAACCGCGGCGGCCGTAGGCGTCGCGCACGGCTTCCCAGTACGTATCGATCTTCATGCCGTCGGCGGGATCGCCGCTCCGGAGTCCCGCGGCCAGCCCATTGAGTTCGGCCGAAGTCAGCGCGGAGTTGCCGATCCATGTGACCCCATTCCACGCGTACGGCAGCCCGGGTTCGATCGGGATCACCACGGACACGCGGAAATTCCCGGGGCCGCCCTCGATCCTCGGGCGAGGCACGCCTAGCTTCGCGCGAAGAAACGCGTGCGAGAGATAAAGCGGACGAACCTGCTCGAATTCGAAGAGATCGATGAGAGTGCGGGAGTAGGGTTGGCCCACGACGTCCGCAAGGCGCTGCTGGAGCGCGCGGTCGCTCCGCGCCAGAGCGTCGGTAAATTCGACGCTCGCGACGCTTAACTCCGCAGCGCCCTCGACGCGAAATTCCTGGATTCGTTCGTCGCTGGTGGGCGCGGAGGCGAGTGCGTGCGAAACGGTTGCGTGCACTCCTCGCGTTTCGAGGAGTTTTACGAGCGCGTCCGACATGTCATCGAGCACCGTGCCGTGCTCCGGCGCGGTGCCGTCGAACAGGGGCACGGCTTTCTTGAGCGCGGCCTTCAGCTCGTCGTCGCTGAACCAGGCGAAATTATCGAACCATACCGGCAGGGCCGGCGCGTCAGTCACCTGGTATTCCGCCTGCACTCCGGTATCTAGAGTCGCATAGCGATACTGCACGGTTGCGAACGGGCCGAGCTGGGCCAGCCGGTCGGCGCCGCGCTGCAGGTCGTCTTTCGTAATGGTAGCGCCCGGCGTCAGTCCTGTGGAGGGCGCAATCTGGTCGGACTGAAATCGGACGGAGCCGGTGACGCGGACCGATTCGAGTTTTCCGTTCGCGGCCACGTCGGTGGCCTGCGCCGGCGCGGGAACCGGCAGCGAGCTCGCGAAGGCAGCCAGCGTCAGCGGAGCGAGAATGCGCCTGGAGAAGAAGCGGGCCTGCATGAAGAGCATTTTATAATCCCGGGGAGCGATTGAGTAGGCTATTCGACGGTGACGGATTTGGCGAGGTTGCGCGGCTGATCCACGTCGCACCCGCGCCGAACGGCGATGTGATACGAGAGCAATTGCAGCGGGGCGATCTCGAGAATCGGGGCGATCATATCCGGAGCCGCCGGAACCTCGATCACGTGCGCCGCCGTCTCGCGGGCCAGGCGATCGCCCTCGGTGACCACGGCGATCACGATGCCGTCGCGGGCCTTTACTTCCTGCAAGTTTGAAATCGTCTTTTCGTAGAGCAGCATCGATGCGGGATCGGTCTCGTCCCGCGTGGCGATCATCACGACCGGCAGGTTTTCGTCGATCAGCGCATTCGGCCCGTGCTTCATCTCGCCCGCGGGATATCCCTCCGCGTGAATATAGGAGATCTCTTTCAGCTTCAACGCGCCTTCCAGGGCGATCGGATAGTGAATCCCCCGGCCCAGGTACAGAAAATCGGTATGGCGGAAGAGCTGCCTCGCGAGAAGCTCGATTTCCGCGTCGCGCTGGAGAATCGTTTCGATCTTGTGCGGGATGCGGGTCAGCTCCTGCATCAGGGTTCGCGAGGGGGCGGCGCCGAGCTTTCCGCGCACCTGGCCGAGATAGAGAGCCATGAGGAGAAGGGCCGTAAGCTGGCCGGTAAAGGCCTTCGTGGAGGCGACGCCGATCTCCGGGCCGGCGTGCGTGTAAATCGTGCCGCTCGATTCCCGCGTGAGCATCGCTCCGACGACGTTGCAGATGGAGACGACCTTCGCGCCCTTTTGCCGGCCTTCGCGCTCGGCGGCGAGCGTGTCCGCCGTTTCTCCCGACTGGCTGATGGCGATGATCAAGCTGTGTTTGTCGAGAATGGGATCGCGATAGCGGAATTCGCTGCCGTAATCCACCTCAACCGGAATATGAGCGAGCCGCTCGATCATGAATTTTCCGGCAAGGCCCGCGTGCCAGCTCGTTCCGCACGCCACGATTTTCACGTCGCGGAAATTGCGGAACTCCTCCTCGGTGATGTCCATCTGATCCAGAAAAACTTTTCCGGTTTCCTGCGAAATCCTGCCGAGCAGAGTGTCACGGACCGCGCGCGGCTGCTCGAAAATCTCCTTTTGCATGAAATGTTTGAAGCCGCCTTTTTCGGCCATGATCGGGTCCCAGGTGATGTGCTGGGCCGGACGGCTGATCGGACGGCTCTCGAAATCCGAGAGGCGGACACCCTGTGGCGTGAGAACCGCCATCTCCCCGTCGCCAAGGAAAAACACGCTGCGCGTGTGAGCAAGAATTGCGGGGATGTCGCTCGCCACAAAGAACTCTTTTTCCCCAAGGCCGACGACAATCGGGGGTCCCAGGCGCGCGGCGACGATTTTGTTCGGATCCTTCGCCGAGAGCGCCACGAGCGCGTAGGCGCCCGTCATGGCCTTCACGGAACGCAGGACCGCCTGCTCGAGCGGCGCGTCCTTTGAAAATTTCTCGATCAGGTGAGCGATGATTTCCGTGTCGGTTTCCGTGATGAACTTGTGGCCTTCGGCGATGAGCTGCTTCTTCAGCTCGATGTAGTTCTCAATAATCCCATTGTGCACGACCACGATTTCGCCCGAGCAGTCGCGGTGAGGATGTGCATTTTCCTCGGTGGGGCGCCCGTGCGTGGCCCAGCGGGTGTGGCCGATGCCGTAAACACCCTCGAGCGGAGTCACGCGGATCGATTCTTCCAAATTGCGCAATTTGCCGGGAGCGCGGCGAATCTCCATTTTTCCGCTCTGGCCGACAACAGCGATTCCGGCGGAATCATACCCTCGGTATTCGAGCCGCTTCAGGCCATCCAGGATCAGCGGCACCACGCGCTTGGGGCCGATGTAGCCCACGATTCCGCACATTTCAGCTTCCGCTCCCCAGCCGCCGCGGCAATGGACCGTCCGGCGACCCTCTTAATATGCTAGCACAGTGTCGCAATTGGACTCTCCCGGTGTGGTCACGTGTTTCAACCGGTTCATGCGCGGGTCAATGGTTACGGCGTACGGTCTGGATACCGGATCGCGCAGGGGAACTTCAACTACCCTTCGAGAATCTCAAAGCGGAACTCTTCGATGACAGGATTTGTGAGCACGTCCTTTGCGATGCGCTCGACCTGGCTCTGGGCATCCGCGCGGCTCAGACCATCCAGCTTCAGGACGAAAAATTTTCCCTGGCGGACGTCCTCAACCTTTGAATAGCCGAGCGATGACAGGGCGCGCTGAATGGTCTGCCCCTGGGGATCTAGGACCGTGGACTTCAGCATGACCCACACGTGTGCTTTCATTTCTTTCGTGTTTGCCACCTTCGATTATATCAGCCCGGCCGATTTCGCCGCCGCACGAAAATCCTCCAGCAACTGGCGCTTGTCGATGGGCGGAAGGAACGCCGCGTTGAAGCTCTGCTCGGCGAGCTGCAGGAGCTGTTCTTTGGACAGGCCGAGCGACGCGGCGTGAGAATATTCCGTCAACAAGTCCGTGTGAAACATTCCCGGATCGTCGGTCGAGAGCGTCACGAGCGAACCGCCCTCGAGGAGTTTCTTCAGCGGGTGATCCGCGAGCGACGCATCGGGTTTGGCGGTTTGCTTCGCGAGCGCGCCCGTCAAAAAATTGCTAGAGATGCAGTTTTCGAGCACCGTGCGCCGCGTCAAGAGCGCTTCGGCGAGCGCCCGGTCGTGCATCACGGCGATGCCGTGGCCGATGCGCTCGGCGCCCAGGATCTCCGCCGCGTCGCGCACCGATTCCGGCCCGCCGAGCTCGCCCGCGTGACACACGATGCGCAGCCCATCTCCACGGGCCAGATCGAACGCGGGCCGAAAATTCACCGCCGGGTAAGCCAGCTCATCACCGCCCATCCCGAAGCCGATTACCCCGGAACGATGCAATTTAGAGGCCCAGCGCGCAACTTCCATGGCGGCTTCAGGGCCGAATTGCCTCGCGGCGTCGAAAAGCCACGCGGTGCGCACGCGCCGGAAAAGGACGCCTTCGCTGGCCTCGCGGATGGCCGTGAAGTTGGCCTCCACGTTCTGCATGCGCCGCAGCATCACGCCCGCCGAAATCGTAATTTCGGCGTACACGACGTTCTGCTGAACAAGCTCTTCCAAAAGTTTCCGTGTGACGAGAGCGTAGTCCTCCGGATCGCGCAGAAATGACGTAATCCATTTGAAGGCTTCGATGAATCCGGCGAAGTTGGAGTAGCTGTACCGCGCGGCGACTTCCTCGGCGGTCAGCTTGACATCGTGGCGTTCGGCGAGCTCCACGGCTGTTTCGGGCCGGATCGAGCCTTCGAGGTGCAGGTGCAGCTCGGCCTTCGGAAGGGTGTCCAGGATCGTCGAGGGTCGCGTCGCTTGGGCTGGCACGTTCGCTCATTACCCCGGCAATTGCGGCCGCCCGGCGTTGATCCACGCGGTCATCCAGTATGAACCGACGTCGGTTGAGGCGTCGGTAAGCTGGCGGATCAAGACCGCTCCCGCCTGTTCGTAGAAGCGGTCGTAGTATTCGTCATTGTAGGCGGAGAGCCCTTCGTGGGCGCGGCGGTCGGCCAGGAGAATATTCTCCAGCCACGAATGCGCGCTCAGCGACATCTCGAAGGCATGGTCGGTGGGATCGCGGATGAAAGTGGCCTCGTTCGGCTTCAGAAAGAAGAACCGCTGATAGCGGTCCACCAGGCCGTAGCCGAAGCGCTCGTTGACTCCGGGCTGGCTCGCGAGTATTGCCTCGCCGAGAGCGGTGGATTTGAAGGGATCGTGCGCCGCCGCGACGTAATGGGCTAGGAACGCGGCCGAAAGCTTGGCTTCGTCCCAATTGTGCGAGCGCAAAGCCTCCGTCAATTTTTGGCTGTAGAGCCCGATTTGCCAGGGAAGCAGGCCGTGAGCCTCGACGCTCCGCCGCCCATATTTGGTGACTGCTGCCGAGTAGGAGCGCGGAAGCGCGGCGAACGGGAATTGACCGTAGTGATCGAGCTCGATAAAGCCATTGCGCTGTTCGGAAGGAGTTTTTGCAGCGGACTGAACCGGGTCATTGGCGTGCTGGCCAAGGTACGAACGGTTGGCGCGGAAAAACGGCAGCATTTCGTCCGGCAGCGTGTCCACCGCCTTATCCACGATCGTCCGCTCCGCATTTTCTCCCCAGCCGAACGAAGCGGGCAGAGCGAGAAACAGGATCAGCGGAAGCAGCGCGAGCCCCGACCAGACCCGGCGTCGCATCACCGTAAATCTCCTTGCGAAGCCGCCTGCAATTTCGCGGAGGAAAGCCCGCTGTGCTTGCGGCCATAGAAGCGATACACGACGAGGCCGATGACCAGCCACACGAAGAAACGTATCCAGTTTTCGACTGTCAAGCTGGCCATGAGAACGAAGCAGAAGGCGACCGACGCGAGGGGAACCCAGGGGCTCCATGGCACGCGAAATGCGCGCGGGCGCTCCGGCTGGCGCTTCCGCAATATCAGCACGGCGATTGAAACAAGAATGAAAGCGAAGAGCGTGCCGATGTTTGAGAGGTCGGCCAGCGTGCCGATATCAAATATCCCCGCCGGAATGGCGACCACGACTCCGGCCACCCACGTGGCGACATCGGGAGTGCGAAACCGTGCGTGCACGTGCGAGAAGGCGCCGGGAAGAAGGCCGTCGCGCGACATTGCGAACCACACGCGCGCCTGGCCGAGTTGGAAGACAAGAATGGACGAAATCATGCCCATGAGCGCGCCGGCCGTCACCCAGCGGTTCACCCCGTTGAGGCCGATGGCCTCGAGGGCCTGGGCGACCGGCGCGGCGTTGTCGAGCGTGTGCCATTTCTGAATGCCCGTGAGCACGAGCGCAACGGCGATGTAAAAAAACGAGCAAACGAAAAGCGATACGAGAATCCCGATGGGCAGATCGCGCTTGGGAGTTTTGCACTCTTCCGCGGCGGTCGAGACGGAATCGAAGCCGATGTACGTGAAGAACACGATGGCTCCGCCGGTCAAAATTCCCTGAAAGCCGTTGGGGGCGAATGGCTTCCAGTTCGACGGGTGAATGTATCGGCTGGCCGCGATGCAAAAAACCACGATGGCCAGAAGTTTGATGCCCACCATCAAATTGTTCGCGCCGGAGGATTCGCGGATCCCTACGACGAGCAACACCGTGAGGATCATTACAATCACAAATCCCATGACGTTGAAATGCGGCGCCCATCCGGTTTGGGGCGAGTAGGCGGGCGTGCCCAGAGCGTCGGGAATGTGCAGATGAAACGAATCCAGCAGGCTGTTGATGTAGGCGGAGAATCCTACGGCGACGGCCATGTTGGATACGGCGTATTCGAGAATGAGGTCCCAGCCGATGATCCAAGCGACCAACTCGCCGAGCGTGGCGTACGTGTAGGTGTACGCGCTGCCCGCGATCGGAATCATGGACGCAAGCTCCGCGTAACAAAGTCCGGCTAGGCCGCAGACGACGGCAACGAGAAAAAATGACACCGCAATCGCCGGCCCCGCACCGGGGCGCCCCGCGACGCCGAGCGCGTGCCGGCCGTGCATCAGTATGTCGAGGAGCGGCGCTTTCAGAAGAGAAGGAAACTCGACGGATTCGCCTGCGGCGGCGGTTCCGGTGAGCACGAAGATTCCGCTGCCGATGATCGCGCCGACACCCAGCGCCGTCAGGCTGAGCCAGCCGAGCGACTTCTTGAGCCGCTTTTCGGGTCGGTCCGCGTCGGAGATGAGCTGGTCGATGCTTTTGGTACGGAAAAGCTGTGGGTCCAATCGCCACCTTCCCGGTGCGACTGGAGAAAACTCTACCTTGGCAGGCCCTTCGGCGCAACCTGTCGTTCAGCATTCGCGCGGGCGCGCGTGGGGCGTATCGCGCATCACTGGGGCAAGCCTCATTCTGATTTGCGAGGTTAGGCGAGCTGCAGATTCGCGTAGCGCTCGAGCAGTTTTTTGGGGCCGTGATCCTGAAAGCTGACAGTGAGGCGGCGATCCTCGCCGTCGCCCTCGACCTCAATGATGGTGCCGATGCCGAACTTGGCGTGGCGGACGCGCGTGCCGACTAGCGGATCCTTCGAAGCGCGAGCCGCAGCGGTGGGACGCCCATACGGGGGGCGGCGCCGGCGGCGGACATAGCTCTCCGAGAATTCGGGATCGGGCTCGTAGCGGCGCGTCTCGCCCGGCTCGGACTGCGAGCCCGCGGCGGCTTCGATCAGGTCGCCGGGAATTTCCGCAAGGAAGCGCGAGGGCAGGGAAGCGCGCAATCGCTCTTCACCGTAGCTGCGGCGATAGATCGCGCGCGAGAGCGTGAGCGAATGCTTGGCGCGCGTCATACCCACGTAGAAGAGCCGCCGCTCCTCTTCGATTTCCGCGGGCGTATCGAGCGCGCGGCCGTGCGGCAGCAGGCTCTCCTCCAGCCCTGCAAGAAACACGGCGTCGAACTCGAGACCCTTGGCGCTGTGAAGCGTCATCAGTGAAACCGGAACCGTCTCGTCGTATTCGTCCGAATCGCTTGTCAGCGCCGCGCGGTCGAGCAGG